>NZ_JBNPUF010000001.1:0-1532076 GCF_051168035.1 Bradyrhizobium sp. HKCCYLRH3059 | reverse complement strand
AGCGAGGTGAGCTGCTCGCCGCCGATGGCGTGATGCGCGGCGTGCTCGTCGGACACCGCCTGCGAGGCCGAGCCGGCGGCGCCGAGCGCTTTCGCAATGCCGTTCGGATCGATGATCATGATCACGGCGCCGTCGCCCAGGATGGTGTTGCCCGAGAACATGTCGATGTGACGCAGCTTGGTCGACATCGGCTTGACCACGATTTCCTCGGTGTGGAACACGCAGTCGACCACGATGCCGAAGGTCTGGTTGCCGACCTGCGTCACCACGATGAATCCGTTCTCCGGATCGGTCGACGAGCCGTCGTCGATCTTCAGGAGCTTCTTCAGATGCATCAGCGGCAGCAGCTTGTTGCGCAAGCGCAAGACCGCGGTGTCCTTGATGCGCTCGATGCGGTGCTCGGAGTTGGCGCGCGCACGCACCAGCTCGACGACCGACAATTGCGGGATCGCGAAGCGGTCGCCGCCGGCTTCGACGATCAGCGCCGAGACGATCGCGAGCGTCAGCGGGATCTTGATGGTGACCGAGGTGCCCTCGCCGAGCACCGACTTGATGTCGATGGTGCCGCCGATCTGGTCGATGTTGGTGCGCACCACGTCCATGCCGACGCCGCGGCCCGAGACCGAGGTGACGGCGGCCGCGGTCGAGAAGCCCGGCTCGAAGATGAACTTGTGGATCTGCGCTTCCGTCATCTTCTCGAGCTCGGCCTCGGTGACGAGGCCGTTCGCCAAGGCCTTGGCCTTGATGCGCTCGGTGTTGAGGCCGCGGCCGTTGTCGGCGATGCAGATGATGATATGGCCGCCTTCGTGATAGGCGGACAGCCGGATGGTGCCCTGCTCGGCCTTGCCGGCCGCGGCGCGCTCGGCCATCGTCTCCAGGCCGTGATCGGCGGAGTTGCGCACCATGTGGGTGAGCGGGTCCTTGATCAGGTCGAGCACCTGGCGGTCGAGCTCGGTGTCGGCGCCGTGCATCTCGAGCTCGATCTGCTTGCCGAGTTCGGTGGCGAGGTCGCGGACGATGCGCGGCAGCTTCTGCCAGGCATTGCCGATCGGCTGCATGCGCGTCTTCATGACGCCCTCCTGCAGCTCGGCGGTGACGTTGGACAGCCGCTGCAGCGGCACCTTGAACTCGGTGTCCTCGTTGCGGCGGGCGATCTCCAGGAGCTGGTTGCGCGTCAGCACCAGCTCCGAGACCATCGTCATCAGATGTTCGAGCGTGTCGACGTTGACGCGGATCGACTGGTTGGCGACCTTGTCGTTCTCGTGCACCTCGCCGTCGGCATTGACCTTCGGCCGCGCCGCCTTCTTCGGCTCGGCCTTGGCCTCTGCTTCCGCCTTGGCAGGCCCGGCCTTGGCGACCGGCGCCGGGGCAGCGGCCTTGGGCTCAGGCGCCTTCTCATGCGCGGGCGGCAACTCGATCGCGGTCTCGCGGAAGGCCCGCTCGAGTTCGTCGAGCGACACTTCGCCCGGACGCAGCGGACGCTCCAGCGTCTGGTCGATCAAGGAGCCGTGCGTCACCGTGGGGGCCGGCGGCGCGGCCGGCACCAGCGGCGGGGCCGCTTCGCCCGCGGCCATGGCCGCCATGCCGCGCTCGACCATCGCCTCGAGCTCGCTGATGAGGTCGCGGTCCTCGCCCTCGGGCTCGGCCTCGTTGGCCTCGAGCTGTCCCAGGATGTCCTTGATGCGGTCGATCGTGGTCAGGATCAGCGTCACGGCCTCGCCGGTCACCGGCATGCCGTCGCGGAACTTGCCCATCAATGTTTCGGCGGCGTGCGCCAGTGCTTCGAGCCGCGGCAGGCCGAGGAAACCGCAGGTCCCCTTGATCGTGTGCACCAGCCGGAAGATGTTATCGAGGATCTTGGCGTTGTTCGGCTCCTGCTCGAACCGCACCAATTGATTGTCGACGGTATCCAGGCTCTCGCTGGTCTCCGTCAGGAACTCACGCAACAGGTCATCCATGAAACTGGCCTTCGCACGCAACGGAACGCGACATGACGCGCCCTTCAAACCGTGGCCAGTTTCGGTGCAAAGCGTTTAATATTAGTTGAGTAAGCGCAAATGAACGGACTCAACAAAGAGATAAGATGCATCCGGACAAGTTCGGACACATCGGCAAGGCTTGATTAACCATGGTGAAGGGATTGTTGCGTCTGTCCCACGACACGAGGCCGCAGGGACTGACGCGGCAGGACGTCCGCCCGATCAGGCCGCCTGCACGACCATCGCATTGCCGTCGGCGGTGAGCGTCACCTTGAGGCCGCAGGCATCGGCGAGCAGACGGGTGTAGTAGGGCTGCACCGCGTGGGCATCGATGGTCGATTGCAAGTCGCCACCGAGCAGATTGACGATGTTCTGCGGCAGCCGGGCATTGAGCCCGGTGGCGGCGACGCGGAAGCTCATGGTCTCGCCATCGCCGATCGGGTCGACGGTCAGCATGCCGCCGCGCGGGATCGTCTGCTGCGCCACCACCATCATGTTGAGCAGCAGCTTGACCCGGTTCTTGGGCAACAGCAGCCGCGGCAGATTCCAGGTGATCGAGGTCTTGGCGTCCTCGATGTGGCCGCGCGCCATGGTCTGGGCGTCGCCGAGATCGATCTGCGCGCCCGCAGAGCCGGCCGCACCAAAGGCGAGGCGGCAGAATTGCAGCCGGGCCGACGCCGTCTTGGCGCTCTTGCGGATCAGCTCCAGCGCGAAGTCGCGATCCTCCGGCTTCGGATTGTCGTCGAGCACCTCGAGCCCATTGACGATGGCCCCGACCGGACTAATCAGGTCGTGGCAGACCTTCGAGCAGAGCAGAGCGGCAAGTTCGAGCGTATCGGGAGCGGGAATCGGATTGGCGATCTCGGGAGAGGACGTGCCGGACATTCGATGTTCCTGAAATCCGCGAACCTGGGCGAATCATGCTTGCGCTAACGCTTGATACACTGCGAAAGCATGGACCGCCACCGAACTGAGAGCGGCACACGGGAAAGTACGTAGCGGTTTTCCCGGCAGCCGCAATGAACGTGCGAACGGCCGTACCCGGATGCGCCGGGCGCCAGAACAGGGATACGATGATGCCAGCTGCGTACGGAATGGCCGGAAGGAGCACCGCGCAATGACGACGGCACCGACTGCAGGAACCGTCGGGGTCGAGGCCGCCGCGGCGCTGATGACGCCCCTGACGGAGCTCGTCGTCGAGGCGGCCTACGCGATCCTCGCCGTCAACCGGCGCGCCATGGCCGTCACCGACAAATCCGACGGCTCGCCGGTCACCGAGGCCGATCTTGCCGCCGACCGGGTCATTGCCGAGGGGCTGGCGCGGCTGGCGCCCGCGATCCCCGCGCTGTCGGAGGAGCGGGTCGGAACGAGCGCAGGACCGTTCGAGGGCAGCTTCTTCCTGATCGATCCGCTCGACGGCACCAAGGAGTTCGTCGCCGGGCGCGGCGAGTTCACGGTCAATCTGGCGCTGGTTACCGACGGCAGCCCGCTGCTCGGCATCGTCTGCGCGCCGGCCATCGGCCAGATCTGGCGCGGCCTGGTCGGCCGTGGCGCCGAGCGGCTGTCGTTCACGGAGGCGGGTCTGGCGGCCGCCGAGCCGATCCGCACCCGGCCGATGCCGCCGCAAGGCGCGGCATGGGTCGCCGCGGTCAGCCGGTCGCATGGCGATGCCCGCACCGAAGCCTTCATTGCGGCGCGTCCGGGCGCGGTGCGCCTGCCGCTCGGCTCGGCCGTGAAGTTCGGGCGGCTCGCCGAAGGTCTGGCCGACATCTATCCGCGGCTCGGCCCGACCTCGGAATGGGACGTGGCGGCAGGCCATGCCGTGGTCGCAGCCGCCGGCGGCACCGTCACCAGCGAGACCGGCGCGCCGTTGCGCTATGGCGAGCGCCCCGACGGCTTCATCGTGCCGTCCTTCATCGCCTGGGGCGACCCGGCTGCGGTGAAGGTTTGAGACAGCGCTGCCGCGCTATTGCGGCAGGTCGCCCTCGAGCGCCGGCCAACGGGCCTCCGCACCCGGCAGATAGCGGCTCGGGTCGGCCGCGAAAGCGTCGCGGCTCTCTTCTCGGTTGAACAGGAACAGCCGTTCCTCGACCACGACGAAGAAGCGCGGGTTGCCGGCCACCGTTACGCCGCGAGCCACATCGGTCGGGTCGTAGCCGCCGAATTGCGGGCCGTAGACCTCCGGATGGGCCAGGAACGAGGCGCGATTGCCCTCGTTGCGAAACCGCCAGACCACTCCACCCTGGGACGCCTCGAAATCCGGCAGCCCCGGCATGGCCCTGCCATCCACGAAATAGGAAACAGGGTCGAAGCCGTCGATCGCCAGCCCGCTGAAGCGGTCGGAGATGATGCGCTGCGTCGTGGCCGCCGGCGCGCCGACCGGCGGCAGCCCAGCGAGCGCGATAGCGGCAATTACAAGGCGAAACAGCGACTTTGACCCGGTCTGGGGCGGTTGTTGCCGTTGTGCGGTCATAGTTGGTGCCGATAACATGAGAGTCGCAGGGGCATCGCCCCTCGCCCGACAATCGCCCGATGTGGTTGGCGTCAGGTTAAGGCGAGGCTCGGGCAGCCGATAGCAGGGGATTTCCATCGATGAGTTTCGCATCCCGCCTTGCCGCCACGACGTTCGCGGCCGTGCTGGCCATGACCGCGTCGGTCGCCGCGCAGCAGGCGCCCCCGCCTGCCGCGCCGCCGTATCAGCAGCCCGCACCCCCGCCGCGCCCTGCGCCGAGCCCGGACAGCTTCAACCCGGACGAGCTCGTCAATGCCGGCCACCGCTTCTTCGGCAACGTTTCGCGCGGCCTCGCCTCGGTGATCGAGCGCGCCGTCAGCCAATGGGGCCTGCCGAATGGCTACATCCTGGGTGAGGAAGGCGCCGGTGCCTTCGTCGCCGGTCTCCGTTACGGCGAAGGCACGCTCTACACCAAGAACGCCGGCGACCTCCGCGTCTATTGGCAGGGCCCCTCGCTCGGCTTCGACTGGGGCGGCGACGGCGCCCGCACCATGACGCTGGTCTACAACCTGCCGGCCACCAGCGCGATCTACCAGCGCTTCGTCGGCATCGACGGCTCGGCCTATATCGTTGGCGGCTTCGGCATGACGGCGCTCACCGCCAACAACATCGTGCTGGTCCCGATCAGGTCCGGCATCGGCCTGCGGCTCGGCGCCAATGTCGGCTACCTCAAGTTCACGCCGAGCGCGACCTGGAACCCGTTCTGAGGCCGCCGCCGATACCGCCAATTGATGCCGCGAGGACACGTTCTCCCGTGACGGATCAAGGTTAACACGGCATTGGGCTGGCGTTGAATCAGCCCGCCGTGCATTGTGATTCCGTTAATCATTTCTGACCGGGAGTTGTGCGTCATGGTCGAGCCGATCATGTATTTTGCGATCGGTTTTCTGATCGCCATGCTCTGTGCGCTGATGATCGTGCCGCTGGTGCACAATCGTGCGGTGCGGCTGACGACGCGCCGGCTCGAGGCGGCGACGCCGCTGTCGATGGCCGAGATCCAGGCCGACAAGGACCAGCTGCGCGCGGAGTTCGCGATGTCGGCGCGGCGGCTGGAGATGAGCGTCGACGCGCTCAAGAACAAGGCCACCGGCCAGCTCGCCGACCTCGGCAAGAAGACCGACGCCATCAACCGCATGAAGATCGAGCTCGGCGAGAAGAACGCCGCGATCTTTGCGCTGGAGGCGCGCGAGAAGGCGCTGAAGGATCAGCTGCGCGCCACCGAGGAAGAATTCGCCGCCAAGACGGAGGCGCTGCGCGCCGCCGAGCAGGCGCTGAAGGAGAAGCAGGCCGAGCAGGTGCGCCTGACTGCCGAGCTCAACGACAAGGCTTTGCTGGCCGACAGCCGGCAGGTCGAGCTGGTGTCGGTCAGGACCCAGGTCGAGGAGCTGCGCAGCCGCGTGGCCGACGCCGAGAAGGAATTCTCCGCGACCCAGACGCGGCTCGCGCTGGAGCGCGACGAATCCGACACCGCGACCAAGGCGCTCAACGACGCCCGCGCGCGGGTCGAGAATCTCAGCCAGCGCGTCACCGAGCTCGACCGCCAGCTGATCGTCCAGGTCAAGGAAGCCGAGATGCTGGCGAGCCGCGTCGCCGACCTCGAGGGCCGGCTGTCGACCCAGGGCAAGCTGCTTGCCGAACGTGATTTCGAGAACAACCAGCTGCGCGAGGCCAACGTGGCCGCCGACCGCGCCTTGAAGGAGCTGCGCGAGGAGCTGGCCGGCATGGGCAGCGGCAAGTCGGCCGCGTTCGAGCGGCTCAAATCCGAGAAGGCCGCCCTCGAACAGCAGCTGCAGGCCGCCCGCGACGAGCGCACCAAGCTGCAGCGCGAGATGAACGCCATCCAGCAGCAGGCCGAGAGCACCTGGGCCCAGGAGCGGATGGAGAACGCGCTGTTGCGCGAACGTATCAACGACATCGCCGCCGAGGTCGCCAAGCTCGCGATGCAGATCGAGGGCCCGAACTCGACGATCGAGGCCATGCTGGCCGCCGAGCCGGCCCCCGCCAAGCCTGCCAACGCCAATGGCGTCGCCGCGGCGCCGGCTGCTGCGGCCGGCGGTGCGCCCCAGGGCGGTACCCTGGCCGACCGCATCCGCGCGCTGCAGTCTCATGCCTCGCGAGCACGGCAGCTCGGGGCCTGAGGCCGCCGGATCGGAGCCGAGTGCGGCGGATATCTGCCCCTCTCTTCAGTATGGAGGCCGGCCCGCGAGAGGGCCGGTTTCGGCCCCGATCGAGGACGGGCCACCGCACCCCGGCAGTTTTCCTCGCCATCTCCGCCGCAAATCCTTGACACCCCCTGCCCGCGCTTCGTAAATCGCGGGCTCCGACGGACTGCTTCGGCGGCTCGCTGGCTCACAGCCACGACCGCCACCGGCAACCGGGCGCATAGCTCAGCGGGAGAGCGTTCCCTTCACACGGGAGAGGTCCAAGGTTCGATCCCTTGTGCGCCCACCATTTGCCGTCGCCATCCTTTTCCTTTCATGCGATCGCTTGTGCTGGTCTGGCCCGTCGTCATGCCTCCGGCGACGCGATGGTCACGCAGGATTGAGCGGGATCAACGACTGCGTCGGCGCCTGGCTTATGTTAGCTGTCTTGCTCTGCGACCGGAAAGGTAACTCCATCTCGATGCGGCTCGTCCGTACCATCCTGGCGTTCGCGATTGCCCTGTCCGTGGCGATGCTGCCGATCGGCGCATCGGCGGCTGTGATGGCGTCGTCGGACGAGATGCAGACGAGCATGCAGATGGACGACGGGGCCGGCATGTCGATGGACGAATGCTGCCCCGACGACATGAAGGGCACCGGCTCCCCGTCGCACAACACCAAATGCAGCATGGGTTTCTGCTGCGCGGGAGGGACGGTTGCGCTCGGCGATGTCAGGGCCGTTGCCTTCGCGCCCCTCGCCGTGAGCGCGACCAGGATCGCCATTCCCGCCGATCAGGTCGCTTCTCTTCACAGCGGCAGTCCTCCGTTCCGACCTCCTCGAGTCTGATCTCGCACGAGCCGACGCGCACAATGTCTGCGCGCCGATGACTGACGTGCGCGCCGCGGGCGCCACGGCCGAGATCCATTCATGAGGACAGGACCATGCTTTCCAGAATCAGCACCGCGGCCCTCGCCGCCACCCTTTCGCTCGCCGCACCGGCCGCCATCGCCGGCGCCGCCGACTACAGCTTCGAGCCCGTCACGGCCGAGATGAAGAAGGGCGACGACGTCACGGTCGCCGTTCGTCTCACCCATAAGCAGACCGGCAAGGCCGTAACTGACGCGGTCATTTTCAAGACACGCGTCGACATGGCGCCGGACGGGATGGCCGACATGGTGTCGGAGGTGGCGCCGCTGCCGTCCAAGGAGCCCGGCGTCTACGCCTTCAAGACCGACCTGCCGATGGCCGGGCGCTACCAGGTCACGCTCTCCGCGAAGGTGCAGGGCGAGCCGGAGACGGTCACCGGCAAGGTCGTCGTCAAGGCGACGAAGTGAGCCTGCGGGGCGCTCCCCGACGAGCGCCCCGCCCTTCCCAACGGATCGCGCGCGTCGCGCGCCTCACGGTGATGTCATGAACACATTGCGTCTGCTCGCGGCCGTTACGCTCGGCGCCGGCCTTGGTTTGGGTGGTCTCTGGTCGATCCAGACATCGCCGCCGTCGCTCCGCCCCCATCTTGCCGCCACGGCGGCGGAGCGGATGCCGCTGTATTATCGCGATCCCAGCGGCGCCCCTGCCTGGTCGGCAGGCCCCAGGAAGGACGAGCGCGGGCGGGACTACCTGCCGGTCTACGACGACGATCAAGCCGCGCCCGCCCCCGCCAAGCCGACGCAGCAGGCGGACTCCTCGCGCCGGATTCTCTACTACCGCAATCCCATGGGCCTGCCTGACACGTCGCCTTCTCCGAAGAAGGACCCGATGGGAATGGACTACGTTCCCGTCTACGAGGGCGACGATGCCGAGGATGGCGTGGTGAAGCTGTCGCCCGGCAAGATCCAGCGGACGGGCGTGAGATCCACGCCGGTCGAGCGGCGCACGCTCCGCATCGCCGTCAAGGCACCGGGAACGATCCAGCTCGACGAGCGCCGAGTCTCCGTGATCGCGATGCGGGCCGAAAGCTTCGTGCAGAAGGTCGCCGACGTGACCACGGGCACGCGCGTGAAGGCGGGCCAGCCGCTGATGGAGATCTACAGCTCGGCGATGGCCGCGGCCGCAGCCGAGTATCTCTCCACCATCAATTCCAGCATCGTCGGCGGCAACGCAACCTACGGCCGCGGCGCGCGCCAGCGCTTGACCAATCTGGACGTCCCGGAGCCGGTGATCATGGCGATGGAGAGGTCGCGCGTCGCACCGATCACGGTTCAATGGTCGGCGCCGCGCGATGGCGTCGTGCTGGAGCGCAATGCGACCGAAGGCATGCGCGCCAATCCGGGCGACGTGCTGTTCCGGATCGCCGACATCTCGACGGTCTGGGCCTTGGTCGATGTCGCCGAACGCGACCTCGGCAGCATCGCCGTCGGACAGCCCGTGACGATCCATGCGCGCAGCTTCGCGGGCCGAACCTTCGCCGGCTCGATCGCAGTCGTCTATCCCCAGGTGAACAAGGACACGCGGACGGCGCGCCTACGGATCGAGCTCGCCAATCCGGACCTCGCGCTGCTCCCCGACATGTATGTCGATGCCGAGATCGACACCGCGGACCCGGCGCCGCTCTTGGCCGTGCCCGCTGATGCCGTGCTCGACACCGGCAGGCGCCAGGCGGTCCTCGTCGACAGGGGCGGCGGCCGCTACGAGCCGCGCGCCGTGACGCTCGGCCGGCGCGGCGCCGGCTATGTCGAGGTGCGCGATGGCCTGTCGGATGGCGAGGCGGTCGTCACCTCGGCCAACTTCCTGATCGACGCCGAAAGCAACCTGAAGGCCGCGCTGAAGAGCTTCGCGGACTCCGACGAAGCGCAATCCGCCGGCAGCGACCACGCCGGCATGGGAGACCACAAATGATCGCCCGCATCATTGCCTGGTCGGCGCGCAACCTGCTGCTGGTCCTGTTCGGGACCGGCTTCGCCGCAGCAGCCGGGCTCTACGCACTCATTCACCTGCCGCTCGACGCAATTCCCGATCTGTCGGACACCCAGGTGATCGTCTACACCGAGTATCCCGGTCAGGCGCCTGAGGTCATCGAAGACCAGGTCACCTATCCCCTGACGACCGCGATGCTCACGGTGCCGAAGTCGAAGGTCGTGCGCGGCTTCTCGTTCTTCGGCGTGTCGTTCGTCTACGTCATCTTCGAAGACGGCACCGACATCTACTGGGCGCGCTCGCGCGTGATGGAGTTCCTGAACAGCGCCGCCTCGCGGCTTCCGGCGGGGGTCACGCCGACGATCGGGCCGGACGCGACCGGCGTCGGCTGGGTCTATCAATACGCCGTCATGTCGAAGGAGCTGAATCTCGCCGACACCCGCACGATCCAGGACTGGAACCTGAAGTTCGCGCTCGCCAAGGCCGAGGGTGTCGCCGAGGTCGCGAGCATCGGCGGCTTCGTCAAGCAGTACAACGTCGTGCTCGATCCGCAGCGCATGCGCGACCGCGGCATCAGCCTGCAGAAGATCCGCGACGCGATCCGCGCCAGCAATGCCGATGTCGGCGGCCGGACGGTCGAGCTGTCCGAGTTCGAATACGTCATCCGCGGCAAGGGCTATCTGAAGAGCATCAACGATCTCGGCAACATCGTGCTCAAGAGCTCAGGCGGCACGCCCGTGCTGCTGCGCGACGTCGCCAATGTCGAGCTTGGCCCCGACGAACGGCGCGGCATCGCCGAGCTCAATGGCGAGGGCGAGGTCGCCAGCGGCATCGTACTACAGCGCTTCGGCGTCAACGCGCTCGACGTGATCGAGAACGTCAAGAAGCGCCTGCATGAGATCGCGAGCAGCCTGCCCAAATCGGTCGAGATCGTTCCGGTCTACGACCGCTCGAACCTGATCTATGCCGCCATCGACACGCTGAAGCACACGCTGCTCGAGGAGAGCATCGTCGTCGCCTTCGTCTGTATCGTGTTCCTGCTGCACGTCCGCAGCGCCCTGGTCGCCATCCTGATGTTGCCGGTCGGCGTGCTGATGGCGTTCGGCGCGATGAAGCTGCTCGGACTCGGCTCGAACATCATGAGCCTGGGGGGCATCGCGATTGCGATCGGCGCCATGGTGGATGCCGCGATCGTCATGATCGAGAACGCCCACAAGCATCTGGAGCGTGCCGAGCCCGACGCATCACGCGTCCAGATCCTGATCGACGCGGCCGCGGAGGTCGGCCCCGCCCTGTTCTTCAGCCTGCTGATCATCACCGTGTCGTTCATGCCGATCTTCACGTTGGAATCGCAGGAAGGCCGGCTGTTCAGCCCGCTCGCCTTCACCAAGACGTTCTCGATGGCGGCAGCGGCGCTACTCTCGGTGACGCTGGTGCCGGCGCTGATGGTGATCTTCGTGCGCGGCAGGATCGTTCCCGAGCATCGCAATCCGATCAACCGCTTGCTGATCTGGATCTACCGGCCGGTCATCAAGGGTGTGCTGCGGGCCAAGACGCTCGTGATCCTCGCCGCGGCCGCCGTGCTCGCCATCACCGTCTGGCCGGCACGCCAGCTCGGCACCGAATTCATGCCGAGCCTGAACGAGGGCACGCTGCTCTACATGCCGACCACCCTGCCCGGCATCTCCGTCACCAAGGCCGCCGAGCTGATGCAGATGCAGGATCGGATCATCAAGTCGTTCCCCGAGGTCGCCTCTGTCTACGGCAAGGCCGGGCGAGCGGCGACCGCCACCGACCCTGCGCCGACAGAGATGTTCGAGACGGTCGTCAACCTCAAGCCCAGGGAGCAGTGGCGTCCCGGCGTCACGATCGACAGCCTCGTTGCCGAGATGGACAAGGCGCTGCAATTCCCCGGCGTCTCCAACGCCTGGACGATGCCGATCAAGGCGCGCATCGACATGCTCTCGACCGGCATCCGCACGCCGATCGGCGTCAAGGTAATAGGCACGGACCTGACCGAGATCGATCGTCTGGCCAAGCAGATCGAGCGGGTGATCAAGACCGTCCCCGGAACCTCCTCGGCCTATGCCGAGCGCGGCATCGGCGGCTATTACCTTGAGATCACGCCCGACCGCGAGGCCCTCGCCCGCTACGGACTCCTGGTCCAGGACGTCCAGGATACGATCGCGGCCGCCCTCGGCGGCCAGACGATCACCACGACCGTGGAGGGCCGCCAGCGCTTCAGCGTGAACATGCGCTATCCGCGCGATCTCCGCGACAATCCGAAGGCCATCGCCGGCGATGTCCTGGTGCCGATGCCCTCAGGCGGCGCCGTGCCGCTCGGCGAGGTCGCGAAGGTCGAGCCGGCCAGGGGCCCCACTTCGATCCGGACCGAGAACGGACAGCTCGCGACATACATCTATGTCGACATCCGCGACCGCGACATCGGCAGCTACGTCGCGGACGCGCAGCGCGCCGTCACCGAGAGCATCCAGTTTCCGGCCGGGACCTATGTACTCTGGAGCGGGCAGTATGAGTATCTGCAACGCGCGACTGCCCGGCTCAAGATCGTCATTCCCGTGACGCTCACCATCATCTTCCTGCTGCTGTATCTGAACTTCAGGGCCATGACCGAAACCCTGATCGTGATGCTGTCGCTGCCGTTCGCGCTGGTGGGCGGCATCTGGATGATGTGGTGGCTCGGCTTCAATCTGTCGGTCGCCGTCGCCGTCGGCTTCATTGCGCTTGCCGGCGTCGCCGCAGAGACCGGTGTCGTGATGCTGATCTATCTCGATCACGCGCTGGCCGCGGTGAAGGCGAGGCGCAGCGTCGAAGGCTGTCCGGTGAATCGGCAGGATCTCCAGGACGCGATCATGGAAGGCGCGGTCGAGCGCGTGCGCCCGAAGATGATGACCGTTGTCGCGATCATGGCGGGCCTGCTGCCGATCATGTGGAGTACGGGCACAGGGTCAGAGATCATGCAGCGCATCGCCGTGCCGATGATCGGAGGCATGATTTCGTCGACCCTGCTCACCCTGATCGTGATTCCGGCCATCTTCGGTCTGGTCAAGGGACGCAGCCTGTCGACCAGAACCGGGACGGCGGCAAGCGCTTCGAGCGGGTCGCAGGACGTGCAAAGGGCAGCTTGATCCACCGACAGCGAGAGGAGAGACGATGAGAAATTTCGCGACAGGAGCTCCGGTGGTCGCGGCGGCGCGGCGAAGGCGCCCGATCACGGTCAGCGACTAGCCGTACCGGCGCTGACAACGAACGATCGTCACCCCTGAGCCCGCCGACCGTTGATGTGGATCAACCTGAATGGCCCACGTCTGGCCATTGTTGATCGCCCCCTGAAGGAGGACTTGGTCATGCAAAAATTGCCCCTGGCTTTTCTGTTGGCGTTTTCTGCTTTGGCGCATCCCGCCTTTGCTCAATCCTCTAGTGACCATTCGGCCCATCATCCTGATCAGAAGGAAGCGCCAGCAACTGATGCCGGCAAATCGACCAGCGGGGCGAGTGGCGGCGGCATGATGAAGATGATGGACGGCATGCCGATGTCCAACATGATGCCGATGATGTCCGGCATGACGCGGCCGTCCGACGATTGTATGGGCGGCATGGAGGTGCTCGATCATGTGGAGGGACGGATCGCGTTCCTGCGGGCGGAGCTCAAGATCACGGACGCCCAGATGCCGGCATGGAACGGCTTCGCCGACGCGTTTCGCGCGCGTGCGAAGACGCTCGGCGATCTGCGGACTGCGATGATGTCGCAGGCCGGCTCGGAGACGGTGCTCGACCAGCTGACCGCACAGGAAAAATCGCTATCGGCTCGCCTCGACGCCACGCGAGCGATCAAGACCGCCCTGAGCGACCTCGTCGCAACCTTTTCCGACGAGCAGCGAAAGGTGGCCGACGAACTGCTCGCGCCCAATCTCGGCATGCCGCCGATGGGGATGCGGGGCGGCCGAATGAGCTCCATGCGGATGCAGCGGGGCCATTAGGAGAGGACCTGCTCCATGAAGCCGTCGACTCCGCCTCCGCCTGGCGGTCGTCAATCCGAACGGGGGATCCGCGGCGCTCGTCGGTTTCGTGCAATGACCGGTTACGACGGGGTTGCCTGGGGCCGATCGGCAAGCGGATACGCCGCGAGCGTCGCATTCGACGTCTGCGGTCGACATGGGAAGTTGACCTATATAGGGTACCCCCCTATATTATCCCGATGTCGCACACCATCAAACACAAGTCCAAGCTCCTCGCACGGGTCCGGCGCATCAAGGGCCAGATCGATGCGGTGGAGCGCGCGCTCGAAGCGGAGTTGGGCTGCGCCGACGTGCTCATGCTCGTCGCGTCGGTCAGGGGCGCAATCGGAGGCCTGACCACCGAGCTGCTGGAAGATCACATCCGGCACCATGTCGTGGACCCCGCGCACGAAAGCGATCCCGACAAGGCCAAGGGCGCCGCCGACCTGATCGAAGTGGTCCGGACCTATCTGAAGTGAGACTGGCATTGACCGATCTGTCTCAACTGCTCCAGCAAGGCAGCGCGCATGCGTGGCTGTTCGTGCCCAGCGCGATTGCCCTGGGTGCGCTGCATGGCCTGGAGCCCGGTCATTCCAAGACCATGATGGCCGCCTTCATCGTCGCAATCCGCGGCACCGTCCTGCAGGCCGTGCTGCTCGGCCTCTCGGCGACCATCTCCCACACCGCGATCGTATGGGTGATCGCACTCGCCGGTCTTCACTTCGGTCAGGAGCTTTCGGGCGAGCGCAGCGAAGCCCTTCTGCAACTGATCTCGGCCGTCGTCATCATCGGCATCGCGGCCTGGATGGTCTGGCGCACCTGGCGGGACCAGAGTGGACACCATGACCATGACCATCATCACCATCACGACGCGCTGCGATCGGTCGCGCTTGCCGGCCACGCGCTGTCGGTGGAGATCTTCGAAGATGGCGTGCCGCCGCGTTGGCGGATCCGGAACGAGACCGGCGCACTCCCACCCGCCGATACGCTCCACGTCACGACCGTTCGTGGAGACGGCCACGAGCAGCAGTTCAGTTTCCGGGCCAGCGGCGACGCCTTGGAGAGCATCGAGGAGATCCCCGAGCCGCACGTGTTCAAGGCACGCATCACGCTTGCTGGCGCCTCCGTCGAGATCCTGTTCGAGGAGCACACCCACGATCACATGGACCTCGGCGACGAGGACGATGCCCATGCGCGCGCCCACGCCGACGACATTCGACGGCGCTTCGCCGGCCGTACGGTCACGACCGCACAGATCGTCCTCTTCGGACTGAGCGGCGGTCTGATCCCTTGCCCCGCCGCCATCACGGTCCTGCTGTTGTGCCTTCAACTGAAGCAGTTCAGCCTGGGCTTCATCCTAGTGCTCTGCTTCGGCATCGGCCTGGCCATCACCATGGTGTCCGTCGGCGTTCTGGCCGCACTCAGCCTTCGGCATGTCGAGCGCCACTGGTCCGGCTTCAGCCGCCTCGCGCACCGGGCGCCCTATCTCTCGGCTGCTCTGATCGTACTGGTCGGGACCTATACGGGTTGGCTGGGACTGCACCAACTGATGACTTGAGGCGAAAGCGCGACCTAAGCCGATGCGGCGCCACAGAGGATTCATGGGCGAATTCGTCCGTGAATGGCGGCCGGACTAGCCTCTCATCGGCAGATCGAACCGCCGCCGATCGATCGCCTCGCGCTCCGACAGTCCCGCCGCCCGCGCAGAGATCCGGCTCTGACAGCGGCCCTCCTGGCTCTCCGTAGCGGCGTCGATGAGATCATCGATGTCGCGCGCAGCTTCCAGGCAGCGCCCGAGCTTGGCGAGAATGCCGAGGTCCTGGTCGTGGGCTCGAGCGACCTCCGCCAGGATCTCGGCACCGCGCTGAGGCCGATTGGCATGACATTCATTCCCATGACGCCGCGAGCCCACCGCATCGCGATGAGAGCCCGAAGCTCGCAGCCGCAGTTGGAGGCTGCTGCGTCGATGCACTGGGCCAAATTGGCCTCGCTCACCCGCGCATGGGCTCCCTGCGTCCGGCACAATCGTCACAGAATGCCCTCGCCGCTGCCCGTGCCGCCGGTGCAAGTCGGCTTTTGCGGGGCGGAACTCTCACGTTTTCCTGATTCCTGCGTCAGAACGCCGCTGGTCGAATTCGCCTATGGTCCGGCGCGTTTCCAACCCACGGAGGTTTTCCGCATGCGTAAACTGATCATCGCTACCGCCGCCCTCGCGTTCGTCTCGTCGGCCGCTCTTGCCCAGTCCACCGAGAAGCCGATGACGACCACCGGCCAGTCGGCGAAGAGCGGCGACGCCATGGGCGGGGGCGACGACATGAAGATGAGCAAGACGAAGAAGAAGTCGGCGAAGAAGTCGTCCGGCGACGCCATGTCGAAGTAAGGCGTGGGAGCGCCTGTCCGCAGGCTCCACATGCGCGACGAGATCGGGCCGCTCCTCTCAGGGGCGGCCCTTGTTCATTCGCGTCGACCGGCGATCGCGCACCTCTTCTGCGAGATGTCTCAGCCGGCGGCGAGTCCCATCTGCTGCAATCGCCCCGCGAACCAGGCCGACAAGACCGGATCGATCCGGGCGCCGACATAGACCTCGGGTGTGATCACGCTCCGGCGGTCGAGAATCACCAGCACGCCGATCCAATACGCAAACCACAGATGCGGGTCGGTCAGCGCCATCAGCTTGTGGCGGTCGTGCGCCAACGGCTGGTGGTTGCCGGCCTTGCGGACCTCGATCGCCAGCAGATTGTCGGGCACGGCGCGCTTGTGGACGACGATGTCCGGGTAGATCGATTTTCCCAGCTCGTCATCGGTCGAGACGATGGTCCCGCGCGGCAGCAGCATGGCGCGGTCGCCGAGCCGGTTGTAGTCGCAATCGACGTCCCAGCCGAGGAAGTTGCGCTCCAGATGCACCGCGAGCCGGTGCGTCAAAGCGCGCTCACCGAGATCGCGGTCGAGGATGAAGCGCTCGCGCGCATAGAACTCCTGCAACGCGGAGATCAGCCGGTTCAATTCGCTGTGCATGCCGCCCAAACAAAACAAACGGTGGAGACGTCACCATCAACACGCGATCGTGCTGAGTCGCCAACCACATAAATGCGGCGATGACGCTGCCATCAACCGGCGGCCGATTTACGGCCGCCGGGTTGCGGGCGGAGGAACCTACATCTGCACTTCGATCAGGCGCGGACCGTATTCGGCGTTCGCCTCGGCCAGCGCGGCATTGAACTCGTCGGCCGAGGTGACGGCGCGGCCGGGGACGCCCATGCCCTTGGCCATGGCGACGAAGTCGAGCGTCGGGCGGTCGATCTTGAGCATGTCCTGGGCGCGCTGGCCGGGCTCGCCGGCGCCGACGCCGTCGAACTCGCCGCGCAGGATCTGGTAGATCCTGTTGGCGAACACCACCGTGACGACGTTGAGGTTCTCGCGCGCCTGGGTCCACAGCGACTGGATCGTGTACATCGCGCTGCCGTCGCCCACGAGGCACATGACCTTGCGGTCCGGGCAGGCCACCGCGGCGCCGGTCGCGACCGGGGTCGAGAAGCCGATCGAGCCGCCCATGTTCTGCAGCCAGTCATGCGGCTTGGCGGCCGCTGTCGGCGGGAAGAAGCCGCGGCCCGTGGTGATGGATTCGTCGACGACGATCGCGTTCTCGGGGATCGCGTAGGCGATCGCCTGGGCGATGGTGGTGTGGTTGAGCGCCCCTAGCGGCTTGATCAGCTCGGCGAGCGGCTGCGGCTTCACGTCGGCCGGCTTGGCGCCGAGATGGCCGGCCAGCGCCTCGAGCGCCGCGGCCGAGTTCTCGCCCCAGGCGGTCATGCGGTGCACCTCGGTGCCCTCGGCCTTGAGCATGCTCGGCTTGTTCGGATAGGCGAAGAAGGCGACGGGGTCGTTGGCCTCGACCAGCACGATGTGCTTGTAGTTCTTCAGGATCGGCAGCGCCTGCTCGATCACGTAAGGGATGCGGTCGATCGAGAAGCGGCCGGCGCCGCGCGCCATGCGCGGGTGATAGGTCTGCCCCATCACGCGGCAGCCGGTCTTGCCGGCGATCTGCTGGGCGAAGGTCAGCGCCTGCTCGGTCAACGCGCCCGCGGTCATCAGCACCAGGGTTTCTGGGCCGTGGGCGTGCAGGATCTTGGCCGCCTTCTCCACCGCGTCAGCCGAATAGCTCGGGCGCTGCGCCTCTCCCGGAACCTGGGCAATGCCGTCGGCCTCGTTCCAGGCGGTGTCGGCGGGTAGGATCAGGGTGGCGATCTGCGGCGGCGCGCTCTTGGCGGCGGCGATCGCGGCGGCGCCGTCGGCGGCCACGGCCTTGGCGCTCGGCGAGGTCCGCACCCAGTCCGACATCGGCCGCGCCAGGCCCTCGATGTCCGAGGTCAGCGGCGCGTTGAAGCCGATGTGGTAGGTGGCGTGCTGGCCGACGATGTTGACGATGCCCGAGCGGGCCTTCTTGGCGTTGTGCAAATTGGCAAGGCCGTTGGCGAGGCCGGGGCCGAGATGGAGAAGCGTCGAGGCCGGCGTGCCCTTCATGCGGAAATAGCCGTCGGCGGCGCCGGTCACCACGCCTTCGAACAGGCCGAGCACGCAGCGCATGCCCTCGACACGGTCGAGCGCGGCGACGAAGTGCATCTCGGAGGTGCCCGGATTGGTAAAGCAGACGTCAACGCCGCCCGCGACCAGGGTCCGCACCAGGCTTTCCGCACCGTTCATCCTATTCTCCTGCTGATTCCGCGCGCCATTTGCAATGCTGGGCAGATCAATCATTGTTCGCCCGCGGCGTCAAAGGGGCTGGCCGCATTGCTGCCATCGCCGCGGTGCTCATGCGCGGGCTTGGCTAACAGGATGTTGGTCCAGGACGCGCGCGATTTTCCGTGGGATTTGGGTCACGGACCGTCGCCACATACCGGCCTCACGCCGCCGTGGGTTGCGAAGTGCAACCGTTTATGGCCTGTCTGCGAACGGAATTTGATGTTTGCCAGGGGATGGAAATGAAGCGCTGTTTGGCTTTGGGAATTGCTGCGGTCGCGTCGGTGGCAAGCGCCGGGATGGCGCGGGCGGAAATGTTCGACACCAGGGACCTCTTCGGCGGCGGGCCGAACTTCTACCAGAGCGGCGTGAGCCCGATTCCGCGCCAGACCGTGATGTTCCAGAGCCAGTATGCGCCCGGCACGATCATCGTGAACACCAGCGAGCGCCGGCTCTATCTGGTCCTGCCCGGCGGCCAGGCGTTGCGCTACGGCATCGGTGTCGGCCGTGACGGGTTCCGCTGGAGCGGAGTGCACCGCATCACCGCGAAGAAGGAATGGCCGGCCTGGACCCCGCCGTCGCAGATGCTGCGGCGCCGGCCCGACCTGCCGCGCCACATGGCCGGCGGCATCGAGAACCCGCTCGGCGCCCGCGCGATGTATCTCGGCTCCACGCTGTACCGCATCCACGGCTCGAACGAGCCCGAGACGATCGGCCAGGCGGTATCGTCGGGCTGCTTCCGCATGACCAATGACGACGTCGCCGACCTCTACGACCGCGTCTCGGTCGGCGCCACCGTGATCGTCAAGAACTGAGAGCCGCACGCGACCACGACGATGAGGCAATGTCACAGCGCGCATCCTCGCCGGCAGCACCGGTGCTCCGGGCGTCCCCTGCGGAGCGCGGTGGCTGCCGCGCTGGCTGCGCTCGTGACCGTGGTGGTCCCGCTGCCGGCGTCGGCCGCCGAAATTCCGGCGATCGCCGCCCGCCAGCGCATCGAGAAGAAGAGCTTCACCGACGCCGAGATCACCGACGGCTTCTTCAAGACCGCCTTCGGCGCCGAGTATCACCTGGCGGGCCGGGTTGACCGCATCCGGAAATACAGCGCGCCGGTGCGGGTGTTTGCCGACGGCCGCCGCGCCGACCGCAAGGCGCAGCTCGCCAAGGTCGTCAAAGATATCGCCGCCCGCATCCGCAACCTCGACATTGCGATGACCGAGACCGACGGCGACGCCAATGTCCGCGTCAAGCTGGTGCGCGACCGCGACCTCTACCACACCATCAGCCAAGCCTATGGCAGCGAGCGCGCGCGCGAGATCAAGACCTCGCTGGATCCGCAATGCCTGTCCGGCTTCCGCAAGAACGAGGCGTTCGAGATCGAGCGCTCCGACGTCATCCTCACCGTCGACAACGGCGATTTCGTCTTCCTCGATTGCGCCTATGAGGAGCTGCTGCAGTCGCTCGGGCCGATCAACGACACCTCGAGCGTGCCCTGGACGATGTTCAACGACAACGTCTCGATGGGCTATTTCGACGTCTACGACCAGTACATCCTCAACCTGCTGTACGACCCGCGCGTCAAGGCCGGCATGACGCTCGCCGACGTCAAGGCGGTGCTGCCGGACGTGCTGGCCGATGTGCGGGCCTGGGTGAGGAAGACCAACAATCTGGCGGAGTGAGCGGTCGGTTGATCCGAACGCGCTTTTGATCGCCTCATTGAGAGCCCGGACGCCGCCTCAGCCTCCGCTGTCGTCCCTGCGAACGCAGGGACCCATACGCCGCGGCCTCTGCAAGTGGCAAGCTGAGCGACGCCCGCTTCCAACAACAAGGTTCGGTGGTTATGGGTCCCTGCGTTCGCAGGGACGACACCGAATGTATGGCAACGCTGTCGGCACAAATCGACGCCAAGCGCAGCCGTCGCCCGAACGCCAAACGCGTCCCAATGCCTAGCGACAAATCCCCTTCAGCGCCCGCCACTCCTCCGCACTGAGCAGCGGCGGGCCGCTCGGCGGCCGGTCCTCGGCGCGCATGCGGGCGAGACGGTCCTCGCTGAGCGGATGACTGGCCCACAGCGACGGGCGCTTGCCGTCCTCCTTGCCGGTGATGCGGAACAGCAATTCGCCCATCGGGCGCGTCGGCCGTCCGAGCTTGTGCATCACCTCGATCGCGAAGCCGTCCGCGGCCGCCTCCGCCTCGCGCGAATAGGACGCGTTGATCATGGCCCGCGAGGCGAAGATCGCCGCACCCGCGCCGGTGACGTCGCCGAACAGCAGGCCGATCAGGAACGAGCTGCCGCCATTGTGGATCATCTGCCGCAGGTTGTCGCGGTGCTTGAGGTGGCCGAGCTCATGCGCCAGCACGCCGGCGACCTCGTCGGGGTCATTGGCCTTGTCGAGCAGCCCCCTGAACAGGAAGAATCGCCCGCCCGGCAGCGCGAAGGCGTTGGGGATCGGCGTGTCCAGCACCTGCGACGCGATGCTGTCGTCGAGGCCGGCGGGGCGGCGCAGCGCCGTGACTAGCTTGGCGAACGCGGCCTGCCCCGCCGCCTCGCTGCAGAGCTTGTCGCCGAACACGGTCTGGATCTGCACCACGGCGGCCTCGCCGAGATGCCGCTCCATGGTCGGCGGCACCAGGGGCGTCAGCCGGTCGGAGGCGAACGGAATCACCACCAGCACGACGGCGACGATCGAGGCGGCGGCGGCCAGCGACCAGCCGACGATGCGCGTGATGGCGCCGCGGGTCATCCTGTTCTGGTCGATGTGGCTGCAGCGCGCGATCAGCTCGGCCGACAGCGCTGCGTCGCGGATCTCCAGCCGCGCCAGCGGCGACGCCGACAGGCAGCTCACGCGCAGCGTGCCGCTCGGCCCATCGACGCGGCGGATGTCGGCATAGGGCCAGGAGACGAAATTGTCGGCGCTGCGCATCACCAGCTGATTGGCAAAGCCGATCGTGACCACCTGCCGCCGGTTGGACAGGCCGTCGAAATAGACCGCAGGGCCGCCGAGCGGAGCGGCAAGCTCGACCGGCGTGGCGGCGGCCGGCGCAGCAGCGCCCGCCGGCCCGGAATCAGAATCCGGCGACGTCGAGTCCATCGGCAAATCCTTCGCCGAGCGCGCTGGCCAGATCGCCCTTGGCGGCGACATTGGCCATGGCCTCGATGCCATGCACTTGAACCGACTGCAGCACGGTCGCCCACATGTCGCGCACCAGATAGAGCCGCATCACGACGTTGAGCGCCAGGATCCAGGCGACGTAGCCCAATCCGACCAGCACCAGCATCGGTATGTTGTCAGACAGCGCCTGCACCTGAGGCAGGCCGTCGCTTCCCGGCCCCAGCAGTTTGATCATCAGCGCGGCGACGCCACTGAAATAGGCGCCGGAGGCGACCGACAGCAGAAACCACCAGCCGATCACCTTCCAATACAGACCATAGAACGCGTTGCCGGGCAGGTCCGATTCCAGACGCACGCCGCCGAAGCGGATGCCCGACAGCCACCAGCGCCACTCGATCGCTTTGAACTGCGCATAGACGAACGGAAACAACGGAAACAGCAGCAGCGCAAACGGCGCGATGACCCACAGATACCAGGCGCGCTTGAAGAACTCCCAGCCGCGTCCCTCGAAGTCGCCGCTGAGATCGCCATAGTGCGAATGCCGCATCTTGTAGCGCTCGAGCGCGGCGGCGCGCCACGGCCAGGCCAGCCCCAGCGTGACCACCGTCAACAAGGTCCACAGCATGGCGCGCCCGGCATAGGCCCAGCCCGAGCCGGTCATCCAGAATCGGATGCCGCGCCAGACCGTGCGCGTCAGGCGGTAGCGGCGCGCGCGGAAGATCGCGAACTGGCCGAAGGCGTAGAAGGCGATCACCAGCGGCACGCTGGCGAAGGCCTTGAAGCGCTCGGCCTCGACGCCGACGAGGAAGTAGGCAAGGTAGATCGGGACCAGGATCGCCATCGCGAACAGGAAGCCAATCAGGAGCTCCTTGCCGCGGCCGGTATATTCGGCGGCATCACCGTCGACGGCCGTGTTGACCCAGAGATGACGGCGGATGTCGGTCGCAAGCCAGAACCGGTAGAAGCCCAGCGTGATCAGTTCGATGGCCGCCCCGCGGCTGACCAGCCGGAAGAACTCGCCACGCGCACCCGAGAAGGTGGCGGTGAGAGGCGGAAGCGGCGGCGGCTGCTCCGGAACGTAGCTCATCTGGTTCACGGCTCAAGCCTCCGACACCCGCAAAAGATCTACAATATACCTCGATGGTTCGTCGCCGGGACGACTTCGAGGTTCGACGTATTTTCTACGCAAGTCGGCCGGAAAAAAACACCGGCCTCGACGAGGATGACTAAAATATCTGCATCCGGCCGGTTGGCGAACGCATGTCCCGCATACGCCAACCGCTTGGTCTGCGCCTCAAGACGTCTTCTCGAACAATTCCCGCCCGATCAGCATGCGGCGGATCTCGCTGGTGCCGGCGCCGATCTCGTAGAGCTTGGCGTCGCGCAGCAGCCGCCCGGTCGCATAGTCGTTGATATAGCCGTTGCCGCCGAGCAGCTGGATCGCATCGAGCGCACATTGCGTCGCCTTTTCGGCGGCGAACAGAATCGCGCCGGCGGCGTCCTCACGCGTCGTCTCGCCCCGATCGCAGGCCTTGGCCACGGCATAGACATAGGCGCGCGCGGCATTCATCGTCGTGTACATGTCGGCAACCTTGCCCTGCACGAGCTGGAAGGTGCCGATCGGCTGGCCGAACTGCTTGCGCTCGTGCACGTAGGGTAGCACCGCGTCCATGCAGGCCTGCATGATGCCGAGCGGACCTGCCGCGAGCACCGCGCGCTCGTAATCGAGGCCACTCATCAGCACGTTGACGCCGCGGCCGACCTGCCCCAGCACGTTCTCCTCCGGTACCTCGCAATCCTCGAACACCAGCTCGCAGGTGTCGGAGCCGCGCATGCCGAGCTTGTCGAGCTTCTGCGCGGTCGAGAAGCCCTTCATGCCCTTCTCGATGATGAACGCGGTGATGCCGCGCGGGCCTCCTTGCGGATCGGTCTTGGCATAGACCACCAGCGTCTCGGCGATCGGACCATTGGTGATCCACATCTTGTTGCCGTTGAGGACGAAGCGGTCTCCCTTCTTGTCGGCGCGGGTCTTCATCGACACCACGTCGGAGCCGGCCTGCGGCTCGGACATCGCCAGCGAGCCGACATGCTCGCCCGAGATCAGCTTCGGCAGATATTTGCGCTTCTGCGCCTCGTTGCCGTTGCGGCGGATCTGGTTGACGCAGAGGTTGGAGTGGGCGCCGTAGGACAGGCCCACCGAGGCCGAGGCGCGCGAGATCTCTTCCATGGCGATGCAGTGCTCGAGATAGCCGAGGCCGGAACCGCCATACTCTTCCTCCACCGTGATGCCGTGCAGGCCGAGCTCGCCGATCCTGGGCCAGAGATCGCGCGGAAACTGGTTGGAGCGGTCGATCTCGGCAGCGCGCGGCGCGATCTGCTCTTGCGAAAAGCTCGCCACCGTCTCGCGAATCGCGTCTGCGGTCTCGCCGAGATCGAAATTGAACATGCGCTGCGCGTTGGCGATCATGGGGCGGCCTCCTGCTAGTCTTCTGCTTTGCAACAATCGCCCAAAGCCATATTCCGTGACGTGGCGCTTGTCACGCCCGACGTCCGGACAAATACCAGCGTTGCGACGCAAGACCGGCCCGGCGGCCCCACTCCGCGCTTGCCCCGCGCTCCCGGGCAGGATGTAATCGCACCCAACATCGCCGGACAGCTCAAATCCGGCCATCAGGGAGACGTCCATGCACGGGACCACCACGACGGCCGAGGCACAGCGACACGCCGCAGCAGGCGAGCGCGTCGACGACGCGGCCGCCCGCCGCGCCGCATCGTTGCCGCTCGCCGAATTCGACCCCGGTCATCCGGAGTTGTTCCGTACCGACACGCACTGGCCCTATTTCGACCGGCTGCGTCGCGAGGATCCGGTGCACTACTGCAAGGAGTCGATGTTCGGCCCCTACTGGTCGATCACCCGATACGACGACATCATGGAGATCGAGACCAACCACGCGGTGTTCTCCTCGGCGTCCGCCCTCGGCGGCATCACCATTCGCGACGTCGATCCTGACCTGCGCCGCGAGAGCTTCATCGCGATGGATCCGCCGCGCCATGCCGCGCAGCGCAAGACCGTGGCACCGATGTTCACGCCGACACATCTCGACGAGCTCGCGATCAACATCCGCAAGCGCTCCGCCGAATGCCTGGACAATCTGCCTGTCGGCGAGGTGTTCGACTGGGTCGATCGCGTCTCGATCGAGCTGACCACGCAGATGCTGGCGGTGCTGTTCGACTTCCCCTGGGAAGACCGCCGCAAGCTGACGCGCTGGTCGGATATCGCGACCACGATCCCCGGCCCCGATGGGCTTGTCGCGACCGAGGACGAACGGCAGGCCGAACTGATGGACTGTGCGCGCTATTTCGCCCGGCTCTGGCAGGAGCGCGTCAACCAGCCGCCGAAGAGCGACCTGCTGTCGATGATGGCCCACAGCGAGGCGACCCGGAACATGGACCCGAAGAACTTCCTCGGCAATCTCGTGCTCCTGATCGTCGGCGGCAACGACACCACGCGCAATACCATGTCCGGCAGCATCTATGCGCTCAGTCAGAACCCTGATCAGTACCGCAAGCTCAAGGACAACCCCGCGCTGATCGACAGCTTCGTCCCCGAGGTCATCCGCTGGCAGACCCCGCTCGCCCACATGCGCCGCACCGCGCTGGAAGACATCGAGTTCCGCGGCAAGCAGATCAAGAAAGGCGACAAGGTCGTGATGTGGTACGTCTCGGGCAACCGCGACGAAGCCGCCATCGAGCGTCCCTACGACTTCATCATCGACCGTGTCAGGCCGCGCCAGCATCTGTCATTTGGCTTCGGCATCCACCGCTGCGTCGGCTTGCGATTGGCCGAACTGCAACTCAAGATCATCTGGGAGGAGATCCTGAAACGATTCGATCATATCGACGTGATGGACGAGCCGAAGCGGGTCTATTCGAGCTTCGTGAAGGGATATGAGACGTTGCCGGTACGGATTGCAGTGTGAACTGATTGCGGTGCAGATCAACTTTGCCGTCATGCCCCGCGCAGGCGGGGCATCCCGTATTCCGGAGAACGATATTGCAATATGATTGACGTCTCGACGTACTGGATCGTCCGCCTTTGCGGAGGATGACGTGAGTACGATCGGTACGGCAGCAAGAAACAGCAGCAAGCAAAGGACCACCCCATGACCGTCCAGGCCGCGCTTCGCTCCGATAAGGCCGATCTGCTGCGCGACGCGCGCCTCGAGGCCTACTCGACGCCGATCGAGGACTTCCATCCCGGCGCGCCCCGGCTGTTCCAGAACGACACGATCTGGCCGTGGTTCGAGCGGCTGCGCAAGGAGGCGCCCGTGCACTACTGCACCAAGGCGCCGATCGAGCCCTATTGGTCGGTGACGCGCTATCACGACATCATGCATGTCGATACCAACCACGCGGTCTTCTCGTCGGACGTCAGCAATGGCGGAATCATGATCCGCGACGTGCCGCCGGGCTATGAGTGGCCGAGCTTCATCGCGATGGACGAGCCCCGCCATGGCGAGCAGCGCAAGACCGTGCAGCCGATGTTCACGCCGGACCATCTCGACGAGATGGCGGTGCTGATCCGGCAGCGCTCGGCCAAGGTGCTGGATTCGCTGCCGCGCAACGAGACCTTCAACTGGGTCGAGAAGGTCTCGATCGAGCTGACGACACAGATGCTGGCGACCCTGTTCGACTTCCCGTTCGAGGAGCGCCGCAAGCTGACGCGCTGGTCGGATGTCTCCACCGCCCTGCCCAAGAGCGGCATCGTTTCGTCGGAGGAGGAGCGCCGCCGCGAGCTCGGCGAATGCGCCGAGACCTTCGGCCGGATGTGGAAGGCGCGTCAGGCCGAGCCCGGCCGCGACCTGATCTCGATGATGGCGCACAGCGAGGCGACGCGGCACATGACGCCGGACAATCTGATGGGCAACCTGATCCTGCTCATCGTCGGCGGCAACGACACCACCCGCAATACGATGACGGCATCGGTGCTGGCGTTGAACGAGAACCCGGCCGAGTATCAGAAGCTGCGCGACAATCCGGCGCTGATCGAGACCATGGTGCCCGAGGTGATCCGCTGGCAGACGCCGCTCGCCCACATGCGCCGCACCGCGCTGGTCGATACCGAACTCGGCGGGAAGACGATCAAGAAGGGGGACCGCGTCGTGATGTGGTACGTCTCGGGCAACCGCGACGGGGAGGTGATCGAGAACCCCGACGCCTTCATCATCGACCGCAAGCGGCCGCGCATTCATCTCTCATTCGGCTTCGGCATCCACCGCTGCGTCGGCATGCGACTCGCCGAGTTGCAGCTGCGCATCGTCTGGCAAGAGATCCTCAAGCGCTTCGACCGCATCGAGGTCGTGGGCGAGCCGAAGCGGGTCTATTCCAGCTTCGTCCGCGGCTATGAATCGCTGCCGGTGCGGATCCCGGGGTGAGTTCCTGTTGCTCCCGCCACTCCACATGACGATCGCGTGGTCGGCCGCATGGGGCCTCATGGTTCGAGACGCGCCGCGAGCGGCGCTCCTCACCATGAGGGTGAGGAGCCGCGCACCGGCGTCTCGAACCATGAGGCCTCCCCAGCCGGACCACGAGGCCCTAGTCTGCCTATGAGAATCCGGCATGGCGGGTTGAACGAGATTCAATGGGCTTCGACGGTCGTTTCTGGCTAAATCATCCGCTGCACCATCGGTGCTCATGAACCTCAGGACGCCATGGCCGCTTCCGACACGCCCACCACCGACTGGCCGCTCGCCATCTACGAGGCGCTGAAGGCGGCCGACGTCCGTCAGCTGTGCTACGTCCCCGACGCCGGCCATTCCCGCCTGATCGGCCTCGCCCATGACGATCCCGCGATCGCCACCACGGTCCTGACCACCGAAGAGGAAGGTGTCGCGCTCTCCGCCGGCGCCTGGCTCGGCGGGCAGCGCGCAGTGCTGCTGATGCAGTCGAGCGGCGTCGGCAATTGCGTCAACATGCTGTCGTTGCTTCAGAGCTGCCGCTTCCCGTTCCTCGCCTTCGTGACGATGCGCGGCGAGTGGGCCGAGTTTAATCCGTGGCAGGTGCCGATGGGCAAGGCGACGCAGGCGGCCTTCGAGATCATGGGCGTCACGGTGTTCCGGCTGGAACGTCCCGAAGACGCCGGCGAGATGGCGGCCGCTGCAGCGAGGCTCGCGTTCGACAGCGATCAGCCGATCGCGGTGCTGATCTCCCAGCGCATGATCGGCGCCAAGAAGTGGACGGAGGCGAAGTGATGGGAGCACCGCTCGACCGCCGCACCGCCGTCAAGGCGCTGCTGCAGAACCGTGGCGACCTGCTGGTCGTCAGCGGCCTCGGCTCATCGTCCTACGACGTGTTCGCCGCGGGCGATCACGACGCCAACTTCTATCTCTGGGGCGCGATGGGCGGCGCGGCCACGATCGGCCTGGGTCTCGCACTGGCGCAGCCATCGCGCCCGGTCGTCGTCATCACCGGCGACGGCGAACAACTGATGGGGCTCGGCAGCCTCGCGACTGCAGCCGCGAAGAAGCCCAAGAATCTCTCGATCGTCGTGCTCGACAACGCCCATTTCGGCGAGACCGGGATGCAGATGAGCCATTCCGGGCTCGGCGCAAATCTCGAGCTGATCGCGACCGGAGCCGGCTTTCCCTCCGTCAGCACGCTCGAGGACAGCGCGGCGCTCGACGCCTTCCGGCCAAAGCTGCACGCGTTCTCCGGGCCGCACTTCGCCCGCGTCGCGATCTCGACCGATCACGTTGACCGCGCGCTGCCCGCACGCGACGGTGTCTTCCTCAAAAACCGTTTCCGCGGTCATCTCGGATTTCCCGTCAGCTAGAACGTCGCCGCAGGCGGCCTGCTCTGTCGCTCCGGCAAGGCTGCTCGGCTGCAACGCTGGCATTCCAAGCTTGCCAAGCGTGACCCGCTTGGTCATAGGCTATCAGGAAACAAGTCCAGGGAGAGAGCCCAGGCCGCGTCACGGCGGCCGGCGGAGCAACACATGACAGACCAGCATCAGCACGACGATTACGCCGATATCCGCGACGCGGTGGCCAAGCTGTGCGCGCAGTTCCCTGGTGAATATTGGCGCAAGCTCGATCGCGAGATGGCCTATCCCTCGGCCTTCGTCGATGCGCTGACCGAGGCGGGCTATCTCTCCGTGCTGATTCCCGAGGAATATGGCGGCGCGGGATTGAAGCTGTCGGCCGCTGCGGCGATCCTCGAGGAGATCCAGCGTGCCGGCTGCAATGGCGGCGGTTGTCACGCCCAGATGTACACGATGGGCACGGTGCTGCGCCACGGCTCCGCCGAGCAGAAGGCGAAGTGGCTGCCGAAGGTCGCCAGCGGCGAGTTGCGGCTGCAGGCTTTCGGCGTCACCGAACCCACTTCGGGCACCGACACGACGTCGCTGAAGACGGTCGCGAAGCGCGACGGCGACAGCTATGTCGTCAACGGCCAGAAGATCTGGACCAGCCGCGCGGAGCATTCCGACCTGATGATCCTGCTCGCGCGCACCACGCCGAAAGAGCAGGCGCAGAAGCGCACCGATGGTCTCTCCGTCTTCATCGTCGACATGCGCGAGGCCAAGAAGGCCGGGCTCACCATCCGCCCGATCCGGACGATGATGAACCACGCCACGACGGAAGTGTTCTTCACCGACATGCGGGTGCCGGCGGAGAACCTGATCGGCGAGGAAGGCAAGGGCTTCCGCTACATCCTCTCCGGCATGAACGCCGAGCGCATCCTGATCGCGGCCGAATGCGTCGGCGACGCCAAATGGTTCATCGCGAAAGCCACCGCCTATGCCAAGGAGCGCGTCGTGTTCGGCCGGCCGATCGGCCAGAATCAAGGCATCCAGTTCCCGATCGCCAAGGCCTATGCGTCGATGCGCGCGGCCGAGCTGATGGTCAAGGAGGCCACGCGCAAATACGAGGCCGGGCTCGACTGCGGCGCCGAGGCCAATATGGCCAAGATGCTCGCGGCCGATGCGTCGTTCGAGGCGGCCAATGCCTGCATCCAGACCCATGGCGGCTTCGGCTTCGCCGAGGAGTACGACGTGGAGCGCAAATTCCGCGAGACGCGGCTGTATCAGGTGGCGCCGATCTCGACCAACCTCATTCTCTCCTACGTCGCCGAGCACGTGCTCGGCATGCCGCGCTCGTATTGAGGTCGGGCCATGCTGCCGCTTGAAGGGATCATTGTCGTCGCCGTCGAGCAGGCGGTGGCCGCACCGTTCTGCTCGTCGCGTCTCGCCGATGCCGGCGCTCACGTGATCAAGATCGAGCGGCCCGAGGGCGATTTCGCCCGCGGCTACGACGCCGCCGCCAAGGGTCAGAGCAGCTATTTCGTGTGGCTCAACCGCGGCAAGGATTCCGTCGTCGTCGACCTCTCAAGGCCGGAAGGTCGCGCCGAACTGGAGAAGCTGATCGCCGGCGCCGACGTGCTGCTGCAGAACCTGAAACCCGGCTCGATGGACAGAATGGGCTTTGCCCGTGAGCGGCTGCGCAAGGACTATCCGAAGCTGATCTGCTGCACCATCACCGGCTATGGCGACTCCGGTCCCTACGCCGATCGCAAGGCCTATGACCTGCTGATCCAGGCCGAGAGCGGGCTGGCCTCGATCACCGGCGGGCCGGACGGCCCCTCCCGCGTCGGCATGTCGATCGTCGACGTCGCGACCGGCGCGACGGCGCATGCCGCGATCCTGGAGGCGCTGATCAGGCGCGGCCGCACTGGCGAAGGCGCCGACATCAGGATCTCGATGTTCGACGTGATGGCCGACTGGCTCACCGTGCCGCTGCTCAACGCGGAAGCCGGCAATGCGCCGAAGCGCATCGGCCTCGCCCACCCCTCGATCGCGCCCTATGGCGTGTTCACCTCGAAGGACGGCAAGGACATCCTGATCTCGATCCAGAGCGAGCGCGAGTGGAAGACGCTGTGCGCCAAGGTGCTGGACCAGCCCACATTGCCGGACGATCCGCGCTTCGCCAACATGGTCGAGCGCGTGCGCAACCGTGCGCTGACCGACGGCATCGTCGCGGAGCGCTTCGCGGCGCTGTCGCGCGATGAGCTGCTGGGCAAGCTCGCGAGCGCCGACATCGCCTTTGCCGAGGTCAACAGCATGGCCGACCTCGCGGTTCATCCGCATCTGCGGCGGATCGAGGTGAACACGCCGAACGGCGTCGTCAGCTATCCCGCGCCGGCGGCGATCGTGGTCGGCGACGACAGGCATTACGGCGCCGTGCCCGCGATCGGCGAGGCCGCCTCGCCGCATCAGCGAAAGGGATGATCATGACGGACACGCTCGATCTCGATCACCTCCGGCAATGGGTCGGCCGCAGCGCCGAGGCGACCGACCTCGTCACCCCGCAGCTCACCAAGGGGCTGCGCGCGACGCTGTTCCAGGAGATCGGCGAACCGACAGCCGGCGACATCGCGCCCTACACCGTGCACTGGTGTTTGGGCCAGCCGGTGTTTCCACACGATCAGCTCGGCCCCGACGGCCATCCGACCCGCGGCGACTTCCTGCCGCCGGTGCCGCTGCCGCGCCGCATGTGGGCGGGCGGCGAGGTGCAGTTCATCGATCCCTTGCGCGTCGGCGATGTCGCGACGCGCGTGTCGACCATCACCGACGTCACCCTGAAGAGCGGCTCGACCGGCCAGCTCTGCTTCGTGTCGGTGGAGCATGTCGTATCGACGCCGCGCGGCGTCGCGATCCGCGAGCGCCAGGACATCGTCTATCGCGACATGGGCGGCGCGCAGGCTGCGCCGGCGAAGGCGCCGCCGCCTCCGCCGGTCGCGCAGCACAGCGAGACGCGCGTCTCCGATGCCGTGCTGCTGTTTCGCTATTCCGCCCTGACCTTCAACGGCCATCGCATCCATTACGACCGCGACTACGTCACCAGGGTCGAAGGCTATCCGGGCCTGATCTTCCACGGACCTTTGCAGGCCGCGCTGCTGGTCGAGTTCGCCGCCAGACTCAAGGGCAAGCCGCCGGCCAAGTTCGCCTATCGCGGCGTGCAGCCATTGTTCGAGGGCAGCGCGTTCTCGGTGAATGCGAATGACAAGGATGGCGGCCTGGAGCTGTGGACCGCCAACGCCGAGCGGCAGCCGACGATGAAGGGCATCGCGAATTGGTGACATAGACTCTGTCGTTCCGGGGCGGTGCGTCGCAACAGAATGGCGAAGCCATTTTGGCGCAGAGCATCGAACCCGGAACCTCGAGGTGAGGGAGAAGAACCGCTCGAGATTCCGGGTTCGATGCTTCGCATCGCCCCGGAATGACGAACCCAAAAAAAGCACCCGAGGGAACGCCTTTGGCCAAAACAACGAAAACAACAACCAAATCCGTCACCGTCAAGCAGGCCACCTTCGAGCTGCTGCGCGCCTTCGGCATCAAAAAGGTGTTCGGCAATCCCGGCTCGACCGAGCTGCCGTTCCTCAGCGACTGGCCCGAGGACATCGACTACGTGCTCGGCCTGCAGGAGGCTTCCGTCGTCGGCATGGCCGACGGCTATGCCCAGGCGACGCGCAATGCCGGCTTCGTCAATCTGCATTCGGCGGCCGGCGTCGGCAACGCGCTCGGCAACATCTACACCGCGCACCGCAACCAGACGCCGCTGGTCATCACCGCCGGCCAGCAGGCGCGCTCGATCCTGCCGCTGCAGGCCTTTCTCTATGCCGAACGCCCGTCCGAATTCCCGCGCCCTTACGTCAAATACAGCGTCGAGCCGGCGCGGCCCGAGGACGTGCCGGGCGCGATCGCCCGCGCCTACTACACCGCGATGCAGCCGCCTTGCGGGCCGACCTTCGTCTCGATCCCGATCGACGACTGGATGCATCCGGCGCAACCGATCACCGCGCGCAAGGTAAGCCGCGAGCTCGGCCCCGATCGCGCCGCCATGGACGACCTGGTGAGCGCACTTGCCGCCGCGAAGAATCCCGCGCTCGTGGTCGGCCCCGGCATCGACCGCGCCGGCTGCGTCGAACTGATGGTCGAGGTCGCCGAGAAGGCCAAGGCCGCGGTCTGGGTCAGCCCGTTCTCGGCGCGCTGCTCGTTTCCCGAGCGCCATCCGCAATTCCAGGGCTTTCTGCACGCCTCGCCCGGACAATTGTCCGACGCCCTGAAACCGCACGACCTCGTCGTCGTGATCGGCGCGCCGGTGTTCACCTTCCATGTCGAGGGCCACGCCGCGATCTTCGACGGCGCCACCACGCTTTATCAGATCACCGACGACGCCGAAGGCGCCGCGGTGCCGCCGGTCGGCACCAGCATCATCGCCACGATGCGGCCGGCGCTGTCGCTGCTGCTGGAGCTGCTGCCGGAGACCAGGCGCGCGGCGCCGAAGGGCCGCGTGCTACCCGATGCACCGAAGCCATCCGATCCGATTCCGGTCGACTATCTCCTGCACACGCTGGCGCAGGCGCTGCCGGCGGGCAGCGCCGTGGTCGAGGAGATCCCCTCGCACCGGCCGGTGATGCACAAGTACATGCCAATGCCCGGCGCGGAGTCGTTCTACACGATGGCGAGCGGCGGGCTCGGCTACAGCCTGCCGGCGGCGGTCGGCATGGCGCTGGGCCGTCGCACCGGCCGCACGGTGTGCCTGATCGGCGACGGCTCGGCGATGTATTCGCTGCAGGCGCTGTGGACCGCCACGCAGCGCAGGCTGCCGCTGACGGTCGTCGTCATCAACAATTCCTGCTATGGCGCGATGCGCTCGTTCAGCCAGGTCATGCAGGTGCGCAACGTGCCCGGGCTCGAGCTGCCCGGCCTCGATTTCGTCAAGCTCGCGGACGGCATGGGCTGCGACGCAGTGCGCGTGAACCATGCCGCCGATCTCGCCGGTGCGCTGACGCGAGCCCTCGCCCATGCCGGCACGAGCCTCGTCGAGGTGATGGTCGACGCCGCTGTCCCGCTGCTCTACGCCCAGAAGGGCTGAGCCGCCGTTCGCACAGCGGACGACTTTCACGGCATATGCGACAATGCGTCGCATCTTCAATGGCGGCGGCATGGCTCGCCGCGAAATGCTCATCGGCCCGCCGCAACCGTGCAACCGGCGTTCCGACTGCAACCGTTTGTTTCAAAAGCTTTCTGTTCCCCTGCGCCATCTCGTCGCGGCCGGCTTGCCGCAAACATCGCGAAATCCTGCCGTCAGCTTGCAGGCAGACGCCTTGCTGCTTGCAAGGTCCGACCATTCTGCAAGCCAAAATCATTTTCAAAAGGTTCCATCATCCAATCCAGCGTACCAAGGGAGTTGAGCTGATGGCGGATAAGAAGAATCTTCAAACCGCGGCGTCGAGGACCGATCTCTATCGCCATGTCAGCGTGCTGGCCCTAATGTCCGCTCTGGCGGTGACGGCGCTGCCGCATCAGGCGGCCAATGCGCAGGCCATGACCACCGCCCTTGCCACTTCGGCCACCACCAACGCCGCCGCGAAGGCGGCGCAGGAGGCGGCGGCGAAGGCCGCGGCCCAGGCAGCCGCCAAGGCGGCCCAGGATGCCGCTGCCAAGGCTGCAGCCGCTGCCGCCGCCAAGGCCGCGCAGGACGCCGCCGCCAAGGCTGCGGCAAACGCTGCCGCCAAGGCTGCAGCGAATGCTGCCGCGAAGGCGGCGACCGACGCGGCAGCGAAGGCCGCAGCCAGCGCCGCTGCGAAGGCCGCCGCCAAGGCTGCGAACACCGCTGCGACCACGGCCGCCACCACCGCCGCGGCGACCGCGGCGAGCACCGCCGCCAAGACGGCGGCCGTAACGACCGGCACGGCTGCGGCCAAGCCCGTCGCTGCCGTCGCCACGGCCGCCGCCAAGCCCGCCGCTGCCGCCACCGCCGCAACGACGACGACCGGTACGGCCAAGACCGCAGCCGCGACCAGCACCACGACAAGCGCGGCGAAGCCGGCCGCTGCGGCCGCCGCGGCAGCGACCACCACCGTCGCGGTCGCCAAGGCCACCGCGACACCCGCAGCCGCAGCGACGCCGGCCAAGGCGGCTGCCGCGGCGTCGAGCAGCACCGATGCCGTCGCCAAGGCCAACGCAGCGGCCGCGGCCGCCGCGCAGACCGCCGCCGCCTCCGAGGCGCAGGTCGCTGCCGACCGCAAGGCAATCGACGTCGCGCGTCAGGCCGAGCAGAACGCACGCGGCGCCGCGATCGAGGCCCAGGAGCAGGCCGAGAAGAACCCGACCGCCGCCAACCAGGCCGCGGCGACCGCGAACGCTGCGAAGCTGACGGCAGCCTCGGCCGCGCTGCAGGCCGCGTTCCAGAAGCTCGACAAGGACATCGACGTCTCCAACGAGGCCAAGGAAGCCGCCAACGCCGCCAAGGACACCGCGCGCGAGACGGCCGAGGCCGCCGGCAAGGCGGCCCAGCAGGCCGGCCAGGCGGCCGGCAACGCCAACAATGGCGGCAATGCCAACAATGGTGGAGCGGCGGCCGGCAACGGCAACAACAACAATAACAACAACCAGCAGAACCAGGCGGCCCAGGAAGCCGCCGAGCAGGCCGCGCTGCAGGCGGCGTTGAAGACCGGCGAGCAGGCACGCGCGGTCGCCCAGCAGAAGACCCAGGCCGCGCAGGCGGCTGCGACCCAGAACCAGAAGACGGTCGAGGCCGCGCTGAACCAGAAGATCGGCACGATCGATGCGACGGTGGAAGCGGCCGAGCAGAAGGTGAACGCCGACAGGCAGGCGCTGGAGCAGGCGCGTCAGGCCGCGCAGCAGGCCAAGCAGGACGCACAGGAGGCCGCCGAGGTCCTCGAACGCGCCAACAATGCGGCCAACCAGGCCGCACTGGCGGCGGCCCAGGCCAAGGCGCAGACCACCGCCAACGCCTTCAACCAGGCCAATGCGACGCTGAATGCCGACAATCAGGCCCTGACCCAGGCCCGCGAGACCGGCGAGCAGCAGGAGCAGGCGCTGCGGGCCGCGGCTCAGCAGCAGATCCAGGCCGGCTACACCGCCGCCCAGCAGGCCACCCAGGCCGCCTGGGCCGAGGCGCAGCAGATCGGCAACGCTGCCCTGGCCGCGCTCGAACAGTGAGACCGCTGCGCTCCGCACCGCCTGTCGGCTTACGCCGGGCGGCGCGGACACGGATAACGATAACAAGACCATCACCAGCCGCATGCCGAACCAATCCGGGACGACCCACGCGTCGGCGACCTGACCTCATCCCGCCGCGTGAAACGCCCGGGTCTCCCCCCACCCGACCGGCATGCATTGCCTTCAAGCCCCGTCCCCTGCGGGGCTTTTCTTTTGCGCGCGACCAGCCGCTTGTGGTCGATGCAGACCAGCCGCGTCGTTCGCAATCCGGTCAGACATCCGTCGCGGCGTCTGGGTCCCCGTCGGCGTCGCACCCGCGCTGTCGCGCGGCTTGCCCGGGACGACGGCGGAGATGCAGGGCGGCGAAGGTGCGCCACCGGACCCGGCCGCTGCTCAATATTGGAATCGCACGCCGACGACGCCGACCACCGTCATGAAGTTGTTGAGCGCGATGTTGGAGCGGGTCCATTCGGTGCGGACCTCGCTCTTGAGCTGAACGTTGCGGTTCATCTTGTAGGTGCCGCCGGCGGCGACGAACATGCGCTGGTCGACGCGGCCGATGCCGACGAACTGATCCTGGCCGTAGCCGCCGCGCAGCGTGGCGATCAGCCACGGCTCGAACTGATGGTCCATCTGCAGGATCACGTCGCGCGACAGGATGCCCGAGACGTTCATCGCCGGCGTCTCCGATGCCTGCGAGCGCGCCACCAGCACGAAGGTCGTGGCGTCGGTCGCGGCCCAAGCGAGCGTCGCATCCGCGATCACGCCGTTGATGTTCGGCATCAGCGGCGAGTCCATGCGGCGCGAGAGATAGCCGACCGAGGCCTCGCCGGTCAGCGATCCCATGTTGACGACGGCGCCGCCGCGCGCGGTGATGCCGCTGGAATCGCGGCGCTGGCCGTTGAAGTCGACCTGCAGATCGTGGTTGCGCCGATCGAAGCTCATGTCGACGAACGGCGAGATGTTCGGCGTGAGCACATAGGTGACGCGGACCTGCGCGCCCGGCTGGGTGTAGTTGCGGTCCTGCGTCCGCAACGGCACGTTGGCCAAGATCAGCGCGTCGTTGAACATGACGCGGTCGGCCGATCCCTTGAATGCGATCTCGGCGGGACCGATCTTCTGCAGCACGCCGGCGCTGCCGCCGAACGTCGTGGCGCGGGGCAGCTTGAGCGCGCCCGGAAGCGCCAATGCATCGTTGACGAAACGCGCCTCGCCGGTGATCGCAGTGCCCTCGGTGACGTCGTAGCGTCCTTGCGCCCGCGCCTCGAACGTCGGATGGCTGAGCGAGCGGACGTTGCTGTCCTCGGTGTAGGCGCCGCGGAAATCGGCGTTGAGCTGATGCCGCTCCCATTGCGAGCGGACCGCGACCTCCGTCGCCACGATGGCGACCGTTGAGCCCTGCCCGCCGTTGCGCCGCGTGGGATTGGTGTCATAACCGGCCTGGATCTCGACGGCCGGTTTCACCAGGAACGACCCGACCGTCACGCCCGTCGGATCATAGGGCTTCGCGTCGGCGGTCACCGGCTGCGGCTTCACCGTATTCAGGTTGCGATCGGGAAGAACGTCACGGTTGCGCAGCACGGCCGCGGGCTGGGCGGTTGCCACGGTCTCGTCTGGCTTGGCCGGCGGCGCCTCGGCGGCTGCCGCGGGCTTTGCCGCGATCTGCCGCGCAGCCGGTTGCGGCGCGGCGCGTTGAGCGTCTCCCGCCGGCTCGGCCGCGGCCATGCGCGCGCCACGGGCGGGCTGAAACGCGGAGAATCCGAAGCTGCCGACCGGCGCGCCGGGCCTGCCCGGCGCGGCCAGCGACGGCGCACCGGCCTCGCGCACCGGACGCAGCAATGCGCTCACGCCACGCGGGTCCTGGCGCATCATCAGCGTCCGGCTGTCGTTGGTGATCCGCGGAACGTTGTAGTAGATGCTGCGCGCCGTCACGTGACGAAAGAACAGCCGGTCGGCGCGTCCCGGGACGACGTCCGTCGGCTTGGCCTTGATGGTCTGCTGCGCGGACGCGCCGTCCACCACCATCACGGTCAGCAGCAGCACCTCGACGAGCGCGAGCGTGACCCCGCGGTGGGATCGCGTCACCATGAGCCGCTTGGTCCGCACCGCGAACGCGCCGGTCTTGTGTGGTGAATGAGCCTGCAAAGCAAATGCCGGGGTATGCCAATATCACGCGACGAGGTCGGGTCAGGGCGCCGTCGCGATGAATACGCAGCGCATGCACGCGACGAAGCCCCTTGCCTTGGAGATAGCCGGCAAACGTCGGCGGAAGTTTTGCCGAGCTGGGAACATTTCAGGCGAGATTGAGAGCTGTTCGCAACGAGCCGCCGCGGAGCGGCGCCTAAGCATCTTCGCGTTCGTAGAAAGCACTAATTAGTTGAAACGGTGACGATCGCTGCGCGGCTTCGCGGAAGCTGGCGAAATTCCGACTTCAGCATGAAGCTGTTTCGACCACGATCGCTCGCGTCCGAGACCGCTCGGCGATCGCGGGCCTTGCGCCATCGGCGACAGCCGACGCCTTTCAGATTCAGACCGCGAGGAAGCCGCCGTCGGCCGCCAGGACGTGGCCGACGACGTAGGGCGACGCGTCTCACCGCGATGCAGCTCGGCGCGGTCCTGCACCTGGAAAAATCCGGCGTCAGCCGCATGGTCCGCAAGCTGATCGACAGCGGCGAGTTGCAGGAGACAATCGATTCCGGCGACGCCCGCATCAAGCCGCTCTGCCTCACCGCGAAGGGACGGAAGAGGGTGGCCACGCTGCACGCCTTCGGCCGCCAGCAGGTCCGCGGCGCCCTGTCGGCCCTGTCGAAGACCGAGCGGCGCACGGTGCGCGAGGGCCTGTTGCTGTACGCCCGCGCGCTCGAAGCCTGGCGCGCGGCAGAGCAGGACATGCAACCGTCGGAGCCATGAGGGCGCCCGACGGGCAGATTGCGCATACACACCATGACGAAACTGCCCGTCGTGTTGAAATGCCGCAGCATGCGGCCTTGCGCCGTCGGGCAAATCAGGACGATCTTTCCGCGCATCCCGCCTCACCACGGAGGGGCGTTGCGCGCGATCGTCACGACACGCGAGGCGGGATGCGATGGCCGTGGCCATGCCGCAGCGTAGCTTGCTACGCGGACGAACGGCGTGGCCGCGGACGTGAAGTCGCAGCGTCCTGACACCCCGATGCTGGTGTTACGTTCGCGATGGCGCTGATGCACCGCGCGGACAATGGTGGCCAACAGCCCGGCGCACCAGGGAGACTGCGTATAAGCGTGAAGACCATCGCGCAGGGAATGCCGGTGATCGGCTGCACCTGTGGTACCTGCCGCCTGCATTTTTTGCTGCAGGCGGGCCATGGGTGAGGCCTTCACCCGGCATTCCCTGCGCCCTTCGAATCTTGAAGGGACAAGTCAACTGTACAGCTCGGGCATGATGTGCCGCGAGAAGGCGCAATGATGTCTATCGATGTCGGATCAAGTCCGCTGCCCATGATGTCCGCACGATCTCTCCTTAGCGTCATTCCGGCGAACGCCGGATCCATACGCCGCGGTCGAAAACCTCGGGCGAGATGGTCGACGCGCGTGGCTCGAACTGCACCCTGGGACTATGGGTCTCCGTGGTCGCGGGGACGACCGCGGAGGGCGTTGAGGCCGGGCGCCGTCACGTCGACCGACGATGGTCGCAGACCTACTTCCCGAACTCCTCGCGCATCTTTGCCTGGATCTTCGCCATGCCGCCGAGCCAGCGGTCGTAATTCTCGGTCTTCTTGCGCATGTAGCCGAGGACCTGCGGATGCGGCAGGATCAGGAAGCTCTCCTCGGCAAGGCCTTTCAGCACGTCCTGCGCGACCTGCTCCGGTGTCAGATCGCCGTCGCCGGATTGCGGGCCCTTCGGAATCGATCGCAGCATGTCGGTGTCGACGCCCTGCGGACACAGGATCGAGACCTTGATGTTGTCGGCCTTGTGCGAGATCGCGAGATTCTCCGCAAATCCCACCGCGGCATGCTTGGTGGTGGAGTAAGGCGCGCTGCCGACCTGCGACAGCAGGCCGGCCGCCGAGATCGTGTTGAGGAAATAGCCGCCGCCGCGCGCCTTGTAGCGCGGGATCAGATGCCGCGCCGCGTAGACATGCGCCATCACGTGAATGGCCCAACTGCGCGCCCACGGCTCGTCGGAGGTGCCGCCGACATTGACCGACAGCGGGTCGAAGCCGCCGCCGATGCCGGCATTGGAGCAGAACAGCGCAATGGGCCCGAACTGCCGCTCGGTTTCCTCGATCACGTGCCGGATGTCGGCTTCCTGGGAGACGTCGCATCTGAAGGCGGCGCCGCCGATGCCATCAGCGACGGCCTTGGCGCCGGCTTCGTCGAGATCGGCTACGATCACCTTGGCCGCACCGGCGGCCGCGAAGGCCTCGCACAGCGCCTTGCCGATGCCGCGGGCTCCGCCGGTGACCACAACAATCTTGCCGGTCACCTGCATGCAAAGCCCTCCTCGTGGAATTTTCTAGGTCAAGACCAGGTCGAGCACTGCGGTATAATGAAAGCCGGCGCCCAGCAACACGAAACCATGCCAGATCGCGTTCTGGAAGCGCAAGCGCCGCCACGAGTGGAAGATGACGCCGAGGCTGTAGAGGATGCCGCCTGTGAGCACGCAGGCCAGGACCGAGGGCGGCATCACCGAGATCACCCGGTCGTACATCATGACGCCGCTCCAGCCGAGCGCGAGATACAGCCCGATCGAGAGCGCGTCGAAGCGGCCCGGCCAGCGCAGCTTCAGCACGATGCCGAAGATGGCGACGCCCCAGACCCCGAGCAGCAGCGCGGCCGAGAACACCGTATCCTTCAGGGCGGCGATGAACGGCGTATAGGTGGCTGCGATCAGCACGTAGATGGCGGAGTGGTCGAAGCGGCGCAGCACCCATTTGGTCGGCGACACCGGCCACAGATTATAGGTTGCCGACAGCGTCAGCATCGAGAGCAGTCCCGCGACGTAGATCGACACCACCACGATGTCGACGGCGCTGGCATAGATCGAGGTCAGCACGACGAGCACGGTTGCGGCGACCAGGCCGGCGGCGATGCCGACGACGTGGACGACGCCGTCCGCGATCATCTCGACCTTGTCGTAGTTCCAACGCATCGCGCCGGTGGCGGCATGGACGGAGGTCGAGGCGAACTGCTTCAGTTGAAATACGGTCATGTCAGAACCTGGTGCCGGTTTTCCGGGACAATTGTGCCGGAAGGATTATGGTTTCCAGTGGTCAACGTTCCGTTCAAAGTCTGGTTCTATCCGGAAACGGGCCGGAATTGTGAGCTTGAATCCGGCGTTTTGCATCGCCACCTGTCAAAAATCGCTCACGCCCTTTTCAACTGGCGAATTCCCCTCCTCCCATGGTGACCTTTTCCGAACTCGTCGAGGAAGCGCGGCTGTCGGCCCGTGCCCTGCTCGATTATGGCGAGAGCTTCCTCAACCCGACCGTCCGCCTTGGCGTCACCGGGCTGTCGCGGGCCGGTAAGACCGTGTTCATCACGGCGCTGATCCACGACCTCGTTCGCGGCGGGCGCATGCCGGTGTTCGAGGCCTTGGCATCGGGCCGCATCGCCCGCGCATATCTGACGCCGCAACCCGACGACGGCGTGCCGCGCTTTGCCTATGAGAGCCATATGCGGGCGCTGGTCACCGAGCGACGCTGGCCGAGCTCGACCGTCGACATCAGCGAGCTCAGACTGGTGATCGAATTCCAGCGCGCCAATGGCGCCGAGCGGACGCTCACGCTCGACATCGTCGACTATCCCGGCGAATGGCTGCTCGACCTGCCGCTGCTGAACAAGAGCTATGAGCAGTGGGCGCGGGAAAGCCTCGCGCTGTCGCGCAGCGAGCCGCGCGCGCATGTCGCCAAGGACTGGCACGCGCATCTGGCGACGCTCGCCCCCGAAGGCCGCGAGGACGAGTCGGCGACACTTGAGGCCGCACGGCTGTTCACCGACTACTTGCGTGCCTGCCGCGACGAGCGCTTCGCCATGAGCCTGCTGCCGCCCGGCCGCTTCCTGATGCCGGGGAATCTCGCGGGCTCGCCGGCGCTGACCTTCGCGCCGCTCGATGTCCCGGCCGACGGCCAGGCGCCGGCCGGCTCGCTATGGGCGATGATGGCGCGCCGCTACGAGTCCTACAAGGACATCGTTGTCAGGCCGTTCTTTCGCGACCATTTCGCCCGGCTCGATCGCCAGATCGTGCTGGTCGACGCGCTGGCGGCGTTCAATGCGGGCCCCGAGGCGCTGCACGATCTCGAGGCCGCGCTGACCGGCATTCTCGATTGCTTCCGCGTCGGACGCGGAAACATGCTGACGGCGCTGTTTCGGCCGCGCATCGACCGCATCCTGTTCGCGGCGACCAAGGCCGACCATCTGCATCACACCAGCCACGACCGGCTCGAAGCTGTGCTGCGGCGCGCGGTCAACCGCGCGGTGGCCCGAGCCGAGAGCACGGGCGCCGCAATCGACGTGGTGGCGCTGGCCGCCGTCAGGGCGACGCGCGAGGCGCTGGTCGCCCGCGGCCGCGACAAGCTGCCGTCGCTGCTTGGCACGCCGGCGGCCGGCGAAAGCGCCAATGGCGAGATCTTCGACGGCGACACCGAGGTGGCAACCTTTCCGGGCGAGCTGCCGGCCGATGCGGAGGAGCTGTTCAAGGGCGGCGCCTATCGCGGCCTGTCGAGCGCCGCCGCCGACGGCACCGACTTCCGCTTTCTTCGCTTCCGTCCGCCTTTGCTGGCCCCCGATCCTGGCGGCGAGCCCGCTTTGCCCCATATCCGCATGGACCGCGCCCTTCAGTTCCTGATCGGAGACCGGCTGCAATGAGCGAACGCGCCAAGCATCGTCGTCCCCAGACCTTCCGGCTCGATGATCCCGACGTCGTCGTGGTCGATGCCGAAGAGGCCGCCCGGCCGGGCCGCGGCACCATCCAGGTCACGCCAGAGGCTGATCCGGCGCAATTGCCGGTGCCGGTCGAGACCGTCCTGCCGGCGCGGCGCAGCTTCGGCTGGGGCGCACTTTTCTGGGGCTCGGTCGCAGGCCTCGTCCTGCTCGGCCTCGGCCTCGGCGTCGTCAGACTGATCGAGGATCTGTTCGCACGCAGCGAGGCCCTCGGCTATGTCGGCGCGGGGTTCGCGGCCGCAGCCGCGATCGCATTGGCGGCCGTCATTGCCCGAGAGACTTACGGGCTGGTGCGTCTCGCCACCATCGAGAAGCTGCACCAGCGCGCGGCCGCGGTGCTGCTGTCCGACGATCGCGCCGAGAGCCGCGAAGTGGTCGCCGAGCTGTTGCGGATCGCACATGCCAATCCCCGCCTGGCGCGTCCGCGTGCCGCGCTCGCCGGCCACGCCGACGACATCATCGACGGCGGCGACATGATCAAGCTTGCCGAGCGCGAGCTGATGGCGCCGCTCGACAGCGAGGCGCGGCGTCTGGTGTCGGTTGCGGCGCAACGGGTTTCCGTGGTCACGGCCGTGAGCCCGCGCGCGCTGATCGACGTGCTGTTCGTCTTCGTGGCAAGCTTGCGGATGATCCGGCAGCTCGCGCGGCTCTATGGCGGCCGTCCCGGCGCGCTTGGCATGATCAGCCTGTTGCGCCACGTCGTCGCGCATCTCGCCATCACCGGCGGCATGGCCGCGAGCGACAGCCTGATCCAGCAGGTGCTGGGCCATGGCATCGCGGCAAAACTGTCGCAGCGGCTCGGCGAAGGCGTGCTCAACGGACTGCTCACGGCGCGGCTCGGCCTCGCGGCCATCGACGTGACGCGGCCGATGCCGTTCGCCGCGCTGCCGCGGCCGGCGCTGGCGGATCTCGCCAAGGATCTGCTGCGCAAGCAGGACGACCAGTAATGAGGCTCAGGCCCGCGGCGTGGAATCGAGGGCGCCGGCGAGCCAGCGCCATTGGTACAATGGCGAGTCCGGTGGCGGCGCCAGTTCGGGAGTCCAGCCCGTCAGCCTGCCGAACGCGTAACTGTCCATGACGCGGCCGCGCCAGCTCCGCTCGACGTGTCCGAGCGGCTCGCGGTGCGCGGTCGTGTCCGCCAGCAGCGGGCCGGTATTGTCCGGCTCGCGCACGACATAGAGGCCGGCATGTCCTGCGATCAGGTCCATGCCAGGATCACGGAAGCCGATGAAGCGGGCCCGCTCGTTGATCTGGAGCACCGGCACGCGGCCGCGAAAGAACCACCGCATCATCGCATAGGTGCGATAGTCGGAGGTCGCGATCCAGGTCGCGCCGGTCTTTTGCAGCTCCTGCTCGACCCGCGCCGCCACCTGCTGATAGCCCGCCTCGGCGCCGATCGGATCGGCCCGCCCGAGAAAATTCCACGGCGCAACGACGTAGTAGAGAAAGATCAGGACCACCATGGCAATGCCGCTGACGACGGCGATCCGCGCCCAGCGCACGGTCGATCGGACGAACCAGGCGGACGCGCCGTCCTGCGGCAGCTTGACGATGTTGATCGCGACCGCCGCAAACCCGATCGGCCACATGAACATCGGCCAGGTGTCGCCGATCCGCAAGGTGAACGATTTCCAGAGGAAGTAGAGAAACGGCACCAGCACCGCCGTCGACAGCAGGATGGCGACCGGCTCACGCGTGCGGTAGCCGCGCCAGGCCGTGAAACTCAGCGCCGACAATGTGACCGGCAGCACGACGAAGCCGACCTGTCCGAACTGCAATCCGAGATAATCGCCAAGCGTCCGCAACGAAAACTCATGCGGCGCGGTGGCGCGAACGAACTGGAAGCGGAACGAGGCCCAGTCGTGCTGTACGTTCCAGATCAGCACCGGCGAGAACACCGCCAGCGCAATCAGTGCTCCGCACCATGGATAGGGACTGAGAAGCCAGCGGCTGCGCCAGGCCGGAACGAGCAGGAACGCCGCCACGCCCGGCAGCAGCATGACCACCGTGAATTTGGACAACAGCGCCAGTCCGCCGAACAGTCCGGCGGCGAGCCACCAGCGTTCATCGCCGCTCTCAGCGAGACGCACCAGCGCCCAGATCACCGCGAGTGCAAACGGGATCGCCGCGACGTCCGGCGCCACCTTGGCCATCAGCAGGCCATAGTAGAGCGCGGCCTCGGGCAGCAGCACCGCGAGGATCACGGCCCGCATATCGTGAGTGGTACGGCGAACGATGTCGGCGAGCAGGAGCTGCGTCACCCCCATCGCGAGGATGCCGGCAAAGCGAACGCCGAGATTGGTATCGCCGAACAGGGCAGTGCCCAGCCGGATGAACCAGGCGATCATGGGCGGATGATCGAGGAAGCAGAGCTGCAGCTCCTTCGACCAGGTCCAGTAATAGGCCTCGTCGGTGCGCAGATCGAGCGTCCCGGCATAGACGATGCGGATGATCGTCATGCTTGCGATCACGGCCGCAGCCATCAGCCACGCAGCGCGCGTGGATCGAGACTTTGGGCTGTCGATGCCTGGGGAAATGGCCGTCACGCGGTGCTTTTCCCCGACTCCACCGGGCGAGTCAACGTTCCCGCGCAGCTCGCGCCGCCGGATGACCGCCGCCACCAGCCCTCTAGGACAACAGGGAATAAATCTCTAGCATTGCGGCTCCAGATCATACGGGCCACATGACCATTTCGATTTACCATCGTTTGCGGTCGACCTGTCGCGGCATCGGTGTGCGGCAGGTGCGGCTGATCTGCGGCTTCATACTCTTCAGCTACCTGCTCAGTCATTTTCTCAACCATGCGCTCGGCAACATCTCGCTGCAGGCGCTCGCCGAGGGCGTGTCCTATCATGTGGCGTTCTGGCAGTTTCTTCCGATCGCCGTGCTGTTCTATGCGGCCGCTCTTACCCATGGCGGGCTCGGCGTATGGGCGCTTTATCAGCGCCGGCAATTCAGCCGCAACACCATGGAGCCGCTGCAACTGCTGCTCGGCCTAAGCATTCCGGCGCTGATCTTCAGCCACATCGCCGGCGTCCGCATCGGACAGACCCTGTACGGACAGGAGAAGCTGTACCCGCAGGTCCTGTACTCGTATTGGACCGGCCCATCCTGGCGGATCTGGTTGATGTCGGCAGCCCTGCTGACGTCATGGGCGCATGGCTGCATCGGGCTGCACTTCTGGCTGCGGCTCAAGCCGTTCTACAAGCGCGCAGCGCCGTGGCTGCTCGCCTGCGCCGTGCTGCTCCCGGCGCTGGCGCTGCTCGGCTTCTATCGTGGGGGCCGAGACGTCATCGCCGCCAACGCAACACCGCGGTGGCGCGCCGAAAATCTTTCATTAAGGCAGACCGGCACGCCATCTGAACAGGCGGTGCTGGAGACCATCATGAACGGCTTCCTGATCGGCTATGGCGGCCTGATCGGCTTGGCGCTCGCCGCGCGCGCCGTGCGCGCGGTGCATGAGCGACGTGGCGGCATGGTCACGCTATCCTACAACAATGGCCGCTCCATCCGGGTGCCAAAGGGTTTGTCCGTGCTCGAGGCCAGTCTGCGCAACAACGTACCGCATGCCAGCATGTGCGGCGGCCGCGCACGTTGCTCGACCTGCCGCATCAGGGTGATCGGAGATCCCGGCGCGCTGCCGCCGCCCTCGCCTCGCGAGGCCTTCGTGCTCGCGCAGATCGGCGCGGCGGACCCGTCGGTCAGGCTGGCCTGCCAGTTGCGCCCCACCGGCGATCTTTCATTCTTCCAACTGTTCATGCCGAACCCGACACCCGGCGAGCGCGGCAGCTCGCGCGCCGGAATCGGGCAGGAGCGCTACCTCGTCAGCCTGTTCGTCGACATGCGCGGTTCGACCGGCCTCGCTGAGAAACGGCTGCCGTTCGACGTGGTGTTCATCGTCAACCGCTTCCTCAGCGCCGTCTCCCAGGCCGTGCTGGCGAATGGCGGGCAGCCCAATCAGTTCGTCGGTGACGGTATGCTCGCGCTGTTCGGACTGGCCACCGATTCACATGTCGCCTGCGGCCAGGCGATCCAGGCGGCGCGTGACATCGCGGCCAATATCGCCGAGCTGAACGCGTTCCTCAGCCATGATCTGCATGACCCGATCCGCTTCGGCATCGGCATTCACGGCGGCGAGGTGATCGTGGGCGAGATCGGTTATCGCGACCACATGGTGTTCACCGCGCTGGGCGACGCCGTCAACGTCGCATCACGACTGCAGGACATGACGAAGACCCTCGGCTGCCAGGTCATCATCTCGGACGAGGTCTACGCGCGGGCGCGACTCGGCTCCGACGTGCTGCCGCAGCGCGAGGTCGAGATTCGCGGCCGCGCCGAGCCGATGCGCGTCAGGACGGCCATGGACGCCGCTGAACTCGCGATGCTCTCGGACGAGGGGACGGCTGCGTGACAAGTTGCGTTGAACCTATTTGCAGCCTGCGCTGTCATACCGAGAACGGTTGCAGCGGGTCCGCGGTGACTGGCGGAACGGTGGCACTGCGGTCAAAAGCCGCAAAGTCGCCACGATATCGATCATTTCGGGCCAAAACCGCCCGCTGTTTGCGCTATCACGCCTGTCACAACCGCAGTAGTCTCGAATTCCGGGCCTGACGGTTTGCGGGGACCGCGGCTCGTACTCGGATTGGTCCCGCGGAGGCGACGTATGGCTAAAGGTACGGTCAAGTGGTTCAACCCGACCAAGGGCTATGGCTTCATCCAGCCCGCGGCCGGGGGCAAGGACATTTTCGTTCACATCTCCGCAGTGCAGAAGGCCGGGCTGGCGACCCTCAACGAGGGCCAGACCATCGAGTACGACGAGATTGCCAACCGCGGCAGGAGTTCGGCCGAGAACCTGAAAGTGTAGCGGATCAATTGGCGCGCCATTCCGCCTCGCGGCTTTTCGGCGCGATCGTTTCCCTCACCAAACCAGCATGATTGTCGACACGTCGAAATAGACAGGAGCGGTGCCCGCTCCTGATCACATCTTTGCGTTTGTTTGTAGTTTCAGCTCCCTCCCCGCCATTGCCTCGCCCGCCCGACCCGGGTCAAATGCGCCTCGAACCGCGCCGTCAACGTAATTCCAGCGCGCGGAAACAAGCGACGGGAGCGACGCAACATGGACGACAAGGGCATTTTCCATGGCCTGAAGGTGCTGGACTGCGCGAGCTTCATCGCGGCCCCCGCAGCCGCCACCGTTCTTTCCGACTTCGGCGCTGACGTCATCAAGATCGAGCCGCCCGGCGCCGGCGATCCCTACCGCAACCTGCCGAACCTGCCGGGCTATCCGCGCAGCGAGCATAACTACGCGTGGTATCTCGAAGCCCGCAACAAGCGCAGCCTCGCACTCGACCTGTCGAAGCCGGAAGCGCAGACCGTGCTGCAACGGCTGGTAAGTGAAGCCGATGTCTTCATCACCAATTTCCCGCCGTCGGTCCGCGCCAAGCTCGGCCTCACCCACGAAAAGCTGGCGCCGCTCAATCCGCGGCTGATCTATGCGTCGTTCACCGGATATGGCGAGAAAGGCGAGGAAGCCGACAAACCCGGCTTCGACAGCAATGCCTATTGGGCGCGCTCCGGACTGATGGACCTGGTCCGTGCCGACGAGAGCACGACACCCGCCCGCTCCGTGGCCGGCATGGGCGACCACCCCTGCGCAATGGCGTTCTATGGCGCGATCGTCACGGCGCTTTACCAGCGCGAGAAGACCGGCAAGGGCTGCCATGTCGCCTCCAACCTGATGGCCAACGGGGTCTGGGCGGCCTCCGTGCTTGCTCAGGCCAAGCTTTGCGGCGCGACCTTCGTCGAGCGGCGGCCGCGCGAACGCGCGCTGAACGCGGTCGCCAATCACTATAAATGCCAGGACGGCCGCTGGATCATGCTGTCGCTCCTCAATGAGGAGAAGCAGTGGCCGATCCTCGCCCGCTGCCTCGGCCGGGAGGAGCTGATCGACGATCCGCGCTTCGTCACCAAGGCCGATCGTCACGCCCGCTCGGTCGAACTGATCCACGAGTTCGACGCGGTGTTCGCGACCAGGCCGCTGGCCGAATGGCGCCGGATCCTCGACGGCAGCGGGCTCGTGTTCGGGGTGGTCGGGATTCTCGACGACATTCCAAACGACAGGCAGATGATCGAGAACGAGGTGCTGGTGCCGTTCGAGAACGACACCATGCTGACGGTCAACAGCCCGATCTTCATCGACGGCCAGCGCAAGGTCACCCCGCGCAAGCCGCCCGGCATAGGCCAGCACAGCGACGAGATCCTGCGCAGCGCCGGCTTCGACGACGAGGCCATCCGCGACCTGCGCGCGCGCGGTGCGGTGGCCTGAGCTAGCGCGTCGCGATGAAGCACATGCCGAACCGCGTCGCCGGGCCGGTCTGACAGGACAGGTTCGCGGCGCAGGTCCAGCTCGAGAAGCTCTTGTCGTTGTCCGCGGCCGCGGCGTGGCTCGCGTAGCAATGCCCGCCCCAGCCGTCATTGTAGACCGTGCCGGCGAGCTCATCGCTGCCGCGCAATTGCGGGCGGCTGGCGAAGCCGCGCGAGAAATCCGGAGTCCGCCCCTCGGCAAAGGCGTTGAGGATGTCGCGTCGGCGGACCTGGTCGCCGAAGAAGTGCGGCGAGCCCGGCACCACGACGGTGTTGGACGGCTTCTCCGCCATCCAGTCGACGCCGGGAAAGTGAAAGCCGCCGATGCCGCGGGTCTGATGGCAGCCGCCGCAGCTCGAATCGTTGAGGCGTCGCTCGAAGCCCGCGACCGACCGGATGTTCTGCAGCACGATGCCCTGCGCGGCCGCCTTCTCCAGCGCACCGACCACGTCGGCCTCGGTGAACACCGCGCCCTGCCCGGCCGCGCTCCCCTGCACCAGCCCGTAGGCCGGCAGCAGATCGGAATTGACGAATCCGACCGGGGTCGGCGCCACCGCAACCTTGGCCAGGAACTGCTCGGGGATCACCGCGGTGCCGCGGTCGAGCTCACCGAGATGGACGGGGTCGAGCAGCCAGGCCTTGAACTCGCGCGCCAGCGCGGCATCCGCCAGCAGCCGGTCGCGATCGACCTGATCCTCCAGCACCGCCTCCTCGAACGTCCCGCTCGCGGCCTGATAGTCGAACACCTTCATCATGTAGTCGGTGCGGAAATCGCGGATCGCCGATTTCGGCGCATGCGCGATCTGCAGGTTGGTCTCGATGCGATGGATGTTCTCCGACCTGATCAGCGCCAGCGGGCCGTCCGGCGCCGTCAGCTTCGCGGCAAGCTCAGGCCCGGTCAGTTGCAGATCGGACGTCGCCAGCCACCGCTTGGCGATCTCGGCACAACTCGGCGAATTGCTCTTGGCCTCCGCATCGCTGCGCGCCTTGAGCACGATGTTGAGCGTCATCGGCAGCCGCGGCGAGGCGACCTCGCCATCTTTGGCCTCGGGCGGCGTGGTCCGCGTCAGGCGGTACAACAGCCGCACCTCGCCGCAATGGTCGGGATCGACGAAGGCGCGATCCATGCGATTGACGACGCCGGCCAGCACGAAGCGGGCATCGGGCGAATCGAGCACAGTGCGGTCGAACAGCTGGAACGCGTAGGACGTACCGATGCCGATGCTCTCGTTCGGCAACGTCGTCTTGTGCTTGTCGACGTAGCGGTCGAACTCCGTGTCGAGCGCCTTGCGTACGGGCATCATCGACGGCAGCGCAAACAACGCCGCGTCGGTCAGCGGCGCATCACTGGCGTGCGCAAGCATCTTCCCGAGGCCGAACGCGCCGTTGTCGAGCTCACGCAGCGCGAACGGCTCGAGGATGGCGGCGCCGCGCTCGACCGGCGGGCTCTCGTCCGCATGAGCGAGCGGGCCGCAGCACAGCATGACAAGGCCGAATACCGACAGTCGCAAGACGCGCCTCCTCACTTCCACGAACAATTGAGGGCCTGCTAGTCCTCGAAGATAGCCGAAAGGCGGGCGGCTTCGGACAATTGTGCGACGAGGCGCCTCACGTCGCGGTGAGGCGCCTCGTCCAGATTCGTCTCCAAAAACAGATAGTCCGTCAGCGTGCGACGACAAGCCCCTTGGTGGTGACGACCACCCAGCGACCGTCCTGCTTGCGAATCGCGTCGACCTTGCCGAGGCCCGGCACGGGATCGCCGGCATAGACCTCGTAGAGGCCACCGCGGCCCTCGATCAGCGCGCCGCCACGACCGACGTCGCGCAACACCCAGCCCTCGACGACCTTGGGCTTGGTGGCCTCCGTGCGGTTCGGCTCGGGGCGAGCGGTCTCCGCCCTGGCCGGCTCGGCCCGGCTCGCCTCGGTACGGACTGCCTCCGTCCTGGCTGCCTCGGTGGTCCTGGCCGCGTCGGCCCGGCTCGCCACGCCCGCGGGCGGCGCCGCCGCATTGATCGCACCCACCGCCTGCGGCGCGGACGCGGCGCTGTCACGCGCGGGGGCCTGCGCGGTCGCGGACGCCTGCGCGGCGCGCAGCCGGTCCACGGCCTCGCTCAGACGCTGCAACTCGCTCGGCTTGGCCGACGATTTCGTCGACAGGTCACCCAGGATCTTCTCGAGCCGGTCGAGACGCTCCGCGGACTTGTTGAGCTCGACGAGGCTCGTCTGATTGGTCTGGTCGAGGCTCGCCTTCAGCGCGGCGACATCATTGTCGATTCGCGCCACGGTCGCGCCAAGCGTGGAGTCTGCAGCCTCGCCGGCCGTCGCATCGGCCGCGTCGCCGCCGCCGGAGCGCGTGACGAATTTGGCCGTGACCAGACCACCGGCAACGCCGCCGACAACCATCGACAGCAGCAGGATCGCAGCCATGGCCGGTAGGCCGAGCCTGCCGTTTGCGGCATGCGGCGGCGGGGTCTGGCCCGGCTGCGGAGGTGGCAGCGTCGCTCCCGCAGCGGCCGTGCTGGCCGCCGTTGCGGCAGCGGCCGCCGGCTTGGACGCCGCATTGAACTTGAAGGGCTCGGTCTTGAACTTCGCTTTGGCCCAGGCCGCGGCCTTGTCGACCGCGGCAAAAGCACCCGCCCTGGTCGCCGGTCCGGCATCCGCCTGGACTGGCGTGACCGGGCGCGTCGCGGACGCCCCGGGTTTGGCCGCGGATGCCTGCTTGGCAACGGGCTCCGACTTGGCATCCGGTTTGGCATCCGACTTGGCAACAGTCTCCGGCTTGGCAGCCGGCTCAGGCCGAACGACGGCTTCTGTCTTGGTGGCAGCCACCGACTTGATCGGCGCGTCCGGCTTGATGGCCGTCTCCGGCTTCGGCGCGGCCGCTGCCATCGGGCCGACTTTCGGCGCATTGGCCGCGAGCATCGACAGCTTTGGTGTCTCGACCTTGAGGAGCTCACCGGCCGCAGCCGTCTTGATCGGGTCCGACTTGACCGGCTCCGTCCTGATCAGATCCAGGATCGTCGAGGGAGGTTTCGCAGCACTCGAGGCCACTGCAGCTTCGACTTTGCCCGGCGCCGCAACGTTGCCCCCCACCGCCTGGGGCTTGGTCAGCTCCGGCTTGACCTTGTCGGATTTGCCCTTGTCGGACTTGACCAGGTCGAGCCGCGCGGGCTCGGGTTTGGCTCGCTCCGGCTTCACCGCTTCGATCTTGGAGGGCTCGATTTTTTCCTGCTCGGCCGTGAGGGTTTCGACCTTGACCTGCTCGGGCTTGACCGGCTCGACCTTGGTCGTCCCGATCTCGGTGTCGGCCATCACCTCGGTCTTGATCTCGGACTGGCTGGCCTCCGGCTGTGGCCCGGGCGCGGTCACCGCTTCCACGATCTTCGCCTTCGGGTCGATGCCCGGACGGTCAGCCGCCGGCGCTTCGTGATCCGGCGCGATCATGGGCGGGGCGACGGTCGCGATCGCAGGCACGGCCAGATCGACTGCATCGGGGACTGCGGATGTCTTCGGCATCGCATCGACACTCGCACTGGCCTTGCCAGCGGTACCGGCCACGCCAAGGCTGGCCCGTTCGGGCTTTTGGTCGCTCACGTTCAGAGTCTCCGCATGACGTTGAGCACTTGGTAACCTTAGTTAGCGTTCGATTGATTGCCAAAATCTTACTTTTGGAAGGCTTACCTGAGTTTTAGGGATTCATACGGGGCGGATTTGCGCCGACAAAGTGGAGCAGATGTGGCGGACGGTGCCCGATTATTCAGCTCTGGCGGACGCGCCCGAGGGCAGCAAGCTCGATCGGCACGCGGCGCAGCGCGGTCGACGCGGCGTCAAACGGAGCCGCTCTCGCGGCGCGATTGCGCCCGAGCTTTGCCGATCATTCCCTCCTCGTCAGTCGGAGGGCGCAGGGAAGGCCGGGTGCCGACTGGCACCCGTGGCCCCCGTGCGGAAAGATTGCACGGGGCAGGAACCACAGGTTCAGCCGGAGCGACCCGGCCTTCCCTGCGCGATGGTGTTACGGCTGCTTCGTAGTCTCCCCGGTGCGCCGGGCTTTCTGGTCACCGTCATCCGCACGAGGCGAAGCCTGCATGCGAACTTGGCATCGGCATCGGGATGCCAGGACCCTACGACTTGACCGTCCGTACCTCGCTTGCTCGCCGGCCCGCTCGCGCAGAGCCCCAAGCCTGATACGGCCACCGCTCCCCGCTGCTACGCCTCGTGACGATCGGCCGAGCCGCCCCTCCTCATCGCGAACGGGATGGCCGGGATCATCGTCGTGATTTGCCCGACGCTGCAAGGCGGCACACATGCGACAAACTGGCTCGACGGGCAGTTGGCGCATGGACGGATTGCGGGAATTGCCCGTCGGGTGGGTGGGCGATGGGCGACTGCAGGCTCGCGAATGTTGTAGTCCTGCAATGCAATCGACAGATGGAAGGCATGAACCGTCAGCGAAATCACCTCCGGCCGAAGCGGCAACCACCGATTGCATAATGTCCCGTGCAGCCCGCCGTTTTCGATGAACGCTCTGGTTGCTTTCGTAGACTAATACTCTGCGTTCGGACTATTTTTTCATTTCCAGCATTTCAAGGGGAGCGCTCATGCGAAAGCTCATTTCTTCGATCGGATTTTTGTGCGCCGCGTTTTTGATCCTTGCCTCGCCAGGGGCTCACGCGCAGGCGACGCGGACCTGGGTGTCCGGCGTCGGCGACGACGTCAACCCGTGCAGCCGCACGGCGCCCTGCAAGACCTTCGCCGGAGCGATCTCGAAGACCGCCGCGGGCGGTGAGATCGACGTGCTCGATCCCGGCGGCTACGGCGCCGTCACGATCACCAAATCGATCACGATCGACGGCGGGGGGACGATGGCCTCGATCCTGGCATCGGCGACCAACGGCATCAACGTGAATGCCGGCGCCAACGACGTCATCATCCTGCGCAATTTGAGCATCAACGGCGCCGGCACGACCCTCGGCCTCAATGGCGTCAATTTCCTGGCCGGCCGAAAGCTCGTCGTCGAGAACTGTACCTTCGAGAACTTCTCGCAAAGCGCGATCTCGGTCGCGCCGACCGGTGCGGCCCAGGTGGTGATCGCGGACTCCTCGCTCAAGGCGTCCGCGTTCGGCGTCACGGTCTCGACCGCGAATTCGAGCAGCGCGATCAGCGTGCTCGTCTCTAACACCAAGGCCATCGAAAATGGCAATGCCGGGATATCCGCCACGGTCCCGGCCGGAAAGCCGGGGATGGGCGTGTTTCTCGACCGGCTGACCTCCGAGTTCAACAACACCGGCGTTCTGGCGAGCGGCAGCGGCGCCATCGTGACGTTGGGAAATTCCGTCATCCAGGGCAATTCCAACGGCGTCGTCCAGACCGGCGGCGGCTCCGTCTCGTCCTTCAAGAACAACGCAATCAGCAACAACGGCGTCGACGGCACGCCGCTCACGGGGATCAGCCTGAACTAGCGACGCCGCCGCGGGAAGCCCGGCATTTGGCGAGCTGCGCCTGCCGGACAACGTGCAATCACATCAGTGAGGTCCCGTTGCCGGCGGGACCTCGCTCGATTGCGTCGATGCTGGCGCTCAAACGCCGGGGGCGGCCGCGTGCTGGGCCGCCATCTCGGCATCCGCGGCGGTGACGCGCTGGAACGCCGGACGCTGGGTGATGCGCTCGGCGTAACGCGCGAACACGTCCTTGCGCGGCACGACGCCGAACATCATGGTCCAGTTGAAGGCGACGCCCCACAACACGTCGGCGGCGGTCATGCGCTCGCCGAGGAGATACGGCCCCTTGGCGAGCTGCTGCTCCAGCGCGCCCAGCATCGTATCGTAGTCGGCATAGGGTGACTGCGTGATCGGAGCCGGTTCGCGCTTCATGAAATGGTCGATCACGGCGGGCTCGAACGACGCACCGTAATAGGCGATCCAGCGCAGATAGGGCCCGCGCATGGCATCATCGAGCGCCGGCGTCAGGCCCGCTTGCGGAAACAGATCGGCGAGATAGATGAAGATCGCGACCTGCTCGGTCACGATCTGGCCGCGATGTCCGATCGTCGGCACCTTGCCGAGCGGATTGACGGCCAGGAACTCCGGCTTGCGCTGCTCGCCCGCCTTCATGTTGAGGACATGCAGATCGTAGGGCGCGCCCAGCTCCTCGAGCAGGACGCGGGTGCCGGCGGCGCGGGTCTGCGGCGAGTAATACAGCGTGATCTTGTCGTCGGCGGTCATGATGGTGTCCTCCCATTGCCGGCTGCGGTGCTGGCTTGTCGCACACCATACCTGACAAGGTGTGTCAGGTATGTTTAAAGAAGGGCATGCGCGCGAGCCGGCTGCTCTCCATCCTCACCACCTTGCAGGCCAAGGGACAGGTCACGGCGCCCGAACTCGCAGGCGCCTGCGAGGTCTCGGTGCGCACGATCTATCGCGACATCGACGCGCTCGCCGCGGCGGGCATCCCGGTCTATGCCGAGCGCGGCGCCGAAGGCGGATTCCGCCTGCTCGACGGCTATCGCGTGCGGCTGAACGGGCTGTCGCCGACGGAAACCGACGCACTGTTCATGGCGGGCCTGCCGGGCCCCGCCGCCGCGCTCGGGCTCGATGGCGCGATGAGCGCGGCGCAGACCAAGCTGGTGGCGGCACTGCCGCAAAGCCTGCGCGCCAATGCCGGCCGCATGCAGGCGCGCTTCCATCTCGACGCGCCTGGCTGGTTCGGCGAGTCCGAGGAGCCGACGCATCTGCGCGCCATTGCCGACGCCCTGCTCCGCGACGTCATGGTCGACGTCCGCTATCAGACCTGGCGTGCCGAGAAACGCCGCCGCGTCGCGCCGCTCGGCCTCGTGCTGAAGGGCGGCAATTGGTATCTCGCCGGGCAGGTCGAGCGCAGCGTGCGCACCTATCGCGTCGCGCGCATTCTCGACTGTGCCGTGACCGACGAGTGCTTCGCGCGACCTGCAGACTTTGACCTCGCCGCCTATTGGCGCGCCGCGACGGAGCGGCTGGAGGCGGAGCTGCATCCGAAGCAGGCGACGGTGCGCCTGTCAGCGCTCGGTGTGAAGCTGCTGGAGGTGTGGAGCCAGCCTTACGTGCGCGCCCGCACGCGCCTCGCCGACGACACCGATGCCGATGGCTGGCGCATCGTGACGATCCCGATCGGAACGACGCTGTGGCATGCCGCCGGCGAGCTGCTGCGCTTCGGGCCCGAGGCCGAGGTGCTCGACCCGCCCGAGCTGCGTGCGAAAATGGCCGAGCTGGCGCGGGCGATGGCGGAACGCTACGGCGGCGCATGAGCCGCGACGGCGTGAGTTGTGGACGTATTTTCCATCCGCATCATTGGCGAGAGGGGTGCGCGCTCACGTCCAGCCAGGATGAGCGCGACCGGCAAGTGAGCGCGACCGGTATGATCGGAGCTAAAGCACCACTGGTGTGTCGGGCAGCTCGTTGGGATCGCCGGCATGCGGCGGGTAGTGCCTGGCGAGCTCGCGTGACACCGCGGCAATGCCATCGACCACGCCCCGCTCAAAGCGGCCTGCGCGAAACTCCGCTTCCATCGCGCGGCAGATCGTCTCCCAGCCTTCGGCGCCGACATGTCGATGAATGCCGCGATCGGCGATGATCTCGACGTCGCGATCGGCCAAGAGCAGGTAGATCAGGACGCCATTGTTGTGCGCGGTGTCCCAGATCCGCAGGTTGGAAAAGATGTCCAGCGCGCGCTCGCGCGGCGGCTGGTCGCGCCACAACGGCCGGCCGTCGAGCGCGCCCTCGACGACGAAGCGAAGCTGGCCGGCATGGGTGCGCTCGCCGTCCTTGATCGCCTGCTCGATGCGTGCCAGCACAGCCGGCGTGAAGATGCGCTTCAGCTGCCAGTGATGATGCAGGAGATGCCGGCCGATCCGCCTGATGCTCATGGTCGCGCGCCTCGTCCTCACCAGTTGCCCGAGGCGCCGCCGCCACCAAAACTGCCGCCGCCGCCCGAGAAGCTGCCGCTGTCGCTCGAGCTGCCGCTGCTCCAGCCGCCGGATGACGAGCCGCTCGACCAGCCGCTGCCGCGGCGCCCGCCCGACGTCGGCATCGACGAGGACAAGCCGCCGGCGATGAAGGCAATGACGATGCCGGCCACGCTGGACAGCAGCGCAAGCGTGATCGATCCCACGAGCACCCAGGTCAGAATCCCCAGCGCGCCGCCGGTCGCAAGCGAACCCAGCAGCCGCCCGAACAAGGCCCGCAGCACGCCACCAATAAAGATCGCACCGAAGAAGGCGACAGGTGCGAACGAGGAGATGGTGTCGATATCAAGATCCGTGCCGTGCGAGGCCTGCGGCTGCGGCACCGGCAGACTCTCGCCATTGATCACGCCGATGATGCGGTCGACGCCGGCGTCGATGCCGCCGGCGAAATCGCCGCTGCGAAATCTTGGCGTGATGACCTCGTCGATGATGCGCCGCGCGGTGACGTCGGTGAGGCTACCTTCGAGGCCGTAGCCGACCTCGATGCGCAGCTTGCGGTCGTTCTTGGCGATCACCAGCAGCGCGCCGTCGTCGACCTTCTTGCGCCCGATCTTCCAGGCCTCGGCGACGCGGAGCGAAAACTGCTCGATGGTCTCCGGCTGCGTCGTCGGCACGATCAGCACCGCGACCTGGCTCCCCTTGCGGGTTTCCAGGTCCTTCAGCTTCTGCGTGAGGCCTGCGATCTCCGAGGAGGACAGCGTGCCGGTCTGGTCGACGACGCGGCCGGTGAGCTGCGGCACCGCGACGTCCGCCAGCACGATCGTCGCGAGGCAGACCAACAGCGTCGCAAGCAGCGCCTTGAGGACGGGCAGCGCGCGCACGATTCCCTGCTCCGGCTATTTCGACGGAGCAGGCGACGGCGCGTTGAAATCGACCTTCGGCGCGACCGATATCTCGCGCTCGTTCTCGACGGTGAAGTTGGCCTTTTCCTTGTAGCCGAAGACCATCGCGGTCAGGTTGTTCGGGAAGGTGCGGATGCCGACGTTGTACTCCTGCACCGCCTTGATGTAGCGGTTGCGCGCCACCGTGATGCGGTTCTCGGTGCCTTCGAGCTGGGACATCAGGTCGCGGAACAGCGCGTCCGATTTGAGCTGGGGGTAATTCTCGGTGACGACCAGCAGCCGCGACAATGCTCCGGTCAGTTCGCTCTGCGCCGCCTGGAACTTCTGCAGCGCCGCGGGATCGTTGACGACGTCGGGCGTGGCCTGCACGCTGCCGACCTTGGCGCGGGCGTTGGTGACGCCGAGCAGCACGTCCTTCTCCTGCTGGGCAAAGCCCTTCACGCTGTTGACCAGGTTGGGCACGAGGTCGGCGCGGCGTTGATACTGGTTGACGACCTCGGACCAAGCCGCCTTGACCTGCTCGTCATTGGTCTGGATGGCGTTGTAGCCGCAATTGGTCAGGCTCAGCGTCATCAGTGCCGCCAGCACGGTCAGCAATCTCCGCATCGCGCGTCCCCCTCTTCATCCGGTTGTACCGCCTTCACACAGCACAGCTTTGGCGACGGCGCAATGACAGCAGCCGGCCGCCGGACATGGGTCGCGGCGGCCGGTGCGTCGGTTCAGGGAGGTTCCGGGTCTGCCGCGGATGCGGGTCATTCGCGCGGAATGACCGGCGGAGAGAGGCAATGTCGTCTTTGCAGCGGGACTCGCGGCTGGATGAATGGGCCTGCGCCAACCACACACTCCGTCATTCCGGGGCATCCGCGCGCCCCGGACGACACCATAGGCGCTTACGCTCAACTGCCCTTGCGGTCGCGTAGCTGGGTCACGAACATGTCCTGCCAGCTCGCCGGCTTGACCTTGATCGAGCCGACGCCGTGCATGAACTCGGCGATCTTCAGCACGCCCTCCGGCGTCGACGAGAACCAGGTGTCCTTGTCCTGCAGCATCTCCAGCACGTCCTCCTTGGTGGTCTTCACCTTGGCGGTGCGGGCATAGATCTCGGCTGCGGCAGCCTTGTCGTTGGCGATCAGCGTGCAGGCCTCGTCGAGCGCATCGAGGAACGCCTGCACGACCTTGGGATTGGCGTCGACGAAGCGCTTGGGCGCGAACACCACGTCCATCGTCATCCGTCCGAGCACGTCGGCGGAATTGGCAACGCGGCGAATCTTCGAATCCTTCAGCTCGATGTAGGAGAACGGCGGCGAGGTGAAATGCGCCGTGATCTCGGTCTTGCCCGAGGTGAGCGCCGCCAGCGCCTCCGGATGCGGCAGGCCGACGGTCATCGGATCGAGCTTGGCGTAGTTCTCCTTGCCGAACTCCTGCGCCGCCATCATCTGCAGCATGACCGCCGAAAGCGAGGTCTTGATGCCCGGCAGGGCGATCTTGTCGCTCGGCTTGAAATCCTTCAGCGACTTGATCTCAGGATTGTTGGTGTTCATCCACAGCGAGGTCGAGCTGAGGCCGCTGACGCCGACCACCTCCACCGCCGGAATGCCCTTGGCCTTGGCCCACAGCGTGATGAAGCCGGGCGCGCCGGTGCCGGCGATGTCGAGCGAGCCGGCCATCATCGCGTCGTTGATGATGTTGCCGCCGTCGAGCATCTGCCAGTTCACCTTGAACGGACCGAGCCCGGCCTTCTCCGCCTGCTTCTCCATCAGCTTCTGATCCTCCATCACGATCAGCGGCAGATAGAGGATGCCGTAGCCCTTGGAGAGCCTGATCTCCTTGACCTCGGCCTGCGAAGCGCCGGTGGCGCCGAGCAGCGCGGTGAGGCCGAGCGCGGCGGCCGTGAATGATTTGCTCCAGGACATGGTCGTCTCCTTCCCTGTTGTTGTGCTTATAACTCGAAGTTCAGTGCTGCATGCCCCAGCGCCGCACCGTCTTGCGCTCGATGGTCGCGAACACGACGTTCTCGACGACGAGGCCGATGAAGATCACGGTGAACAGGCCCGCGAAGACGTTGGCCGTCTCCAACTGGTTGCGGTTCTCGAAGATGAACCAGCCGAGGCCGCCGGAACCCGAGGATACGCCGAATACCAGCTCGGCCGCGATCAGGGTGCGCCAGGCGAAGGCCCAGCCCACCTTCAGGCCGGTGAGGATGGCCGGAAATGCAGCCGGGATCAGGATGAAGCGCACCAGCTTCAACCCGCGCAGGCCGTAGTTCAGGCCGACCATGCGCAAGGTGTTCGACACCGAGCGGAAGCCGGAATGGGTGTTGAGCGCGATCGCCCACAACACCGAATGCACCAGCACGAAGATGATGCTGCCCTTGCCGAGGCCGAACCAGATCAGCGCCAGCGGCAGCAATGCGATCGCCGGCAGCGGATTGAACATCGAGGTCAGCGCCTCCAGCATGTCGGCGCCGATCCGCGAGCCGATCGCGATCGTGGTCAGCACGGCCGCCAGCGCGATGCCGATGCCGTAGCCGATCAGCAGCGTCTCCAGCGACACGAGGGTGCGCGCAGGGATGATGCCGTTGCCGATGTTCTCGAAGAAGGCTGAGAGCGTGTCGGTGAAGGTCGGAAACAACAGGGGATTGCCGAGCCACAGGCCATAGGCCTGCCACAGCGCGGCGAGCGCCACCAGGATGATGGCCTTGCGGACCGCACCGATATGGTAGATGCGTTCCAGCCAGGACAGGCTCGCCTCGACCTTGACGTCGCCGAGGGGCGTGTCTGCATTGACGATTTCGGGGCGCAGCGCCAGCGTCTCGCTCATGGATGCTCTCCTCGTCTCAGTGTTGGCCGAACAGCATGTCGTTGATGCGCCCTTCGAGGGCGACCTGTTCGGGCGAGCCCATCGTACCCGGCGGCACGCTGTTGAGCTCGGCGCGGACGCGGCCGGGATGCGGCGACAGCAGCAGGATGCGGGAGCCGATCTTGATCGCCTCCTCGATCGAATGCGTCACGAACAGCACGGTGAAGCGGGTGTCCTGCCAGAGCTGCAGCAGCTCGTCCTGCATCTTGCGCCGGGTCAGCGCGTCCAAGGCGGCGAACGGCTCGTCCATCAAGAGCACGTCGGGCTCCATCGCCATGCCCCTGGCGATCGCGACCCGCTGCTTCATGCCGCCGGAGAGCATATGCGGATAGGAGTCGATGAACTTGGTGAGGCCGACCTTGTCGATATAGGACTTGGCCCGCTCGTTGGCTTCCGCGGTGCCGAGCCGGCCGCTGGCGGTCAGCGCGAACACGACGTTCTCGCGCACCGTCTTCCACGGCAGCAGCTGGTCGAATTCCTGGAATACCATCATGCGGTCCGGACCGGGCTCGCTGACATCGTGGCCCTTGAGGCGGATGCGGCCCTCGGTCGGCTTCAGATAACCGCCGATCGCCTTGAGAAGCGTGGATTTGCCGCAGCCGGAGGGGCCGAGCAGCACGAAGCGGTCGGAATCGAAGACCTTGAAGTCGACCCGGTAGGTCGCCGTGACCAAGGTGTCCGGCGTCTTGTACTGGAGCGTCACGCCCTCGACCGAGAGCAGCGGCTCGAACTGAGATGGCGATTGATGGACGGTCATCGTCCTCCCCTCCTTTATATTGCAATGCGAAATTTCGCTCGGTGCACTTCGGCGCCCTTATTCGAAGTGATAGAGGAGGAGACTGACGCGAACCTGACTCCGAGGCGGACAACAAGACCTTGCGCATCCTGCTGGTGGAAGACACGCCCGAGATCGGCGCCGCCGTGACCAGCCGGTTCGAACGGATCGGCTATGCCGTCGACTGGGAAAAGGACGGCCGCACCGCGAGCGAGCTGATCGAGGTGCAGACCTATGATCTTATCGTGCTCGACGTGATGCTGCCGAACATGGACGGCTTTGCCGTGCTCAAGCACCTGCGCAAGCGCGGCCTGCGCACGCCGGTACTGGTGCTGACCGCGCGCTCGGCGGTCGACGACCGCATCGGCGCGCTCGACCTCGGCGCCGACGACTACCTGATCAAGCCGTTCGACTATCGCGAGCTGGAGGCGCGGGCGCGGGCGCTGCTGCGCCGGGCCGCCGGCCAGTCCGACAATCTGCTGACCCTGGGGCCGCTGGTGATCGACCGCGCCGGGCGCACCGCCAGCGTCGCCGGCCAGCCGCTGGACCTGACGCGGCGCGAGCTGACCGTGCTGGAAATCCTCGCCGCACGCCCTGGGCGTTACGTCGCCAAGGAGGAGCTGGTCGAGCAGCTCTTCAGCTTCGACCAGGATCCGAGCCCCAACGCCGTCGAGCAGTTCGTCGCGCGTCTCAGGCGCAAGCTGGCGGCGACATCCGTCGAGATCAAGACCGAGCGCGGCCTTGGCTATCAGCTCCACGCTTCGTGACCTCAGGACCTCGCTGCGCGCGCGGCTGCTGATCGCGATCGGCGCGATCCTGGCCGTCGGCGCCGTCGTGCTGAGCCTCGCCGCCCGGCAATATGCCGCCACCGCCGCGCGCGACGCCTATGACAAGCTGCTCGCCGGCGGCGCCGTGCAGATCGCCGAGAACATCTACATGCAGGGAGGCGTCGTGACGCTGGATCCGCCGGCGGCCGCGTTTGCGACATTGTCGGCCTATGACCTCGTGTTCTATCGCGTCACCGATCCGCGCGGCGTCGTCGTCGCCGGCTATGACGATCTCGCCGTCACCGCGCCCGCCAGGGCGCTGCGTGAGGGCGTCGTGCTGCGCGACGGCATCTATCGCGACCAGGCGGTGCGCATCGCGGCCGTGGCGCGCAAGCTCGACGGCGCGCCCGGCGACGGCTGGAGCGAGATCGTGCTGGCGCAGACCTTGCGCGCCCGCGACGCGCTGACCTGGGACCTCGCCTCCAAGGCGATCGGCCTGATCGCTGCGATGAGCCTGCTGGCGCTGGTGGCGACTGCGCTGTGCCTGCGGCTGGTGTTCGCGCCGCTGACGCGGATCGAGGCCGAGATCGTCAAGCGACGGCCGGACGATCTCAGTCCGATCGCGATCACGCCGCCGCGCGAGGTGCGCGCGCTGGTCGGCGCGATCGACGGCTTCATGCAGCGCCTCGCCGAGCGCATCGCGCTGATGCAGCGCTTCATCGCCGACGCCACCCACCAGCTGCGCACGCCGCTGGCGGCGATCGATGCCGAGGTCGAGCTGCTGAGCGATCAGACCAAGGACCCGAGGGCGTTCGACAGGCTGCGCGGCCGCATCGCGGATCTCGCCCGCCTCACCAGCCAACTGCTCGATCACGCCATGATCCAGCACCGCGCCCAAGCACCGCGCTTCGCCGCGGTCGATATCAACGCGCTGGCGAAATCGGTGCTGTCGCAGAGCGTGCCGCTCTCTCTCGATCGCGAGGTCTCCGTCAGCTTCGTGCCATCGGAGGACGAGGTGATGCTCGCCGCCGACGCCATCAGCCTGCGCGAGGCGCTTGCCAATCTCATTCACAACGCGCTGGCGCATGGCGCGCGGACCCGGCTGATGGTGACGGTGGAGCGAGCGGCGGCACATGTCGCGATCGTCGTCTGGGACGACGGACCTGGGATCGCAGCCGACGCGCAGCAACGCCTGCTGACCCCGTTCCAGAAGGGCGACGGCTCCCACGGCTCAGGCCTCGGCCTCGCCATTGCGAGCGAGGTCGCGCAGGCCCATGGCGGCCGTCTGCGGTTCAGCGGAGTGGCAGGCGACTTCAGTGTGCGACTGGAGCTGCCGGTCGATCGGTCGACGGCAGTCGATCCACGTCCAGATTCACAGCTCAAACAGCAGCAGACATGACGTCGTCGTCCCGCGGCGGACCACGCCCGGGTCTTGCGATCGACATGCCCTTTCGAAGATCGAGAGCGCGCAGGGAACGCCGGGAGCCTTCCAGCGTGCACTTGCAAAGTGTAAAGGCTTGGCGGAATGAGTTGGCAGAATAGCGAGACCGTGGAATTCTGACACGAACTCCGTCGAGGATCGTTAAGCCCATCTTTTGGGAGAACCTCTCATGGCCTGGGTGATCTTATTCATTGGCAGCCTTTGCGAGGTGGGTTGGCTGATCGCTCTCAAATATTCCGAAGGTCTCTCGCGCCTGCCGTCGATCCTGGTCACCGTGGGTTTTATGGGCGCCAGCGTCGGTTGTCTTGGCCTCGCCGTGAAGACGATCCCGATGGGCACGGCCTACGCCGCGTGGACCGGCGCGAGCATCGCCGTCGCCACTCTCTTCGGAATCTATCTGTTCGACGAGCCGACGACCGCGACCCGGCTCGCCTCGATTGGTCTCATTGTACTTGGCATCGTCGGACTGCGCCTCGAGTCCGGATAGGCGTGCCAATCCTCAAAAATAGCTCTCGAGCGTCCCGCGCCGCCTGATGTCGAGTGTCGCGCAATGGAATGCTCCGCCAAATGCGGCGTAATGCAGGAATTCGCAGGGGATCGGCTCGAAACCCCATTGCTCGATCGCACGCATCGTTCGCACATGATGCGGATCAACGATGATGCGCTTTTCGTCCACCATCAGTACATTCATGTTGAGCCATTTTCCGCAGAGCGACGTGATATTGAGCAAGCGATCGGTGATCGGATCAGGCTCGGGAGCGACGAGAATGTCCCATTTCTTCAGTATGTCCGGGAGGCGGCTGACGTCGATGTATTCGGGATTGATCAGAAGCCTGCCCGGCCCCAGCGGCAAAATGGTCGTGTCGATGTGCATCGGGCTACGACAGCGGCTCTCGATCTCGTGGATGCGATAGCCGTCGCCGAGATGGCGGCGCAGCCATTCGATGCCGGATGCATTGGTGACATTGCTGAGGGTTACAAACAGATCGCGCCCGCAGCGGACGAAATCGGCAGCGTCGAACACCGGTTCGAATTCAGTCAGAATATACGACATCGGCTCACCGTTTTCGGGCCGTCTGAAATCGGCGTTATACAGTTCGTCCGTGAGTTGCGGCCGTGGCGCGGCAGTCCAGCGGGCGCCGCGACGGAAATAGTCCTTCAGGACCGGACGAAAGGAATGGGTCTCGAAATAGCGGCTGGGCCACGCCATAGGCGTTTCAATGATTTCGTCTCCGATCACCAGCATGCTATCGCGCGGGCAGGAGTTGCAGAAGCCGCGCGAAGACCATTCGGGCGTGCTGAAGCGCTTCTTGAAATCAGCCGGTTCCGGCCGGGTGACCACCACGCCAAGCGACTGCAACAGCGCAATAAAGCCGTCGAGCTCGCGCTGAGCCGGTTCAATCATCATCCTTGGATAGCGGAAGCCCCCGAGCAGCGCTTGCGCCCGTGCAGCCATTCCCGGAATGTTACAGGCGACGACCGGATGAGCGGATGGAATCGTCGCGCCTTCGAGCCTTCCGACAATCACTTCCTCGAGTGGATCCCACTCATTGTGCGAGTTGACCGGAGAAATCCTTACCTTGCGGTCGGAATCCGGGCCGCTGTCGTGCGTGATCATGGCATGACCAAAGCAAGAGGTGCAGATGTGGCACGAATACTCTAATGCGGTAGCATCGCCGGCGCATAGCCTCAGTGCAGCAATGCACCACAATCCGTCCTTAACAAACGGCGCGGCGCTTCCAGCCCAGTGCGGTGGCAGGGCTTCACGGCGAGCGCTCCGCAGTCATGTCGCGCGGCGTGCGAGCGCCACAACGCGGATATAAAGATGACGTTGTATCTGTCCGTAGGGCTCTGCCCTGTCAGGAGCCGCCTTTCTTGAATTCCAGCGGCGCGGCCGGCTTGAACTGGCTGCTCACCTCGCCGACCAGATCCCTGTCCGCCCCGGACAGGTCGAGCTTGCGGATCGGAGCGCCGACGGAAAGGTCCAACAGCGGCAAGTTGACCCAGACGATGTTCGGGCTGAGGGTCGATTCGAAGAAATAGAGCCGGTCGGTCGAGTCGGCGACGGCGCGCCAGATCGTATGCGACGCCTCCGGTCGCTTCGGGTCTGGCCGCACGAAAGGCTGCGCCACGTTGCGCATGACCGACAACATGCGGGCCACGGTCTGGCGAGTGTCCGACGGCTTGGTCTGGTTCTGGATGTAATAGGCGGCGCGGACGAAGCGGTCGGCCGCTTCGCTCGTCCCCGGCAGCGCTTCGGTGCCGCCAAAGACGTGGTATTTCTTCAGATTGGCGAGCTGCTCGGGGAAGGGCGGCGAGTTCGTCATGACCAGATAGCGGCGGTCGTGATGAACGCGCACCTTGCCGCCATCGACGATCTCGATGATCGCCGAATCGCCCGTCGCGTCCGAAAGCGACAGATGCACGGTCGCCGTCGCGTATCCGGGCATGCCGGCGGCGATGAGTTGATAGCGACCGGTTTCGATGTCGGCCACCGCCTCGGCAACGGTGGCAAAGTTGTCGAGGTTGTATTGCGCCCATAGCGACAGCGCGAGGCCGGGGCGCTTGAGATCGCGCTTTCCGTAATCGCTCTCGGAGAGCCACAGCAGGTTGGCGACAAGACCTTTTTCATTCATGCCGTCGGCGATCGCCAGATTATAAACCGCCCCGCCGACGCTGCCGTATTTCGACGTCCAGCTCAGTTCGTTGTCGTCGCCGCTCTCGCCTTTGCGCGCAAGGCCGCGCGGAAAGGCCCAGAGATCGGTGCGCATGTCTTCGGGCCAATCCATGTTGCGCCCGGTGACAACGGCCTGACCATTATCGGCCCAGAGGACGCGCGAACACGCGTCCGCCAGAGATGATCCAAACGCGACGATTGCCAAAGCCATCGCCCCGCTCACCACGCCCGCACACCGCCGCATGGTCACGCTCCTCGTTGTGTTCAATACAATCTAGAGGCGAGTGCGAGTCGGCGACCTTGATCTGGGTCAATCATCGTCGGTCGCGGCGCCGCGACGATTCGCATGAGATCGTTGTCTTGCCGGGCTCGGCGGGGGCGATCCGACAGCATCGTCCCCTCAGGTGCGCAATTGCACCGAAAATCTCGAGATTCTGGATTCAGCCCTGACGGGCTGCCCCGGAATGGCGGGCTATGACGCAGCAAGATCAGTCGCCGCTGCGCATGCAGGGGGCGCGACCAGATGCGGGCGTGACCCTCGCCGCTCTCGTCACTGAACAGCTCGGCGTAGCTCGCGCGTTGAGCGACGCAACAGGAGCACGTCCGGCACGGGAGCGTCCCGCGCGCTCGCTCAGGCCGACGCTTTGGCCTTTGCCGCCTTCGCCTCGGAGATCGCCGCCCACACCTTCTCCGGCGTCAGCGGCGTCTGCAGGTTGGTGATCCCCAGCTCGAACAGCGCATCCATCACGCCGTTGGTGACGCAGGGCGGACCGCCGATGGCGCCGGATTCGCCGCAGCCCTTGGCCCCCAGCGGGTTGGTCTTGCACGGCGCGGAATCGTCGAGCGTGACCACGATCGGCGGCACGTCGTCGGCGCGCGGGATGCAATAGTCCTGATAGGTGGCGGTCAGGAGCTGGCCGTCGGCATCGTAGGCGACGTTCTCGTACAGCGCCTGGCCGATGCCCTGCGCGACGCCGCCATGGATCTGGCCGGCGACCAGCATCGGATTGACGGCGACGCCGACGTCGTCGACCGTGGTGTAGCGCACCACGCGGCTGATGCCGGTCTCCGGATCGATCTCGACCTCGCAGACATGCGTGCCGTTCGGCCAGCTCGGACCGTCGACCTCGCCCTCGCTGTCGACCGACAGCTTGGCGCCCTGCTCCTTCCCGGCGATGTCGAACAGGCTGATGCGGCGGTCGGTGCCGACGACGGTGAGGAAGCCGTCGCGATACTCGATGTCCTCGACCGCGGTCTCCAGCAGGTTGGACGCCTTCTCGCGCGCCTTGGTGATGAGGTCGTTCGACGACACCGCCACCGCCGTGCCGCCGACGAACAGCGAGCGCGAGCCGACGCTGCCGAAGCCGGTGGCGAGATCGGTGTCGCCCTGCACGACGTCGATCTTGTCCAGCGGAATGCCGAGCGTATCGGAGATCATCTGCGTATAGGTGGTCTGCAGGCCCTGCCCCATCGCCATGGTGCCGGAATGCAGGATGACGCGGCCCTCGGAGGTCGCGTGCAGCGATACCTTCTCGGTGTGGGCGCGGCCGCCGGTCCATTCGATGTAGCTGGTCAGGCCGCGGCCGTAGAGCATGCCGCGCTTCTTCGCCTCGCGCTTGCGCGCGTTGAAGCCGTCCCAATCGGCAAGCTTGGACGCGCGCTCCAGCATGTGGGCGAAGGCGCCGGAATCATACACCTGGCCGACGGCGTTGGTGTAGGGGAGCTGCGCCGGCTTGATGTAGTTGGTCTTGCGGATGGCGCGCGGATCGATCCCGATCTGGCGCGCGGCCGCATCGAACAGCCGCTCGACGATGAACACCGCCTCGGGGCGTCCAGCACCGCGATAGGCGCCGACCGGCGCCGTATGCGTCATCACGGTCTTCACCTCGAAATGCACCAGCGGCAGATCATAGACGCCGGTCTGCACGAACGGCCCGAGCACCAGCGGGATGATGTTGGCCGCACCCGACGAATAGGCGCCGGTGGCGCCGATCGAGCGCACCCGATAGGCCAGCACCTTGCCCTTGGCATCGAGCGCGAACTCGGCGGTCGAGGTGAGGTCGCGGCCATGGGTGCCGCCGACGAACTCGTCGGTGCGCTCGGCGCGCCAGCGGATCTTCTTGTTAAGCTTGGTCGCGGCATAGGCGACGATGCCGTCCTCAGGATAGAGGTTGGTCTTCTGGCCGAAGCCGCCGCCGATGTCGCCGACCAGCACGCGCACGCTCTCCTTCGGCCGCTTCAGCACGGCTTCCGCCAGCACGTCGCGTGTCGAGGCCGGGGTCTGCGATTGCACATGGAGCAGCAGCCGGCCGGTCTTCTTCTCGATCTCGGCGATGGTCGAGCGCGGCTCCATCGCCGAGGGCACCAGGCGCTGGCTCGTGATGTCGAGCGAGACCTTGTGCGGGGCGTTGGCGAAGGCCTCCTCGACCTTGGCGGCATCGCCATAGCTCATCGCGGCGACGATGTTGTCGGGCGCCTCCGCCCAGACCACGGGCGCACCGGGCGCGAGCGCCTTCACCGGATCGGTCACCGCCGGCAGCACCTCGTAATCGACGACGATCGCTTCCGCAGCCTCCTGCGCGACCGTGCGCGAGGTCGCGACCACGGCGGCGACCGCCTCGCCGGTGAAGCGGACGATCTCATGGGCAAGCAGGCGGCGCGGCGGCACCGTCATCGGCTTGCCGTCAGGACGCTTGAAGATTGCCAGGGTCGGAATGGTGCCGACATCGTCAGCGACGAGGTCCGCGCCGGTGTAAATCGCCTGCACGCCCGCGATCTCGCGGGCGGCGGCGGTGTCGATCGACAGGATCCTGGCATGCGCATGCGGGGAGCGCAGCACGTAGAGCCACAGCGCGCCGTCCTCCGCCTTGTCGTCGATGAACTGCCCCTTCCCGGTCAGCAGCCGCTGATCCTCCAGGCGCTTGAGGGGCTGCCCCGCACCAAACCGCATATTGTTGGGAAGAATGTTCATTCGTCAGTCCTTGGTCAGTTCAATGAATTTGGCAGGGTCTTAGCGGATCGGCATTGCGGTGGCCAACACGTGTTTAAGCTGGTGCGTCATGACGAACCGTCATTCCGGGGGCGCGCGCAGCGCGAGCCCGGATTCCATAACCACGACCGGTAGTTTGGAGGCTCGATGTCTCCATGTCTGCCCACCCGAGAGGCCGCGGAGTATGGATCCGGGCTCAGCCCTTTGGGCTGCCCCGGAATGACGATGAGGAGAGAGCGGGGGCCAAAGCCGGGGCTAGCTCACCCCAGGCTGCGCAGCACCTCTTCGACGACCTTGCGCTGCTCGGGCGAGAGCGGGGCCTGCGGCGGCACGGGATCGCCGACGTCGTAGCCCTGGATCGACAGGCCGGCCTTGATGCAGGCCGCGAGGTTGAAGCGGGCGAAGGCCTCGTTGACGCGCCACAGCTTCTTCTGCAGCAGCATCGCATCGTCCCAGCAGGACGCCTTGCACAGATTGTAGAGCGCGACGCTCTGGCGCGGGATGATGCAGGCCGGCCCGGCCATCCAGCCCTTGCCGCCGATCAGCATCACCGCGGCCGGAATGTGTGAGGACGCCGCGAACACCTTGATGGCGTCGCCGCAGCGATTGATGATCGACAACAGCCGGCCGGTGTTGGTCGAAGCGTCCTTGATGTAGTTGATGCGCGGATGCTCGGCGAGGCGCGCGATGACGTCGAGCGACAGGTCGGAACGCTGGAACTGGGGATTGGTGTAGATGACGACGGGAACGTCGACGGCATCGGCAATCGCCCGGAAATATGCCTCGATACCGGCGTCGTTGACCGGGAAATAGGCTTCGAGCACCGCCAGGATGCCGGTTGCGCCGCGCTTCTGGTAAGCCTTGGCCTGCGCCACCGCGTCAGCAATCGTAGTCGAGGCCACGCCTGCGATCACGGGAACGCGGCCCTGGGCAGCATCGATGGTTGTCTCCACGACGGTCATGCGCTGGGCACGATCGAGATAGGCGAACTCGCCGGTGGAGCCGAGCGGCGTCAGGCCGTGCACACCGGCAAGGATCAGATCGTCGCAAAGACGCCCCAGCACCTCCGTACGGATCGTTCCATCCGCGCCGATCGGCGAGGCCAGGTAGGGAAAGACACCATGAAATTCAGTCATGCGGCCGGTATAGCGGCCGGGTCGCTGGTTCCGCAAGGCGGCCGCCGAAGCGAGAGGCGCCCTTCTCAGGCCCGGCCTGTTGCCCGCAGCGACATCTGCCTCAGGGACCTGACACCAGCGGACAAGAGCCGGTGTGTAGCAGCGCCACACTGCCGCGATGGAATGCGGGGTGTTGCCGCAAACCGAGCTGCCAATCAGCTCACGTTAAATCCGGCTTCAAACTTTCTCTCCACCATAGGTGCATGTCCCGCGGCGGAGGCGGTCAGAGGGCAGCGATTCAATCTGGGATTGCGCGCACCGTGGCGAAGAAGGACGAGCGCGATGACCTCAAACACGGCAAAAATGGCTACGAACTTCGCCATTTTCAGTCATTTTTCCGCCGGATTGACCAACCATCATGCGAAGCGGAAAGAGTTAGTACGAGTGCTCCAGCGTAAATTCGCCGTAGGAATTTCGATCGGAGACGAGGGAAGCCTGCAGCGAGAACGACGATGAAGACGCTTTACGATTTACTCGGAGCTCTTCCGGACGATGACGCTGACGATATCCGGGCGGCCTTCCGCAAAGCGGTCAAAGAGAGCCACCCCGACGTCAATCCCGGCGATCCGGATGCCGCGCTGCGGTTTCGACAGATCATCCGCGCCAACGACATTCTCGGCGACAAGGAGCAGCGCACGGCCTATGACCGGCTGCTCGGCGCCGCGCAGGACGAGCATCAGCAGGATTCCAAGCTGGCCGTCGTCGCCAAGGTCCACAAGGTCGCGTCCGGCGTAATGGCGCTGGCCGGTGCGTCCGCCGTGGCGCTAACCGGCTACCTGCTGTTCACCCACATGTCGTCGGCTTCCGTCGCGCCGCTCAAGCCGATCGTGGTTGCGACCAACAAGGTCAAGCCGAACGAGGTTCCCGCCAAACCGATCGATAGCGCCACCGACGCGGCGACGACCGGCGATGCGGCCGCGAATTCCGGCGGCGAGACGGCTGCCAGCGCAACGGTCGGCAGCGCATCGGGCAGCAATGCCTCGGTATCCGATCCGCTTCCGCTACGCGTCAGCAAGATCGACACGGTCTATTCTGCCGAGCAGGAGCGTGCGCCCTGCGCGGCAGGCGCGACCGCGCCATGCACGGCGGATACAATGCTCGCCGGGGGTACGGCTTCGAACGAGGCCCAGGCCCATCACGATCGCGGCATGGCCGCGTTCCAGAAGGGCGACTTCGCGGCGGCGCTGGCCGATCTCGACGCGGCGATCCAGCTCGATCCCCGCTACCATGAGGCCTATATCGACCGCGGCATCGTGTTCTATCGCATGCGCAAGTTCGACCGCGCCTTTGCCGACGTCGCGGCCGCAAAGCGCATCGAGAAGACGAACCGCGCCGTACTCGACGCGATGGCGAAGCGTCAGCCGCTGCGGCCGCTGAAGCTCGAGCCGCCAAAGTCCGACATCAAGGCGGAGACGCCGAAGGCAGAGGCACCGAAAGTGGCGGCGGCGGCGCCGATGCCCTCGCGGATGTCGACGGCGACGCCGGTCTATCCAACCACCGACCCCAGCCGCGCCCCCTGAGCGATTGACGAAGATTTAAGGTAACTCCGAACCTTCGTCGCGCGAATCGTTCGCGCCCATCAACTGTTAGGAAAGGTGTCCCATGGTGTTCCCATGGGACATGGGCTGCTTTCCAGATTCATCCATCCGAACCCGGCGATCCGGCGCGAGCTCGTCGATCTGCTGTACACGTCTCTGCCGCAGGTCATGTCGATCAACGCGGCCGCCATCACCGGCTCGGTCACGCTTGCGGTCCTGCACGGCGATCCCGGCTACATCGCGATCACGTTCGCGATCATCGTCAACGCCATCGGTCGCGTGGTCAGCCTGCTGCGCTACAAACAATATGCGGGACGCCTGTCCGATCGCGACGTGATCCTCTGGGAGAAAGTCTACGCCGCGGGCGCCGCCGCCTTCGGCCTTGCGCTTGGCGCTCTCACCTTCCGCGCGTTCCAGCTCAACGATGCTCCGGGCGCATGGATCGCCTTCGGCCTGTCGATGTCCTATTGCGTCGGCATGGTGTCGCGCGCGGCGATCCGCCCGTGGGTCGTGCTGACGACAACCGCCGTGCTGCTCGCCCCGACGCTCATCGCCGGGTTGATGCGCCCGGAGCTGCCCTATCAGCTCGGGGCCGTCCTGCTGGTGCTGTTCTGGTTCTCGATCCGCGAAGCCTCGCGCCATCTCAGCACCGCGTTCATCGAGCGGCTCGAGGCCAAGCACGCGCTGGCCCGCCAGGCCAACCATGATTTCCTGACCGACCTGCCCAACCGGGCGGCCTTCCTGGCTGCGCTCGAACGCACGACCCGGACTGTCGCGATCATTGCCATCGATCTCGACGGCTTCAAGCCCGTCAACGACCGCCATGGCCACCACGCCGGCGACGACCTGCTGCGTCAGGTCGCAGCCCGGCTATCGAGCTGTGTCGGCCAGGGCGGTCTCGCCGCGCGCTTCGGCGGCGATGAGTTCATGCTGCTGAAGCCGGTGACGGGCGGCGCGGACGGACGCGACGAGGCGCTGGCGCTGGCGCGCGAAGCAATCCGCTCGCTGTCGATGCCATTCCTGCTGTCCGACATCCCCGTGGTGATCGGCGCCAGCGCCGGCCTGCTGGTGAACGACCGGCCGCTCACGGACGAGTCCATGGACGAGGTGCTGCGCCAGGTCGACAGCGCGCTCTATGCCGCCAAGCGCGCCGGGGGCGGCTGCTGTACCTGGGCCGAGGCCGCGGACGGCGCATTGCGGCAGGCGGGCTGACGCGCGGCCTTCGATCTCAGGCGACGATCACCTCGTGCAGCAGCGCGTCGATCTCGCCGGCGTCGAGCTCACCTTCGAGTCCGATCAGCACGAGCTGGGCCGTGAGGCCATCGGCGGGCGACACCGGCGACGGCGCCAAGGTGCCGCGCGTCGCCACCGACTGAAACAGGATCGGCTGTCCCGGATGGTCGGTGAACAGCAGGATGCCCTTGATGCGCAGGGTGCGCGGCGCGAGCTTTCCGATCACCTGCTGGAAGCGGGCCAGCGACAGCGGAGCACGGGAGGTCCAGGTGAGGGTTGCGAAAGGTTGCGACATCGTCGGCACCTGCTTGGGCAGCTCTCGCGGCGCGCGAATGTCGCGGCTGAACAGCAGGTCCGGCGCGACGACGCCATGCGCGATCTCGAAGATCGCCGATTGCGGCTTGGTGCCGCCGACGACGGCGCGGGCCGCATCGAGCGCGGCGCGGTCGAGCAGATCGGCCTTGGTCAGCAGCACGAAATCCGCGGCCCGTAACTGCGAGCGCCACAGCACATCCTGTTCGATCTCGGGATCATCGCGCAGCCGCTGCGGGTCGACCAAGGTGACGACGGTCTCGAGCGGCGCCACCTTGAAGATCACGGGATCCATTAGGCTGCGGATGATTTCGGCGGGATCGGAAATGCCCGATGTCTCGATCGCAATCGCGTCGGGTGCCGGATCGCGCTTGATGACGGAGGACAGCGTGCGCAGCAGGTCGCCCTGCAGCGAGCAGCAAATGCAGCCGTTCTTGAGGCTGATCACCTCCTCGGTGACGGTGCCGAGCAATTGCGCGTCGATATCGACCGCGCCGAAGTCGTTGACAACAGCGGCGATGCGCCGTCCGTCCGGATTGGCGAGCAGATGATTGAGCAGGGTCGTCTTGCCGGCACCGAGCGATCCGGCGACCAGCAGGACCGGGACGATCATGACAGGACCGGACGGCGTACCGCCTGCCCCGGCCGGACGTCGCGAACGAGCTCGCCATCGGTGATGACGGCGCGGCCATTGACGAGCAGATGCCGTACGCCCTCGGACGGCCGGTTCATGTTGAGGAAGTCGGCGCGGTCGCGCAGGCTGGCGAGATCGAGCACGGCGATGTCGGCGTCGCAGCCGGCCTGCAGCCGTCCCTTCTTGCGCATCGCGGGCGTCGACGGTTCCAGAATCCGGGCCGGGATCAGCGTGCACTTGGCGAGGCCCTCCATCAGCGGCACCGCCTTGCGGTCCAGCACCCATTCGCGCAGGAATTTCGTGAACGTCGCCGATGAGCGCGGATGCGACACCGCGTCATCCGGCAGCGGCCAGGCGTCGCCGGTGTAGTCCGTGCCGTTGGACAGGATCCACGGCATCGCATCGGAGGCGATGGCGCCGCCCGGAAACAGCACGGAGACGTCGAGCAGGTCGCGGTGGCGCTGGTTGACGGCGACATCGAGGAAATGGATCAGCACCAATGCGCCGGGATCGTCCTGCTGCCGCGCCAGCAATTCGTCACGGCTGCCGAGCCGATGGCGCTCGGCGACCATCTCGATTGCGTCATAGCCGGTACCCATGCGCTGGCAGAACGCGGGATCGGCGAAGAAGCCGGCGCCGACCACGGTCGAGCCGGTGCCGTAGGGATAGGCTTCGGTCGTGACCTTCAGGCCTTGCTTCTGCGCGGTCTGCACCAGCTCGGCGCAGCGCTCGACATCCTGCAGGCTGGTGCTGTTGAAATGGCAGATGTGCATGTGGGCGCCGGTCGAGCCGGCCAGCCCGATCAGCCGCGTGTAGGCATCGACTGAGCTGCGCGGATCGACGTTCGACATATAGGCGATGTGCGTGTAGGTCGGCACGTCGTGCTTGGCCGCCAGGCTGCACAGCTCCGACAGCTCCTTCATGCCGGTGCCGGGCGCGTAGGCGTTCGGGAAGGCAATGCCGAGACCGCCCTGCTCCAGACCCTGCCGCGTGCGCTCGACGATCTCGGCGGTCTCGGCAGCCGTGGCGACCTCCTCGACCCAACGCTTGTCGCGCATCGCCTCGCCCATGCCGGCGATGTTGGACGCGGTCTGCTGCGTCGTCATCGTCGCGATCCGCGCGAACACCCAGCCCGACGCTGCGCCGTAGTTCAGAAGGCGGCCGATCGCCGCCTGCTCGTCATACCAGCGCGCCACCGGCATCACGCCGATCTCGAGCTCGAGCGTGGTGGTGACGCCGTCGAAGGCCTGCATGCGGTCGGCCGGCAACGACTGGCCATGCGCGTGCAGATCGATGAAGCCGGGCACGACGGCGAGGCCGGCCGCATCGACCACCTGATCGGCGGCCCCGCCGACATCGCCCACGGCAGCGATCGCGCCATCCTTGATGGCGACATCGGCCGTGGCGTCGAGCTTCGTTTCCGGGTCGAGCACGCGACCGCCGCGAATGATCAGATCGTAGTGAGGCATGAAATCAGCTGGGCTCGCGAGGTGGAACTGCGCCCAGGCCTAACACAGATGCGCGGCGATGAGAACGCGGCGGGAGAGATCGATGCTCTCCGAGCCATGCGTGGCGCACTTATCAGTTCGTCGAGCTGGGGCGCCGCTCTTCCCCTTGCGCAAGGGATCGGGCAGGATTGCGAAAGACGACCTCTCGGCATCCGCCGTTCGACAGAGGAGACCCGAATGGCTTCGCACATACGGCGCATCGCCGACTTCACCTGCGAGAAGCAGCCGGCGACGGGCTCGCGCGGCATGGTGGTGACCAATCATCCGCTCGCCTCCAGCGCCGGTGCCGAGATGCTGATGCGTGACGGCAACGCGATCGATGCCGCGGTCGCCGCGCTGTTCGCGCTGACGGTGGTCGAGCCGATGATGGTCGGCATTCTCGGCGGCGGGCTGTCGCACATCCGCCTTGCGGATGGACGGCACATCGTGCTCGACGGATTGAGCACCGCGCCGCGGCGCGCCACGCCAGGAATGTATGATCCGGTCTCCGACGAGATCACGCTGGCGCGCGAGACCCGCGGCCGCCGCAACGTCGCAGGCGCGCTCGCGGTCGCCGTGCCCGGCGCGCTGAAGGGATGGTGCGAGGCCCTGTCGCGCTTCGGCCGGCTGCCGCTGGCCGAAGTGATGGCGCCGGCGATCCGGCTCGCTGAGCACGGCTTCATCGCCAGTCCCTATCTCAACGATTGCGTGCGGCTGGTCGCGGACGACCTCGCGGGCGATCCGCATCTGTCGACGCTGTTCGTGCCGGGCGGCGAGCCCGTCAGTCCAGGCACGCGCGTGATCCAGACCGACTATGCGGCATCGCTGCGGCTGATCGCGGAGCAAGGACCGGACGCTCTCTATGGCGGGCCGCTCGGGATCGCGCTGGCCGACTACATGGCCGACAATGGCGGGCTGATCGATGCGAGCGACCTCGCCGCCTACAAGGTGATCGAACGCGCGCCGATCCGCGGCCACTATCGCGGCCATGAGATCATCGGCCCGCCGCCGCCCTCCTCCAGCGGCGTGCACATCGTGCAGATGCTGAACATCCTCGAGGGCTTCGACGTCGGCGGGCTCGGCTTCGGTTCGGCCGATGGCGTGCACGTGCTTGCCGAAGCCTTGAAGATCGCCTTTGCCGACCGGGCGGTCGCCACCGCCGATCCCGCTTTCGTCGACGTGCCAGTCGAGCGGCTGACGTCGAAGGCCTATGCCGCGCAGCGGCGGGCGCAGATCGACATGAGCCGGGCCCGGAGCTTCGGCCCGGGCCTTGCGCCGACGGAGTCCGCCAACACCACCCATGTCACGGTCGCCGATGCCGAGGGCAACGTCGTCGCGGCGACCCAGACCATCAACGGCCTGTTCGGCGCCTGCGTACAGATCCCGGGCACCGGCATGACCGCCAACAACTACATGTACAATTTCGATCCGCATCCGGGCCGCGCGCTGTCGATCCAGCCGGGCAAGCGCGTCTTCACCTCGATGGCGCCGATGATGGCGCTTCGCGACGGCCGCTTGCGCTATGCGCTCGGCCTTCCCGGCGGCCTGCGCATCTTTCCCTCGGCCTTCCAGGCGCTGGTCAACCTGATCGACCACGGCATGTCGCTGCAGGAGGCCGTCGAGGCGCCGCGGCTCTGGACGCAGGGCGGCGTGCTCGAGCTCGAGCCGGCGTTTCCCGACCATGTGGCGCGGGAGCTCGCCGCACGCGGGCACGAGATCAAGCGCGAGCCGGTCGTGGCCGGCGGCATGAACGCGATCGCGTTCGGCGACGACGGCACGCTGACAGGAGCCGCGTGCTGGCGCGCCGACGGCACCCCGATCGCGATCTCCGGCGGGCGCGCCCGCGCCGGGCTTCGCTTCGCCATCGCGTGAGCTCTACAGGCGCTCTCGCATCATCCGCGCGATCGCCTCGCCGATCACGACGGTGGTGAAATGCGTGTTGGCGCGGCAATCGGACGGCATGATCGAGGCATCGGCGACGCGCAGGCCGGCAATGCCCTTCACGCGGCCGTCCGGATCGACCACGCCGTCGCCATCGTCGAATCCGCTCATGCGGCAGCTCCCCGCCGCATGCTGGATGTCGCCGGTGACCTGCCGCAGCAGCGCATCGAGCTCGGCCTCGGGCAGCGCAGCCGCCTGCGGCAGCGTGAACTCCGTATCGCCGAGGCGAATCCAGTCGGCGATGTCGCGCAGCGCCGGCTGCACCGTGATCACGGCCAGCCGCTTCACCGCGTCCCGCATTCGCGCCACGTCGCGCGGATCGGCCAGCATGTTCTCCTCGACGATCGGATCCACGCTCGGATCGGTCGAGGCGAGCCTGAGCGTACCGCGCGAGAAGGCGTTGAACAGTCCGGCGCCGATCGCGCCGGGCACGCCGATGCCCCGATGGTTGAACGCGATCAGGATCATGTCGCGCTTGCCGCCGCCGGCGAGGCCCGACGAGTAGGTGACGCAGCAATTGGTATGGCGCGTGTCGCGGTCGGTCGGACGCAGCGCCTCGCGGAGCTGGATGGTGGTGCGGAACAGCGGATGATCGAAGAAGTGCCGGCCGACCGGAAGATCACGCACGACCGCAATTCCCATCTCCAGCAGATCGGTCGCAGGGCCGATACCCGAGCGCAGCAGGATCGCGGGGCTGTGGATCGCGCCGGCGCACAGCACGACCTCGCGCGCCGCGACGTTTTTCACGCCTTCACCTTCGATGTGGACGCGCACGCCGGTCGCCCTGCCGTCGCTGATCAGCAGCCGATCGACCAGCGCCCGCCCCCGGATCTCCAGGTTCGAACGGCCGCGGGCCGGCTCGAGATAGCCCTCATTGGTGGAGATACGGCGGCCGTTGCGGCTGTTGATCGGATAGCAGGCGACGCCCTCGCCATCGGGCCCATTGAGATCGTCGCACCAGCGATAGCCGCTCGCCAGCGCGGCATCGCGCAAGCCACGATCGATCGGGCCCCATGTGTCAGGCGGTGCGCGAGTGACTGGAAGCGGGCCGCCGCGACCGTGCCCCTCGCGATCACCGAATGCGAGATCGTCCTCGATCACCGCGAACAGCGGCATGATGTCCTTGGCCGACCATCCCTTGCAACCATTGGCCGCCCATTCATCGAACGCATCGGCCACGCCGCGGATCGCGATCTGGCCGTTCATCATCGAGCTGCCGCCCAGCCCCTTTCCGCGCCAGTAGAAACGCATGTCCTGCCCGGCGACGCGGCGGGACATCAACTCCGGCCACTGCCATTTCTCCTGGAAGGCGCGATCATGGATGATCGGAATCGGGTTGGGCGTCACGATCTCCCACGGCGCGTCGTCCGCGCGCCAGTCCGCGCCGGCTTCGAGCAGCAGGACCCGCGTCCGGGGGTCTTCGGACAGGCGCGCAGCGACGACCGCTCCCGCGGAGCCGCCGCCGACCACAATGACGTCATACATGGACTGAATTCTCGCTGTTCTCAGGCACCGCAACCATGACGGCCAGCTTGCGCCGCCGAGAGCGATCCGTGAAGCCCTTGAAAACTCAGGCCGTCAGCATGCCGACGCAGAGCTGCGGCGCATCCTCGGCAACGAGACAGGAGGCGACGGCGATCACCTCGCGCGCCGATTTCCAGGCGCCGCCGCCACCTGCCGGGCCATTGGTGTAGAGCGTCTCGACCTCGTTGCCGATGCGGATCGCCTCCGCCATCGTCTCGGTCCGCCCGGCGACACGAACGCGCACCTCGTAGGGCTCGGCGCCCTGTGCGCGATCGTCGCCATGCAGCGCATTCAACCCGATCAGGTCGCAGCGCAGCTCGTTCACCGCCACGCCGGTGAGCGCGAGGCGCTCCCTGACGACATCGAGCGCAAGGCGGCCGCGCGTGACCGCGCCAGGGCCGGCATAGGAGATCTGACCCTCGCCGATATAGGAATCGAGATAGCCGACCGAGGTCTTCAGCAGTCCCGTCTTCGGCCGGCCGCGACCGCCGACCACCCTGACCCGGTCCGGACCAAGCTCCTCGACGGTCACCTGCGAGAAATCCGCCACGACGTCGGGTTGGAAATATTGCACGGGATCGTGGATCTCATAGAGCAGTTGCTCCTTCACGGTCGCCGGCGTGACGCAGCCGCCGGAGCCCGCGACCTTGGTCACGATCAGTTCGCCATCCTCGCGCACCTCGCCGATCGGAAAGCCGAGCCGGGCGAGATCGGGAACATCCTTCGCTCCGGGATCGGCGAAATAGCCGCCGGTGATCTGTCCAGCGCATTCGAGCAGATGACCGACGACGGTGCCCTGCCCGAGCCGGTCCCAATCATCCAGGGCCCAGCCGAACTCGTGGATCAGAGGTCCGAGAAAGAGCGCCGGGTCGGCGGCGCGCCCGGTGATCACGACATCCGCGCCGGCCGCGAGCGCCTCTGCGATCGCGCCCGCCCCGACATAGGCGTTGGCCGAGACGACCCGATTGCCGAGGGCCCGGATCGTGTCGCCAGTGTCGAGCACGACATCCGCTGTCTTCAACGGCTCCAGAACATCGTCGCCGGTCACGGCCGCGATCTTCAGCCCCGTCAGTCCAAGCCGGCGCGCGATGGTGCGGGTGGCTTCGGCCGCGGCGACCGGATTGGCCGCCCCCATGTTGGTGACGATACGGACGTTGTTGGCGCGGCAGATCGGCAGCACGGCCTGCATGCGCGCCGCCAGCAGCGGATCATAGCCGGCGGCCGGATCCTTCATGCGCGCCTGCTGCGCCAGCGCGATCGTGCGCTCCGCCAGGCACTCGAACACGAGATAGTCCAGGCCGCCCTTCGCCGCGAGCTCCACCGCAGGCTCGATCCGGTCACCGGAATAGCCCGCTCCGGCGCCGATCCTGATGCTCCGCATCGGCCGCTCCTCCTGACATCGTGCGCCGTTCGTCGGCTTCTGCCGGTTACATTAGCGGCCGCGGTCCGAGCTTGCCAGCGTCCGCGTGGAACGGTCAGGCTGCCATCGTGCTGCTAGTCCGCGAGCGCCAGCGTCGGCGCCTCGCTGCTCGCCGTGCATGCGACGGCAACGGCCATGTGCTCGTCGGCCCAGCACCAACGCTGGCCGCCGGCACGCTTGGCCGCATAGAGCGCGCGATCGGCCTGGTCGAGCAGCGCCTCGGTGTCCGCCTGCCGATCCTCGGTGACCAGGATGCCGGCGCTGGCGCCGATCTGAACGCGCGTTCCAGCCAGCGTGAAGGGTTGCGACAGCGCCGTCACCGCCGCTTGCGCGAACACGAGAGCGGCGTCACGTCCCACCGCGGGCAGCAGCAGCATGAATTCGTCGCCGCCGAACCGCGCCGCCAGGCCCGTTTCGCCGAGGCAATCCTGCAGACGTGCGCCGACCTGGCACAGCAGCTCGTCACCGGCCTGATGGCCGAACCGGTCGTTGACGAGCTTGAAGCCATCGAGATCGACCGCGATGATGGCGACGGGGCGATCGCACCGGCCGAGCGCGGCGATGAACGCGGCGCGGTTCGGCAGGCCGGTGAGGAAATCGCGCAGCGCCTGCCGCGCCAAGGCCTGCTGCGCCGTGATCCGCTCGGTGAAGGCGGCCGTGAGTCGATACGACGTGCCGCGCAGCGTGATCCAGAACAGCACCACCATGCCGGCGCCCATCCGGTACACCGGCTCGGGCTGCATCAGGCAGGCCACCACGGTCGGAATCAGCAGCACCGCCGAGGAGGTCATGACGATCCATGGGCTGACACGCGACACGATGCCGACGCAGAAGGCCATCGACAGGCCGAAGCACATCCAGATGCCCGGCCCGTCGCCGATCTGAAACGCGCGTGCCGACAACGCACCGACGGCCAGACCGAAGGCGGCGGCGCCGAGGCCGTAGAGGCGTTCCCAGCGAATGATCGCATCGTGATCGAGCCGATCGAAGCGCGCGGCGAACATCCGTAGCTTGAGAACACGAAGGGCGCCGATCACCAGCAGCACCACCGTGATCGCGGCGTAGCCCGGATCGCGCGCAACCCAGGCCATCACGCTGCCGATCACGACGGCGGCGGCCGAGATCGTCCCGACCAGCGGCATCGAGCTGTACAGCAGATGCGCAAGATCGCGACGAATGTCCAGGTCCAATCGATGCATCGCAATTCCAGTTCGCCAAGCGCGCGCACTCTCGTACCCACGCCTTAACGAAATCTCGCTGCACCCGCGAAGGGCTGCCATGCGCCGCGGATGCTTAAGAGATCCTCACTGCGACGATGACAATGCAAGTGGATAGAATGCGAATGATGGTACGCGCACGCGCGCATGAGCGATGCAGGGCCGGGATCAGCTCGCCCAATTGTCTCGGAATTCGCCGAACAGCGTGATGCCGCCGCATGCATAGATCGTCTGTCCGGTGATGTAGCTCGCTTCGGACGAGGCGAGAAAGGCGAACACGCCGGCGATCTCTTCCGGGCTCGCCACCCGCCCCATCGGAATGTGGGACTCGACCGCCGCGCGCTTGGCCGGGTCCCCGGTCCAGGCCGCGTTGATCGGCGTGTCGACGGCGCCCGGCCCGACCGAATTGACGCGGATGCCGCGCCCGGCGAATTCGAGCGCCAGGGTCCGCGTGAGGCCCGCCATCGCGCTCTTACTGATCGAATAAGCGAGATAGCCGGGCTTCGGAATGATCTGGTGCACGCTTGAGGTGTTGATGATGTTGCCGCCGCCGCGCGTGACGAAATGCGCCAGCGCGTGACGCGCGCAGAGCACGGCACCGTTGAGGTTGACCTCGAGGATCTTGCGATACGTGTCGACGTCGAGCGCCTCGCTGGGCGATTCCCGCTGAAAGCCGGCATTGTTGACCAGGCAGTCGAGCCGGGGCCAGCGCTTCAGCACCGTCTCGAACATCTCGGCGATCTCGGCCTCGACGCCGATGTCGGCCTTCACGGCAACGTGATCACGCGAGCCGTGACCATGCGCGGCAGAGGCGGCCTGCACCAGCGCCAGGGTTTCGTCGCCGGACGGCGACGGGCCGCCGAAATTGATCGCGACATGCGCACCCTCCTCGGCAAACCGCACCGCGATCGCGCGGCCGATGCCTTGCGTTGCGCCCGTCACCAGCGCGTAGTGTCCGACGAGACGCGACGCCCGTTCGGCTGGTTGGTCAGATGGCTCCATGTCTCGACTCCGTGAAAATGATCTCGCCTCAGCACGCTGCGATGACTCGCGTTCGGATGACAAGGCTATCAGGAGTCTGGTATCGCTCCACTCCGTATCCGTCGTTGCGCACGCAGGCGTGAGACGTCATGTATCTCGGCATCGATCTTGGAACATCCGCGGTCAAGACGATCATCGTCGATGACACGCAGCGCGTCGTTGCGAGCCGCAGCCACGCCTTGACGATGGACGTGCCGCGACCGGGCCGGGCCGAGCAGGACCCCGCCGCATGGATCGGCGCGGTATTCGCCACGCTCGATGCGCTGAAGGCGGATCATCCCGGCGCGTTGGCGGCGGTGGACGCCATCGGCCTGTCGGGCCAGATGCATGGCCCGGTGCTGCTCGATGCCGCGATGAATCCGTTGCGGCCCTGCATTCTCTGGAACGACGGCCGGTCGGAGCGCGAATGCGCTGCGCTGGAGCAGCGCTGGTCCGCCTTGCGCACGATCACCGGCAACAAGGCGATGCCCGGCTTCGCCGCGCCGAAGCTGATGTGGATCGCGGCGCACGAGCCCGAGATCTTCGCGGCCACGCGGCTGGTTCTGCTGCCGAAGGCCTATGTCCGGCTGGTGCTGACGGGCGATGCGATCGAGGACATGTCCGATGCGTCCGGCTCGCTCTGGCTCGATGTCACCAGGCGCGACTGGTGCGACGAGGGCCTCGCCGCCACCGGCCTCACCCGTGCGCAGATGCCGCGCCTCGTCGAAGGCTGCGCGCCGGCAGGCCGGCTGCGCAGTAACCTCGCGGAACGCTGGGGCATGACGAAGCGCCCAACCATCGCGGGAGGCGCCGGCGACAACCCGGCCGGCGCCATCGGCATCGGCGCGATCCGGCCGGGCGCCACGTTCATCACGCTCGGCACGTCCGGCGCCGTGATCTCGCCGGTCGACGCCGTCACGGCCAATCCCGAGCGCGTCGTTCACACCTTCTGTCATGCCATCCCGGCGATGTGGCTGCAGGCTGGCGCGATGCTGTCGGCGGCCTCATGCCTCGCCTGGGTCGCGCGGCTGCTCGGCGCGAGCGAGACCGAGCTGCTCGCCCCGCTGGGCGCGGGGCCCGCCGCGCCGTCGCCGGTCAGCTTCCTGCCCTATCTCGCGGGCGAGCGCACGCCGCATGACGATCCCCATGTCCGCGGCCTGCTCGACGGCCTGAGCCACGCCACCGACCGCAACGCCATCGTCCAGGCAGTGCTCGAGGGCGTTGCCTTCGCACTGGCCGACTGCCGCGACGCGCTGACGGAAACCGGGCTCGTCATTGCCGAAGCGGATGCGATCGGCGGCGGATCGCGCTCGGACCTTTGGCTGGCGATCCTGGCGAATGTGCTCGGCATTCCCGTTCATCGGCTGGCCGAGGGCGAGACCGGCGCCGCCTTCGGCGCGGCGCGGCTGGCACGTCTTGCCGTCACCGGTGAGGACATCGGCGCGGTCTGCACGCCGCCGGCGCGCGTGCGGACCTTCGCTCCGGACGTCGCGCTGTCGGCAGCCTATGCCGAGCGGCGGCCGCGCTGGCGACAGCTCTATCGTCGGCCGAGCTAACCGGATCTCCGAAAGGCATTCGTCGCGGCGACGTGTTGCGGCGGCGTCTCTTTCATATTGTATTCGGCAACAGCCTCTAGTTTAATGGCTTCCCGCGCCAGCGATCAACGAGCCGCGGACGACGAGACGACGTGCATTGGGAGGCACGATGAGCGGTCCGATCCTCGAGATGCGCGGGGTGTCGAAGTCATTCTTCACCATCAAGGCCCTGCACAAGGTCGACCTCACCGTCTACGCCGGCGAAGTCCATGCGCTGATGGGCGAGAACGGTGCCGGCAAATCCACGCTGATGAAGATTCTCTCCGGCGCCTATCGCCCGGATCCCGGCGGTGAGATCCGCATCGAGGGCCGGCCGGTGCGCATCGAAGGGCCGATGGGCGGCCGCAACGCCGGCATTTCGATCATCTACCAAGAGTTGTCGCTGGCGCCGAACCTGACGGTCGCCGAAAACATCTATCTCGGCCGCGAGCTGTCGCAGAGCGGCCTGCTCGCGCGCAGCACGATGCGCGAGGGCGTCGGACCGATCCTGGACCGGCTCGGCGCCGATTTCACGGCCTCCACCTTGGTGGCCGAGTTGTCGATGGGCCAGCGCCAGCTGGTGGAGATTGCCCGCGCGCTGCATGCACGATCCAAGATCCTGATCATGGACGAGCCGACCACCTCGCTGTCGGCCGGCGAGAGCGAGAAGCTGTTCGCGCTGATCCGCCAGCTCCGCGCCGAAGGGCTCGCCATCATCTACATCTCGCATCGCATGGACGAGGTCTATGCGCTCGGCGACCGCGTCACCGTGCTGCGCGACGGCCGGCTGGTCGGCTCGCTCGACAAGCCGGAGATCCGCGCCGACAGCATCGTCCGCATGATGGTCGGTCGCGACGTGTCGTCGTTCTACAAGAAGGACCACGACCCGCACGCCAAGCGTGATCGCGCGGTGCTCAGCGCCGTCGACCTCGGCGACGGCCATCGCGTCAAGAATTGCTCGTTGACCGTTCATGCCGGCGAGGTGGTCGGCCTCGCCGGGCTGATCGGCGCCGGACGCACCGAGCTCGCGCATCTCATCATCGGAGCCGCGCCGAAGACGACCGGACACATCGAGCTCGACGGTGAGAAAGTCAGCATCGACACGCCGCGCGATGCGCTCGATGCCGGCATCGCCTATCTGACCGAGGACAGGAAGGCGCTCGGGCTGTTCCTCGACATGTCCTGCGCCGACAACATCAACCTCGCCGTGATCGGACGGGACGCGAAGCCCGGCGGCATTCTCGACCGCGACAAGGCGCGCGCACGCGCCGACGAGGCGTTCAGCGCGCTCGGCATCCGCGCTCCCAATCCTGGCGTCACCGTCGGCGGCCTGTCGGGCGGCAATCAGCAGAAGGTGCTGCTGTCCCGCCTGCTTGCGACCGCGCCGAAGGTCCTGATCCTGGACGAGCCGACCCGCGGCGTCGATGTCGGCGCCAAGTCCGAGATCTATTCGATCATCGACAATCTCGCCAAGTCCGGCACCGCGATCCTGGTGATCTCGTCCGATCTGCCGGAGATTCTCGGCATCTGCGACCGCGTGCTGGTGATGCGCGAAGGGCATCTGGCCGGCGAGTTGCAGCAGAGCGCGACATCCCCCATCACCCAGGAAGACATCATGGCGCTGGCCACCGGGACGGAGCACGTCGATGCCTGACAACAGTTCGTCGCAAGCCAAGACCGCGCCTTCATCCGGCCTGCCGTCCGCATCGGACAACAAGCAGCAGCGGCTACGGCTGATGATCCGCGCCGCCGGCATGCTGCCGGTGCTGCTGATCCTCTGCGTCGGCTTCCACATGCTGTCCGACGGACGCTTCTTCTCAGGACAGAATCTCGGCATCGTGCTGCAGCAGGCCGCCGTGAATACCGTGCTCGCCGCCGGCATGACCTTCGTCATCCTGACCGGCGGCATCGATTTGTCGGTCGGCTCGATCCTCGCCGCGGCTGCCATGGCCGGCCTGACACTGTCGAAGATGCCCGATCTCGGCGCACTGTGGCTGCCGGCCGCGGTGCTGACGGGCCTTGCCTTCGGCGTCGTCAATGGCGCGTTGATCGCGCTATTGCGGCTGCCGCCGTTCATCGTGACACTCGGGTCGCTCACGGCGGTGCGCGGTCTCGCCCGCCTGATGGGTGGCGACACCACCGTGTTCAACCCATCGATTCCCTACGCCTTCATCGGCAACGCCTCGCTGACGATCATTCCCGGCGTCGTCTCGATCCCCTGGCTGTCGGTGATCGCGCTGCTGGTGATCCTGGGCTCCTGGCTGATCCTGCGCCGGACCGTGCTCGGCGTGCACATCTATGCCGTCGGCGGCAATGAGAGCGCCGCGCGACTCGCCGGCATCAAGGTCTGGGCGGTGCTGATCTTCGTCTACGGCATGTCCGGCCTGCTCGCCGGCCTCGGCGGCGGCATGCAGGCGGCGCGGCTCTATGCGGCGAACGGTCTGCAGCTCGGCCAGTCCTACGAGCTCGACGCGATCACCGCCGTCATTCTCGGCGGCACGTCGTTCGTCGGCGGCATCGGCTCGATCTGGGGCACGCTGGTCGGCGCGCTCATCATCGCGGTGTTGTCGAACGGGCTCATCTTGGTCGGCGTGTCCGACATCTGGCAATACGTCATCAAGGGCCTCGTGATCATCGGCGCCGTCGCGCTCGACCGCTACCGGCTGCAGGGCTCGGCCCGCACCTGAGACAACATGGCGGGCGCCACCGGGGCCCGCCACAACGCATTCTTCCACGGCCACTGGTCCGCCGTGCGTAGACGAACAGGAAGGACCAGGGAGGAAACACATGGTCAAGTCGATGTTATCAGCCGGTGCCGCGCTGGCGCTCGTGATGAGCTCCGCGCCGTCATCGGCCAAGGAGCTGAAATCGATCGGCGTGTCGCTGGGCTCACTCGGCAACCCGTTCTTCGTCGCGTTGTCGAAGGGCGCCGAGTTCGAGGCCAAGAAGACCAATCCCAACGTCAAGATCACCGCGGTCGGCTTCGAATATGATCTCGGCAAGCAGGTCACCCAGATCGACAATTTCATCGCCGCCGGCGTCGACATGATCCTGCTCAACCCGGGAGATCCCAAGGCGATCGGCCCGGCGATCAAGAAGGCGCAGGCGGCCGGCATCCTCGTCGTTGCGGTCGACACCGCCGCCGAGGGCGCCGATGCCACCGTGACGACCAACAACGTGCAGGCCGGCGAGATCTCGTGCCAGTACATCGTCGACAAACTCGGCGGCAAGGGTGACGTGATCATCGAGAACGGGCCGCAGGTGTCGGCGGTGATCGACCGCGTCAACGGCTGCAAGAGCGTGTTCGCCAAGGCCCCCGGCATCAAGGTTCTCTCCAGCGACCAGGACGGCAAGGGCTCGCGAGAGGGCGGCCTCACGGTGACGCAGGGCTATCTCACCCGCTTCCCGAAGATCGACGCCATCTTTGCCATCAACGATCCGCAGGCGATCGGCACCGATCTCGCTGCGCGTCAGCAGCAGCGCACCGGCATCATCATCACCGCGGTCGACGGCGCCCCCGACATCGAGGCGGCGCTGAAGGATCCGGCCTCGCAGCAGATCCAAGCCTCGGCCTCGCAGGATCCGTTCTTCATGGCCCGCCGCGCCGTGCAGATCGGCGTCGGCCTGCTCAATGGCCAGAAGCCGGCCTCGACGGTCGAGCTGCTGCCCTCCAAGCTGATCACGCGCGACAATGTCGGCGAGTACAAGGGTTGGACCTCGGAGCGGAAGGAATAGAGTTCGATCGTCGACCCGCATCTGATTGAAAGCATCGAGAAGCGCCGCCCTCTCTGGGGCGGCGTTGTGCTTGGAACCACATTCTGTCTCGTCGGCGTGCCCTCAACGACCGATCGCCGCGGACTCGCGCGTCGATGGCAGATGTGGCAATCAACGTTCTCGACGGCGGAATTCAACCTGCGCTGGTGGCATTGGAGCTGGCGGTTCCTCCCGGGGATGGCTGCCAAGCTCGACGATCTCGGCCGCGGCCTGGTGCGGGCGCAGGGCCTGTTCCATTCCACAGCAGGAATTCCTCGCCGCGCTCGGCCGCGCATAGGACCGCGCTCAATCAGCGCCCTGTCGCGTTTGCGACAAGACTCCCCTGTTTGTCCCCGCTTTCCGCTGGTCCGGAACTTGCGTGGGCCTGCCTGACGGCATCAATCAGCAGGCGATCCGATGGCTTTCACCGCAGTCTGTCCGACAAGCGCCATGACCGAAGGCGGCATGGGCCTGTACCAGGTCGGCAAGAAGAGCGTGCTGCTGCTCTGGCCCCGTGGCGGCGAGCTGAAGGCCTATCGCGGCCGCTGCCCGCATGCCGACGTGCCGCTGGCGGAAGCGACCTTCGACGGCCGGACGATCACCTGCCCGCACCATCAATGGGGCTTCGACGCCACCCATGGCAAGTGCGTCACCCATCTCGTCCGCAATGCGCTGCACGCCTACCCGCTGCAGGTCGAGGGCGATGAGATCCAGGTGGATGTCGGGCCGGTGAAGCCGGCGCGCGCCGCGAGCTGATCGGGCCCAGGCCGGCCGCGGGGCGCTCGACGGTCGCGCGGCAGACACCTGCCCGCACGCCGCCGCAGCTATCCCGTTGCCATCAGCCGCTTCATGAACTGGTCGACCTCGCGACGCAGCGTCTCGACCTCACCATGGACCCGCTCGGAGGCATTGTTGACCCGCGCCGCGATCCGGCCGGTGTCGGCGGCAGCGCTGCTGATCGCGCCGACATTGGACGCGACCCGTGCCGTGCCGGACGAGGCTTCCTGAACGTTGTGCGCGATGTCTCGCGTCGCCGCCGCCTGCTGGTCGACCGCGGCCGAAATGGCGGAAGCGATCTCGTCGATCTCGGCGATCGTTCGCGCGATCGCCTCGACCGACGCGACCGACGTGGAGGTCGAGTGCTGCATCTCGTTGACCTTGGCGCTGATCTCTTCGGTCGCCTTGGCGGTCTGATCGGCAAGACTCTTGACCTCGGCCGCAACGACGGAAAAACCACGCCCGGCGTCGCCGGCCCGCGCCGCTTCGATCGACGCATTCAGCGCCAGGAGATTGGTCTGTTCCGCGATCTCGCTGATCAGCTTGACCACGTCGCCGATCCGGACCGCGGCATCGGCAAGTTCGCGGATCTCCCCGCCGGCACGATTGGCCTCGCTGACCGCACGCCCGGCGCTTTCGGTGGAGCGTGAAACCTGCCGGCCAATTTCGGCGATCGAGGACGCGAGCTGATCGGCCGCGCCCGCCGCCGTCTGAACATTGGACGACGCGCGCCCCGAGGCGGCGATCACATCCTCGGTCTGGCGGCTGGTTTCCGTCGCGGCCGTCGCGACGTGGCCGGCATCGGACTCGAGATCCTCCGCTGCACCGACGAGGCTGACGACGATCTGGTCGAGTTGGGTGCCGAACTGCCGTGCCAGACCCGCAATGTCGACCACCCGGCGGCCGAGGCTGTCGGTGCCCTGGTTGATGATCGCCGCGGACCGGCGGAATGCGCCAGGCAGGCCTCGCGCCATGATCTTGCGGAAATGCTTGCCGCGGCTGGCATAGTCCATAGAGGCCGACGCTTCGCGCACGAAGGCGTCGGTGATGTCGAGCATGTCGTTGATCGATTTCTGCAACAAGCCGATGTCGCCGTGCTGGCGCCGGCTCAGCACCCGCGGCTCGAGGTTGCCTTTGGCCGCGCTGTGACACACCATGGCCGCCTCCGCGACCACGGCAGCCGCCAACCGCAGCTGCCACAGGGCAAGGCCGAGCAGCAGCGCGACCGCGATGAGCAGCGCTCCGCCTGCCGCGGGCGAGGTCGTGCCGGCGACGACGAGCCAGGCCAGCGCGCCGAGTGTCAGCAGCGCCGCCGCCGCGATCGCGATCTGCGCCTTAGAGAGAGAGCACGAACTCATCATATTCAACGCCTTGTTGTTTGATCGCCGCGACCATCATGTCAAAGCTTGCGCGCAGGCCATCCTTGGCATTGGCGTGGCGCGCCTCTTCGTCGCACAGCGCCTTGTAAATGGACTTGAGCCGCTCGATCGGCGCTCGCTCGGGTCTGCGGCGGTTGGAATGGTAGCCGATGATATTGCCCTGGTCGTCCAGCGTCGGCGTCACATGGGCGAGCACCCAATAATGGCTGCCGTCCTTGGCCAGGTTGACGACATAGGCGAAGATCTCGCGCTTGGCCTCCAGCGTGTCCCACAGCAGCTTGAAGACGCAACGCGGCATCTCGGGATGGCGGATCAGGCTGTGAGGCGCTCCCAGGAGCTCGTCATAGCTATACCTGGCCATGCGAACGAAGACGTCGTTGGCGTAGGTGATGCGTCCCTTGCGGTCGGTCTTCGAGACGATCAGGTCTTCTTCGCCGAGCATGTGCTCGATTCCCGTCGGCTTCACAACGTGGGCCATGGCTGGTCCTCCTTGCGGTCATCACGATGCGGGGCGGACAGACGGGATGTCCCGGCCTTCACGGACGGTCCGGTCGAGGCGCTGGCGGAACCGGCGTCGTCCGGCATGCGGCCGGGTGTCGCCGAGACCCCCATCGACCGGCTTTCGTCGGCTCAGGAAAAAGGCTGTCCGCCTCACCGGCCTCAATCTGACGTTAACTGTCAAACATCGCGTTAACCGGGAGGTCCGCCAAACTACAGAGACCGCCCGCGGCAGGGACGGGACGCGCCGGCTCGATGGTCGGCGTTGGGTCTGGACCGCTGGCCGGAGGATCGCATCGGCCGTCGCCTTGTCGGAAGATGTGGCACAAGGACCAGGAGGTGCGTACGTGACGCCACGCAACCTCGTGAGACGCGCACGGGCCGGTCGGGGCGCTCATGCCCGACCGGCCCGGCGCCCCCTGCCTCAGAAGAAGCCGAGCTTCTTCGGGCTGTAGCTGACCAGCATGTTCTTGGTCTGCTGGTAGTGGTCGAGCATCACCTTGTGGGTCTCGCGTCCGACGCCCGACTGCTTGTAACCGCCGAACGCCGCATGCGCCGGATAGGCGTGATAGCAGTTGGTCCAGACGCGCCCCGCCTGGATGTTGCGGCCGAAGCGGTAGCAGGTGTTGGCGTCGCGGCTCCACACGCCGGCGCCAAGACCGTAGAGCGTGTCGTTGGCGATCGCCAGCGCCTCGTCCTCGGTCTTGAAGGTGGTGACCGAGACGACCGGCCCGAAGATCTCCTCCTGGAACACGCGCATCTTGTTGTGTCCCTTGAACACCGTCGGCTTGACGTAATAGCCGCCGGCGAGATCGCCGCCGAGCATGTTGCGCTCGCCACCGATCAGGAGCTGCGCACCCTCGTTCTTGCCGATGTCGATGTAGGACAGGATCTTGGTGAGCTGCTCCGAGGAGGCCTGCGCGCCGATCATGGTGGCGGGATCGAGCGGGCTGCCCTGCACGATCGCTCCGACGCGCTTGAGCGCACGCTCCATGAAGCGTTCATAGATCGATTCATGGATCAGCGCGCGGCTCGGGCAGGTGCAGACCTCGCCCTGGTTGAGCGCGAACATCACGAAGCCCTCGATCGCCTTGTCGAGGAAGTCGTCGTCCTCGGCGCAGACGTCCTTGAAGAAGATGTTGGGCGACTTGCCGCCGAGCTCGAGGGTCACCGGGATCAGGTTCTGCGACGCGTATTGCATGATCAGCCGCCCCGTCGAGGTCTCGCCGGTGAAGGCGATCTTGGCGATGCGGTTCGACGATGCCAGCGGCTTGCCTGCTTCGAGGCCGAACCCGTTGACGACGTTGAGCACGCCCGGCGGCAGCAGGTCGCCGACGATCTCCATCAGCACGAGGATCGAGGCCGGTGTCTGCTCGGCCGGCTTGAGCACGACGCAGTTGCCGGCGGCGAGCGCGGGCGCGAGCTTCCAGGCCGCCATCAGGATCGGGAAATTCCACGGAATGATCTGGCCGACGACGCCGAGCGGCTCGTGGAAGTGATAGGCGATGGTATCGTGGTCGATCTCGGCGATCGAGCCTTCCTGCGCGCGGATCACGCCGGCGAAATAGCGGAAGTGATCGATGGCGAGCGGGATATCGGCGGCGGTCGTCTCGCGGATCGGCTTGCCATTGTCCCAGGTCTCGGCGAGCGCGAGCTTGTCGAGATTGGCCTCCATGCGGTCGGCGATCCGGTTGAGGACCATCGCGCGCTCGGTGACGCTGGCGCGGGCCCAGCCGTCCTTGGCGGCATGCGCGGCGTCGAGCGCGGCCTCGATGTCAGAGGCATCGGAGCGCGCGATCTGGCACACCGGCTGGCCGGTGATCGGCGAGATGTTGTCGAAATATTTGCCGGCGTTGGGGGCCTTCCAGGCGCCGCCGATGAAATTGTCGTAACGCGCAGCGAACGGCGGCTTGAACGCCGCATTGACGTCAACCTTGGTCATCTGTCTCTCCCATTCACGCCGATGCACACGGCGTTGGAGACAGGCTCGATCAAACCGACGCAACAGACCAGAGGCCGGAGCGAGCGCGTCCGAGGAAGTGTCGCAGTTCTGCGACATCTTGGCTGCGATTCGACAGCCGCGGCGCGTTCACCGCTCGAGCCCGAGCCGCTTCATCTTCCGGTGCAGGGTGGCGCGCGACATGTCGAGCTCCTTCGCCGCCTTCGAGACGTTGCCGCCGGCGCGCGCCAGCGCGCGCTTCAGAACAGCACGCTCGGCGGCGTCGATGTCGTCGCCCTCGGTGGTTGCGTCCTTGATCAGGTCGCCGGCTGGCACCGGGCGCGCCAGCGCGGACGAAGAAAGGTTGAGCGCACGGCGCGCCGCCCGTGTGGCACCGATGACGAGGTCGTTGCGATCGACTGCCAGCAGCGAGTTGATCTCGCGCTCGCTGTCCGGCGTGAGCACGATGCGGGCGTGCGGAAAGGCCTGGCGGAAATTCTCCGCCTCGATCAGGCGCGCGGCATCCGCGACGGTGGTCGCGATCAGCCGGCTGAAGCCTTCGGTGAGATCGGCACGACAGGAGGAGACGTCGAGCGCGGCCTTGAGCTGACCGTGCTCGTCGAAAATCGGCGCGGTGGTGCAGAACAGGCGCGCGTTGCGCGACAGGTAGTGCTGATCGCGGTCGATGGTCAGCGGCCGCTTCTCGACCAGGCAGGTGCCGATGGCGTTGGTGCCCTCGTGCCGCTCGCTCCACACCGCGCCGGTCCACAAGCCCCAGGATTCGAAAGTGGCGTCGTCCCCGCGGGCGCCGCGGCGCTCGAGCACGGTGCCGTCGGCATCGGCGAGCAGCACCGAGCAGCCGACGCCCCCAACCGCCAGGAACAGCCGGTCGAGGCTCGCCTGCGCGATCGCGAGCAGCCGCCCGAGCCGCGCGCGCGCGTCCGCGATTTCGGCGGCAGTCAGGCGAGCCGGCAGCTTCGGCGTGGCGGGATCGAGCGCATGGAGATGGCCGGAGCGGCGCCATGATGCCGCGAGCGCCGAGACCGCCGGCGCGCCTCTGTCGGCTCTGCTGTCAGCGTCAGCCTTCGCATCCCCCTTGGCCAAGGCCTCCAGGACGCGATCCGAATGGGCATTCCCGGGCGAACGCCCCATGTCCCTCCTCCCGGCTCTGCCCGCGTTGGCGCAGCTTACTGCTAGACTAGCGCAACTACAGCACCGCGGTTTGACCGGCGTCAAGGAACGCCGACCAGGCTGCAATCCTTCGCTCGCCGCCGGGGCCGCGACCGATGCCTCACTTTCCCCGGACGACTACGGGGGTGTCGCAACACTGCGACACTCCCTCGCCCGAACTGGTCCGTGCGCCCTGAAATGGAGCCGGTGCCTTAAAGCGCATTAATCCTCAGTCCGGATGGTTCCCGCACGCGCTTCGCACCGACGAACGTCATTGCCCGGTGTCGCGAGGCAACCATGAGAGGGAAACATGCGCCTATCCTTTGCGGCAATACGCTCCATCCAGACCAAGATCGCCTTGATCGCCGGCTTCTGCCTGGCGCTCACCTGCGTCATCCTGATCGGCTACGGTCTGTTCTCGACGCAGAGCATGAACCAGTACGTCAACCACGAGGTGATGCAGCTGGTCGATCGCCAGACCAAGGAGAGCCTGATGAACCGGGCCTCCACCGAGGCCAACGTCATCAAGGCCGAGCTGGAGGTCGGGTTCGACGCCGCGCGCACGCTGGCGCAGTCCTTTGCGGTGTTGGCTGACGCCAAGAACGGGACCGCCACGAGCGCCCGCCGCGCGCAGCTCAACGCCGTGCTGCGGCACGTGCTGGAGCTCAATCCCGCCTTCAACGGCACCTATTCGGCCTGGGAGCCCGACGGGCTGGACGGCAACGATGCGGCCTTCAAGGCCAACAAGGAAATGGGCTCCGACCACACCGGCCGCTTCCTCCCCTATTGGACGCGAAGCGCCGGCGGCGCAATCGCCGTGCAGCCGCTGGTCGAATACGACAGCAGCGAGCGCCATCAGAATGGCCTCGTGAAGGGCGCCTGGTACATCAACCCGAGCACCACCGGGAGGGAGAACATCCTAGGACCGCTGCCCTACATCGTCCAGGGCAAGCCGGTGTTCCTGGCCACGATGTCCGTTCCCGTCATGATTGACGGCAAATTCCGCGGTCTCGCCGGCGCCGACTACAATCTCGACTTCGTGCAGAAGCTGGCGGTCAAGATCAACACCTCGCTGTTCGACGGCAAGGGCAAGGTCGTGATCCTCAACGACACCGGCCTCGTCGTCGCCGACAGCGCCGACCAGAACGTCATCGGCAAATCCGCCGCCGAGGCCGACTCGCGCTGGGCCGACAGCGCCGCCATCGTTCGAACCGGCAAGGGCACCGTTCTCGACGAGCCCAACAATCCCAACGTCGACATCTACGCCCCGATCACATTCGGTCTCACCGACACGCCCTGGTCGGTCGTGATCTCCGTCCCGCGCGACGTCGTTCTCGCCTCCGCACGGCAGCTCGACGCCTCGCTCAGCGGCCGCTCGACCAACAACACGCTGTGGCAGCTCGGGGTCGGAACGGTGATCACGGCGCTTGCGATCTTCCTCATCTGGGTGGCGGCACGGGGCATTGCCCGTCCGATCCAGGATTGCGCCGTGTTTGCCAATGGCATCGCCAAAGGCGACTTCAACCAGACCCTCACCATCGAGCAGGCGGACGAGGTCGGAGCCCTCGCCACCTCCCTGAAAGCCATGCAGGGCGACCTGAAGCAGAGCATCGCGCAGCGCGCCGAGGACCAGGCCGCCGCCGACGCCCAGCGTCGCCACGCGATGAGCCAGATGGCGGATCAGTTCGAGGCGTCCGTCGGCGGCATCGTCGAAACCGTGTCGGCTGCCTCGAGCACGCTGGAGACGTCGGCCGGCTCGTTGAGCGCCACCGCGGAGCGGGCGCAGACGCTGGCTACGACGGTCGCCGCGGCATCGGAGCAGGCGTCCACCAACGTGCAGTCGGTGGCGTCCGCGACCGAGGAGATGGCCTCCTCGGTGACCGAGATCAGCCGCCAGGTGCAGCAGTCCGCGCGCATGGCCAACGAGGCCGTCACGCAGGCACGCTCCACCACGGGGCGGGTCGGCGAGCTGTCGAAGGCGGCCGCGCGGATCGGCGACGTCGTCGAGCTCATCAACAGCATCGCCGGCCAGACCAACCTGCTCGCCCTCAACGCCACCATCGAGGCGGCACGGGCGGGCGACGCCGGACGCGGCTTTGCCGTGGTCGCCACCGAGGTCAAGGCGCTTGCCGAGCAGACCGCGAAGGCGACCGGCGACATCGGCCAGCAGATCGCGGGCATCCAGACCGCCACCCAGGAGTCCGTCGGCGCGATCCGCGAGATCAGCGAGACCATCGAACGTCTGTCGGAGATCTCGGCCACCATCGCCGCCGCAGTCGAGCAACAGGGCGCGGCGACGCAGGAGATCTCGCGCAACGTCCAGCAGGCGGCCCAGGGCACGCAGCAGGTCTCCTCGAACATCACGGATGTGCAGCGCGGCGCAAGCAGCACCGGGACCGCGTCCTCCGAGGTGCTGTCGGCCGCGAAGCTGCTGTCGCGTGACAGTGGCCGCCTGAGGGACGAGGTCGGCAAGTTCCTGAGCTCGGTCCGCGCGAGCTGAGCGCCGGCCGACCAAAACCGAAAAGGCCGCCTGGATGAGCCAGGCGGCCTCGTCGTGTTGGATGCAATGCGTCTGCTGCTGATCTCAGCGGCCGCCGCGCGACAGCATCTCGAAGCGGTAGTTGACACCGACCATCGCCGTGTGGAGCTGGGTCTTCTGGCTGACGACGTTCGGCCCTCCGGTGATCGCGGCGGCGCCCGGCAGCGTGCCGGTCACGGTGCCGAAATCGGCGTAATCATATTCCGCGAAGGCCGACCAGTTGCGGGCGAACATCCACTCGACGCCGGCGCCGACCGTCCATCCGCTGCGGTTGAACGCCACGCTCGCCGACTGCCCGGTGGCGGTGTTGACGACCGAAACGTTGGTCCGTGTCCACGCCGCACCACCGCGCACGTAGGCCAGGATCTCAGGTGTCACGAGATAGCCGGCACGCACCGTGGCCGTGTAGAGGTTGCTCGTCCGCGTGTTCATCGTCAGCGCCGGCCCGAGCGGGCTCGACGCGTTGATGATGCCGATATCGGCCATGGCCTGGATGCCGACCACGAAGCGGTCCATCTGATAATCGCAGCCGAGCTGCAGGCCGCCGATGACGTCGCTGCCATTGCTCGAGATGGCGGTCGGAATCTGCACGGCAGCGACGGGCAGCGGCGCCACGTTGCCGCCGCCTGCCACCGGCGGCTGGTTCTGCGGCGGCGGGTTGCCATTGTTGCCCTGCGGCGGCGGGTTCGGCTGGCCGCCGCCATTGTTCGGCGGCGGATTCTTCGGCGGCCAGGGCTTGTCCGGATGATACGGCCATCCGCCATGATGGTCGTTGCCGCCCTGCTGCTGCCAATGATCCTTGTCGGGCTGCTTGTCGCCATAGCCGCCCTTGCCGTCATCATTGTCGCGCGGCTTGCCGCCCCAGCCATAGCCGCCATGCTTGTCGTCGTCGCGTTGATCCGGCTTCAGCCAGGCGTAGCTGTCACGCTCGCTCTTCAGCGGCTGCTTCGACCAGCCGAAACCGAGTGGCTTGTCGTATCCGTCGTCCTTCTTCCCACCCCATCCGGAAGCCGGCTTGTCGTGATCGTCCTGCCGATCACGGTGCAGCCAAGCCGATCTGTCGGAGTAGCCGCTCGAATGCAGCTGCGACCAGCCGCTCGACTTGTCATGGTCGTCGTCGTGATGCTTGTCGAACCAGCCGCCACCATATTTGACGTCGTTGTAGTTGTTGTCCTTGTTCTTGGATGGCGCCGACGGCCAGGACGACTTGTTGTCGCCGCCTTTCGATCCAACCTTTGGCCAGTCGTGATCCTTGTCGCCATACGGCTTGCCGGGCTGCCACCAGCCCTTGTCGCCGCGCTCACAGATCGGGGGCTTTTGCGGCGGCTTATGCGGCGGCTTCCACCCGCCGTTATTCCCGCCGGGGTTGTTCGGCGGCGGCGGGTTCGGCGCAGGGTTTGCAACCACAGGCGGCTTGACCACAGGCGGGTTGTTCGCATTGCCGACCGGTTGCTGCACGGGCTGAACGGGCGCGGCGGCGGCATTGGCGACCTGGCTCCACGTCTGCTGCTGGCGTGACCAGGCCATCCCGGCATTCGCGCCGGCATGGCAGCCACTCCACCTGTAGGCGAAGACGTCAGGCGGCGGGAGCGGGGGAGGCAGGGCGAGATCAGTCGCCCAGACCGATGTCGTACTTCCTGCGAAAGTAGATAGGCAAAGGCATACGCCAAATACGCGACGCATCGAACTCACAACTCCTGAACACGTGCCGCAACAAACGGCGGCCGCATCAGGAGGGTGAGATTGTGTCGCGAACTGAATTGAAAAATGTCATTCGGAAGGAATGCAGATCGGGCCCCCGACGCGATCGAGATTCGGCTTTGACTGTTGCACGCAAGATGCAGGATTCTGGCAAAAAGAAGCAGCGCGCGACACGATTGCGACAAATGGCGCGATGCGCGATGCCGTCGCGGCTCATGAGTTCATTCGTAGACGAACGTGCGCACCGAACTCACTGGATGCGCAGCGCGCGGCCCCGCGCTCGACGGCATGCTTCCTAATCGCGCGCACCTCGCGATCGTCGTCCTTCACATCTACTACACGTCTCGATTGCATCACATCGAGCAGGGCGGCATATCGGCTGCACGGTCGCCATCGTCTTCGACGCGCCGACGCTCGGCGGTCCATGCGTGTCGACAACCCCTGCTCTTGGTTTCGCCGTTATCGCGCAGCCTGTGCGACGTCATCGATCGGGAGAGAAAGCGGCGGACGCCGCCGTAATCGCACCGAATGAGGCGTGGCTCCGTCAACGTTGCGGCAACTCATCGGGGGCGCGTGCCGCGAAGCATCCATAATTGCGGCCGGTTGTGTCGTGCTCACTCGCCGGGCTCGAAGGCCCCGCAGAGGGTGTCGATCCGATCCTGCACTCCGCAGAGATGCACCCATTTCCGCTCGTTCTGGATTGCGATGAGGATGGAACGAAGCAAGGGCACGGCCGATCGCGACCGGAAATACGGATTTGAGCTCGCCGCCAAATCGTCCGGTCATCAGCACAAGCGCCGCCTGCGCCGCCCGCGCATCATGGCTGGGCTCGCCTCGGCCATGACGACAGACTGAGGCCCGTCGGGCGGATCAGCGCAGCGTGATCCGCCGCACCGCGCGGTGCGCACGGCACATAGCGTGTCATGCCACCATCATCACGGATTGCGCCGGGAGAACGAGATGGCATAGGCGCCGTTGCGGATGTCGATCATCGGATCGTCGGAGGCCTCGATGCCGTCGGTGAGCTGGCCCGGCAGGAACAGCAGCTTCTTCTGCGCGGCGTCACTGTCTTCGACCGCCTTGTCGATCGTCAGCACGCCGAGCTCGACCAGCTTGCGATCGTCAGGCCACGGCTTTGCCGGATCCTTGGTGTCGTCGCCGGCCGCGGCGAGCTGCGCCTTGAAGCGGAACGTCACCGGCCCCTGCTTCAGCCGCGCCGGCAGCTCGGCCATCAGGAAGTCCGGCGCGCGTTTCGCCGCGTCCTCCTGGTCGATATGCACGACCTTCTCCGGCAGCATCTGCCAGCGCACCGCCTGCTTCTCGCCGGCCTTGTTGACGAGGACGAAGGCGTTGACGCCGAAATAGGCCTCGTCGGCAAGACTGTCCGGCGTCGCGATGGTGCCGAGCGCCGCCGGCACCGAGGGATGGCTGGCGACGAACTGCTCGAGCCTGGTCGGCTTGGCCGCGTTCGGTCCAGAGTCCGCGATCGCCAGGAACAGATCGCGCAGCTCCGCACCGGTCGAGACGGGGAAGAATTTCAGCGAGTTGATCACGAGGTCCATGTCGCTGCCGTCGGCGAGATGAAACTTCACCGCCATGCCGTGCGGATTGGCGTCGCCGGATCCGTCCGGCAGGTTCGGCACGCCGGTGGAGTCCGAGAACCGCACCGTCACCGGAATCTCGCCGCCGCTGAACAGCGACGCCTTGCTCAAGGTCGCCGCCTCGGTCGACGGCTTGAACTTGCCCTCGACCACGACGCCCTTGGCGTGATTGGCGCGAAAGCCGGCGTGCACGCCGAACACCTTGTTCATCGCATTGACGAGTTGCTCCTCGACCGGCGGTTCCTGCGCGAGGGCAGCGGCGGGCAACGCGAGAGCAATCCCGGCCAGCGCGGCAACGAGTGTGCGTATCGTCATGAGCGGCGTCCTCCTGTATGAGCGATGCAGGATAGCAGCATGAATTGACGCGTGAGCGATTTTCGAGCGCGGCCGATTGGGCGCCCATCACAGCGGCATGATCCACCTTGCGGTCTGACAGGAGCCATCACGCCCCATCACCGCTCCTTGCGGCGAGATGGCGAATGTCTCTATTGTAGCCGCACGTGCCCGGTCTGCCTCCCTCCGCCCTGCGGTGCGGATCCGGGGATCGTGCCCCCTCCGACCCTGACGCCGGACGGCGCGCCCACGACGGAGTTTCGACTGTGTCCGCACCGGAAAGCTTCCCCATCGACAAGATCCACATCCCCGACAAGAAACGCAAGGCGCTGAAGCAGGACGCGGTCGACGCGCTGGCCGAAAGCATTTTGGAGGTCGGCCAGCGCGAGCCGATCCTCGTCCGCCGCGACAAGGACCATTTTGTCCTGGTCGAAGGTCTGCACCGCCTCGAAGCCTGCAAGGCCCTCGGCGAAAGCGCCATCATGGGTCTGCTGATCTCCGCCGAGGAAGCCCGCCAGCGCGAGCTGCCACCGCCGCCCGTCGATCCGGAGCGCGAGAAGATGGAGCGGCTGCGCAAGCTGCGGCTGGAGAAGGAGGAAGCGGAGAAGCTCACAACGGCGCCGAGGGGCGTCTCTGGCGCCCATGCCGCGACGCGCCCGCGCGGGCCGACGGAGACGACGAACCGGAGCAACAGGACTGCCACCGCGAAGCCATCGCGCCCCGGACAAGGATCGTCGCCCCGGACCTTGTCGGATTGGATCAAGCAACAAGAGCGCAGCGGCGGGCGATACTGACGGTTTCAACGCGCGAGTTCCTCCCCGGCCACGGTCTGATTGAGCGGCAGTCCGTCTGGCGGGTCAGCGCAGCGTGATCCCCGGCAGCCTCTCCGATGCGCCTTGCGCAGCGGGTATTTCACGATTGCGCCGATGCGAGGTCTGTCGCTCGGCCAGGGGCTTATCGCGGCCGCCAAGGCCGATACGATTTCGATCGCGTCTTGGCAGGTTGGAATGCACGGCGTCACACTTGCCATTTCCACGGCCTCCGACACGTGCTCGGCACGCGACTGGAGGTCTACGGCTCGTGAAGGTCAGCAGCCCGGAGTTCCGTGCTCCTGGGTTCCTTCCCACCCGGCGAACTGGTGGCTTCTGACTCGGGGCTCGAAGGAGAAGAAGTAGCGACCTCCGCGGCCGATCGAGGCCCGTTTGGTATTGAGCTGCGGATTGTCTCACGCCCCCCGCTATACCGACAGTGCCAGAGATAGTCCGCCATGCGCCGAGGAATTGGGTTGGCAAACCGGATGGGGGCCCTTCTCGGCCCCGAACGGGTACGGATGCGGCGCGTGGAACCCCTGCTTCGACGAGACATTCTTTTCTCGTCCGTTGAATCACCGCCGCTGCCCCGCGCTCGTCGGCCATGAATCTTGGAGCGTTGACTTGACCTCATTTGAGCAGAGGCCGCTCGGCCCGATCATCATCCTCGTGGCAGCCGCCGCCGGCACGCTGCTCGGCCTCTACGACTACCTAGCTCCTTTGACCGGGGTCACTGGCGCCCCGGGCGCGTTGCTCGTCATCGGATCCAGTCTGGCACTCGTCGTCGACGCCTTCGTCCTGTGGTTTGGTCGAAGCGGGTGGCTCTTCTGGGTGTTCTGGTCCCTCGGGCTGCTCGGCGCGCTCGGCACAATAACCGCCGCCTGCTTTCTGCATGCGTGGTGGCTGGCGGCGGCCACGGTCGTCGCACTCGTCGGATTGATTGTGACGCTTGCCGCCCCACCCCAGCCAAGAAGAGCCGTGGCATGAGAATCCGTTCATTCTGCCGTAGCGCCCCATTTGCGGCGCTCACGCTGGCGGTCATGGTCGCGCTGCCGCCGGCGATTGCACAGAACGACACTGCTCATCCGGCTGCCACCCCCGGAAGCATTCCAGGCCCAGAGCAGCATGGGCCTTCGAGCACTGACTCGGAGCAGCCCCACAGCAATGCCGGTCGCGCATCGTCAGCACCGGGCAACGAGCAATCGGGAGCTGCCGACGCAGGCGCTCAGCTGCCGTCCGGCAGCTTGCCCACGCCGAAGCCGATCCCGCTCGTCCCGACCCATGCCGTCTGGAATACGTTTCACGGTCAGCTCAATGCCCAGAAGTACTCTCCCCTGACCCAGATCACAGCCGACAATGTCCGATCGCTGGTAAAGGTGTGGGAGTATCACACCGGCGACGTTTCGGATGGGTCGGGCAAGCTGCCGACCAGCGTCTGGTCCGCCACGCCGATCTTTGCCAATGACACGCTCTACATCGGCACGCCGTTCTATCGCGTTGTTGCGCTGGAGCCCGCGACCGGAAAGGTCAAATGGACCTTCGACTCCAAATCGACGCTCAAGGCCTTGACCCAGCCGGCGCTGAAGAACCGCGGGGTCGCCTATTGGGAGGCAGCGAATCCCGTCGCGGGCCAGCCGTGCCAGAAGATCGTCTATCTCGGCACCATGGACGCGCAGCTCTTTGCCATGGACGCGGATACTGGCAAGCTCTGTCGTGATTTCGCGAACGGCGGCGTCCTCAACGTCGATCAGTGGAACGACGTGAACAACAAATATCCGCTTTCGTTGCTTCAGCCGCCGACGGTCGCGGGCAATCACGTGATCCTGGGCTGGGCCGGCAAGGACTGGGCCTATGCTGAAGCACCGCCCGGCACCGTATTCTCGCTCGATCCGCAAACGGGCAAGCGACAATGGTCCTTCGCTACGCTGCCGCCGAAGATCGCGTCCCGCACCGGCACCGCCAATGTGTGGACGGGCATGTCGGTCGACGAGGGACTTGGATTGGTCTATCTCCCGGTCTCCAGCCCCTCCCCGAACTACTGGGGCGGCAACCGCACCGAGCCGATCCCGTTGGCCACATCGACAACGGCCCTCAACCTCGAAACCGGCGAGGTCGTTTGGTCTCGCCAGTGGGTGCACCATGACATCTGGGACTACGACATCAACTCCGCGCCGACGTTGATGGACATCACCGTCGATGGGAAGCAGATCCCAGCGCTGATGCAGGCAACCAAGATGGGGTTCCTCTTCGTCGTCGACCGACGCACTGGCAAGGACGTCTGGCCGATCGAGGAGCGCAAGGTGCCTGGTGGCGACGGCTCGATCCAGGGCGAAATCTACGCGCCGACGCAGCCGTTTCCGATCAGGCCGGCGCCGCTGCTCGACCAGTCGAAGAAGCCTCCCATCTGGTGGGTCGCCGACGCCCTCGGGCTCGGCCAATGCTCGAGGCTCTGGAAGAGCCTCAATTACGCCGGCATGTACTCGCCGCCGACTCACAAGGACAGCGGCGTGCTCGCCTATCCGACTCGGCCGGCGGCGTGCAATGGGGCGGCGTAGCCTTCGATCCGCGCGGCAAGACCGCGATCGTCAACTTCTCGCACGTGGTGCAATCCATCAAGCTCTACCCCCGGAAAGAATATGAGCAGCGCGCAGCCGGCTCGGGCAACGAGCAAGGCTTCTATCCTCAAGAGGGTGCGCCATACGGCATGTCACTCGACAACGCGCTGAACTGGCTCGGCATGCCCTGCTGGAAGCCGCCATTCGGCGAGATCGCCGCCATCGACATGACCACCGGTGACATCAAATGGCGCCGTCCCATCGGCGCCTCCCAGAAGTGGGGCTTCTACATGCCGGAGTCGATGGGATCGGTGACGATCGGCGGCCCGGCGGTTACGGCCGGAGGCGTGATCTTCATCGGAGCCTCGATGGACGCCAAGGTGCGGGCCTACGCGCTGGCCGACGGCAAGGAGCTCTGGTCCGACATCGTCCAGGCCCCCGCGGTCGCCAATCCCGCCGTCTATGAGTACAAGGGCCGCGAATACGTCGCCTTCATCGCGGGCGGCAACACGATCCTCAAGGACCAGGTCGGCGATCAGGTCGCCGTCTACGCTCTACCGTAGTGCGGCGGTGCTCGCCAGCTGGCTTGCGCTGAACCGTAGCGGAATGGCTTCCGTGCCTACGCCGCGGCGATACAGCTGCCGTCGCATTCGCTGCGCAGATGGCGCGGCCGACTGGACCGCGGCGAGGTCGCGATCGCCGGCGGGCGCATCCTCATCCCTCCGCCCGCCCACCGTTAGGACGTCTTTAGGCGAGGTCCGCCTTCATCAGGTCGCGCAGCGCTTTCGGTATGGGCTGCGCCCTGCCGCCGCTGACGAACGCAACTCTCACGTCGGCCTTGACGAGCACCTCCTCGCCGCGCCTGACCTCCTGCGCCAGCGTGATCGACGCGCCCTTCACCGCCACGGGCCAGGTGACGACGTCGAGCACGTCGTCCATACGGGCCGGCCGCAGGAAGTCGAGCGTCATCGAGCGCACCACGAAGGCGAAGCCCGGGGCCTCGCTTGCCGCCTCCGCGAACAGCGCGTGCTGCTCGGCGCCCATCAGCCGCAGATGATTGGTGCGGCCGCGCTCCATGAAGCGGAGGTAGTTGGCGTGATAGACGATTCCGGAGAAATCCGTGTCCTCGTAGTAGACCCGCACCTGCATGTGGTGGCGGCCGTCGCGGATCGCGCCGTCGAGATGTCGTTGGGTCAAGGGAAGCCCTCGATAGCCGGAAATGGCGATCGTTTCGCCCAGTTCAACGGCCAACGCAAGAGCAGGCCAGCACGAGCCGGCTAGGACGTCACCTCGACGGGTTCCCTGCCGACGTTGACCAGCACGATCTCCGGCGGCATGCCGATCCGGACTGGCATGATGCTGCAGCCGAGGCCGCCGGAGACGATCACGTCGCATTGGGTGCGGATGTGGCCGTAGGCCAGATTGACGCCATTACGCGCGGGAACGGCCGGCGACCAGCCGAGCACGCGGATCTGGCCGCCATGCGTATGCCCCGACAGCTGCAGCGCCACGCGCGGCGGCACCCGGAGCGCGACGTCGGGCTCGTGCGCCAGTAGAATTACCGGGGCGCTGTCCGTCACCTTGCGCAGCGTCCCTGCGAGATCATCGATGCCGATCCGCGGCATCGGCCGGAAGCGCCGCGCTGGCATGTAGGCCAACTGATCGCCGAGGCCGGCAAGCCAGAAGGCATGGCCATTCTTGGTGAGACGCACGACGTCGTTCTCGTAGACGGGAATACCGGCGGCCTCGAGCGCCTTCTGGGCATACGGCGCGCCGCGGCCGTCGCGCTGCACGGTTCGATCATCCCAATAATCATGATTGCCCAGGATGGCGTGCACGCCCAACGGCGCCTTCAGGCCGCCGAGCACCGGCGCCCAGGCATCGGCGTCGATGCGTCCGATGTGATGACGATGACCGGCGACGTAGTCGCCGAGCAGAACGATCAGATCCGGCTGCAGCGCGTTGGTTCGCTGGACGATCCCGTCGATATGAGCGAGCGACATCCAGGGATCGCAGGCATGGATGTCGGCGATGGCCGCGATCTTCAGTCTTAGCCCAGCCGGCCAGTTGCGTGGATGGATGTGATAGTCGGTGACGCCCAGGCGGAGCGGCTCGACGCCGACGCCGTAGGTCGCGGTCGAAAAACCGGTGGCGGCAAGACCGCCTGAGAATGACAGAAAGCGACGGCGTGACAGCATCGATAAACTCCTCGCAGCGGCTCCCTTCTCCCCGATCATTGCAACCGATTTCGGGTGCGTCTGTGCAGATTGTCAGCAGTTTCGTTAATCATCGTCCTCGCTGCCGAACAGGCCGAACTGGCCGGGATCGCGGTTCGAGGGCTCGGCCAGGCCGAGATGCCTGAACGCGTGCGACGTCAGCAGCCGGCCGCGCGGCGTACGCTGCAGATAGCCGCATTGGATCAGATACGGCTCGATGATGTCCTCGATCGCATCGCGCGGCTCCGACAGCGCTGCCGCCATGGTCTCGACGCCGACCGGCCCGCCGCCGTAGTTCAGCGCGATGGTCGAGAGATAGCGCCGGTCCATCGCGTCCAGCCCGGCGGCATCCACTTCGAGCGCGCTCAGCGCGTGATCGGCGATGGCGCGATCGATCGCACTGGCGTTGGCGGCCGACGCGAAGTCGCGCACGCGGCGCAGCAGGCGGCCGGCGATCCGTGGCGTGCCGCGGGCGCGCCGCGCGATCTCGTTGGCGCCGTCGGCGGTCATGCCGACCCCGAGCACGCGGGCACCGCGCGTGACGATGCCTTCGAGCTCCTCCACCGTGTAGAAGTTCAGTCGGATCGGAATGCCGAACCGGTCACGCAACGGATTGGTCAGCAGGCCTGCGCGCGTCGTCGCGCCGACCAGCGTGAACTTCGACAGGTCGATCTTGACCGAGCGGGCCGCGGGGCCTTCGCCGATGATGAGATCGAGCTGGAAATCCTCCATCGCCGGATAAAGGACCTCCTCGACCGCCGGGCTGAGACGATGGATCTCGTCGATGAACAGCACGTCGCGCTCTTCGAGATTGGTCAGCAGCGCGGCGAGATCGCCGGCCTTGGCGATGACCGGGCCCGAGGTGGCGCGGAAGCCGACGCCGAGCTCACGCGCCACGATCTGCGCCAGCGTCGTCTTGCCAAGTCCGGGCGGACCGACGAACAGCACATGGTCGAGCGCCTCGCCGCGCTTGCGCGCCGCCTCGATGAAGATCGAGAGGTTGGCGCGCGCCTGCTGCTGGCCGACGAACTCCGACAGCTGCTGCGGACGCAGCGCAGTGTCGCCGACATCGTCGGAGCGCCGCTCCGGACTGACCATGCGCGCCGGCGGCTTCATTCGTTGCCGCGCCTGTATTTGTTCGGCAGCAATTCGCCGATGGTCACCGCCGCAGGCCCCTTGCCGTTCGACGGCACGATGACGCGCGCCTTGGCATCATAGTCGTGGATCAGCTCGCGGCAGGTGCCGCAGGGCGAGACCACGGCGACCTCGCCGGGCTCGCCGGGCTTGGGATGGCGCACGGCAACGATGGTCTCGATGCCGTGGTCGCCAAACTCGGTGATGGCGCGGCCGATCGCGATGGCCTCGGCGCAGACAGCGTTGCGGCCGAGATAGGCATCGATGTTGACGCCGGTGATGATGCGGCCGTCGCGCGTGCGCATGGCGGCGCCGACCTCCTGCCAATCGTTGCGATAGCGGCTCTTGACCGCTGATGCGGCCGCCTCGATCAGCTCCTTGTCCTTCTTGCTCACCATGGGGAAACGGATGTCCTTCTGCTCGCCCGGCCGGGCGACGATAGCCTATTTCGCCAGCTCCTTGAGGCCGAGGCGAATGAGTTGCGCGGTCTCGGCCTTGTCGCCGGCCGCGCGTGACGCGGCGGCAATGGCGGCAGCCGCCTGCGGCTGGCCATAGCCGAGATTGATGAGCGCGGAGATCGCGTCCGCGATCGGCTGCGGCGCGCGGGATTCTTCGATGGCGCCGGACAGCCTGACGACACCGGGATCGACATCGGCGAACGCCGGCGCCTTGTCCTTCAGCTCGGTGACGATGCGCTCGGCGACCTTGGGGCCGACGCCCGGCGTGCGCGCCACCGCGGCCTTGTCGCGCAGCGCGATCGCATTGGCGAGGTCCGCCGGCGGCAGAGTGCCTAGGACCGCGAGGGCGACCTTGGCGCCGACGCCCTGCACCGTCTGCAAAAGGCGAAACCATTCCCGTTCGACATCCGAGCGAAAACCGAACAGCTTGATCTGGTCCTCGCGCACATAGGTCTCGATCGACAATGTGGCGGCTTCACCGGGCGACGGCAAGGCCTGCAGCGTGCGCGCCGAGCAGTGCACCTGGTAGCCGACGCCGCCGACGTCGAGGATGACGAAATCCTCCGCGTAGGAATCGATCAGCCCCTTCAGCTTGCCGATCATAGCCCGGCCACCTTCATGCGCAGCGCCTGGCCCTGGCGGTGATGGGCGTGGGTGATGGCGATGGCGAGCGCGTCCGCCGCGTCGGCCGACGGCGGCTCGGCCTTCGGCAGCAGGATCTTCAGCATCACCGCGATCTGGCCCTTGTCGGCATGACCGGCGCCGACCACGGTCTTCTTGACCTGGTTGGGGGCGTATTCGGCGACCGAAATTCCGAACATCGCCGGCGCCAGCATGGCGATGCCGCGGGCCTGGCCGAGCTTCAGGGTGGCGACGCCGTCCTTGTTGACGAATGTCTGCTCGACCGCAGCTTCCATCGGCGCGAACCGGCCGAGCACCGCCGAGAGCCCCTCATGGATCGCCAGCAGCCGGCTCGCCAGCGGCAGATCATCGGGCGGCTCGACCGAGCCGCAACCGACATAGATCAGCCGGTTGCCCTCGCTCTCGATCACGCCCCAACCGGTGCGGCGGAGGCCGGGATCGATCCCGATGATGCGGATTGCTGCGCGAATCGGCTGGGCTTTCATGGATTAGAGATAGCCTCGCGCCGCACCGATGGAAACATAAACGGAACACACGAACGACGTGGTTGAGCGTCCGTCAACCGCCCATCTTCGCCATCAGGGCGTCCGAGATCTCGAAATTGGCGTAGACGTTCTGAACGTCGTCGTGTTCGTTCAGGAGGTCCATCAGCTTCAGCAGCTTCTCGCCGGTCTCGTCGTCGACCGCGACCGTGTTCTGCGGCTTCCAGGTCAGCGCCGCCTTGCGCGGCTCGCCGAACTTGGCTTCGAGGTTCTTGGCGACTTCATGGAAACTGTCCGGCGAGGCATAGACCTCGTGGCCGCCCTCGCCCGAGATCACGTCGTCGGCGCCGGCCTCGATCGCGGCGTCCAGCACGGCATCGTCGGAAGCGACGCCGCGGTCGAATTCGATGATGCCGACGCGGTCGAACATGAACGAGACCGAGCCGGTCTCGCCGAGGTTGCCGCCTGATTTGGTGAAGAAGGAGCGGATGTCGGACGCGGCGCGGTTGCGGTTGTCGGTCAGCGCCTCGACGATGACGGCGACGCCGCCCGGGCCGTAGCCCTCGTAGCGGATCTCGGCATAGTTGTCGCCCTCGCCGCCGAGTGCCTTCTTGATGGCCCGCTCGATGTTGTCCTTGGGCATGTTCTCGGCCCGGGCGGCGACCACGGCGGCGCGCAGCCGCGGGTTCATCGCCGGGTCGGGCGTGCCGAGCTTGGCGGCGACGGTAATTTCGCGCGCCAGCTTGCCGAACAGCTTGGACTTCATCGCATCCTGCCGGCCCTTGCGATGCATGATGTTCTTGAATTGGGAATGGCCGGCCATGCGAGGTCTCTTGCAATCGTAGGGGATCAGGTGGGGAAGCGCGGCCTTATAGGCCGGGAATCGTCAAAATCAAAGATTTGAGGTGGTTTCAGGGTGGCTGCCCCCTCCTCGGAGAGCCAGTTGGCTGCCCCGCACCATAAGCCAAATGTTAACCATGGCTTCACAGTCAAGTGCAACGATGCCGCCCCTCTGCACCTTTTCACCCGCACCGGGGCCTACCCCATGGCGTTTGGTTTCTTTGCAAGACGAGCCTCTGCGCCCGAGCCGGTGGCCGAACCGAAGCCGGTAGCCGCGCCGGAGCCGCTGGCGTCGTCGGATGCCGATTCGGCCAAGGCCATCCTCGACCTGCTGGAGCTGGAACTCGGCGGCATGATTCGCCAGCTGGAGCGCGCCGCCGATGCGGTCGCCAGCGGCGCCGAGGCGACGGCGGGGACGCTGACGGACATTCGCCAGCGCGCCGATGCGCTGAGCGGACGCAGCAGCACCGCGCAAGGAACGGCGGCGACGTTCGCCCACGCCGCAGAGAAGGTGACCCAATCCGCCCACGGTATCCGTGCCCAGGTCCAGGACGCCGGCCAGCTCGCCGACCAGGCCAGCGCCGCCGCCTCGGAAGCCCGGGCCAACGTCGACCGCCTGCGCGAATCCTCGGCGGCGATCGGCAACGTCGTCAACCTGATCTCCCAGATCGCGCGCCAGACCACCTTGCTCGCGCTCAACTCGACCATCGAGGCCGCCCGCGCCGGCGAGGCCGGCCGCGGCTTTGCCGTAGTGGCCACCGAGGTCAAGGCGCTTGCCGTCCAGACCCAGAACGCGACCGAGGAGATCACCCGCAAGATCGAGGCACTGCAGAAGGACGCCGCCGGCTCGGCCGACGCCGTCCACCGCATCGCCCAGGCGATCGAGGCGATCCGCCCCGTCTTCACCAACGTCAACGGCGCCGTCGCCGAGCAGAACCAGACCACCGGCGAGATGTCGAACAATGCGGCCCAGGCCTCGCAGTTCATATCCTCGGTGGTCGACAGCGCCGCCGACATCAGCAGCGCCACCCAGCAGGCCGAGAGCTATGGCGAGCGCGTCACGAACGCCGGCCGCGCCGTGACGATGTACGCCCAGAAGCTGAAGGCGCGCTGCGCCGTGCTGCTGCGGCAGGGCGATCGGCCCGTGCGCAGCGGCAGCGAGCGTCTGCCCTGCCACCTCAAGCTCGAGATCAAGTCGGGCGCACGCACGATCGGTGCGCCGGTCTATGAGATTTCCAACGACGGCCTTCTGATCACCGGCCCGGATGCGAGCCGCCTGCCCGTGAACGAGCGTCTCGACGCCGTGCTGGAGGACGTCGGTCCGTGCCGCCTGCGCGTCACCGAGCAGGTCAAGGCCGGCGCCCAGGCGCGGTTCGATGCGCCAAGCGCCGAGCTGCGCGAGAAGATCGAGGACAAGCTCTGGGCGCTGCACGAGGAGAACAACGAGTTCGTCACCCGCGCCATGGAAGCCGGCACCGAGCTGAACCGGATGTTCGAGAGCGCCGTTGCGCGCGGCGAGATCACGCTCGAGGACATGTTCGATACCAACTATGTCGAGATCCCCGGCACCAATCCGCAGCAGCACCGCAGCCGGATCCTCGACTGGGCCGAGCGCGTGCTGCCGTCGTTCCAGGAGGCCTTCCTCGCCAAGGACCAGCGCATGGCGTTCTGCGTGGCGATCGACCGCAACGGCTATCTGCCGGTGCACAACCGGATCTATTCGCATCCGCAGCGGCCGGGCGACACGGCCTTCAACACCGCCAACAGCCGCAACCGCCGCATCTTCAACGATCCGGCCGGGCTCGCGGCAGGCCGCAGCCAGCGGCCCTATCTGATCCAGAGCTACGCGCGCGACATGGGCAACGGCAACACCGTCATGATGCGCGAAATCGACGTGCCGATCCGGGTTCGCGGCCGGCACTGGGGCGGCTTCCGCACCGCCTACAAATTGTGAGCCAAGCCGTGATTTTCTGATCCTTTCAAGCCCGGGAGTCTGGACATGTCGGTCGCGCAACGCGCCATTCTGGAAAGTCACGACGCGCGCACCGGCGCCGAACGGCTGATGGACGAGATCGCCGACCGCATCGGCGGTCTCGGCGTCGAGCTCGCCGATGTCGCCGGCAACGTCCAGGAGGTCGCCAACCGCGTCAGCTACCAGTCGCAGCGGTTCGGGCATCTCCAGGCCACCGCCAAGACCATGGTCGCGGCCAATCACGACATCGCCACCGCCTCGCAGGCGGTGCAATCGGCCACGACCGCCGCGGTCGGCGACATCGCCCAGTCGCGCAACGTGGTCGACACCGCGGTGCGGCACATCGCCGAATTGGTCGAGTCCGTCGAGCGCATCGAGCAGCGGCTCGGCTCGGTCGGCGATGCGCTGTCGCAGGTCGCCAAGGTCTCGGTCGCGATCGAGGCGATCGCCAAGCAGACCAACCTGCTGGCGCTGAACGCAACCATCGAGGCGGCCCGTGCCGGCAGCGCCGGCCGGGGCTTCGCTGTCGTCGCAAGCGAGGTGAAGTCGCTCGCCGAGGCGACGCGGCAGGCCACCCAGGAGATCGGCGATACCCTGCGCGGGCTCGACTCGCAGGTGAAGAGCCTGCTCGGCGAGAGCGGCCAGGCCTCCTCCCGCGCCAAGACCGCGGGTGAAGGCGCCCAGCAGATCGGCGGCATCATCGTCCGCGTCCAGGACGGCTTCACCAGCGTCGGCCAGGAGATCGACGGCGTGGCGAAGGCCGCGACCTCCAACCTCGCGCATTGCGACGCCGTGATCAGCGAGCTCAACGAGCTCGCCAAGGGCGTCGACCAGTCCTCGGTCGAGCTCAAACAGGCCGACAGCCGGATCGCCAAGCTGCTCGATCATTCCGAGGCGCTGATCGGGCTGATCGCCGAGAGCGGCGTACAGACCGCGGACGCGCCGCTGATCAAGACCGTCGTCGACACCGCCCGGCAGATCTCGGCGACCTTCGAAACGGCGATCGACCGCGGCGAGATCACGCTCGCCGACCTGATGGACGAGAGCTATCGCGAGATCCCCGGCACCAATCCCAAGCAGTACATGACGCGCTACGTCGAATTCACCGACCGCGTCCTGCCGGCGATCCAGGACCCGATCCAGGGCAGCGATCCGCGCATCGTGTTCTGCGTCGCCTGGGCGCGCGGCGGCTACCTGCCGACGCACAATCCGAACTACCGCAAGCCGCAGGGGCCCGATCCGGTCTGGAACAACGCCAACTGCCGCAACCGCCGGCTGTTCGAGGACCGCGCGGTGAAGAAGGTCGCCGCCGCCAGCAACAAGCCGTTTCTGCTGCAGACCTACCGCCGCGACATGGGCGGCGGGCAGTTCGTGCTGATGAAGGACCTCTCGGCGCCGATCTTCATCAAGGGCCGGCATTGGGGCGCGTTCCGGATGGGTTTTCGGCTCAAGGCCTGATCCAGGCTCTCATCCTCCCCAGAACGAAGGCTTCGCCGGCGACAGCCGGCCGCCGATGCGCACCGGCGCGATCTTGATCGCAAGCCCGGTGCCGTTGTCGGTCTCGACCGCCACGCCGCTCAACGTCGCCTCGCCGGGGGCCGGCTCGAAGCGCGCCGACGGGATGCCCGACTGGAAGCGGCGCAGCGGCTCGTCCTTCTGCATGCCGATGATGGAGTCGTAATCGCCGGTCATGCCGGCATCGGTCATGTAGGCGGTGCCGCCGGGCAGGATCTGGTGATCGGCCGTTGGCACATGCGTATGGGTGCCGACGACGAGGCTGGCGCGGCCGTCGCAGAAATAGCCCAGGCCCTGCTTCTCGCTGGAGGCCTCGCAATGCACGTCGACCACGATCGCATCCGCCGCCTCGCGCAGCGGGCAGGCGCCGAGCTCGCGGCCGACAGCCGCGAACGGGTCGTCGAACGGCGTCATGAACACGCGCCCGAGCACGTTGACCACCAGCGCGCGGGCGCCGTTCTTGGCGTCGACCAGCGCCGCGCCACGGCCGGGCGTGCCCGCCGGATAATTCGCAGGGCGCACCAGGCGCGGTGCGCGCTCGATGAACACCAGCGCCTCGCGCTGGTCCCAGGAGTGGTTGCCGAGCGTGACCGCGTCGGCGCCGGCATCGACCAGCTCCTGATAGATCGCCTCGGTGATGCCGAACCCGCCGGCCGCGTTCTCGCCATTGACGATGACGAGATCGAGCGCCCAATCGCGGATCAAGCCTGGCAGGTGGTCCGAGACGGCGCTGCGGCCGGCCCGGCCGACGACGTCGCCGACGAAGAGAATTCGCAACTCAATTGCTCCGGAAATCCAAGGTCTCGCGCTCGGTTAGCACATAATCCAGCGCCGCGTCGTGGGCCAAGGCCGGGATCGCCTCGGTTTCCTGCACGGCAAAGCCGAGGCCGACGCCGATGAGGTGATGCGATTTACGCAAGTGCGAGAAGGTGTAGTCGTAGTAGCCGCCGCCGTAACCGATGCGATGGCCGGTGCGGTCGAAGGCGGCGAGCGGGACCAGCATCACGTCCGGCACCAGCTCGGCCGCAACGGGCGACGGCTCGGGGATACCGAGCGAGCCCAATGTCAGCCGATCACCCGGCGACCACGCCCGGAAGGAGAGCGAATGGCCGCGCGCCAGGATGACCGGCAGTGCCAGCCGCGCGCCCTTCGCCGCCAGCACGCGCATCAGCGGCACCGGATCGAGCTCGTTGCGAATCGGCGCATAGCCGGAGACCACCTGGCCCGGCTCCAGCGCGAAGGGGAGCCCGCGCGCCGCGATGGCCTGCGCGGCGGCGCTGCGCGCCTCGTCGCTCAGCGCGTCGCGCGCGGCGAGGGCTGCAGCCCGCAGCTGCTGCTTGGTGTGCTGGACGGCCTTCATCGGCATGCGGCGGGATCTCCGTCAAGAGCTCGCGGACGCGGGCACTCCAACGTTCTCAGAAACGCAGCAGATCGGCAATCAAGGGGACAGAACAGAGGGAGAGAGACAAGCGCGAAGCCGCAATCGCCGTTGAAACGCTCGATCCCGGAGTTCCCTACGAAAGTAGGTGGGCACCATATGTCCAGGTCCACGGACCTGGCCAGGGACAGTTCCCTAAAGGATCGATAAGGCCCCGGGGATATGTTGGTTCCGGACGCGCGTCGCAGCCTCGCTGACGCAATGTAACCATGGCGGGGTGATTTTGCCAGCGGTGGAAGCGGATTGACGCGCGCTGCCGTTGTCCAACCTCGGCGTCGTCGCCCGGCTTGACCGGGCGCCCCCGTACGCCGAGGCAGCAGTGGTTGAGCCGACAGGCCGCGGCGTACCGGATCGCCCGCTTTTCGCGGGCGATGACAGTTGTCGGGTGGTAGGAGCCGGGCCGAACACGGCAGAGCAGATCAGAATAGGCATGGCATCGCGTCCTCGTGGCGCTCGGCGTCCGAGTTGTTCATTTGGCTCGCCCTCTCGACACAGAGGGCACAGGGAAGGCCGGGCGTCGGCTGACGCCCGTGGCCCGCCTGCGTAAAAAATGCAGGCGGCAGGTACCACAGGTGCAGCCGGAAACACCCGGCCTTCCCTGCGCGACGGTTTGAACGGCTGCTTCGCGATCTCCCTGGTGCGCCGGGCTTGTTGGCCACCATGCGCGACAACGCGCTTGCGCGCGTTGCGCGGGACACCAGCATCGGGGTGTCAGGACCACGCGACTTGACCGTACGTGCATCGCCGTTCGTCCGCGCGATCAACTCACGCTGCGGCAATCCACGCCCATCGCATCCCACTGCCAACGCCTCGTGACGGTCGCGACACGCCCCTCATGCGGCAGCAGGACGAGCGGAAGCATCCGCCTGATTTGCCCGACACGGCAAGCCATGCGGCCTGCGACATCGTAACGCGACGGGCAGTTTACGCATGATCGACATGCGCGGTTTGCCCGTCGTGCAGTTTACGACGTGCATCTGCTCCCGTGCCGCCAGCTCAACATTCCGCCGTCGTCCCGGCCTCGCGCGCCCTTGCGCCGAGGCAATTCAGGATCTCTCCGCAGATGCAGCCTGGATTGCTTCGCCTCGCCACTGCGCTCGCAATGACGCCGTGGTGATGACGGCGCTCCCGCGGCAGCGCCGCGTCGGCAGCGCATAGTCTTGCCACGATTCAGGCTCATCGACTTGGAGCTGAGGTTGTGGCAGATCATGCCTACATCCCAATGCCCTGTATCGTACATTGGAGTCCTGGCATGCGCTTCGATCTCAAAACCGTCACGGCCGCCTGCGCGCTACTGATCGCGTCGGCTGCTGCGAGCCTCGCCGCCGACGTCAAGATTCATCGCGTCTCGATCCAGGTCGATCAGAACGATCCGGCGATCATGAATCTCGCGCTGAACAACGCCACCAACATCATGGAGACGTTCAAGGAGAAGGGCGAGGAGGTCGAGATCGAACTCGTCACCTATGGACCCGGGCTGAACATGCTGCGCGAGGATACCTCGCCGGTGAAGGACCGGCTCAAGCAGATCGCCGAGCTCAGCTTTCCCGCCAAGATCAAGTTCTCCGCCTGCAACATCACCAAGCGCGGCATGGAGAAACGCGAAGGACATCCGATTGCGATCGTCACCGAAGCGAGCCTGGTGCCATCGGGCGCCGTCAGGCTGATGGAACTGCAGGAGAGCGGCTGGAGCTACCTGAAACCTTAGGTAGTTTCTGCCCCAAAACTGCCAGCTTTAGGGCTCATTGAGATACGACCTTGGATTGAGCTGTGTCATCAGTCTGCTCGGGGGATGGCGAGCAGACGCGATCGGGGACTAGTCACATGCACAGAGTACTCGCCCGGCCGGCGCTGCTGGCGCTGGCAACGCTTTCGGCTGCCTTGCTCACCCCCGTCGGCGCGGTGCTTGCGCAAGGGCAGTCCGCCGCTCCGCTCTCGATCAAGCCTGCGCGCGCGTCGGAACGGCGGGCCGTCGAGCCTCGGGTCTCCGAGACCCGCGCGCCCGAGCCACGGAGCGCCTCGGACGAAGCCGCCATCAAGACGCGCATGAACCAATGGACCGTCGGCCTGGCCGCGGGCCTGCCCGACGGTGGCTTCGTGCGCTTCGCCAGCGAGATGGCGCGGACCATGGACGACGGCGACAACATGCGCCTGATCCCGATGGTGACGCGCGGCACCACCTCGAACATCGCCGACCTGCTCTATCTGCGCGGTGTCGACGTCGCGATCACCTATGCCGATGCATTCGACTTCTATGCCAGGCAGGCAGGCCTTTCCAACATCAACGACCGCATCCGCTACGTGCTGCGCTTCTTCATCTCCGACGTGCACATCTATGCGCGCGAGGAGTTCAAGTCGCTGCAGGACCTGAAGGGCCAGAAGGTCGCGGTGGGCACGGCGGGCGTGGCCGCCGCCCACACCGGCCCACTGATCTTCCGGCGCCTCGGCATCGACATCGAGCCGGTCGCGGTCGGTGGCCCCGTCGCACTGGAGAAGCTGCACAAGGGCGAGATCGCCGCGATGGTATATGTCGCCTCCAAGCCCGGCGAACTGTTCAGCGGCAAGAAGGCGGATCCTGGATTCCACTTCGTGCCGGTGCCGTACACGCAGCAATTCTCGGACTTCTACTATCCGACCAGCATCAAGGCCGACACCTATCCAGGGCTGGTCGCACCCGACACCGCCGTGGAAACCATCGCCGTGCCGTCGGTGCTGGCCGTCTACAACTGGAAGCCCGGCAGCGACCGCGCCGACCGCGTCAACCGCTTCGTCGACACGCTGTTCACCAACCTCGCGCGGCTGCAGCAGCCGCCGTTCCATCCGGGCTGGAAGGATCTCAATCTCGAGGCCCAGGTGCCGGGCTGGCAGCGCTATCCGTATGTCGACGCCGTGCTGGAGCGGATGAAGAAGGAGGCCAATGTCGGCCTGCCGCCCGCCGCGGCCGGCAGTCTCTCGCAGCAGGAGCGCTTCGATGCCTTTCTCGAATCGCAGGCCAAGGCGCCGACCTCGAAGGCGGAGAAGGAGGAGCTGTATCGCTCCTTCCTGGACTGGAGCCGCAAGCGGCAGAAGTGAGCAGGCGATGGGCTGATGACAGCGGGCGAGGTGGTGGGCTGTCGACCATAAGTTCATTTGCATTCTCGCCCTAACGCTGGCGTGTTGCGAGACGCTGAAAAATAGTGAGACGAGATATGGCGGCTCGGGCAGTCAGCTCTCTCTCCCTGTTCTCGCGGGGAGAGGGTTGGGGTGAGGGGCCGACGCACGGGGAGTGCACGTCGTGAGACCTGTACTCCCTCACCCGGATTGCATCTGACGATGCAATCCGACCTCTCCCCGCAAGCGGGGCGAGGTACACCGAGCAAGCCGCCAAAGCGATCTTCCGACCCGCGACGATCAGCTCAACAACAACGCCATCCCCGGATCCCCCTTGGCCATCGCGCGCTGATAGGCCGGGCGCGCAGCGATGCGGGCGAGATAGGCGCGGATGTTGGGGAAGGGTCCGAGATCGTAGGGCAGGAAGTAGCGCATGGTGGTAAGCGAGAACACGGTCATGATGTCGGCGGTGGTGAGCGCGTTTCCCGCGAGATAATCCACCTCGCCGCAACGCGCCTCGACCAGCGCGAAGGCACGGTCGAGCCTCGCCCTGATGGCGCCGAGAACCGGATTGTCGTCGGGCAGATGCAGCCGGTTGAGGATCATCAGTCGGCCCATCGCCGCCTGCAACGTACCGTTGGCGAAATGAAGCCAGTAGAGGAACGGCGCGAAGCTGGGATCATCAGGCCCAGGCCGCAAGCGGTCTTGGCCGTAGGTCGCGGTAACGTAGTCGACGATCGCGCCGGATTCGGCGAGCACGAGATCGCCATCGGTGATCACGGGCGCCGCGCCGATCGGATGCAGCGCCTTGTACTCGGGCGGCGCCAGCATCGTCCGGGCGTCGCGCGTGTAGCATTTCAGTTCGTACGGAATTTCCAGCTCCTCGCAGAGCCAGACGATACGTTCGGACTGCGACTTGCCGAGGTGATGAACCGTGAGCATGCGCTATTTCACCATCGCGCCATAGACGATGTCCTGCACCTGCTCGCGATAATATTTGCGCAAGTCCCCGGGCGCCGCCGTGCCGACCACGACGACGAGACGCTCCCTGGGATCGCAGAAGAACTGCGTGCCATAGGCGCCGTTCCAGCTGAACTCACCGGGATTGCCGGGCACCGCCGACAGGCCCTCGCTGACGCGCACGGCGACGCCGAGCCCGAAGCTGAAGCCGGCGCGATGCGGCTCCACATTGGCGACGGTGTTCTTGATCTCGGGCCCGAGATGGTTGGAGGTCATGTGGTGCACCGTCTTCGGACTCAGGATGCGCGCGCCGTCGAGCTCGCCGCCATTGAGCAGCATCTGGCCGAAGCGGACGTAGTCGCCGATGGTGGCGAACGAGCAGACGCCGCCGCAGTCCGACTTGGTCGGCGTGTCCAGCAGCTTGATCGCCTGCGGCTTGCCGGTCAGCGGATTGTTCGGAAACGGATGCGCCAGCCGCGGGCGCTGTGCGTCGGTCGGCGCGAACGTCGCATCGGCCATGCCGAGCGGCTTCCAGAGATTGGCCGACAGATATTCCCCGAGCCGCTGCTCGCTGACCTTCTCGATCACGGCGCCGAGCACGTCGATGGAGAAGCCGTATTCGAACTGCGTGCCGGGCTGATGCGCCAGCGGCAGCTTGGTGATGCGCTCGATGAACGCCTGGGTGTCGCCTTCGATCGCAGGCGCGGTGCCGTCGGGATAGAGCCGCGCCACCGCGCTCGAGCTGTCCGGCCGGCCGCCATACATCAGGCCCGAGGTGTGGCGGTAGAGATCATGGATCAGGATGGGGCGGGCCTGCGGCACCAGCAGCAGCGCTCCGTTCTCCTGGGTGACGCCGACCTTCATGTCGGCGAATGCCGGATAGTAGTCGGCGAGCCTGGCCTGCAGCGGCAGCCGCCCCTGCTCCATCAGCATCAGCCCGCCGACCGCAGTCATCGGCTTGGTCATCGAGGCCAGGGCGAAGATCGCGTCGAGCGGCATCGGCGTGCCCTTGACCGGATCGAGCTGGCCGTAGGCCTTGTAATGCACGAGCTTGCCGTCACGCGCGATCGCCACGACGGCGCCGGGCACGCGCTTGGCGGCGATCTCGCGAGCGAAGAAATCATCCATGCGTGCGAGACCCGCCGGCGAGAAGCCGACCTCGTCGGGCTTGGCTTCCGGCAGCGGCGCGGCCGCGAGCTGCGTGATGATCATGGTGAAGGCTGTGGCTACGGCCGCCTTGAGCAGCGTCTTCATGGGCACTCCCTGATGCGCGGGCGATCCCGTTTGTCGCCACGGGATTCAATGGCTCCGCCTGGACAATGAGTAGAGGACACAGGGAGGAACGACAAGCGGTCGCAACACGATCGCATCGCGATGACGTGATCGGCTTCGCTGCCGCACAACGGCGTATCCGCGCGACCAATCGGAGGGGACGGGTGAGACCGCTGACACGCGAGATCACGCATGCTGAGGACAATCGGACTCATCCTTCACACGCTCTGGGCCATTTGTACGCTTGCGACCGGAGCCTTCGTCGGCGCAGCCGTCGGCTTTCACTATCATGGCTGGATCGGCGCCATTGTCCTCGGCGTCATCGGCCTGGGCGTCGGTAGCCTGGCGGCGGCCTACCCGCTGGAGACGATCGCGACGCTGTTGGAGGGTCTTTGACGCGAGGGCCATGTAGCCCGCATGAGCGAAGCGACGCCCGGGAAAGCGCGGGCACCGAGATGGTCTCGGATATCGCTGACCTTCATTGAGGCTACGGGCTGGGAACCGCCATGCCGGCCCCGTGTTGTTCGATGCAACGCGTTCGTCCAAACAGCCGCGCCATGACCGGACCCGAGCTCGCCAATCACTATCGCGGCTATATCGTGTGCCTGAATGCGCAGGCTTGGCCGCAGCTCGGCGATTTCGTGCACGAGCACGTCGTTCACAACGGCCGGCAGCTCGGACTCTCCGGCTATCGCGACATGCTGATCGGAAACTTCGCCGACATTCCCGATCTCCGTTTCAACATCGGCCTGCTGCTATCAGACCCGCCCCGCGTCGCGAGCCGGCTGTACTTCGACTGCACGCCATCCGGCGAATTTCTCGGGCTCGCCATCGACGGCCAGCGCGTCGCCTTCACCGAGAACGTGTTCTACGAATTCCGCGAGCGCAAGATCGTGGAGGTGTGGTCGGTCATCGACAAGGCCGCAATCGAGGCGCAGCTGTGAATGCGAACGCGTGGCGGCACCAGCCGCCCCAATGGGCTCAAGGCCGGGACGACACCTTGGATGAGGCGGCAGGTCAGACAATCGCTGATGGAGAGACCCACAACACGATGATACGTTGTCGCGAGGGCTTGAATCGTCTCACCCGATCGCCACACCACCGCCGATGGTGCGGTTCAGCACCTGTGTGGTGCGCTCGATGCGCTCGGCGGCGGCGTTCAGCGCCTTCGCCACCGCGACCTGCGTGGCACGGGCGCGGTCGCTGGCCTGGTTGCGGACGTTGCGCAGGCCTTCGAGCTCCTGCTCCAGCACCTGGACGCGCTGATTGGCATCGATCAGCTCATCGCACACGGTGAGCGCCGCCATCACGGTGAGTCGGGCGTCGCCGATCTCGCCGAACTTGCCGCGCAGATTGGTGATGCGCGTCTCGAGACTCTCCGCGAGCTTCAGCAGCCGCAGCTCCTGGCCCTCCTCGCAGGCCATGCGATATTGACGGCCGTTGATGGTGACGTTGATGTGGCTCATTCCTCGTCCTCATCATCATGCGCGGCGTCCTGCCCGTCGCCGCCAGCGAGCACCGCGCGGATGGTGCCGATCGCGGTGTCCAGGCGTTCGGCGATCTCGCGGTTGGTGCGCTCGAGCCGGCGCGTCTTCATCAGGGAGCCGTCGAGCTCGTCGGCGAGACGCGAGCGGTCGGCGCCGAGCGCCTGGATGCGCGTCGCCAGCTCGTCCTCGTCACGATCCGCCTCGCGCCGCCGCTCGACCGCGCTCTCCAGCGCGTCGAGGGCCGTCATCAGTCGCCGCGTCGCCGCCTCGAGATCGGCGGCGCCGGGTTCCACCTGGCCGGTAAGATTGGCAGGGTGATCGTTCATGGCACGGATGCGAGGCCCTCGGAGCAAGCGGGATGCGACAAAAGCGCTGTCCGGCAAGCGGTTACGGGCAAAATCTTACGTGGTGGGCGAGCCAAGCGCAACGCTCGGCCGAAACTATGCACTACTAAGCAACTTTTGGGAGGTTCCCGGCGTTGCAGAACCTTTGATTCCCGGAACCGAGGTGCTAATCAGCCCGCAAAATCCCGGCCCGCCAGCAATACCGGCGGCGCTCCTGTCATCAGCATTTCACGTTTGGACGGATTCCAGCATGACGCAGGTCGATCACTCCCGCATGGCCAACGCCATCCGCGGGCTCGCAATGGACGCCGTCGAGAAGGCCAAATCGGGCCATCCCGGCCTGCCGATGGGCGCGGCGGACGTCGCCACAGTGCTGTTCACCCGCGTGCTGAAATACGATGCCGCAGCGCCCGCCTGGCCGGACCGCGACCGCTTCGTGCTGTCGGCCGGCCACGGCTCGATGCTGCTCTATGCGCTGCTGTATCTGACCGGCAACGAGGAGATGACGCTCGACCAGATCAAGCGCTTCCGCCAGGTCGGTTCGCTCACCCCCGGCCATCCGGAGAATTTCCGCACCAAGGGCATCGAGACCACCACCGGCCCGCTCGGCCAGGGCATCTCCACCGCGGTCGGCATGGCGCTGGCCGAGAAGATGCTGCAGGCGGAATACGGCAAGAAGATCGTCGACCACCACACCTATGTGCTGGCCTCGGACGGCGACCTGATGGAGGGCATCTCCCAGGAAGCGATCGCGATGGCCGGGCACTGGAAGCTCAACAAGCTGATCGTGCTGTGGGACGACAACGGGATCTCGATCGACGGCCCGCTGTCGATCGCCGACTCGGTCGACCAGGTGAAGCGCTTCAAGGCGTGCGGCTGGGCCGCCGAGCTGATCGACGGCCATGATCCCGAGGCGATTGCGGCCGCGATCGCGCGGGCGCAGAAGTCGTCGAAGCCGTCGCTGATCGCCTGCAAGACCACCATCGGCTACGGCGCGCCGACCAAGGCCGGCACCTCCAAGGTGCATGGCGAGGCGCTCGGCGCGGAGGAATTGAAGGGCGCCAAGGAGAAGCTCGGCATTTCGCAGGAGCCGTTCTCCGTGCCCGACGACGTGCTCGCCGCCTGGCGCGAGGCCGGCCGCCGCGGCGCAACCGCACGGGCGGAGTGGGAGACCCGGCTCGGCGAGATGGGCCCGCGCAAGCGCGCCGAGTTCGAACGGCGGCTGCGCCACGAGCGGCCCGCCGCGCTGGCGAAGGCGCTGAAGGACCACAAGAAGGCGCTGCTGGAGACCCCGCTCAACGTCGCCACCCGCAAATCGTCGGAGGCCGCGATCGAGGTGATCGCAGCCGCCATGCCGTTCGAGTTCGTGGCCGGCTCCGCCGACCTCACCGGCTCCAACAACAACAAGGCGAAGTCGGCCGTCTCGTTCTCGGCCAAGACGCCGAAGGGCCGCTTCATCCACTACGGCATCCGTGAGCACGGCATGGCCGCCTGCATGAACGGCATCTTCCTGCATGGCGGCTTCGCGCCGAACGGCGCCACCTTCCTAGTGTTCTCGGACTACGCGCGCGGTGCTATCAGGCTGTCGGCGCTGATGGGCGCGGGCGTCGTCTATGTGCTGACGCATGATTCGATCGGCCTCGGCGAGGACGGCCCGACGCACCAGCCGGTCGAGCATCTGGCGGCGCTGCGCGCGATCCCGAACATGCGCGTGTTCCGGCCGTGCGACGCGGTCGAGACCGCCGAATGCTGGGAGCTGGCGCTGAACCGCACCAACGGCCCGACCGTGCTTGCGCTGACGCGGCAGAACCTGCCGCAGCTGCGCACCAATGCGCCGACGGACAATCCGTGCAGCCGCGGCGGCTACGAGCTCGTCGCCGCGCAAGGCGAGGCCAAGGTGTCGCTGTTCGCGACCGGCTCCGAGGTCGAGATCGCCGTGGCCGCGCAGAAGCAGCTCGCCGAGCGTGGCATCCCAGCCCGCGTCGTCTCGGTGCCGTCGCTGGAGCTGCTGCTCGAGCAGCCGGCCGAGGCCAGGGCCAAGATCATCGGCAACGCTCCGGTCAAGATCGCCATCGAGGCCGCGGTGCGCTGGGGCTGGGATGCGGTGATCGGCCAGGACGGCATCTTCATCGGCATGCATTCGTTCGGCGAGAGCGGCCCGGCCAAGGAGCTCTACAAGCATTTCGGCATCACCGCCGAGGCGGCTGTCGCGGCGGCCGTACAGCGGCTGGCGTAAAGCCCACTCGATCCTGCGCGGCGGTTCACCAAATCAGGAGCGCCGCGCGAACATGATTCGCGACGGTTGAGCGAGCGCAAAAAAAGGACTACGAAAGGGCCATATCGTCCGCTCGCGCCCGGCAGAACCGGGCGTCAACAGGTCCAAACCCTCGTAGAGCCCTTGCCAGGGGCCGGCTGCGAGGGACGAGAAACGTCATTGAAGGAGACGAAAATGGCAGTCCGGGTCGGGATCAACGGGTTTGGCCGCATCGGCCGCAACGTTCTGCGCGCCATCGCGGAATCGGGTCGCAAGGACATCGTGGTGGTCGGCATCAACGATCTCGGCCCGGTCGAGACCAACGCCCACCTGCTGCGCTTCGACAGCGTGCACGGCCGCTTCCCCCATACCGTGACCGTCGACGGCGACACGATCGATATCGGCCACGGCAAGATCAAGGTCACCGCCGAGCGTGATCCGTCGAAGCTGCCCTGGAAGGACCTTGGCGTCGACATCGCGCTGGAATGCACCGGCATCTTCACCTCCAAGGACAAGGCCTCCGCGCATCTGACCGCCGGCGCCAAGCGCGTGCTGGTCTCGGCCCCGGCCGACGGCGCCGACGCCACCATCGTCTACGGCGTCAATCACACGACGCTGACCAAGGATCACCTCGTCGTCTCCAACGGCTCCTGCACCACCAACTGCCTGGCGCCGATCGCCAAGGTGCTGAACGACACGGTCGGCATCGAGACCGGCTTCATGACCACGATCCACGCCTACACCGGCGACCAGCCGACGCTCGACACCATGCACAAGGATCTCTATCGCGGCCGCGCGGCGGCGATGTCGATGATCCCGACCTCGACCGGCGCGGCCAAGGCGATCGGCCTGGTGCTGCCCGAGCTGAAGGGCAAGCTCGACGGCGTCGCGATCCGGGTGCCGACGCCGAACGTCTCGGTGGTGGATCTCAAGATCGTCGCCAAGCGCAACACCGATCCGAAGGAAATCAACGAGGCGATGAAGCGCGCCGCCGAGCAGGAGCTCAAGGGCGTGCTCGGCTACACCACCGCGCCGAACGTCTCGATCGACTTCAACCACGATCCGCACTCCTCGACGTTCCACATGGACCAGACCAAGGTCATGAACGGCAACCTCGTGCGCGTGATGTCCTGGTACGACAACGAGTGGGGCTTCTCCAACCGCATGGCCGACACCGCCGTCGCGATGGGCAAGCTGCTCTAACTCTCGCCCAGTCATTCCGGGGCGCCTTGCAGAGAGGCCCCCGGAATCTCGAGATCCGGGTGCGGTCCTGCGGACCGCCCCGGAACGACGGCTGAGGAAGCGCGATGACCCTTCCCAACTGGCTTGGAATCCCCGGCGCGCTGCTGCTGATCGGCCTGATTGCCTATGGTTTCCGCCAAGGCATGCGGGTGACGACGAAGCAGGAAGGCGATCCGCCGGAAAACACCAACGGCTACAATCAGCCCTGATAGTCCCTCGTTCAACGGTGGCTTCAATGAAACAATTCCGCACCCTCGACGACGTCGACGTCAAAGGCAAACGCGTGCTGCTGCGCGTCGACCTGAACGTGCCCATGGAGAATGGCCACGTCAGCGATGCGACGCGCCTGGAGCGCGTCGCGCCGACCATCAATGAGATCGCGACCAAGGGCGGCAAGGTCATCCTGCTCGCGCATTTCGGCCGGCCGAAGGGGCGCGATGCCAAGGACTCGCTGAAGCCGGTCGCCACTGCGCTCTCGCAGGTGATCAAGCGTCCTGTCGCCTTTGCCGACGATTGCGTCGGCGAGCCGGCGGCGACCGCCATCGCCGCGATGAAGGACGGCGACGTGCTGTGCCTGGAGAACACGCGCTTCCACAAGGAGGAAGAGAAGAACGATCCGGCGTTCGTCGCCGAGCTCGCCAAGCTCGGTGACATCTGGGTCAACGACGCCTTCTCCGCCGCGCACCGCGCCCACGCCTCGACCGAGGGCCTCGGCCACAAGCTGCCGGCCTATGCCGGCCGCACCATGCAGGCCGAGCTCGACGCGCTCGACAAGGCGCTGGGACGGCCGGCCAAGCCGGTCATCGCGATCGTCGGCGGCGCCAAGGTCTCGACCAAGATCGACCTGTTGGAAAACCTCGTCACCAAGGTCGATGCGCTGGTGATCGGCGGCGGCATGGCCAACACCTTCCTGCATGCCCAGGGCGTGCAGATCGGCAAGTCGCTGGCTGAGAAGGATCTCGCCGCCACCGCGCTCAGGATCATGGAGAAGGCCGAGGCCTCGAACTGCGCCATCATCCTGCCGGTGGATGCCACCGTTTCGTATCACTTCGCGGCCAACTCGCCGTCCTTCGCCTATGGCCTCGACGCCATCCCGCCGGACAGCATGATCCTCGACGTCGGCCCGCAATCGACCGCCCGCATCCATGCCGCGATCGACGACGCCGCGACGCTGGTGTGGAACGGTCCGCTCGGCGCCTTCGAGCTGACGCCGTTCGACCGCGGCACGATGGTCGCCGCCAAGCACGCGGCCGAGCGTACCAAGGCCAAGAAGCTGGTCTCGGTGGCCGGCGGTGGCGATACCGTCGCCGCGCTCAACCAGGCCGGAGTTGCCTCGGACTTCACCTATGTCTCGACCGCCGGCGGCGCTTTCCTGGAGTGGATGGAAGGCAAGCCGCTGCCGGGCGTCGAGGTGCTGAAGATCTGATTTCTTGAACGTTGTCGGCCATGGATGTTTCTGTTATGTTCCATCCATGGTCGAGACTCCGACAGACCATTCGATCCTGATCAAGATCCAGGAGAGCATTGCTGCGCTCCGGACAGAGGTCGGACAGTTCAGGCTGGATAATCGAGCCGAGCACGAGCGCATGGAAGCCTTGATCCGCAAGCAGCGTCGGGACTCTGCCGGCATGCTGGTGATGATGCGCGCGGCCGCCAGTGACTTCGACGAGCGTGTCACCGAGGTCGAGGAGCGCATCGCTGCTCTTGAAGCCAGGAAGACCTGATCTCCCATCGTTGAGCTACCGGCAACGCGCCGGCCCTACGCGCTAACCCTAGACATATCCTGACCGCCTCCTCCTCCAGGCTGCGTCGCCACTGCCCTTGGAATCCGCCCACCACCGCGTTATGCACGGTGCAGCAGTTTCGGCGCGTGCGCATCCTGCCGCACGGTCCAATCCTTAATCTCAGGGAGTTCCAGCCATGGCTCGTATCACGTTGCGTCAATTGCTCGACCACGCGGCGGAAAATGACTACGGCGTCCCGGCGTTCAACATCAACAACATGGAGCAGGCGCTGGCGATCATGGAGGCGGCCAATGCGGTCGACGCGCCGGTCATCATCCAGGCCTCGCGCGGCGCCCGCTCCTATGCCAACGACGTCATGCTCAAGCACATGATGGACGCGGTCACCGAGATCTATCCGCACATTCCGGTGTGCGTGCATCTCGATCATGGCAACGGTCCCGACACCTGCATGACCGCGATCCAGTCCGGCTTCACCTCGGTGATGATGGACGGCTCGCTGAAGGCCGACGGCAAGACCCCGGCTGACTGGGACTACAATGTCGGCGTCACCAAGACGGTCGCCACCATGGCGCATCTCGGCGGCATCTCGGTCGAGGGCGAGCTCGGCGTGCTCGGCTCGCTCGAGACCGGCATGGGCGACAAGGAGGACGGCCACGGCGCCGAGGGCAAGCTGTCGCACGACCAGCTGCTGACCAATCCGGACGAGGCCGTGAAGTTCGTGCGTGAGACGCAGGTCGACGCGCTCGCGATCGCGATGGGAACGTCGCACGGTGCTTACAAATTCACGCGCAAGCCGGACGGCGACATCCTCGCCATGAACGTGATCGAGGAGATCCACCGCAAGCTGCCGAACACGCATCTGGTGATGCACGGCTCGTCCTCGGTGCCGCAGGATCTGCAGGAGATCATCAACACCTATGGCGGCAAGATGAAGCCGACCTGGGGCGTGCCGGTCAGCGAGATCCAGCGCGGCATCAAGAACGGCGTCCGCAAGATCAACATCGACACCGACAACCGCATGGCGATGACCGGCCAGATCCGCAAGGTGCTGTCGGAGCACCCGGAGGAATTCGATCCGCGCAAGTACCTGAAGCCGGCGATGGAGGCGATGGCCAAGCTGTGCAAGCAGCGCCTGCAGGAGTTCAACACCGCCGGCCAGGCCTCGAAGATCAAGCGCGTGCTGACGACGGCCGAGATGGCCAAGCGCTACGCCAACGGCGAGCTCGCCCCGAAGGTCGCGTGAGCGTTCGTCGTGTAGTTCGACCTTCGCCCTGAACTCGGTGTGCTCCCCTCCCCCTTGCGGGTAGGGCTATCGCATCTGGCGCTTTACGTCTTGCGCCCGCCTTTTTCCACTTCGTCATGGCCGGGCTTGTCCCGGCCATCCACGTCGTCCGGCGACCTTGGAACGACGCGGATGCCGGGGACAAGCCCGGGCATGACGGAGTAGCTCGTTGGCGGCAGTTCGTGCCGCGATTGCCGAATTTCGTCAAATGCGATCGCCCTACCCGTGCGGGGAGGGGAGCCGACTGCCGCTGAGTTGACAAGGTTGCCCCATCAGCAACCTCCCCTTCACCTCTCCGAGAGTCCGCCTCACCTGCGGCCAATGTTTGCTCGGCAACCGCCCGAGAACCGTCTATTTTGATGGGCAGGGCAGGTGCGTCTGGAGCCAAGCATGAACCTCTCCGCACTGAACACCACGGCCCTTGCCATGGTCGCGCCGGGCAAGGGCATTCTCGCCGCCGATGAATCCACCGGGACAATCAAGAAGCGCTTCGATGCCATCAAGGTCGAATCGACCGAACAGAATCGCCGCGACTATCGCGAGATGCTGTTCCGCAGCGCAGGCATGTCGTTCATCTCCGGCGTCATTCTCTATGACGAAACCATCCGGCAGAACGCCGCCGACGGCACCCCGCTGGTGAAGCTGATCGGAGCGGCCGGCGCCATTCCCGGCATCAAGGTCGACGAGGGAACGCAACCGCTGCCCGGCTGCCCCGGCGAGCGGGTCACGGCCGGGCTCGACAGGCTTGCGGATCGGCTGGCGACGTACTACGCGCTGGGTGCGCGCTTCGCCAAATGGCGGGCCGTGATCGATATCGACAAGGACAATATCCCTTCGATGACAGCGATCCATGTCAACGCGCATGCGCTCGGCCGCTATGCCGCCCTGTGCCAGGCCGCGAACATCGTGCCGATCGTCGAACCGGAGGTGCTGATGGACGGCGATCATGACATCGCTCGCTGCTTCGACGTCACGCGCCGCGTCCTGAACGAGGTGTTTCGTGAATTGCGCATCCAGCGCGTCGCGTTGGAAGGCATGATCCTGAAGCCCAACATGGCGGTCCCGGGCAAGCAATCGCCGGACCAGGCCGGGGTGCAGGAGGTCGCCGAAAGGACCGTCCAACTGCTGAAGGAATGCGTGCCTGCGGCGGTGCCCGGCATCGCCTTCCTGTCCGGCGGACAATCCGACGAGAGCGCGACCGCGCATCTCGACGCGATGAACCGGCTCGGTCCGCTGCCCTGGAGGCTGACCTTCTCCTATGGCCGTGCGTTGCAGGCCGCGCCGCAACAGGCATGGGCCGGCAAGGCGGCGAACATCCCCGTCGGCCAGCGGGCCTTCACCCACCGCGCTCGCATGAACGCGCTTGCCAGCCGCGGCCAGTGGACCGCCGCGCTCGAGAAAGAGGCCGCCTAGTGTCCGGCAAGACGACATCCGCGCGGCCCGCGCCGCGCCTGTATCTGGCAACGCCGGTCGTGACCGACGCGGCGGCGCTGGCCGCCGGCCTGCCGGCGATCCTCGCCAGCGCCGATGTGGCGGCGGTGCTGGTGCGGCTGAAGGAGAGCGATCCGCGCAGCATGATCACGACGGTCAAGACGCTGGCGCCGGCGATCCAGGGCGCCGGTGCGGCGCTGCTGATCGACCGCCATCCCGACATCGTGGCCCGCGCCGGCGCCGATGGCGCGCATCTGACCGGCGTCGCCGCGCTGGAAGAGGCGCTGCCCGGCCTGAAGCCGGACCGCATCGCCGGCTGCGGCGGCCTGTCGACACGGCATGATTCGATGCGTGCCGGCGAGCTTGGCGCCGACTATGTGCTGTTCGGCGAGCGCGACCCGCAGGGCCGGCGGCCCTCGCCGGATGCCGTCAACGAGCGCCTGGCCTGGTGGGCCGAGCTGTTCGAGCCGCCCTGCGTCGGCTATGCGATCTCGCTCAAGGAGGCCGCGGACTTCGTCGCCGCGGGAGCCGATTTCGTGCTGGTCGACGACCTCGTCTGGAACGACGCCCGCGGTCCGGCCGCCGCTCTTGACGAGATCAGCGCCGCGATCCGGAGCGCGCATACGGCCGTGCCGGCCGACACGCCGGGACAGAGCTGAACGGCCGCCGATGACGATCCTGCGCCTGACATGTGTTGTTGCTGCGCTCGCCATGGCGACGACGGGCGCGGCCGCGCAGATCTCGTTGACGCCGCCTGCTCAGCAGCCGCCGACGGAAAAGCCCAAGCCGGTCGAAAGGCCGGCGGAGAAGCCCAAGCCGCCGGCAGCGTCCGCTGCGAAGAAACCTGCTCCTGCCCCGCCGGCCAAGCCGGCCGCCCCGGCGCCGGCCGCGACGCCACAGCCCGCCGCCAATGATCCCAATGTCGACGTGGTCTACGGCGCCTATCAGCGCGGCCAGTACAAGACCGCGTTCGATCTGGCGTCGCCGCGCGCCCAGGCCGGCGACCCCAAGGCCATGGCGATGCTCGGCCAGCTCTACGAAAACGCCATGGGCATCCGCCGCGACTACGACAAGGCGGCGATCTGGTACAAACGCGCCGCCGAGGCCGGCGACCGCGAAGCGATGTTCGCGCTGGCGATGATGCGGCTGGCCGGGCGCGGCGGCCCTGTCGACAAGCTCGAGGCGGTCAAGCTGCTGGCCTCCGCCGCCAAGCTCGGCGAGCCCAAGGCGGCCTACAATCTCGCGCTGCTCTATCTCGACGGCCAGACCTTTCCGCAGGACCTCAGACGCTCGGCCGAGCTGCTGCGCCTTGCTGCGGATGCCGGCAACGCCGAGGCGCAATACGCGCTGGCGACCTTCTACAAGGAAGGAACCGGCGTGCCGAAAGACCTCGAGAAGGCCGCCCAATTGCTGAAGGCGGCCGCGATCGCCGACAATATCGACGCCGAGGTCGAATACGCGATCGCGCTGTTCAACGGCACCGGCGTGCCGAAGGACCAGCCCGCGGCAATCGCGCTGCTGCGCAGGGCCGCGCGGCAGAACAGCCCGGTCGCCCAGAACCGACTGGCATGGGTGCTGCTGTATGGAATCGCCACCCAGATGGACAAGGTCGAGGCCTACAAATGGCACCTGGTGGCCAAGACAGCCGGCAAGGGCGATCCCAAGCTCGACGAGAAATTCGCCGACATGCCCCCCGAAGACCGCGCCAAGGGCGAACAGGCCGCCAAGCGCTGGCTGGGCACCATCAAGTGATCGGCCGCTGATCCGGCCTTGACGCGGCGGCCCCGGCAGGGCACCCACAGCCAGCCATTTCACCCGCCTTCGTCCGCTTCCGGGGAAGGCGCGCACCGCGAGGTGCGGTCAGCCCAGCGCATCGAGCTCATGATCCATTCCGCCCTCATCAATGTCATGGTCAAGGCCGCGCGCCGCGCCGGTCGCAACCTCAAGCGCGATCTCGGCGAGATCGAGCACCTGCAGGTGTCGCTGAAGGGCCCGGCGAACTTCGTCTCGCGCGCCGACAAGAAGGCCGAGGAGATGCTGTACGAGGACCTCTCGAAGGCCCGGCCCGGCTACGGCTTTCTCGGCGAGGAAGGCGGCAAGCGGGAAGGCAGCGACAAGTCGCACACCTGGATCGTCGATCCGCTCGACGGCACCACCAACTTCCTGCACGGCATCCCGCAATTCGCGATCTCGATCGCGCTCCAGCGCGAGGACACCGTGATCGCCGGCGTGATCTACAATCCCGCCAATGACGAGCTCTACATCGCCGAGCGCGGCAAGGGCGCGTTCCTCAACGACCAGCGGCTGCGCGTCGCCGCACGGCGCCAGCTCCATGAATGCGTCATCGCCTGCGGCCTGCCGCATATCGGCCGCGGCGACCACCAGCTGTTCCTGCGCGAGATGACCTCGCTGCAGGTCAAGGTCGCAGGGCTCCGCCGCTTCGGCGCCGCCTCGCTCGACCTCGCCTTCGTCGCCGCCGGTCGCTTCGACGCCTATTGGGAACGCGACCTGCAGCCCTGGGACATCGCGGCCGGCCTGATCATGGTGCGCGAGGCCGGCGGCACCGTGTCGGGCATCGACGGCAAGGAGGACGCGCTGGCGACCGGGCACGTCGTGTGCGGCAACGAGGTCATTCACCGCGAGCTCGTGAAGGTGCTGAAGGCGGCGGCGTAGCTTTGATTCTGCGCGGCCACGCCGTTCGCACCGCTCGCTTCACATACGGTGTCGTCCCGGCCTTGAGCCGGGACCCATAACCACCGGCTGTTCTGATGGAGCGAGATGGGGCGACCTGCGCGCCTCAGACATCTCCCTGGGGGTATGGGTCCCGGATCTGCGCGCATACGCGCGCTTCTCCGGGACGACGCCGAGGATGGAGTTGGCGGCCGAGCTCTACCGCCGGAAAGCTATCTACAGCCTGAACACTATCTGCGCCCGCTGGTGAACGCCTGCGGCGTCGCGCCGGGCAATGCCGGGGAATTGATGTCGCTGTCGACGCGGTCGGATGACTGGCCGGCATAGCTGAAGCCGAGCGACAGGCTGACATTGGATGTCGGCTTGAACTCGACGCCGCCATTGATCGCGTAGGCCGGCGTAGACGTCGAGCGTCCGTCGAATGTTGCGAACGGGCCGCCCAGGCCGGGATTGTATTTCAGCGTGTCGAAGCCGCCGTAGAGGCTGACGCCGCTCTTGAACGTGTAGCCGTATTGCGCGCCCTCGGTGGTATACGAGCCGAGTGCCCCATAGCGATTGACGATGTTCGGGCTCAGGCCGACTCCCGAAAGCGCCGCCCAATTGTTCGTCACGCTGTAGCGCCGCGAGAAGAAGCCGCTGTCGCTGCCGTTCGTCGTGAAGCTCGGAAAGTTGCCGTAGGAGTCGAGGCTGCCGGCATCGCTGAAGCCGACCGGCCAGCCCGGCAGCCAGTATTTCACGGGGCCCGACTGGGCGTGAGCCGCGTGGCTGACAAAGGAGAAACCAGCAAGCGCGATTGCGAAGACAGATTTGCGAGAGACCATCGACATGCCGTGACCGTTTACATGCTGTGGGAGCATACACGCGGAGAGTGGCGAACTCCAGCCGGCGTCGGTGGAGTTCCGTTCTCCCGGCACGAGCGGTGTGCTCCCCTCCCCCTTGCGGAGAGGGAAGCGGAGCGCCTGTGAGGCAAGACCGCGGCACAATCCTCCGAAAAGGCCTATTCAACCTCACTCACGGCTTCACCGGCGCCGGCGGCCCATAAGCCTCAAGCTCCGCTACCGGCTCCGTCTTCTCCCGATCCCCCGCGAGCACGCGCTGGACCGAGACGAAGAACACGGGGACCATCAACAGCGCCAGGATCACCACCGCGATCATGCCGCCCATCACGTTGGTGCCGAGCGCCTGCTGGCTGGCACCGCCGGCGCCCGTCGCCATCGACATCGGCAGCACGCCGCAGACGAAGGCGAGACCGGTCATGATGATCGGGCGGAAGCGCAAGGAGCAGGCCTCGATCGTCGCCGCGACCAGCGGCTTGCCGTGGGCGCGCAGATCCTTGGCGAACTCGATGATCAGGATCGCGTCCTTGGCGGCGAGACCGATGATGGTGATCAGCGCCACCGTGAAGTACACGTCGTTGGACAGGCCGCGCAGATTGGCGGCGACGACGGCGCCGAGTATGCCGAGCGGCACGGTCAAGAGCACCGCGAGCGGGATCGTCCAGCTCTCGTAGAGCGCAGCGAGACACAGGAACACGACCAGCGCCGAGAGACCGAGCAGCAGCGGCGCCTGCGAGCCCGACAGCTTCTCCTGCAACGACTGTCCGGTCCATTCATAGCCGAAGCCACGCGGCAGCTTGGCGGCGAGCCGCTCCATCTCCTTGAGCGCATCGCCCGAGGTGTAGCCCGGCTTGGCCTCGCCGGAGATGCGGATCGCCGGATAGTAGTTGAAGCCGGCGATCTGGCTCGGTCCCTTGGCCCATTGGATGGTCGCGAACGACGAGAACGGCACCAGCTGCCCCTTCGCGTTCTTGACGCTGTAGTTGAGGATGTCGTCCGCGTTCATGCGGCTGATGCGGTCGGCCTGCACGACGACGCGCTGCATGCGGCCGCGGTTCGGGAAGTCGTTCACGTAAGTAGAGCCGAGATTGGTCGAGATCGTGGTGTTGATGTCCTCGAAGGTGACGCCGAAGGCGCCGGCCTTCTCGCGGTCGATCATCAGATTGACCTGGGGTCCCGGCGGCAGACCCTCGACATAGACCTTCTGCAGCACCGGGCTCGCATTGGCCTCGGCGATCAGCTGGTCGGCGGCAGCGATCAGCGCAGCATAGCCCTTCTGGCCGCGGTCCTGCAGGCGGAAGCTGAAGCCCGAGGAGTTGCCGAGATTGTCGATCGGCGGCGGCTGCAGCGCCGTGATCTTGGCGTCGCGCAAGCCGGCGAGATCGCGATTGATGTCGGCGACCAGCGCCGCGGCACTGTCACGCTTGCCGCGCTCCGACCAGTCCTTCAGCGAAATGAAGGCCTGGGCGGTGTTGACGCCCTGACCGGCATAGCTGAAGCCGGTCAGGAAGGTGACGTCCTCGATCCCTTCGCGCTTGGCGAGATACTTCTCGACCGCCTCCACCGCGGCCTGCGTCCGCGCGTAGGACGAGTCCGCCGGCGTCTGGACGTCGGTGGTGATGAAGCCCTGGTCGTCGACCGGCAGGAAGCCGCCGGGCAACTGGATGAAGGCGAAGGTCAGCCCGACCAGGAAGATCGCATAGATCAGCATCAGCCGTCCGGTGCGCTTCAGCGCGCCGCCGACCACGCCGGTGTAGCGGTTGCGGCTGTTGTCCATGAAGCGGTTGAACCAGCCGAACACACCCTTCTTTGCGTGGCCGTGGCCGGCCGTGACCGGCTTCAGCAGCGTCGCGCACAACGCCGGGGTCAGCGACAGCGCCAGCAGCGCCGAGAAGCCGATCGCCGCCACCATGGTGACCGAGAACTGCCGATAGATGATGCCGACCGAGCCGGGGAAGAACGCCATCGGCACGAACACCGCCATCAGCACCAGCGTGATGCCGATGATGGCGCCGGTGATCTGGCCCATCGCCTTGCGCGTCGCCTCCTTCGGCGACAGCCCCTCCTCGGTCATGATGCGCTCGACGTTCTCGACCACGACGATGGCGTCGTCGACGAGGATGCCGACCGCGAGCACCATGCCGAACATCGTCAGCATGTTGATGGAGTAGCCGACCAGCATCAGCGTTGCGCAGGTGCCGAGCAGCGCCACGGGCACCACGATGGTCGGAATGATGGTGTAGCGGATGTTCTGCAGGAACAGGAACATCACCACGAACACCAGCACCACGGCTTCGACCAGGGTCATCAGCACCCGCTTGATCGACGCCTTCACCACCGGCGTGATGTCGTAGGGAATCTCATAGCTGATGTTGGAGGGGAAGAAGCGCGACAGCTCCTTCATCTTGGCCTCGACCGCGCTCGCGGTCGCCAGCGCATTGCCGGTCGGCGACAGCAGCACCGAGAGACCCGCAGTCGGCCTGCCGTTGAGGCGGGTGTTGAACTGATAGCTGAGGCCGCCGATTTCGACGCGCGCGACATCGCGCAGCCGCACCGTCGAGCCGTCGGGATTGGCACGCAGGATGATCGATCCGAACTCGTCGGGCGAATCGAGCTGGCCCTTGACCAGCACCAGCGCCGAGGTGCGCTGCGAGGTCGTCGCGGGCTCGGCGCCGATGCTGCCCGAGGCGACCTGCGCGTTCTGCGCGCCGATCGCCTTGGTGACGTCGTCGGCAGTGAGCCCGTAGCCGATCAGCTTGGCGGGATCGAGCCAGACGCGCAGCGAGCGCTCGGTCGAATACAGCGTGGCGCGGCCGACGCCGGGAATGCGCCTGACTTCGCCGAGCACGTTGCGGATCATGAAGTCGCCGAGGCCGACCTCGTCGAGGCTGCCGTCGGTCGACTGCAGCGTGATGATCTGCAGCACGGCGGCGGAGGCTTCCTCGACCAGGATGCCCTGCTGGATGACGGCGCGCGGCAGCCGCGCCTCGACACGCTTGAGGCGGTTCTGCACCTCGACCGAGGCGTCATTGGTCGACGTGCCCGGCACGAAGTTCGCGGTGATCTCGACCTGGCCGAGCGAGTCGCTGGTGGATTCGAAGTTGAGAATGCCGGAGGCGCCGTTGAGCTCCTCCTCGATCAGGCGCGTGACGCTGTTGTAGAGGTTTTCGGGCGAGGCGCCGGGATAGCTGGTCGAGATCGAGATCGAGGGCGGCGCGATGATCGGATATTGCGCCACCGCCAGCAGCGGAATCGCGATCGCGCCGATCAGGCAGATGAACAGCGCGACCACCCAGGCGAAGATCGGCCTGTCGATGAAGAAGCTCGGCATGGCGACTTACCGCGTCGCCGACTTCGATTCGAGCTGCGACGCGGCGCTGACCTCGGTCCAGAGCTGGGGCGCGACCCTGTCGCCGGCGGCGAACTTCTGGAAGCCGTCCACCACGACCTTGTCGCCGGCGCGCAGACCGTCGGTGATCAGCACCAGGCCATCCTGAGTCGGACCGGTGCGCACCGGCCTGGCGATCGCGCGGTTGTCGTCGCGGATGACGTAGACCTCGGACCCGCCGGCCGCGTTGCGCTGCACCGCCTGCTGCGGCACGCCGACGGAGTCGCTGTCGATGCCCTGCTCGATGCGGACGCGGACATACATGCCCGGCAGGAGCTCGCGCTTCGGATTGGCGAACTCGCCGCGCAAGGTGACCTGACCGGTGGCGGCATCGACCTTGGCGTCGGAGAACAGCAGCTTGCCCGGGATCGAATACGGCGTGCCGTCGTCGAGCACGAGACGAACCTTGATCGCGTCGGACGCGATCTGGTCGAGGTCGCCCGACTCGAACGCTCGGCGCAGGCGGTTGAGCTCGCTCACCGACTGGGTGAAGTCGGCATAGATCGGATCGAGCTGCTGGATCGTGACCAGCGAGGTCTCGTTCTGGACCGCGATGGCGCCCTCGCTGACCTGGGCCGCGCCGACGATGCCGTCGATCGGCGCGCGCACGGTCGCATAGTCGAGATTGAGCTGGGCACGCGCAAGATCGGCCTTGCGGGCCTCGATGTCGGCCGCTGCCTCGCGCTCGGTCGAGATCGCCTTCTCGTTCTCGACCGCCGGGGCTGCGCGCTCCTTGAACAGCAGGCTGATGCGGTGGGCCTGCTGCACCGCGCGCTCATGCACCGCCTCGGCCTTGGCCAGCGCTGCCCGGCTCGACAGGATCTCCACCTCGAACGGCTTAGGATCGATGCGATAGAGCGGATCGCCCGCCTTGACCTCGCTGCCCTGGCGGAACAGCCGCTCGACGATGATGCCCGAGACGCGCGGACGGACGTCGGAGACGCGGGTCGGCGCGATGCGGCCGGGCAGCTCGCGCACGATCGCTCGCGCCTTCTGCTCGACGGTCACGATGCCGACGTCCGGAATGACGATCTGCTCATTGGCGGAGGCCTGAGCCTGGATGGGGTCGTTACAGCCGGCCAGCAGCGGCGCGGCGGCCGCGAGCATCAATGCACTGCTGACCAGCGACGCGCGAAAACGTGACATGCGTGGAGGAGCCCCCTCGATGATGATGATGATGATGATGAAAACCAGTCGACTGGATGGCCCAGTCATGGCGCCATTCTGGCGCTCGCCTTGCTGCAACATAGAAAAGAGCTGCTGCGACGCAACGCGAAACCCGGGCGGCTTGATGTCACACGAACTACATAACTGATAGATCAAGCTTTTTCGGGACTCACCTAATTGTGAGTGCTTTGTGGCAGCAGGTTCCCAGCAGGTTCCGCGGAGCGAAACGCGAATCCCCCTCCAGCACTGCGGCATCCCGCCGCAGCGAACAAATTAGTTCGCCGGCCGCAGGCGGTAGTGACTGACGCCCCATTCACGGCCTTCGTCGTGCCCGAACAGACCCGCGGTGGCGAGGAAGAACCAGCGCCAGCGGCGCATCCACAGCGCCGTGTCGTCGCCATAGACCGGCTGCAGCACCTGCAGGATGCGGTTGTAATCGGCATCGAAATTGGCGAGCCAGTCCCGTGCCGTGCGCTGATAATGCGTGCCGCTCCAGCGCCATTCCTTCTCGACCGCGAACAGATCCGCGTACTGCCGGATCAGGCCGTGGCTCGGCATGATGCCGCCGGTGAAGAAGTGCTGCGCGATCCAGTCCTCGCGATCGTTGCGGTCGAACAGGTAGGATCCGGTGCGGTGGGTGAAGATGTGCATGAACAGGCGGCCGTCCGGCAGGAGCCATGACTGGACCCGCGACAGCAGCTCGCGCCAGTTCATCATGTGCTCGAACATCTCGACCGAGACGATGCGATCAAAGCGCGCGTCGGGAGCGAACCCGTTCATGTCGGCGGTGACGACCCGCAGGTTGAGCAGGCCGCGCGCGGCCGCCATCTCCTCGATCGCGCGGCGCTGCGAGTGCGAGTTGGAGACCGCCGTGATCTTCGCACGCGGGAACTGCCGGGCCATGAACAGCGACAGCGAGCCCCAGCCGCAGCCGAGCTCCAGAATGGTCTGGCCATCCTGGAGATCGGCATTGGCGACGGTCTGGCGCAGCGCCTCCTCCTCCGCCTCCCGCAGGGTCGAGACCGGCTCCTTGTAGAAGCAGCAGGAGTATTTGCGGTTCGGCCCGAGCACGCGGGCGAAGAACGCCGCCGGCACCTCATAGTGCTGGCTGTTCGCCGCGTCGGTATGCTCGGCGATGGGCCGCGTCGTCAGCAGGCGGGCGAACTCTGGGTCACCCATCGCATCGGCCCCGCCGAGCCGCGCCGCCGTGCGCGCGCACAATTCGGAGATCGCGGAGCGGATGACGGCATCGGGCAGCGGCACGCGCTCGGCGGCGCCGATGATGGTCGAGATGAAGCTCATGCGGTGGCTCCGTTACTTCGTAAAAGGATTTGGCGGCAGGGGAAAGAACGCGCTGGTGCGCGCCTGATAGGCCCGGTAGCGATCGCCGCGCGAGCGCAGCATCTGCTGTTCCAGCGGCGGGATGCCGGTGACGTGGACCAGGATCCAGTACATGAACAATGGCGCGAGCAGGCTGGCGAGGCCCCACGGATGGTCGAACGACAGCGCGATGAGCGGATAGGACAGCCAGCACACCCACTCGAAGAAATAGTTGGGATGGCGCGACCAGCGCCACAGGCCGACGTCGCACACCTTGCCCTTGTTGGCGGGATCGGCGCGAAACGCCTTGAGCTGAGCGTCGGCGACGCCCTCGCCGGCGATGCCTGCGAACAGCACGAGGATGCCGAGATAGTCCTGCAGCCGAAGCTCGGCGGCCGGCGCATGGGCGGCGACGAACATCGCGAACACCAGCGGGATCGAGCCCCAGGCCTGCTGCTGCAGGAACAGGAACATCTTTCGCGGTGCGGCCGCACCCCATTGCCGGGCAAACTCCGCGTAGCGCGGGTCGTCGGAGATGCCGCGGCTGCGCGCTGCGACATGGCCGCCGAGCCGCAGCGACCAGACCGCCACCAGCACCGCGACCAGCCACTGCCGCGCGTTGGGGGCGGCGCCGCCGGCGGGCCAGATCGCGCCGGCGGCGCCGACCAGCCCGACGGAAAATGTCCAGATCGTGTCGACCCAGCCGGAGTTGCCGGTGCGCTGCTGCACGACCCAGGCGAGCCCCATCAGCACCGACATCGCCACGGCCATCGCCAGCAGCGCCTGCAGATATTCAACGACGGTCATGACAAAGCCAGGGCGTTCCCGTTAGATATGAGCCACGGGACTAACTACGCCGCGGATGCCCGCCGGTTTCAGCCATAGTTCCGCGCAGGGACGGGATTGCGCTGATCGCGGCTTTTTTCCCGCCGCTGCTGTGCCATAGTGGATTTCAGGGACCGGTCCCCGCAACGGATGTCATCGACAATGCCTCAAGGCTCCCCTTCCCGCTCCGCGATGGATCTCGAACCGACCAAGCTGTCCACGCCCCGGATCTTCCTGGTGCGGATGCTGGTCTTCCTGGTGCTGTGCGCCCTGGTCGGTGTCGTGCTGTACAAGCAGATCATCCTGGCGTTCTTCGCCAATCCCGGCCTGAACGCGCTGATCGGGGCGGTACTGTTGATCGGCGTCATCCTGGCGTTCCGCCAGGTGGTCCGGCTCTATCCGGAAGTGTCCTGGGTCAACAATTTCCGCATCGCCGATCCCGGCCTGGCGGTGCCTCGCCACCCGGTCCTGCTGGCGCCGATGGCCGCGATCCTCGGCCGCGAGCGCTCGGGGCGAATGTCGATCTCGCAGCAGACCATGCGGCACCTGCTCGACTCGATCGCCACCCGGCTCGACGAGGCCCGCGACATCTCGCGCTACATGACCGGCCTCCTGGTGTTCCTGGGCCTGCTCGGCACGTTCTGGGGCCTGATCGAAACGGTCGGCTCGGTCGGCAAGGTGATCGAGGGGCTCAAGGTCGGTGGCGACGCCGGCGCGCTGTTCGATACGCTGAAGGGCGGCCTTGCCGCGCCGCTGGGCGGCATGGGCATCTCGTTCTCGTCCTCGCTGTTCGGCCTCGCCGGCTCGCTGATCCTCGGTTTCCTCGACCTGCAATCGAGCCAGGCGCAGAACCGCTTCTATACCGATCTGGAGGACTGGCTCGCCGGCACCGTGCGGGAATATGGCGGCAGCGGCGACACCGGTGCCGACCTCTCGGTTGCCATCGAGCGGCTGCGCACCGCGATGGAGGACGGCTCCAACCGCGGCGCCACCGCGGCGATGGCCAACCTCGCCGAGGCGATCCAGGGCCTGGTCGGGCACATGCGCACCGAGCAGCAGATGATCCGCGAATGGGCCGATGGCCAGGGCGAGCAGAACCGCGAGATCAAGCGGCTGCTGGAGCGGCTGGCGCGGCAGACCGAGAAGAGTTGAGCTGCTCGACCGGCCGGCCGAAGACGAACTAGGAGACGCTGAATGGCGCTTGCCCGTACCCGCCGTGGAGATTCCGGCCTCAACTACTGGCCGGGCTTCGTCGATGCGCTGTCGACGCTGGTGCTGTCGATCGTGTTCCTGCTGACCGTGTTCCTGGTGGTGCAGTTCTTCCTGTCGCAGGAGGTCACCGGCAAGGACAAGGCGCTGGAGCAGCTCAACGCCAAGATCGCGCAGCTCAACGAGATGCTGTCCCTGGAGAAGCTCGGCAAGCTCTCGCTGGACGACCAGGTTGCGCAACTGCGCGCCGGGCTCGCAAGCGCCGAAGCTGAGCGCGACCGCGTCAAGGGCCTCTATGACGGGCTCGCCAATGCCGGCAGCAATGCCGCCGGCCGCGCCAACGAACTCAACCGGGCACTCGACTCCGAGAAGCAGGTCACGGCGCGGGCGCTGGCCCAGATCGAGGTGCTCAACCAACAGATCAGCGCACTGCGCCGCCAGCTCGCCGCGCTCGAAGATGCGCTCGATGCCTCGGAGAAGCGCGACAAGGAATCGCAGAGCCGCATCGCCGATCTCGGCTCGCGCCTCAACGTCGCGCTGGCACAGCGGGTCCAGGAGCTGACCCGGTACCGCTCGGAGTTCTTCGGCCGGCTGCGCGCCATCCTCGGTAACCGTCCCGACATTCGCGTCGTCGGCGACCGCTTCGTGTTCCAGTCCGAGGTGTTCTTCGACACGGGGCAGGCCACCCTGCTGCCCGAGGGCCAGCAGGAGCTGAACTCGGTGGCGACGGCGCTGGTCGATCTCGACAAGCAGATCCCCGCTGAGATCTCCTGGGTGCTGCGGGTCGACGGCCACACCGACGTTCGTCCGATCAACAGCCCGGTGTTCAAGTCGAACTGGGAATTGTCCTCGGCGCGCGCCATCTCGGTGGTGCAGTATCTGATCTCGCTCGGCGTGCCGGCGCAGCGCCTGGTCGCGGCGGGCTTCGCCGAATTCCAGCCGCTCGACCCCGCGAACACAGAGGACGCCTTCCGCCGCAACCGGCGTATCGAGCTGAAGCTGACGGAGCGGTGACGTCGAGCTCCACCCTGCGCCCCTATCGCGCCGACGACGAGGACGCGGCAATCGCGCTGTGGCAGGAGACCTGGCAGCTCGCCTATCCCGCCATCGACTTCGCTGCGCGGGTGCCGTGGTGGCGCGAACGCTGGCGCAGCGAGCTGGTGCCGAAGGCCGATGTGATCGTGGCCGAGGCGGAGGGCGTGCTCGCCGGGTTCGTCACGATCGATGCGACGGGCTATCTCGACCAGCTGGTCGTCTCGCCCGAGCATTGGGGCTCGCCGCTCGCTACTCAGTTGGTCGATGCAGCGAAGGAGCGATCACCTCACGGCATCACGCTGCTCGTGAACAAAGACAACGCGCGCGCGATCCGCTTCTACAAGCGCAACGGCTTCATTGAAGCCGGCGAGGACGTCAACCCGACCTCGGGCCGTCCCGTGCTGCGGATGGTGTGGATGCCAACACAATCTGTTGAATCCGAGATGGTGCCGCAATGACGCTGCGCTCCCTCTCCCCGTTCTTACGGGGAGAGTGTTGGGGTGAGGGGCAGCCACGCGCACCGACCGTGCGGAGAGCCCCCCTCACCCGGATTGCATCTGACGATGCAATCCGACCTCTCCCCGCACGCGGGGCGAGGTGCACCGAGCGCGCCGCGATTTCTATTCACACAATTGCTGGCGCAGGGAGCTAACGACTTCTCTGCTCGACCCGTTTCGTATTGTCCTCAAACGCCGCGAAACAGCACGCCGATCGTCAGCACCACGAACGCGATCGCCAGCGCGTCGAAAGCGTGCGCTGCCGACAGCAGCGGCACCGAAGCATGTATGTAGTGCGCGAGCATCGCGACGAGGGCGAGCACCAGCGCAATTGCGAAGATGACGAACGAGGGCGGCGTGAAGGCAAAACTGCCACGACGATAAGGCATGTCCGTTGCTCCTGTTGGGACCCGGCACGCCTGCTACGAGCGGCGCGCCATCTGTTCCGGCAGGGAACGTACAAGGCGGGAGAAAGGTTGCAGGGGCGGGAACGAGAATTCCGAGGGTGTTGCCGCCCGTCCACGGTGTTGCAGGAACTACACGCCCTCGAACTGCAGCCGGGCCAGCCGCGCATAGAGGCCGTTGGCCGCAACCAGCGACGTGTGGGTGCCCTGCTCGACGATGCGGCCGCGATCCATGACCAGGATGCGGTCGCAGGACAGCACCGTCGCGAGGCGATGCGCGATCACCAGCGTGGTACGGTCCTTCATCAGCCCCTCGAGCGCGGTCTGCACCAGCGTCTCGCTCTCGGCGTCGAGCGCCGAGGTCGCCTCGTCGAGCAGCAGCAGCGGCGCATCGCGCAGGATGGCGCGCGCGATGGCGATGCGCTGGCGCTGGCCGCCCGAGAGCGTGACGCCGCGCTCGCCGAGCGAGGTGTCGAAGCCGTCCGGCAAGCGGCGGATGAATTCGCTGGCATGAGCGAGATCGGCGGCGCGCTCGACCTCGGCGTCGGTCGCCTCCGGCCGGCCGAAGCGGATGTTCTCGCGCGCACTGGCGGCGAACACCACGGATTCCTGCGGCACCAGCGCGATGCGCTCGCGCATCCTGCGCGGGTCGGCCGCGCGCACCGGCACACCGTCGAACGAGATCGAGCCGGAGGCGGGATCGTAGAAGCGCAGCAGAAGATGGAACAGCGTGCTCTTGCCGGCGCCGGAGGGGCCGACGATCGCGACCTTCTCACCGGCGCGGATCGCAAACGAAACGTCATCGAGGACGCGGACATCGGGGCGACCCGGATAGGCGAAGCTGACCCGCTCGAAGCCGAGGTCGCCACGCGCCGGCTCCGGCATCGGGCGCGGCTGCGCCGGCGCCGTGATTTCCGGCTGCACGTGCAACAGCTCGAACAGCCGCTCGGCGGCGCCGGACGCCGCCGACACTTCGCCCCAGACCTCCGAGAGCTGGCCGAGCCCGGCGGCGGCGAAGGCCGCGTAGAGCACGAACTGACCGAGCCGGCCGGCGCTGATCGCACCGGTCAGCACGTCGTGGGAGCCGACCCAGAGGATCGCGACGACGCTGGAGAACACGATGAAGATGATGATCGCGGTGAGCACGCCGCGCGCCTGGGTCGAGACCCGCGCCGCCTCGTAGGCCTGCTCGACCTCGCCGCCGAAACGCGCCGCCGCGAGCCTCTCGCTGGTATAGGCCTGCACCGTCCTGATCGAGCCGATCAGCTCGGACGCATAGGCCGAGGCGTCGGCGAGCGTGTCCTGGGCGTTGCGCGACAGCCGCCGGACCCAGCGCCCGAACGCCACCAGCGGCAGCACGATCAGCGGGATCGCCAGCAGCACGAAGCCGGACAGCTTCGGGCTCGTGATCACCATCATCGCGGTGGCGCCGATGAACAGCAGCAGATTGCGCAGCGCGATGGACACGGAGGCGCCCGCCGCCGATTTGATCTGGGTGGTGTCGGCGGTGAGCCGCGACACCAGCTCGCCGGAGCGCGCGGAATCGAAGAAGGACGGCGACAGCGACATCAGATGCGCGAACACGTCGCGCCGGAGATCGGCGACGATGCGCTCGCCGATCGTCATGACGAGGTAGTAGCGGGCCGCGCTTGCCAGCGCGAGCACCGCCACGACGGCGATCATGACGCTGAAATAGCTGTTGATCAGCTCGATGCCTTTCGGCGTGAAGCCGAAATCGATCATGCGGCGGACCGCGATCGGCACCAGAAGCGTGGTCAGGGCCGCGACCGTGAGCGCGATCAGCGCCAGCAGGGCGCGGCCGCGATAGCGCAGGACATAGGGAGACAGCGCCAGCAGCGGGCGCAGCTTCGAGCGCCGCACAGGGCTTGCCGGCTCGGCCAATGCCTCGACGGCCGCAACGGCATCTCCAACCGGATCCTGCCCTGGGGCAGCGCCCTGCCGCTCGTCAAGCCGTTCCACTGCGCTCATGGGCCACCTGAGAATTCTTCCAAATACCGATCTGCCGTCCTGATAGGCCCGCCGGGCCGGGCTTGGCAAATCCGGAAACGTACCAAGGTGTTCATCCGCGACCTTGGCTTGTTTTGGGCAGAACCTTGGGCTATAGAGCGCGCCAATTGTCCCCCTTCAGTGACGACAGGATCAGGCGCGGCCGCGTCGCATCATGTCTTCGCATCGTGCCGTAGGATCAGCCATGAAAGCCGACATTCACCCGAATTATCATACGATTACGGTCGTGATGACCGATGGCACCGAGTACCAGACCCGCTCGACCTGGGGCAAAGAGGGCGACAAGCTCAACCTCGACATCGACCCCAAGTCGCACCCGGCCTGGACCGGCGGCACCCAGCAGATCATGGATCGCGGCGGCCGTGTCTCGCGCTTCCAGAAGAAGTTCCAGGGCTTCCTCAAGAAGGATTGATGCCTTCTTGCCCTCGGCACCGGCCTTCCTGGCCTGCGCCTGATCGAGAGCTCACAGCAAAACGCCCCCGGAAACGGGGGCGTTTTTGTTTCTGAGCTGGTCGCAACGAGACCTTCGGCTGGGGGAGCGGCCCCGGCGGGGGCCGCCCGATGCCGGGGCCTACTGCTCGAACGCGGCCTTCAGCCGGTTGAGATGCGGCACCAGCGGATTGCCGATCGCGCTCTGGTCCGGCGGCGGGGAATGAATGGTCGAGTCGAGCCGGCGGACCCGCACCTGCAGGCTCATCGAGCGCGAGATCAGGCTCTGCAGCTGCTGCGGCAGCTTCTCCAGCAGATCATCCGGCCCGGGATCTGCGGCGGTGAGCTTGACCTTGGTCTTCTCGCGGTTGGCCTGGCTCAGGGTCATCTCGCCCTCCTTCACCGCGCGGTGCAGGAGCAGCCAGGACGCCAGTTGCATCAGGCGGGTGGTGAGACGCATGCTCTCGGTCGCGTAGGTCAGGCTGACGGCGCGGTCGAGCGCCTTGGCCTCGTTGCGGCCGTCGCCATCGAGATAGGCGGCGGTCTCCTCGACCAGATCCATGCCTTCCCGGAACAGCGCGCCGAATGCAGCAGAATTGGTGAGCCGCTCGTTGAACTGAACCAGAGCGCCATCGCCCAGCAAACGGTCCGACATGGTTAACGCCTCTTAAACGCGACTGTTTACGCAACCCGGCAACGTCGCCGGTATGATGAACAAATCATTGCGCGGCCGGTTTCGAGAGTCCAGCAGCAACGCCTTTTATGGTTTCCACGGCGTGGGCCATGCCGTGCCCTCGTACCATTTGCGACTGCAACACGGCCGATCGCGGCCGAGTCGCACGATCAGCTCAACTAGCAACCATGATCACGGCAATAGTTTGCAGTCGTCGAAACGAGGATCGTCACGCCTGCCGCGGCGCACAGGATTTTCGCGCCTGACCTGCTGGCGACCGAAGACCGGCACGGGCGCAATGAGCCGGCACGACGTTCGTTCCACGATCGCCGCCTGCGCATGGGGGAGCGCGCCACGGGCGACCGCCCGGTTCGCCCGGCTCGGCGCGGGCGCAAAAAAAGAGCCGCCGTTTCCGGCGGCTTTGAAGTTGATAACAGGGAGGCGTCAAACAGAGTGGACAGGAGCCACTCGGTGTCCAAACGAGGACGGTTCCGGTTGTAAACGCGAAAGCTTAATCAACCGTAAATGGCGAAAATTTTTCAATCTTCGTTAGCCATGTCGGCCACTGGCCGACCGCGTTTCTACGGCTGCGAGGTTCACGACTTGAAGATGCTGGCGGCGGCATCACGCGAGGCGCGCTTTTTCGCCACCGCCTGCTCGATGCGCTCGATCTCGGCCCGGAGCAGCGCCACCCGGCTGGTCAGCTCCTCGACCGACAGCATCGACAGATCCTGCCCGATCTCGTGCGAAACGGCCTTGCGGGGCCGATCGTCGTCCTCGTTCGCCATCTCACCCTCCTCCCGGTTGCCAGCCATGCCCCGGCTGGCTTAAGCACGCGGCAGCACCCGCTTTCAGCCCTCGCCGAAGGATTTCTCATGGAACAGCTGCCCGCGCAAATGACCGTGGTCGCCATCAGCCAGCCGGGCGGACCCGAGGTGCTCAAGCCGGAAACCCGGCCCGTGCCCAAGCCCGGCCCCGGCGAGATCCTGATCAAGGTGAAGGCCGCCGGCGTTAACCGTCCCGACGTCGCCCAGCGCTCCGGCAGCTATCCGCCGCCGCCCGGCGCCAGCGACCTGCCGGGGCTGGAAGTGGCCGGGGAGGTCGTGGCGCTCGGCGAGGGCGCCGTCCGGCACAAGCTCGGCGACACCGTGATGTCCCTGGTGGCCGGCGGCGGCTATGCGCAATACTGCATCGCACAAGATGCGCAGGCGATGGCGGTGCCGCCGGCGCTGTCCCTCCTGGAAGCCGGCGCCCTGCCCGAGACCCTGATGACGGTCTGGCACAACGTGTTCGAGCGCGGCGGCCTGAAGGCTGGCGAGACCCTGCTGGTGCATGGCGGCTCCTCCGGCATCGGCACCATGGCGATCCAGCTCGGCAAGGCATTCGGCGCCAAGGTGCTGGTCACCGTCGGCTCGCAGGACAAGGCCGACGCCTGCGTGAAGCTCGGCGCCGACCGCGCCATCAACTACAAGACGGAGGATTTCGTCGCCGCGGTCAAGGAAGCGACCGGCGGCAAGGGCGCCAACGTCATCCTCGACATGGTCGGCGGCGACTACATCGAGCGCAACTACGACGCCGCGGCCACCGATGGCCGCATCGTCCAGATCGCCTTCCTCGCCAGCCCCAAGGCGTCAGTCAATTTCGTCAAGCTGATGGTGAAGCGCCTGACCCATACCGGATCTACGCTGCGCCCGCGCAGCAACGCCGACAAGGCGGCGATGGTGGCGGCGATCGAGGCCAAGGTGATGCCGTTCCTGCGCGAGGGCCGCATCAAGCCATTGATGGACTCGACCTTTCCCCTCGCAGATGCAGCCAAAGCGCATGCACGCATGGAGACGAGCCAACATATTGGCAAAATTGTGTTGGAAATCTAGGCGCAGTCTAAACACAGCGTGTTTGGAAACTCTTTGATTCTCCTCGCTTTCGTGCCAATGATCGCGCACAGCTGAACCGTGCCTGGAACGGCTCCAATTAGCCCGGCGACGACCTCTTTCGATTTGGCTTGTTTCGCTTTGGATTGGTGTCGAACGCGGAGATTTGACATTGCGTCTGATCAGGTGCCTCGCGTCGTTGGCGGCGCTGGGCCTCGTGATGTGTGGTGCCGCTGCCCCCGCTCAGGCCGTTGACGCCGTCAGCGTTCGCAGCGACGCGCCTGCGATCGACCTCACGGGCATCCTCGATCATCAGCGCAGCGAGAACGACCGCATCCAGGTCTCGACCGCGCCCGGCACCGACGGCATCGTCCGCCGCATCGAGGTGCGGGCGCGCGAGGGCGGCCAGAACTGGATCGTGTTCGCACTGGCCAACAACACCGACGACCAGCTCGACCGCCTGATCGTGGCACCGCACTACCGCGTGGTCGGCTCCGGCGTGTTGTGGCCCGATCTCGGCCTGTCGCGCATCGCCACCATCACGCCCTCGGTCGGCGACCTGCCGGAGCGGCAGGAGAGTCCGACCGCCGACGTCTTCCGCGTCACCCTCGATCCGGGCTCGGTCGTCACCTTCGTGGCCGAGCTGCGCACGGACAAGCTGCCGCAGCTCTATCTGTGGGAGCCCGAGGCCTACAAGGACAAGGTCAACTCGTTCACGCTGTACCAGGGCATCGTGATCGGCATCTCCGGTCTTCTCGCCCTCGTTCTCACGATCCTGTTCGTGGTCAAGGGCAGTATCATGTTTCCGGCGGCCGCGGCGCTGGCCTGGGCGGTGCTGGTCTATATCGGCGTCGATTTCGGCTTCTGGGGCAAGGTCCTGGACATGTCGAACAATGCCGAGCGCGTCTGGCGCGCGGCGGGCGAGGCGATCCTCGCCGCGACCCTGCTGGTGTTCCTGTTCGCCTATCTCAATTTGTCGCGCTGGCACGTTCGCTACTCGCACATCACGCTGGGCTGGCTGTTCTTCCTGGGCTCGCTGGTCGCGGTGGCGCTGTTCGACCCGGCGGTGGCCTCGGGCATCGCGCGCATGTCGTTGCTCTTGATCGCCGTGCTGGGCTTTGCGCTGATCGTCTATCTCTCCAGCCACGGCTTCGACCGCGCGGTGCTGCTGATCCCGACCTGGTTCCTGCTCACGGTGTGGGTCGCCGCCGCCGGCATGACGGTCGCGGGCCAGGTCACCAACGACATCGTCGGCCCGGCGCTGCTCGGCGGCCTCGTGCTGATCGTGATGCTGATCGGCTTTACGGTGATGCAGCACGCCTTCGCCGGCGGCGGCGCCACCACCGGCATCGTCTCCGACGTCGAGCGCCGCGCGCTGGCGCTCGCCGGCTCCGGCGACCTGATCTGGGACTGGGACGTCTCCGCCGACAAGGTGTTCACCAGCCCGGAGACCGAGAGCCTGCTCGGCCTCAAGCGCGGCACGCTCGAAGGCCCGGCCGCGAAATGGCTCGAGGTGCTGCATCCGCTCGATCAGGACCGCTTCCGCGCCGCGCTCGACAGTGTCCTCGACCAGCGCCGCGGCCGCCTGGTGCAGGACTTCCGGCTGCGCACGCCCGATGGCCATTTCATGTGGTTCGCACTGAAGGCGCGCCCCGTGGTCGGCTCCGACGGCGAGGTCTCGCGCGTGGTCGGCACCTTGACGGACGTGACCGAGTTCAAGAATGCCGAGGAGCGCCTGCTCCACGACAGCGTGCACGACAATCTGACCGGCCTGCCCAACCGCAAGCTGTTCATCGACCGTCTTGCCGCCGTCGCCAATTTCGCCAAGTCGATGCCGGCCATGCGGCCGACCCTGATGGTGATCGATCTCGACCGCTTCAAGCAGGTCAACGACTCCGTCGGCATCGCGGTCGGCGATTCCATCCTGCTGACCCTGGCGCGGCGGCTGTCGCGCATCCTCAAACCCCAGGACACGCTGGCGCGGCTGGCCGGCGATCAGTTCGGCCTGATCCTGCTGTCCGAGCAGGACCCCGCCCGCATCACCGCTTTCGCCGAGACCATCCGCAAGACCATCCGCGCGCCGATCGCCTTCAACGAGCGCGAGATCTTCCTGACCGCCTCGATCGGCCTCGCTTTGTCCGATCCGCAGACGCAACTGTCGGAGGACATCATCAAGGATGCCGAGCTTGCGATGTATCATTCCAAGCGCATCGGCGGCGACCGCATCGACGTCTACAAGCCGGCGATGCGCGCGCGCAAGAACGACCGCCTGACCCTGGAGAGCGAGCTGCGCCGCTCGATCGAGCGCCAGGAGATCACCATCCTGTACCAGCCGATCGTGCGGCTGGAGGATCGCTCGATCGCCGGCTTCGAGGCGTTGGCACGCTGGGACCATCCGAAGCTCGGCCGGATGTCGCCGATCGAGTTCATCACCATCGCGGAAGAGATCGGCCTGATCGTCGATCTCGGCACCTTCGTGCTCGACCAGACGGCGCGGCAGCTCTCGGTGTGGCAGCGCGCGACACGGCTGCGCGAGCCGATCTTCGCCAGCGTCAACGTCTCCTCCCGCCAGCTCCTGCGCCACGACCTGATCCACGACATCCGCTCGGTGCTGGCGCGCTCTTCGGTGGCGCGCGGCTCGCTCAAGATCGAGCTGACGGAATCGCTAGTGATGGAAAACCCCGAGCACGCCGCGCAGATGCTGGCGCGCATCCGCGAGCTCGGCGTCGGCCTGTCGATCGACGATTTCGGCACCGGCCATTCCTCGCTGGCCTATCTGCAGCGCTTCCCGTTCGACACCTTGAAGATCGACCAGTCGTTCGTGCGCACCACCGCGCGCGGCACCCGTCCCGTCATCCTCAAATCGATCATCGCGCTGGCGCACGACCTCGGCATGGACGTGGTGGCGGAAGGCGCGGAGACCGACTCCGATGCCGTCGAGCTCTATCAGCTCGGCTGCGAATACGCCCAGGGCTACGCCTTCGGCGAGCCGATGGACGCCGACGCCGCGATGCGGCTTCTCACGGAAGAGCGGCTGGAAGCGGCGAGCTGAGGCTGCAATGCATCCAGGACGGCAACAGCCTCAGGATGCATCTTTCATTTTGCTTCGTTTGAGGTAGATTTACCGCGGTACCGCGTAAAGGGTGCCGTGTGAGTGATGACCGATGCGTGCTTGCGGGGCAGAAGGCTCGCGACATGGCCCGTTCGCGACGAGCCTAGTCCGTCTCGAACTGCGACAGCGCCGTGAGCGCGCGGCGATAATTGTCGCCCCCGAGCCGGCGTGCCACCCGCTTCTCGTGCGCGGCGACCAGTGCATTGGCCTTCTTGAGCATCAGGCGGCCACGCGGCGTCAGGCCGAGCGCATGGGCCCTGCGGTCGTGCTCGGAGCGCTCGCGCACGATCAGGCCGGCCTGCTGCAGGTCGTCGAGCAGCGCGACCATGCGCGCGCGCTCGATGCCCAGCGCGCCGGCGATCGCGATCTGCGCGGCGCCGGGATTGGCCGCGATCGTCTCCAGGATCGAATAGAGGATGACGTCGAGGTCGATCGTCGCGAGCGCGGCGTTGACGTCGCGGAAAATCCAGTGCTGCAGGCGGCGGACGAAATAGCCGAGATGGTTCTCGAGCTCACCGAGACCGATCCCGGAATCCTGGCTGGTTGCGTCTCGCTGCGCTCCGGTGCTCGCGCTCTTCGGCATGCTGGCTCGCTGACATGAGGCATCCCTGCCTAGACCGATGCCGTCGCAGGGGCAAGCCGCTCCAATCGGTCACATCCACAATAATTGCAAAGTACAACCATTCTGTTAGTCTCGCGGTCAACGAATACAACATGGGAGGGAAACGCATGCCGTCATCGATGGCGACGGTTGCCTGCACTGCAACCGCAATGCGGCAGCGCATTGCACCCGATCGCGGCGCCCGCCGCGCTGCGTGTTCCTCCCGCACTGCAGCTTCAGCGATCACCTCCCGCATCCCGGAGACACGCCATGGCTGATGCAGAACGCCGCGCCTCCGAGCCTGCGATGTTCGCCAAGCCGTCGATCGAGGCTGTCAGGCGCAACGACGGCGCGATCATCCTGCGCTCGCGCATGCCGCTGCAGCCGGCCGCGCGCTGCACCGGCGAATGGCTGGAGCATTGGGGCCGCCATTTCCCGGATCGCACGTTCCTGGCCGAACGTCGTGGCGACAACTGGACCTGGCTCACCTACGGCGAAACATTGATGCAGGTCCGCGCCGCCGCGGCCTGGATGCTCGCGCAGGGCCTCGGTCCCGAGCGTCCGCTGGCGATCCTCTCCGACAACAGCATCGCCCATGCCGTGCTGGCGCTCGCCGCGCAGCACGTCGGCATCCCCGTCTGCGCGATCTCCCCGGCCTATTCGCTGATGTCGACGGACCACGAGAAGCTGCGTGCGATGATCCGTCTGCTCGATCCCGGCGCCATCTTCGTCGCCCAGCGCGAGCCGTTCGCGCGCGCGCTCGCCGCCGTCGACGGCCTGCATCGGGCGACGGTCATCGCCGGCGACGGCGATGCAACGAGCGCGCTGTCGCTGCAGGCCCTGCTCGCGACAAAGCCCGGGCCGGAGGTCGACCGCGCCTTCGCCGCGGTCACGCCGGACACGGTGGCCAAGCTGCTGTTCACCTCCGGCTCGACCGGGCAGCCGAAAGCGGTGATCAACACGCACCGGATGCTGACCATGAGCCAGCAGGCCAAGGCGCAGTTGTGGACGTTCCTGCGCGAGGTCGAGGGCGGCCCCGTCATCGTCGACTGGCTGCCATGGAGTCACACCTTCGGCGCCAACCACAATTTCAACCTGGTGCTGAGCCACGGCGGATCGATCTACATCGACGGCGGCAAGCCTGCGCCGGGCCTGTTCGAGACGTCGCTCGCCAATCTGCGCAGCCTGGTGCCGACGATCTATTTCAACGTGCCGCGCGGCTTCGACATGCTGGTCGCGGCACTCAGGTCCGACGACGATCTGCGCCGCAGATTTTTCTCCGGCGTCAGGTGCATCCTCTATGCGGCCGCGGCCTTGCCGCAAAATCTGTGGGATGCGCTCAACGAGATGAGCCGGGCCACGATCGGCCGCCCTGCACCGCTGGTGTCGGCGTGGGGCGCCACCGAGACATCGCCGCTCGCGACCGACTGCCACTTCTTCGCCGAGCGCGCCGGCAACATCGGCGTGCCCATCCCCGGCACAGAGCTCAAGCTGGTGCCGACCGGCGAGAAGCTCGAGGTCCGCGTGCGCGGGCCGAACGTGATGCCGGGCTATTGGAAGGCGCCCGAGCTCACGGCCGCGGCTTTCGACGAGGAGGGCTTCTACAAGATCGGCGACGCCGTGAAGCTTGCAGATCCCGAGCATCCGGAGCGCGGCCTGTTCTTCGACGGCCGCATCACCGAGGATTTCAAGCTCAGCTCCGGGACATGGGTGAACGTCGGCGCGCTGCGCGTCGCCGGCATCGCGGCGCTGGCGCCGTTGGCGCAGGACATCGTGATCGCCGGCCACGGCACCGACGAGGTGCACTTTCTCATCGTGCCCAACATCGCAGCGTGCCGCGGCGCTGCCGGGATGACCGAGGCCGTCCCGGCCGGCGACGTTCTGGCGCATCCGTCGGTGCGCACCGCCATCGCGCGAGGATTGGCCAGGCTTCGCACCGAGGCGGTCGGCTCGTCGCGCTATGCGACCCGTGCGCTGTTGATGGCGGAGCCGCCCTTGCTCGATGCCGGCGAGATCACTGACAAGGGCTATATCAACCAGCGCGCAGTGCTCACCCGCCGCGCCGATCTGGTCGCACGACTGAAGGATGAAACCGCGACCGAGCTGATCAGGCCCGACATGTCCTGACCCAGAACTACGCAACTACTCAACTCACTCACAAGACGGCGCCCGTACTACTACGGGAACGCCTCGCGAGTGCGGCAATTGGTTACCATCCACACTTAACCGGGCATCAACTGCGAATCCTTAAAATCACTCGCATCTAGCTCCCTCATTTGCCCGGACCGCCCCATGGCTCAGCCGCGTTTCTCTCTCGCCTTCCGCATCTACGCGATCATCGGCCTGTCGTTCTGTGGACTGGTGGGGCTCGCCGCAACGCAGAGCCAGAACCTCGAGACCGCTCTCAAGGATCAGCGGCAGAGCGAGCTGAGCCATCTGGCGCAGACGGCAGTCAGCATCGCCCGCGAGGAATATGATGCGATCGCGCGCGACAAGGTGGCGCCCGAGGTCGCGCAGAAGAAGGCGGCCGAGCGGATCGGCAAGCTGCGCTACGGCAGCGGTGACTACTTCTGGATCAACGACATGGGTCCGAAGATGGTCATGCATCCGATCAAGCCGGAGCTGAATGGTCAGAACCTCGCTGACAACAAGGACCCGACCGGAAAGCGGCTGTTCGTCGAAATGGTCGACGTCGTCAAGCGCCAGGGCGCCGGCGTCGTCGACTACATGTGGCCGAAGCCCGGCAAGGATGCGCCACAGCCGAAGATGTCCTATGTCGCCGGCTTCGAGCCCTGGGGCTGGATCATCGGCACCGGCGTCTATGTCGACGATCTCGAAGCCCAGATGTGGGAGAGCAAGCGCAGCGTGTTCATTGCCGCCATGCTGGTGATGCTGATCATCGGATCGATCACGCTGATCATCGCGCGGCGGATGTCGTCGGCGCTGGCCGCGATGAGCGGCGCGCTGACCGAGCTCGGCAATGGAAACTTCGACATCAAACTGCCGGGCCAGAACCGCAGCGACGAGCTCGGCGACATGGCGCGCTCGATCGAGCAGTTCAGGCAGAAGACCGAGGAGAAGGCGCGGCAGACCGCGATGCTCGAAGACGAGCAGCGGCAGGTCGCAGAGCGCATCAAGACCAAGGCGCTGCAGGAGATGGCCGAAGCCGTCGAGCAGGCCGCCAGCAGCGCGGTCGGCGAGGTCGCGCAGGGAACCGGCCACATGGCCGACAATGCCAAGTCGATGACCGACAGTGCGCTGACGCTGGAGCGCAACTCGAGCAGCGTTGCGGCGGCGGCCGAGCAGGCCCTCGCCACCACCCAGACGGTCGCCAAGGCGTCGGCCCAGCTCGCCGCCTCGATCTCGCAGATCTCCAGCCAGGTCAGCTCGTCGCGCGAGCTCACGCGCAAGGCCGTTGCCGCCTCGTCCGACGCCCAGGCCACCATCGCGAAGCTGTCGGAAGCCGCCGACAAGGTCGGCGCCGTGACCAGCCTGATCAGCGAGATTGCCGGCCAGACCAACCTGCTGGCGCTGAACGCCACCATCGAGGCCGCCCGGGCCGGCGATGCAGGCCGCGGCTTTGCGGTCGTCGCCTCCGAGGTGAAATCGCTCGCCGAGCAGACCGCCAAGGCGACCAGCGAGATCGCGCAGCAGATTGCCGAGATTCAGGACTCGACCCGCGCCTCGGTCACCTCGATCGGGGCGATCGGCGAAGTCATCCGCAACGTCGAAGCCGTATCTTCCGGCATTGCCGATGCGATCCAGGCGCAGAACAGCGTGACCATCGAGATTTCGCGCACGGTCGAGGAGACGTCCGCCGCCGCGCGCGAGGTCGCCAGCCAGATCGCCGAGGTCTCTCGCGAAGCCAGCGAGGCCGGCCGGCGCTCGACCGACATCCGCGACGGCTCGACTGTTGTCGCCGACAAGGTGCAGCGGCTGCGCACCGAACTGGTGCGGGTGATCCGGACGTCGACTGCCGACGTCGATCGCCGGCTGTCGACGCGGCTCAACATCAACCGCCCGGGCACGCTGCAGGTGAACGGCGAAGCGATCCCTGTCACCGTGCGCAACCTCTCGCTCGGCGGCGCCCTGCTCGAAGCCGTTCCGGTTCGTCTGACGATGAACACGTCGGTGACGCTTGCCATCACCGGCATGGTGTCCGCTCTGCCGGGGACCGTGACCCGCGTCGGCGACCGCACCGCGTTGGTCCAGTTCGCACTGACCCCGGAGCAATCGGCGCGGCTGACGGCGCTGGTCTCGGACCGTCAGGCGGCGTAGCGCGCCGATCTCCGCCTCAACGGAAATGGCAGGCGACGAGATGCCCCTCGGCGCTTGCCTTCAATGGCGGCACTTCCTTGCTGCAGACGTCCTTGGCGATCGGGCAGCGGGTATGAAAGTGACAGCCCGATGGTGGATTGATCGGGCTCGGCACCTCGCCCTTGAGCCGCACGCGCTTGCGCTTGACACTCGGATCCGGGATCGGCACCGCCGACAGCAGCGCCTCGGTGTAGGGATGTTTCGGTGTCGAATAGAGCTGGCGTGACGGCGCGGTCTCGACGATGCGGCCAAGATACATCACCGCGACGCGGCGGCTGATGTGCTCGACGACCGAGAGGTCGTGGGCGACGAACAGATAGGCGATGCCGAACTTCTGCTGCAGATCCTCGAGCAGGTTGATGACCTGGGCCTGGATCGACACATCGAGCGCCGACACCGGCTCGTCGCAGATGATCAGCTTGGGCTCGACCGCGATCGCCCGCGCGATGCCGATGCGCTGGCGCTGGCCGCCCGAGAACTCGTGCGGATAGCGCGTCATGTGGTCGGCCTGCAGGCCGACGGTCTCCAGGAGATGAACGATGCGCGCCTCGTATTGCTGGCGTGAGGTCGCCAGCCCATGGATGGTCAGCGCCTCGCCGATGATGGCGCCGATGGTCATGCGCGGGTTGAGCGAGGCATAGGGGTCCTGGAAGATGATCTGGATGTCGCGGCGAAGCGCGCGCAGGCTTTCGCCGGACAGCGCGATGACGTCCTTGCCCTCGAAATTCAGTTCGCCCGAGCTCGGCTCGATCAGCCGGAGGACGCAGCGCCCGGTGGTCGATTTGCCGCAGCCGGACTCGCCGACGAGGCCGAAGGTCTCGCTCGGCTCGATGTCGAAGTTGACGCCGTCCACGGCCCGCACGCTGCCGATCTGGCGCTTCAAGAGCCCGCCCCGGATCGGGAACGCCTTGGTCAGGTTGCGTACGCTGAGCAGCGGCGCGGGTACGACGGGGGTGGCAATGGCAGCTTCGGTCATCACAGCAACGTCTCTTCGGCGCGGATGCACGCCACCTTGTGGCCGGGCTCGATCTCGCGCAGCAGAGGCTGCGCGGTCCTGCAATCGGGAATGGCGAAGCGGCAGCGAGAGGCGAAGCGGCAGCCCTCCGGCGGATTGACCAGCTTCGGCACGCTGCCGGGGATGCTTTCCAGCCGGCTCTTCCTGACCGCGTCGAGATCGATCCGCGGGATCGAGCGGATCAGGCCCTGCGTATAGGGATGGCGCGGATTGGCAAACAGCCGCTCGACCGGCGCCTCCTCCGCGACCCGCCCGGCATACATCACCACGACACGCTGCGCGACCTCGGCCACGACGCCCATCGCGTGGGTGATCAGCATGATCGACATGCCGAGCCGCTCCTTCATGTCGAGCAGCAGATCGAGGATCTGCGCCTGGATCGTGACGTCGAGCGCCGTCGTCGGCTCGTCGGCGATCAGGAGCTTGGGATTGCATGACAGCGCCATCGCGATCATCACGCGCTGGCGCATGCCGCCGGAGAAATGATGCGGATAGTCGTGCACGCGGGCTTTCGGATTGGGGATCTGCACCAGCGCCAGCATCTCGGCCGCCCGATCCATCGCCGCCTTGTTGGACAGGCCCTGATGCAGCCGGATCACCTCGGCGATCTGATCGCCGACGGTGTAGACCGGGTTGAGCGAGGTCATCGGCTCCTGGAACACGATCGCGATCTCGCTGGCGCGGATCTTGTTCATCTCGGACGAGCCGAGCGGCACCAGGTCGCGGCCCTGCCACAGGATCTGGCCGCCGGCGATGCGGCCGGGCGGCATCGCGATCAGCTTCAGCACCGACATCGCGGTGACGGTCTTGCCGGAGCCGGACTCGCCGACCACGCACAGGGTCTCGCCGCTGCCGATCGAGATGTCGACGCCGTCGACGGCCTGGACCTCGCCCTCGTCGGTGTTGAAATAGGTCTTCAGCCCCTTGATCTCGAGCAGCGGAGCTACGCGCGCGTCCATCACATCACCTTCCGCGGATCGAGCGCATCGCGCAGGCCATCGCCGATGAAGTTGATCGCGATGACCGTGAGGAAGATCGCGCCGCCGGCGAACAGCGCCCAATGCGGCGCGATGTCGAGATAGTCCTTGGCGTCGAACAGCAGCCGGCCCCAGGTCGGAATGTCCGGCGGGAAGCCGAGACCGAGGAACGACAACGTCGATTCCGCGATGATCGCGGCCGCGACGTCGATGGTGCCGGCGACGATCACCGGCCCCAGCGCGTTCGGCAGGATGTGGCGAACGACGAGACGGGTGTTGGAGGCGCCGAGCGCGCGCGCCGCCTCGACGAATTCCTTCTCGCGCAGCGACAGGAACTGGGCGCGGACCAGACGCGCCACATGCATCCAGCGAAAGCCGCCGATCACGAGCACGATGAGCACGAACACGCCGCCTTCCGGGCCGAGCCAGCCCTTGAGGAAATCGCGGAACAAATAGATGATCAGGAGCAGCAGCGGCAGTTGCGGCAGCGACAGAAACAGATCGGTCAGCCACATCAGCGCGGCATCCACCGGTCCCTTGGCCGAGCCGGCGATCGCACCGACGAGAATGCCGACGAACAGCGCCACGCCCATCGCGGCAAAGCCGACCGCAAGCGAGATGCGGCCGCCATAGATCATGCGCGCCAGCAGATCCTGGCCGAGATCGTCCGTGCCGAACGGGTGCTCCCAGGACGGCGGCGCGAGGCGTGCCGTGAAGTCGATCTCGTTGATCGGAATCCGCCACAGCCACGGGCCGAGCAGGATCGAGAGCGCGAGCAGCAGCAGCACGACGATGCTGGCCGCCGCGAGGCGGTGACGGAGGAAGCGGCGGAGCGCGTCGCGGCCCGGCGAGAAACGCCGTTTGGGCGATGCGACGACCGGCACCGTCTCAACGGAAGGAGATGCGTGGGTCAAGCCAGCCATACAGAATGTCTGCGATGAGGTTGAAGAGGACGACGAGGCAGGCGAACACGAAGGTCACCGCCATGATGACCGGCGTATCGTTGGCGAGGATCGCGCTGATCAGGAGCGAGCCGATGCCGGGAATGCGGAAGATCTGCTCGGTGACGATGGCGCCGCCGAACACCGTCGGCATCTGCAGCGCGACCAGCGTCACCACCGGGATCAGCGCATTGCGCACGACGTGCTTGACGATCACCTTGCGCTCGTCGAGGCCCTTGGAACGCGCGGTCGTGACGTAGTCGAGCTTGATGACGTCGAGCACGGCGGAACGGACATAGCGCGTATAGGACGCCGCCTGGTAGAGGCCGAGCACCATGACCGGCATGATCGCCTGCTTGATGCTCTCCCACCACCATTGCCAGCCGGTCGCCTGCAGGTCGGCGCGATAGACGAACGGCAGCCAGCCGAGATTGACGCTGAAGATCAGGATCAGCAACAGGCCGGTGAAGAAGGTCGGCAGCGAGAAGCCGATGAAGGCGAAGGTGTTGGCGATCTGGTCGAAGATCGAATACGGCCGCCGCGCCGCGAGCACGCCCACCGGCAGCGCCACCGCCAGCGCCAGGATCTGCGCGGTGCCGACCACGTAGAGCGTGGTCGGTATCCGCTGCAGGATCAGCGTGTCGACGTTGACGCGGCTGGCGAAGGAGAAGCCCCAGTCGCCCTGGAACATGGCGACCAGCCAGTGGACATAGCGCAACAGCACGGGATCGTTCATCCCGAACTTGATGCGCAGCGCCTCGCGCACCTCGGGCGGCACGTTCGGGTTGCTCGCGAGCTCGCCGAATGGATCGCCCGGTGCCAGCGCGAGCAGCACGAACAGAATGAGACTGATGCCGAGCAGGCTCGGCACAGCGACGATGAGGCGCCTGAGAAGATAGTTTCCCATCGCTCCACCCCTACAATGTCTGGCTGGTCATGCTGGCCGCGCGTCAGCTCGCCCGATACCAGGTGGCGATGAACGCCAGATCGTTGTCCCAGCCGCTCTTGTACAGCACCATGCCGTTCTTCACGCCGATCGCATTGAGCCGGTTGATCTCCGGCAGGACGTAGTTGTCACGCACGACGAGATCGTTGAGCTTGATGAACAGCGCGGCGCGCTTGACCGGATCGAGCTCGCTCTGGGCCAGCATGTAGGTCTCGTCATACTCCTTGTTCTGCCAGCGGCAGATGTTGCGGCCCTGCCACTTGTTCTCCTTGGTCGCGGCCTCGGTGGACACGAACTGGTTCATGAAGAACTGCGGATCCGCCTGCGGCATCGTGGTCTGATACATCTGCATGTCGCAGTAGAAATGCGAGTAGGTGTCGGGGTTCGCGACGTCCGAGGAGAAGAACACCGACGCGACCACCGACTTCAGCTCGACCTCGATGCCGGCCTTCTGGAACGCCTGCTTGATGATCGCCTGGTTCTTCTGGCGCGGGCCGTTGATCGAGGTCTGGAACACGAATTTGAGCGGCTTGCCGTCCTTCTCGCGGATGCCGGAGGCGCCCTTCTTCCAGCCGGCGGCGTCGAGGATCTGGTTGGCCTTCTCGATCGAGAACTCGAAAGTATTGTTCTTGGAGCGGAAGCGCTCGGGGTTGTTGAGAAAGTTGGGCGTCGCGACGCCGGCGCGTCCATAGATGAATTTCTGCACCGACGCACGGTCGATCAGGAGATTGATCGCCTTGCGCACCTCGGGATCGGAGAACAGCGGGTGCTTGGTCTTCAGGCTGGCGCGCTCGCCGTCGACCTCGACATTGGGGTCGGTGACGTTGAGGCCGATATACTCGATGTTGCCGGTCAGCGTCAGCTCGGTCTTGCCCTGGCCGCCCGCCTCGAGCTTGGTCAGGATCTCGTCCTCGACCTGCAGATTGTAGGCGTAATCGTATTCACCGGTCTGCAGCACTGCGCGCGCAGCGGAGACCGCGTCGCCGCCGCCCTTGATCTCGACCGTGTCGAAATAGGGCTGCGTCGGCACGTGATAGTCCGGAAAGCGCTTGCCGGCGACGGTGTCGCCCGGCTTGAAGTCCACGAACATGTAGGGACCGGTACCGACCGGCTTCAGGTTCGCCGGCGCCTCGCGCGACTTCGCGCCGATATAATCCGCGAAGTGATGCTTGGGGATGATGCAGCCGAACGAGGCGACGAAGGCATCGGCCCAGAACGGCGTCGGCTGCGGAAAGATCAGCTTCACGGTCAGATCGTCGATCTTCTCGATCGACTTGACGTTCTTGTAGCTGCCGATCGAGACCGCCGAGGTCTCGGGGTTGTTGGCGTATTCCCAGTTGAAGACGACGTCGTCGGCGGTGAACGGCTTGCCGTCGTGCCATTTGACGCCCTTCTTCAGCTTCCAGGTCACCGACATGCCGTCGGCGGCAAGACCGCCATTCTCCTTGCTCGGAATCTCGGCCGCGAGAATCGGCACCAGATTGCCCTCCTTGTCCCATCCGGCCAGCGGTTCGTAGAACAGGCGGCTGGCCTCCTGGTCCTTGGTGCCGATGGCGAAATGCGGATTGAGCAGCGTCGGCGCCTGCCAGAGCAGCAGCTTGAGCGGACCGCCGCCACCGGCCTTGGTCGGCTTGTAGGGGATGGCATCAGCAGCGACCGCGGCACCTGAGTAGGAGAGCATCGCGCCAGCCATCGGCGCGGTCAGCCCCACGGCAATCATCCGCTGCACAAATTCGCGCCGTGACAGGCGTCCTGCTTTGACATCAGCGATCTGGCTACGGAGGTCACGCTCGTTCATCCATCGACTCCAAAGGTGGTGCTGAATGCCAAAAACGCGTCCCCGTCCTGGATCGATCGGGAACTGCATAAAATTGGATCAGCCTTCGAAGCGACTGTCAAAGCAGAATCCGGGCCAATTCCGCAATAAAGAACGGATCGATTGTCGCACTTCGCAGATGCGGAAAGATTGACTGCGAGTCACATCCCGGAAAATGGAACTACGTCGCTCGCGACGGTCGCCACACACCGGAATGTTCTGCTTCGGAATGAACGCTCTCGATGTGCGCTCAGCTCTCGCGACACCAGTTCGGCAACTGCCAGATGTCATTGTCCCATTCCGAGGAATGGCTCGACAAACCTTTGCGGATGCCGCTGACGCGCGGACCCGGCGACGCCATCGTTGATCATCAGCATCTCCATGTCGCAGTAGACGTGCGTGTAGGTGTCGGAATTGGCGACGTCGCTGGAGAAGAACGCCGAGCCACCACCGACTTCGGCTCGAGCTCGATGCCCGCCTTCTGGCAGGCCTACGTGACGATGACATGGTTCTTCGGCCGCGGGACGTTGGTGGAGATCTGGACCACGAGCTTGAGCGGCTTGCCGCCCTTCTCGCGAATGCCGCTCGCGCCCTTCTTCCAGCCGGCGTTCTCCAAAACCTCGATCGCCTCGTCGACGTTGAGCGCGAAGCACTACCGCCGGAAAATCAGGACACAGCCCCAGTGCCGCGGACACAGATGCAGCTCAGCGCTCCGGCTTCAGCTTGCGGAAGCGGACGCCCTTGCCATCGGGCAGCCGGGTCGCGACATAGCCTGCCGCCAGGCAGGCCTCGCGCTGCGGCATCTTCTCCTGCGGACTTCGCAGGCTGTCCCACCACGAGGCGCGCTGCGCGGCGCGCGGCAGGCCGTCGCCGATCAGCTCCTCGATCTCGTCGAGGCTGAGCACCAGCTCGGGGCGGGTCTGCCGCTTGAGATAGTCTCGAAGCGCATCATAGTCCGGCAAGTCTCGACTCCATCGTACCAGCGCGTGTGCGGCCGCCTTGACGACAGGCGCGGCGAACGCAACGACTCGTTAACCTAACATGCGTTACTTCGGCTTTATCCGTCAGTCTACGGACGGGACTCCACGGGGGACGGGACGATCCGATGCGCTGGACACGCCGAACGGGCCGGGCGACGCAGCCTTGGCGGCTCTCGGCGCGCACGCTGATCACCTGCTCCATCTCGACCATCATCGGTTTCTCCGCCATCTGCGCCAGCGTCATGATCGACCTGCGCCGGAGCGAGGAAGTCCGCGCCCGGCAAGCGCTGGAGAACATGGCCGCCAGCATCGGCGCCGACATCAGCCGCACCGTCGAGCTCTACGATCTCTCGCTGCGGGCGGTGGCCAGCAACATGTTGCTGCCCGAAATCCACGAGGTCAGCAAGCACGTCCGCCAATTGATCCTGTTCGACCGTTCGTCCACCGCGAAGAATTTCGGCACCATCCAAGTCTTTGATGCCCGCGGGCGGCTGTCGCTCGAGTCGTCGACGCTCGACCCGCTGCCGGAGGACCGCAGCGACGCCGATTTCTTCCAGGTGCATCGCGACCGGCCCGACACCGGGCTCTATGTCGGGCGGCCCGCTCAGCATCATGGCCAATATTCCATCGTTCTCAGCCGCCGCATCTCGACGCCGGACGGACGCTTCGCCGGCGTCGTCGCCGGCTCGATCCGCCTCGGCTATTTCCGCGACCTGTTCGCAAGGCTCACGCTCGGGGCAGGCGACAACATCACCGTGCTCCGGCGCGACGGCACCGTCATCGTCAGCGCGCCGTTCGATTCCGGCGCGATCGGGCGCAACCTGGCGCGGGCGCCGGCCGTGACCCGCGCGCTCACCGAGCCGGCCGGCTGGTCGAGCAGCTATGGCGCGCTGGACGATCTGCCGCGGCTGCTGGTCTGGCGCAACGCCAATGAGCCGCTGGTCGTGATCGCCAGCAAGTCGTGGGACAGCGTCTATGCATACTGGCGCAACGAGGCTGCAGAGATCGGGGCGATGATGCTGGCGCTGATCGTGTTCGTCCTGGCCGCGACACAGGTCGCCGCGCGCGAGATCCAGCTCCGGGCGAAGGTCGAATCCAGACTGGAGCAGCTCGCGACCACGGATCCGCTGACGGGCCTGAAGAATCGGCGCAAGTTCGACGAGACCATCGAACTCGAATGGCGGCGGGCGCAGCGCACCGGCGCGCCGCTGGGGCTGCTGATGATCGATGCCGATCACTTCAAGAGCTACAACGACACCCATGGGCACCAGGCCGGCGATCAGGTGCTGGTCGGCATCGCCGTGTGCATCTCCGATTCGGTGCGGCGCGCCGGCGACTGCGCCGCGCGTTATGGCGGCGAGGAGTTCGCGGTGCTGCTGCCGGGGACCTCGGAAGCGGATGCGCTGCGCGTCGCGGAGACGATCCGCAGCAAGGTCAAGCTGTGGGCGGGAGAAGCGTGCACCACCTCGATCAGCATCGGCGCCGCCAGCGTCACGCCGTCGCGCGACACGGACTGGACCGGCCTGCTCAATGCCGCCGACCGCGCCCTGTACATGGCCAAGGCCGCGGGCCGTAACCGCTGCGCCAGCGCAGCGGTGCGTCATCCGTCACCCGCGGCCTCGCTGGCGGCGTGATGCCGCCAACCGCCTCGAAGGCGCGGCATTTCGCGCCGGCTTGGCCTCAGCCCCTGCCTTCGAGATAGCGCTTCATGTCCGCGCGCAGGCCATCGCGCAGGTCGGCTCGCGCCATGGCGAAGGCGATGTTGGCCCTCAGGAAGCCGGACTTCGAGCCGCAATCATGCCGCTCGCCGTCGAAGTCCACGCCGTAGAATTTCTGCGTCTTCGACAGGCCGATCATCGCGTCGGTGAGCTGGATCTCGCCGCCGGCGCCGCGCTCCTGCGTCGCGAGGATCTGGAAGATCTCCGGCTGCAGGATGTAGCGCCCGGTGATCGAGAAGTTCGACGGCGCGGTGCCCTTGGCCGGCTTCTCGACCATGCCGTCGACCTCGAACATCTTGCCGTCGCGCTTGCCGACGCCGCAGATGCCGTATTGATGGGTCTGGTCGGCTGGCACCTCCTGCACGGCGAGCACGTTGCTCTTTTCCGGCAGCTTGCTGGCGGCAGCAATCATCTGCGCCAGGCACCCCGGCGCGTTCAGCACCAGCTCGTCGGGCAGCACCACCGCGAACGGCTCGTCACCGACGATGTCGCGCGCGCACCACACGGCATGGCCGAGCCCGAGCGGCGCCTGCTGGCGGGTGAAGCTGACCGCGCCGGCCTCCGGCTGGTCGCGCGCGAGGATTTCCATCTCGGTCTTCTTGCCGCGCGCCGCGAGCGTCGCGTCGAGCTCGTACATGCGGTCGAAATGATCCTCGATCGCGGTCTTGTTTCGCCCGGTCACGAACACGAAATGCTCGATGCCCGCCTCCTTGGCTTCGTCGAAGACGTATTGGATGAGCGGCTTGTCGACGATCGTCAGCATTTCCTTCGGCATCGCCTTGGTGGCGGGCAGGACGCGGGTGCCGAGACCGGCGACCGGAAAAACGGCTTTGCGGATCTTCATGGGGATGACTAGACCTTGTGGCGATATGAATGCGAAATCGATCGCATTTTAGGTAGCTCGTTTGCAGCCGAGAACAAAGGCGGATGTTGGTCCAGTGTTCCGCTCGACACGGACCGAACGGCTAAATTTCGCTGCGGAAATCGTTAACCTTGTTAATCTCCCGTTAAGCAGGACCGGGCCTCGTGGAGGCCGATCTTCCATGCGATCTGGATCGAGACATGATGCGACGGAACGTGATGCTGACAGCTCTGAAGGCCGGTGCTGGCGCGGCGGTTCTGGTCACGGCGTTGACGGTGGTGTCTGGTTCCGCTGTCGCGCAATCCTCAGGCGGGCCGCTGAACTTTCTCGACGGCCTGTTCACGGGCACCCTGACGAAGGGCGACCCCGCCCCCAACCAGCCCCCTGCCGCCGGCGGGCCGCAGCCGTGGAGCGGCCAGGACGGCGCCTCCGGCCATCCGCTGATGACGGCGGCGGCGATCCGCGAAGCCGCCGGCAATTTCGACAATTGCGTCGCCGGCATGTGGCCAGATGCCGCACGGCGCAACATCACGCAGGACAATTTCCAGCGCTTTACCGCCGGCCTGTCGCCGGACCTGCGCATCATGGACCTGCTCGACGCGCAGCCCGAATTCACCAAATCGATCTGGGACTATCTCGACATCCTGGTGAACGACAACCGGCTGGCGAAGGGCCGCGAGGTGCTGGCGAAGTACAAGCCGCAGTTCGATGCGGCCGAGCGTGCCTATGGCGTCGACCGCTACATCGTCGCTTCGATCTGGGGCATCGAGTCCAACTACTCGACCCAGATCGGCGACCGCAGCGTGCTGCAGTCGACCGCGACGCTCGCCTGCATCGGCCGCCGCCAGGCCTATTTCAAGGATGAGTTCCTCTCCGCCCTGGAAATCCTCAATCGCGGCGATTTGCGCCCCGAGCAGCTGCGCGGCTCCTGGGCAGGCGCCTTCGGCCCGACCCAGTTCATGCCGACCGCGTTCAAGCGCTTCGCCGTCGATGCCGATGGTGACGGCCGCCGCGACGTCGTCGACAATCCGGCCGACCTGATCGCCTCGACCGCCAACAATCTGAAGAAGGACGGCTGGCAGAGCGGCCAGAGCTGGGGCTACGAGGTCGTGGTGCCCCAGGGCTTCAACTACATGCTCGCCGACCGCGCCAAGAGCATGAGCTTCGCCCAGTGGGAACAGCTCGGCCTGCGGCGGGCCAACGGTCAGCCGTTCCCGACTGGCGCCGAAAAGGCCTATCTGCTGGCGCCGGCCGGCGCCCAGGGCCCCGGCTTCCTGATGCTGCAGAACTTCCGCGTCATCATGAAATACAACCCTGCGGAAGCCTATGCGCTGGCGATCGGACACTTCGCCGACCGCCTCCGCGGCGCACCGCCGTTCGTTCAGGCCTGGCCGCGCGAGGAGCGAACGCTGTCGCGCGGCGAGCGGCTCGAGCTGCAGCAATTGCTCGCCGAGCGCGGATTTTACCGCGGAACGCCGGACGGCCAGTTCGGTGGCCAGACGCGCGAGGCGCTGCGGAACTTCCAGGCCTCGATCGGGGCGCCGGCGGACGGATTTGCCACCTCGGATGTGCTCGAACGGCTGCGGACGCGCTGATCGCAGCCCAATCTGCCCTGCCGGTAACCTTCTGGGGCGATTACCGGCGCCGTCAACACCATCCGGTGAATGCCCGTTTGCGGCCTGATTCGCGTCCTATTATATGAATCGTCACGATCACGCCGCGCGACGGGTGCGCATGTCAAAGCTGAAGTCCATCCTCAAGCTGTTGAACGAGCCCGGCCCGCTGGTCGTGCTGGCGGTCGTCATCGCCATGCTCGTCGGCATCGCCGGTCCCGCCTCGGCCCAGTTCTTCAACTTCAACCCGTTCGCTTCGCCCCGCCCGGCACCGCGCGGCGGTGGAGGTGGCGGAGGTTGGTTCGGCGGCGAATTCTTCGCTCCGTTCCCGCAGCAACAGCCGAAGAGGGTGATCCAGGACTATTCCAAGGCGCCGCCGCCGGAGAAGCGTGACGGCGCGCCGGACCGCTACGTGCTGGTGCTCGGCGACGCCATGGCCGACTGGCTCGCCTATGGCCTGGAAGAGGCCTATGCCGAGCAGCCCGACATGGGCGTCACCCGCAGGATCAGGACCACGTCGGGCCTCATCAAGTACCAGCCCAGGGGCGAGCCGGCCGACTGGGCCGCCGCCGCCAAGGGCATCCTGGCGACCGAACGCGCCGACGCCATCGTCATCATGCTCGGCCTCAACGACCGCATCTCGCTGCGCGAGCCCGCGATCGAGAAGACCGACGACAAGAAGGGCGACAAGGCCAAGAAGGATGCCAAGGCCAAGCCTGGTGAGACAAAGCCTGGTGAGACAAAGCCCGGTGAGGCCAAGCCGGGCGAAGCCAAGCCGGATGGCAAGGCCGACACGGCGGCCAAGCCCGACGACAAGGCTGCCGATACCGATCTGCCGCAGGACGAGGCCGACAACGACACGCCCGCGGTCGCGGCACCGGAGAAGGCCGCCCGCTCGCCGGGCGGCCTCTACGAGTTCCGGGACGAGCGCTGGGTCGAGCTGTATACGAAGAAGATCGACGAGATGATCGCGATCGCCAAGAGCAAGGGCGTGCCCGTGCTCTGGGTCGGCCTGCCCGCGGTTCGCGGTCCCAAGGGGACGGCGGACACGCTGTTCCTCGACTCGCTGTATCGCGATGCCGCCGGCAAGGCCGGCATCACCTATGTCGATGTCTGGGACGGCTTCGTCGACGAGGCCGGCCGCTTCCTGCAGAAGGGCCCGGACTTCGAGGGCCAGATCCGCCAGCTGCGCTCCTATGACGGCGTCTATTTCACCAAGCCGGGCGCGCGCAAGCTCGCCCATTATGCCGAGCGTGAGATCAACCGGCTGCTCGCGGCGCGTTCCGCGCCGCTCGAGCTGCCGAATGAGCCGGCCACGCCGGACGCCAATGCCGTACCGGGCCAGCCGGCGCCGCGGCCGGTCGCCGGCCCGATCCTGCCGCTGGTGGCGTCATCCGTCGGCACCGATCAGTTGCTGGGCGGCCCCGGCTCCCGACCTGCGGCGGTCGACGCGCTGGCGGCCCGAACCCTGGTCAAGGGCGAGGCGCTGAGCCCGCCGGCCGGCCGCGCCGACGATTTCGTCTGGCCTCGCCGCGAGGTCGGCCGCGAGCAGGCCAAGGAGCCGCCGAAGGAGCCGACCCGGCCCGAAGCGCCGATGGCCGCGACTTCGCCGGCGGAAGCGACGCCGGCAGCACCTGGGCCGGTGTCGCCGCCGCCGCGGCAAAGGCGGCTGACCACGCCGGGGGCGCCCACCCAGCAGCCGCCAGCCCAAACGCCGCAGCCGAATCAGGGCGTTCGTGAGTTTTTCGGCTTCGGCGCGCCTCAGCAGCAACAGCAGCCGGCGCGGCCGCCCGCCGCGCGCAATCCGAACGCGCCGCCGCGGCCGCCAGGATTGGTCGGCCGCTCGGCAGCATCGCTGGAGACCCAGGGCCGCTGATCGCGACCACATTTCGGCGCTGAGGGCGATCGACGCGGATCATTCCGGACCAAGGCGCCAATGACAAACCGGCCCGCATTCGAGAGCGAATGCGGGCCGATTGTCATCTGATCGTCAGCGGGTCTTGGCGGGCTCAGTAGCGCCAGCGCTGCGGCGGCTGCGGCCGGCTCGGCGAGCGCATCAACATCGCCAGCAGGAAGCCGATGCCGCCGGCGACCAGCAGCGCGCCCATCGGATTGTCCTGAACCCGCTTGGTCAGCGCCTGCGTGCCGTCACGCAGCGTCTCGGAGCCGTTGCCGAACGTATCCTTGGCGAAATCCATCGCCGCATCGCCAGCCTCGCGCGCCGCGTCCTTGGCCTGGCCATACATGTTCTGCACGACGCCCGAGGCCTCGCGTGCACGCCCCGACGCCTGCGTGCTCTTGTCGCCCAACATCTCGCCGACGCCGCCTTCGATCTTGCCTGCGACATCCTTGGCCGTACCGGTCAGCCGATCCTGATCCATTGCCGCTCTCCTTCTCTGCATTGTGCGGGATTGCTGGCCTGCTAACCGGCCAGCACGGCGCAGGTTCCGGATGACTACAAAATCAGGCCGCCGTCGACGACGAGGGTCTGGCCGATGATGTAGGACGACAGCGGCGAGGCCAGGAACAGCGCCGCACCGGCCATGTCCTGCGGCGTCCCCAGCCGCCGCAGCGGAATCCGCTGCAGCGCGCCCTCGAGGCGCTTCGGATTGGCGGTCGTCACCTTGGTCATCTTGGTGTCGACGAGCCCGGGCGCGATCCCGTTGACGCGAATGCCATCTTCCGCCCACGCCTCCGCCAGGGTTCGCGTCAATCCCATCGCGCCGGTCTTCGAGGCGTTGTAGGCCGGATTGCCCATGGTCGAATGATAGGCGGCGGTCGACGAGACGATGATGAGCGCGCCTCCGGCATCGCGCAGCAGGCCGTGAAATTTCGTCGCACAGGCCATCAGGCTGATGAGGTTGACCTCGACCACCTTGCGAAAGCCCTCCATGGCGAATTCGCCGCGCCGGTACAATACCGCGCCCTGCGCCAGCACCAGCACATCGAGCCGATCGAGCCGCGGCGCGAAGCTCTCGATCGCGCCGGGATCGCTCACATCGAGCTGATAGTAGTTCACCCCTGCGAGATCGGAGCCCTCACCTTCGGCATAATCGGCGGCGCTCGCCTGCGTGCCGCTGACGTCGACGCGCGCGCCCTGCGCGCGAAACGCCTGCGCGATGCCGTTGCCGATGCCGCTCGATCCGCCAATCACCAGCACCGAGCGTCCCGTGAAATCGAGCGCGTTCATCTCCCCACTCCTTCTCTTGTTGTTTGTCGGATGGTGTGGGGATCGGCGCAGGCCCTGTCAACGGCATCGCGGGCTGTGGCGACCCCGGCATCGGCGCCTTCGCATCAATGCTGCTGCGCAGCTACTTCATCGGTGTCAGCCGCAGCAGGCGGCCGGGCGAGTCGTCCTCGATGACCCAGACGGCGCCGTCCGGCGCCACGGCGACGTCGCGGATGCGCTCGCCCATGTCCCAGCGCTCGGCCTCGTCAGGCTGACCATCGGCCCGGAAGGCAACGCGGACCAGCGCGTGCACCCGCAAGCCTCCGATCAGCGCCGATCCCTTCCATTGCGGAAACATCGGACCATCATAGAAGACCAGGCCGGCCGGCGCGATCACAGGATCCCAATAGAGCGGCGGCGGCGCGAGGTCGGGCCGCGTCGCATGCCGCGGGATCGGCGTGCCGTTGTAATTGTCGCCGTTCGACACCAGCGGCCAGCCGTAGTTCTTGCCCGGCTCGATCAAGTTCAGTTCGTCGCCGCCGCGCGGTCCCATCTCGTGCAGCCAGAGCTTGCCATCTGATGCGAAGGCGAGCCCGTAGGGATTGCGGTGGCCGGTGGTCCACGTCTGGGCCGGCACGCCCTTGTCCTCGGCCATGGGATTGTCCGACGGAGTCGCGCCGTCGAGATCGAGCCTGAGCACCTTGCCGCGCGCCTGCCGTGGATCCTGGGCGCTGTTCGGCTGCATGCGGTCGCCGACGGTCAGGAACAGATGCGTTCCCGACGGATCGAACGCGATGATGCCGCCGGGCTGCCCGCCGCCGCCGGCGGGCGTCTGGCGCCAGATGACGGTGGGGTCGGTCAGCGTGGCGTTGTCATTCGAAACCGACAACACGGCACGGGTCAGGACGAGCCGGCTGCCCTCGCTGCTCGGCTCGGTGTAGGTGAGATAGATCTGCGACGTCGTCGCGAAGCTCGGCGACACCGCAATGTCCAGGAGGCCGTTCTGTCCGCGCGCCGCGACGGCGGGCACGTTGCCGATCTGGATCTTCTGCCCACCTTGCGTGACGAGAAAGATCCGGCCCGGCTTCTCCGTGACCAGCATCCGCCCATCCGGCAGGAAGGCGATGGCCCAGGGCGTATCGAACTCGGCAACGCTCCGCGCCTCGAACGGGCGCACGGCGCTTGCCTTGCGATCGCCGGCATTGATGCTCTCGGCTCGCGCAGCCGTGGTCGCAACGAGTCCCATCACCAATGCCAGGCGCATGAAGGTCGTGGAGAGCACCATGATCACTCCGGTTTGTTGATTTGTGTCGTCGGCAACGAGAATTCGGCCATGCCGGATCGGTGCCTACCGAATGCGTCCGATCAGTGATAATCCCGACGGCGAGCATGCGATCCGCATTTTTCCGTGAGCCGCAAATATGCACCAGCACAGGCAACTCAGCCGCTCGGTCAAGGGATTGACCGTCCTGATCACCGGCGCAGCGTCGGGGATGGGGCGCGCGACCGCGCGCGTGTTCGCCGATGAAGGCGCCAGGGTCGCAGTCACCGATGTCGATGAGAACGCGGCCCGCGCGGTGGCGGCAGACATCGAGGCCAGCGGCGGAACGGCGCGCGCCTGGCGGCTCGACCTCGTCGACCGCAACGCCATCGCGGCCGTCGTCGGCGATGCTGCGACGCATTTCGGCGGGCTCGACGTCATCGTCAACAATGCCGGCATCTCGGTGCATGTCGCGATCGACGACGAAGCCTACGACGAGGCCTGGGCAAGAGGGCTTGCCATCATGCTGACGGCGCAGCAGCGCGTCATCCGTGCCGCGCTGCCGCATCTGCGCCGTTCGAACAGCCCGCGCATCGTCAACATCGCTTCGACCGAGGCGCTCGGCGCAACCGCACGGCACAGCGCCTATTCGGCTGCAAAGGCCGGGGTGACCGGATTGACGCGCTCGCTTGCGGTTGAGCTCGGCCGCGATCGCATCACCGTCAACTGCATCTGTCCGGGCCCGATCACCACGCCGATGACCGCGCGCATTCCCGACGAGCAGAAGGCGGTCTATGCACGGCGCCGCACCGCGCTTGGCCGCTATGGCGATCCCGAAGAAGTCGCGCACATGACCTTGAGCCTGTGCCTGCCGGCGGCCTCGTTCCTCACCGGAGCGGTGATCCCCGTGGACGGCGGGCTGATGGCCCGCAATGCATGACGTCTGACGCGCCGGCATGACAGCCGTGCACGCCGCGATCCGCGCCTTGCGTTGACTTCGCGCATCGCCGGCGTAGCCTCGTCCATCAGAAGAAGCGGACAGGAGTCCGCCCTCTCGAGGACGCGAGGAGGACATCATGGCGATCGCCATCCGGCAGTTGCATCCGCATTTCGTCGGCGAAGTATCCGGTGTCGATCTGCGCAAGCCTCTCGCTCGGGACGAAGTCGCGCAGTTGCAGGCCGCGATCGATCACTACGCCGTTCTCGTATTTCACGATCAGGACGTCACCGACGAGCAGCAGCTCGCCTTCGCGCTCAGCTTCGGCGACCGCGAGCAGGCGCGCGGCGGCACCGTCACCAAGAAGGAGGATTACCGCCTCACCACCGGCCTCAACGACGTCTCCAATCTCGGCAAGGATGGCAAGCCGCTGCCATCAGACCATCGCACGCATCTGTTCAATCTCGGCAACTGCCTGTGGCACTCCGACAGCTCGTTCCGGCCGATCCCGGCGAAATACTCGATCTTCTCGGCGCGGATCGTGAACCCGAAGGGCGGCAACACCGAATTCGCCGACATGCGCGCCGCCTATGACGCGCTCGACCAGGAGACCAAGGCCGAGATCGAGGATCTCGTCTGCGAACATTCGCTGATGTATTCGCGCGGCGCGCTCGGCTTCCTCGACTACACCGACGAGGAGAAGGAGATGTTCAAGCCGGTCAGGCAGCGGCTGGTCCGCACTCATCCTGCCCATGGCCGCAAGTCGCTCTATCTGTCATCGCATGCCGGCGCCATCATCGGCATGAGCACGCCGGAAGGCCGGCTGCTGCTGCGCGACCTCACCGAGCATGCCACGCAGCCCGAGTTCGTCTACGTCCACAAATGGACGCTGCACGACCTGATCATGTGGGACAACAGGCAGACCATGCATCGCGTGCGCCGCTACGATCAGTCGCAACCGCGCGACATGCGCCGCGCCACGGTGGCCGGCACCGAACCGACGGTGGCGCAGCAGGCGGCGGAGTAGTTCGGCCTTCAGCAGAGATGCGCGGCCTCATCCCTCTCCATGTCGTCATTGCGAGGAGCGAAGCGCAGAGGCAATCCAGACTGCATCCGCGGTGGACATTCTGGATTGCTTCCGCCTTCGCTCTCCAAGCTTCGGCGGACAAGTCGCTACGCTCCCAATGACGGCGGAGAGGCAGAGCGCCCCATTAAGCCTTCTCTGATCCCAGCGAGCGCGGGGGCTCCAACCGGACGATAAGGCCTATGCGTGCCCGGCGGCGTTGGACAGCATGCCGGGATCAATGCCGATCTTGCGCAGCGCGAGATCGTATTTGGCGTCGACATTGTCGCCGAAAATCAGCTCCGGATCGGCGTCGCAATGCAGCCAGCCATTGTCCTGGATCTCTTCCTCCAACTGGCCGGCGCGCCAGCCGGCATAGCCGAGCGCGAGGATCGCGTGCTTCGGACCGTCGCCCTTGGCGATCGCCTTGAGAATGTCGATGGTCGTCGTCAGGCAGACGCCGTCGTTGATCTTCAAGGTCGCGTTGGCGATGAAGTAGTCGCTCGAATGCAGCACGAAGCCGCGCCCGGTATCGACCGGGCCGCCGCTCAGCACCTTCATCGTCTCGGCGCTGTCGGGCAGGCTGATCTGATCGCTCTTCTCGATGATATTCAGTTGCATCAGGAGCTGAGGGAAGTCGATGCTGCCCGCCGGCCGGTTCACCATGATACCCATGGCGCCCTCGGCCGAGTGCGCGCAGAGATAGATCACCGAGCGCTCGAAACGGGAATCGCCCATCACGGGCATGGCAACCAGCAGCTGACCGTCGAGGTAACCACCGTGAGAGGTGTGATCCCCGATCCCTGTCACTTTGCGGCGAATGTCGCCCAGCCTTTTTGCCTCAGGATTCATCCGCAAGGACTCTCATGATCATCGATATCCTGATATTGGGATGCGCATCTGTCAATCAAGGTTCAGGTCCTCGCGAGGAAATCTGCTCACAAGCATTTCAATGGTTTGCGCCCGAACCGCACTCTAAAGACGTCTCATGTCCGCCTTGGTTCCTCACCACTCTGCCACACTGCTCGTCGCGACCGTCGTATCATCCTGCCTTGCGTTCGGCGCGCAGGCGCAGGATTCCTCGCCCTGGCAGCGCGACAGCCACTCCGCGGTGCGCCTGCTCGCGGGCTCGCGCAGCGGTCCGGTCATGCTGGGCGGCATCGCCTTCGCGCTGCAGCCGGGATGGAAGACCTATTGGCGAACGCCCGGCGATTCTGGCGTGCCGCCGCGGTTCGACTTTTCCAAGTCGGAGAACGTCGAAGCGGTGACGGTTCTGTGGCCTGCGCCGACAAAGTTCGACGACGGCGCCGGCGGGCACTCGCTCGGCTATCATGATCAGGTCGTGCTGCCGCTGCGCATCGTCGCCAAGAACCCCGACAAGCCGATGACCCTGCGCGCCGACGTCAGCTACGCGGTCTGCGAGAAGATCTGCATTCCCGTCGAGGCAAAGGCCGAGCTCGCCTTCACCAGCGTCGCCAGCACCGAGGATACGGCGCTCTCGGCGGCCCTCGACACGGTGCCGAAGCCGGCCACTGTCGGCGACGCCATTCCCTTGACGATCCGCGACGTCAAGCGCGACGGCCCGAAGGACGTCGTCGTCGACGTCGCCGTCGCCGATCCGCGCGGCGTCCAGCTCTATGTCGAGGGGCCGACGCCTGACTGGGCACTGCCGATCCCGACCGTGCGCGACAGCGGCATGCCGGGCATCAAGCGCTTCGCCTTCGAGCTCGACGGCGTTCCGCCGGGCGTGAAGCCGGACGGCGCGGCCCTGAAATTCACGCTGGTCGGCCCCGACAAGTCTTACGAGTTCAACTTCACTCTGCCGTGACGGCTGTAGCGCCGCGCGACCGACGCGGCGCCGGCCCAACTCAATCTTAACGTTGCGTTGATAGGGAAGCACCATCGCCGCCATCCGCGCGGCCGTGGAGCCGGACCCCGCCGTGGCCGTGATGGATGCCCGCAACGCCCCCGCATCGAGCGGCCTCGCGGCCCGCCTGAAGGCGCGCCTGGCCGCGCTCGGCGGCAGCGGCGAGGCATCGCTGACGCGCCGCCTGGCCGGCACCATCTTCCTGATCCGCGTGCTCAGCGCGGGCCTCGCCTATCTCAGCCAGATCCTGCTCGCGCGCTGGATGGGCGGCTCGGACTACGGCACCTATGTCTATGTCTGGACCTGGGTACTGCTGCTCGGCAGCATGCTGGATGTCGGCATCGCCTCCTCGGCGCAGAAGATCATTCCGGACTACCGCACCTCGGGCCAGCAGGCGCTGCTGCGCGGCTTCCTCTCCGGCGGACGCTGGCTGACGCTGGCGACGTCCACCGCTGCGGCGCTGCTGCTCGCCGGCCTGATCGCGCTGCTGACGCCCTGGATCGACGCCGGCGAGCGCATGCCGCTCTACATCGGCTGCCTCACCTTGCCGGCCTTCGTCGTCGCCAACACCCAGGACGGCATCGCCCGCTCGCACGACTGGATGACGCTCGGCCTGATGCCGCAATTCATCATCCGCCAGACGCTGATCATCGGCTTCACGGCAGGCGCCTTCGTGCTCGGCCTCGATCTCGGCGCCACCGCTGCGATGGCCGCGAGCGCGGCCGCGGTGTGGCTCGCGATGCTCGGCCAGATGCTGGTGCTGAACAACCGGCTCCGCGGCCACGTCGAGCCAGGTCCCAAACAATATGATCTCCGCGGCTGGCTCGCGATCTCGCTGCCGATCCTCTTGGTCGAGAGCTTCTATCTGCTGCTGTCCTACACCGACGTGCTGGTGCTGCAGCAATTCCGCTCTTCCGAGGAGGTCGGCATCTATTTCGCGGTGGTGAAGACGCTCGCGCTGGTGTCGTTCATCCACTACGCGATGTCGGCGACGACGGCGCATCGCTTCGCCGAATACCACGCGCTCGGCGACAAGGCGCGGCTGTCGGCCTATGTCGCGCATGCGATCAAGTGGACGTTCTGGCCGTCGCTCGCAGCGACGCTGGTGCTGCTCGCGCTCGGCAAGCCGCTGCTGTTTCTGTTCGGCGCGCAGTTCACCGCCGGCTACGACATCATGTTCATCGCCGCAATCGGGCTCGTCGTACGCGCCGCGATCGGACCGGTGGAGCGGCTGCTCAACATGCTGGGCCAGCAGCGCGCCTGCGCCATGGCCTATGCGGCGGCCTTCGTCATGAACCTCGTGCTCTGCATCCTGCTGGTGCCGCAGTTCGGCGGCCACGGCGCCGCGGCGGCGACCTCGCTGTCGCTGGCCTTCGAGACCGTGCTGCTGTTCCGGATCGTCAAGCAGCGGCTCGGGCTGCATGTCCTCGCCTTCGGCAAGGCATCTTGAGGAAACCATATTGACGCATCTGTTGCGTCATCTTGGCCTCGCCTTGGCGGAACTGCGAGCGTCGTGCCGCCACGCCTCGTCTCGCCCGGCGATCACGCAAGTGTTGGGTGCAACGCCTTGATATTGGCGCGATCCTCCGGGCACATGATTTGAATGCGCGCTGGGGGAGAATGAGATGTCGAGACTGGGGGTCGCACTATCGCTGGCCGGAACCGTGATGCTGGCCGGCTGCATGGAAGCGACGCTGTCGCCGACGTCAGACGCGGCGTTGACGCCCCGCGACCGTCAGTTGCTGGCGCACGCGCCCTATGCCGAGGCGCAGATCCCGCAACAGTTCCAGCGCCACATCGTCGACTACACCCGGCAGGAACAGCCGGGCACGATCGTCGTCGATACCGATGCGCGCTTCCTGTACTACGTGCTGCCCGACCGCAAGGCGATCCGCTACGGCGTCGCCGTCGGCGAAGAGGCGATGGCCTTCTCCGGCGTCGCCACCGTCGGCAAGCTCGCGGAATGGCCGGACTGGGTTCCCACCGCGGACATCCAGGCGCGCCTCGGGCCGTATCCGAAGCGCGTCGCCGGCGGCCCGGCAAATCCGCTCGGCGCCCGCGCGATCTATCTGTACGAGGGCAACAAGGACACCCTGTACCGCATCCACGGCACCAACCAGCCCGAATATATCGGCCAGGCGATCTCGTCGGGCTGCATCCGCATGACCAATACCGACGTCGCCGACCTCTACAACCACGTCCAGCTCGGATCGACCGTGGTCGTGCTGCCGCCGGGCCAGAGCGTCGCGTCCACCACCGCGAACGTATTCGCCCGCCGCAGCTGATCGGCTGAGGTTTCCTAGCCGTAGCGCAGCTTCAGGCCGAGGATCGCCGCCACCAGGCCGAGCGTGATCGCGTTGGCGACGACCAGCGGCAGGTCGCTGATCAACGCGCCGTAGAGCAGCCACATCGAGTTGCCGGTGGTCTGCAGAACGAACATGCCCATCGAGATGTCATGGGTCGAGCGCGACCGCCAGGCCTTGATGACCTGCGGCAGGAACGAGCTCGTGGTGCAGATGGCGGCGCCGAGGCCGATGATCGTGGTCAGCAAGGTGGAGGGTCCGTGCGCTGGTCGTGGAAACGCACGCTTGTAGAATGGACCGCGCCGAAGCGAAACCCGCCTCGGCGCGAAACTGGCGCCTTGTTCAGCGCTCCCTGCGATCGTTACGCCGCCGTCCAACCGCCGTCGATCGAGAGGTTGGCGCCGGTGATCTGCGCCGCATCGTCGCCGCACAGGAACAGCGCCAGCGCCGCGACCTGCTCGGAGGTCACGAACTCCTTGGTCGGCTGCGCCGCGAGCAGCACGTCGTTGATGACCTGTTCCTTGGTGAGGTTGCGCGCCTTCATCGTATCGGGAATCTGCTTCTCGACCAGCGGCGTCCACACATAGCCCGGCGAGATGCAGTTGCAGGTGATCTTGAAGGTCGCGAGCTCGAGCGCCACGGTCTTGGTGAGGCCGGCGATGCCGTGCTTGGCCGAGACATAGGCCGACTTGAACGGCGAGGCGACCAGCGAATGCGCGGACGCCGTGTTGATGATGCGGCCCCAGCCGCGCTTCTTCATGCCGGGCACCGCGGCGCGGATGCCGTAGAACGCGGACGACAGGTTGATCGCGATGATCTGCTCCCACTTCTCCGGCGGAAAGTCTTCGACCGGCGAGACGAACTGGATGCCGGCATTGTTGACGAGGATGTCGACCGAGCCGAACGTGGTCTCGCCGAGCGCGATCATGCCGGCGATCTCGGCCGGCTTGCTCATGTCGGCCGGCGAGTGCACGGCCTTGACCTTGAAGTCGCTCTCGATCGCCGCACGCTCCTTCTCGATGTCGGCTGGCGCGCCGAAACCGTTGAGCACGATGTTCGCGCCGGCGGACGCGAAGGCGCGCGCATAGGCCAGCCCGATGCCGCTGGTCGAGCCGGTCACGACCGCGGTCTTGCCCTTCAGATTCGTCGTCATTGCTTCACTCCTTCTTGGCGGCAGCGAGACTGCCGTCCTGCGTGAGATCGTAGGTGACCATGGTCTCGCCGGACTGCGGCCGCTCCAGCCAGTCCTTGTGGCGCATCGACTGGTGGACATCGCGCACGCCCGCTTCCCAATGCTCGACCATCGCGACATGGGAAAAATCGTAGTCCTTGGAGGACGTCTCGTAGTTCTTGCTGCGATAGATCAGGTGCACCACCGTGACGGTGTTTTCCTGCGCCGCCTTGCACAGGACCTCGAGCGAGGGATCGTTGCGCAGCTCGTCGGGCAGCTTGGCATAGAGCTCGCGCAGCGCCTTGCGCGTGTTGTGGATCATGCGGTTCTTGTCGGTGTTCATCCGCGTCCGGCTGGAATAGCGGATGTCCTTCTCGCGCTCGGCGGCCTCCAGCAGCGTCCGCGGCAGATCGCCGCGCGCGGAGAACAGATCGACCTGGAAGATCAGCAGATCACGATCGGTCTCGGTATCGAGCACGTAGTCCAGCGGCGTGTTGGAGGCGATGCCGCCGTCCCAATAGTGCTCGCCGTCGATCTCGACCGGCGGGAAGCCGGGCGGCAGCGCGCCCGACGCCATGATGTGCTCGGGCCCGATCCGCTTGCCCTGCTTCCTGAATTCGACATTGTCGAAATAGGTGAAGTTGCCGGTGGTGACGCCGACGGCTCCGACGGAGAGCCGCGTCTTCAGATCGTTGATGCGGTCGAAATCGACCAGCCGTTCCAGGGTCCGCTTGAGCGGCGCGGTGTCGTAATAGCTGACCGATTGCAGCGTGCCTGACGGCCACAGCGGCGCCGGTGGGAAGCGCGGCGTGAAGAAGCCGGGCACGCCGAACGCCGCGATCAGCCCGGCGCTGACTTCGTTGAAGGCCGAGCGGTGATGATCGCCATTGAGCAGCGGCTTCCACGGCACCGGCGACGACACCATCTCCCAAAATTCCTTGAGACGGCCAATGCGTTTCTCCCGGTCGTTGCCGGCGATGATCGCGGCATTGATGGCGCCGATCGAGATACCGGCGACCCATTCCGGTTCGAAATCGAAATGGCACAGTGCCTGATAGGCGCCGGCCTGATAGGAGCCGAGCGCGCCGCCGCCCTGCAGGACGAGCACGCGTTGCGATTCGGCGGGGGTTGCAGGCAGCGGGGGAAATGGATGTTGCGTCATTACCGCGGTCATTAGCAAAGCAAGGCGCCACCGTGGCGTCACTTCGCGGTGACGTCAATCCACCCCAAGGGCTAGGCCGGCCTGACTCGCGCGCGAGCCATGCGCACGCGGCCTGCGCAGGGCGGCGGCAGCCCAGCCTGTCAGGAGGGCTTCTTGCCGTCCGGCGCGGCCAGGATCATGGTCCAGAACACTTTGTACTTGGTGTTCGGAGCATAGCTCGCTGCGATGCCTATTTTTGTGACACCGCTCTTGAGCATGTTGGCGCGATGCGGCGGCGAGTCACGCCAGCCGGAAAACGCTTCCGCCAGCGTGTGATAGCCGGCCGACACGTTCTCGACCGCGACGACAGCGTCATAGCCGGCACCCGTCAGGCGCTTCGCCAGCGGGGCGCGCACGTCATGATCGAGCTTGTTCTTGTCGGCCATCGCCTGCGACTGCGATTCCGCCAGCCGCATCAGCTCGGGGTCGACCTCGACCGTGCCGAGCCCGTTGTTCTGGCGGTATTGCGAGATCATCGTCGCCGCAGCCACCGCATCGAGCTTGGCGCCCGCGACCGCCATATCGGCATACATGGTCGGCGCCTGCACGACCGGCGTCTCGGCCGCACAGCCGGCGAGCAGGAATGCAATGGAGAGAGCGAGAGCCAGACGCTTCAATGAACCAATCCCTATGCCGATGCGAGAGGCGGGTTGTTGCACATCAACCGTGGCTGAAAGGTGAATCGGCGGTAAGTTCCGTCGCGACAATTGCGGCCATTCCTGCCGGCAACCGTTCGTCAACCATAGGAGCAGTTCGGTCAAGCCAGGAACGGCACGACGCCCTCGGTGTCGTCCTGGCCTTGAGCCGGGACCTTACTCCGCAGCGGTCGTGGTGAGACCCGATGCCGCTCCGGCGTGCCTCAAGCAAGCTTCACGGCGTATGGGTCCCGGATCAGCGCCCGCCAACGCTTTCGCGTTGCCGGGCTTGTCCGGGACGACACCGCATGTTTGGCAGCGATCCGGGACGAGCCCGAGCAGCCCCTACCCGGCCGCGAAAATCCGATAATGCCGCGGCTTCAGGCCGATGCGGTCGCCGATGCGGAGCTCGCGGTCGCGGGGGGCGTCGATCTCGATGGTCGAGCCTTCAGTCAGCGCGATCTCGGCGCGCTGCACTGGGCCGAAGCTGCGGACGTGGGTGACGGCGCCGTGCAGCGTGCCGCTGTCCGCGGAGCCGATCAGCATGTCGTGCCGGCGCACGAACAAGGTCGAGGCGCCCGCGGCCACGCCCTCTGCAGCCAGGTCCAGCGGCCGCCCGTTCAGATGCACGGCGCCGCCGGAGATCTCCACCGGCAGCATGATCGATTCGCCGATGAAGCCGTGCACGAAGGCCGTCGCCGGACTGTCGTAAACGTCGCTCGGCGAGCCGACCTGCTCGATGCGGCCCTTGTCCATCACCACGACGCGGTGCGCGACCTCGAGTGCCTCCTCCTGATCATGCGTCACGAAGATCGAGGTGACGTTGATCGAGTGATGCAGGGTGCGCAGCCATTGCCGCAGCTCCTTGCGCACCTTGGCGTCGAGCGCGCCGAACGGCTCGTCGAGCAGGAGGATGCGCGGCTGGATGGCGAGCGCGCGCGCCAGCGCGATGCGCTGGCGCTGGCCGCCGGAGAGCTGGCTCGGATAGCGATCGGCGAGCCAGTCGAGCTGGACGAGGTCGAGCAGCTCCTTCACGCGCGCGCGGATCTCAGCCTCGCTCTTGCGGATGCGGCGCGGCTGCACGCGCAGGCCAAAGGCGACGTTCTCGAACACGTTCATGTGCCGGAACAGCGCGTAGTGCTGAAACACGAAGCCGACGTGACGCTCGCGCGCGCCGCGATCGAGCGCGCTCTCGCCGTCGAACAGGATCTCGCCGGAATCGGGCCACTCCAGCCCGGCGATGATCCGCAGCAAGGTCGTCTTGCCCGACCCGGACGGGCCCAGCAGCGCCAGCAATTCGCCGTCGGCGACCTTGAGATCGACGCCGTCGAGCGCCTTGAACGTGCCGAACGTCTTGACGACACCCCTGACTTCAATGGTCACGCGGACCTCCCTCATCGAGTTGCCGTTCGAGGACGGTTTTGACGACCAGCGTGATCAGCGCGAGCATCGCCAAGAGCGAGGCGATCGCGAACGAGGCGACCATCTGGTATTCGTTGTAGAGGATCTCGACCAGCAGCGGCATCGTATTGGTCTCGCCGCGGATATGGCCGGACACGACCGAGACGGCGCCGAACTCGCCCATCGCGCGCGCGTTGCAGAGCAGCACGCCATACAGCACGCCCCATTTGATGTTCGGCAGGGTGACGCGGAAGAACGTCTGCAGGCCGGACGCGCCGAGCGAGATCGCCGCCTCCTCCTCCTGCGTGCCCTGCTCCTGCATCAGCGGGATCAGCGCGCGCGCCACGAACGGGAAGGTCACGAACACGGTCGCCAGCGCAATGCCGGGAAAGGCGAACAATATCTGCAGGCCATGGCTCTGCATCCACGGACCGAAGAACCCCTGCGCGCCGAACAGCAGCACGAACACGAGGCCCGATATCACCGGGCTCACCGAGAACGGCAGATCGATCAGGGTGATCAGGAACGTCTTGCCCGGAAAGTCGAACTTGGCGATCGCCCAGGCGGCGCACAGGCCGAACACGAGATTGGTCCCGACCGAGACCAGCGCCACCAGCAGCGTCAGGCGGATCGCGTCCCACGCCTCGGCGTCGGCAAGCGCGGTGAAATAGGCCGCGATGCCCTTGCCGAACGCTTCCACGAACACGACGATCAGCGGCAGCACCACGAACACCGACAGGAACGCCAACGCCAGCGTCGTGATAACGATGCGGACCAGGCGCGGCTCGGTGCGCGGATCAGGGCGGCCGGCCTGCGCGACGTGCGGGCTGGCCGCGGACGATGCCACGGATGGCGCCTGCAGGGTCATCTCCACGCTCATGTCGGGTCCTAGTTCAAGGGCGCCCGGCTCTGCGCCCAGCGCTGCAACCGGTTCACGGCAAAGATGATCAGGAACGCCACGACGAGCATCACCACCGCGATCGCGGTGGCATCGGCGTAGCGGAATTCGGACAGCCGGATCACGATCAGCAGCGGCGCGATCTCGGAGACGTTCGGCAGATTGCCGGCGATGAAGATCACCGATCCGTACTCGCCGACCGCGCGCGCAAAGGCGAGTGCGAAGCCAGTGAGCAGCGCCGGCGTCAGGCTCGGCAGGATCACGCGGGCCACGATCTGCCAGCGCCCGGCGCCGAGGCTCGCCGCCGCCTCCTCGATCTCCGGATCGAGATCGATCAGCACCGGCTGCACGGTGCGGACGACAAAGGGGATCCCGATGAAGATCATCGCAACGAAGATGCCGAGCGGCGTGAACGCCACCTTGATGCCCATTGCGGCGAGCGGCGCGCCGAGCCAGCCCTTCTGTGCGAACAGCGCCGTCAGTGCCACGCCCGCCACCGCCGTCGGCAGCGCGAACGGCACGTCGACGATGGCGTCGAACAGGCGGCGCCCGGGAAAGCGGTAGCGCACCAGCGCCCAGACGACGATGGTGCCCATCACCAGATTGACGCAGGCGGCGGCGAAGGCGAGCCCGAACGAGATCTTCAGCGCGCTCAAGGTGCGACGGCTGGTGACGATGCCCCAGAACTGCTCCAGGCTGAGATCGGTCGAGCGGACGAACAGTCCCGCCAGCGGAATCAGGACGATCAGCGACAGCCAGGTCAGCGTCAGCCCCATGGTGAGACCAAAGCCCGGCAAGGTGCTGCGACGTGGTGCAAGTACGTTCAAAAAAGGCCTGGTCCGTTGATGATCGGTGTCGATGGGCTTCAATCGATTGTGGTGTCCGCCCGCCGCCCCCAGCCTCGTCTCGGCAATCGAGACCGGGGACCGCGTCTCATGCGCGATATCGCAGATCGCCGCAACGCCAGCTTCTTGCCTTGTTGTCTCGAAGCCGTATCAGACCTGCGGTCACCAACTCGTTCCTTCTGATTCGATCAATTCTTGTAGATTTGATCGAAGATTCCGCCTTCCCCAAAATGCTCTTTCTGGGCCTTGGTCCAGCCGCCGAACACCTCGTCGATGGTGAACAGATCGACCTTGGCGAAGGCAGCCTCGTACTTCTTGGCCACCTCGGGATCACGCGGACGGTAGGAGTTGCGTGCGGCAATTTCCTGACCTTCCTTTGTATACCAGTATTTCAGGTAGGATTCAGCCACACTTCGCGTGCCCTTCTTGTCGGTCACCGAGTCGACCACCGCAACTGGCGGTTCGGCCAGGATCGACAGCTGCGGCGCGACGATCTCGAACTTGTCCTTGCCGAACTCACGCAGGGCCAGATGCGCCTCGTTCTCCCAGGCGAGCAGGACGTCGCCGACACCGCGCTCCACGAAGGTCACGGTGGCGCCGCGGGCGCCGGTGTCGAGCACAGGGACGTGCTGATAGAGGTCGCCGACGAACTGCTTGGCCTTGTCGGCCGAGCCGAACTTCTTCAGCGCATAGCCCCAGGCGGCCAGGTAGTTCCAGCGCGCGCCGCCGGATGTCTTCGGATTGGGCGTGATGACGTCGACGCCCTTCTTGAGCAGGTCGTCCCAGTCCTTGATGCCCTTGGGATTGCCTTTGCGCACCAGGAAAACGATGGTCGAGGTGTAGGGCGAGGCATTCTGCGGCAGTCGCTTTTGCCAATCCTTGTCGAGCAGACCCTTGCCCGCGATCGCGTCGATGTCATAGGCGAGCGCCAGGGTCACGACGTCGGCCTGCAGCCCGTCGATGACGCTGCGGGCCTGCGCGCCGGAGCCGCCATGCGACTGCTTGACCTCGACGCTCTTGCCGGTCTCCTTCTGATACGCGGCTGAAAACGCCTTGTTGAACTCGACGTAGAGCTCGCGGGTCGGGTCATAGGAGACGTTGAGCAGACTGATGTCCGCGGCATAGGCCGATCCTGCCCATGCCAGGCCTGCGACCGCTGCCAGAAGACGTCGCATCTTCATCCAAGCTCTCCGTTCCATTCACCGCCCAAAATGTTGCAGGCGCGCACTGCAGATCGCCAAATGTTCACGTCGGAGTCAACGGAACCGGATTTTCTTGTTTCCGGCCGGACATAGGCATTTTGCTACGAAGCGCTCGGCGTTGGGATAGCTGTTCTTGCCGCGGCACAATGTCGTCATGGGCTGCCAGGTCAGCCGGCCGGTGAGTTTCGAACTACACCGTCGAGGTCGCGACCGTGTGGATGCCGCATTCGGTCTTGTCGCGACCGCGCCAACGGCCGGCCCGCTCGTCCTCGCCGGAGTCGGCGCGGCTTGTGCAGGGCATGCATCCGATCGAGCGGAAGCCGGCGGCGACCAGCGGATGTTGCGGCAGATTGGCAGAGCGGTAGATCGCCGCGATCTCCTCGCGGGTCACATTGGCGAACGGATTGAATTTCACCCGCACGCCGTCCTGCTCGACGACCGGGATCGCCGCCCGCAAGCCGCCCTGGAAACGCTTGCGGCCGTTGATCCAGGCGGCGAACGGCGCCAGCGCGCGTGCCAGCGGCTCGACTTTGCGGATGCGGCAGCAGGCGTCGGGATCGGAGAACCACAGATCGTTGTCGGCGTCCTCGCGCTCGAGCGCGGCGGCGTCCGGCTTCATCGAGCGGACGTCTTGCAGGCCGAGGATCTCGATGAGCCGGTCGCGATAGGCCAGCGTCTCCGCGAACATGTGCCCGGTGTCGAGGAAGATCACCGGGATCGCCGGATCGACGTCGGACGTCACCTTCAGGAGCGCGGCCGACTCCGTTCCAAACGACGACACCACCGCCAGCCGCTCGCGACCGATCGCCGCGAGAGCAGCGGCAATGACCTCATGCGGCGCGGCGGTGCGCAGCGCGGCGTCGAGCGCCGCGACCGGGATCTCCGCAACGGAAGGCGATGCAGCCAGCGTGCTCACAGCCCGGCACTCTCCGAATGGCGCAGTTGCAGGCGCTGATGCAGCGCCGAGATCCGGCCGTCGCCGGTCGGCTGGTAGAACACCGAATAGCGCTTCACGGTCTCGGTGAAGGCCTCGGCATCCGCCTGCTTCTTGACCTCGAAGGCGTCGAAGCCGGCGCGCAGCATGAACACGAACTGATCGCGCAGCACCTGCCCGGTCGCGCGCAGCTCGCCGCGGAAGCCGTAGCGCTCACGCAGCAGACGCGCCTGGGTATAGGCGCGGCCGTCGCGAAAACTCGGGAACACCAGCGCGACCAGCGCGAGCCGGTCGAGATACGGCACGAGATCGTCGACGTCGCGATTGTTCGGCCAGATCACGCCGAGCTTGCCACTGGAGCGGCTGACCAGCGCGTCGGGGCCGGCGAGAAAACGCGTCTCGGAGACGAGGATCGCGCCCTGCGCCGGCAGCTCGGCATCGTCGGTGAGGCGGACGAACGCGTCCGCAATGATGTGTCCGCCCTTAACGAGTGGCATAGACCCGCTCCCTGAATGGTTCGACCCCGAGCCGCTTCACCGTGTCGACGAACAGCTCCTCAGGGCTCGCGCGCAGCGCAAGATAGGCTTCGACGATGTCCTCGACGACATCGGCAACTTCGGCATAGGGCACCGCGGGTCCGATCAGGGTGCCGAGCACGGCGCCCTCGTCGGCACGGCCGCCGATCGTGATCTGATAGAATTCCTCGTTGTTCTTCTCGACGCCGAGGATGCCGATATGGCCGACATGATGGTGGCCGCAGGCATTGATGCAGCCGGAGATGTTGATGTGCAGCCGGCCGATCAGGTTCGCCGTGTCGTGATTGGCGAAGCGGCGCGTGATCTCCTGCGCGATCGGGATCGAGCGCGCGTTCGCCAGCGAGCAGTAGTCCAGTCCCGGGCAGGCGATGATGTCGGACACGAGGTTGACGTTGGGAATCGCGAGGCCAATGGCCTCGAGCGCCTTCCACACCGCCGGCAGGTCGCGCTTGCGGACATGCGGCAGCGCCAGGTTCTGCTCATGCCCGACCCGGATCTCGCCGAACGAGTATTTGTCAGCGATGTCGGCCAGCGCATCCATCTGGTCGGCGGTCGCATCGCCCGGCGGCTTGCCGATCGGCTTCAGCGACACGGTCACGATGGCATAGCCCTGCACCTTGTGCGGGAAGACCGAGTTCTTGCGCCAGGCCTCGAACTTCGCATCATGCGCGGCCTGCTTCAGCTCCTCCGGCATGTGCGGCAGCGTCTCGTAGGCCGGATAGAAGAAGCGCGAGCGGATGTCCTCGATGATCCCCTGATCGAGCTTGAGCACGCCGTCGCGGATCTGCTGCCACTCCTCCTCGACCTCGGCGGCGAACTTCTCGATGCCGAGCTCATGGACCAGGATCTTGATGCGCGCCTTGTAGATGTTGTCGCGGCGGCCGTACTGGTTGTAGACGCGCAGGATCGCCTCGACATAGCTGAGAATGTCGTGGCCGTGGACGAGCGGCTTGATGGTCTTGGCGATGAACGGCGTGCGGCCGAGGCCGCCGCCGACCAGCACCTCGAAGCCGGTTTCGCCCTGCTCGTTCTTCTTGAGACGCAGGCCGATGTCGTGGATCTTGATCGCGGCACGGTCGTGGTCGGACGCCGTGATCGCGATCTTGAACTTGCGCGGCAGGAACGAGAATTCCGGGTGAAGCGTGGTGAACTGGCGCAGCAGCTCCGCCCAGATCCTGGGATCCTCGACCTCGCCCGGCGCGACGCCCGCCCACTGATCCGAGGTGACGTTGCGCATGTTGTTGCCGGAGGTCTGCATCGACTGGATGCCGACCTCGGCGAGGTCGGCCATCGCATCCGGCAGCTCGGCGAGCTTGATCCAGTTGAACTGGATGTTCTGCCGCGTCGTGAAGTGACCGTAGCCGCGGTCGTAGCGGCGCGCGACATGGGCCAGCCGGCGGAGCTGGTTCGACGCCAGCGTGCCGTAGGGGATCGCGATGCGATACATGTAGGCGTGGAGCTGCAGATAGACGCCGTTCTGCAGCCGCAGCATCTTGAACTCGTCCTCGGACAATTCGCCCGATAGGCGCCGCTTCACCTGGTCGCGGAATTCGGCGACGCGCTCGTTGACCAAGGTGCGGTCGATTTCGTCATAAGCGTACATGACAGGCCTTCAGACTTGAGCCGGGAGCGCGATGGAGGCGCCCGTGAGCCGGATGTGTTCGCGCATATTGCCGGGCTTGACCGCACCGTCGGCGCCCACCTCGACCGGCGCGATGTAGGGACCGATCGCACCGAGATCGTCGGCCACCGCTTCCGACAGCAGGGCGCGCGCCTCGTCGGCGGTGCGGACGATCGCCGCATCGGAGAGCTCATCCGACCAGCTCTTGGTGCCGGTGCGGTAGATCACCGCGCCATCCCAGGTCCGGTTCGCGGTGATGATCGAGGGACCGGTGATCTTGATCTTCTGTTGCAGCGGGGAGGTCATTCAGACGGGTTCCAGGAGTTGTGCGATCACGCCACTGATAGTCTGCTGACGCCACGGCGCGGAGTGCGCCACGACGTCACCGATGATGAGGATGGCCGGACCGCCATCGATTTGGCCGACGAGATCCGGCAACTGATCGAGCGTGCCGACCGCCGCCTGCGCATCGGGGCGCGTCACCTTCGCGAACACACCGACCGGCGTCTGCGGCGAGCGGCCCGCCGCGAGGAGCCCTGCGCGCACCGCCGGCGCCGCGGTCATGCCCATGTAGACGACGACGGTCATCTTGGTGTCAGTCAGCGCCGACCAGTCGACCGCCTCGGCATCGCGCTCCTTGTGCGCGGTGAGGAAGGTGATGCGCAGCGCCTTGCTGCGGAAGGTCAGCGGCACCTCGAACTGCGCGGCGGCGCCGAGGCCGGCGGTGATGCCGGGCACGATCGTGTAGGACACGCCCGCCTTGCGCAGCGCATCGACCTCCTCGCCGCCACGGCCGAACACGTAGGAGTCGCCGCCTTTCAGCCTGACCGCGCGCTTGCCCTCGCGCGCCGCCTCGATCAGGAGTTCGTTGACGGCGTCCTGGCCGATGCCGGGCTTGCCGACCCTGCGGCCGACCGGTACGCGCGCGGCGTCACGGCGGATGCGGTCGAGAATCTCAGGCGTCACCAGTTCGTCGTAGTAGACGACGTCCGCGTCCTGCAGCGCGCGCAGCGCCTTGATCGTCAGCAGGTCGGGATCTCCCGGACCGGCGCCGACCAAGGTCACATGGCCGTTGCTGCGGCCGGCATGATCGGCGCCCGCAAACGCCGTGGGATCGGCAATGCCATGCAGCGCCGCCTCCGCTTCCTGCTTGCGGCCCGCCAGCACCAGTGCACCGATCGGGCCGTCGACGATGCGCTCCCAGAAGCGGCGGCGCAGCGTCATCTCGGCGATCTGCGGGTTGATGGTCTTGCGGAAGTCGCCGATGAAGCTCGCGAGCTCGCCGATCCGCGCCGGCAGCAGCGCCTCGATGCGTTCGCGCACGCGGCGTGCCACGACGGGCGAGGAGCCGCCGGTGCCGATCGCCACCACCACGTCGCCGCGATCGACGATCGCCGGAAAGATGAAGCTGGAATGCGCCAGGTCGTCCATGACGTTGACGGGCAGACCAACGCTGCGCGCCCGCGCCGACATCGCAACGCCGATGTCGCCAGCGCCCGCGCACAGCACGGCGATGACGCCAGTGAGATCGGCGCTCAGCGGGTCGCCTTCGGCGCGCTCGATCTGGCCGTGCTGATCGCGCAGACCCGCGAGATCGAAGTCGCCGTCGGTGGCGAACCAGCGAATCCGTGCGCCCGCGGACAGCAACACGCGAAGCTTGGCGCGCACGAGCTCGCCCGCGCCGATCAGCAGCACGGGGCCGGTCTTCAGATCGAGAAACACCGGCAGATATTGCATTGCGTTCTTCAGCTTCGGCACTTGGGGGTTGACTGGAATTATTTTCTATATAAGTGTCCCGCCTACGACGTAAAGAGAAAATTATTCCTTGGCTCCGCCATAGAATTTTCTCCCAGGTAGGCGATGGCTGATAGCATGCACATTCTCACAAACGACGTTTCCAGAGATCGGTTGCCCTCCTCCGAGATCGAGCAAGCATCTTCCATGCCGCGCGTCCTCAACGCCGCACCGACGATGGACCATCTCGACGAGCTGGAGGCGCAGAGCATCTACATCCTTCGCGAGGCCTTTGCACGGCTGAAGAAGCTGGCGCTGCTGTGGTCGCTGGGAAAAGATTCCAACGTGATGATCTGGCTGGCGCGCAAGGCGTTCTTCGGCCGGGTGCCGTTCCCCGCCATGCATGTCGATACGGCCAAGAAGTTTCCCGAGATGTACGCCTTCCGCGACACCTACGCGAAGGAATGGGGCCTCGATCTCAAGGTCGAGCCGTGCCCGCCGATCGATGCCGTCGATCCCACCCTGCCGCCCGCCGCACGCTCGGCTGCACGCAAGACCGAAGGCTTGAAGATGGCGCTCGCCAAGCATGGCTTCGACGGCCTGATCGCGGGCATCCGCCGCGACGAGGAGGCGACGCGCGCCAAGGAGCGCGTGTTCTCGCCGCGCGGGGCCGAGGGCCATTGGGATGTGCGCGACCAGCCGCCGGAATTCTGGGATCACTTCAACGCCTCGCCGCCGCAGGGCGCTCACTTGCGCATCCATCCGATCCTGCATTGGACCGAGGCCGACATCTGGGCCTACACGGCGCGCGAGAACATTCCGATCATCCCGCTGTATCTGTCCAGGAACGGCAAGCGCTATCGCTCGCTCGGCGATCAGGACATCACCTTCCCGGTCGCATCGAACGCCTCGAACATCCCCGAGATTCTCGCCGAACTCGAAAGCACCAAGGTGCCGGAGCGTGCCGGCCGCGCGCTCGACCACGAGACCGAGGACGCCTTCGAGCGGCTTCGCGTCGCCGGCTATCTGTGAGGGGGGACGAGGCGATGAACATGCGAGTCCCGTCAGCCGCCCCCGCCACGCCGAACGGCACCACCCGTCCGCAGGTCCGCATCGTGATCGTCGGCCATGTCGACCACGGCAAGTCGACCTTGGTCGGCCGCCTGCTGCATGAGACCGGCAGCCTGCCCGAGGGCAAGCTGGAGATGCTGCAGGCCGTCTCCGCCCGCCGCGGCATGCCGTTCGAATGGTCGTTCCTGCTCGATGCGCTGCAGACCGAGCGCGACCAGGGCATCACCATCGACACCACGCAGATCCGCTTCCGCACCAATGCGCGCGAGGTCGTGCTGATCGACGCGCCCGGCCACGCCGAATTCCTGCGCAACATGATCACCGGCGCCTCGCAGGCCGATGGCGCGGTGCTGATCATCGACGCGCTCGAAGGCGTGCGCGACCAGACCCGCCGCCACGGCTATCTCCTGCATCTGCTCGGCGTGAAGCAGGTCGCGGTCGTCGTCAACAAGATGGACCGCGTCGATTTCGGCGAAGACCGCTTCGACGCGATCAAGGCCGAGATCTCGGCGCATCTCGAAGGCCTCGGCGTCAAGCCGGTCGCCGTCATCCCGATCTCCGCGCGCGACGGCGACGGCGTCGCCGAGCTGACCTCGCGGATCGGCTGGTACGACGGCCCGACCGTGGTCGAGGCGCTCGACGGGCTGGAGCCGGCCAAGCCGCTGTCGAGCCTGCCGCTGCGCCTACCGGTGCAGGCGATCTACAAGTTCGACGACCGCCGCATCGTCGCCGGCCGCGTCGAGGCCGGCGAGTTGCGCGCCGGCGACGAGATCGTGATCATGCCCGCCGGCAAGATCGCCAAAATCAGGACCGTCGAGGGCTGGCCGCAGACCCCGGTGACCACGGCGCAGGGCGCGGGCCGCTCGGTCGGCATCACGCTCGATCGCGAGCTGTTCATCGAACGCGGCGACGTCATCGCCCATGTCGGCCGCGAGCCGCAGGCGGCGCGCCGGCTGCATGCCCGCATCTTCTGGCTGCACGACCAGCCGCTGTCGAAAGGCGACAGCATCCTGGTCCGGCTCGGCACCCGCGAGGCGCGCGGCAGCGTCGTCGCGATCGCGAAGGCGGTCGACCCGGGCTCGCTGTCCAACGAAGAGAACGCATCGATCGCGCGCAACCATGTCGGCGAGATCGAGATCGCACTGACCCAGCCGGTCGCCGTCGATCCCTACACCGAGAATGCGCGCACCGGCCGTCTCGTCATCGAGGTGCAGGGCCGCATCGCCGGCGGCGGGCTGGTGCTGTCGATCGCCGCTGGCAAGCGCGCCGCACCGATCGACATCATGCCGGTGGAATCGGCGCTGCAGCCGCAGGAGCGCGCCGACCGCTATCGCCACAAGGGCGCCGTCGTGTGGATGACCGGCCTGCCCGGCGCCGGCAAGTCGACCCTGGCGCGCGCGCTGGAGCGGCGGCTGTTCAGCCGCGGCGGCGCCCCGGTGCTGCTCGACGGCGACACCGTCCGTGCCGGCCTCAACAAGGATCTCGGCTTCACGCCGGAGGACCGCGCCGAGAACATCCGTCGCCTCGCTGAGGTCGCGACCCATCTCGCCCGCAACGGCCACATCGCGATCGTCGCCGCGGTATCGCCCGCGCGCGAGGACCGCGCGGCTGCGCGCCGCGTCGCCGGCGACCTGTTCCGTGAGGTCTACGTCGCGACGGCCGCCGAGATCTGCGAGAGCCGCGACCCCAAGGGCCACTACGCCAAGGCCCGCGCCGGCAATCTGCAGAACTTCACCGGCATCGGCACCGACTACGAGCCGCCGCTCGATGCGGAGCTGGTGATCGACACCGCGACGCGCGGGATTGCGGACGCCACCGACGAGCTGGAGGCGCTGCTGTCGCGGACATCCGTGCTGTTCGACGACATCGCCGATCTCGGCGCGAATATCTGACGTCTGCTTCCAGACTTGTCATGCACTCCGTCATTCCGGGGCAAGGCCGCAGGCCTTGAACCCGGAATCTCGACATTGCCTTGCGCTCAATCCCCAATCACTTCGAGATTCCGGGTTCGATCGTCGACGCACAGCCGCTTCACGGCTGCGCATTGCCGATCGCCCCGGAATGACGGTGAAGCGCGACCCAGCTCAGCCGGACGCTACAGCGCGCCGACATAGGCGGTGAGATCGTCGAGCTCGGCCTCGGTCGGCAGTCGCGTCTCCATCTTCTTGGCATAGAACTCCCACATCAGCTTGACGGCGTCGCGCAGCGACGCCGTGCGGCCGTCGTGGAAATACGGCGCGGTCGACGCGGCCGCATGCAGGGTCGGCACCTTGAACTTGCCGCCGGTGCCGATGTCGTCTTTGCTCTTCTTGTCGAAGCTCGGCAATTGATGGCAGGTGCCGCAACCGCCGTCGCCGATATAGAGCTCATAGCCGCGCCTGACGGCCGCGCTGGCATCCTCCCTCGGCGTGCCGTCCCCCTTGACCTGCCAGTTCGCCGGATAGTTCAGCGTGCGCACATAGGCGACCAGCGCCGCCAGCGTCTCCGGCGACGGCTCCGGCCCCTTCATGCGATTGACGATGATGCCGCGGATGCTGTCCTCCAGGGTCGGCGCCTGGCCGGCCCAGCCGAACACCGCGCGCTCGCCGACGCCCCACAGCGTCGGCGTATTCCGGCCATTGGGATCGCCGTCGGCGACCACGTCGAGGCCGACATAGGTCTTGTTGTTGGTATGCCCGGTCGAGAAGTGGCAGGTCGCACAGGACGCCTTGCTGCCGCCGGAGAGGCTCGCGTCGTTGAACAGCTCCAGCCCCTTGGCGGCGAGTTCGGCTTCGGAGAGCTGGGCCGGTGGCGCCACGGCGGCGCCGACCGTGGTGGGCTCGGCCACCGGCGCCTCGGTCACAGCAGGTGCTGACGGCGCCTTCGGCTGCTTCCTCACCGCCGCGGTGGCGTGGCGGATTCTCGGCCTGTGCTCGGACGGCGCCGCGTGCGCCGATTTCGGCTTCAACGCTGAAGCCAGCATTTGCAGCAAGGTCGGCTTTTGCGGAGCCGCCGCGAGATAGGGCGCCACAGATTTGTCCGCCGCAAGCGCGGGCAGGGCGAGCAGGCCAAGACACAAGACGACTGACCGCAGCCCCGTGAACGACATCGCCCGTCTCCCCCCGACATCCCCTTGATGCAAATCGTTATCGATAGCTTTTACGTCCGAAGTGGGACTGTGCGGGGGCAATGAATCGGCGCAGGCGGGATTGAGCGGCGTCAGTGCGCCGGCCTGACCGTCATCGGCGGACGCGATGCCGGGTGCGTCGAGAACAGCCGGCGCGGCGAATGTGAGAACCTGCCGTCTCCATCGACGACGGCGCGCCGGCGCGTCAGGCGCTGCGCGCATCCTGGCCGGAGAACTACGGAGGAGTGCGCCGGCTCGTGCCTGGACAACAGTTTGCCCACGGCGCGGCCGCCGCATCGGCAAGCAGAAATTAGCACTTGATCCGCACAGTTCACGCCACCCGCAGCAACGCGGTCGAGGCGCATGATGGAGCATCTGGCGGCCTATTGGTCGACGGCCGAACTGGAGACGAACGGGATTCTGCTGCTGCACCTGATGGGTGCGGCGGCCGTCGGCCTGCTGCTGGGCTACGAGCGCACCTATCACGGACGCGCGGCCGGCATGCGGACCTACGCCCTGGTTTGCGTCGCATCGACCTTGCTGACGGCGATCAACGGCTTTCCCGGCAGCTGGTATGGCGGCATGGCGGTGTCGCCGACCGTCTCCGATCCGACGCGCGTGATCCAGGGCCTGATGACCGGCATCGGCTTCCTCGGCGCCGGCGTCATCATCAAGGACGGCTTCACCATCCGCGGCGTGTCGACGGCCGCCTCGATCTGGATGACGTCGGCGATCGGCATCATCATCGGCATCGGCTTCTACGGCACCGCGCTGTGCGCCACGGCATTGTCGCTGGCCGCGATGACCCTGCTCGGCCAAGTCGAGAAATGGCTGCCGCATCAGACCACGCTGTCGCTGTCGGTCGTCTACCGCCACGGCCTGCAGCCGAGCGAGGCCGAACTGCGCGAATGCATGCGGGCCTATGGCTTCGACGTGCTGGACTGGTGCTACGAATACAGCGAGACGAAGCGGCAATTCCATTTCGAGCTGGTGCTGCAGGCCGCCGGCCGGTTCGAGACCGCCCAGATGGCGCGCGATTTGTCGAGCGCGCAAGACGTGGTCGAATTCCGCTTGGCGCCATCAAGAGCGTGAGGGTAGCGCGTAGCCGGGATGAGCTCGGCGACATCCGGGACCGGTCCTGCCGTGTCGCGGCACGCTCAAGCAACACGCCTACGTCACATTCGACAACGCGATCCCTCAATGCCGTTTTATGGTCCCATCGGGCCCCCACCTTTTCGGCTTCAATGTTCAGTTCTATGTTCCCATCATGACAACCGCAGAAGAGATCGAAAAGGCCGTCCAACAGCTCAATCCAGACGAACTCGCGCGCTTTCGCGCATGGTTCGAACGGTTCGATGCTGCGTCATTCGATGCTGCGATCGAGCGTGATGCTCATACGGGGAAACTCGACGCCTTGGCGGACGAAGCTCTTGCCGCGCATCGGGCCGGCCGCTCCCGGCTATTGTGACCCATTTCGCATCCCCGAAATTTTGGGCGGCCTACGAGTTGCTGCCTGAAGCCATCAAAGGCTCGCCGATCAGAATTTCTGAGCTGCTGAAACGCGACCCGCGTCACCCTCTCTGCAGTTTAAGAAGGTCGGACGTTTCTGGTCGGCTCGGGTCGGACTCGCTACCGAGCCCTCGTGACCGAGATCGATGACGGCTACTTATGGTTCTGGATCGGCTCGCATGCCGACTACGACAAGCTCGTTGGATAGCCTAGGCGCGGACAAAGGAAAGCGCCATGCGGATTGATGGTTTGCTATTCATTCAGCGACGCGCCTGCGATCTTTTGCGACCATCGGGTGGGCAAAGCGGCGCGGGCAGGCGGCGCGTGCCCCCCATCTCAAACCGGTGAAGCATGGTGAGCACGGCGCTCCGCGCCTTTGCCCGGCCCACGAGCGACCTGCGCTTGCCTGCAGCAGAAGGTGTCGGATAGTTGGATGATGTCACAGACTTCAGACCAACTCCTTCAGAAGATTCTGGACTTCGTCAGGGCCGAGACCGGGATCCGCGAGCAAATCTCTGACGAGTCCGACATCGCCGGAGACCTCGGCGTCGACGGCGATGATGCGCGCGAATTCATGCTTGCATTCCAGCGGGCGTTCGACGTCGACCTGTCCGGCTTCGAATTCGACCGCCATTTCGGACCGGAGGGCCTGTCGCTGACCCGGCTTGTCCTGACCGTTCTTCGCCTGCGCCGCCCCCAGTTGCCGCTGACGATCGCCACACTCGTCGATGCCGCGAGACAGAAGCGCTGGCCCAATGAAGCGACATCGATCGCCGTCTCGCCGGAAGGCCGCACGGCACCGCCGGAGATGTGAGCCTGACCGCCGCGTTCCAAATCCAAGTCTGCCCCTATTGCGGAACGAGGCTATCGACCCTGGTCAAACCGTCGACCCTCAGGGCGTTCCGCGCATTAGCCCGGCTCTGAGCAGGCATAGCACGGACGGCCCGGATCGACGCAGCGACACGTCTGACGGTCACGAATGGCTTTTTGCATCCGCAAAACCCAACCGTTTCACGAATGCTGGCATTTGGGAGCACGGAGGGGAGTCGCTACCAAGTCAATTCCGGACGCCGCCATCGACCTGAGGAGCGGCCAAGCCCGCTTCCGGACCACGCCTACAGAGCACCCGCGCTCACGAGCGCGGTGCGGAGGTCGATCCGAGCAGCTTCCTCGCCTGGTCAGCGGCGCGATCCAATCTGATCCGGTCCTTGCCCTGGCCGATCTCATGGCGAAATTCCTTTAAGCTCTGAATTCTGACTCCCGTTAGAGTCATCGGATCACGCCCGCGCGGTACATCGAAGCTCACGACAGAATGATCATCGACAAGGATGGTATAGACGTCTTCAGCCTGCTCGGGGATATGCCTCAGCACATGATGGATTGATCCTCCCGGACAGAGGCGATCAATCAGTGTCAGGAGCTCCGCACGACGTGCATCTTCCGGCAGCAGCGCATTGAGTTCGTATCGATCTTTCAGGCGAGCCATCGACATGGGCTCCGTTGTGCGAACACTCTGCCGGCGCGGACGTCATATTCGAAGGTTCTCACAAAGCCAACAGGCAAGACCAGATGGAAGCTCGGTCGGCACTAGCTCGCCAGCTTGCCATGCCCCGAAGTCCACAAAATCTGCCTGCGCCGAAAAGCCGAATTGCTCAGCCCCATCAACCTGATTTGCCCTGTCCAGTCCTTGGCGCAAAAATATTCTTCTTTCTTTTTTTCAGAAATCACGATAGATCTATGTTCATCCCGTCCCACACGAGGGATGTTTCGCGACCGTCACGGACGTCGGGTGCGGGATGCGGTGGGCGCTTTGGGCTGCGGCGTGAGCGATCATGTCGACGGACAGTCCCGAGGCGCACGGCCAAGCCGTGGGGTCCTGGCATCCCGACGCTGATGCCACGCAAGCGGCAGCGCCAACGCGCTGCGCGGGCAACGGTGACCAGAAAGCCCGGCGCACCGGGGAGACCACGGAGCAACCGTAGAGCCATCGCGCAGGGGAGGCCGGATGTCCGGCTCGTACCTGTGGTGACTGCCGCCTGCATTTTTTTCTGCAGGCGGGCCATGGGTGCAGCCTGCACCCGGCCTTCCCTGCGCCTCTCGTTTTCGAGAGGCGGCATCCTGGCAAAGCTCGGACGCGATCATGCGCCGCGAGGCCGTTGGCGATTGTCCGCGAATGCATGATCCTGAGATGGGCAACGAGATGCAACCTCAGGCGTCATTGCGAGCGAAGCGAAGCAATCCAGACTGTTTCCACGGAGGTAGCCTGGATTGCTTCGTCGCTTCGCTCCTCGCAATGACGGCGGAGCCTGGAGCGAGCGTTTGCGGGCCTCAGCAACGTCGGATCGTCCCGCCCTCGGACCACCGCACCCGGAACCACCGGCCCTCCCCCCGACCAACTGCGATACCCCTCCCCCCTTTCGTGGCCCCCGCTTTGGCGCTAAATGCACTGCACACGCCGCCTTCGAGGCGGCCATTTCAGCACGCCCAAGACACGCGCAACGTCGCCCTATTCGAGAGAAACGTCTCATCATGACCCGTATCGACGCCCATGGACTGAAGATCGCCCCCGTTTTGTTCGACTTCATCGCCAAGGAGGCCGCGCCGAAGACCGGGATCGATCCGGACGCGTTCTGGGCCGGCCTTGCCGCGATCCTGCGCGATCTCGGCCCTAAGAACCGCGAGCTGCTCGCCGTCCGCGACGCCCTGCAGGACAAGATCGACGCCTGGCACCTCGCCAACAAGGGCAAGGCCTTCGACCTCGGCGCCTACACCGCATTCCTGAAGGAGATCGGCTACCTGCAGCCCGAGCCGGCCACGCACAAGGTCGAGACCGCCAATATCGACGAAGAGATCGGCAAGATCTGCGGGCCGCAGCTCGTGGTGCCGCTCACCAACGCCCGCTACGCGCTGAACGCGGCGAATGCGCGCTGGGGCTCGCTCTACGACGCGTTCTACGGCACCGACGCCATCCCGCACGATCCGAGCGAAGCGGGCAAGGGCTACAACAAGGCCCGCGGCGACAAGGTGATCGCCAAGGCCAAGGCCTTCCTCGACGCCGCCGTGCCGCTCGCCACCGGCAGCCACACCGACGTCACCGCCTACAGCGTCATTGCCGGCCAGCTCTCGGCCAAGCTGAAGAGCGGCAACGCCACTGCGCTCAAGAACGCCGACCAGTTCGCCGGCTATCAAGGCTCGGCCGACGCGCCCTCCGTGATCCTGCTTGCCAACAACGGCCTCCACGTCGAGGTCGTGATCGACCGCAGCCATGTCATCGGCAAGGACGATCCGGCCGGCGTCTCCGACATGATCCTGGAAGCCGCGGTCTCGACCATCCTCGACATGGAGGACTCGGTCGCCGCCGTCGACGCCGAGGACAAGGTGCTAGTCTACCGCAACACGCTCGGCCTGATGAACGGCACGCTGTCGGCCGACTTCGAGAAGGGCGGCAAGACACTCACCCGCGCGCTGAACAGCGACCGCAGCTACACCACGCCGTCCGGGGGCAGCCTCACGCTGCACGGCCGCAGCCTGCTGCTGATCCGCAATTGCGGGCATCACATGTTCACCGACGCGGTGCTCGACTCCCAGGGCAAGGAGGTGCCGGAGGGCATTCTCGACGCCGCGGTGACCGGCCTGCTCGCGATGCGCGACCTCAAGGGTCTCTCCAAGGTCAGGAACAGCCGCACCGGCTCGATCTACATCGTCAAGCCGAAGATGCACGGCCCGGACGAGGTGGCGCTGACGGTCGAGCTGTTCGCGCGCGTCGAGAAGATGCTCGGCCTGCCCGAGAACAGCATGAAGGTCGGCATCATGGACGAGGAGCGCCGCACCACGGTGAACCTCAAGGCCTGCATCCAGCAGGCGTCCAAGCGCATCGTCTTCATCAACACCGGCTTCCTCGACCGCACCGGCGACGAGATCCACACCTCGATGGAAGCCGGTCCGATGATCCGCAAGAACGAGATGAAGGCGCAGCCCTGGATCAAGGCCTACGAGGATTGGAACGTCGACAACGGCCTGACCTGCGGCCTGCCTGGCCATGCCCAGATCGGCAAGGGCATGTGGGCCGCGCCGGACAAGATGGCCGACATGCTGGCGCAGAAGATCGGCCACCCGCAGGCCGGCGCCACCACCGCCTGGGTGCCGTCGCCGACCGCGGCGACGCTGCACGCTTTGCACTATCACCAGGTCAACGTTCACGCCCGCCAGGCGGAACTCGCGAAGGGCGGCCCGCGCGCCAAGCTCGGCGACATCCTCACCATTCCGGTGTCGCAGTCGAACTGGGCGCCCGACGACGTGCGCCAGGAGATCGACAACAACTGCCAGGGCATTCTCGGCTACGTCGTGCGCTGGATCGACCAGGGCGTCGGCTGCTCCAAGGTGCCCGACATCCACGATGTCGGCCTGATGGAGGACCGCGCCACCTTGCGCATCTCGAGCCAGCATCTCGCCAACTGGCTGCACCATGGCGTGGTCAGCAAGGAGCAGGTGATGGATTCGCTGAAGCGCATGGCCGTCGTGGTCGACAAGCAGAATGCCGGCGACGCGCTCTATCAGCCGATGGCGCCGTCGTTCGACGGCGTGGCGTTCAAGGCGGCCTGCGACCTCGTGTTCGAAGGCCGCACCCAGCCGAACGGCTACACCGAATACATCCTCACGGCGCGGCGCCGCGAGGCGAAGGCAAGCGCCTGATGCGAAAAGCCCCGGCCATCCGCCGGGGCTTTTTTTGATCTGCCGAAGGTAACATGATGCTGGATCATATCACCGCGATGAATCGAAGCAGCGAGATCACGCCGAGCACGATGACGATCACACGGCAGATCTGCTTGGCCCGGCCGTCGATCGGCAGCAGGTTGATCAAATAGAGGATCAGGATGACGACGAGAAAGGTGACGAGAGCACTGACGAGCATGAATGAGCCCCTGAACGAGAGGAGGATGCGCTGGCGGTGATCAGCTAACACGCTCGGCGGCTGGTAGTTCCACTCCCGGAACCTGGGTGCTCAGCGACTGTCTCCGTAGTTCAACGGAGCCAGCCCTCATCCAGATTTTTACGGCTCTGCGGTCAAATGCGGTGAATCGGAGATCAACATGCTGAACCGCCTGACCATTTCCACGACCTTGAAGGCCATCATCCTGGTGACGGCATGCCTGTTTGTCGGCCTGTTCGCCTCGCGGGCCTACAATTCGTGGCAGCAGCTCGAGCTCACCGCGCGCATCAGCTCGATCGTCGATGCCTCCGAAAGCATGTTCAAGGCGATGGACAAGCTGCGGGCCGACCGCTCGACCTCGAACCGCATGGTGACTGTGGACGAGAAGGTCGAGCCAGAGACCGAGCGATACGTCCGCGGCCTGCGCGACGTCGCCATGCCCGCCATGGGCCGCGCGCTGGGCACCCTTCCGGGCATCGAGTTTGCCGACAAGGCGGCGCTGCTCTCGCAATTCCAGCAACTGCTGACAACGCTGAGCGATCAGCAGAAGGAATTCTGGCAGGAGGTCGCCAAGCCGAAGGCGTCGCGCCGATTGGCGCTCGGCAAGGAATACATGCAGACCGAGGACAGGCTGCTGGAGACGCTGGAGAAGATCCAGGCCATTCTCGCGGCCGAGGTCAACCATGCGGATCCGACCATCGATCAGCTGTTGCAGATCAAGCAGATCGCATGGCTGCTGCGCAACACCGCCGGCGACGCATCCTTCCTGGTTTCGAACGGCCTCGCCGCAGGCAAGATCACGCCCGAGGCGCGGCTGAACTATACCAAGGCGGTCGGCGGCGCCGAGGCCGCGTGGAAGGCGCTCGAACTCGCGACCACCGGCGCAAAATGGCCGGCCGCGATGACGGCCGCGCTGGAGGCCACGCGCAAGGCCTATTTCGAGACCGAGTACACGGCGCTGCGGGATCGCCTCGTCAACGCACTCGCGAGCGGCGAGACGCCGGAGATGGTCGCCAACAAATGGAGCCCGTTCACGGTCGGGCGCCTCAATGCGGCGGTTGCGGTCGCCGAGACCGCGCTCGAGACCGCAAGGACCTATATCGAGCAGCAGCATGCGGCGGCCATGCGGACCCTTGGGGTCGAACTCTGCCTCCTGATCGCGGCGACTGTGATCGGCGGCACCGCGCTGATGCTGGTGAGCCGCCGGGTGATCCAGCCCCTCAATAGGATGCGCGATGCCATGCTGGCGGTTGCGGGCGGCGACCTCAGCGTCGAGACGGGCTACATGCAGCGGCAGGACGAGATCGGTGCGCTGGCGGGCGCGCTCGAAACGTTCAAGCAGCAGGCCAAGGACAAGCTCGCGATCGAGGCCCAGGAGCGCCAACGCAACGAAACAACGGTCGCGCGCCAGCGGGCGATCGAAAGCTATGTGAGCGAGTTCGAGGGGCTGGTCCGCGACTCGCTCGAGCAGCTCGGCCGCGCCTCCACCGACATGCAGGCGACGTCCGCCGGACTGACCAACGTCTCGCGGCAGACCAATGCCCGCGCCGAGGAGGCCTCGAAGGCCTCCAGCGATGCGTCGATGAGCGTGCAGACGGTCGCCTCGGCCGCGGAGGAACTGAACGCCTCGATCGCCGACATCAGCAAGCAGGCGTCGCATGCGGCCGGCATCGCCAGCCGCGCGGTGGAGCAGGCCCGCATGACCGACGGCACGGTGCAGGGGCTGGCACAATCGGCCAATCGGATCGGCGAGGTGGTCGGGCTGATCAACAGCATCGCCTCGCAGACCAACCTGCTCGCGCTGAACGCGACCATCGAGGCAGCGCGCGCCGGCGAGGCCGGCAAGGGTTTTGCCGTCGTCGCCTCCGAGGTGAAGACGCTGGCGAGCCAGACCGCGAAGGCGACCGACGAGATTTCCGAGCAGATCGCCGACATCCAGCGCGTCGCCAACGACGCGATCGACGCGATCAAGCGCATCGGCGGCATCATCGGCGAGGTCAACGAGGTGGCGACCGCGATCGCCGCGGCGGTGCAGGAGCAAGGGGCGGCGACGCAGGAGATCTCGCGCAGCACCCAGTTCGCCGCCGACGGCACCAAGAACGTCTCCGACAACATCACCGGCGTCAAGTCGGACGCCGATGCCGCTGCGGCGGCGGCCGACAACGTGCGCTCCGCCTCAGAGACGCTGGAGAGCCAGAGCAGGAATCTCGGTCATCAGGTCAGGGACTTCCTCGGCAAGATCCGCGCCGCCTGACGACCTCGCAGGATCAGTCGGACGCCGTCACCGGCGCGCGCTCGTATTTCGCGCGCAACGCCGCGGGCGCCGGCGAGAAGTTCAGCTCGGCGCGCTTGCCGCTGCCGGTCCGGTTGGCGACCTTGAGGCCGTCGTCGCTGGCGACGACGTCGCCCTTGCGCAGGGTCGGATCGTTGTCGATCGACACCTTGGCAAGGCCGAAATGGTCCTTGCCGTTGCAGGTGCAGCCGTCGACAATCTCGGTGCGATACTTGAAGGCGTTGGGCAGCGCCGAATACGGCTTGCCGCCATCGGTCTCGGCACCGTCGATCGAGCTGCCATAGACAATCTCGGTCTTGGCCGCCGGGCAGAAGCTGTTGCAGGCGGCTTCCTTGCTCTGGTCGCCGGTCGCGCCGAGCGGGAAGTAGCGGCCATCACAGGTGCGGACACACCAGGCGACGCTGCTGCTGCCGCCGCGATAGGTGACGTCGCCCCGCGGGGCCGGCCGTGGCGCCGGTGGCGCCTCGTCGGCGAACGGCATCCGGATATAGGGCGCCTGACGCTGCGGTGCGTTGAAGCCGCCGAACAGCGCCGAGAAAAAATCCTGCGCGCCCGCTGTGGTCGGCGCTGCCAACGCACCCGCGGTTGCCATGGTTGCCACTGCAATGGCGGCGAGTGCACGTCGACCGTTCATCATTCCGCTCCCATATCAATTGACGGCCGAGACGGGCAGCGACATCGCCTGCCGCCCCGACGGCAGCGACGTCACGCGCGGCGTACGGCCGGCATTGGTGCGCGCCTGCAGCGAGCCGGCCTTCGGCAGCACCACGACCTTCGTCCCCACCTGCACGCGGCTGAACAGGTCGGAAACATCCTCATTGGTCAGGCGGATGCAGCCCGACGACACGAACTTGCCGATCGTCGTGGGGTCGTTGGTGCCATGGATGCGATACTCGCTGGACCCGAGATACATGGCCCGGGCGCCGAGCGGATTGCCCGGGCCGCCGGCCATGAAACGCGGCAGATAGGGCTGGCGCGCGATCATCTGCGCCGGCGGATGCCAGTCCGGCCATTCCGCCTTGCGCGTCACCGTCTGGACACCCGACCAGGTGAAGCCCTGGCGCCCCACGCCGACGCCGTAGCGCAGCGCGCGGCCGCCGCCGAGCACGTAGTACAGATAGGTATTGCCGGTATCGATGATGATCGTCCCCGGCGCCTCCCGCGTATCGAGATTGACGATCGTGCGCCGCAACCTGTCGGGCAGCCGGCTGTCCTCGTCCTGCTCCACGGCGGGTGCAGTCGCCTCGTCCGGCGGGAAGGCCTGCTGCTGTTCGACCGACGCATATCCGAGGCTCTGTGCGTGAGACGCGGTGGGACTAGCAACAAGAAGAACCGCGACGCCGGCGATCAGCGAAGCGGTCCGCGCAAAGCTGCGGTGATCGGAAACGAGCTGTGTCATGGAGTGCCCCTGTCAGACGAGCATCGCGGTACGATGCGTGATTGCTTTCCAAACGCCGAACGTCTCGCCGTAGTTCCGGCCCGGTGTGGTCGCCCTGCGTCAGTCAAGCGTATGAGTTCTCACGTTTGCGCGACGGAACCGGATGGCCCCCTCGGTTGTTGGATGACGAGAACGTCACCACGCGAGCTGTGCGCGAACGACTCGATCGGGAGATTCATGGTGCGTGTACTTCCCACCGAGCGGCTGCTCGCCAGCGGGAACGACGATTCAGCCCTGAATGAAAGTCACCAAGAAGCACCGCCCGTGATCAGGCGGGCTGACGTCGTCGCCATCGCTCTCGTCATCCTCACGGCCGTCTGCGTGACGGGTGTCCTCTATGTCGCCCGGGGGTTTTTCCTGCCGATCGTCATGGCCTTCGTGGTCGGCACCATGCTGTCGCCGGCCGCCAACTTTCTCGAACGCCATCACGTGCCGCGCGGCGTCGGCGCCGTGTTGATCGTGATCGCCGTTGCCACCGGGCTCGCCTTCATCATTGGCCTGATTTCGGCGCCTCTGCTCGACTGGACCAATCGCCTTCCCGAGCTTGCCACGACGCTCAAGGCCAAGCTGCACGTCTTCGATCGACCGCTGGCGCTGTGGCACGAAATGCAGGCGGCCGTCGGCGGCGGAAGCGCACAAGCCTCGGCCAGCCTGGAGCTCCCCAAGTTCGATTGGGTTCAGCCAACGATCGAATTCCTGTCGCCGACCTTCACCGAATTCCTACTGTTCTTCGCGACGCTCGTGCTGTTCATCGCAAGCTGGCGCGATCTCCGGCGAGCGCTGATCATGACCTTTGGTGATCACGAGGCACGGCTGCGGACGCTGCGCATCCTCAATGAGCTCGAGCTGCACCTCGGCAACTACCTCCTGACAGTGACGCTCATCAACACCGGTGTCGGTATTGCAGCCGGCCTCGCCTGCGCCCTCGCCGGCATGCCCAATCCCGCCGGCCTCGGGGCGCTTGCGGCAACGCTGAACTTCATCCCCATCATCGGGCCGATCGCGATGTTCGCGGTGCTCGTCCTGGTCGGCGCAATCGCATTCCCGACCTTGAGCGCCGGCATGGTCGCGCCCGCCATCTTCGCCGTGATCACCTTCATGGAAGGCCACTTCGTCACGCCGACCATCATCGGCAGGCGGCTGGCTCTCAACGCACTCGCGGTGTTCATCGCGCTGGCATTCTGGACCTGGCTGTGGGGCCCGATGGGAGCCTTCCTTGCCTCGCCGCTCCTGATCGTCGCCCTCATCGTCAAGGAGCATCTGCTGCCGGACGACTCGCCGCAACTGCCGGCAGACTAATTCGGTTTCCACCGTCGGAACTTCGGCTGAGACCCCGCGTTTGTCGAGCAGACGCAATCACCTTGCTCCGGGAGCTTGCCATGCCACCGACTGACGGTGAGACCGCCCTGAAAGATCTCGTCGACAAAGCGAACTACGAACGCCTGCAGAAGGATGTCCACGCCGTGAAAAACGATATCGCAGCTCTCACCGAACAGATCACCGACGCGCTCAATGCTTTCGCTGGGCAGGCCAGCAAGCAGGCCCGCAGCGGCTATCGTCAGGCACGCGAGAACGTAGACCAGACGTTCGACGACATGTCCGAGCGCGGCACTGCGATGTTTGGTGCAGCCCAGGATGCCGCAAACTCGCTGGAGGAGCGCCTCGAGGACGTGATCTCCCATCGCCCACTCGCCACTGTGGGTCTTGCGCTCGGACTCGGATTTCTCATCGGCGCCGCCTGGAGACGCTGAGGGTTGGCCCCTGAAATCCAGAGGTCGTCTTGTTTCGGCGCCGCGTTTTCGGCGCCGATTTGAGTTTGTTGCGCAGATGAACGAGACGAGGAGGAGAATGACATGCTGCAGCGCCTGATTGCGGACTTCCAGGAATCGACCGGGCATGCCGTTCGGCTCACATCGCTCGCAATCGCTGCAGCGGTCGGACTGTTCGTAACCACGAGCTTTCTGTGCGCCGCAGCTTTTGTCGCCGTCCTGGATCGTTACGGGCTCGTGGCCGCGTGCCTCACAGGTGCCGCCATCTTCTTCGTGGTGACGTTGATGGCCGCAATCAGCTACATGGCGCGCAAGCGCGCAATCGAGAGTCGTGCCGCGCGGACCGCGGAAACGGCGCGGTCGGCAGTCCAATCTGCTTTCGCAGACCCGATGTTGTTGGCAAGCGGCCTGCAGATCGTCCGCATGATTGGCATCAAGCGGCTGATTCCCATTCTGGCTGTGGGCGGTCTGGCGCTCGGATTCATGGTCAGCCGCCCAGCCGCGGAGGAGCAAACTCCCGCAGAGTGAGGACTGCCCCTGACCGTCATCGGACGGCTTTTATCATTTGCCAGGCGTTGATCCGCCGCTTGAGCCGCGGGCCTGGTGCGAGGGGCTGCAACTAAGTCACACACCGTCCCGGTTGCAGGCGCTTGGCGATCTCCGTCAGCACGGACACCGACGGCTCGCACGCCACCGGATGCTTGACGGCCTGCCGCTCGTTGCCGGTGGTGATGAGCTGCGATCCCTGCGGCGATGGTAACGAACTCGCGCTTACACCCGTGGGGTTGAAGGGAAGCCGCACCAAGAAGGAGGTCTCCGCGAAGGCTGCCAGCTTGATCGACACAGTCTGCGACGGCGCCGCAGTACCGTTTTGTTTGGCGCGGTCAGCTTTGGCGGCCCGGTTCACGTCATTCGCGGTTGCGACGATCGTCTCGCGAGCGGAGTTCTGAAGCGGCAGGTTGGCGCCAAGATCATGGCCGGAAGCCAGTTGCATTGCACCCACGAGCATCGCGGAAGCCGCAAGCGAACCCAAAACCATAACCTTCTTGGTCTGCGACATGTCTCTGCTCCCCTCGCCGCAAGGCGATCGGCATACCAACGTAAGTCGCAGGAACTGGGTTCTCGGTCGGGCAAATCACTTAACCGTGTGTAAACTGCGGCGACATTCTTCAAATTCATGGCGTCAAAAAATTCGATCTCACGCGGAACGACTTTTCGGGTCGCGCGTCATCTCGGCAGCCGGTTATTCCCCCTGCCCCATTGACCGGCGACGCGGGGCACCGCCGTGGTGATGCCGGCGGTGCCCCGCATTCTTTTCTGATCCGCCCTTCCGGTCAGATCGCGGCCCCGACATTCGCGGCGCTTTATCCCCTTTTCGTCCCGGTTATATGTTGAAGCAGCGCGGCTGCGTTCATGGTCCGCGCGCGTGGGGGCAGGGATGCTGAGCTCGCTGGATCGCGTCGGCGTATGGAGAGGGTTTGGACTGGCGCTGGTTCTCGTGTGCCTGTTTCCCGGGATTGCAGCGGCCGACGGCGCCAGGGACACTTGGATCAAGAACCTCGTCGCACAATTGAAGGTTCAGCGTCGCTATCCGCTGCAGGCCTCGGATCAGGGCGGGACGGCCAAGGTCCTGTTTCACATCGACCGCGAAGGCCACCTGATCTCGGCGGTGCTGGCCGAAACGACCGGTGACCCCGCGCTCGACCGGGAAGCGCTCGCCATGGTGGAGCGAGCCCAACCATTTGCGCCACCGCCGCCGGAACTGGCGGACGGCGATCTCACTTTTCTCGTGCCGATCGTGTTCGCGCCTCGACGGACGTCCGCAATCATCCGGCTTGAGGAGACAACGTTGAAGCTCCAAGAGACCAAGCCGAATGACGCGACGCTGAAGGCACGGCTCAACGGCGTGTGCCGCGGCTGCTGATCTCGTCTTCGATGCTGCAACGAAATCCGGCGCGCTCCGTGAGGAACGCGCCGGGGCGACGTTGTGCGCGCGGCTTGATCAGGCCGCCGGCTTCGGCATCCTGTTGCGCGAGTTGCGCTGGAAGAACAGAGCCTGGCTGGCGACTGCCGACACCATGGCCGGCTGGAACGGCTTTGAGATCAGGAACGCCGGTTCGGGCCGCTCACCCGTGAGGAAGCGCTCCGGATAGGCGGTAATGAAGACCACCGGCACTTCGAAGGTGCGCAGCAGCTCGTTGACGGCATCCAGGCCGGACGAACCATCTGCGAGCTGAATATCAGCCAGGATCAGACCGGGCTTCTTGTTCTTGGCCAGAGCCACCGCGTCGGCATGGGTGCGGGCCACGCCGATCACGTTGTGACCGAGGTTCTTGACGAGGCTCTCGAGGTCCATCGCGATGAAGGTCTCATCCTCGATGATCAGGACATCGGTGGCGATCTCGGCGGCGAGCTCACGTCCGGCTGCATCCGCCAGCCGGCGGGTTTCCGCGACGTCGATGTCGAGGATGAAGGCCACTTCCTCCTCGGGAAACCCCTCGAGCGAGAGCAGCAGGAAGGCCTGGCGGGGCAAGGGGGTGATGTTGGAGAGGCGCCGCTCCGGCGGCATCGGCAGAGTCGCCACTTCGGCGTCGTCGTTGAGCGCCACCGAGTTCCAGATCTGCGTGAACAGCCGGAACAGCGCAGCCCGCGGGCCATAGCGCTCGTCCAGCAGAGCGGGATCCTGAATCAGCGCCTCGAGCATCGCTCCGACATAGGCGTCTCCGGAACCCTGGCTACCGGTGAGGGCCCTCGCATACCGGCGCAACAGCGGCAAATGTTCAGCAACAAGCTGTGATCGGCTCATCCCCACTCCATTCGGTCATCTGGGCTTCCCGCCCGGGTTCCATGATGGGCTGATTACGCCCGAACCGACGAAAAGTTCCCCAAACGCGTGGAACTTTTATCGCCCCGTCGCATTAGTTCCCGACAGACCCTCTCGGTGGCGAGAATAATTCTTGAAGCTTCAGGGACTTAACTCTCGGGGAAACGTGGAAAAGGTCATGAAAGATGTAAAGTCTCAAGCCAGCAAGAATGCGGCACCGCGCAAGCCCGGCGGACTGAACGCGGAAATTCAATCCAGAATCGGTCATCAACTCCGCGCGATGTACGACGACGTCGTCCGTCAGGGAGTGCCGGACCGCTTCGCGGATCTGGTGCGGAAGCTTGATGCGCCGGCAGCACAGTCCCACGTGGAGAACGGCGGGGGATCCAACGACCAAACCGACGGGAGGGAGTGAATGCCTCTCACTGATTCCTTGCGGGACGATATCCTCGCGGCCGTCCCCAGCCTTCGCGCATTTGCGATTTCCTTGAGTGGTAACAGCGATCGTGCCGACGACCTCGTGCAGGAAACCCTGCTCCGGGCGTTGGCCAACATCGACTCGTTTCAACCAGGATCGAATCTGCCTGCCTGGCTGTTCACGATCCTGCGCAACCTGTTCCGATCCGACTACCGAAAACGCCGGCGCGAAGTGGAGGATGCCGAAGGGAACTACGCCAAGACGCTCAAGACGCATCCCTCGCAGGGCGCGCATCTCGAGTTCGAGGAGTTCCGCGCGGCGCTCGAGAAGCTGCCTCAGGACCAGCGCGAGGCGCTGATCCTGGTCGGTGCATCGGGCTTCTCCTACGAGGATGCGGCAGCGATCTGCGGCTGCGCGGTGGGCACCATCAAGAGCCGCGTGAACCGCGCGCGCTCGAAGCTGGCAGCGCTGCTCTATGTCGAAGGCGCCGAGGATTTCGGCCCGGACGAGACCGTGCGGGCGGTGATCGGCGGCAGCGGCGGCTGATCAGCCAAGCCGTCGCAAACGAACCAGCAAAGAGGCGGCTCGCGAAAGAGCCGCCTCTTCTTGTTGTTGTTGATCACTTGCACTCGGGCATCGTGCGCCCTGGCATCCTGTTTGCCGACGAGCGCTGCGGCTATCGCGCCGGATGCACCGGCGCGGAGAACTGCTCGGTGCGATCGCGCTCGGTCATGTCGATCACCGTCTCCATCGGAGCGGTCAGCTCATACACATAGCTCGCCTCGGTGAAGAAGCGCTTTGACGTGCCGCCGAGCGCCTCCGGTGCCACGCGATCGAGCAGGATCAGTCCGAAATCGCTGTCCGGCCGCCGCGTTGCTTCACTGGTGTTCAATTCCTCCCAACGGAAGTGGAAGACGGCATTCGGCTCCTCGCCGGTCACCTCCCATTTGGCGGTGATGTGCGGGTGCTTTCCCACGAGCGAGAGGCCTTCGTCCGAGTGCGAGGCGAGTTCGAAAAACAGCAGCGACAGGCTCTGCGCGGCACGCGCGCTCACGGTGATGTCGGGTCCGTTGACCGCAATCCTGTCCGCATGCGGGATCGCGCGAGCTTCGAACAGTCCGCGCAATTGCACGCCTTGCCATTGGCTCTCGCTGAGCAGCGTGACGACGTTCGACATCGCATGGATCCGTCCGATCAGCAGCTCGCGTGCGACGTCCATGTCGCTGCCATGACGCAGCGTGCGCGTCACGATGGACTGGATCACCGCCAGGATGTTCTTGACCCGGTGGTTCAGCTCGTCGATGACCGCCGTCAGTCGGCGCTCGAAGCCGATCCGCACCTGGATTTCGCGGCTCAGGCGCAGATTGTTGTAGGCGACGTAGCCGAACAGGCCGCAGATGATACCGGTCAGCGCCATCCCGATGACGCCGACGATCGCCGCGGTCTGTTGCGCGCGCCGGACCGCATTGCCCTTGGCGTAATAGACCAGCGACCAGTCGTGATTGCCGAAGGCCACGGTGCGGGTCGACGACGGAGCAGGATCGTCCGGCCTGCGGGTCCGGCTCGTCACCGCCCCCTGATCGTTGGCAACCAGCTCATCCGAGGCGTTGCGCGGATCCTTCAACGCCACCGAGAACAACGACAGATCGTCATTGGTGAGCAGCAGTGGCCCGATCTCGTAGGAAAACGTCACGAAGCCCGCCGGCGCAGTGGCACCTTGCGGGACGACCGGGGCTGCCAGCACGATCCCGATCGGACCATCGCTCCGCACCAGCGGAGTGGGATCGGATGCGACCGGCTTGCCCTCGGCCATGGCACGCGCGAGCATCGGTCCGACGATCGGCTGCCGGTCGAGTGCGATACCGGGAAGCTTCGAGGTCTCGGCATTGCGTGGCTCGAGATCCATCAGAACGTCCAACGGACGATCGACGTTCGGCCCGAGCGGCATGTCGTCGAAATTGCGAATGGTTGGATTCGGGAAGCCAGCCTGACGCAGCTCGGCTTGCGCGATGGGGAGCTCATCCGGCCGCAGCCGTGCGATCCACGATGCCACCACGAAGTCGGTCTTGAACGCGTAGATCGACGATCGCAGCGGCTCCAGCATATTTGCCTTGATCACGGAGGGAGCGCGGAACAGCCCGGAGGCCACCCGGGCCAGCAGCTCACGTTCGGTCAGCCGGTCCTGGACGAGGCTGGCATGGACGTCGATGGCACGGGCCAGCGCAATGCGATCGAGCGCCAGCTCCTGGTCGTGTACGCGATAGGCGGCCAAGCCGGACAGCGCCGTCCCGACCAGCGCGATCAAACCGATGATGACACCCAGCCGGAGCACTCGTTCACTCTGAAGTAAAGGGTTGGCGAAGGAGGAGACGAGTCATCCAATAACCGGGCCTGCAACTCAAGGACGCACCTCGGGGCGATCGGAAGTGATCGGAGCGATCAGCGGATAGCGATCCCAGGATACCGGTGCATCGGCGCCGAGACGCCTTGGGCAAGGCGCACCCCGGGTCGAGGCAACACCCGAGGGCTCAAGTTGTTCCGGCCGGATGAGGCTTTTTTGCGTCGGTCATTCCAGCAGACGCATCGAGCAACGAAGAGCCGTGCGACGCAGATCCGTCCCCGCGCTCAGGCCGACGGCTTCAGACCGCCCTTGGCTTCGATGAAGCCGATGATCCGGTCAAGCCCCTGGCTCTTCTTCAGGTTGGTCATGACGAAGGGCCGTGAGCCGCGCATGCGCTTGGCATCCGTCTCCATCTTCTCCAGAGAAGCGCCCACATGGGGTGCCAAGTCAATCTTGTTGATCACCAGAAGGTCGGAGCGGGTGATACCCGGTCCGCCCTTCGACGGGATCTTGTCGCCCGCCGCGACGTCGATGACGTAGATCGTGATATCGGCGAGTTCCGGCGAGAACGTTGCGGCGAGGTTGTCGCCGCCCGACTCGATCAACACCAGGTCGAGTCCGGGAAACTTGGCTCGCATGTCGGCCACGGCGGCGAGGTTCATGGACGCGTCCTCGCGGATCGCAGTATGCGGGCAGCCGCCGGTCTCCACGCCGGCGATACGATCCGGAGTCAGCGATCCCGAGCGAACGAGAAACTCCGCGTCCCACTTGGTGTAGATGTCGTTGGTGATCGCAGCGATGTCGTAGTGCTCCCGCATCGACTTGCAGAGCAGATCCATCAACGCAGTCTTGCCGGACCCGACCGGGCCACCGACGCCAACGCGGAGCGGACCGTGAGACGATGCCATGTCATTTATCCTTCTGCCGTGCGCGCGACCGCGCGGGGCCGTGATCGAGCAGCCGTTGCCCCGCTTCATCACGACCGAAACAGCCTTGTATATTGCGTCTCGTGATGAAGGCTTGCGAGATCGGAGCGGAACGTTGCGCCGCCGATGTGATCGAGCGAGGCGAGCAGAGCGCGGTCCGCCGTCGCGGCGACGACCGGTTCCAACGCGGCGAGCACGCGCTGGCTGTCGGTCTGCCCCAACGGTACGAGACGACTGCCGGCGGAAATCCAGTTCGACGTCAGGGCGTGCAGAAAGCCGTGCAGCAGGGGTCCCAGAGGAACGCCGTGAAGCGCGCCGACCAGCCCCACGGCGACCGGATAGACGATGGTCTCACAGCGCGCCACCGCCTCGTCGAGGCCTGCGCAGTTCCAGGCGGACCGCGCGATCTCGATGAAGGCCCGGCCCTGCGCGGTGGTCTCGAGCTGACGCTCGCGCGACGGTACGAACGCGGCCGCAAGCTCGGCCACCTCGCGGAGGCTGGCCATATCGTCGAGCTCGACCGCGCGATACGCGTGCGCGAGGAAAGCCGCGTCGCAGAAGCCGGAGCCGTTGGTCAGCATCGTCGCGAGCCAGCCGCGCAGCTCCCCCGCATCGCCGATGTCGCCTGCCTCCACGGCCCATTCGATGCCGCTCGAATAGGAGAAGCCGCCGATCGGAAACGCCGGCGACAGCCATGTCAGCAGCCGATACAGCGCAGCCGAATCCGCGGCCCTGATTGCAGCCGGCCGAGCCCCCTCCTCATTTGTGCCCATGAGCATGGGAATGACCGTGATCGTGATGGTCATGGCCGCAGTGCTCGTCATGCACGTGATGATCATGTGCATGGCCGTCGTCGTGGCCGTGATGCGCGTGATCGTGCCCGGCATGATCGTGATGATGATCGTGGCCATGGTGATCATGATCATCATGGCCGTGCGCATGGCTGGGCTCGGCGTAGGCGCCGCCTTCCGGATCGAACGGTGCCTCGATCTCGATGACGCGCGCGCCGAGACCCTTGACCATGGCCTCGATCACGTGGTCGCGGCGGATCCGCAGGCTCTTGGCCATGATCTGCGTCGGCAGGTGCCGGTTGCCGAGGTGCCAGGCCAGCCGCACCAGATGATGCGGATCGGAAGCCCGGATCTCGAGCAGCGGCTCGGCCGCCGCCACGACCTCGATCAGCCGGCCGTCCTCCAGCACCAGGGCATCGCCACCGCGCAATGCGGTAGCGTGCTCGAGGTCCAGCAGAAACTCCAGCCCACGCGTTCCGGTCATCACCAGCCGCCGCCGGTGCCGGTCATCGAAATCGAGCAGGACGGAATCGGCGGCAGCCTCCTTCCAACGATGCTGCCCGAGCACGCGTGTCGCGCGGATCATGCTGAAACTCTCATTCTCTTATTGCGCTCACTCTTATTCCGCTCAGCGGACATCGACCTTCTCAGGCGTGATGATCTCGATCTTCGGCGGGGCCGACATGCATTTGACCGCGACGCGCCCGAACGTCTTCATGTGCTCGGTCGCGCGGTGCGGCACCAAGGCCTCGGCGTTCTCCCACTGCTCGACGAAGACCATCTTGCTCGGGTCGGTGACGCTCTCATGCAAATCATAGGCGATATTGCCGGGTTCTTTGCGGGTCCCCGCAATGCAGGCAGCCGCAGCGGCGATGAATTCCGCACGGGTTTCGGGCTTGATGGTCAAGGTGGCAACGACATAGATCACGAACACGTCCTCCCGGTACTTTTCTGGTTCTGGTACCGGGCGGAAGCTTAGTACATGAAGTAGCGCTGCGCCATGGGCAGCACCTCGGCCGGCTCGCAGGTCAGGAGCTCGCCGTCGGCCCGCACCTCGTATGTCTCCGGATCGACCTCGATGTTGGGCGTCGCATCATTGTGGATCATGCTCTTCTTCGAGATCCTGCCGCGGGTGTTCTGTACCGCGTAGAGCTTCTTCGAAAGGCCGAGCTTGCGGGCGAGCCCGCCGGTGATGGCCGCCTTCGAGGTGAAGATCACGGACGAAGCCGTCAACGACTTGCCGAACGCGCCGAACATCGGCTGGTAATGCACCGGCTGCGGGGTCGGGATCGAGGCGTTCGGATCGCCCATGGGCGCGGCGACGATGGTGCCGCCCTTGATGACGCAGTCCGGCTTGACGCCGAAGAAGGCGGGCGACCACAGCACGAGGTCGGCGAGCTTGCCCTTCTCGACCGAGCCGATCAGCTTCGACACGCCATGCGCAATCGCCGGGTTGATCGTGTATTTGGCGATGTAGCGCTTGACGCGGAAATTGTCGTTGTCCTTGCCCTTGTCCTGCGGCAGCGCGCCGCGCTGCTTCTTCATCTTGTCGGCGGTCTGCCAGGTCCGGATGATGACCTCGCCGAGCCGGCCCATCGCCTGCGAATCCGATGACATCATCGAGAGCGCGCCGAGATCGTGCAGGATGTCCTCCGCCGCGATCGTCTCCTTGCGGATGCGGCTCTCGGCGAAGGCGAGATCCTCTGCGATCGACGGGTCGAGATGGTGACACACCATCAGCATGTCCAGATGCTCGTCGATGGTGTTGCGCGTGAACGGCCGCGTCGGGTTGGTCGAGGACGGCAGCACGTTCTTCAGGCCGGCGACCTTGATGATATCAGGCGCATGACCGCCGCCCGCGCCCTCGGTGTGGAAGGCATGAATGGTGCGGCCCTTGAAGGCCTTGATGGTGTCCTCGACGAAGCCGGATTCGTTGAGCGTATCCGAGTGCAGCATCACCTGGATGTCGTGATCGTCCGCGACCGAGAGACAATTGTCGATCGCCGCCGGCGTCGTGCCCCAATCCTCGTGCAGCTTCAGCGCACAGGCGCCGGCCTTGACCATCTCAACCAGCGCGGCCGGGCGCGAGGCGTTGCCCTTGCCGGAGATGCCGAGGTTCACAGGGAAGGCGTCGAACGACTGCATCATCCGCCCGATGTGCCACGGGCCGGGCGTGCAGGTGGTCGCGAAGGTGCCGTGCGACGGGCCGGTGCCGCCGCCGAGCAGGGAGGTGACGCCCGACATCAGCGCGTGCTCGATCTGCTGTGGGCAGATGAAATGGATATGGCTGTCGAAACCGCCGGCGGTGAGGATCTTGCCCTCGCCCGCGATCACGTCGGTCCCGGGGCCGATCACGATGGTGACGCCGGGCTGGATGTCCGGATTGCCGGCCTTGCCGATCGCGCTGATCATGCCCTCTTTGATCGCGACGTCGGCCTTCACGACACCCCAGTGATCCACGATCAACGCATTGGTGATGACCGTGTCCGCGGCGCCCTGCTTGTTGGTCGCCTGCGACTGTCCCATGCCGTCACGGATGACCTTGCCGCCGCCGAACTTCACCTCCTCGCCATAGACAGTGAAGTCCTTCTCGACCTCGATGATCAGGTCGGTGTCGGCGAGCCGGACCTTGTCGCCGGTCGTGGGACCGAACATGTCGGCGTAGACGGAACGCTTGATCTTGACGGACATCGGTGGCCCCCAATTAGCTCTACTTGTCGTGATGTCGAGACGCCGGCGATCCGCTCACAGCGTTCCCCGTGCATTCGCAACCGTCTCATCGAACAGCACATCGAGCCGCGCGTTGACACCGCGGCAGCCGGCGACGACTTGCTCGGCCCAGCCGAGATACTCCATCAGCTCGAGCTGCTGCTCCAGGTCCGGCTCGAAGAAGATGCGGGCGCGGATGTTGCTGATCTTGTCGGCGATCTTGATCTGCTTGGCACCAGCGGACTTGCCGGGCGCGGCGATGACCTGGACCTGGCGCCGCTCGCTCTTCGGCAGGGTCATGTCATCAGTGACTTCCACGACGAGGTCGGCGACACGACGCCCAAAGCGCTCCGCCAGCTCGTCAGCGGCCGTATCGGTGTCCTCGATGGTGTCGTGCAGCCAGCCTGCCGCGACGAGCTCGGCGTCCTCGCCGTCGCAGGTTGCCGACAGGATGTTTGCGACCTCGGCGAGATGATTGATGTAAGGCTCCTCGTCGCGGCCCTTGCGCTGCTGGCCGGCGTGACGGCGCGCCGCCAGCTCGGCGGCTTCGGAGACAAGGCGTAATCCGGTCAGCATCGGCTTACAACTTGCCCATGACGTCGCCGCGAAAGCCGTAGACCATGCGCTTGCCGGCGAGCGCCACCAGTTGCACGTCGCGGGTCTGGCCCGGCTCGAAGCGCACCGCCGTGCCGGCCGCGATGTCGAGCCGCATGCCGCGCGCGCGTCTGCGATCGAACTTCAGCGCCGGATTGGTCTCGAAGAAATGGTAGTGCGAGCCGACCTGGATCGGCCGGTCGCCGGTGTTCGCGACCGACAGGGTCACGGTCTTGCGGCCGGCATTGAGCTCGATCTCGCCGTCTTGGATGAAGAGTTCGCCGGGGATCATGAGTTACCTCGCAGGTTTCCATGCGTCATGGCCGGGCTTGACCCGGCCATCCACGTTTTTCCATTCAGATCGAACAGCGTGGATGCCCGGGTCAAGCCCGGGCATGACGACCGAAAGAGTTGGGCTCGCTTCACCGGATCGGCTCGTGCACCGTGACCAGCTTGGTGCCGTCCGGAAACGTCGCCTCGACCTGGATGTCGTGGATCATCTCGGGGATGCCGGGCATCACTTGGTCACGGGTCAGGACCTGGGCGCCGGCCTGCATCAGCTCGGCCACGGTGCGGCCGTCACGCGCGCCTTCCAGGATGAAGTCGGAGATGATCGCGACCGCTTCGGGGTGGTTCAGCTTGACGCCGCGATCGAGCCTGCGGCGGGCCACGATGGCGGCCATCGAGATCAGGAGCTTGTCCTTTTCGCGGGGAGACAGGTTCATGCGGACTCTCTGGTGATGGTCTTCTGGTAGTCATCAGTTGGTAAACGTCTAGTTGAGCCACAGCCGCGGCAGCGGTCCATTCGAAGCACAGCCGAGCACCGCCATCATGTCGGCGCGCAGGCTTGCGGCATCTTGGGCACAGAAGCGGGCCATTGCAAATCCATTCCAGGCCGACAGCGCGACCTCTCCCCGGAAGGCCGGCAGGCTCTCTCGGATGCGCTCGACCAGCGCGGCGTCGCCCGGCACGATCAGCGCGGTCCCGATGGCCGCGCCGCCGTTGGCGATGGCCGGCTGCGCCAGCTTGTCGCCGATGTCGCCGTCGAGGCGGACCGTCTCGGCGAACACCAGCTTGCCGCCGCGCCGCACCCGCCAGCGATCGACGAACTCGCCCTCGCGCATGCGCTCGCCCATGGCCGTGCGGCCGAGCACGACGATCTCGCACAACAACAGCGAGGCGGTATCGGCAAGGTCGATGTCGATCCGGCGATGGATGCGAGCGCGGTCGAACAGGATGGTCTCCTGCGGCAGCCAGGAGATGTGGGCACCCGCATGGGCGGTCAGCGCGATATCGAGCTCTGCGGGCTTGCCAGCGGCGCGATAGACCTTTTCGGCCGCGGCGCTCGACAGCGTGACGCGGCTGCCCTCGCCGGCCGCGACCTCGATCGCAAAGCGGTCGCCGCCGGCGATTCCGCCCGCGGTGTTGACGAACATCGCCGACAGACCGTCGTCCTCGGGCGAGGGAAAGCGCACCCGCAGCGAGCCGGATTCATGCAGATGATGGCGCCGCGTCATGCCATCCTGCAGCCGCACGTCGAAGCACACCGCGCCTCGGGCGCGGTTGGCCTCGAAGATGTCGGCAGCGGCGCTGGCGGGATCGGCCCGCATCGATCCCCTCCCCTGGGACCAGACGCGGGCGAGACCGCGTCGAGAAGTTACGTGATGATCACAGCGCCATCTGGCGGCTGATCTCGGCCTGATCGAGATCGGCGCGGGTGCAGGTGAACTTCACCGCGCCGCGATCCATGACGGCGAAGTTGTCGCCGAGTTCGCAGGCAAAGTCGAGATACTGCTCGACCAGGACGATCGCGATGTTGCCGAGATTGCGCAGATACGAGATCGCCCGGCCGATGTCCTTGATGATCGAGGGCTGGATGCCCTCGGTCGGCTCGTCGAGAAGCAGGAGCTTTGGCCGCATCACCATGGCACGGCCGATCGCAAGCTGCTGCTGCTGGCCGCCGGAAAGATCGCCGCCGCGGCGGCCGAGCATCGATTCCAGCACCGGAAACAGCGAGAACACGTCGTCCGGGATGCTGCGATCGCTGCGCTTCAGCGGTCCGAAGCCGGTCTTGAGGTTCTCCTCCACCGTGAGCAGCGGGAAGATCTCGCGCCCCTGCGGCACGAAGCCGATGCCCTTGCGCGCCCGTTCATAGGGCTTGAGATGGGTGATGTCGGCGCCATCGAAGGTGATGCTGCCGGAGGCCAGCGGATATTGTCCGACCAGCGCCCGCAGCAGCGAGGTCTTGCCGACGCCGTTGCGGCCGAGCACGCAGGTGACCTTGCCGGGCTCCGCCGCGATCGAGACGCCGCGCAGCGCCTGGGCGGCGCCGTAATAGAGGTTGATGTCCTTGACGTCCAACATCGCCTAGCGCCCCAGATACACTTCGATCACCCGATCGTTCGACGACACCTGATCGATGGTGCCCTCGGCCAGCACCGTGCCTTCGTGGAGGCAGGTGACCTTGACGCCGAGCTCGCGCACGAAGGTCATGTCGTGCTCGACGACCATGACGGTATGATCCTTGTTGATTTCCTTGAGCAGCTCAGCCGTCTGATGCGTCTCGACGTCGGTCATGCCGGCGACCGGTTCGTCGACCAGCAGCAGCTTCGGGTCCTGTGCCAGGAGCATGCCGATCTCCAGCCACTGCTTCTGGCCGTGCGACAGGCTGCCGGCGAGCTTGCGTCTGGCATCCTTGAGCCGCACGGTCTCGAGCACCCGGTCGATCTGCTCGGACTCGCTCCTCGAGCCGCGCCAGAACAGCGTGCCCTTGACGCTGTAATCGACATTGAGCGCGAGCAGCAGGTTGTCCTCGACCGACTGGCTCTCGAACACGGTCGGCTTCTGAAACTTGCGGCCGATCCCGAGCTCGGCGATGCGGGTCTCGTCGAGGCGGGTGAGATCCGTCTTGCCGTCGAACAGCACCGTGCCCTCGTCGGGCTTGGTCTTGCCGGTGATGATGTCCATCATCGTGGTCTTGCCGGCCCCGTTCGGGCCGATGATGGCGCGCATCTCGCCGGGCTCGAGCGTCAGCGAGAGATTGTTGATGGCGTGGAAGCCGTCGAACGAGACGTGCACGCCGTCGAGATAGAGCAGCGACGACGTCGCGCGGGTGTCCATCACGTTCATGCGCTCACTCCGCCATCTTGGGTTCGGTGACGCCGTCCTCGCGGGCGGCGCTCTCGGCGCTCAGCCTCCTGCTGCCGAGCTGATCCCACCAGGAATTGAAGGTGCCGATGATGCCTTTGGGCAGCAGCAGAGTGACGAGCACGAACAATGCGCCGAGCATGAACAGCCAGTAGGGCGCCAGCACGCCCGAGGTGAAGAACGTCTTCGCGTAGTTCACGACGACGGCGCCGAGCGCAGCACCTACCAGCGTGCCTCGGCCGCCGACCGCGACCCAGATCACGGCCTCGATCGAATTGCCGGGCGCGAACTCGGATGGGTTGATGATGCCGACCTGAGGAACGTAGAGCGCGCCTGCGACGCCGGCCATGCACGCCGACAGCGTGAACACGAACAGCTTGTAGGACTCGACGCGATAACCGAGGAAACGCGTCCGCGACTCGGCGTCGCGGATCGCGATCAGCACCTTGCCGAGCTTCGACGACACGACGGCCCGGCAGATCAGGAACGCCAGAATGAGCGCGAGACAGCTCAGTGCGAACAGCGCGGCGCGGGTGCCTTCCGCCTGGACGTTGAAGCCGAGGATGTCCTTGAAGTCGGTCAGGCCGTTGTTGCCGCCGAAGCCGAAATCATTGCGGAAGAAGGCAAGCAGCAGCGCGTAGGTCATCGCCTGGGTGATGATCGACAGATACACGCCGGTGACGCGCGAGCGGAAGGCGAGCCAGCCGAAGCAGAAGGCGAGCAGGCCGGGCACCACGAGCACCATCAAAGCTGCGAACCAGAACATGTCGAAGCCGTGCCAGTACCAGGGCAGCTTGGAATAATTCAGGAACACCATGAAGTCCGGCAGAATCGGATTGCCATAGACGCCCCGGGTGCCGATCTGGCGCATCAGATACATGCCCATCGCATAGCCGCCGAGCGCGAAGAACGCGCCGTGACCGAGCGAGAGGATGCCGCAATAACCCCAGATCAGGTCGATGGAGAGCGCCAGGATCGCGTAGCAGACATATTTGCCCCACAGCGCGACCAGATAGGTCGGCACCTGCAGCGCCGCGCCGGCCGGCAGCAGCAGGTTGGACAGCGGGATCAGCACGCCGCAGGCGGCGACCACGAGCACGAAGATGGTCGCAGCGCGGTCCAGCGACCGGGTGAGGACGTGCGGCATCATGCTTCCACCGCCCGGCCCTTGAGCGCGAACAGGCCGCGCGGGCGCTTCTGAATGAACAGGATGATCAGCACCAGAATCGCGATCTTGCCGAGCACGGCGCCGGCGACCGGCTCCAGGAACTTGTTGGCAATGCCGAGCGTGAAGGCGCCGACCAAGGTGCCCCAGAGATTGCCGACGCCGCCGAACACCACGACCATGAAGGAGTCGATGATGTAGCTCTGGCCGAGATTCGGGCTGACATTGTCGATCTGCGACAGCGCCACCCCGGCGATGCCGGCAATACCGGAGCCGAGCCCGAAGGTGAGCGCATCGACCCGCGAGGTCGCGATGCCCATCGACGCCGCCATGCGCCGGTTCTGTGTCACCGCGCGCATCTCCAGGCCGAGCGCGGTGTAGCGCAGCATCGCCAGCAGGATGGCGAACACGGCCATGGTGAAGCAGAGGATCCAGAGCCGGTTGTAGGTGACGGTGATCTGGCCGAGCTCGAACGCACCGCTCATCCAGGAGGGATTGCCGACCTCGCGGTTGGTCGGACCGAAGGCCGAGCGCACCGCCTGCTGCAGGATCAGGGACAGGCCCCAGGTGGCCAGCAGTGTTTCGAGCGGACGCCCGTAGAGGAAGCGGATGATGGTACGCTCGATCAGCACGCCGATCGCGCCGGCCACCAGGAAAGCAAGCGGGACTGCGATCAGCAGCGAGTAGTCGAACAGCGCCGGGTAGCGGGTACGGATCACCTCCTGCACCACGAAGGTGGTGTAGGCCCCCAGCATCACCATCTCGCCATGGGCCATGTTGATGACGCCCATGACGCCGAAGGTGATGGCAAGCCCGATCGCGGCGAGCAGCAACACGGACCCGAGCGACAATCCGTACCAGGCGTTCTGGACGCCGGACCAGACGGCCAGCGAACCCTGGATCGAGGAGATCGCACTCGCCGCAGCCTTGGTCACGGTTGCCGGCTGATCGCCGCCGCTGATTTCCGTCAGCAGCGCCAGCGCCTCCTGGTCGCCGCGTGACCGGATCGTGGCCACGGCGTCGAGCTTGTCGACCTCACTGGCGTCCGACTTGAACAGCAGGATGGCGGCACGCGCCTCGGTGAGCGCCTGCTTCACGGCGCGATTGGTTTCCTTGGCGAGCGCCGACTCCACCGTCGGCAACGTCGCCTCGTCATGCGACTTGAACACCGATCTTGCGGCGGTCAGGCGCGTGTTGGTATCCGGCGACAGCAGCGTCAAACCACCGAGGGCGGCATCGACGCTGCGGCGCAGCCGGTTGTTGAGGCTGACGGCGGCGGCATTGTCGGGCAGTTTGTCGACGGCGGCGCCGGTGGCAGCATCGATGATCTTGCCGTCGGCCTGCTTGATGAAGACCTTCTTGGTGTCGGCATCGAACATCAGCCGCTCGTCCTGGAGCGCGCTGATGATCGGGAAAGCCAGCGGGTTGCCCGACACGGCGATCTCGCCGACGGCCTCGTCCGTGTCCGAGAAATCATCGTTCGCGAACTTCGCGACGGACTCTTCGAAACTGGCTGCGAAGGCGGGAACGGAAACGGCGATCAGGGCGAGCAAAACAAGCAGACGGCGAATGATCGCCAGAAAAAAAGCAGGCACTGGACAACCCCGGCAGGAGTTCAGGAGGTCAGGAGAAGGCGGCAACATCACCGCCTTCTCCTGTCGTCGTGGTCGCGTCAGGTCGAGATCAGGAGCCCGAGCCCAGGCACTTGTTGGTCTTGACGTTGAAATTGCCGCACTTCTTGCCGACCCAGTCGCCGATCAGGTCCTTCGAGCCCTCGAGCTCCTTCGACCAGGCGTCGCCCGGGACGAGGTCCTTGGTCTTGTAGACGACGCTGAACTGGCCATCGCCCTTGATCTCGCCGATGAACACCGGCTTGGTGATGTGGTGGTTCGGCAGCATCTTCGACACGCCGCCGGTCAGGTTCGGGGCCTCGGTGCCAGGGAGGGCGTCGATGACCTTGTCCGCATCGGTCGACTTCACCTTCTCGACCGCCTTCACCCACATGTTGAAGCCGATCACATGCGCTTCCATCGGGTCGTTGGTCACGCGCTTCGGGTTCTTGGTGTAGGCCTGCCAGTCCTTGATGAACTTCTCGTTCGCCGGGGTCTTGATCGACTCGAAGTAGTTCCAGGCGGCGAGATGGCCGACCAGCGGCTTCGTGTCGATGCCGGCGAGCTCTTCCTCACCCACCGAGAATGCGACGACCGGAATATCCTTGGCCTTGATGCCCTGGTTGCCGAGCTCCTTGTAGAACGGAACGTTGGCGTCGCCGTTGATGGTCGAGACCACGGCGGTCTTCTTGCCGGCCGAGCCGAACTTCTTGATGTCGGCGACGATGGTCTGCCAGTCGGAATGACCGAACGGCGTGTAGTTGATCATGATGTCGTCCTGAGCCACGCCCTTGGACTTCAGGTAGGCTTCGAGGATCTTGTTGGTGGTGCGCGGATAGACGTAGTCGGTGCCGGCCAGCACCCAGCGCTTCACCTTCTCTTCCTTCATCAGGTAGTCGACCGCCGGGATCGCCTGCTGGTTCGGCGCCGCACCGGTGTAGAACACGTTGCGCTCGCTCTCCTCGCCTTCGTACTGGACCGGGTAGAACAGGATGCTGTTCAGCTCCTTGAACACCGGCAGCACCGACTTGCGCGACACCGAGGTCCAGCAGCCGAACACGACCGCGACCTTGTCCTTGGTGATCAGCTCACGCGCCTTCTCGGCGAACAGCGGCCAGTTCGAAGCGGGGTCGACCACGACGGCCTCGAGCTTCTTGCCGAGCACGCCGCCCTTCTTGTTCTGTTCGTCGATCAGGAACAGGATCGTATCCTTCAGCGTGGTCTCGCTGATGGCCATGGTGCCGGACAGAGAATGCAGAACGCCAATCTTGATGGTGTCGTCGGCGGCCTTGGCCGGGCCAAAGCCGGCTGCGCCGAGCGCCAGGCCGGCAGCAGCAGCCAGCCAGCGACGGCGGCTGAACGGCGCCGTTAATTCCTGAGTGAGTCGAGTAAGCATGAGGTAATATCTCCCTGACGCAGACGTGCTTCGCAGCCAAGGCGGCCGGCGGTCTGCGCAGGCAGAATCGCAAGAAGTGTGCCATGCCGTGCACATCTGCTAAGGCATTGACACAAAAGTGGAACTGGGCGTTCTCGTAGAGAGGCGCCGCGGCCTTCTGCTTCCGGATTGAGCAAGCTCGATGATTAATCAGATGGCATACAGCGCAGAATTTATGCACTTTGTTTCGAATGGCTAAATTTAAAGCAGCCGAGTACCACCCGGAAAGCCAATCCGTTGCGCACCGGCCTTGAAAGTGCCGTCCACCTGTTCCATATAGCTGGTAGATCAAGGCGAATCGGCCGGATCTTTGCAAGCCGCGTGTTCTTTAGCTCGACCAGAGCTTCTGGCTTCGCATTCTCACCCATCCAATCTAGGCGCTCCAAACACGCGGGTGTCTCTCAACCACCCACCCGCGTCCGGCTGCCTGCCGACACGGGCCTTATCCTCTTATGGAAAGCCCCATCTTTTGACATCCTTCCAGGATTTTAACCTCGCCGACGCGCTGACGCGCGCGCTGAAGGAAGAGAACTACACCACCCCTACCCCGATCCAGGCCCAGACCATCCCGCTCGCGCTCGAAGGCCGCGACGTGATCGGCATCGCCCAGACGGGAACCGGCAAAACGGCCTCGTTTGCACTGCCGATCCTGCACCGCTTGCTGCAGAACCGGATCAAGCCGCAGCCGAAGACGGCACGCGTGCTGGTGCTGAGCCCGACCCGCGAATTGTCGGGTCAGATCCTCGACAGCTTCAACACCTATGGCCGGCACATCCGGCTGAGCTCGGCGCTCGCGATCGGCGGCGTGCCGATGGGGCGCCAGGTCCGCGCTATCATGCCCGGCCTCGAAGTGCTGGTTGCCACCCCTGGCCGGTTGCTCGATCTGGTTCAGAGCAACGCTTTGAAGCTGACCCATGTCGAGTTCCTGGTGCTCGACGAAGCCGACCGCATGCTCGACATGGGCTTCATCAACGACATCCGGAAGATCGTGGCCAAGCTGCCGATCAAGCGGCAGACGCTGTTCTTCTCGGCCACCATGCCTAAGGACATCGCCGAGCTCGCGGACGCCATGCTGCGCGACCCCGCGCGGGTCGCGGTGACCCCCGTCTCCTCGACGGTCGAGCGCATTGCCCAGCGCGTCATCCACGTTGACCACTCGGCCAAGCCGAACCTTCTCGCTCAGTTGCTCAAGCAGGAGCCGGTCAACCGCGCGCTGGTGTTCACCCGTACCAAGCACGGCGCCGACAAGGTCGTGAAGAGCCTCGAAAGAGCCGGCATCCCCGCCCAGGCGATTCACGGCAACAAGTCGCAGAACCACCGCGAGCGCACCCTGGCGGCGTTCCGGACCGGCGAGATCCGAACCCTGGTCGCAACCGACATCGCGGCCCGCGGCATCGACGTCGACGGCGTCAGCCATGTCGTCAATTTCGACCTGCCGAACGTGCCCGAGACCTACGTCCACCGGATCGGCCGCACGGCGCGCGCCGGCGCCGAGGGCGTTGCGATTTCGCTCGTGGCGGGATCGGACGAGCTGTCCTACCTTCGCGACATCGAACGGCTGATCAAGATCTCGCTGCCGCGCGACGATCGCCGCACGCCCGGCCTCCGCGAGGCCGCTGCACCGGCCAAGCCGCCTCAGCGCGGTGGCCGTCCTGGCATGCAGAATGCGCGGACCAACGAGGGTGGCACCGCCGCAAAAGGCCCTCGCCGTCACCGTCGTTCCAATGCTAAGATGGCGTCTCTGCCAGGCAATCGTCAGGAGCCCCAGCGGCCGTCGCAAGGCGGCGCTAAGGCCGGGTCGATTCAAGGCGTTGCTTTCCTGCATCGCGAGGGCAGACCCAAAAACCACGCTCAAAACCGCAACCAACGGCCAAACTAGACGTCTATCGATCTGGAGAAAGACATGGCTAAGGAAGAGCTGATCCAGTTCGAAGGGCTGGTCACCGAAATCCTTCCCGACGCACGCTATCGGGTACAACTCGACGCGGGGCACGAGATCGTCGCCTACACCGCCGGCAAGATGAAAAAGAATCGCATCAAGACGCTCGCGGGAGACCGCGTGACGGTCGAGATGTCGCCCTACGACCTCGAAAAGGGCCGGCTGATCTTCCGCCACAAGGACGAGCGTCCCAGCTCGCCCGGCGGTCCTCCGCGTGGCGCAGCGCAGCGCGGCGGCCAGTTCCGTCGGCGCTAGGGGCATTGGGGCGGAGCAATGTTCCGCCCGGCCCGGCGGATTGATCAAGCCTTGCGCAATCAGCGACAATTCAGCGCGTCGGCGTCGAGCCGGCGCGTCAAAAAATCATGCACTCTCGCGCAGCTCAGGATTGTTTTGCGCGGGCATTTCCAATAATATATCCCGCAATCGATTTTCGGCCGGACGAGATTAGCTATTACCGGTACAGCCGGTTCAGACGCTGACGACCCTTCCAAAAATTCGATCTAACCAGCCCAGGAGACTGGGCTACGCATTTGGTATCTGAGAAGGGAACTACCCCGTGAGCATGGGAACCGTGAAGTGGTTTAACGCAACCAAGGGCTATGGCTTCATTCAGCCGGACGACGGCGGCAACGACGTGTTCGTGCACATCAGCGCCGTCGAGCGCGCTGGTCTCGGCACGCTGCGGGAAGGCCAGAAGATCTCCTACGAGATCGTGGCGGACCGCCGTTCGGGCAAGTCGTCGGCCGACAATCTCCGCGCCGCCAATTGAGCGACGCCCGGGCGATCGCGTATGCGATTGCCCATCTGGACAACGAAAGGCCGCCTTGCGCGGCCTTTTTTATTGCCTTGATATTTGCCGCCGAGTTCTGCTCGTCCGAAAGACCGTAGTGTCGGCCGCTCCGGTTCGCAGGCGCGTGCGACTGCGGCCCCGGGGCCGGGCGGGCTCCGTTGCGGCAGCCCTCACCTCAGCAGGAGGTCGCCGGGCTATACATCACACAGGTCGACTGCCGCGGGCGGGTATAGGCGACGTCGCTGAGATTGACGCCCGTCTTGCCCATGACGTAGCCGATCGTCGGAACGTACTGGTAGTTCACCTCGCTGAAGATCAGATAGGTGCCGGACACCAGCAATTCAGCCGGCACGCCGACCGTCATGCCGACGGTTCGCGGCGTCGATCCCTTGCTCCACTTCACCGTCGCCTGCTTGGTGGTGGGATCGACATAGAGCTCGGTGATCGTCGCATTCACCGGCGTCGTGGAATACGGGTACATGATGCCGGTCGAGGCGGCGAAGAAGTTCGACATGTCGCTGTCGCCGACCGAGGTCGATTGCGAGGTCAAATCCGACAGGGTGCGCGCCATCAGGGTGACCTTCCGGTCAACGGCGATGGCCGAGCAGAATTCGACCGTGCCGAAGAACATCACCAGCATCAGCGGCACGATGAATGCGAACTCGGTGGCCGCGACACCGCGACGATCGGCAGCGAAGGCGTCGATGCGACGCCACAGGCGCAGGCTCGAAAACATACCCGGCATTCTTCCCAACGGCATGATGAATTCCTGGTGTTCCTCAGACGCAGCTCGCGAGGTCAGTGTTATGAATACGGCTCGTTCTTGAATGCGGCCGTACCCACCAGCAGCCGCTTGCTGCCGCTCAGATTGGCGATGTTGTAGCCGAGCCCCGTCACGAAGATCGGCCATTGATAGAACAGCCTGACGACGACGATGTCTCCGGCGGCGCCCGGGCTGTAGGTCATGTTGTTGACGAAGTTGCCGCTGTTGTCGATCTGGTTGCTGATGGAGACGCTCCCGAACGAGGAGTAGCTCTTCACGTCGATATAGATCTTGTTGCAATCGAACAGCGCGGGAACCTGGGTGCAGACGTAGCTCGCGAACTGCGACTGCGTATAGGCGCCCTGTTGCGCCTGTCCGGTCAGGATCATGCGCGCCGAGTCCTGCGTGATCGTCTCGAGCACCTGGCCGGCAAAGAACATCAGCGCCGTTTCGATGATCGCGAACAGCAGCGCAAAGAAGACCGGCGCGACCAGCGCGAATTCGAGCGCGGCCGATGCCCGCCGGTTGCGCCGGAAGCGGCGCAACAGCCGGCGCATCGAAGCGGTCAAGGAGACGGGGGCTTGCATGGGGTCATCCGGACTGGGAAGGCACATCAACCTGAGTGAAACGAATAGCGGAAACTCCTTGGGAAAGAGTTTCCTACGATACGGACAGTATGGCCCGCCGCATCAACCTCCCGCTAACCATGCTTGGGGTTCGCTCGCAGCCAGCCCTTCGAGGCAGCGCGCTACCTGTCCGCCCCTCGAAACCAAACGAATCGGGCGATCCAGCCGCAGCACCGGCGGCAAGGCTCACCGCGGTGCGGAGGCGCGTGGAGATCCGGTCAGGCGCTGCCATCGACCCGGCCAAGCATGGCCAGGCCAGCGTTCAGTTGGTCTTCGAGGCCGCTGCCGCGTTGCCGCTCGCCGTGCTGGACATCGTTCCAGCCTGGTCGAGCACCGATTTGAAGTAGTTGTCGCCGTCGCCCAAGGTCACCCGGCGCTGGCAGATCGGCATGCAGCTGTAGGTCTCACGATCGACGCCCCGATACACCGTCACGAGCTGGTCGGTGGGTCCGGCGACCTGGATCTGGCGATCGATCAGAACCTGTCCGCCGCGATCCATCGCAATGAAGTTGGTGGCACCGTAGCTCTTGCCGGTGACGACGATGATGCCGCCGCTCTGCAAGGTCACATCGGCGATCATCGGATTGCCGACGACGAGCGTCGCGACCCGGTCGGGCAACTTGACCAGCTTGGCCTGGTCGACATTCACGGCGATGGCGGGATCAGGCTCCGCCAAGGCGGCAGCCGGCCACAGCAGCACCGCGGCGACAGCCGCCCGCAATGCGAGGGAAACACTAGAACGACGCGACACACAGAACGACATACTCAACCCCGGGACATTGACGAGCCGTCTCAAGCGATACGCAGCGGTGACGGCGCCCGACGCGGCAAATCTGCGCTCAATTGGTGAATGATCTGCAAACGTCGCGACGAAGCCTCGGGCGGTTGCAGAACACGTCATCTTCGGAACGGAAACGCGAGCTGACCGCCGAACTCACCGGGCATCGTCGCCTCGTCCTTGCCGTAGGCCATGGGCAACTGCCCCTCCGGCATCCGGAACGTGCCGAACAGGATGTCCCAGATCGGGAACGTGCCGGCGAAATTGGTGTTGCCGCCCTGCTCCATCGACGTGTGGTGCCAGCGATGGAAGACGGGTGTGGCGAGGACATATTTCAGCGGGCCCAGCGTCCAGTTGAGATTGGCGTGGACGAAGGCCGAATGGAACGTCGTGAACGGTCCGACCCAGATCATGACATTGGGCGAGATGCCGGCCATCAAGAGGATGACGTCGACCGCGATCGTGCCGAGGATCAGGTTGATCGGATGGAAGCGGGCCGCCGAAATCCACTCAAGATCCTCCGACGAATGGTGAACCGCGTGGTATTTCCAGAACTCGCCGCCATGGAACAGACGATGCATCCAGTACAGCATGAAGTCGGAGAGCACGAGGAAGAGCACCCCCTGCAGCCATTCGGGAAGCTGCGCCAGCGGACCGTGCCCGTTTTCATAGAAGGCGATCAACTCGTCGGCGTCGCGGATCTTGAAGACAACGCTGGCGCCGAGCACGAGAAAGCCGATGCGGAGCACCCGCGCGAACACCGGCACGAAGAACCAGTAGACCACGTCGGTGACGAGCTCGCGCTTCTGCCACCACGGCTTGCCGGGATTGCAGGCCCAGAAGTGACTGAGCACCGAGAACACCACTGCCAGCATCAAGGTGATCGGCAACACCTTCTCGATGGTCTGGCCGAGCATCAGCGCGACTTCCCATGGCAGACCGGACATCACATTCCTCATCTCATGAACTGTTCCGAGGGGTACTCCCTGGCGCTTAAGGAGCCGTGAACCTGCGCGCCCGCAGAACCGCCCTGCCGATCGGCCCAGCGCGATCGACCTCGAGCCACATGCTCCACCAGCCAGGTCGACACGGCCCCATGAATATCGTGTGGATAGTGTGGAATGCGGAGCAGGCCCGGCGATGGATGGGGCCGGGCATGACGGCCAAAACCCTGCGCTCGTCTTTTCAGCGAGACCGACTGCGGCGTGGCCATGCGTTATTTCGAATGGTCGTGCCGCGCTTCATCCAATGTTTACTCTGCACAATAACAGCCATTTGTCGCCGTGTTTCGGCGACCGAATTAACTACGCCGAAATTCCTGCCCCCTACGGTGGCCGCATGGTCACGGTGCTGAGAACGCCGCAACGACCAGAGTTTGTTCGACCAGCCACGTGTACATGGAGTTACCTATGAAGAATCTTCTTGCTCGCTTCGTGAAGGATGAATCCGGCGCGACCGCGATCGAATACGGTCTGATCGCCGCCGGCATCTCGCTCGCGATCATTGCCGCGGTGAACGGTCTCGGCTCCAGCCTGAGCTCCAAGTTCGGCGCGATCAACACCTCGCTGAAGTAAGCGGTCGTCACGGCCGAGCAAAAAAGGCCCCGGACATCCGGGGCCTTTATCATTTCCACATTCAGCTTCGCGGCGTTCAGTGATGCGTAACCACGTTTTGTCCGCAGCCGCGTCCCGGCCTCCGTCCAGCGGGGCCGACGTCGCCTTGCGCTGGATCTGCGGCGGCCTCGGCCTGTCCATCCTCGCTCTGGCGGCCCGCATCGTCAGCGTCTGGTGAGAACGACAACCAGCCGGCCATTCCGGCTGTTTCCCGATCGTTTATTTCTTGCAGCTAGGCTCTGGCGCAGCGGCGCACCCATGCCCCGCGTCGATGCCATTGAGAGCCCATGACCCTCGATCTCGCGCGCCTTCTGCTGTTTCCGGCCCTGATGGCCTTTGCCGCGGCGAGCGACCTGTTCACGATGACCATTTCGAACCGGGTCTCCCTGGCGCTCGTCGCCGGCTTCCTGGTTCTGGCGCCGCTGAGCGGGATGAGCATGGCTGACATGCTGATGCATCTGGGCGCGGGCGCGACCCTGCTGGTGATTGCTTTCACCTGCTTTGCATTCGGCTGGATCGGCGGCGGTGACGCCAAGGTCGCATCCGCCGCCGCCCTGTGGTTCGGCTTCGCCCACCTGATGAACTACCTGTTGTACGCCTCGATCTTCGGCGGCGTGCTCACCCTCGCCCTCATGCAGTTCCGGCAATGGCCGTTGCCCTACATGCTGGCGGGGCAACCCTGGCTTGCACGCCTGCACGCCAAGGAGAGCGGCGTGCCCTATGGCATCGCGCTCGCCCTGGGCGCTCTGATGGTCTATCCGGAGACCGATTGGGTGAAGGCGATCGACGCTGCGCGCCTTGCATTGCTCTGAACACACCGTGTCAACGCGGTGTTAAGGCGATTTAGATACGCCTCATTAACCATGCTTTGACGAATAACTGCTCAACTCCCATCACGGCGGCGGAAACGTCGCGGCGTCATGTGGAAAGTGAAGCGTATGAATACCGCACGCATTGTGGTTCTGACCATCGCTGTAGGCGCTGGCGGCGTGGCCGCATATCTCGCGAGCGGGTCCGACGACCGGCCGGCTCAAGTCGCCGCGCCCGCGCCGCAGATGCCGACCGTCGACGTTCTCGTCGCCAAGGGCGACATCGCCCTCGGCCAATCCCTCAAGCCCGAAGATCTGCAGTGGCAGAGCTGGCCGGCGGCCACGGCCAGTGCCAGCTTCATCCGCCGCAACGAGCGGCCTGAAGGACAGACGCAGATAACCGGCACGATTGCGCGGGCGCCGTTCATTGCCGGCGAGCCCATCCGCGAACAAAAGCTCGTCAAGGCCGACGGCTCGGGCTTCATGGCCGCGATCCTGCCGGCCGGCATGCGCGCCGTTTCCACCGAGATTTCTCCGGAGACCGGCGCCGGCGGCTTCATCCTGCCGAACGACCGCGTCGACGTGATCCTGTCCAAGCGCGAACGCAATCCGGATCAGCCCAACGCGGGCGACGTCGTCAGCTCCGATATCATCCTGTCGAACATCCGTGTGCTGGCGATCGATCAGGCCCCCAAGGAAAAGGACGGCCAGACCACGGTGGTCGGCAAGACCGTCACGCTGGAGCTGAAGCCGGAACAGGCCGAGACGCTCGCGCGTGCCCGTCAAACCGGAACGCTGTCCCTGGCGCTCCGCAGCATCGCCGACGTCAACGTGGCCGAGCGCCGCACGGACGAGACCAGCCGCAAGCGCAGCGACAGCGTTGCCGTCGTCCGCTTCGGCATTCCCAGCACGATGACGACGCAGAAGTGAGCAAGAGGACCACCCAGATGACCTGCAGCGAAAATCAGCGGAAGATGCGGACCCTGCTGGTCCGCGCGCTGTCGTTTTCGGCCGCCGCTGCGCTGACCCTCAATCCGGCGATCGCGCCGGTGATCGCGGCAGACTATCGCCCGGCGACTGCAGCCGCCGCCGCGGACGGCCAGATCAATGCACGTTTCCTTGCGCTCGGCATCGGCAAGTCCGTCGTCATCGATCTGCCGCGCGACATCAAGGACGTTCTTGTCGCTGATCCGAAGATCGCGAATGCCGTCGTGCGCTCCTCTCAGCGCGCCTACATCATTGGTGCGGCGATCGGTCAGACGAATATCGTCTTCTTCGACGCGCAGGGCCAGCAGATCGCGGCCTACGACATCGCGGTCAAGCGCGACCTGAACGGCGCCCGGGCGGCGCTGAAGCAGTTGCTGCCGAATGCCGATATCCAGATCGAGGGCCTCGCCGACAGCATCGTGCTGACCGGCTCGGCGTCGAGCCAGATCGAAGCCCAGCAGGCCGGCGAACTGGCCGCCCGGCTCGCCGGCGGCGCCGACAAGGTCGTCAACTCGATCACCGTGCGCGGCCGGGACCAGGTGATGCTGAAGGTGACGGTCGCCGAGGTGCAGCGCTCGGTCGTCAAGCAGCTCGGCATCGATCTCTCCGGCCAGCTCAACTACGGAACTGCTGTCGTCAAATTCGCGAACTCCAATCCGTTCACCGCCTACGGTAGCAATCTCGTCTCCAACAACGCCGTGACCGCAGCGTTGGGCGGGGCGACCCCGACGGTGCAGGCGACGCTGCGCGCGATGGAGAACGCGGGCGTGATCCGTACGCTCGCCGAACCCAATCTGACCGCCATCTCGGGCGAATCCGCGACCTTCATCGCCGGCGGCGAGTTTCCGGTTCCCGCCGGTTACTCCTGCGATCCGACGACCCATGTCTGTACGACGCAGATCAGCTTCAAGAAGTTCGGCATCTCGCTCAACTTCACGCCCGTCGTGCTCAGCGAGGGCCGGATCTCGATGCGGGTGATGACCGAGGTCTCGGAGCTCTCAAACGAGAACTCGATCACGCTGTCGCAAGCCGTCAGCTCGACGACGGTCAACTCGTTGACGGTTCCATCGATCAAGACCCGGCGCGCCGAGACCACGCTCGAAATTCCCTCCGGCGGCGCCATGGCGATGGCCGGCCTGATCCAGCAGCAGACCAAGCAGGCGATCAGCGGCATGCCGGGCCTGATGCAGCTGCCGGTCCTCGGCGCGCTGTTCCGCAGCCGCGACTACGTCAACAACCAGACCGAACTGATGGTTCTGGTGACGCCGTTCGTCGTCCGCGCCGTGGCACAGAAGGATCTCTCCCGCCCTGACGACGGCTTTGCGGCCGCGTCCGACCCCCAGGCCGATCTCCTGGGTAGCATCAACCGCATCTACGGCGTACCCGGCCGGGTCGAACCCGGACGCAACTATCGCGGCACCTATGGCTTCATCACGGACTGAGCCGGGACAAGGACCTGCAACGATGACCACCACATCCAGCCCCGCCCGATACCGACGCCTGCCCCTTGCCGCAGCGCTCGCCGGAGCCGCAGCCCTGCTCGGCGCCTGCAACTACACCAGAGACGCCGCCACCACGGCGAGCATCCCCGACGACTACCGGCTGCGCCACCCGATCGCGATCCAGGAGGCCCCGGACTCCCTGGTGGTCTTCGTCGGCCAGGGTCGTGGCGGCCTGACGGCCGAGCAGCGCGCCGACGTGATGGGACTGGCCCAGAGCTGGATTCGCCAAGGCACGGGCGCGATCAGCGCCGACGTACCGAGCGGCACCCCCAACGCACGGGCGGCCGCTGACTCGATGCGGGAGATTCACTCCCTGCTGGCCGCCGCCGGCGTCCCGCCGCACGGCATCACCGTACGCAACTATCAGCCGAAGGACCCGCGCCAGATGGCCGCGATCCGGCTGAGCTATCCAAAAATGTCGGCCACGGTGGGGCCCTGCGGGATCTGGCCGGATGACCTCGGGCCGTCGATCAAGAACAAGAACTGGTTCGACAACAAGCCTGACTGGAACTACGGCTGCGCCTACCAGCGCAACATGGCGGCAATGGTCGCCAACCCGTCGGATCTCGTGCAGCCGCGATCCGAAACGCCGTCCTATACCACCCGGCGCACGGCATTGTTCGACAAATATCGCAAGGGACAATCAACCGCGATCACGTATCCAGAGGCCGATAAGGCCAAACTCAGCGACACAGGCAAATGATCAGCTACGCCCGACAGACCCAAGAGGAGCAGCCTGACGTCGTGCCGCCGCCGGCCGACGATCACATCGCGCCCGCGCCGCGCGTGTCCGTGCAGGCGTTCTGTGAGACGGTGGAAACCGCCGCGACGGTTCAGGCCGCCGGTGAGGACCGGCGCCTCGGCAAGGCCCATCTGAAGGTTCAGATGGGTGGCATGGCGGCGGCGATCGAGGCCTACCGGTCTGCCCCGACCCCGAACGTCATCATCCTGGAGACGGATGCACGCACCGACATCCTGGCCGGCCTGGATCAGCTCGCGACGGTTTGCGACCCGGGCACGCGCGTCGTCGTGATCGGCCGCGTCAACGACGTCACGCTGTATCGCGAGCTGGTTCGGCGCGGCGTCAGCGACTATGTGCTGTCGCCAGTGACGCCGATCGACGTCGTCCGCTCGATCTGCAACCTGTTCTCCGCGCCGGAAGCCAAGGCCGTCGGGCGCATCGTTGCGGTCGTCGGCGCCAAGGGCGGCGTCGGAGCTTCGACCCTCGCCCATAACATCGCCTGGGCGATTGCGCGCGACCTGTCGATGGACTCCGTGGTGGCAGATCTCGATTTGGCGTTCGGCACCGCCGGCCTCGACTACAACCAGGATCCCGCGCAGGGCATCGCGGACGCCGTCTTCTCACCGGACCGGATCGACATCGCCTTCATGGACCGGCTGCTGTCGAAATGCACCGATCATCTGAGCCTGCTGGCCGCGCCTGCGACGCTCGACCGGGTCTACGATTTCGGCGCCGAGGCATTCGATGCGGTCTTCGACACGCTGCGGGCCTCGATGCCATGCATCGTGCTCGATGTTCCGCATCAATGGGCAGGCTGGACCAAGCGGGCGCTGATCTCCGCGGATGATATCCTGATCGTCGCGGCGCCGGATCTCGCCTCGCTGCGCAACACCAAGAACATGTTCGATCTCCTCAAGGCCGCCCGGCCGAACGATCGCATGCCGCTCTACTGCTTGAACCAGGTCGGCGTTCCCAAGCGGCCCGAGATCAATGCGAGCGAGTTCGCCAAGGCGATCGAAAGCCCGCCGATCGCAACGATCCCGTTCGAGCCGCAGATCTTCGGCGCGGCCGCCAACAACGGCCAGATGATTGCGGAGATGTCTCCCAGCCATCGGACGACGGAGATGTTTCTCCAGATCGCGCAGCGGCTCACCGGCCGCAGCGAGACAAAGAAGCCGAAAGGCTCCTTCCTGTCGCCTCTGCTGGACAAGCTGAGGGCGAAGTAAGCACGCGTGGAGTTCTAAGTCGTGTTTGGTAAGCGTAGCGGATTGGACAACGATACCAGGGCCCTCAGGCCGGCCGCGCCGGCGCCCGAGCCGGCGCCGGCTGCACCACGCGCGGCGTCTCCGGCCGTGCCGTCGCCACCTCTGGCTCCGACCCGGCAGGCTCCGCCGCCGCCACCACCGGTTGTCGAGACCCGGCGTTCGGACAGTTACTATCAGGTCAAGGCGACGATCTTCGGGGCGCTGATCGAGGCGATCGATCTCGCTCAGCTGGCCAAGCTCGACGGCGAATCCGCGCGCGAGGAAATCCGCGACATCGTCAACGAGATCATCGCGATCAAGAATATCGTGATGTCGATCGCCGAGCAGGAAGAGCTGCTCGACGATATCTGCAACGACGTGCTCGGCTATGGCCCGCTGGAGCCGCTGCTGTCGCGTGACGACATCGCCGACATCATGGTCAACGGCGCCGGTACGGTCTTTATCGAAGTCAACGGCAAGATCCAGCGCACGGGCATCCGGTTCCGCGACAACCAGCAGCTCCTGAACATCTGCCAGCGCATCGTCAGCCAGGTCGGCCGCCGCGTCGACGAATCGTCACCGATCTGCGACGCGCGTCTCGCCGACGGCTCGCGCGTCAACGCCATTGTTCCGCCGCTGGCGATCGACGGCCCCGCGCTCACCATTCGTAAGTTCAAGAAGGACAAGCTGACGCTCGATCAGCTCGTCAAGTTCGGCGCGATCTCGGCGGAGGGCGCGGAGATCCTGCAGATCATCGGTCGCGTCCGCTGCAACGTGCTGATCTCCGGCGGTACCGGTTCGGGCAAGACCACGCTGTTGAACTGTCTGACCAACTATATCGATCACGACGAGCGCGTCATCACCTGCGAGGACGCCGCCGAGCTCCAGCTGCAGCAGCCACATGTGGTGCGCCTCGAAACCCGGCCGCCCAACATCGAGGGCGAAGGCCAGGTGACGATGCGCGAGCTGGTGAGAAACTGCCTGCGTATGCGGCCCGAGCGCATCATCGTCGGCGAGGTCCGCGGACCCGAGGCCTTCGACCTGCTGCAGGCCATGAACACCGGTCACGACGGATCGATGGGCACGCTGCACGCCAACAACCCGCGCGAGGCGTTGTCCCGCTGCGAATCCATGATCACGATGGGCGGTTTCTCGCTGCCGTCGCGGACCATCCGTGAGATGATCTGCGCCTCGATCGACGTCATCGTCCAGGCGGCGCGCCTGCGCGACGGCTCCCGCCGCATCACGCACATCACCGAGGTGATGGGCATGGAAGGCGACACCATCATCACCCAGGACATCTTCCTCTACGACATGATCGGCGAGGACGCGAACGGCAAGATCATCGGGCGCCACCGCTCGACCGGAATCGGCCGGCCGCGGTTCTGGGAACGTGCGCGCTACTACGGCGAAGAGAAGCGGCTTGCGGCTGCACTCGATGCCGCCGAAGTTGCGAGCAAGGACTGAGGAGAGACCCCATGAAGCTTCAGGCTCTCGCCCTTGCCTTCCTCGCCGCCACCGCGATCGGCGGCATCGCCTGGGTGTTCCTTTATCCCCTGCTGTCGGGTGAGCGGAAGGCCGAGCAGCGGCGCAGCACCGTCGCCAAGTCCGAGCCGGTGGTCCGACAGGCCGAACGCAGCCAACGCTCGCGCCGCGAGCAGGTCGAGTCCTCGCTGAAGGATCTCGAGGCGAAGGCCCAGAAGCAGAGTAAAGTCCCGCTGAACATGCGGATTTCGCAGGCTGGACTCGACTGGACCGTGCAGAAATTCTGGATCGTTTCCGGTGTCCTCGGCTTCGTCGTCTGCGCCGTTGCCTTCTTCGCCGGTGGCGGCCCGCTCGGCGCGCTCGGGCTCGGCTTCGCCGCCGGTCTCGGTCTGCCGCGTTGGATCCTCGGCTACCTCAAGAAGCGGCGCGAGAAGAAATTCCTGGCGGCATTGCCGGACGCCGTCGACGTGATCGTGCGCGGCATCAAGGCGGGCCTGCCGCTGTTCGAATCCATCAAGGTCGTCGCCGCCGACGCGCCGGAGCCTTTGCGCAGCGAGTTCCTCGGGATCATCGAGACCCAGGCGATCGGCATGCCGCTCGGCGAGGCTTGTGCGCGGCTCTATGAACGGATGCCGCTTCCCGAAGCCAACTTCTTCGGCATCGTCATCGCGATCCAGCAGAAGTCGGGCGGCAATCTCTCCGAGGCGCTCGGCAACCTCTCGAAGGTGCTGCGCGACCGCAAGAAGATGAGCGAGAAGATCCAGGCGATGTCGATGGAGGCCAAGGCGTCCGCGGGCATCATCGGATCGCTGCCACCGATCGTGATGCTGCTGGTCTATCTGAGCACGCCCGACTACATCTCGTTGCTCTGGACCCATCCGACCGGCCAGTTGATGCTGGTCGGCTGCGTGATCTGGATGTCGATGGGCATCCTGGTCATGAAGAAGATGATCAATTTCGATTTCTGAGGTGGACCATGGTCGACATTCTGGTCTCCAAGCTGCACGACCCGCACTTCATGACGATGTTCTTCGCCGCCATCGCGGCGACGGCCACCGTCTATACGCTGATCATGCCGCTGTTTGCAGGCGAGAACCTGAACAAGCGCATGAAGGCGGTCGCCAGCGAACGCGAGCGGATCAAGCAGCGCGAGCGCGAGCGGTTGAACGCCGGCGAGAAGGTCTCGTTGCGGCAGACGCCGAAGCAGCTCATCTCTCGTGTGGTGGAGGATTTCAACCTCACCAAATGGCTCGCTCAGGAGGCGGCCCGCGAGAAGCTCATCATGGCGGGCTACCGCGGCCAGGCGCCCTACATCACCTTCCTGTTCGCGCGCCTGGTGACGCCGCTGGTTCTGTTCGTCGGTTCCGTGCTGTACGTCTTCGTGATCGCGCATCTGCAGAAATCGATGCCGGTCAAGATCGGCATCTGCGTCGGCATGGCCTATCTCGGCCTGCAGGCTCCGATGCTGTTCCTGAGCAACGCGATTTCCAAGCGGCAGCTGTCGATCAAGCGCGCGTTTCCCGACGCGCTCGACCTGCTGCTGATCTGCATCGAATCCGGCATGTCGATCGAGGCCGCCTTCCGCCGCGTGGCGATCGAGATCTCGAGCCAGTCGATCGCGCTGTCGGAGGAGTTCACGCTGACCACCGCGGAGCTCTCCTACCTGCAGGACCGCAAGGTGGCCTACGAGAACCTCGCCCGGCGCACCGGCCTCGAAGGCGTGAAGTCGGTCTGCCTCGCGCTCCAGCAATCGGAGCGCTACGGCACCCCGCTCGGGCAATCGCTGCGCGTGATGGCGCAGGAAAATCGCGACATGCGCATGAACGAGGCCGAGAAGAAGGCGGCCGCGCTGCCGCCGAAGCTGACGGTGCCGATGATCCTGTTCTTCCTGCCGGTGCTGTTCGTGGTCATTCTGGGACCGACCGGCATCAAGGTCGCGGCCATGCAGTAGAGGTAGACCGCTCGCGAAAAATTTCGCTTGCGGTCGCGGCTCTACGCTGGAAGCTAGGCGGCGCATGATCGAGGTCTCCGCCTGATGTCCGACAAGCTCCGCCGCGCCGATGGCGCCCGCGTCCTCGCCGATCTGAACGCACTGCGCGCCTTCGGCACCTACAAGACCGGCGTGCACCGGCCGACCTTCTCCGACGCCCATCGTCAATCGCTCGCTTGGCTCGCCGAGCGCCTGCCCGACGCGCAGCTGACGCCTGATATCGACGGCATCGGCAACGTGCTAGGCACCAGCGCCAAGCCAGGCCCCAAGCTGCTGGCCGGATCGCATCTGGAGAGCCAGAACCAGGCCGGCTGGCTCGATGGCCCGCTCGGTGTCGTCTACGCGCTGGAGGCGGCGCGCGTGCTCAATCCCGATCCGTCCATTGTCGGTGCGGTGGAGGTCGCCTCCTGGTGCGACGAGGAGGGCCATTTCGGCAGCATGCTCGGCAGCCGGTCCTATGTCGGCGACGTCAGCGAGGCCGAAATCGATGCTGCCCGCGACCGCAGCAGCCCGCGTACGATGCGGGAGGCGCTTGCCGAGATGGGCCTCGCCGGACGGCCGCGCCTGCAGGCCGAGCGCGGCCGGCATATCGGCTATCTCGAAGCTCATATCGAGCAGGGCGACACGCTCGAGGCGAGCGGGCTCAAGATCGGTGTCGTCACCTCGATCGTCGGCATCTGGCAATACCGCATCACCTTCACCGGCGAGCAGAACCATGCCGGCACGACGCGGATGGCGGTGCGCAAGGATGCCGGGCTCGCGCTCGCCAAGTTCTGTGTGGCGATCGATACGCGCTTTCCGGCCGCCTGCGGCCCGCGCACGGTGTGGACCACGGGACGCATCACGCTCGATCCGGGCGCACCGAGCATCATCCCCGGCCAGGCCGAGATGCTGTTCCAGATCCGCGACGACAATGCCGCCGTCGTCGACCGGCTCGAAGAGCTGCTGCGTGAGATGGCTGCGCAGGCGTCAGCGGCAGGTCCATGCCAGGTCGTGGTCGAGCGCATCCGGACCGGCGCGCCGGCCATGATGGACGGCACGTCCCAGGATGCGATCGAGGCCGCCAGCCGCGATCTCGCCGCCGGCAAGTCGCTGCGGATGCCGAGCGGCGCCGGACACGACGCGCAGGTGCTGGCCACCATCATGCCGGCGGGCATGCTGTTCGTGCCGTCGATCGGCGGCATCAGCCATCACTGGACCGAGAACACCTCCGATGCCGACATCGTCACCGGCGCCGCCGTGTTCGTCGACACCTGCCGCCGCCTGCTGACAGGAGCGACACGATAGGCCACGTCATCAGCGAGGCACGTCGTCAGTCCGGCTGGTTGAGCGCGGCCATCGGCGCGGCATTGCGCGCCTTGCCCTTGCCCTGGCTCTGCCCTTGAATCATCTGCTTGAGATAGGCGACGTTGGCGGCGGCCTCGTCCGGCGGCAGATCGGCCCGTGCGATCTGCTCGGCCTCCGCAAAGCGTCCCTGCAGGCCGACGACGAGCGCGAGGTTCTGGCGCACCCGCGCGTCCGCCCCCTGCGAGCCGTAGGCCTGCCGCAGCACCTCCTCGGCCTTCGGCAGCTCCCGCGTCAGCATGTAGGACAGGCCGAGATTGGACAGCACCGAGGGCTCGCCGGGCACGATCTTCAGCGCGCTATCGTAATAGCGCCGCGCCTCCTCGTGGCGGCCCATCTGGTCAAGCACCGTGCCCTGCACCGACAGCAGCTTCCAATCGGGATTGTCCGGCGAGTGCGCGCGCGACAGCACGTCGAATGCGAGCTTGAAATTGCCGTTGTCGGCCAGCGCTCGGCCATAGGCGGCGAGCACGGTCTTGTTGCCGGCGTTGGCGAGCGTCGCCTGCTCCAGCACCGCAACCGCCTGCTCGCGCTGGCCGTTGTTGCGCAGCGCCTGGCCGTAGGCGACCGCGATGGCCGCATCCTTGGGGTTGGCCCGGTAGCGCTCGCCATACACCTCGACCGCGCGCTGCGGGGTCGCGGGCGGCGGCGGCTCGGCCCGGCTGCGCAGCGAGCCCGTGACGTCGGACATGGTCTGGCAGCCGCCGAGGCCCGCAGCGACGAGCGCGGTGAGGGCAACGGACGCAAGCAGCCGGGGAATGGAAGACGATTGACGCATGTCACGTGGACTCGAACGAGCGAATTGAACGCGCCAGCAATAAACTGTTAACGCTAACAGCCGGTTAATGGCGCGATCCAGGCGCAGTCGTCACATCCGCGTCGGTTTGCGGGCCAGGCGGCCGGCGTGATTGCAGCGGCCTTCAAACTCTGCGAAGTCTGGCTGCCGCGCGCCAGTTAGGGAACCATTAGGCATGCCGTCGATGTTCGAGACCGCCTCCACAACGTCCGCCATCCCGATCACCTTCGTAACGAAGGCGAGCTGGCCGGGGATCAAGGAGAGCCTGTCGGCTGAAGCACGCAACTTCGCCGAGGCCAACGTCTACACCGCAAAGCCAGGCAGCTATCTGGCGTTGCCCGCCGCCGACGGCCACATCGCGCAGGTGCTGTTCGGCCTCGACGACGACGCCAAGCACCGTGACCTGTTCCGGCCGGGCGCCCTGCCCGGCCTGCTGCCCGCCGGCACCTACCGCTTCGCCAATGCGCCGCATGATGCACGGCTCGCCGCGCTCGCCTTTGCGCTCGGCAGCTACCGTTTCGGCCGCTACCGCAAGACCGAGACGCCGGAGGTCCGCCTCGTTCCGCCGGATGGCGTCGACGCCGCCGAGCTGAACCGCCTTGCCGACGCGGCGACATTGGCGCGCGACCTCGTCAACACGCCGTCCAACGACATGGGACCCGAGGAGCTCGAGGCCGCGGCGAAGCAGGTCGCCGACCGCTTCGGCGCGCGCTTCACCAGCATCGTCGGCGACGATCTGCTGCGCCAGAACCATCCGCTGATCCATGCCGTCGGTCGCGCCTCGACCCGCGCGCCGCGGCTGATCGAGCTCGTCTGGGGCGATCCATCGCATCCCAAGGTGACCCTGGTCGGCAAGGGCGTCTGCTTCGACACCGGCGGGCTCGACCTGAAGCCGTCGAGCAGCATGCTCTTGATGAAGAAGGACATGGGCGGCGCCGCCAACGTGCTGGCGCTGGCGCAGATGGTGATGGACGCCAAGCTCAAGCTGCATCTGCGCGTGCTGATTCCAGCGGTCGAGAACGCGGTCGCCGGCAACGCCTTCCGTCCGCTCGACGTGTTTCCCTCGCGCAAGGGCCTCACCGTCGAGATCGGCAACACCGATGCCGAGGGCCGGCTGGTCCTGGCCGATGCGCTGGCGCTGGCCGACGAGGAGAAGCCCGACCTGCTGATCGACATGGGCACGCTGACCGGCGCCGCGCGCGTCGCACTCGGTCCCGATTTGCCGCCGTTCTACACCCAGGACGAGGCGCTCGCCGCGGACGTCGCGCGCTGCGCGGCCGCCGAGAACGATCCGCTGTGGCGGATGCCGCTATGGGCGCCTTACGACTCGTGGCTCGACTCCAAGGTCGCGACCATCAACAACGCGCCCTCGGGCGGCTTCGCCGGCTCAATCACCTGCGCGCTGTTCCTGCAGCGCTTCGTCGAGCACGCGAAGAGCTGGCTGCATCTCGACATCTTCGCCTGGACGCCGTCGGCCAAGCCGGGCCGGCCCGAAGGCGGCGAGTGCCAGGCCGCACGCGCGCTCTACAAGCTCCTGAGCGAGCGCTATGGCTGATCCGCGCCTCACGCCCGCGCGCGGCGACATCGCGGCGAAGCATCTCCAGGGACAGGTGACGGCCGCGCGCTTCGTCGAGGGCGAGGCGCTGGTCGTCATCGATCCGATCGCGCCGCTGCGCCAGCAGCCATATTCGGGCGCCGAGCTGGCGACGCAGGCGCTGAAGGGCGAGCGCGTCATAGTCTACGATCGCAATGGCGAGGGCTGGGCCTGGGGCCAGCTTGCAGCCGATCAGTATGTCGGCTGGCTGCCGGAGGCGGCGCTGGCAACGCCGGCTGCGGCGCCAACGCACAAGATCAGCGCACTGCGCAGCTTCGCGTTCCCGGGTCCGTCGATCAAGCTGCCGCCGGTCGCGACGCTGCCGATGGGGTCCGCTGTCGCGGTGGTCCGCGAGGACGCGAGCTTCGCCGTGACGGCCGAGGGCTGGTTCGTGCCGAAGCCGCACGTGGCGCTGCTCGGTGCCATCGAGCCCGATTATGTCGCGGTCGCCGAGCGCTTCGTCGGTACGCCCTATCTGTGGGGCGGCAAGAGCAGCCTCGGCATCGACTGCTCCGGCCTGGTGCAGGTGTCGTTGAATGCTGCGGGTGTGCCGTGCCCGCGCGACAGCGACATGCAGCTCGCCGCGCTGGGGCGCTTGCTCGACGGGGGAGAGCCGCTTCGCCGCGGCGATCTGATGTTCTGGAAGGGCCACGTCGCCATCGTGCGCGATGCTGACACGATCGTCCACGCCAACGCGTTTCATATGGCCACGCAGATCGAGCCGATCGGCGAAGCGATTGCCCGTATCAAGGCGAGCGGGAGCGATGTGCTCGCGATCAAGCGGCTGGATTGACTCGCCTCATCGCGCTGGCGCGTCCTCCCGATGAGGTTTTGAGACGCAGGCTCCCTCCTCCGTCATTGCGAGCGTAAGCGAAGCAATCCAGAGTCCCGCCCACGACTCTGGATTGCTTCGCTGCGCTCGCAATGACGCGGAGAGAGCGGCGCAAGAGTCCGATATACCTATCAAACAGCAACAGGCCGCGCCAAACAGCAGGGCAAGCATCCGCATTCTCGCGGCCGCATCGGTCCGAGTCCTGCTGCAATCATCCGCCCTCGGCAACATGAGAGGGCGCAGGGAAGGCCGGGTGCCGACCGCACCCGTGGTTGCGTGCAACAAGCACGCGGTAGTCACCACAGGTACGGGCCGAACATCCGGCCTTCCCTGCGCGATGTTTTGCGACTTACTTCGTGATCTCCCCAGGGACCGGCTTTCTTGCCCCTGTCGGCCGCAGGCCTCATCGGCTCCCGCGACCTTGACGCCAGCATCGGGGCGCCAGGACCACACGACTTCGCCGTCCGCATGACGCCGTTCGTCGGTGCGCACATGCACACTGCAACATCATCGCGGCCATCGCATCCCGCACCCGACGTCCGTGACGACGCGTACGTCCCTCTCGTGGGGCAGGACGGGGCGGAGTATGCACGATTTCCGAAAAAAAGAAAGATGAATATTTTTCGCGAGAGGACTGGACAGGCGTTCGCGGACCGCGCCCGTCGGCCAAATCACCCGCAATCGCGTGGGTTCTCGCCGCAGCCCAAGAGAGCTGAGATTCTGACTGTCGGCGCTTTTGGTAATTCGCCCGATCTCGAGAGTATAGCGACAGATTCGTGGCCCGGCAGACGATTGCCGCTTCTGTGAAGGGTTTCGGATGCCGGCCGCACGATTGACGGCGCGGCATGTTCGGGCGGCCGGCGTCCGAAAGCTTCCAAGGGAGGAAGCCGCGCATGGTGGGCAGGACTGGTGCGGAGGCGCTTTCCACCGTGGCCGGTCGATGAGCGGCGGGCACGACGAGCAGCTTTGCAGAACGGCGGTCGTGCGGTGATGAGGTGTCGATCCTGATGGCGCCGGTTGGCGCAGTCGGTCGATGGCGCGGCTGCCGTCGCCTCTGTTGATCTAGCGCAAGGCTGGAATTGAGAAGAACGCCCACGTTGATGCGACAGAGGGGCGGACCATGGTGTGCGCAGGACGCTGGCGGGTTCAAGGAGCGGCCATCGTCGCCGCGATGATTCTGCTGGCATCGCCGGCGCGGGCGGGCTGCAGTCCAGAAGACATCGCGGATGCCTTTATCGGGACGCTGTCCGCCGCATATGAGTGCAAGTCGGTCTATGAGAATGACGCAAGCCGCTACGCAGCGATTGCACTGACCGCAGCACTCAGCGGCGTCGCCTTGTCAGGGTCGGACACGGGGAAAGGGCAAGCCCTGGTCAATCAATTCTGCGCAGAGGCGCAGGGCAACGCCGACCAAGTCGTCAGCAAGCTGAACACGATCTTTGGCAACGCGATCGCGGAAAATGTTCTCGGCGATCTTTCCAAGGAGCTCGCAGCCATTGGCGCGGCCGCAGACGTCGTGAAATGCGCCTGCAAGAGCGAGCAGAGCACCGTTGGATTGGGTTCCGAAATCGGCTCATGTCTTCAGGAGGCGCTGTGCTGGGGGCAGGAAAAGCTTGGCATGCAGTCCTGCGGGGATTGCGAGGTCCTTCCGCCTGTTCAAGCCACATGCGCAGCGATCAACGCGACGTGCGAAAAAGTACCTTACATGGAGTGGTGGAGGTACCCGGAATGTCAAGGCATCGGCGGTCCCGGCTCGATCTTCAGCCCTTCCAGCAAAGGCGTCTATCAGGATCAATACGATCGATATGGCGTGGGCATGGTGGAAACCGGCGACGGGACGCTGGTGGTCACGGATCCCGGCGCCTATGCCTGCCACACAGGGAGCAGTTACTGCACCTGTCCGAAACCGATGGTGCCGCACTGGCAACAGGTCCCCAACCCCGGATCCGGCGATAGCAAGTACGTGTTCTCGTGCGATTGCCCGAAGGACACCCATCCCGGCGCGTTGAAGTCGGACGGGCTCTCCGAGTGCCTGTGCGACGACACCAACCAGGTGGCGGTCTTCGGCTTTGCGCCCTACGGCATGTGTCCGCCCGCGGCCTGCCCGGCCGGACAGACAAGACTCGGCGGCGACAAGAACAGCCCCTGTGTCACGCCCTGCTCCGACAAGAGCCAGGGAATGGCCTTTGACGGGAGCTGCTGCAATCCCGCGCAGATGACCAATTGTGGAGAATGTTGCCCGCCGGACACCGTGCCCAACGTCAAGACCGGCTCCTGCGAGCCGCGGCCCAAGCAGCCGAAATGAGGCGGACCGACATGATGGAGCTTGGCCGACAGACGTCCATGACAGCCGCCGTCCGTGCGATGCGGCACCTCGCCTGGCTGCTGATCCTGCCTCTCGCACTCGGGGGGCCCGCGTCGGCGCAAACGCCGCCCGGCGTTTACACCCCCGGCGATGCTGCAGTCACCGGATTCTCCGGGGCTATTCGCCCGTTCGAGATCGAGCCCGGTCAGGATCCCGACGTTCGGACCATCATCAATCCTGGAGGGCCGTCGCTGCGCATCGTCGATCTAAGACGCATGGGCGGTCCGCCCCAGGCGCAATTGGTCGGTGCGCCGAAACCGTTCACCGTCAGCGCGAAGTCGATCGGGCAGGTGTTTGGCGTCGCTCTGGACGACAGTTCCCCCGCCAACATTTACGTCGCGGCGACATCCGCCTATGGTCTCTCGATCGTCGCGCCGGGACCTGAAGGTCGACCGCAACATGTCAGGCTCGGGACTAGCGGCGCGACCTTCATGCCGGCACAATGGGGTCCGGGCGGCGGTCCGGGATCGATCTGGAAGATCAATGGCGCCACCGGCGCGGTGACGCTGTTCGCGAATGTCACCACGGGCGACAAGGCCAATTCGGGCGCGGCGCTCGGGGGATTGGCCTATGATCCGGCGACCAAGTCTCTGTTCGTCGCCGACCGTGAGACCGGGCTGATCCATCGCTTCGGCCCGAACGGCGTCGACCTCGGTGTCTATGATCACGGCGTCGCCGGCAGCGCAGCCGCGGAACTTCCAACGGCGCCGGCGCCAGCCGGGCCAGGCGTCGATATTACGAGTCCTCAATTCGACAGCGCGCAGCCCGAGACCTGGGGCTACGCGGCACCGGATCGGCGAGTGTTCGGCCTCGCCATTCGCGACGGCCGGCTCTACTACGCGGTCGCCGAGGGCTTGCGGGTGTGGTCGGTCGGGCTCAACGCGAACGGCTCGTTCGGTGCGGACGCCAGAATCGAAGTCGTCGTACCGTCCGCCGCCGGTCCCACCGAGATCTCCAGGATCACTTTCGACGATGAGGGACGGATGTTTTTGGCCGAGCGGCCGGCGCCGACCGGGGCGCAGGATTTCGAGGCCTTGTCCGCGCCGTCGATCGGCCGCGTGCTGCGCTATACGCTGATCGGTGTCACTGAGATCAAGCAGCCGATCTGGCAGCCCTTGCCGGACGAATATGCGGTGGGATTCCCCGAACGTTTCCGCAATGGCAATGGCGGCGTCGCGATCGGCTACAGCTACGACATGGGCGGGACCATGAATCCGGCCTCCTGCGGCGGCTTCGTCTGGACCACCGGCGAACAATTGCGCAACGCCACCGATCCCAAGCTCGTGGCTCAACTCGGCCAGAACGACGCGCTTGCGATCGACGGACTGCAGGGGAATCCGATCTGGCGCATCCGCCGCGGCGATGAGCCACCGCTGCTCAGTTACTTCATCGACTATGCCGACGCGCCGCCCGATCTATCAGCTCGCGGGCACATGGGAGATATCGCCATCTTGCGCGCGTGTACAAGGGAAGCCGCACGGATACGGCTGGCGCCTCGTCCAGCCGGCGCGCCGCCTCCCGCCGGCATGCCGAGGCCGCCGGGTCTGCAGACCTGCAAGACCCATGTCTGCGGTTCGGACGGATCGGTTTGTCCGCCCAATCAGATCTGGATCATCAAGACCAAGAGCTGCGCGTCGAGCTGCGCCCCGCCCAATGTTCTGGTCAATGGCCAATGCTGCTCGCCCAAAGACCTGCAGCCGGGGGGCATCTGTTCGAACAACAATCCGTCGACTGATATCGCCAAGCCGATGTGCGGCGTCAACCAGACGGCGATCGGCCCGAACAATGAATGCTGCGAGAACAGCCAGATCTATTCCGGCCCGATTGGCCAACAACTTTGCTGCGGGACGACCGTGGTGAACGGCGTGTGCGATCCGTTGAAGCCGAAAATTCCGGACTGGAAATGCCCCGGCTGCTGTGCGCCCGGCTATATGAAGATCGCCGGCAAGTGCTGTCTCAAGAGCCAGGCGACATCGAAGGGACAGTGCTGCCCGGCCGGCCAGATTGCGAGCCCCGACGGCACGCTATGCATACCGCTGCACTGGCTGCCGAGACTTTCACAGTGTTGCGCCTCGGGCTTCGTGCCGACTGCGAATAGCAAATGCTGCGCGTCCGCGAATCTGACGACGAGCGGCGAGTGCTGCGCGGCCCCGGTCGACCCAAAGGATCGAAGCCAGTGCTCCAAGACGATCGAGAAGAAGTCCACCACGGTCGTCCCCGTGATTCCGAAGCTGCCGACGACGTGCCAACCTGGTGAGCGGCGCAATGCCGACGGCGTGTGCGTGGCCCGCAAGCCGGGGGTGACGCGGGACCGGCAGGCGCCGGATGTCGGTCGCCCGATCGTCTGCCCCCCCGGTTGGATTCCGGGGCCGCTTGGCGCGCGCTGCCGGCCGACCGGCCGATTTGCGCCGCGCATGCGGGGGGTCAGACCGGTCCCCCCGCCCGGCATGATGATGCCGCGACGATGAAGGAAGCAGCGATGCACGAGGACACGAATTCGCAAATCATTGCTGCACGCCAACTGCGGAAGTCGGCAGCCATATGGAGGATGACCGATGACCAATTTGATCCGTAGCGTTGCCACGGCGGCTGCCGTCTTCACGCTGTCTTTGCTTTGCGTGCAGCCCGGCCGAGCGGAGAGTTCGCGCAGCGACATCGAGGCGATCGTCAAGGACTACATAGCGACCCATCCCGAAGAAATCGAGCAGGTCGTGAAGGACTACCTCGCCAAGCACCCCGAAGCCGTGCAACAGGCCATCTCCGACCTGATCAAGAAGCGGCAAGCCGCGATGCCGGCGGCAGCGCCCGGCTCCGACAAGACCGCACTGGTCAAGCAAAATGCGCCGGCCTTGTTCGCGTCCGCGCACCAGGTCACGCTCGGCAACCCGCTGGGTGATGTCACCCTGGTCGAGTTCTTCGATTACAGCTGCGGCTACTGCAAGCGCGCGCTCGGCGAGATACTCGAATTGTTGAAGAGCGACCCCAAGCTCAAGATCGTGCTCAAGGAATTTCCGATCCTCGGCCCCGGCTCGCTGGAGGCGGCGCGCGTCGCGGTAGCGGTACGCATGCAAGACCCGACGGGCGCGAAATACCTCGACTTTCATCAGCGGCTGCTCCAAAGCAGCGGACCCGCCGACAAGGCGCGCGCGTTGGCCATCGCGCAGACGATCGGTCTCGACGTTGCTCAGCTTGAAAAGGACATGGACAGCCTGGAGGTGCGCCAAAGCCTCGATGAGAGCGGCAATCTTGCGCAGAAATTGGGATTGAACGGGACGCCGAGCTATGTCATCGGCGGCAATGTCATCGTCGGCGCGGTCGGACTTGCCACGCTGAAGGCCAGAATTCAGCAGGCTCGCCAGTAGTACGCTCCGATCGCGAAGATATGCATCGACGCCCGAGGTCTCGATTTGTGCAGCGCGCGAGTCCGCTGCTGTGAAGGGCTTCGGATGCCGGCAGCATGATTGACGGCGCGGCACATTCGGGCGGCCGGCGTCCGAAAGCCTCCAAGGGAGGACACCACGCATGGTGGGCAGGACTGGTGCGGCGGGCTCTATGGGGATTTGAGCGCCGCAGGCGATCTGGCTGATTGAGCTCGAAATGATGCAGCGAGCTTCGCGACGATGGCGCCGCGTTGCGCCTCGCGTGAAGTCGGTCTGCCTCGCGCTCCAGCAACCGGAGCGCTACGGCACCCCGCTCGGGCAATCGCTGACGACGCGTACGTCCCTCTCGTGGGCAGGACGGGGCGGAGCACGCACGACTTCCGAAAATAAGAAACAGAAATATTTTTTCAGGAGGGGCTGGACGGGCTTTCGCAGACACGACCCGTCGGGCAAATCATCACACCTATCCGCCGTCGTCGCCGGCGGCTTGGCTTTGATGGATCATGACTGCCCTGGCCGCGATCAGGCGATCCGCTTCAGGACGACCCGGAAGTGACATTCTGTCGGTGACGACTTCGGTGAGATAGTTCGCGATCGACTCGGCATCGGCACCATCGTCAAGCATGCTGAAGACCTGCAGAGCGTAGCGGTCATATTCGTCTTCGGCGCCCTCGCAGCCCGAAAGGCCGATCGGGTCCCACTCGGACAGCAGAAGAGCTCTGATGAGATCCAGCTTGGATGGCATTGTCTCGCGATTGCTCGGCTGCGGAGGTCCGCTGATCCTCTACGAAGCCGCCGCGCCGTTCCCCGCCGTCTCGTTCCGGAACGCCGCCGCAAACAGCGCGCGAGTGTAGTCGGTCTTCGGCGCCTTGAACAGCTCCACCGCCGGCCCCTCCTCCACCACCTTGCCGTGGCGCATCACGATCAGGTGGCTGGCGAGTGAGGCGACCACGCGCAGATCATGCGAGATGAACATGTAGGTGAGATCGAGCTTGCGCTGCAGGTCGCGCAGCAGCGCGACCATCTGCGCCTGAAACAGCATGTCGAGCGCCGAGGTCGGCTCGTCCAGCACGACGAAGCTCGGCTCGAGCACGACGGCGCGCGCGACCGAGATGCGCTGGCGCTGGCCGCCGGAGAATTCGTGCGGATAGCGGAAGCGCGTCGCCGGATCGAGCCCGACCTCGTTCAGCGCCTTGATGACCTTGGCCTCCCGCTCCTCTTCGCTGAGCCTGGGCTGATGCACGCTGATGCCCTCGGCGATGATGTCGCCGACCGACATGCGCGGGCTGAGCGAGCCGAACGGATCCTGAAACACGATCTGCATGTCGCGGCGGAACGGCCGGACATCCTTGAAGGACAGGCCCTGGATCTCCTTGCCCAGGAACACGATCGGACCGTCGGAGGAGATCAGCCGCAGCAGCGCCAGGCCCAACGTGGTCTTGCCGGAGCCGGACTCGCCGACGACGCCGAGCGTCTCGCCCTTGCGCACGGCGATGCTGACGCCGTCCACGGCCTTGATGTGGCCGACCGTGGAGCGGAACAGGCCGCGCTTGATCGGAAACCAGACCTTGAGGTCCCTGGCCTGCATCACGACCGGCTGATCGGGCCGCGGCGGCGCCGGGTCCGGCTTCGGCTCGGCCGCGAGCAGCGCCTTGGTGTAGGGATGGGAGGGCGCGGTGAACACCTGCTCCACCGGCCCCTGCTCGACGATCTTGCCACCGTTCATGACGCAGACGCGATCGGCGATGCGCCGGACGATGCCGAGATCGTGGGTGATGAAGAGCAGGCTCATGCCGAGCCGCGCGCGGATGTCGGCGAGCAGCGCCAGGATCTGTGCCTGCACGGTGACGTCGAGCGCGGTGGTCGGCTCGTCGGCGATCAGCAGATCCGGCTCGTTGGCGAGCGCCATCGCGATCATCACGCGTTGGCGCTGGCCGCCGGAGAGCTGATGCGGATAGCTGCCGAGCCGCGTTTCCGGCTCGGGGATGCCGACCTGCGTGAGCAGCTCGAGCACGCGCGCCCGCGCCGCGCCGTTCGAGATCGGTCGATGCAGATGCAGGATCTCGCCGATCTGCCGCTCGATCGTGTGCAGCGGATTGAGCGAGGTCATCGGCTCCTGGAAGATGATGGAGATGTCGCTGCCGCGGATGCCGCGCATCTCGCCCTCCGACAGCGGCAGCAGATCGCGGCCGTTGAAGCGGATGCTGCCCGACGGGTGCGAGGCGACCGGATAGGGCAGCAGCTTCAGCACCGACAGCGCGCTGACCGATTTGCCCGAGCCGGATTCGCCGACGAGGGCAACGCACTCGCCGCGCCTGATGTCGAACGAGACGTGGTCGACGGCGGTCGACACGCGGCCCTGCTGGTGGAAGGTCACCGAGAGATCGCTGACCGAGAGCAGCGGCTGGCTGATCGCATCCATGTCGGTCACCTGAACGTCTTGCGCGGATCGAACGCGTCGCGCACGGCCTCGCCGATGAAGATGAGCAGCGACAGCATGATCGCGACCGAGAAGAAGCCGGTCAGGCCGAGCCACGGCGCCTGCACATTGGCTTTGGCCTGCGACAGCATCTCGCCCAGCGACGGCGAGCCGGGCGGCAGGCCGAAGCCGAGGAAGTCGAGCGCGGTCAACGTCATCACCGAGCTCGACACGATGAAGGGCAGGAAGGTCATGGTCGCGACCATCGCGTTCGGCAGGAGATGCCGCCACATGATGACGGCATTGGAGACGCCGAGCGCGCGCGCGGCCTGGATGTATTCGAAATTGCGGCCGCGCAGGAATTCGGCGCGGACCAGGCCGACCAGCGACACCCAGGAGAACAGCAGCATGATCCCGAGCAGCGTGAAGAAGCCGGGCACCAGCACCGCCGACAGGATCAGGAGCAGATAGAGATAGGGAATCGCGTTCCAGATCTCGATGAAGCGCTGGAACAGGAGATCGACCCAGCCGCCGAAATAGCCCTGCACGCCGCCGGCGGCGATGCCGATGATCGAGGAGAAGAACGTCAGGGACAGGCCGAACAGGACGGAGATGCGGAAACCGTAGATCAGCCGCGCGACGACGTCGCGACCCTGATCATCGGTGCCGAGCCAGTTGTATTCGAGATCCCGGCAGCTCTTCAGCCCCTTTCTCTCGACCACCGCCTTGCACTGCGATTCCTTCAGCATCCAGGTCGGCGGCGACGGCGCGGGCGTCGGCAGGTCGAGATTATGCGTGGCGTAGGAATAGCGGATCAAAGGCCAGATCACCGTACCGCCCTTGTCGGCGATCAGCTTCTGCAAATAGGGATCGCGGTAGTCGGCCGCGGTCTCGAAGTCGCCGCCGAATGCCGTTTCCGGATAGGAGACGAACGCAGGGAAGTAAAGGTGGCCGTCGAACTTGATCAGGAACGGCCGGTCGTTGGCGATCAGCTCGGCGAACAGCGACACGACGAACAGGAACAGGAACAGCCACAGCGACCAGTAGCCGCGGCGGTTGGCCTTGAAGTTCTGCCAGCGGCGCTGATTGAGCGGCGACGGCCGGAAACGATGCCGCGTCGGCGGCACGGCCTCGCCGAGCGGGGCCTGCGTCGTGGTCTCGACCGGAGGGGGGGCTGTGATCGTCATCAGACCTCCCGCGCCTCGAAGTCGATCCGCGGATCGATCCACATGTAGGTCAGATCCGAGACCAGGTTGATGGCGAGGCCGAGCAGCGAAAAGATGAAGAGATTGCCGAACACAACGGGATAATCACGATTCAGAATGCTCTCGAACGAGAGCAGGCCGAGCCCATCCAGCGAGAAGATGGTCTCGATCAGCAGCGAGCCGGAAAAGAACGCGTGGATGAAGGTGCCCGGAAAGCCGGCGATCACGATCAGCATGGCGTTACGGAAGACGTGGCCGTACAGCACCTGGTTCTCGCTGCAGCCCTTGGCGCGCGCAGTCATGACATATTGCTTGCGGATCTCGTCGAGAAACGAGTTCTTGGTCAGCAAGGTCATGGTCGCGAAGGCGCCGAGCGCCATCGACACCAGCGGCAAAGTGAGATGCCAGAAATAGTCGATGATCTTCCAGTACCACGGGAAGTCCGACCAGCCATCCGAGGTCAGCCCGCGCAGCGGGAAGATGTTGAGGAACGAGCCGCCAGCGAGCAGGATGATCAGCAGGATCGCGAACAGGAAGCCCGGAATGGCGTAGCCGACGATGATCACGGCCGAAGTCCAGACGTCGAAGCGCGAGCCATCCTGCACCGCCTTGCGGATCCCCAGCGGAATCGAGATCAAATAGGTCAGCAAGGTCATCCAGATGCCGAGCGACATCGACACCGGCAGCTTCTCCTTGATGAGCTGCAGCACTGACGTGTCGCGGAAATAGCTCTTGCCGAAATCGAAGCGCGCGAAGTTCCAGACCATCAGCGCGAACCGCTCCGGCGCCGGCTTGTCGAAGCCGAACTGCTTTTCGAGCTGCTTGATGAAGGCGGGATCGAGCCCCTGCGCGCCGCGGTATTTCGAGTTCAGCTCGCTGCCGGATCCCACCTGTCCCGGCGGCCGCGCGCCGAAATCCGAACCGCTGCCGCCTGAAATCCGCGAGGTCCCGCCGGTGTCGGCGCCGGTCAATTGCGCGATGACGCGCTCCACCGGACCGCCCGGCGCGAACTGCACCACGACGAAGGAGATGAAGAGGATCCCGAGCAGGGTCGGGAGCATCAGCAAGATGCGACGGGCAATATAGGCAGCCATGAACTACTTCGCCTGCTCCAACTTTGCGGCCTTGGCGGCATCGTACCACCAGATGTCGGGAGCGCCGACGCCCGAGGCGTATTTCGGCGGCTTCGGCGGATGGTCGAACTGATCCCAATAGGCAATCGGGTGGGTCTGGCGATACCATTGCGGTATCCAGTAGTGGCCGGCGCGGAACACGCGGTCGAGCGCCCGGCAGGCCAAGGTCAGCTCGCTGCGCGTCTCCGCGGCGATGGCCTTGGCGACCAGCGCGTCGAGCGCGGGATTGCTGATCCCGGCGAGATTGTAGGAGCCCTTGGTCTTTGCCGTGTCCGAGGTGAAGTAAGCCCGGAGGCCGTCGCCGGGGGTCGGCGACATCGACATCCGCTGAATGGCGATGTCGAAATCGAAATCCTCGACCCGCGCGCGATATTGCACGGCGTCGACGATCCGCAACTCGGCGTCGATGCCGAGCGTCTGCAGGTTCTTGATCAGCGTGCCGTGGTGCGGCTTGAACGAGACCTCGTCGATCAGGAACTCGATCGCGAACACCTCGCCGGACGGCAGCAGCCGCTTGCCGTCCTTGACCGGCAGGCCGGCCTGCTGCAGCAGTTGCGTCGCCTTGCGCAGCAGCGCGCGATCCTGGCCGGAGCCGTCCGAGACCGGCGGCACGAACGGCTCGCCGAACACATCGTCGGGCACCTGGCCGCGGAACGGCTCGAGCAGCTTCAGCTCCTCGGGCGAGGGCGGCCCGACCGCGACCATGTCCGAGTTCTGGAACGGCGACACCGTGCGCGCATAGGCGCCGTACATGATGGTCTTGTTGGTCCACTCGAAGTCGAACGCGTAGGTCAACGCCTGGCGGACGCGGGGATCCTTGAACTTGTCGCGGCGGGTGTTGATGAACCAGCCCTGCCCGCCGGACGGCGTCTCGTCCGGCAAGAGCTCGCGCTTGACGCGGCCGTCCTTGATCGCCGGGAAGTCGTAGCGCGTGGCCCAGATGCGGGCGGTGAACTCCTCGCGGAACAGATAGCTCTTGGCCGTGAAGCCCTCGAAGGCGACGTCGCGGTCACGATAGAACTCGTAGCGCACGATGTCGAAATTATACATGCCGCGGCTGACCGGCAGGTCGGCCGCCCACCAGTCCTTGACACGCTCGAACTCGACGTAGCGGTTGATCTCGTATTTGCCGACCTTGTACGGCCCCGAGCCGAGCGGCACGTCGAGCGGACCCTCGTCGAACGCGCGGTTGGCGTACCAGGCCTTGGAGAAGATCGGCAGGGTCACGACATAGAGCGGCACGTCGCGCGCGCGCTTCTCGACGAAGCTCACCACGACGGTCGCATCGTCGATCGCCTCGGCCTTCACGAAGTCGCGCAGCTGAACAACGATCAGTGGATGGCCCTTCTCCTTCAGCGTGTTCAGCGAGAAGGCGACGTCTTGCGCGGTGATCCTGCTGCCGTCATGGAAGCGCGCCTCGGGCCGCAAGGTGAAGCGGTAGGCCAGCTTGTCCGCGGAGATCGCCACGGATTTCGCGACCAGCCCGTACACCGCGTCCGGCTCGTCGCTCGCGCGCACCATCAGGGTCGCGAACGTCATGTCCATGCCCTGCGCGCCCTCACCTTTCAGGACGTAGGCATTGAACGAATTGAAGGTCTGATAGGACTGGTTATAGGCGCGCACCGAGGGGATCAGCGAGAACAGCCCGCCCTTCGGCGCGTCCGGATTGACGTAGTCGAAATGGCGGAAGTCGGCCGGGTACTTCAAGTCGCCGAAGGCCGACATGCCGTGCGACTCGGCACCGAACTCCGCCGCCAAAACCGGCTTCAGAAGGGGAACGCTCAACGCGCCCAGGCCGAGCCCGAGCACGCTGCGACGGGACAGATCGCGATGGGTGCTCAAGAGCGTCCACCCGTCTTGGCCGCCTTCGCAGCGTCCCACCACCAGATGTCGGGAAACCCCGATAGGCCGAACTTGGGCAGTTGATCCGGGCGACCAAATCGGTCCCATCGTGCCGCCCGCAGTTTCGGGTAATTCCATTGCGGCACGACATAGTGATTCCACAGCAGCACTCGATCGAGCGCGCGCGTGGAAGCGATGAGGTCATCACGGCTCTTGGCGAAGATGACCTGTTCGATCAGCTTGTCGATCGCTGGATTCTTGATGCCAATGTAATTTTCAGACCCGCTGGCGTCGGCCGCCTGAGATCCCCAATATTCACGCTGCTCGTTGCCGGGCGAGAGGGACTCGCCCCACGAGTGGAGCGCGAGCATGTCAAAGTCGCGATTGCGCAGGCGATTTTCATATTGGATGGCATCGACGGCGCGAACGGAAACCGAGAAGCCAAGACGCTCGAGCGAAGGCTTGTAGAACAGCGCGACGCGTTCATACGCCGGATCATCGGTCAACGTGAGCAACTCGATGCTCATGGGTTGCCCCGTCTTCGCGTTCACGAGCTTTCGCTCGCGAACCTCATATCCCGCATCCTTCAGGAGGCGCAGGGCCTCCAGAAGGTTACGCCGAACGGCCTCCGGGCTGCCGCCCACCGGATTGCTGTATTCCGTCGTGAAAACCTCCGCAGGCACGTCGCTGCGGACCATCTCCAGAATCTCAAGCTCGCGCCCTTGCGGAAGCCCAGAGGATGCGAGCTCCGTTCCGTCGAAGTAACTCGATATCCTCTTGTAGGCGCCGTAGAAGAGTTGCTTGTTCATCTCCTCGAAGTCGAAAGCGAAATTGAGCGCCCGCCGGACACGAGGGTCCGTGAACTGACTCCGGCGGGTATTCGGTACAAACGCCTGCATCACGCCGGAGCTGCGATTGGGAAACTCCTCCAGCACCACACGCTTGTCCTTGACAGCCGGAAAGTCATAGGCCGTCGCCCAGTTCTTCGCCGAGCTCTCGGTCCGCCAATCGCATTGATCGCCCTTGAACGCCTCCAGTGCCACTAGGCTGTCGCGCACGTAGTCGAAGCGCAGCTCATCGAAATTATAACGACCGACATTGACGTTGAGGTTGCGAGCCCAGCAATCATTCACGCGCTGCAGAACGATCGTACGTCCGGCGACGAACTCCTTAATCCGGTAAGGCCCGGATCCGAGCGGCGGCTCCAAAGTGGTTGCGGAGATATCACGCTTCTGCCCGTTGCTGTTTGACCCTTCCCACCAATGTTTTGGCAGCACCATCAGTTCACCGACAATCTGCGGCAGTTCGCGATTGCCCGGTGCATCGAAAGTGAACTTTACGTCACGCTCGCCAACGGCCTCTGCTCCCACGACATGCTTGTAGTAGGCGCTATAGCGTGGATGGTGTGTCTTGAAGGATTGTAGCGAAAAGATCACGTCGGCTGGCGTGACCGGCCTCCCGTCGTGCCATTTGGCATCCGCCCGCAGACGGTAAATGACCCAGGAGTAGTCGCTGGGGTACTGCGCCGCCTCGGCCAGCAGTCCATACTCCGTGGCCGCCTCGTCGAGAGAACGCGCCATCAAGGTCTCGTAGATGTAGGCCGTGCCGACCCCGAGCGAACCTTTGACGCCCGAAACGACAGGATTGAAGTTGTCGAATGTTCCGGCCGGCGCCAACCTTACGGTGCCGCCCTTTGGGGCGTCCGGATTGACGTAGTCATAAAGCTTAAAGTTCACCGGATATTTGACATCCCCAAACAGCGACAGAGCATGCCGCCAGGCTGGATCTTCGCCGGCCTGCGCCTGCGCGGCGTCGAGCGGGGCAAGGCTGGCGGCGGTGCCGAGCGCCGGGGTCATCGCAGCGAAGACGCTGCTCTGCAGGAGCTGTCGTCGGGTAATCGTCAAATGAGACTTCCTCTGAATAAGACCGCTTGAAGCAGGTGGTCGGCCGTGGCCGCTGCTGCTCCCAGATCCAACGTTCGATCGTAACCCAATTCGCAAGGGCAGGTTTCGCCGGCCTCAGCCAGGGTGCTCCGGCCCCGCGAACCCGTTCCATTCAGGGGACCAATATACGGCAAGGTTTCGACCAATAACCTTGCTTTTTCCTCATGATACCGGGTTGTGAACGAGGTGGATGCGACCAAAGGTCCCAAATGCGGCGAATTTCGTCCCGCAAAGCAAAACGGCCGGGCTTGAGGCCCGGCCGTCGGAAATTGGGGGGTTAGCAGCCGATCACTTGGCTGCGGTCGGCAGCGGCGCCGGATTGTCCGACAGCGAGTTCAGGTAGGCCAGCACGTCGGCGCGCTCCGAGTCCTTCTGGATGCCGGCAAAGCCCATCGCGGTGCCCGGGATGTAGCCCTTCGGATTGGCGATGAAGTGGTTGAGATCCTCGATCGTCCAGGTGCCGCCCTTGGCCTTCATCGCGGCCGAGAAGTTGAAGCCGCGGCCTTCGCCGATCTTGTCGCCGACGATGCCGTAGAGGTTGGGGCCGACGGCATTCTTGCCGCCCTTGTCGAAGGTGTGGCAGGCCGCGCATTTCTTGGCGGCGGCAGCGCCCTTCTCAACCGAGGCGGTTTGCAGCAGCTTCTCGATCGGCTCGGCCGCGGCCGGCGCAGCGGCTTCCTTGCCTGCGCCCTGGGCCTCCTTCACGGCGATCTCGAACCCCGGTTTCTCCGGCATTTTCGGCGCGAAGATCGCGCCAGCGGAGAAGCTCGTGACCAGCACGACCAGACAGGCGGCCAGAACGGCGCCGAGGATTTTGTTCAGTTCGAAGGAGTCCATTTTGGAATCAGGCTCCGAGGGCGGATTTCATTGCTTGGAAGGCCGCGGGGCCGCGACCGTGAATCGCCCCAGGATTCGTCAAGGCATCGAGCGGAATCGAGCCGTCGCGCCTCCCCCTGCGGCAGAAGTGAGATATCGGTTTGCCCGTGCTCTGGCAACCCGTATAAGCGGGCCGCCCCTGCTGTCCCCATCCAGTCCGGCCCGCGCTGTTGCGACCGGCTCCGACCTGCCGTTTCCCGGATGACCAAGTCCAAAATCCTCGTGCTGATCCCTGCCCGCATGGCCTCGACCCGCCTGCCCGGCAAGCCGCTGCTCGACATCGCCGGCCAGCCGATGATCGTGCAGGTGCTCCGGCGCGCGCAGGAGGCCGCGATCGGCCGCGTGGCCGTGGCAACCGATACGCTGGAGATCGCGGACGCCGTGACGGCGGCGGGTGGCGAGGTGGTGATGACCAAGCCCGATCATCCCTCCGGGTCGGACCGCATCTACGAAGCCATGTGCAAGCTCGACCCTGCCCGCGAGGCCGAGATCGTGGTCAATCTGCAGGGCGATTTCCCGACCATCGACCCGCAGAACATCAGCGACGTGCTGCCGCCGCTGGACGATCCCGCCGTCGACATCGCGACCCTTGCCGCGCAGATCCATACCGAGGAGGAGAGCCTCAATCCGAACGTCGTCAAGGCGGTCGGCTCGCCTCTCGGCGGCCGGCGCATGCGCGCGTTGTATTTCACCCGGGCCACGGCGCCGTATGGCGACGGACCGAGGTACCATCACATCGGGCTCTACGCCTACCGCCGGGCGGCGCTGGAGCGCTTCGTCAGCCTGCCGCCGTCGCCGCTGGAGCAACAGGAAAAGCTGGAACAGCTGCGGGCGCTGGAAGCCGGCATGCGCATCGACGTGATGGTCGTCGACGCCGTGCCCCGCGGCGTCGACACCCCCGCCGACCTCGAAACCGCACGCCGGCTGCTGTCCAAGTCTTAAGCTGCTGCTACAAGGCCCCTCATGAGCAAGATCTTGAAAATCGCATTCCAGGGCGAGCCGGGAGCCAATTCCCACATCGCCATTTCCGAGGCCTATCCGACCGCCGAGGCCATGCCGTGCGCGACCTTCGAGGACGCGCTGAGCGCGATCTCCTCCGGCGAGGCTGACCTGGGCATGATCCCGATCGAGAATTCGGTCGCCGGCCGCGTCGCCGACATCCATCACCTGCTGCCGGCCTCCGGCCTCTACATCATTGGCGAGTGGTTCCTGCCGGTCCGCCACCAGCTGATGGCGCTGAAAGGCACCAGGCTCGCCGACATCAAGACCGTCGAGAGCCACGTCCACGCGCTCGGCCAGTGCCGCCGCATCATCCGCCAGCTCGGCGTCCGGCCGATCGTCGCCGGTGACACCGCGGGCAGCGCCCGGGACGTGGCGCAGCGCGGCGACAGGAGCGTGGCGGCGATCGCCTCGCGGCTGGCCGCCGAGATCTACGGCCTCGACATCCTCGCCGAGGACATCGAGGACGAGGCCCACAACACCACCCGCTTCGTCGTGCTGGCGCGCCAGGAGCAATGGGCCGAGCAGAACTCCGGGCCGCTGGTCACGAGCTTCGTGTTCCGCGTCCGCAACCTGCCGGCTGCGCTCTACAAGGCGCTCGGCGGCTTTGCGACCAACGGCGTCAACATGACCAAGCTCGAGAGCTACATGGTCGACGGCAATTTCTTCGCGACGCAGTTCTACGCCGACGTCGACGGCCATCCCAACGACAAGGGGCTGGCCTTCGCCCTGGAGGAATTGAAGTTCTTCTCGCGCGAACTGCGCATCGTCGGCGTCTATCCGGCGCATCCGTTCCGCGCGACCTTCAGCGAGCGGATGGAGTGATCGGACCGTCATCCCGCGGCTCCACATAGGCCGCCAGCTCGGCCGGCGTTCCCACCGGGAATGCCTGCTTCAGATGGTCGAGAAAGGCGGAGACGCGCGCGCTCAACAGCCGCCGCGACGGATACAGCGCCCACAGCGCAACCGCTGGCGCGTCCAAATCGCCCCAATGCGCCAGCCGGCCAGCCGCCAGATCGTGGCTGACGAGCGAGAGCGGCAGGCATGCGGCACCGACGCCGGCACGGACCGCATCTCGCACCATGATCAGCGATGACAACCGCAGGATCGGATCGATCGCGATGCGCGACGATCCCGTTGCAGCCATGACGTCCCACGCTGCGATCTGCTCGGTGCTACGAACAACCGCAGGAACGAACGCGCCGTCCGCCGGCCGCGTCAGGCTTGGGCTGGCCACGACCACCAGCTGATCGCGCAGGAAGATGCGGCCGACGAGGCGCTCATCGGGATCGGGATTGACCCGGATCACCAGGTCATAGCCCTCCTCGACCATGTCGACGGCGCGGTCGTCGGTCGTCACCTCGAGCCGGACCTTCGGATATCTGAGCGCGAATGTAGCGGCGAGCTTGCCCATCGCGGTCTGCGAGAACAGCAGCGGCGCGCTGATCCGCAACCGGCCGCGCGGCTGGTCGCCGCCTGAGGCTATCGCACCGACGGTCTCGTCGAGCTCGGTCAGCAGCGCGCCCGTGCGCTCGAACAGCGCCCGCCCTTCCTCGGTCAGCTTCAGTGTGCGCCCGCCGCGCTCGATCAGCCTGATGTCCAGGCTCGCTTCGAGCTCTGCGACGCGGCGGGACAGCGTTGCCTTGGGACGACCGCTGGCGCGGGCGGCCCGGCCGAAGCCGCCGTGGCGGGCGACGAGCGTGAAATCGGCGAGCGCAAGCAGATCCATTTGTTCCACCAATGAGACGACATGTCCAAATATAGCGCCTACTGGCTCGCATGTGGATCGATATCTTCCGGGTGTCTCAACACCAACCCGGAGTGATCCCATGACCATCCTCGTGACCGGTGCCACTGGAACCGTCGGCCGTCGCCGTCGTCGAACAACTCGTCAGGCGCGGGGCCGATGTCCGCGCCCTCGTCCGCGATCCTGGGAAGGCCAACCTTCCGGCGGGCGTTCAGATCGCCCAAGGCGACCTGCTCGACGTCGATTCGCTGCGCGGCGCGTTCTCGGGCGTCTCGACCCTGTTCCTGCTCAACGCCGTCACGCCTGATGAATTCACTCAGGCGCTGATCGCGCTCAATCTGGTTCGCGAGGCCGGCATCGAGCGCATCGTCTATCTCTCGGTGATCCACGGCGACGTCTACGTCAACGTGCCGCACTTCGCCGGCAAGTTCGCCGTCGAGCGGATGATCGAGCAGATGGGCCTGAACGCCACCATCTTGCGCCCCGCCTACTTCATGAACAACGATCTCGCGATCAAGGACGTCGTGCTCGACTACGGCGTCTACCCGATGCCGATCGGAGCCAAGGGCCTCGCGATGATCGACGTCAGCGACATCGGCGAGATCGCAGCGATCGAGCTGATCCGCAGGGAGCAGTCAGCCGTGCCGCTGCCGCTCGATCGCATCAACCTGGTCGGTCCGGACACGCTGACCGGCGCTGATGCCGCTGCGATCTGGTCTGACGTGCTGGGCCGCACGATCGCCTATGGCGGCGACAACACCGCGCAGTTCGAGACCAACCTCCGGCAGGTCATGCCGAGCTGGATGGCGTTCGACATGCGACTGATGGCCGAGCGCTTCCTGACCGACGGCATGGTGCCGGACGAGGGCGACGTCGCGCGCCTCACCACGCTGCTGGGCCGGCCGCTGCGCTCGTACCGCGACTTTGTCGCCGAGATCTCGGCCACGGCCTGAAGCCGAGCCGCTCATCATCCCCCGAAACCGAATTGCGCGGCGCGCTTCCGCGAATGCGCCCCCTCACACCATGGAGATGGTCATGACCAGTCAAGATAGCAGTGTCACCACACCCAAGTCTAACATCCTCGTGCTTGGCGCCACCGGCGGCACCGGGCGGCTGATCGTGCGCGACGCGCTGGCGCGCGGCCATCACGTCACCGCGCTGGTGCGCTCGCCCGACAAGGCCGGGGACCTGCAAGGCGCGCAACTGATCGTCGGCGATGCGCGCGACGAAGCCACGCTTCGCAAGGCGCTCAAGGGACAGGATGTCGTCATCAGTTCCTTGGGCACCTCGCTCAGCCCGTTTCGCGAGGTCACCACGCTCTCGACATCGACGCGGGCGCTCGTCAAGGCGATGGAGGCCGAGAATGTTGCGCGCCTTGTCGCCATCACCGGGATCGGCGCAGGCGACAGCCGGGGACATGGCGGCTTCGTCTACGACCGGCTGATCCTGCCGCTGCTGCTGCGCAACGTCTATGCCGACAAGAACCGGCAGGAGGCGATCATCCGCGACAGCGGGCTCGACTGGGTCATCGTCCGTCCCGCCATGCTCAACGACAAGCCGGGCGGCCAGACGGTCCGCGCGCTGACGGACCTCACAGGTTTTCACGGCGGCACGATCGCGCGGGCCGATGTCGCGCGCTTCGCGGTGGACCAGGTGAGCGACGACAGCTTCCTGCGCCGCTCTCCGCTGATCACATGGTGAGACCGGCACGGCGCGCTTCGAAGTCCAGATCGCGCCATTGTTCGCCTCAACTCTCTGCACGAACTCCGTTCGTCCAAGTAGGGGCTAGTTCGAGCACACATCTTCGCGGCGACGGGATTTTGCCTCGCCCCGCTTGCGGGGAGAGGTCGGATTGCATCGAAAGATGCAATCCGGGTGAGGGGGGCTCTCCGCGAAGGCGGTGCTCGCGGAGAGCCCCCCTCACCCCAACCCTCTCCCGCAAGCGGGGCGAGGGAGCCCACCGTCCGTGCCTTGAAGTGACTGGATCCGACTTCGAAATGCGTGCTCACGCTAGCCCGTCGGGGAGAGCTGAATCTTGATGCTGCACGATCCAGAACTCATCGGCTGCTGGGTTCGTGCGGGACTACGCCGCCGCCTTCCGCTCCAGGCCAAAGGCGTCGGCAAGCAGACTGTAGGAGCGCTTGCGGGCGTCGTGGTCGAAGGTCGCCGTGATCACCATCAGCTCGTCGGCCTGGCTTGCCGCGATCATCGGATCGAGCTTGGCTCGCACCGTCGCCGGGCTGCCCACGAACAGCCGCGACCGGTTGCGTGCGATCGAGGCGCGGTCGGCGTCTGTATACATGTACGCCGCGGCCTCCTCGGGGCTCGGCAGCGGCAGGAACTGGCCGCGGTCGCGCCTGAGGCGGTTGAGGTCCATCGACGACGCCAGCCGCTCCGCCTCGGCGTCGGTCTCGGCCGTCACCACCGCGACCGCCAGGATCGCATGCGGCTGTGTCCGCCAGCGCGACGGCGTGAAATGCGCGCGGTAGGTTCGCATCGCGTCGACAGCGTCGTGGCTGGCGAAATGATGCGCGAAGCCGAACCCCATGCCGAGCTGCGCCGACAGCTCGCTGGAATAGTCGCTGGAGCCGAGCAGCCAGATCGGCGGCAATGGCGCGTCGTCGGGCATGGCGATGACGTTGTTGTAAGGATGACCGGCAGGGAACTCGCGGGTCTCCCACAGCATCAGCTCATGCAGCCGCTCCAGGAAGTCGTCGCCCTCGCGGCGGTCGAGCCGGCTGCGCAGCGCATAGGCGGTGGTGCCGTCGGTGCCCGGCGCGCGGCCCAGGCCCAGATCGATCCGGCCGGGAAACAGTGCCTCCAGCATCTTGAAGCGCTCCGCGACCACCAGCGGCGCATGGTTGGGCAGCATGACGCCGCCGGAGCCGACGCGGATGTGCTGCGTCGCTGCCGCGATCTGCCCAATCATGATGTCGGGCGACGGGCTCGCCACCGACGGCAGGCTGTGGTGCTCAGCCAGCCAATAGCGGACGTAGCCGAGCTGATCGACATGGCGGGCCAGATCGATGCTGTTGCGCAGTGCCGCCGAGGCAGGCGTGGCGGTGGTCGTGACGGAGAGGTCGAGGACTGAGAGCGGGATCATGGCTTCAACCTAATGACTGCGCGGCGTGCCACAATGGGCCAACCGCGGCGGAGCCCTGCTGGAAATGCAGGGATCGACATCAGCCCGAGTTGGGACACGAACATTGTATACAACATCGTCCTCGACACGTCCCACACTCGATTTCGATCAAATCCGCTCACCCACGGCCAACACACGTTGAAACATCAACATTTTATCTGCCCATCACATAATCGATGATAGCGGACAAAAGTCATCAAAACACATACAAGTGGGCGAAATCCCATTTGGGGTGGGCTGTCTATTGCGACGCACTTCCCTTATCTTCCCACATCCAAAGAGCGATCCCCTCTTGAGTTGAAATTTACGCGCCACCGGGAACCTGCGCTGCCATGACCGACCTCGCCACCGCCATCGCCGACGGCCACTCCGCAATCATCCGGCCGAAGATCTCGTTCGAGTTCTTCCCGCCGAAGACCGAGGAGATGGACCGGACGCTGTGGGCCTCGATCGAGCGCCTCGCCCCTCTGGAGCCGAGCTTCGTCTCGGTGACCTACGGCGCGGGCGGCTCGACGCGCGAGCGCACCCACGCCACGATCGCGCGCATCCTGAAGGAGACCGCGCTGCTGCCGGCGGCGCATCTCACCTGCGTCGGCGCTTCGCGCCACGAGATCGACGAGGTCGTCGACCGCTATCACGAGGTCGGCGTCCGCCACATCGTGGCGCTTCGCGGCGATCCGCCCGGCGGCATCGGCACGCCCTACTACACCCATGCCGAGGGCTATCAGAGCTCGCCCGAGCTGATCGCCGGCATCAAGAAGCGCCATCCCGATATCGAGGTCTCGGTCTCCGCCTATCCGGAGAAGCACCCCGAGAGCCGCGACTTCGACGCCGACATCGACATGCTCGAGGCCAAGGTCGACGCCGGCGCCACCCGCGCCATCACCCAGGTGTTCTTCGACAACGATCTCTACTTCCGCTACCTCGACCGTGTCCGCGCCCGCGGCATCACGATCCCGATCGTGCCCGGCATCATGCCGATGCACAATTTCAAGCAGGCGCGTGGCTTCGTGACCCGCGCCGGCACGACGGTGCCGGACTGGCTGGCCGAAAAATTCGACGGTCTCGACGACGATCCCGAGACCCGCAAGCTGGTCGCGGCGACCGTCGCCGCAGGCCAGGTGCAAAAGCTCGCCAAGCATGGCGTCGACACCTTCCATTTCTACACCATGAACCGCGCCGACCTCGTGTTCGCGATCAGCCATCTGCTCGGCATCCGTCCGAAGTCCGCCAACAAGGCTGCCGCCTGATGTCCACCCCTGTATCTCCAGCGCGTGCCGCCTTCCTTGCCGCTGCAGCCAAGCGAATCCTGATCCTCGACGGCGCCATGGGCACGATGATCCAGGCGCTGCAGCTCGACGAGGCCGCCTTCCGCAGCGAGCGGTTCAAGGACTTCCATCGCGACCTCCGCGGCAACAACGACCTGCTGATCCTGACGCAGCCCGACGCCATCGAGGACATCCACGCGCAATATCTGCGCGCCGGGGCCGACATCGTCGCCACCAACACCTTCTCGGCAACCTCGATCGCGCAGGCCGATTACGACCTCTCCGACATCATCTACGAGCTGAACCGCGAGGGCGCCCGGCTCGCCCGCAATGCCGCGACCCGCGTTGCGGCCGAGGACGGCAAACAGCGCTTCGTCGCCGGCGCAATGGGCCCGACCAACCGCACCGCCTCGATCTCGCCCGACGTCTCCAACCCCGGCTACCGCGCCGTGACCTTCGACGACCTCCGGCTCGCCTATGGCGAGCAGGCGCGCGGGCTCCTGGACGGCGGCGCCGACATCCTGCTGCTCGAGACCATCTTCGACACGCTCAATGCCAAGGCGGCGCTGTACGCCATCGCCGAGCTCTGCGAGGAGCGCGGCACCGACGTGCCCGTGATGATCTCGGGCACCATCACCGACAAGTCCGGCCGCCTGCTCTCGGGCCAGATGCCGGAGGCGTTCTGGAATTCGGTCCGCCACGCGAAACCGCTGACCATCGGCTTCAACTGTGCGCTCGGCGCCGAGGATCTGCGCGCCCATGTCGCCGACATCGGCCGCGTCGCCGACGCGCTGGTGTGCGCCTATCCCAATGCCGGCCTGCCCAACGAGTTCGGCCAGTATGACGAGACGCCGGCCTACATGGCGCGACTGATCGGCGAATTTGCGCGGGACGGCCTCGTCAACATCGTCGGCGGCTGCTGCGGCACCACGCCCGAACATATCGCGGCGATCGCCGCCGCCGTCGCCCCGCACAAGCCTCGCGCCGTGCCGGAGATCGCGCCGCGGCTGCGGCTGTCGGGCCTCGAGCCGTTCGAACTCACGCCCGCGATTCCGTTCGTCAATGTCGGCGAGCGCACCAACGTCACGGGCTCGGCCAAATTCCGCAAGCTGATCACCGCCGGCGATTACACCGCGGCGCTGCAGGTCGCGCGCGACCAGGTCGAGAACGGCGCCCAGGTCATCGACGTCAACATGGACGAGGGCCTGCTGGATTCGGAAGCCGCGATGCGGACCTTCCTCAACCTCGTCGCCGCCGAGCCGGACATCGCCCGCGTTCCCGTGATGGTCGATTCCTCGAAATTCCACGTCATCGAGGCCGGCCTGAAATGCGTGCAGGGCAAGCCGGTGGTGAACTCGATCTCGCTCAAGGAAGGCGAGGAGAAGTTCATTCACGAAGCGAAGATCGCGCGTCGCCACGGCGCCGCCGTGGTCGTGATGGCGTTCGACGAGACCGGCCAGGCCGACACCTACAAGCGCAAGACCGAGATCTGCGCCCGCGCCTACAAGATCCTGGTCGAGCAGATCGGCTTTCCGCCTGAGGACATCATCTTCGATCCCAACATCTTCGCCATCGCGACCGGACTTGAGGAACACAACAATTACGGCGTCGACTTCATCGAAGCGACACGCTGGATCCGCTCGAACCTGCCGCACGCCCACATCTCGGGCGGCGTCTCCAATTTGTCGTTCTCGTTCCGCGGCAACGAGCCCGTGCGCGAGGCGATGCACTCGGTGTTCCTGTATCACGCCATCAAGGCGGGCATGGACATGGGCATCGTCAATGCCGGTCAGATGATCGTCTATGACGACATCGATCCGGAGCTGCGCCAGGTGTGCGAAGACGTCGTCCTCAACCGCGACCCCGGCGCGTCCGAGCGGCTGCTGGCGCTGGCCGAGAAATTCCGCGGCCAGGGCAAGCAGACCAAGGAGGCCGATCTCGCCTGGCGCGAATGGCCGGTCGACAAGCGGTTGAGCCACGCGCTGGTGCATGGGATCACCGAGTTCATCGAGCAGGACACCGAAGAGGCGCGCGCCGCGTCGACGCGGCCGCTCGACGTCATCGAAGGCCCGCTGATGGCCGGCATGAACGTGGTCGGCGACCTCTTCGGCGACGGCAAGATGTTCCTGCCGCAGGTCGTGAAGTCCGCGCGCGTGATGAAGCAGGCGGTGGCCTATCTGATGCCGTTCATGGAGGCGGAGAAGGCTGCCAACAAGGGCCGGGCCAACGAGCGCTCCAACGCCGGCAAGATCGTGCTCGCCACCGTCAAGGGCGACGTCCACGACATCGGCAAGAACATCGTCGGCATCGTGCTCCAGTGCAACAATTTCGAGGTCATCGACCTCGGTGTCATGGTGCCCGCGGCCAGGATCATCGAGACGGCCAAGGCCGAGAACGCCGACATCATCGGTCTCTCCGGCCTGATCACGCCCTCGCTCGACGAGATGGCGTATCTCGCCTCGGAGATGGAGCGCCAGGGCCTGAACGTGCCGCTCCTGATCGGCGGCGCCACGACGAGCCGTGTCCATACTGCGGTCAAGATCGATCCGAACTACCAGAATGGCCCGGTCGTTCACGTCAACGACGCCAGCCGCGCCGTCGGCGTCGCCTCCTCGCTGCTGTCGCCGGAGCGCAAGGATACCTACGCCACGGAGGTTCGCAGCGAGTATCAGAAGATCGCCGCTGCGCATCTGCGCGGCCAGGCCGACAAGAAGCGGCTGAAGCTCGCGGACGCCCGCGCCAACGCGCCGAAGATCGACTTCGCCAAGGCGAAGCCGGTCAAGCCGACCTTCCTCGGCACCAAGACGTTCGTCGACTACGACCTCGCCGAGCTCGTGCCCTATATCGACTGGACGCCGTTCTTCCAGACCTGGGAGCTCGCCGGCCGTTTCCCTGGCATCCTCGACGACGCCAAGGTCGGCGAGGCCGCGCGCGCGCTGTATGACGACGCGCTGAAGATGCTGAAGCGCATCGTCGACGAGAAGTGGTTCACGGCGCGCGCCGCGATCGGCTTCTGGCCGGCAAATGCGGCCGGCGACGACATCGTGCTCTATGCCGACGAGGGCCGCACCAAGCAGATCGCGACGCTGCACACGCTGCGCCAGCAGCTCGAGAAGCGCGAGGGTCGCTTCAACACCGCACTCTCCGACTTCATCGCGCCTGTGGGTTCCGGCGTGCCGGACTATGTCGGCGGCTTCGTCGTCACGACAGGCCTCGGCGAGGATGCCGTCGCCGACCGCTTCAAGAACGCCAATGACGACTATTCCTCGATCCTGGTGAAGGCGCTGGCCGACCGCCTCGCCGAGGCGTTCGCCGAGCGCCTGCATGCCCGCGTCCGCCGCGAGTTCTGGGCCTACGCTCCGGACGAGGCGCTCTCGCCGGACGATCTGATCCTGGAGAAGTATCACGGCATCCGTCCCGCGCCCGGCTACCCGGCGCAACCCGACCACACCGAGAAGGCGACCTTGTTCGAACTGCTCGACGCCGAGAAGAATGCCGGCGTGCGGCTGACCGAGAGCTTTGCGATGTGGCCGGGCTCGTCGGTGTCGGGCCTCTATTTTGCCTCGCCGGAGAGCTTCTATTTCGGCGTCGGCAAGATCGAGCGCGATCAGGTCGAGGACTACGCCGCGCGCAAGGGCATGACCGTCGCCGAAGTCGAGCGCTGGCTGGCGCCGATCCTGAACTACATTCCGGCAAGGGGCGGCCAGCAGGCGGACGCGGCAGCGCGCGCCGTCGCTTCGCCCGCTCCGGCCAACGACGCCGCCCCCGCCGAGCTCGCGAGCCATCCGGTGGGCTGCACCTGTGCCGTTCATCTCGCCTGGCGCAAGAAGGCGGTCGGCGCGAAGTAGCCGGCGCGGTCGCCCCATCCACAGCTGTCGTCCCCGCGAACGCGGGGACCCATACCGCGTGATCTACCCGTCGTCCGCGGGGCTGATATCGCGCAAAACAACATCTCCCTGTGGTTATGGGTCCCTGCGTTCGCAGGGACGACAGCGGTTATGACGCCCCCTGCTCGGCTCACACGCTGCACTTGGACGCCCCTGCCCGTGTCCCCCGCGCCACGGCCGCCGCGAATGACAATGCGCCACAGCCGGCGCCATGCGATGCAGCGTGGACTTATCCCCGCTAACCGGCTGAAATGCCGCCGGGGCCTCCGGGTGGTTTTTCGTTCATGTCGTTGCAGTTCAGGCTTGCGTCCCGAAACCTGTTCCATGACAGGCTTCGATTCATTGCCACCATCATCGGCATCATCTTCTCGATCGTGCTGGTGACCGTGCAGATGGGCCTCTATGTCGGCTTCCGCCGGATGGTCACGACCATGATCGACCATTCCCCGGCCGAGCTCTGGATCATGCCAGTCGGCACCAAATGTTTCGAGGACCCCTCGCTGCTCGACGAGCGGCAGCGGTTCCGCGCGCTTGCTGTTCCCGGCGTGGCGGAGGCGACGCCGCTGGTGATCGGCTATGCGCAATGGCGGCTGCCGCAAGGCACCACGACGCCCGTCTTCGTGGTCGGCTCGGAGCTGCGCGGGCTCGGGCTGCATCCCTGGAACGTGGTGGAGGGGCGGCTGGACGACCTGTCCGTGCCTGGCGCGGTCGCCGTCGACCAGACGTATTTCGAGCGGCTCGGCATCACCGGCGTCGAGCAGGCCGCCGAGCTGCGCGATCGCAAGGTGCAGGTGATGGCGGTGAGCAAGGGCATCCGCTCGTTCACGACGACGCCTTACGTTTTTACCGACGTGGAGCGCGCGCGGACCTATACCGGCATCGCGCCGAACAAGGCGTCCTATCTGCTGGTGAAGCTGACGCCCGATGCCGATCCCGGCACGGTGCAGCAGGCGCTGCGCGACAGCCTGTCCAATGTCGACGTGCTGACCGCAGCCGAGTTCGCGAGCCGCAGCCGCTCGTTCTGGCTGTTCGGCACCGGCGCGGGTGCCGCGCTGTTCGCCGGCGCCCTGCTCGGCCTCATCGTCGGCACCGTGATCGTGGCGCAGACGCTCTATTCCAGCACCAAGGATCACATCAACGAGTTCGCGACCCTGCGCGCGATCGGCTCGTCCAGCCGCTACATCTACACCGTCATCATCTGGCAGGCGCTGCTCAGCGCCATCGTCGGCTTCGCCGGCGCTGCGGCGATCGGCAGGATCGTGGCGGCCGCGACCGCGGAATCGGCGCTGCCGGTCATCATGACCCCGACGCTGACGGTCGCGCTGTTCGTGCTGACGTTGACGATGTGCGTCGGCTCGGCGATCGCGGCGATCCTCAAGGTCATGCGCATTGATCCGACCCTGGTGTTCTCGCGATGACCGACACCGTGCTCGAGGCCACCGATCTCGTGCATCACCTCGGCCAGGGGGCCGGAAGGGTGCAGGCGCTGAAGGGCGTGAGCCTGTCGCTGAAGGGCGGCGAGCTGGCGCTGCTGATGGGCCCCTCTGGCAGCGGCAAGACGACGCTGCTGTCGATCCTGGGCTGCCTGATGACGCCGGATGGCGGTGCCGTGCGGGTTGCCAACCAGCCGGTCGCGGGGCTCGATCCCGAGGCGCTGGCGAAGCTGCGCCGCGAGCGCATCGGCTTCATCTTCCAATCCTATCATCTGTTTCCGACGTTGAACGCCGAGGACAATGTGCGGCTCGCGCTCGACGTGCGCGGCGAACGCGCGCGGGCCGCGAAACTGGCGGCGCGCGAGGTGCTCGAGCGGGTCGGCCTCGGCTCGAAGAAGCGGTCGTTCCCGCGCCAGCTCTCGGGCGGCGAGCAGCAGCGCGTCGCGATCGCCCGCGCCATCGTCGGCAAGGCGCAGGTCATTCTCGCCGACGAGCCGACCGGCGCACTCGATACCGCCAACGGTCAGGCGATCATGACCCTGCTCGCCGATATCGCCAAGGATCCGTCGCGCGCGGTGCTGGTGGTGACGCACGATCCGCGCATCCTGCCGTTTGCCAATCGCGTCATTCACATCGAGGACGGCCGCATCGTCCGCGAGGAGAGCGGCGGCGAGTCCATGAAGAAAGTCTCGCACGCATGATATCGGGAATTCCAGAACGCGCTCACCTGCTCGGGCTCGTCGCCGCGGCTGCATTGGCTATCATCGTCACGCCGACCTCGATTCCACCGACAGCGCGTGCCGCCAATGCCCAGGAGGAACGCTGGCTGGCCGTCGCACCCGGCCGGGTCGAGCCGGCATCCGGCCTGATCAAGCTCGGCGCGCCGGTGGTTGGGCTGATCCAGGAGGTGCTGGTCAGGCCAAACGAGACCGTGTTCGCCGGCCAGGTCCTGGTGCGGCTCAGCGATGGCGAAGCTCGCGCGCAGCTCGCCAGCGCCGAGGCGCAGGTCGCGATGCGCAAGCGCGTGCGCAACAAGGAGTCGACGCCGTCTGGCGCGGGTCCCCGGCGCCGCGCCGAAGACGGCCTCGCCGATGCGCAGGCGGCGGTGTTCGACGCGCGTGCTGCGCTCGACAAGGCCGTGACCGAGCGGCGCGCCGGGCGCGGCACCGATGCCGATGTCGACACCGCACGCACGCAATTGACAGCCGCGCAGGCGAAGCTGGAGCAACAGGCCGACGAGCTGCGCAAGGTCACCGCGGATGCGCCGCTGCCGGTCAGCGCCGAGGGCCAGCTCAACGTCGCCCGCAGCGAACTGCAGGGCGCCCGCGCCACGTTGGAAAGGCTCACCATCCGCGCGCCGCTCGACGGCACGGTGCTGCAGGTCAATGCGCGCACCGGCGAGATCGCTTCGCCGCAGACGACGCCACCGCTGGTGCTGCTCGGCGATACGTCCTCGCTGCGCGTGCGCGCCGAGCTCGACCAGCGCGACCTCGACAAGATCAAGGTCGGCCAGCAGGCGGTGGTCCGCTCCGACGCCTTCCGCGGCCGCGACGTCGCCGGCAAGGTCGCCGCCATCGCCCCACTGGTCGAGAGCAGCCGCACTGCTGCGCTCAGCCAGCGCAACATGACCGACGTCGACGTGGTGGAAGTGCTGGTCGATCTCGCCGAGCCGGGCCCGTTCGCGGTGGGTATGAAGGTGGACGTGTATTTCAAGCCGTGAGGGGCGCGCCGCTCGGCCCACGCCTCGTGCGCTGCTGCCCACCCTCCCCTTGAGGGGGAGGGTCGCTCGCCCGCGCAGCGGGCGAGCGGGGTGGGGCGAAGCCACGAGCACTGCTGCTGATGGAGAGATCACCCCACCCCGCCTCACGTTTCGCTTCGCTCATCGTGAGGCGCCCCTCCCCTCCAGGGGAGGGTGAGCACCGAGCAAGCGGCACGGTCTGGCGTCTCGATGGACTCCATCAATCCCCGCTCGGCGGGGCCAGCGGCTGGACGATCTCCTGGAATGGCGGCAGCGCCTCGCACCTTGCGGCGTGGGCCGCCAGCGCCGGATAGCGCGCGGCGTCGAACAGATGCGGATGCGCCTCGCGTGTGAAGCGCAGCGCGCAGGCGACGGCGATGTCGGCGTGGCCGATGTTGTCGCCATACCAATAGGCGCTCGTCGCATCTGCGCGCTCGGCCTCCAGCATTGCCAGCACGCCGGAGATCTGGGCCTCGCAGCGCGCGACCCACAGCGCGAGGCGGTCCTTGCGCAGCACGCGCTCGTAGATCAGGCTGACGGCCTTGTCGCCGAGACCGGTCGCGAGCGCGATCGTATGCAGCTGCTGGCGGCGCAGCGCGCCGCTCCGCGCCAGCATCGCGCGCTCGGGCCCGACGGTCTCGTCGAGATGATCGAGGATCGCCACCGAGTCGATCAGCGCCTCGCCGTCATCCAGCACCAGCACCGGCACGCGCAGCAGCGGATTGTACGGCGCGATCTTGTCGGCATCGCCGAAGGTCGACCAGGGCTTGTGCTCGAACGGCACGCCGTAGAGCTTGAGCGCGATCGCGGTGCGGCGGACGAAAGGCGAGTCGTATTGGCCGATCAGGAACATCGGTTATCCTCCTGTGCGGCGCATTGAAGCGCCGTTCGGCGCCGTTGTCAGCTCCGATGTTCAGGCCAACAGCGGCACATGCGCTGCGACGTCGCGCGGCAGCGTGCCGTCGAGGCGCGGGTCGGGGGCGATCTCGATCTGCCGCCGGAAGGGACGGAAGCCGGAGCGCTGGTAGAAGGCCAGCGCACGGGGATGATCGAAGCTGCAGGTGTGGACCCAGAGCCGCGTCAGCGGCTGCGCCCAGGCGCGGCGCAGCGCGTGGTTCATCAGCAGCCGTCCGGCGCCGGTGCCGATCAGCTTCGACGTGACGCCGAACAGCGCCAGCTCGCAATCGGTCTTCTTGCGGAAGTCGAGCTCCAGCAGGGCTTCATCACCGCCGCCATGCGCCAAGGTGTAGATCTCGACTCCGTCAGCGCGAATCGTCTTGGCAAGCTCCGCATCGCTCATCCGCGTGCGCTGCGACCACAGCCACTCCCAGCCGACGCGGGCATAGAGGTCGCGGTACCAAGCGAGATCGGGCTGCGCGACGCGGCGAATGCTCCAGTCGCCGATCGGATCGGGCGGCAGCACCGGCGGCGCCAGCATTTCCAGCGAGGTCACCACGGCCGCGACCTTGCCGGGCGGGACGTCGAAATATCCGTCGGGAATGGTCACTCAAGACGACCTGATTGAAGAGTGATCGGCAACCTGCTTACCCCGGACGTAATTGGAACCGCACAGCGGTCCCGGCATGGTCGGCGCATTCAACATCAGGAGCCATGCCCATGCAACGACGAGACGTGCTGCTGACCGCGGCAGCAGCCAGCTTCGCGGCGACGGGAGCGGGCCTCGCCGCCGCACCGACCGCGGCGCGCCCGCGTATCCGCTGCAGCGACGGCGTGACGCTCTATCACGAGGAGTGGGGCAGCGGCCGGCCGGTGCTGTTCGTACATGCCTGGGCGCTGACCAGCGCGATGTGGACCTACCAGATCTCAGATCTCAGCCGGCGCGGGCTGCGCTGCATCGCCTTCGACCGCCGCGGCCATGGCCGCTCCGACGTGCCGGGCAGCGGCTACGAGCTCGACCGGCTCGCCGACGACATCGCCGAGGTGATCGCGCAGCTCGACCTCGATGAGGTCGCGCTGGTCGGCATGTCCATGGGCTGCAACGAGATCCTCAACTACATCGCGCGGCACGGCACGCAACGCATCGCGCGGATCGCGATGCTCGGCCCGACGACGCCGTTCCCGCTGCAGACGCCGGACAATGCGCTCGGCGCGCCCCGTGGCTATTTCGAGCAGTGCTGGGCGGCATGGCAGAGCGACTTCCCGAAATGGATCGAGGACAACAAGCTGCCGTTCTTCACGAAGGACGCCTCGCCGCAGATGATGGAATGGGTCGCGGCGATGATGCGCCAGATGCCCATTCCCGTCGCGGTCGCCACCAACCGCGCGCTGATCGCGACCGACCTGCGGCCGGTGCTTGCGAAGATCGACCGTCCCGTGCTGATCCTGCACGGCGACAAGGACGTCTCAGCGCCGCTCGACATGACGGCACGGCCGACCGCCAAGGGCATCAAGGGCGCCGAGCTGAAGGTCTATCCCGGCGGCCCGCATGGGCTATTCGTGACCCACATGAAGCAGGTCAATGCCGACCTTGCTGCGTTCCTGGCTTAGCTGCTGTGGGAGGCGAGCGCCCTACTCGCCCTCGTCGCTCGCCAGCACCCCCTTCACGGCGCGAGCCCAGCCGGCGAGCTTGCGCTCTCGCGTCGCCGCGCTCATCGCCGGCCGGAAGCGGTGCTCGAGCCGCCAATTGTCGGCGAACTTTTCCGGCTCCGGATAGACGCCCGCGTGGAGGCCGGCGAGATAGGCGGCGCCGAGCGCGGTGGTCTCCTGGATCATGGGACGGTCGACTGGTGCGTCGAGCAGGTCGGCGAGACGCTGCATGGTCCAGTCCGAGGCGGTCATGCCGCCGTCGACGCGCAGCACGATCGTGGCGGCGGACGCATCGGGCCAGTCGGCGCGCATCGCGGCCCACAGATCGTAGGTCTGGTAGCACACGCTCTCCAACGTGGCATGCGCGAGCTCGGCCGGGCCGGTATTGCGGGTCAGGCCGAACAGCGCGCCGCGCACGCGCGGATTCCAATACGGTGCGCCGAGGCCGACGAAGGCCGGCACCAGATAGACCGACTGCATCGAGTCGGACTTGTCGGCGAGCGGGCCGGTTTCGGCGGCATGCTTGATGATGCCGAGCCCGTCGCGCAGCCACTGCACGGCCGAGCCGGCGACGAAGATCGAGCCTTCGAGCGCGTAGGTCCTGACGCCGTTGAGCTGATAGGCGATCGTCGTCAGCAGCTTGTTGTTCGATTTCACCGGCGTGGCGCCGGTGTTGAGCAGCGCGAAGCAGCCGGTGCCGTAGGTCGACTTCATCATGCCCGGCGTGAAGCAGGCTTGGCCGATGGTGGCCGCCTGCTGGTCGCCGGCGATCCCCGCGACCTTGATCGGGCCGCCGAACAGATCGGGCGTGGTGGTGCCGAAATCGGCGGAGGAATCCTTCACCTCGGGCAGCATCGAGCGCGGCACGCGCAAGAGCTTCAGCAGCGTCTCGTCCCACGCACCGGTGTGGATGTTGAACAGCAGCGTGCGCGAAGCGTTGGTGGCATCGGTGGCATGCACCTTGCCGCCGGTCAGCCGCCACAGCAGGTAGCAGTCGACGGTGCCGAACATCAGTTCGCCGCGTTCGGCGCGCTCGCGCGCGCCCGGCACATGGTCGAGAATCCATGCCACCTTGGTGCCGGAGAAATAGGGATCGATGATCAGGCCGGTTTTGGCGCTGACATCCGGCTCGTGGCCATCGGCCTTGAGCTCGGCGCAGATGTCGGCGGTGCGGCGGTCCTGCCAGACGATGGCGCGGTGGACGGCCTGGCCGGTGGCGCGGTCCCATACCACGGTGGTCTCGCGCTGGTTGGTGATGCCGATCGCCGCGATGTCCTTGGCCGTCAGTCCCGCCTTCTCAAGCGCATCGCGGCAGGTCATCACCGTCGAGGTCCAGATGTCCTCCGGCTCGTGCTCGACCCAGCCGGAGGCCGGGAAATGCTGCGGGAATTCCTGCTGCGCGACCGCGGCGATCGAGATGTCGGAGCGGAACACCATCGCGCGCGAGGACGTGGTGCCCTGATCGATGGCCAGCACGAAGGACATGGGTTTTCTTCCCGGTAGGTTGACGACGTTGGGCCGACAAGCAAGCGGATCGGGCGGGCGAGGTCAAGGTGGAGCGGCACGTGTCTATCCACCCTCCCCTGGAGGGGGAGGGTCGCCCGCGCAGCGGGCGAGCGGGGTGCGGTGAGCCACGGGCGATGGCGATTGTGGAGAGATCACCCCACCCCGCCTCACGTTTCGCTTCGCTCGTCGTGAGGCGACCCTCCCCCTCCAGGGGAGGGTGAACACCCGCGATCAGCTCCGCCGCTCGGATACGAAGGCTACACCGCGGCCGTTGTCACGCCGCCGTCGACGACGATGGTCTGGCCGGTCATGAAGGTCGACGCGTCCGAGGCGAGGTAGGCGACCGCGCCGGCGATCTCGTGCGGCTCGCCGATGCGACGCAGCGGGGTGGTGGCGCAGCGCTGCTTCAGGCGGGCTTCGTCCTCCCACAGCGCGCGGGCGAAATCGGTCTTGATCAGGCCGGGCGCGACGCAATTGATGCGCACGCCGTGCGGCCCCCATTCGCCGGCAAGGCTGCGGCACAACGCGAAGTCGGCGGCCTTGGAGATGCCGTAGGCGCCGATCACGGTCGAGCCGCGCAGGCCGCCGATCGAGGAGACGATGATGACCGAGCCCTTGCCCCGCGCGGCCATCGGCGGGATCGCCTTGGCGCAGAGCCAGAGATTGCTCTTCACGTTGGAGGCCATGATCTTGTCGAAGGCCTCGTCGGTGATGTCGAGCAGCGGACCGTAATACGGGTTGACCGCAGCATTGCAGACGAGGATGTCGACCTGGCCGCAATGCTTCACGGCGCCGTCGATCAGCGCGTCGACCTCGGCCCGCCGGGAGATGTTGCAGGGGATGACGTGGGCCTCGCCACCATTGGCGCGGATGGCGCTCGCAACCTCCTCGCATGCGTCCGGCTTGCGGCTGGAGATCACCACCTTGGCGCCGAGTTGCGCGAGCAGCTCCGCCGACGCCCGGCCGATTCCGCGGCTCGAGCCGGTGATGACGGCGACCTGACCGGAGAGGTCGAAGGGATTGGGGGTCATGTCTGCTTCCTCCGCGTCATTGCGAGGAGCGAAGCGACGACGCAATCCAGATCAAGCATACCGCCCTGGATTGCTTCGCTTCGCTCGCAATGACGGCTCGATTGATCAAATCACTCCGGAGCCGCTCGACACCGGCAGCGTAGCCCTCTCAAATCCGTCATGCGCGGGCTTGACCCGCCTGCGGGGCCGAAGCCCCTTCGGCGCGGCGAAGGCCCGCGCATCCATCTTCAGAAAGCGATGGGTTGCCGGGTCAAGCCCGGCAACGACAAAGCTTTCTAGATCAACCCGCCCGCCTCGCTGACGCGGCGCATGTGGTAGTCGGTGTCGCCGAAGGTGCTCTCGATCATCGTCAGACGCTTGAAGTAGTGGCCGATCTTGGCCTCCATGGTCATGCCGATGCCGCCATGGAGCTGGATCGCCTGCTGGCCGACGAACTTAGCCGACTTGCCGATCTGCACCTTGGCCGCGGCGATCGAGGTGGCGCGCTCCTTGGCGTCGTCGAACTCGGCGGCCATGGTCGCGAACATCGACATCGAGCGGGCCTGCTCCAGCGCGACGAACATGTCGGACGCCCGGTGCTGCAGCGACTGGAACGAGCCGATCGCGACGCCGAACTGCTTGCGCGTCTTGATGTACTCGACCGTGGTCTTCAGCGACTCGTCCATCAGGCCGACGGCCTCCGCGCACAGCGCGATGCGGGCCTCGTCGACAACGCGCTCGATCAGCGGCAGGGCATTGACCGGATCGCCGATCGCGGCGTCGGCGCCGACTTCCACACCGGTGAAGGTGATGTCGGCGGCATGCAGACCGTCCTGGGTCGGATAGCCCTTGCGGGTGACACCCTTGGCGTCGGCCGGCACGATGAACACGCCGATGCCCGACTTGTCGCGCTGGCCGCCCGAGGTGCGCGCGGTCACGATCAAGGTGTCGGCGTTCTCGCCGTTGAGCACGACGAACTTTTCGCCGTCGATGACCCAGCCATCGCCCTTCTTCTTCGCAGACGTCGCAACGTCGAACAGGTCATAGCGCGACTGCTTCTCGAGCTGGGCGAATGCAAACGTCCTGCTGCCGTCGATGATCCCAGGCAGATGCGCGGCCTTCTGCGCCGCCGAGCCGCCATGACGGAGGAAACCGCCGGCCAGCACCACGGTTGCGAGATACGGCTCGAGCACCAGCGCGCGACCCATCGCCTCCATCACGATCATGGTCTCGACGCCGCCGGCGCCGAAGCCGCCGTCGTCTTCCGAGAACGGCAGACCGAGCAGGCCCTGCTCGGCGAGCTTGGACCACATCGCGCGGCTCCAGCCGCCCTTCTCCTTCATGTACAGCTTGCGCTTGTCGAAATCGTAGGCATCCGCCAGCAGGCCGTCGATGCTGTCCTTGAGGAGACGCTGCTCCTCGGTGAGATCAAAATCCATGCTCTCTATCCTCGTACCCGGAATTCATCATCGGCGTCATTCCGGGACGCGCCGCAAGGCGCGGGCCCGGAATCCATACTCACGATGGTGGTTATGGATTCTCCGACGCGCAACTGCGCGTCGTAGCTCGCCGCTTCGCGGCGCCCCGGAATGACAGCAACTCAAAGCCCCAGCACCGCCTTGGCGATGATGTTGCGCTGGATCTCGTTGGAGCCGCCGTAGATCGAGACCTTGCGGTTGTTGAAGTAGCTCGGCGCGATCTGCGCGGTCCAATCCATGGTCTCGTTGCTGTCGTCGTCGCCATGGACGTCGTAGGGCGCGGCAAACGGGCCGATCACCTCCATCAGCAGCTCGGTCGTGGTCTGCTGGATCTCGGAGCCCTTGATCTTCAGCACCGAGGACGCCGGATTGGGCTTGCCCTTGCCGTGCTTGCCCTCGTCGGCGACGACGCGCAGTTGCGTCAGCTCGAGCGCCTTCAGCTCGACCTCGCAGGCCGTGAGCTTCTCGCGGAACGACGGGTCCTCCAGCACCGGACGGCCGCCGGATTCGATCTTGCCGGCGAGCTCCTTGATGCGGCGGATACGCTCCTTGGAGACGCCGACACGGGCGATCCCGGTGCGCTCATTGCCAAGCAGGAACTTGGCGTAGTCCCAGCCCTTGTTCTCCTCGCCGATCAGGTTCTCGATGGGCACCTCGACGTCGTCGAAGAACACCTCGTTGACCTCGTGGCCGCCGTCGATGGTCTGGATCGGACGCACCGTGACGCCCTTCGACTTCATGCTGAACACGATGAAGGAGATGCCCATCTGCTTCTTCGCGGACGGATCGGTGCGGCACAAGCAGAAGATCATGTCGGCGTGCTGCGCGAGCGTGGTCCAGGTCTTCTGGCCGTTGATGATCCACTTGTCGCCGCGGCGCTCGGCCTTGGTCTTCAGCGATGCGAGGTCGGAGCCCGAGCCCGGCTCGGAGAAGCCCTGGCACCACCAGTCGTCGACATTGGCGATGCGCGGCAGATACTTCTTCTTCTGCTCCTCGTTGCCGAAAGTGTAGATGACGGGGCCGACCATGCTGACGCCGAAGGCGAGCGGCTGCGGCGCCGGATAGGCCTGCAACTCCTCGTTGAAGATGTAGTGCTGCACCGAGGTCCAGCCGGTGCCGCCATATTCCTCCGGCCAGTGCGAGACACCCCAGCCCTTCTTGTTGAGGATGCGCCACCAGGTCACCATCTCGTCCTTCGACAGATGGCGGCCTTCGATCATTTTGCGCCGGGTCTCCGGCGGGACATTGTCCTTGAAGAACTGCCGGACTTCCTCGCGGAACGCCTGCTCTTCCTTCGTGAATGCAAGATCCATCGGATCCTCCCGTGTGTATATATTCGTCGACAAATCGAGCTGTCATTCCGGGGCGCCTCGAAGAGGCGAACCCGGAATCCATAACCACCATCGTGAGTATGGATTCCGGGCTCGCGCTCCGCGCGCCCCGGAATGACGAAGACCTATTGCAGCACCTCGAACAGGCCGGCGGCGCCCATGCCGCCGCCGACGCACATCGTCACCACCGCGTACTTGGCCTTGCGGCGGCGGCCTTCGATCAGCGCGTGGCCCGTGAGCCGCGCGCCCGACATGCCGTAGGGATGGCCGACCGCGATGGCGCCGCCATTGACGTTGATCTTGTCGGGGTCGATGCCGAGCTTGTCGCGGCAGTACAGCACCTGCACGGCGAACGCCTCGTTGAGCTCCCACAGGCCGATGTCGTCGACGGTCAGGCCATGGCGCTTCAATAGACGCGGCACCGCGAACACCGGGCCGATGCCCATCTCGTCGGGCTCGCAGCCATGCGCGACGAAGCCGCGGAAGATGCCGAGCGGCTGCAGGCCGCGCTTCGCCGCGGTGGCGTCGCTCATGATCACGCAGGCGGAGGCGCCGTCGGAGAGCTGGCTGGCATTGCCGGCGGTGATCGAGAAGCCGTCGCCGCGCACGGCCTTGAGGCCGGCGAGACCTTCGGCCGTCGTCTCGGGGCGCGGACCTTCGTCCTGCGACAGGGTGACGTCCTTGAACGAGACGTTGCCGGTGGCCTTGTCGGTGACCGCCATCTTGGTCGAGATCGGCGCCAGCTCGTCGTTGAACTTGCCGCCCTGCTGCGCGGCAGCGGTGCGGCGCTGGCTCTCCAGCGCATATTCATCCTGGCGCTCGCGGGAGATGCCGTAGCGCTTGGCGACGATCTCGGCGGTGTCGATCATCGGCATGTAGACGTCGCCCTTGATCTCGAGCAGCGCCGGATCGGTGGCCTGGAACGTGTTCATCTTGTCGTTCTGGACCAGCGAGATCGATTCGCCGCCGCCGCCGACTGCGATCTCGACACCGTCGAAGATCACCGAGCGCGCCGCGAGCGCAATCGCCTGCAGGCCGGAGGCGCACTGGCGGTCGATGGTGGTGCCGCCGACCGACACCGGCAGGCCGGCACGCAGCAGCGCCTTGCGCGCGATGTTGCCGCCGGTCGAGCCCTGCTGCAGGGCTGCGCCCATCACGACATCCTCGACCTCGGCCGGATCGACCTTGGCGCGCTTGACCGCCTCGCCGATGGCGTGGCCGAGCAGCGTCGCGCCGCCGGTGGCATTGAGCGCGCCGCGATAGGCCTTGCCGATCGGCGTGCGGGCGGTGGAAACGATGACGGCATCGGTCATGGGCGACCTCCTGTTGTTGTTACGGATGTTTGCTGTGAGACGTGGGTGATTGCTGCTGGCGCAGTTCGTGACGCGACAGCTTGCCGACCGGCGTGCGCGGCAGCTCGTCGACGAACTCGACCGCCGCCGGCAGCTCGTGCTTGCCGAGCTTGCCGGTGAGGAAGGCGCGGAGATCCTCGACCGGGAACGGCGCGAAGCCGTCGCGCAGCTTGATGAAGGCCTTGGCCGCCTCGCCGCGATAGGCGTCGGGAATGCCGATCACGATGACCTCCTGCACCGCCGGATGGGTGTAGATCGCCTGCTCGATCATCTGCGGATAGACGTTGAAGCCGCCGGAGATGATCATGTCCTTCTTGCGGTCGACCAGGAAGTAGAAACCGTCGGCGTCGACATAGCCGATGTCGCCGGTCAGGAAATGATCGCCGACGAACGACTGCGCCGTTTCGTCCGGCCGGTTCCAATAGCCCTTGGTGACGTTCGGCCCCTTGATCCGGATCTCGCCGACCTCGTTCACGCCGAGCACCTTTGCGGGATCCTCGAGCGACACGACGTCCATCTCGATGCCGGGCAGCGTGATCCCGATCGAGCCGGGCTTGTCCGGGCCACCCTTGGGATGGGCGGTGCCGGGCGAGCAGGTCTCGGTCATGCCCCAGCCGCTCTTCAGCTTCATGCCGACGCGGCGCTCCAGGATGCGCGCGACCTCGACTGGCAGCGGCGCGCCACCGGAGCCAACGCTAGTCAGCGACGACAGATCGCGCGTGTCGAGATCGGGCAGGTTGGCGATCGCGATCCACATCGTCGGCACGCCGGGAAAATAGGTCGCGCGCTTGACCTCGATGTCGCGCATCACGGCTTCCAAGTCGAAGCGCTGGTGCAGCGAGATCAGGCTGCCGAGACGCAGCGAGGTCAGCAGCACCACCGTCAGTGCATAGATGTGGAACAGCGGCAGCACGCAGATGACTCGGTCGGAGCCGTTGCCGTTCGCGCGCGTCGCGCGGCCCCAGATTTCGGCGATCGACACTGCCGAGGTGAGATTGCCATGGGTCAGCATCGCGCCCTTGGGCAGGCCGGTGGTGCCGCCGGTATATTGCAGCAAGGCGACGTCGTCGGGCGAGATGGCCGGCCACGCTGCCGGCGCCACGGCGCCCTCGACGAAGGCACGATGGGTGGTCACGGCGGAGCTATCCGGCAACGGCGTCTGTGACGTACCGACCTTGCCCCAATGATCATCCTCGCAGACGATCAGGCGGTCGAGCAGGCCCTTCTCGAGGAACTTCAGCGCCGTCGGCAGCAGCGCCGACAGGTTCGAGGTGACGAGAATGCGTGCGCCGGAATCGCTGAGCTTGTGCGACAGCGCGATCTCGCCATCGAGCGGCGACAGGTGCACGACGCGGGCGCCGGCCTTGAGCGCGCCGAAGAAGTTGATCGGATGATCCGGCGTATTGCCGAGGAACAGCGCGATCGACGCGCCCTTGCCAAAACCGGCTCGCAGGAACGCGGCGGCAGCCTGGTCGACGAGCGCCGCGAGTTGCTTGAAGGTGACGGGGCGGTCGCGGAATTCCAGCGCGTCGCGATCGCCGAAGTCACTGACCGCCTTTGCCAGCAGATCTGGCAAGGTGCCACGCGCGATCGGCGCGTCCCAGCGGACGCCTTCGGGATAGAACTGTTCGCCAGGATGGGTCATGCGGACTCTGTGTTTCTTGCCGTAAGGCGGCCCCGCTCTTCCCGTTCCCTCTCCTCTTGTGGGGGAAGGCCAGGGAGGGGGGTGGCTCCGGGCGAGACTGCCGTTGCGGCCCCCCACCCCCAACCCCTCCCCGCAAGGGGGAGGGGGGCGCAGCTGTGCACGGAGCTAGGGCAAAGCCTCAAGCGGCCTTCCCCTGCGCCAGCGAGGCGAACGTCTTGCCTTCCTCCGCGAGCTGCTTCAGCAGCGGCGCCGGCTCGAGCGAGGGATCATTGGTCTCCTTGGCATAGAACGCCAGCCGCTCGGCGATGTGCTTCAGGCCGACGCTGTCGGCCCAGTACATCGGGCCGCCGCGATAGATCGGCCAGCCATAGCCGTACAGCCAGACCACATCGATGTCGGACGGACGCGCGGCAATGCCTTCGGCGAGGATCTTCGCGCCCTCGTTGATCATCGGATACATCATGCGCTCGAGGATCTCCTCGTCGCTGACCGCGCGCCGCTTGAGGCCGAGCTTGGCGAGCGTCTCGTCGATCAGCTTCTCGACATCGGGATCCGGCAGCGGCGCGCGCGAGCCCGCCTCATATTTGTAATAGCCCTTGCCGGTCTTCTGGCCGAAGCGGCCGGCCTCGCACAGCGCATCCGCGATCTCGCTCTTGATGCCGCGGTCCTTGCGCGAGCGCCAGCCGATGTCGAGACCGGCGAGATCGCCCATCGCGAACGGGCCCATCGGCATGCCGAACTTGGTGACGACCGCGTCGACCTGCTGCGGCAGCGCGCCTTCGAACAACAGCTTCTCGGCCTGCTTGCCGCGCTGCGCCAGCATGCGGTTGCCGACGAAGCCGTCGCAGACGCCGACCACGGCCGGCACCTTTGCGATCTTGCGCGCGATCGACACCGCGGTGACGAGCGCATCCGGCGCCGTCTTCTCCGCACGCACGATTTCGCACAGCTTCATGACGTTAGCCGGCGAGAAGAAATGCATGCCGAGCACGTCCTGCGGCCGGCTGGTCTCTGCGGCGATCGCGTCGATGTTCAGATAGGACGTGTTCGAGGCCAGCACCGCGCCCGGCTTTGCATATTGATCGAGCTTGCCGAACACTTCCTTCTTCACCGCCATGGTCTCGAACACCGCCTCGATGACGAGGTCGGCGTCCTTGACGTTCTCGAGACCGACCTTGCCGTCGATCAACGCCATGCGCTTGACCGGTGCATCCGCCGGGATGCCGCCGCGCGCGGCGGTCGCCTCCCAGTTCTTCTGCATGACGCCCATGCCGCGCTTCAGCTGCTCCTCGGCGGTCTCGATCAGCGTGACCGGAATGCCAGCATTGGCGAACGACATCGCAATGCCGCCGCCCATGGTGCCGGCGCCGATGATCGCGACGCGCTCGACCTTGCGGCCCTTGGTGCCCTCGGGCACGCCGGCGATCTTGGCGGCCTCGCGCTCGGCGAAGAACGCATAGCGCTGCGCCTTGGACTGATCGCTGGTGAGCAGCTTGAGGAAACCTTCGCGCTCCTTCTTCAGGCCCTCGTCGAACGGCAGGTCGATCGCATAGCCGACCGCGTCGGCCGCTGCGAACGGCGCCTCGAGCCCACGCGACTTCTTGGTGATCGCCGCCACCGCACTGGTGAAGATCGTGCGATCGGCCTTGGCGGCCGCCAGCTTGGAATCGTCATCGCGCAATTTGCGCAGCGGACGGTTCTCCGCCACCACCTTGCGCGCGAAGGCTTCGCCGCCCGATGCCGGCCCCTCGACGATCTCCTCGATCAGGCCCGCCTTCAGCGCTTCCGCTGCGCCGATCGGGTCACCGCCGACGATCATCTTGACTGCGAGCTCGGGGCCTACGGCGCGCGGCAGGCGCTGGGTGCCGCCCGCGCCCGGCAGCAGGCCGAGCTTCACCTCGGGCAGTCCGAGCTTCGCCTCCTTGGTGGCGACACGATAATGACAGGCGAGCGCCACTTCGAGACCACCGCCCAGGGCCGTTCCATGAATCGCCGCAATGACCGGCTTGGGGCTGTTCTCGATCGTGCTCAGCACGTCGTTGAGCGCCGGCGGCTTCGGCGGCTTGCCGAACTCGGTGATGTCGGCCCCGGCGATGAAGGTACGGCCGCCGCAGGTCAGCACGATCGCCTTGATCGCGGGATCGGCGATCGCCGCCTTGACGTTGTCCAGGATGCCGCCGCGAACTGCGGCACTCAGCGCATTGACGGGCGGGCTGTCGATGGTGACGATGCCGATGATGTCATGACGGTCAAGCTTTGCCACTTCGCTCACGCGTAAGCTCCTTGGATGTCGTTTCTTTGCGGCCGGTTAACGCACCGGCCAATTCTTGGCTCTTCATTTGCGCAGAGTATCAGCCTTGCTTGCGTCTACCCGCTGCCGAACATCAATTCCGCAGTGCGAAATCTAATTCCACATCTTGACATCCAGGGTTATTTTGAAGCACGAGCGTTGTCAACGAGGCTCATCAATCAACAGCCGATGACATGAAACGCCCAGGGAAGAAACCCGCGACCGATCGGAGCTTCGTCGTCGCGCTGGCGCGCGGCCTCGACGTGCTGCGGGCGTTCCGGCCGAATGACGGCCTGCTGGGCAATCAGGAAATCGCCGCGCGCACCAACCTGCCGAAGGCGACGGTCTCGCGCCTCACTTACACGCTCACCAAGCTCGGCTATCTCACCCCGGTGCCGCGCTTCGAGAAATACCAGCTGGCCCCAGCGGCGCTGGCGCTGGGCTACGCCGCGCTCGCCAATCTCGGCATCCGCCATCTTTCCGAGCCGTTCCGCGAGCAGCTGATGCGCGAGACCGGCGGCGCGGTGGCCATCGGCGGCCGCGACCGGCTGAGCATGATCTATTTCGGCCAGAGCCGTCACGGCGTCATCAACGTTCAACTCGACGTCGGCTCGCGCATTCCGATTGCAACGACCGCGATGGGCCGCGCCTACATCTGGGCGCTGCCGGACGAGGACCGCGCCGCGTTGATGCGGGAGATGCGCGAGCATTACGGCAGCCGTTGGCCGAAGATCCGCGACGGCATCGAGCGCGCCGGCGAGACCGTTGCGAAATATGGCTTCACGATCTCCGCCGGCGAATGGCAGGACGACGTTCATGCGGTCGGCGTCGCGTTGCGGCTGAACGACGGAACCGGTCCCTACGCCGTGAATTGCGGAGCACCGGCATTCCGCTTCACGGAAGAGCGCTTGCGCACCGACATTGGACCTCGTCTCGTCGCGATGGTAAGGAACATCGAAGCGGCGCTCGGCGGCCTCGCGCCGTCAACTAATCAAACAAGCAGCCCATCAAACAAAGAACTCAATAAAAAGCCGAAGCCAGGAGGAAAAGTTGCCCGTGTTGCCGAGGGTATCAGATAGCCTGCATCATCGCGGTCGGCTGGCGCCGCGTCCTGACCTGAACGATTTGGGGAGGGGCGAGACGAGATGACGCAGGCACAACTCGCCCAGACCAACGATCCGCTGCTCGTCGTCCGCGACGTCAGCGTCGTGTTCGGCGGCATCGTGGCGCTGAACGGCGTCTCGTTCGAGATGCGCGAGGGTCAGATCCTCGGCCTCATCGGCCCGAACGGAGCCGGCAAGACCACCCTGTTCAACTGCCTCAGCCGGCTCTACCAGCCGAGTTCCGGCGACATCCTGATGGAAGGCCACAGCATCCTGAAGCGGCCGCCGCACCGCATTGCCGAGATCGGCATCGGCCGCACCTTCCAGAATGTCGCGCTGTTTCCCAATCTCTCCGTGCTCGACAACGTCCGCGTCGGCACCCATGCGCGCACCTCCAGCGACATCATCTCGGATTCGCTGCGTCTGGCCTGGGTCCGGCGCAGCGAGAATTCCGTCAACACCAAGGTTCACGAAATTCTCGCCTATCTCGACCTCGAGGAGGTCGCGCACAAGACCGTGTCCGGGCTGCCGTTCGGCACCCAGAAGCGCGTCGAGCTGGCGCGCGCGCTCGCCGCCGATCCCAAGATCCTGCTGCTCGACGAGCCCGCCGGCGGGCTCAATCATGAGGAAGTCCATGTGCTGGGCGATCTGATCCGGCGCATTCGCGACGACCGCAAGGTGACCGTGCTGCTGGTCGAGCATCACATGGGACTGGTGATGTCGATCGCCGACCACGTCGTGGCGCTGAATTTCGGCCGCAAGCTCGCCGAGGGCACGCCCGCCCAGGTGCAGGCCGATCCCGACGTCATCAAGGCCTATCTCGGGAGCAAGGATCAATGACGCCGCTGCTCAACGTCAAGGACCTGCGCGCCTATTACGGCCAGGTCCAGGCCCTGCACGGCCTCTCCTTCTCCCTCAACGAGGGTTCGCTGACGACCCTGCTCGGCGCCAATGGCGCCGGCAAGACCACCACCCTGCGCGCCATCTGCAACATGGTGCGCTCGACCGGTGCGATCGAGTTCGAGGGGAAGCCGCTCAACAACAAATCGACCGAGAGCATCGTGCGCTTCGGCATCGCGCACGTGCCGCAGGGCCGCGGCACCTTCACCAACATGACGGTGGAAGAAAACCTGCAGCTCGGCGCCATCACGCGCAGCGACAAGGCGGGCATCGTCGCCGACATCGAGCGGATGTACTCCTACTTCCCCAAGCTGAAGGAACGCCACACCCAGCAGGCCGGCACCTTATCCGGCGGCGAGCAGCAGATGCTGGCGGTGGCCCGCGCGCTGATGCTGCGACCCAGGCTGATGCTGCTCGACGAGCCGTCGTTCGGCTTGGCACCGCTGGTGGTCCGCGACCTTTTCGGCATCCTCGGCAAGATCAACCGCGAGGAAAAGGTCTCGATCCTCGTGGTCGAGCAGAATGCGCAGCTCGCGCTCGAGCTCGCCGATCGGGCCTATGTGATCGAGACGGGCCGCATCGTCATGTCGGGCGCGGCCTCGGACATCGCGAAAGACGAGAACGTCCGCAAATCCTATTTGGGCTACTAACGGAGGCGGGACAATGGAGCTCTTCACCAACCAGGTCCTGGCCGGCATTGCGACGGGCGCGATCTACGCCTGCATGGCGCTCGCCGTCGTGATGATCTACCAGGCCATCGACCATCTCAACTTTGCGCAAGGCGAGATGGCGATGTTCTCGACATTCATCTCCTGGCAGCTGATGCAATGGGGCCTGCCCTACTGGGTCGCCTTCGTGGTGACGCTGGCCTTCTCCTTCGCCGGCGGCATCGTGATCGAGCGGGTGCTGTTCAAGCCACTGACCAAGGCGCCGATCCTGACCCAGGTCGCCGGCTTCATCGCGCTGTTCTCGATCATCAACTCCTGCGCCGGGCTGATCTGGGACTTCACCATCAAGCAGTACCCGACGCCGTTCGGCTCCTCGCCGTTCCTGGGCAGCCAGCTGATCTCGACCCATCAGGCCGGCATGATCGGCATCACCCTGCTGCTCCTGATCGGGCTGTACTTCTTCTTCCAGTACACCCGTGTCGGACTTGCGATGCGCGCGGCCGCAGCCTTGCCGGAATCGGCGCGGCTGGTCGGCATCAACACCTCCTGGATGATTGCGCTCGGCTGGGGCATGGCGGCCGCGATCGGCTCGATCGCCGGCATGCTGATCGCGCCGGTGGTGTTCCTCGAGCCCAACATGATGGGCGGCGTGCTGATCTACGGTTTCGCCGCGGCCGTGCTTGGGGGCCTCACCAGCCCCTTCGGTGCGGTGCTCGGCGGCTTCCTGGTCGGCATCTTCGAGAATCTCGCCGGCACCTACATTCCCCACGTGGGCAATGAGATGAAGCTGCCGATCGCACTGGCCCTCATCATCTCCGTCCTAGTCATCAAACCGGCCGGCCTGTTCGGCCGCAACATCGTGAAGCGAGTCTGATCATGAGCGCAGTCGAGGACATCGCATCCCAGGCGCCCGCGGTCGATGCCGTTCCGAAGCGGGCCATGACCTTGAGTTCCGGCACCACCTTCGTCGTCGTGCTTCTGCTTCTCGTGGTTCCGCTGTTCGTCAAGAACTTCATCATCTTCCAGATGACGATGCTCCTGATCTACGGACTCGCCGTGCTGGCGTTGAACATCCTGACCGGCGGCTCCGGACAGTTCTCTCTCGGGCAGAGCGCGTTCTATGCGGTCGGCGCCTATACGTCGGCGATCCTGATGGAGCAGTACAATGTCAACTACGCGCTGACCCTGCCGGTCGCCGGCGTCATCTGCTTCGGCTTCGGCTTCCTGTTCGGCCAACCGGCGCTGCGGCTCTCGGGCGTGTATCTCGCGCTCGCCACCTTCGCGCTCGCCACCGCGATGCCGCAGATCCTCAAGCTCGGCTTCTTCGAGGAATGGACCGGCGGCGTGCAGGGCCTCGTCGTCACCAAGCCGGACGCGCCGTTCGGCCTACCGATGTCGCAGGACATGTGGCTGTACTACTTCACGCTGGCGATCACGATCGCGATCTACGTATTCTCGGTGAACCTATTACGCTCGCGTTCGGGGCGGGCTTTCATGGCGATCCGCGACAACGAGATCGCAGCGTCCGCCATGGGCATCGACGTCGCGACCTACAAGACGCTGGCGTTCGGCGTCAGCGCCGGCATCACCGGCGTCGCCGGCGGCCTCGGCGCCATCGCCGTGCAGTTCGTGGCACCCGACAGCTACACGATCGTTCTCGCGATCTCGCTGTTCCTCGGCATGGTCGTCGGCGGCGTCGGCTGGCTGCCCGGATCGTTCGTCGGCGCGGCCTTCATCATCTTCGTTCCCAACATCGCCGAAGGCATTTCGAAGGGCCTGTCCGGCGCGGTGTTCGGCGTGCTGCTGTTCCTCGTCATCTTCCTCGTGCCGCACGGCTCGCGGCAGGTGGCGATGGTGGCGCAGCAGCTGCTCGGCAAACTCAGAAAGAACTAAGGAGGAACTCTTGCAGGTCGTTCAACAACTACGAATCGCCGCGATCGCGACGGCGGTCATCGCCCTCACCTCGGGCGCAGCACTCGCCCAGAAGAAATACGACGCCGGCGCGTCGGATACCGAGATCAAGATCGGCAACATCATGCCCTATAGCGGGCCGGCGTCCGCCTACGGCGTGATCGGAAAGACCGAGGAGGCGTATTTCAAGAAGATCAACGCCGAGGGCGGCATCAACGGCCGAAAGATCAACTTCGTCAGCTATGACGACGCCTATTCGCCGCCCAAGGCGGTCGAGCAGGTGCGCAAGCTGGTCGAAAGCGACGAGGTCCTGTTCGTCTTCAACCCGCTCGGCACGCCCTCGAACTCGGCGATCCAGAAATATCTCAACGGCAAGAAGATCCCGCAACTGTTCGTCGCCACCGGCGCAACCAAGTGGAACGACCCGAAGAACTTCCCCTGGACCATGGGCTGGCAGCCGAGCTACCAGAGCGAGGGCCGCATCTATGCGAAGTACCTGCTCAAGGACAAGCCCGGCGCCAAGGTCGGCGTGCTGTTCCAGAACGACGATTTCGGCAAGGATTATCTGAAGGGCCTCAAGGATGGCCTCGGCGACAAGGCCGCGTCCATGATCGTCATGGAAGAGAGCTACGAGACCTCCGAACCCTCGATCGACGGCCACATCGTCAAGCTGAAGGCCTCCGGCGCCGACGTCTTCTTCAGCGTCACGACGCCCAAGTTCGCGGCGCAGGCGATCAAGAAACTTGCCGAGATCGATTGGCATCCGACGCATCTGGTCGTCAACGTCTCGGCCTCGGTCGGCAGCGTGATCAAGCCGGCCGGCTTCGAGAACTCGCAAGGGATTCTTTCGGCCGCCTATGCCAAGGACGCTGCGGATCCGCAGTGGAACGATGATCCCGGCATGAAGAAGTTCTTCGACTTCCTCGCGCAGTATTATCCCGACGCCAACAAGCTCGACAGCTCGACCGTCTATGGCTACGGCGCCGCACAGACGCTCGTGAAGGTGCTGCAGATGTGCGGCGACGACCTCACCCGCGCCAATGTGATGAAGCAGGCCGCCAGCCTGAAGGACTTCGCGCCCGACACCTTGCTGCCGGGCGTCAAGATCAACACCTCGGCTACCGACTTCGCGCCCATCGAGCAATTGCAGATGATGCGGTTCAAAGGCGAGAAGTGGGAGCTGTTCGGCGAGGCGATCAGCGGCGCCATCGATTAATCGTGCAATCGAGCATCGCCGCCGAGAGCGGTGCCGATCTCAACCTCGCCCTCCGCGCCATCCGCGCGGAGGGCTTTTTCGTAGGTCGCACCGACGATGCCATGAACGGTGGACAGACACCGTTTGGCTGATCTCAGGCTGTTCTCGCAGAGCAATCACCCGCCCAAATTGTGCGCACTTCTCGCAACTGCGCAGATGTTGCGCGGACGCGGACCGATAAAACACGGACCGTGCCGTGATGTCGCAACCACGCCGCGGCGGCTCTGCTATAGTCCCCCGACACACGAGAGCTTCCGTCAAGGAGGCCACGGCACGTCATCCAGAACCAACACGGGAGAAACGCACCATGATGATCACGCGACGGGCCGCCCTTGCCTCGGCTGCCGCCATCGTCCTCGCCTCGAGTTCCGCGATCGCCGCCGACAAGAAGTACGACACCGGCGCCTCCGACACCGAGATCAAGATCGGCAACATCATGCCCTATAGCGGGCCGGCCTCTGCCTACGGCATCATCGGCAAGACGGAAGCGGCCTACTTCAAGAAGATCAACGCCGAGGGCGGCATCAACGGTCGCAAGATCAACTTCATCTCTTATGACGACGCCTATTCGCCGCCAAAGACGGTCGAACAGGCGCGCAAGCTGGTCGAGAGCGATGAAGTGCTGTTCATCTTCAATTCGCTGGGCACGCCGCCGAACTCGGCGATCCACAAGTACATGAACTCGAAGAAGGTCCCGCAGCTGTTCGTCGCCACCGGCGCCACCAAGTGGAACGATCCGAAGGATTTCCCCTGGACCATGGGCTGGCAGCCCAACTACCAGAGCGAATCCCGAATCTACGCAAAATATCTGCTGAAGGAAAAGCCGGACGCCAAGATCGCGGTGCTGTATCAGAACGATGATTACGGCAAGGACTATCTGAAAGGGCTGAAGGATGGGCTTGGCGCCAAGGCCGCCTCAATGATCGTCATGGAGGAGAGCTACGAGACCGCCGAACCCTCGATCGACAATCACATTGTCAAACTCAAGTCCACCGGGGCCGACGTATTCGTGAACATCACCACGCCGAAATTTGCGGCGCAGGCGATCAAGAAGGTCAAGGAGATCGACTGGAAGGCGCTGCATATCCTCAACAACGTCTCCGCCTCCGTCGGCAGCGTGCTGAAGCCGGCCGGCTATGAGAATTCGCAGGACATCATCTCGGCGGCCTATCTCAAGGACGTCTCCGATCCGCAATGGAAGGATGACGCCGGGATGAAACAGTTCCTCGACTTCATGGCAAAGGATTTCCCCGAGGGCGACAAACTCGATGGCGGCACCGTCGTCGGCTACAGCGTGGCCCAGACGCTGGTGCAGGTGCTGAAGCAATGCGGCGACGACCTCACTCGCGAGAACGTCATGAAGCAGGCCGCATCGCTGCGCAACTTCCGCACCGAGATGCTGCTGCCTGGCATCACGATCAACACCTCGGCGACCGACTTCGCACCCGTCAGCCAGCTGCAACTGATGCGCTTCAAGGGCGAGAAGTGGGAGCTGTTCGGCGACGTGATCTCCGCCGACGTCGGCGGCTAACGACGAGACGCAGTTGAAACCGCCGCCTGCGGCCTCGCGCCGCAGGCGGCGCTCTCTCCAAGCATCTTTGCTGTCTTTGCCAAGAATTTCTTAAGCTAGGAGTTGAAAGAGAGGCGGTCATGCAGCGGCGGCGGTTACGCCGAGTGCGCGGCTGCGCTATGGGGACTCGTCCGGAGTGAAACGAGTCGCCCGCCTTGCGGGCGGATCCAACAACAAGGCCAAGCTCCAAGGCCGAGAAGGAGTCCCCACGTGACCACTGCCCTCACCCGCCGCACGCTCTCCAGCATGCTCGGTCTCGCCCTGGCTGGCGCAGTTGCCGGCAGCGCCCATGCCGACAAGAAATACGACACTGGCGCCAGCGACACCGAGATCAGGATCGGCAACATCGTGCCCTATAGCGGCCCCGCCTCGGCCTACGGCTCGGTCGGCAAGGCGATGTCGGCAGTGTTCAAGAAGGTCAACGACGAGGGCGGCATCAACGGCCGCAAGATCAATTTCATCTCCTACGACGACGCCTATTCGCCGCCAAAGACCGTCGAGCAGGCGCGCAAGCTGGTCGAGAGCGACGAGGTGCTGTTCCTGTTCGGCGTGCTCGGGACTGCGCCCAACACGGCGATCCAGAAATACATGAACGCCAAGAAGGTGCCGCAGCTGTTCGTCGCGACCGGCGCCACCAAGTGGAACGAGCCCAAGACCAATCCGTGGACCATGGGATGGCTGCCGAGCTATCAGTCGGAAGCCCGTATCTATGCCAAATATCTCACCGCGCAGCAGCCGACCGGCAAGATCGCGGTGCTCTACCAGAACGACGACATGGGCAAGGACTATCTGAAGGGTCTCAAGGACGGCCTTGGCGACACCTCCCGTGTGGTGCTGGAGGAGAGCTATGAGATCGCCGAGCCCACGATCGAGTCGCACATCGTCAAGATGAAGTCGGCCAATCCGGACATCGTCGTGCTGTTCACCACACCGAAATCCGGCGCACAGGCGATCAAGAAGCTCGGCGAGATGAACTGGAAGCCGCTCACCATCATCTCGAACGTCAGCGCCTCGACCGCGGCGGTGATGCGGCCGGCCGGCGTCGAGAACTCGCAAGGGGTGATCTCGGCCGCCTATGCCAAGGATGCCTCCGATCCGCAATGGGCCAACGACCCCGGTCTTGGCGCGTTCAGGGAGCTGCTCGCCAAATATCTGCCGGAAATCAACCCCGTGGATTCGTCGGCGCTGACCGGTTACAACATCGCCACCACAATGGTCGAGGTGCTGAAGCGATGCGGCGACGAACTGACCCGCGCCAATGTCATGAAGCAGGCGGCAGGCCTGAAGCAGTTTGCGCAGGGCGGGCTGTTGCCCGGCATCACGCTGACCACCGGTCCGGACGACTTCCAGCCGATCGAGCAGCTGCAGCTGATGCAGTTCAAGGGCGAGCGCTGGCAGTTGTTCGGCGAGGTCATGAGCGGCGAGCTCAAATAGGCTCTGCACGGCAGACGGGCGGCGCCGCATGACCAGCCGCCGTCCGTTGTTGCGCTCGATCTTCGATGCCGCCGTCGCCGCGGCGCATCCCGACATCGTGCTGCCGGCATTCCTGCCGGCGGCTCCCAAAGGACGAATCATCTGCCTCGCCGCCGGCAAGGGCGCGGCCGCGATGGCGCTCGCGGCCGAGCGCCATTACCTGGACACGCTCGGGTTCGATCCCGCGAAGCTGACCGGCATCGCAACCACCCGCCACGGCCATGGTGTGCCGACCCGGCGGGTGAAGGTGATCGAGGCCGGACATCCGATGCCGGACGAGGCCGGGCTGAAGGCCGCCGACGAGACGCTGCAATTGGCGGCAACCGCCGAGCCCGGCGACCTGATGCTGGTGCTGCTCTCCGGTGGTGGGTCCGCCAATTGGGTCGCGCCGGTGAACGGTGTCAGCTTCGCGCAGAAGCAGCAGCTGACCCGCGCGCTGCTCCGCTCGGGCGCACCGATCGGCGAAATGAATACGGTCCGCAAGCATCTGTCGCGAATCAAGGGCGGCCGGCTGGCGCGGGCCGGGCAGAATGCCGAGATCGTGACGCTGGCGATCTCCGACGTGCCGCATGACGATCCCTCGGCGATCGCATCGGGTCCGACGGTGCCCGATCCGACCACGCTGGCCGATGCCCGCGGCATCGTCGCCAAATACAAGCTCGAGGTCGACCCGGCGATCGGCCGGGCGCTCGATGATGCCGCCAATGAGAGCTGCAAGCCCGGCGATGCCGCCTTCGCCCGCGCCTCGTTCGAGCTGATCGCGCGCCCCGCCAGCTCGCTGGAGGCGGCCGTGGCCAGCGTCAAGGCCGCGGGCTACGACGTGCTCGATCTCGGCGCCGATCTCGAGGGCGAGGCCCGCGAGGTCGCGGCCGATCACGCCAAACTGGCACGCGAGGCCCGCGCGCTCGGTCGCCGCATGGCGATCATTTCCGGCGGCGAGCTCACCGTGACGGTGCGCGGCCAGGGCCGCGGCGGCCCGAACCAGGAATATGCCCTGGCGCTCGCCGGCCTCCTCAAGGACATGGAGGGCGTCGCGGCGCTCGCCGGCGACACCGACGGCGCCGATGGCGGCGGCGGCAGCGCCTCCGATCCGGCCGGTGCGCTCGTCGATGCCGAGGTCATCGCCGCGATGCGGGCGCAGGGGCTGAATCCGCAGGCCTATCTCGCCAACAACGACGCCACCGCGTTCTTCGCCGCGACCGGCGGCCTGCTGCAGACCGGACCGACGCTCACCAACGTGAACGACGTCAGGGTCATCCTGGTCGATTGAAGGGCGCGACTGCGTCCTTCAGAACTCCTCCGCGATCTTGGTGAGCATCGCCAGCAGCGCGTCGCGACCATCCGGGCCCAGCAGCTCGTTGAGCCGCGCCTCATGCTTCGACACCACCAGCTTCTTGGCGCGGGCCAGCACGGCGCGGCCCTTCTCGGTCAGCATCAGGATGTGCGAGCGCCGGTCGTTGGCCGAACGCACCCGCGCACACAGGTCGCGGCTCTCGAGGCTGTCCAGCAAGGACACGAAGTTCGGCCGCAGGATGCCCAGGGTGTTGGCGATCTCGGTCTGGTTACGGCCCGGATTGGCGTCGAGCAGCAGCAACACCGAGAACTGGGCCGGCGTCAGTTGCAGCGGCGCGACGCAGCGCAGGAAGTCCTCGAACACCTTCAACTGCGCCCGTTTCAGCACATAGCCAAGCAGATCCGACAGCTCGCCGAGCTGGACCGCTTGCGTCTCGTCGGCCGCTACGGCAGCTTCCTTGCGGCTTTCCCTCTTGCTGACGGGCTTGGCGCTATCGGCCATCACGGTCCGCCAAATTCATCGCATTTGCTTCCATCCCTGGTCTCGAATGCCGCAGCCGGAACAGCGGCCTTGAGATTATAATCGATAATTGTTATCCACTATATCAAACACGGGCAGCCCAATTCAACTGCCCAAGACCGGCGGACGGCGCAGGGCGCCGGCCGCGCCCGGTCACCACAGAGGGGGAGCGTCCTGTCTTGAACACAACGATCTTGCTGTTCCTGTTGCAGGACGGCATTACCAATGGCGCGATCTACGCGCTGCTCGGGCTGGCGCTCGTGCTGGTGTTTGCCGTCACCCGGGTGATCCTGATCCCGCAGGGCGAATTCGTCACCTACGGCGCCCTCACCTATGCCTCGCTCGCGGCCGGCCAAATGCCGGGCACCGCGAAGCTCGCCGTCGTGATCGGGCTCGCGGCCTTCGCCTTCGACCTCTACGCCATGCGCAAGACGCTGCACGCGCCGAAGATCGCGCGCACCTTCGGCCTCAACGTCGCCCTCCCTGTCGTCATTCTGCTCGCCAGCATGTGGGCGGCGAACCAGCGCATGCCCGCCGGCGTCAGCCTGGTGCTGTCGCTGCTGATCGTGGCCAGCATCGGCCTGTCGCTCTACCGCATCGTGTTCCAGCCGCTCGCGCACACCTCGGTGCTGGTGCTGCTGATCGCCTCGGTCGGCGTTCACCTCGCACTGCAGGGCCTCGGCCTGCTGTTCTTCGGCGCCGAGGGCCAGCGTGGCCCGACCCTGCTCAATGCCACGGCGACGCTCGGCTCGCTGCGCTTCACCGGGCAGGGCATGGCGGTCTACGGCATCACCATCGCCTTCATCGTCGGCCTCTGGCTGTTCTTCGGCCTGACGCTCTACGGCAAGGCGCTGCGCGCCACCGCCGTCAACCGGCTCGGCGCCCGCCTCGTCGGCATCCGCACCACGCTGTCGGGCCAGATCGCGTTCCTGCTGGCCTCCACCATCGGCGCGCTCTCGGGTATCCTGATCGTCCCGATCACGACGCTCTATTACGACACCGGCTTCCTGATCGGCCTCAAAGGCTTCATCGCCGCGATCATCGGCGGCCTGATCAGCTATCCGCTGACTGCGGTCGCCGCGCTCGTCGTCGGCATCGTCGAGGCGTTCTCCTCGTTCTATGCCTCCAACTTCAAGGAGGTGATCGTCTTCACGCTGCTGATCCCGGTTCTGCTGCTGCGTTCGCTCGCCGCGCCCGCGGTCGAAGAAGAGAAGGATTGAGCCGTGCGCGAGCGTTGGCCTCTCATCATCTTTGCCGTCATCGTCGCGGCGATCCCGTTCATCCCGGGCATGCCGCCGTTCTGGATCGTGCTGCTCGACAATATCGGCCTGTCGGCGCTGGTCGCGATGGGGCTGGTGCTGCTGACCGGCGTCGGCGGTCTGACCTCGTTCGGCCAGGCCGCTTTTGTCGGCTTCGGCGCCTACACCACTGCGGTGCTGTCGGCCAATTACGGCGTATCGCCGTGGCTGACCCTGCCGCTGTCGCTGCTGGTGTCGGGCCTCGCCGCCGTTCTGCTCGGCCTCGTCACGGTCAGGCTGTCCGGCCACTATCTGCCGCTCGGCACGCTCGCCTGGGGCCTCGGCCTGTTCTATCTGTTCAGCAAGCTCGCCTTCCTCGGTCGCAACGACGGCATCTCCGGCATCCCGCCGCTGTCGATCGGCAGCCTCAAGATGCTCGATCCCGGCACGATCTATTTCGCGATCTGGGCCGCCGTTCTGATCTCCGCACTGTTGACGATGAACCTGCTGGACTCCCGCACCGGCCGCGCCATTCGCGCGCTGCGCCGCGGCCACATCGCGGCGGAAGCGTTCGGCGTCTATGCACCTCGCGCCAAGCTGCTGGTGTTCATCTACGCCGCCGTGCTCGCCGGCCTCTCGGGCTGGCTCTATGCGCACTTCACCCGCGCCGTCAACCCGACGCCGTTCGGCGCCCAGGCCGGAATCGAATATCTGTTCGTCGCCGTGGTCGGCGGCGCCGGCTATGTCTGGGGCGGCGTGCTCGGCGCGGCGATCGTCGTCGTGCTGAAAGAGGTGCTGCAAAGCTACCTCCCGCTGCTGCTGCATGGCGAGGGCCAACTCGAGACCATCGTGTTCGGCATTCTCCTCGTCACGCTTCTCCAGCTCGCCCCGACCGGCCTGTGGCCGTGGCTGACGGCGCGGCTGCCTTTCAAGCCGGTTGCCAAGCAGCCGGACACGTCGGTCAAACTGCCGGCGCGGGAGCGATCTGCGACGACTCCAAACGTGCTGCTCCAGGTCGACAACGCGCGTAAGCAGTTCGGCGGCGTGGTCGCGGTCAACAACGTCTCGTTCGATGTCCAGTCCCGCGAGATCGTCGCGCTGATCGGCCCGAACGGCGCCGGCAAGAGCACGACCTTCAACCTGATCACCGGCGTGCTGCCGCCGACCTCCGGCAACATCTCGGTGCTCGGCAAGGCCGTCGGCAACGCCCCGCCGCAGGACGTCGTCAAGCTCGGCATTTCCCGTACCTTCCAGCACGTCAAGCTGGTGCCGGACATGACGGTGCTCGAGAACGTCGCGATCGGCGCGCATCTGCGCGGCCATTCCAACGCGCTCACGAGCATGTTCCGGCTCGATCGCGGCGACGAAGCCAAGCTGCTCGCGGAAGCCGCGCGGCAGATCGAGCGCGTCGGGCTCGGCGACCAGATGCACCAGCTTGCCGGCTCGTTGTCTCTCGGCCAGCAGCGCATCGTCGAGATCGCCCGCGCGCTGTGCGTGGATCCGATGCTGCTGCTGCTCGACGAGCCGGCCGCCGGCCTGCGCCACATGGAGAAGCAGCGCCTCGGCGCGCTGCTGCGCGACCTCCGCGCCGGCGGCATGTCGGTGCTGCTGGTCGAACACGACATGGGATTTGTCATGGACCTCGCCGACCGCATCGTGGTGCTCGATTTCGGCACCAAGATCGCCGAGGGCACACCTGCCGCGATCAAGACCAATCCGGAGGTCATCAAGGCGTATCTCGGAGCCACCGCATGAGCACGCTGCTGGAAGTCACCGACGCCCATGTCTCCTACGGCAAGGTCGAGGCGGTCCGCTCGGTCTCGCTCACCGTGGCCGAGAACGAGATCGTCACCATCATCGGCGCCAATGGCGCCGGCAAGACCACGCTGCTCAGTGCCATCATGGGCGTGTTTCCGCTGAAGGGTCGCGTCTCCTTCCTGGGCGAGGACATGGCCCGGCTGGAGATCGAGGACCGCGTCGCGCGCGGTCTCTGTCTGGTGCCGGAGCATCGCGAGCTGTTCGCCACCATGAACGTCGAGGACAATCTGCAGCTCGGCGCTTTCAGAATGTCGAAGGCCCACGCCGCACGCGGCTTCGAGCACGTCTACACGCTGTTTCCGAAGCTCAAGGAGCGGCGCAAGCAGCTCGCCGGCACGCTCTCCGGCGGCGAGCAGCAGATGCTGGCGATGGGGCGCGCGCTGATGGGCGCGCCAAAGATGCTGATGCTGGACGAGCCCAGCCTTGGCCTGGCGCCGATCATCGTCGCCGGCATCTTCGAAATCGTCGCCAAGCTGCGCCAGGAAGGCGTCTCGGTGCTGCTGGTCGAGCAGAACGCCAAGGCCGCGCTCAAGGTCGCCGACCGCGCCTATGTCATGGAGCTCGGCGAGTTCGTGCTCAACGGCAAGGCCAGCGAGATCGCCACCGACGAGCGCGTAGCGGCGAGCTATCTCGGCTTTGCCGAGGCGGCTGCGAGCTGAGCCTGATGTCGATGGGGTGAGGCGCTGCTTCAGGAGGGCGCCTCCTTCGACAGCAGGAAATCGACCATCACGCGCTCCAGCGCCCGGTACATGTCGGTGCCGGTCGCCGTCAGGCAGCCGCGCTGGCGCGCAGCGGCGATGAAGGGCGAGACCTCGGGCCGGGTGATGACACAGCCGCAATAGGCCGACGGGCTGACGGTCGTCATGTCGACCGGCAGAGGATCGCCGGGCTGCATGCCTGCCGGCGTGACGTTGGCAACCATGTCGAAGCCTGTTGCGTTCATCGAGCCGACAAAGGCGCGGCCTTTGCCCCGCTCGTTGAGGCGCGCGATCAGCACATCGCGGCGTCCGGCATCGCTGTCGTGAATGGCAAGCTCGCGCACGCCGGAATCGATCAGCGCCAAAGCGATTGCCGAGCCCGCACCGCCCGCGCCAATCTGTAGCACGCGGCAGCCTGCAGGATCGAAGCTCGCCCCCTTCGCAGCGCCGATGAAGCCAAGGCCGTCGACCATGTCGCCATGCCAACGGCCGTCAGGACCACGCCGCATCAGATTCACGGCGCCGATGAAATGCGCGCGCTCGGTGGCCGTCGCACAGGCGCGGTAGCAGGCGAATTTGTGCGGGATGGTCGCGACGATGCCGTCGAGATTCTTCACCCGTGTCATCGTCGCCAGGAAGTCAGTCAGGTCACCCGGCGCGACTTGGACCGCAACCAGGATCGCATCGCTGCCGCGCTCCGAGAACGCCTGGCTGACGCCGGCCGGCGCGCGCACCTGCGCGACGGGATCGCCGATGATGATGTGGAGCCGCGTGGCTCCGCTGGGGGCGGGAATCATGGTGGGGCTTCCAAAACGACAAAGATCATCGTCCAAATGGCCGAAAGGCCGGCTCACCGAGCCGGCCTTCCTCACTCGAAGATATCGTCCGTCCGGTTACTTCGCCGGGACGTATTTGCCATCCTTCACCGTCAGGATGATGCGGGCGCGGTCGTCGAGGCCGGAGCGGTCCTTTTCGGTGAAGTTGTAGACGCCCTGCGAGGCCGCCAGGTCCTTCTCGGTCAGCAGCGCCTGGCGGATGGCCTCGCGGAACTCCGGCGTGCCGGGCTTGGCGGTCTTCAGCGCCACCGGGATGATGCGCTTGAGGATCTCGAACGCGTCGAACGAATGGCCGGCGAACTGGCTGCGGCTGTTCGGGCCATACTTGCCCTCATACGCCTTGTTCAGCTCCATGCCCGGCTTCTTGGTCAGCGCGCTGTCGTCCTGCGTCTCCGGCGACATCACCGGACCTGACGCCATGATCACACCCTCCGCCGCCTTGCCGGCGATGCGGATGAAGTCCATGCTCGCGGCGCCATGGGTCTGATAGATCAGGCCGGTGTAGCCACGCTCGCGCAGCTCGGTCTGCGGCAGCGCCGCGGCGGTGCCGGAGGCGCCGACCAGGATGGCGTCCGGATTGGCGGCGACCAGCTTCAGCACCTGGCCGGTGACCGAGGTGTCGGGACGCGCAAAGCGTTCCTCGTCGGCGATGGTGATGCCCATCGGCACAGCCTGATTCTTCAGATCGTTGAACCAGAGGTCGCCGTAGGAGTCGGAGTAGCCGATATAGCCGACGGTCTTGATGTTGTGCGCCTTCATGTGCTCGTACAGCACCTTGCCCATGATCGGCACCGGCTGCGGCATCACAACCGACCATTTCATCCGCTCCGGCGTGACCGGGAACGGCGCCAGGCCGAAATGCGGAATGCCGGCCTCGTTGGCGACGTTGGACACCGCGATGGTCGGCGGCGTCAGCGCCGAGCCCATGATGATATCGGCCTTCGATTCCGTCACGAAGCGACGGGCGTTGGTCGTGGCCGTGGTCGGATCGCCGCCGTCGTCGAGCACGATCACCTTGAGCGGCACGCCGCCGATCTCCTTCGGCACGAACTCGAGCGCATTGCGCTCGGGGATGCCGAGCGCCGCGCCCGGCCCCGTCGTCGTCGTGGTGATGCCGATGGTGATCTCGCTGGTCTGCGCCAGCGCCGGCGCTGATGCCAGCATCGCGATGACGCCAGCCGCCGCCAGATAGGCCTTCCTCATAAAATCCTCCCTCAATCTTTTCGGTTCAGCTCGTGATCCGCCGATCCTGTTTGCAGTCGCGCCCCCGTCTGGGGCATCTTCCAACACGACCGGCCGATATGTGTCCAAACGTGATCATAGCATTGAACACGAGAAGATCACTCCTCACCAGTCGACCAAAGCACGACAGCTGAACATCCTTAAGACGGCCGCATGTCGCACCCATTTCCGCGCCTCATTCCCCGAGAAACTTGGCTCGCATCTCCTCCGGGAAAGGTGCCGATTTCAGCTTGTCCGGGTCGGCCGGATCGCGCCCGACCAGCACCCGGGTCTCGAACCCTTCGATGGCCAGCGCCTCACCCTTGAACACCTTGTGGGTGACGTCGAAGGACGAGCGCTTGATGCTCTCGATCCGGCTCTCGATCGTGATCCAGTCGCCATAGGTCGAGGGGATGTAGAACTTGGCGCGGGTGTCGACCATGGGGATGCCGACCAGGCCGTAGCGGCGGACGATGTCCTGCTTGGAGAACCCGGCCGCCTCGAACATCACCGAGGTCGCATCATCGAACATCGCGAAATAGCGCGGGTAGTAGACGATGTTGGCGGGATCGCAGTCGCCCCACTGGATCTGCACGTCGCGGCGGTGAACGAACATGTCTTGAAAGCCTCACACCATCGCCGATAGCGATCTGGAGAGTGGGCAACGGCGCGCAGCGCCGAGCCCACCATTTTCAGCGGCGGTGGGCACGCTACGCTTTGCCCACCCTCCGTTTCTCTACGTCGTCATTCCGGGGCGCGCGGAGCGCGAGCCCGGAATCCATCTCTCAGCAGTGCTAGACGCCGAATGGATTCCGGGCCCGACGCTGGCGCGTCGTCCCGGAATGACAACCACGTGGACGTCGGCGCGCGGCACTTACTTCGGCGCCATGCGCAGCGAGCCGTCGAGGCGGACGACCTCGCCGTTGAGGTAGGCGTTCTCGACCATGTGCAGCGCCAGCGCGGCGAACTCATCGGCATGACCCAGACGGCGGGGGAACGGGATCGCGGCGGCGAGCGAGTCCTGGGCCTCCTGCGGCAGGTTGGCGAGCAGCGGCGTCAGGAACAGGCCCGGCGCAATGGTCAGCACGCGGATGCCGAACTGCGCGAGCTCGCGCGCGATCGGCAGGGTCATGCCGACGATGCCGCCCTTGGAGGCCGAATAGGCCGACTGTCCGATCTGGCCGTCATAGGCGGCGACGGACGCGGTGTTGATGACGACGCCGCGCTCGCCGGTCGCCTGCGGCTCCAGCTTGGTCATGCCGTTGGTGACCAGACGCAGCATGTTGAACGAGCCGATCAGGTTGACCTTGATGACCTTCTCGAAATCGGCCAGCGGCATCGGGCCGTCACGTCCGACGACGCGCTTGGCGACGCCGATGCCGGCACAGTTCACCAGCACGCGCGGCTGCTGGCCGAGCGCCTCGACGGCCTTGGCAACGGCCGCTTCCGCGCCGGCGGCGTCCGAGACGTCGCAGACCACCGGCACGCCCTTGATCTCGGCCGCGACCTCCTCCGCCAGCTTGGCATTGAGATCGAACACCGCGACCTTGGCGCCCTGCGCAGCGAGCTTGCGGGCGGTGGCGGCCCCGAGGCCGGAGGCGCCGCCGGTGACGATGGCGACCTGGTCCTTCAACAACATTGTCGTTTCTCCCTTGGATGCGTCGATCAGCCGGCGATGATGATGTCGTCGTCCGGCGTCGCGGCGTAGATGCGTTCGATCAGGTCCTTGCGGTTCTCCAGCACGGCGCGCTGGTTGATCGATCCCTTGTCGGTGACCTCGCCCTTGTCGATCGACAGCGGCTCGCCGAGCAGGACGGCGCGCGTGATGCGCGTCGACGAGCCGGTCGCGGTCTGCAGGAATTTTGCGAAGCGCTGACGGAAGGCCTCGATGATCAGCGGATCAGCCGCCGTGGCGGCGAGGTCGTCGAACGGCAAGGTCGCGTTGATCAGGCGGCAACCATCGAGATCGAGCACGACGATTGCGGCGATCTCGTCGCGGTTGATGCCGGCGATGATCACGTCGCGCGCCAGCGGCGCGCACGCAGCCACGAAGCGGGCCCGCAACGGGCCGACGGAAACCCAGGTGCCGCTCGCCAGCTTGAAGTCCTCGGCAACACGGCCGTCAAAGTCGAAGCCGGCATTGAAGTCGTCGGGATCGACGGGCTTCAGCGCGTCGCCCATCTTGTAGTAGCCTTCGTCATCAAAGGCCGCGGCCGAGACCTCCGGCAGGCGCCAATAGCCCGGCGTCACGTTCGGCCCCTTGGCGCGCACTTCCATCTTGCCGTTGTTGGGAACGAGCTTGGCCTCGTTGCCGGAGACCGGCAGGCCGACATGGCCGGAGCGGCTGGTGCGCGGATTGACCGACATGAAGAACGGCGCGGTCTCGGTGGAGCCGAGGCCCGTCAGCATCGGCACGCGAGTGCCCGTCTCGGCCACCGAGAGCTCGTCGAGCTCGTTCCAGACATGCGGCGCCAGTGCGGCACCGGAGAAGAACATCGCGTGCAGCCGCTGGAAGAAGGACTTCCGCAGCGCCGGGTCCTCGCGGAAATAGGGCAGCAGCGACTCGTAGCCCTTGGGGACGTTGAAATAGACCGTCGGCGAGATCTCGCGCAGGTTTCGCACGGTCTCCTCGATGCCGCCGGGCACCGGCTTGCCCTGGTCGAGATACATCGAGCCGCCGTTGAACAGGGTCAGGCCGATGTTGTGGTTGCCGCCGAATGTGTGATTCCAGGGCAGCCAGTCGATGATCACAGGCGGCTCGTCCTTGAGGAAGGCGAGCGTCTCGCGGATCATCACCTGATTGGCGCAGATCATGCGCTGGGTGTTGATCACGGCCTTCGGATTGCCGGTCGAGCCCGAGGTCAGCAGGAATTTCGCGATCGTGTCCGGGCCGATCTTGTCATGGGCGGCGTCGAGGCCAGGAAACAGCGGCGATGCGATCAGATCGGCGAGCATCGTGATCTTGCGGCCCGGCACCGAGCCGAACGACGCCACGATCTCGGTGCCCTCGGGCACGTTGGCGATGAGCGCGTCGGCGAACTTGTCGGCGTCGTCGACGAAGACGAGGCCCGGCGTCAGCAGCTTCATCAGGTAGGCGAGCTTGCCGTAGTCGCGCGACACCAGCGAATAGGCCGGCGACACCGGACAGAACGGCACGCCGGCATAGAGCGCGCCGAACGCGACCAGCGCATGGTCGATCGAATTGCCCGACAGGATCATGACCGGCCGGTCTGGCGACAGCCCGCGCGCGAGCAGCCCGGACGCGATGTGCCGGCTCGCCGCCAGCAGCGTGGCATAGCTCAGCTCGCGCCAGCCCTCCGGGCCAACGCGCTCGGCCATGAACACGCGCTCGGGCGTGGCTTTGGCGAAGTGATGCAGCCGGTCGGTGATCCGCGGCGGATAGTCGCCGAGCGGCTGCTTCGGACGGAGATAGATGGTGCCGTCGTCTCGGCGGTCGACCGTGACGACCGGGTCGTTGAACGAGATCGCGCGCAACGGATGAACACTGGCGCGGCGCGCCGTGTCGTCCGTTCCTCCCTGTGTGCTTGTTATTGTTTGTGCGGTCATGTCACGTCGGCTTCACTTTGGCGGTCTTGTGATCGAGGAAGGCGCGGATGCGATTCTTGGCCTCCTTGTCGCTCTGCGCGACGGTGGCCATCAGCGATTCCATCAGCAGGCCGGTCTGCGGATTGGCCTCGGCGATCATCGGCAGCGCCTGCAGCACCGCGAAATTCGTCAGCGGCGCGTTGTTCGCGATCTTCGCCGCCAGCTCCATCGCCTTGGTCATCGAGGCGCCGGCCTCGACCAGATATTGCGCGAAGCCGTAGGACGAGCCTTCGGTCGCCGAATAGACCCGGCCGGTCAGCATCATGTCCATCATGCGGGCGACGCCGATCAGGCGCGGCAGCCGCACCGAGCCGCCGCCGCCGACGAAGATGCCGCGCTGGCCCTCGGGCAGCGCGAAGTAAGCCGACGGCTCGGCAACACGGATATGCGCGGCGCAGGCGAGCTCGAGACCGCCGCCGATGACGGCCCCCTTCAATGCGGCGATCACCGGCACGCGGCAATACTGGATGCGGTCGAACACGCGATGCCACATCTGCGAGTGCACCAGGCCTTCGGTGGCGTCACGTTCGCGCAGCTCGGAGAGATCGAGGCCGGAGGAGAAATTGTCGCCGATCCCGTGGATCACGATGCAGCGGACGCCGTCAGGCAGGCTGGTGAAGCACTCGCCGATGGCGAGGATGATGCCGTCATTCAGCGCGTTGCGCTTGGCCGGGCGGTTGAGCCCGATCGTCAGGACGGCGCCCTGCTGTTCGATCTGCAGCAGAGACGGATCGCCCGCTGGCGTGGCGGTGTCGGCGTTTCCCATCGCTTGATTGTGTCCTGTTCAGAATAGTTATGTTTTATAACGATCTCGGCAGGAGTCAATAAGCGGTGGCCGAGATCGTATTGTGCAATGCGAAACGAACGGCGCCGGAATGAACGATGCGGGGGCGGCGCATGTCGCATCGTAAGGCGCGTCAGCACAAAGGCAAATGACGTGATGCGGCGTTCCCGCGGCGGATTCGCGCCCGGGGCTTGCTGATCACGTTCACCCTCAAATGCAGAGGGCGCAGGGAAGGCCAGGCGCCGGCTGACGCCTGCGGCCCGCCTGCTGAAAAAATGCAGGCGGCAGGTACCACAGGTGCAGCCGGGAACGCCCGGCCTTCCCTGCGCGATGGTCTTCACGCTTATACGCAGTCTCCCTGGTGCACCGGCTTGTTGGCCACCATGATCCGCGCGGCGCGTTGGCGCCATCGCGAACGTAACACCGGCAACGGGGTGTCAGGACGCTGCGACTTCACGTCCGCGACACATCGTTCGTCCGCGCGCCCGAAGACACGCTGCGACATGATCGCGGCCACCGCTCCCCGCCCCGCGTGTCGTGACGATCGCGCGCTACGCCCCTCGGCTTGGGACGGGATGGCGGAGATAAGATCACAAATTCTGAAAATACGCAAGGCCTTTTCTTTTTTGCAGAATCGAACTCAGCCATAGCGGCCGTTCGCACTGCGTCGGATTCGCGATCCGTCGCTCCGTTCGATCGCGAGCGCAGTAGATCAGCTTCTGGCCGCCGCCGCGCGACACCGTGCCAAGTCTTGCAAGAGTTGCTGCGTCGTGACCCGCTGCTCGCCCGCCTCGGACGAGTCCAGAACGTCCACGATCAGAACCGACTCTCCATCGGCCTGGAGGGACAGTTCAAAGCGATTGAACTCGAAGTGCCATCGAGATGCCGAAGCCTCGGCCATTGCGCGCGTCAAAAGATCCTTCACATGGGGTGTGCATTCATCCGTCAGAAACTGCTCGAGGAGACTAGGGGGGCCTTTGATCTGCCTGAGCATCTCAGCGGCCGACTGTTGTTCATCACAGTCGCGCTTCGGGCCGAGTTCAGTTGCAAGCTTCCTTGCCATCTCGACCGACCCGCCTGCATGGAATAAGACGGATATGCGCTCATCTTCCCACGCGGGTCCATTGATATAGACGGCCCAGCGCCATTGCCCGTCGTCACAGGTCCCGATGATGCGTCGTCCATTGATTGGGTGCGTGACGCATAAGGGCCCCTCCCACCAGATTTCGTCTTGCATCGCGCGACCCGCCGATTGAGATCGTTCTTATAGCATCTCGCTCCGACGATGTCGTCCGCCTGCCCAGGTCGCGTGGATGCCGATTCCGGATGTCCAGGCGGAAGACCGCTTATCGCGGCCCACCGCTCCGCAGTCCTCATGCTGCAGCAACGCGATGTCAAAAGTGAACGGCCGGCAACGTCGCATTCAGCGTGGCTTCAAAGCACGCGCTGTAGAACGTTGACCGTCACCACACTTCGCAATGGAGGGGACCATGGTTTCGCTGAAGACATCTCTCGCCGGCGGCGTTGCCGCGCTCGCCGTGACCGCAACCCTGTTCGCCGGCGCGGCGCCCGCTCAGGCGCATGATGGCCGCAACGCGGCGCTCATCGGCGGCCTGGTGGTCGGAGCTCTCATCGGTGGTGCGCTGGCGTCGGACGCGCAAGCCTATGAGCCCGCGCCGGTCTACCGATCCCACTACCGCGACGCGGCGTATGACGGCTACGGTTACGAGCGCTACCGTTACGTGCCGGCTCGCCACTACCGCCCTTGCGACCACGACGGCTACGGCCGGACGTCGAGCTGGGACGACGAGGACTAGTCGTCAACCTCACAGGAATTCGGGCGTCCCGGTTGTCTTGCTGAACGCCGGGGCGTCCGGACGGCGCTGCTCCAAGCTCCGCCGTCGTTTGTGGCGACCGCCCGCGGCCACAAATTCCGCTGTCGTCCCTGCGGACGCAGGGACCCATACCGCGGAATTTATCGGTGAAGCATAACTGCCAGTCATCGTCCCATTGAAGCCAGTGGTTATGGGTCCCTGCGTCCGCAGGGACGACGGCGGTGATTGGAGCGACATCTCGCGGCATACCGTCATTGCGAGGAACGCAGCGACGACGCCATCCAAGGCTCGGGTGGGATTCTGGATTGCTTCGCTGCGCTCGCAATGACGGAGTTTGTCGCAGGCAGCCGGGCCTACAGCACCACGTGCACGTCGATGATGACGCGATCCGCGTGCCGCGCGGCGGAGCCGACGAAGACGTGCTCCATCAGCCAGCGATACTTCTCGTGGCCGGTCTCGAAGCGCGGGTGGGTGCGGAAGTAGATCAGCCTGGGGTCCACCGGCTCGCCGCGCTTGAGCTTCTGCAGCAAGTCGACCGGCCCGAAGCGGATGCCGCGGTTCTCGACATAGATGGTCGCGCCGTCGTCGGTCTCGAAGGCGTATTTGGCCTCGAGGTCGATCAGCTCGTTGGGGCGGATGATCTGGAAGTCGGCGCCGAAGTTGCAGATCCTGCCGCTGATGCCCTCACCGGCGCGGCCGGGGCCCTTCACCTCTCCGCCATGGATCGGGATGATCCGGCGCACGCCGATGCCGGTCTCGCCGGCACTGGTGACGTCGCCGATCATCACGGTGAGGGTGAAGACGTAGCGAGTCTCGAGGATCGGAGTCGTCATCAGCGGGCCATCATCTGTTGCGGCAGCCAGGTGGCGAGGAGCGGGAAGGCGATCAGGATCACCAGCCGGATCAGGTCGGTCGCGACGAACGGCAGCACGCCCTTGAAGATGGTCGAGAACGACACGTCCTTCACCACGCTCTTGATCACGAACACGTTCATGCCGACGGGGGGATGGATCAGGCCGAGCTCGACGGTCATCACGATGATGACGCCGAACCAGATCGGATCGAAGCCGAGATGCGAGATCACCGGGAAGATGATCGGCACGGTCAGGATGATCATCGCCATCGCGTCCATCAGGCAGCCGAGGACGAGGTACATCACCATGATCAGCGCCAGCACCCCGTAGGGCCCGAGGCCGAGACCGGTGAGGAACTCCGTCACCTTCTGCGGCGTCTGCGTCACCGTCAGGAAGTAGCCGAAGATCAAGGCGCCGATCAGCACCGTGAACACGGCCGCGGCGGTGCGCGTCGCCTGCAGCAGCGAAGCCAGGATCTTCTCCTTGTTCAGCCGGCCGGTGAACACGCCGATCAGGAACGCGCCGGTGGCGCCGACGCCGCCGGCTTCCGTCGGCGTGAAGCGCGGCAGGAACGGAAGACCATAGAGACCGCCGATCACGAACAGGAACAGCAGCACCGGCGCCCAGATGCCCTTCAGGCCCGCGATGCGCTCGCGCCACGGCGGCGCCTCGCCCCTGGGCAGGAAATCCGGCCTGACACGGCCGATCACCGTGATGGTGATCATGTACATGGTCATCGCCAAGAGGCCGGGGATGATGCCGGCGATGAACAGCTTGCCGATGTCCTGCTCGGTGATGATGCCGTAGACGGCGAGCACGGTCGACGGCGGCAGCATCGCGCCCAAGGTGCCGCCAGCGGCGATGACGCCGGTGGCGAAGGATTGCGGATAGCCGAAGCGGCGCATCTCCGGATAGGCCACGGCCGAGAAGGTCGCGGCGGTCGCCACCGACGAGCCGCAGATCGCGGCGAAGCCGCCGCAGGCCGCCACCGTGGCGATGCCGAGCCCGCCGCGCAGATGGCCGACGAAGCCGTTGGCGGCGCGGAACAGCTCGCGGCTCATGCCCGAGTTGGACACGAACGTTCCCATCAGCAGGAACATCGGGATCACGCCGAACGTGTAGTCCGTGACCGTGCGCATCGAGGTCTGGCCGACCAGCTTCAGCGCCGCCGTACCGTTGACGAGATAGGCGAAGCCGGACACGCCGACGAGTCCCATCGCCATGCCCACCGGCACGCGCAGCAGCATCAGCGCAAACAGCGCAACGAAGCCGATGACGGCAACCGCATCCGTGCTCATGCGGCACTACTCCGTGGGCTTGACTTGAGGGTCATGAATCTCCTCGGGGTGGAAGATCAGGCGATAGGTCCGGATGGCGATCAGCAGCACCGCCGAAACGTCGCCGATCCAGGCGACGGCGAAGAACGGCCAGGTCGGCATGTGCAGATCGAAGGTGAGGACGTTGTCCTCATAGGTGCCGCGCACCTTGTCGAACAGGGTCCAGGTCTGCACCGTGACGACGAACAGCAGTACCAGCGTTGCGAAGATGTCGATCCAGCGCTGATAGCGCGGGCCGACATTGCCCCAGATGAGATCCACGGTGATGTGGGTGCCGCGGTATGACGTCGCAGCGATGCCCCAGAAGATCAGGATGCCGAGCAGCATGCGCCCGATGTCGAAGGAATCGGGGATCGAATAGTTCAGCGTGTTGCGGAGTAGCACCGACAGGAAGATGTCGAGCGCGACGATGCCGACGAAGAACGCGGCGATCCACTCGATCCCGTCGATGATCCGGTCCATGAAGGCGCGCTGCATGGCGTCCCCGTGTCAGAAAGCTTGGTGGTTATGGTGGATGCGAAGCGAGCTGCTGCGTAGCAGTCGGTGGGCCCCCTCGCCCCGCTTGCGGAGAGAGGGTTGGGGCGAAGAGGTACAAGTCTAACGGACGACACCACCCGTGCGTCTGCCCTCACCCCGGCCCTCTCCCCGTAAGAAACGGGGAGAGGGAGCGCACCGTCCGCCGCGCAAGAGCTTGGGTATGAAAAGAAGCTACTGTGCCAGCGCCTTGTACTTGGCGAGCGAGGCCTTCAGCTCGGTCATGGCGGCCTCGGCATCGACGCCGGTCTTCTTGACGCCATCGGCCCAGGTCTTGAACAGCGGCTCGGAGGCCTTTTTCCACAACGCGGTCTGCTCCGGCGTCAGCTTGTAGACCTCCTGGCCGGACTCGGCCTTGATCTTGTCGACGCCGGCATCCTCAAACTTGCCCCAGGGCTCGCCGACCTTGCCGGCGGCCTCCGTGTTGCAATTGTCGTCGATCGCCTTCTTCTGCATCGCCGACATCTGGTTGTACTTGTCCTTGTTCATGACGAACACGAAGGTCGTCACGTAGAACGGCGCATCCATGTGGTACTTCGTGACCTTGTCGACTCCGAACAGCACCAGCGAGCCCGCCGGAAAGGTGACGCCGTCGGCGACGCCGCGCTCGATGATGTCGCGCACTTCCGGCGCCGACGACTGCACATTGGTCCCGCCGAGCAGGGTGACGAAATTGGCGATCGTCGCATCGGCCGGGCGGATCTTCATGCCCTTGACGTCCTCAGGCACGACGACCTTCTTGGTGCGGGTGTGGAAGGCCGACGGCGTGTGGACGAAGGCGAGGCAGTACTTGACGTCCTTCATCTCCTTCTCGGCATATTTGCGATACCACGCGTCCAAACCTTCCGAGCCGCCCTTGGCGTCGGAAATCAGGAACGGCAACTCGCCGGCGCCGATGATCGGGAAACGGCCAGGCTGATAGCCGGGATTCACATAAGTGACATCGGCGATGCCGTCGCGCGCCATGTCATAATGGTCGAACGCCTTGCCGAGCTGCTGGGCCGGGAACACCTTGCCCTTGATGGTGCCGCCCGAGGCCTTTTCGACCGACGCGGCCCAATCCTCCAGCGCCTTCTGCAGCGGATGGCTCGCCGGCACCCAGTGCGAGATCTTCAATTCGAATGTCTTGTCCTGCGCGAGCGCGGGGGTCACACCGGCGGCCAGAGCCAACGCCAGAAGCGTCTTCCTCATCGGGATCGTCTCCTCCATCAGTGGGCCTTCGAGGGCCCTTTGCTTCATTGTTATAGCATATAAGCATCATTGCAAGCGCGGCAGCAGGTTGGCCACCAGTGCACGCGCCAAGCGGAGCCTAGCGCGCCCGCCAGCGCAAGTCTGGCAGACGAAAGTTGCAGGCCCGTGGCCATTTCATTAACACGTTAAGGATCTCGCCTGCACCCGAAATTGCACGGCGGGAGCATCGCACCACGAAATTGCCGCAGGGCCGCACCGGACGCCCGGCGACATCGCGCGCGACCCATCCGCGTGCATCCGATGCGCAACGTGTCAAACGCCCGCGCAAAAGACGTTTGGAACTTTGTAGGCGGTGCAAAATCCGCGCTGATGTCGTTGACTGCGGACATCGCCAGCAACGATCGAGACACTCATGAGCAGCGTCCCCGCCGGATTCGAACCGCATTTCCGCAAGAGCCCGTTCACCGATCCCTGGGAGCCGCTCTACGCCAAGAAAACCGACAAGGCCGTCATCCTCGGCCTGCGGCTCGCCACGCCGCACACCAATTCGCGCGGGCTGATCCATGGCGGGCTGATCGCATCGCTGGCCGACAATGCGATGGGCTATAGCTGCGCCCAGGCGCTTGGCTGGAAGGCGTCGCTGGTGACGATCAACCTCGCGGTGGACTACATCGGCAGCGCCGGGACCGGACAGTGGCTCAGCGTCGAGAGCGACGTCATCAAGAGCGGACGCACCGTCTGCTTCGTCCAGAGCCTGGTGCTGGCCGACGACGCCGTGATCGCGCGTGCAAACGCGACCTTCCGGGTGGTGCCGAAGAAGGGGTGATCGAAACCGCCGTTCTTTCGCATCAAGACCAGTATCGCACCAAGGTCGGCGCAATCGCATCCACTCGTCATTCCGGGTTCAAGGCCTTCGGCCTTGCCCCGGAATGACGGGGTGTGGCGTCGTAGTCGCTTTCAGTCGAAACGCCAGTCGCAGGTTGCGGTGATCAGGTCGATGAAGGCGCGCACTTTGGCGGAGAGCAGGCGGGAGCTCGGAAATACGATGTGGATCGGGAGCGGCGGAGGCTCGTATTTCGCCAGCACCCGCTTGAGACGGCCGCCGCGCAGCGTGTCCGCGGCCTGATAGGCCATCACCCGTGTCACGCCGCCGCCCGCCTCGGCATACTGGATCGCGGCGTCGGCATTGTTGGTGACGAGCCGCGGGCTGACCGCCATCCGCAGTTCCCTGCCGTCCTTGACGAAGCGCCATTCGTCGGACGGACCGAACTGGATGGTCTGGTGCTTCGTCAGCGCCTCGGGCGTCCGCGGCTCACCATGGACCTTGAAGTAGGCGGGAGCTCCGACCACGATCCGGCGCATGCTGCCGACCTGGCGGGCCACGAGCGACGAATCGCCGAGATGCCCGATACGAACGGCACAGTCGACGCCGTCCTCCACCAGATTGATCTGGCGGTCCTCGAGGCGCAGCTCGGCCGCGACCTCGGCATAGCGGCTCAGATACGCGGCCATGACCGGACCGACATGGAGCCGGCCGAAGCCGACGGGCGCCGAGACCACCAGCCGCCCCACCGGCTGCAGGCGCTCGCTCTCCGCGGCGCGCTCCGCCTCCGCCAGATCGGCCAGGATGCGGCTGGCGCGGTCGAGATAGCGTCGTCCGGAATCGGTCAGCGTCACCGAGCGCGTCGTCCGCTGCAGCAGGCGGACGCCAAGATGCGATTCGAGCGCGGCGACCAAACGGGTGACCGCCGATGGCGACAGCTTGAGCCGGCGCGCCGCCGGTGCGAAGCCGTTCAGCTCGGCGACGGTGACGAAAGCCTGCATGGCATCGATGCGGTCCATGGGATTATTGCAGCATCTGCAACGATCCAATGTCAACTGGCCAGATTATTTCCGAAGAGGATTGGGACCATATTGGCTCCACGGCGGCAGTCACTGCCGCAGCGACAAGGAGTCATTGCGATGACCCAGACAACCATCCAGGCACCCGGCGACGTCATGTTCTCACCCGCCGCCAAGGCGATCCAGGCGCGCAAGGGGTCGCGCGAGAGCTACGCGCATGTGGAGCAGAGCCGCGGCTTTCGCCACGAGGTCGACGCCGATCTCGCCGGCCGCCTCGCCGAGGCCACGAGCTTCTATCTCGCGACCGCCTCGGCCGACGGCCAGCCCTATATCCAGCACCGCGGCGGACCGAAGGGCTTTCTCAAGGTGCTCGACAGCCACACGCTGGCCTTCGCCGACTTCAGCGGCAACCGGCAATATATCACCCAGGGCAATCTGTCGGAGAACCCGCACGCCTACATCTTCATCATGGACTACGCGCATCGCCGCCGGGTGAAGATCTGGGGGACGGCGCGGGTGGTGGAGGATGATGCCGCGCTGACGGCCTCGCTGATGCCGAGAGGCTACAAGGCGCGGCCCGAGCACGTCATCCTGTTCACGATCAGCGCGTGGGACACCAACTGCCCGCAGCACATCCCGCAGAAGTTCGACGCGGCCGACGTCGCGGAAGCGCTGGCCGTTCGCGATGCTCGCATCGCGGAGCTCGAGGCCGAACTGGCGCGGTTGAAGGGCGAGAGCAAGCCCTCCGCCTAGGTCCTGCGCGCTGCGGGCCGCGCCTTTGGCTTGTTAGTCATTCCGGGGCAGTCGCCAGTGCGCAGCGGCGCACTGGCGATTGAACCCGGAATGACGGTGAGTGGGACTCGACTGATCAGCTCACGCCGCCTCGGCCGCCCTGCCCCATTCGAACTCCGGAAAATATTGCGCCATCATGCGCTCGGCATAGGCGACCAGATTGCCGAAGCTTTCGGTGCGGCGGCGTAGCTCGGACTCGAAGAACGGCGTGAGGATGCCGGCGACGACGGCGAACGCCGTCGCGTCGGTGCCGCAAGGACGATCGCCCATCAGATAGGGCCGGTCGCCGAGCTGCACCGACAGCGCGCGCAGCGAGCGTGCGGCGAGATCGACGTCCTCGTCCGGCGCGTGGCGGCCGAGCCCGGAGATCAGATAGTTCTCGGCGACGCGAAACTGCGCGTCCTCGCGCAGCTTCTCGCGCTTGTCGGCCGGCACGCCGTCGAAGAAGTGGGCCGGCCCCTTGGCGAAGTTGACCGGATCGACCCAGCGCGCCCCGACCAGCGCGAAATACAGGTGATGCTCGATCATACGCTCGAACCCCCAGGCCTGCGCCCGCGCGCGCACGTCGAGCCCATGATCGAAGTCGAAGCCATATTTGCGCTCGACATGGGCGCGGATGAAGGTCGAATCGGCGATCAGCTCGCCGCTGTCGTCGATGAAGGGCAGCTGCCCCTTCGGCGATGCCGGCGGCATCGCCCGCTGCTTCCGAAAAGCGAGGCCCGCCATCTTCAATTGCACCTCCGTCTTGGTGACGAAGGGGCTGATCTCCGGCAGGCCGAAGCCCGCGCCCAAACCGAACAATGTGATCATGACAGCACTCCCGACTTCCTGAGCAGACGCCGGACGCTACGAGCATGCTGCTGCCACCATGGTGTCAGCAGCGGCAGTAGCGTGGTGGCAAGGCCAAGGCCATAAAACATCATCATCGACATCACCCCTTCAATCTCGTTGTTGGCCCGGTATAAGGACAGGCTGCTGCCAGCATCCTGTCAGCATCGGCGGGGGTGCTCGCCCATGCAGGACACACCATGAGACGCGCCGACCGGCTATTCCAGATCATCCAGGTGCTGAGACGCACGCGCCGCCCATTGACGGCGGATGCGATCGCGGCCGAGCTCGAGACCTCGAAGCGCACGATCTATCGCGACATCGCCACCCTGATCGGCCAGCGCGTGCCGATCCGCGGCGAGGCCGGCATGGGCTACATCCTGGAGAAAGGTTTCGATCTGCCGCCCTTGATGCTGACGCCGGACGAGATCGAGGCGGCGGTGCTTGGCGCGCAATGGGTCGCGGTCAACGCCGACCCGGTGCTGGCGCGCGCGGCGGAGGACCTGATGGCCAAGATCGCCGACACCGTGCCGGAGCGGCTGCGGCCATTCGTGCTGGAACCGGCGAGCCGCGCGCCGCGGCCGTGGATGCGCGAGCCGGACCGCATCGACATGTCGCGCACGCGCTCGCAGATCCACGAGGGACGCAAGATCAGGCTGCGCTATCGCGACGAGCAGGGCCGCGACAGCGAGCGCGTGATCTGGCCGATCGCGATCGGCTATCATGACGCGGTGCGCATCCTCGCCGCCTGGTGCGAGCTGCGCCGCGACTTCCGCAGCTTCAGGACCGACCGTGTCGTCGAGGCGGATTATCTCGACGATAAATATCCCGAAAGGCGCGAGGCGCTGCGCGCCAAATGGCGGCGCAGCCTGGTGTGGGAGGTTCCCAAGGATGTCTGAACCGATGTCTGGCGAGACTGACAGCAGCCCCTGTCAGAGCTGCGGCGCGTGCTGCGCCTATTCGTCGAATTGGCCGCGCTTCACGATCGAGGAGGATGCCGCGCTCGACCTGATCCCGGCCGAGCTGGTCAACGAGCGGCTGTCGGGCATGCGCTGCGACGGCAACCGCTGCTGTGCGCTCGATGGCGAGATCGCGCGCGCCGTGGCGTGCCGGATCTACGCGATCCGCCCCGAGGTGTGCCGCATTTGCATGCCGGGTGACGCCGAATGTGCGATGGCCCGGCGCAAGTTCGGGCTGCCCGTGCTCGCCTGAGCAGAGGCAAGGAAGACGGGGAGTCAGGCCGTGACCGGCTCGGGGCTGTCGTCGAGATCGTCCTCGAACGGCTTCATCACCGAGAGTGGCTTGGTCGACAGCGAGATCGGCTTGCGGCTCGAGGTCGCGCCGGCCGGACCCGCCCGACCGCCGCGGGACTGCGCATACAGCGCCGATCCGACCCGGCCACCGAACTGCGACAGGACCTGCTCGCTGCACGTGGATGCAATCGCAAGCGCCAGCGGGTGAAGATGCGTGCGCCGGTAACAGAATAGCGCCAGCATGGCCCTCACATCGGCGGAGACGCTCTCGACCAGCGCGGGTAGCCCGTTGGCGTCGGCACGGTAGAGTTCACCGAGAAGCTCGTCGCCGACCGGGCACGAATCGCTGTCGAACGCATCGCGGCTTTGAAGCATCGGTTTGATTGCCATGACGCGACGATGCAGCGCGAATCGCTAATGACCGGTTAACCAAACCGAACGGTCGTCCCACCCCCGGCTTGACACGGGACTGCCGCGGTCGGTGCGGCTTCGCCGCGACGCACCGTGGCCGAACGCTCAGCCATTTGCGGCCATGAAGATCGAGAGCCCGAATCCGGTGAGGTGATGCAGCGCCTGGTCGACGCCGATCAAGGTCCAGAACCAGGGGTGCTCGGTGTTCATGCCGAACCGCGACGAGCAGATGCCCTTGATGCGATCGATCGTGATGTGAATGGCGAAGTCGATCACGGCGACGAACCAGAATCTTGGCGCGACGATCAAGATCAGGACCATGGCGACGGCGAGATGGATCAGGCAGTGCACCAACAGCGGCAGCGCCCAGCCCTTCCGCTGGTCCTTGCCATAGGCCATCCAGGCGTTCTGCAGCACGAAGTCGCCAATGATGTGCTTGAAGGTCAGCAGCAGCATCCAGCCGACCAGCGCACCAACCGGAACCTGCGACGACAAAGAGGGAAAAGACAAAGCTGACGCTCTCGCTACGACTAACCCTTGGAACCAACCTTGGACGCACGGGGAACTGGAGGCGTTCAGCGCAATCTGATGAGAATACCCGGCCAATTCGACGCGTATGCGACGCTTATGACATCTCCGGTAGCGAATTGCACGCGAAAGGGAACTTCAAATCGCACCTTGCTACCCTTCGCGGCAATCCCGCCGGGGGTAAGGTTACCCACGCCGCGCGGCGCATCCGGCGGCAACCGTCGCAGCGGCGGCGTCATTCCGCGGCGTTGGTCTTCGGCACTGAGAGCGCCCTCGCCCGGATCTGCGCGATGGTCCGCTTCAGCGCCCCCTGTCCCGGCTCTGCCAGCGCAACGGCGCGCGCCTCGGCGATGGCGGAGGCGAGATCCGAGATCGGCAGGACGCCATCGAAGGTGGGCTTGGCCAGGCCATCGATGATGGCATGCCAATCAGCGAGACCCTGCCGGTAGCCGTCGCCCTGCCCCTGGATCATGGTCGCCGTCGCGATCACGGCGGGCGCCGCCGCAGGCTGCTTGTCCAGCGCGCGCGCGATCATGTGCAGCCACCGCTCGGCCCAGGCGCGCTCCTCGCCATAGCGCACCGACTGCAGCCGCCAGCGCCGCAGGCCGGCCATCAGCTTGAGGCGGCGAATGGCCAACCGCGATCGGACCGAAAAGCGGACCTTGACCCGGCGCCGACCTAACCAGCCGATCTGCTCGAAGGCTGCCAGCAACGATTCCGCCACGGCTTGCGGCAGCGCACCGATCAGCTCGTCGAGGCGAAACCTCCTGACGTCGTCGCTCTCGCGTCCCTCCGGCCGCTTCCCCATGTCGAGGCTGATCAATCTGAGCTGGGCGATCCGGATCGGATCCTCGTAGGCCATGCGGGCAGCCAGCAGCTGCGCGATCTGAGACAGCATGCCGGCATCGACGTTCGATCTGCGCACGAACCGCTTGATGCGATCGACATAGAGCTGCGCGTAGCTCGCGCCCTGATACTCCATCAGCAGATGGATGCCATCGCTCACCGCCGGCACGGCGGCGTCAGGAAGGCCCTGAGGCAGAAAAGGCGGCTCGCCATCGTCGACGCCGATGACGTCGGCGAACAGATATCGCAGCGAGGACCGGACGCTTTCCACTGGGCTTCAGGCTCCCCGGATCACGCCGGCTTGGCGACGGGCGCCGGCGCGGTGGTCTGTTGCGCCAGCCGCCGCTCGAGCGTTTCGATGTTCTGGAACAGCCGGGCGCTGGCGAGGCGCAGGAAGTAGAAGGCGAAGGCGGGGTTCTGGACGTAGAGCTGCTCGACCTGGTCGTAGGAGACCGACAGGATCAGACCGCCCTCGACGCATTCCAGCGTCTGCGTGCGCGTATTGGACGGCGAGATCATGCCGAACTCGCCGACGATCGCACCGACCGGCAGCTCGATACCGGATTCGACCAGGCGGAAGCGGCCGCTGACGATGTAGTACATGCTGTCGGCCTTCTCGTCCTTGTAGAACAGCACCTCGCCTGGACCGCATTTGCGCTCGGTCATGAACGGCTTCAGCCATTCCATGGAGAGGTCGCTGTTGACCGACTGCTTCACGTCGCGGACCAGCTGCAGCATCTGGTGGAGCCGGTAGCTGTTGAGCGGCAGCAGCACCCCGTGCAGGATCAGGACCGGGTAGTTGTGCATCGGCACCGCGGTCGCGATCAGGACGATATTGGTGAGGATGGCGAATACCCGCAGCGGAATCATCGTCCGCATCGACAGCGTGGCGACCACGAAGATCGAGGCGAAGAGGCTGCCGGCGGCGCCCGCATGTTCGACCAGGTGTGAGGTATCCATCGGGATCAACCAGACTCTTGGGACGCAGGAGGGCGGACGCTCGGTTCCGAGCCTCCTTTTGCCTAATTTAGCGTGTCCATGCCGACCTCTGATATACGGCGAACAGACGACGTTTGAACCGGTATTTGAGCCGGTACGGAAAAATTCCCCGGTCGAAGTAGAACGGTTGGACCTGCCGGATGACGCTGCAAAACCGATCCACCCGCATCGTTGACGGGATTCCCCCGATCGGGGCACCTTGACGCCGCCGCGATCTCCTGCGGCTCTGAGATCAGCGACTGACGCCCGCCCGCAATGACCAAACCGCAGCACCCTGCCCTGGCGGCATTCGTCACCGCGCTGACCGGACGCAACATGACCAGAGCGGCCTATGTGGCCGTGGCGCTCGGCATGAGCGCCATGGTGTTGTTGACGATGGACCCCGCCTACGAGGCCGGGGGGCGCTGGATCATCGCCCTGCTGTGGGGATGCCTTGTCTTTTTCGTCGTCGAATGGGCCGCTCGGGTTCAGCAGGCGGTGCGGGCGCATCGCGCCGCCACCTACCTGATGTCGGGCCGGGGACTGCTGGACACGCTCTCCGCCCTCGCCGTGCCGGTTGCGCTGGTCTCGGGCATGGAGTCGCGCGCCGCGTGGCTGCTGGCGGTCATCTGGGTGCTCAAGGTGATCCCCGGCGTGCCTGGCCTGCGCCAGCTCCGCCGGGTGCTCGTGGTCGAAGCACGCCCGCTGCTGTCGGTGCTGGTGCTGTTCCTGCTGGTGCTGTTTCTCGGATCGGTCGCCGAATACGCGCTCGAACATGACGAGCAGCCGGCCACCTTCGGCACCATCCCCTCCGCGCTATGGTGGGCCGTCGTGACCCTCACCACCACGGGCTATGGCGACGTGGTGCCGATCACGCCGCTCGGGCGGGTGGTTGCCGCCACGGTGATGATCTCCGGCCTCGGCGTGTTCGGCCTATGGACCGGCATCCTGGCGACCGGCTTCGCCGCGGAAACCCGGCGCGACAACTTTCTGAAGACCTGGGAATCGGTCAGCAGGGTACCGTTCTTCGCCAGCCTCGGGCCCGCCACGATCGCCGACGTCGCGCAGATGCTGCGCACCATCGACCTGCCGCCGCGCGCCACCGTGATCCGCAAGGGCGAGCCGGGGGACTGCATGTATTTCATCGCCGCCGGCGAGGTCGAGGTCGACCTTCCCGGCAAGAAGGTCCGGCTCGGCGAGGGCGCGTTCTTCGGCGAGATGGCGCTGCTCGGGAACAACCTGCGTTCGGCCGACATCAGCACGACCGGACTGTCGAAGCTGCTGGTCCTCGACCTCGTCGATTTCCGCGTGCTGATGGCACGCCACCCCGATCTGGCGCAGAGCATCGATGCCGAGGCCAGGCGCCGAACCATGGAGAACAGGACATGACGACAGGACGGACCACCCAGGCCGATGACGCACCGAGCATGCCGCTCCTGACCATCGACGGCGCACGCGCCACCATTCGGCTCAATCGTCCGCAGCATCTCAACCGGCTCCAGCCGGAGGATCTCGGCGAGCTGCTGGCGCTGTTCGACCGGGTCGAGGCCAACGCCGCCTTGCGCGTGCTGGTCCTGACCGGCACCGGGCGGGCGTTCAGCGCCGGCTTCGACCTTGGCGCCATCGGCGCAACGCCGGCGGATACGGCCGAGGCTTCCAGCCCGGCATTCGAGGAGGTCGTCGACCGGCTGGAGGACCTCGCGCTGCCGACGATCTGCCGGCTCAACGGCGGGGTCTATGGCGGCTCGACCGATCTGGCGCTGGCCTGCGATTTCCGGATCGGGGTCGATACCAGCGAGATGTTCATGCCGGCAGCGCGGCTCGGGCTGCACTACTACCCGAATGGCATCAAGCGCTACGTGTCCCGCCTTGGTATCGACAATGCCAAGCGTCTGTTCCTGACGGCGGAGAAGATCGACGCGGCCGAGATGCTGCGCATCGGCTATCTCACCGGCGTGGCGACGGCCGATGCGCTCGACGCGGAGGTCGACCGGCTGGCGGCCATTCTGGCCGGCAACGCCCCGCAGGCCATGCGCGGCATGAAGCGCGCCATCAACGAGTTTGCACGCGGAGCCCTCGACGATGCGGCGGCTCGTCGCAGGCATCGGGACAGCATGAGCGGCGCCGAAATCCAGGAAGGCATGAAATCGTTTGCAGAGAAGAGAACGCCGAAATTCTGAGCGCAGCCGCGCCCCGAACTGATAAATTTTGCATGCAAACGTCTGTATCCAGCCGGTGTTCTGACACACGCTCAACGAACTATCGACCTGAATCTCCAATTTGCGGTTGACAGCCTTTTGTCCGTGGCTAGCTTGAACCACGGGCGGAGACTTTCACATGCAAGTGATGGACGCGTATTGGGGACGACGAGCTCTGGAGTACGTCGATGCGATCGAAGCGTCGAAGACCAGCGCGAGCGTGCTCTCCCAGTTCGAGAAGATGATCAGCAACCTGGGCTTTCACGCCTACATCATGGCCGGCGTGCCGACCTCGGGCCAATCGCTGCAGCAAACCATTCTCGCCAACGGCTGGCCGCGGGAATGGTTCGACATGTATGCGCGCGAGCAGTTTCACCGCTGCGATCCGATTCCGCGGCACTGCATCTCGACATTGAATCCATTTGCGTGGTCGGAGGCTCCCTATGACCGCGAGGACGAGCCCGGCGCGCACGAGGTGATGACGCGCGCGAAGGACTTCCGATTGAACGAAGGCTTCTGCGTTCCCATCCACTACGACGATGCCGTGGGCGCCGTCAGCATTGCAGGCGAAAATCCGAATCTCGCTCCCGATGCGCGGGGCGCGCTGCACCTGATCAGCATCTTCACGCACAGCAGGCTTCGCGCACTGGCGCGCTCCGCCGCGAGCAACCAGAGCCGACGCCTGTCGCGAATCGAGGCCGAGGTGCTGGGCTGGGCGGCGCGCGGCAAGACCGCGTGGGAGACGGCGCGCATCCTCGGTGTCTCCGAACGCAACGTCCGGTGGCATCTGGAAGAAGCACAGCGCAAGCTAGCAACCAAGAACAAGACGGCGACGGTTGCGACCGCTCTTGTCAACGGCGAGATCTCGATCTGATCTGTCGTTTCTCCCACTGGATCAATTCGAGCGCATCGGCAATCTGCAAACCCCAATTTGATTCAGACGACCGGGGGTTTCGATGCCTGAGATTCATGTCGTTCGAAAAGATAATCGCGCTCTGTACGAGAAATATTTCGATCCGTATTACCGGCTGCGCCACGAGATCTACGTCAAGCAACGCAAGTGGATGGCACTCGATCGTCCCGACGGGCGCGAGATCGATCAGTTCGACACCGAGGATTCGGTCTATCTGTTCTGCATCGACAACGGCCAGTTGATCGGCTCGATGCGCGCGGTGCCGACGCAGTTGCCGACGCTGATGAGCGACATCTTCCCGTATCTGAATCTGCGCGGCCCGATCCAGCGCCCCGACGTCTACGAACTGTCGCGCATCTTCGTGATCCCGGAGCGCCGCGGCGAGCATGCCGGCCCGCGGATCGACATGCTGCTGCTCACCGCAATCATGGAGTACGGCATCTCGATCGGGTTGACCGGCTTTTCGATCGTGCTCGAAACCTGGTGGCTGCCGCGGTTCGAGAAGTGCGGCTGGAAGGCGCGGCCGCTCGGCGTACCTCACATGATGGACGGGATGTCGGTGATGGCCGTGCTCGTCGACTGCGACGAAACGACATGGAAGTCACTCTGCGAGCAGATCGGCCTGACGCGGCCAACCCTCACGTGGCAGGGGCTCGAAGACGTCAGCCGCCAGGCCCTGCCGGATATCTTTCTTCATCTTCCACCAGCCGCTCAGCCAGCGCAATGATCTGTTCCCTGTGCCGCTTCAGCCTGAGCTTATGGAAAGCCTTCAAGAGGCGGTGACCAAGGAGCGTCGCCTCGTCCACCTCGAGGGCATAAAGGTTGGACGGCGTGTTCATGGAATCCATCGCTGACACTTCAGGTTTTGAGCCGTGACTGAACCTTCAATCGAGAAGATCATCGAGCGTCTGCAATTTTGCATCGTTGACGCTCGGGCGATGCAACTCAAAATGTTAGAGAGAATTTTGTCAATATCATTGCTTGAAGCCCACGAGCTGAAGGAAAAGTGCGCGCCCAATTCGACCAACAGCAGCCATTAGCGCTCCTGCACCGACTCTCGCAACACGTCCGGTCCTGCAGCGGCGCGTCTCGACTGGTGCATCGCAGACACAAACTGTTGATTTCAGGGCGGCTTTCGATGTGAAGGTCGGACAGGAGAGCACGAGCATCGTTGCCGAAACGCGCTCGCCGAACGTGGACGACACCTCGGCAAAATCATGGCGCCGCCGCCGGAGCTGCTCCCTGTTCAGCAAACTCGGTTTACAAAAATGGACTCGTGGGGCGTCTCGCCCCTCCGGAGTCCCGGATAACGGAACTCCGCCGGCAACAAATACGCGCGTGCGACCGACGGACGGGAAGTCATTCGTCGTGAAAGCGGACCGTTTCGGCGACCGTGGCGCGGCTGGTGCGGTAGGAGTTGGCCTTGTCACCGAGATCGGGACAACCGAACGAGATGCCGCAGACCACCTTGCGGTCGGCGCCAAGCCCGAAGTGCTGCCGCACCACGTCGGAGTGAAACGCGAGCGCCGCCTGCGGCACGGTGGCAATGCCGAGCGCCTGCGCCGCCAGCATGAAGCTCGTGACGTAGCCGCCGCAATCGATCGCGCCATAGGTGCCGAGCGCCTCGTCGCTGTGGATGACCGCCACATGCGGCGCGCCGAAGAAATTGTAGTTCTCCAGCGCCTGCCGGGCATAACCCGCCTTGTCGCCGCGCGGGATGTCGAGCGCGTTGTAGAGCTGGAAACCGCTCTCGCGCCGCCGTTCCAGATAAACGCCGGTGTATTCGCGCGGGAAAGGAAAGTCGCCCGACGCCGCCTTGCCGCTGGAGGCCGCCGCATACATCACCTTCCGGAAAGCCTCGGTCGCCGCACCAGAGGTGATCTCGACACGCCACGGCTGGCTGTTGCACCAGGACGCAGTTTTTTGCGCCGCCGTCAGGATGCGCTCGATGGTCGCGCGCGGCACGGGCTCGGGCCGGAACCTGCGGCAGGAGAAGCGCGCGGCCATCAGCTCTTCGAGAATGGTGATGGGATCCTGCTCTGACTTTGGCGCCGCAGATGACATGACAACCTTCCGTACGACCGGCGACGCTCGCTTTGTGCTCGCCCTCCACCCCCCGTCTTTCCGGACCGGTCGCCACAGCGACCGCCCCCGGAAGACGGCCGTCGTGATGCCGTCGGATCAGCTGCGCCCCTTGGTCGGCACCTTGTTGAACGGCACGTCCTTGTCGACCCGGATGTCACCGGGCAGACCGAGCACGCGCTCGGCGATGATGTTGCGCAAGATCTCGTCGGTGCCGCCGGCGATGCGCATCGAGGGCGAGGTCAGCAGCATCTGCTGAAACTGGCCCTGCGTCACCGTCTCGTCCGCGCCGGTCAGCACGCCAGCGCCGCCTTCGAGATCCATCGCGTAGGTTGCGATATCCTGCAGCATGACGCCGGCGACCAGCTTGCCGATGGAATTCTCAGGTCCGGGCCGCTCGCCCTTGGACAGCGCCGAGATCGCGCGGTAGCTCGTGTATTTCAGCCCGCTGGCCTTGACCGCCCACGACGCCAGTTTCGAGCGCGTGGCGCGATCGTCGATGGCGAGTCCGCTCTCGGTCATCAGATTGGCGCAGAACTCGAACATCTCCGGGAAGCCGGTGGCGAGCCGCGCGCCGATCGACATGCGCTCGTTCATCAAGGTGGTCAGCGACACGTTCCAGCCGTCGCCGACCGCGCCAAGGCGCTGCGAGTCCGGGATCACGACGTCGGTGAAATAGACCTCGTTGAACTCCTGCATACCGTTGGCCTGCTTGATCGGGCGGACCTCGACGCCCGGGCTCTTCATGTCCAGGAAGAACATCGTCAGGCCCTTGTGCTTGGGCACATTGGGATCGGTGCGCGTGATCAGCAGGCCGTAATCCGAGTAGTGCGCCCCCGACGTCCAGATCTTCTGGCCGTTGATGAGCCAGTCGTCGCCGCGCTTCTCGGCGCGGGTGCGCAGGCCAGCGACATCGGAGCCGCCGGCGGGCTCGGAGAACAGCTGGCACCAGATCTCCTCGCCGGAAGCGAGCTTCGGCAGATAGCGCCGCTTGTGCTCTTCGCTGCCATAGGCCATCACGGTCGGGCCGCACATGCCCTCGCCGATCTGGAACGGCTGCGTCAGCTTGCCATAGACGCCCTCCTCCTGCTGCCAGATCACCCGCTCGATCGGCGTCGCGCCGCGGCCGCCATACTCCTTCGGCCAGTGCAGGCAGGCCCAGCCGGCATCGGATTTCTTCTTCTGCCAGGCCTTGCCGACCTCGACGATGTCGGCGTGCTTGAGCCGGATGCGGCCGAGCGAGGAGCTCGCGAGCTCCTCCTCCAGCTCCCTCGGCGCGTTGGCCGCGATCCAAGCGCGCGCGGTGTCGCGAAAAGCGGCTTCCTGCGGGGTGTCGTCAAAGTTCATGCCTGACCCTCACTTGATATGCGTAGGGCGGGGGTTGGCCGAAGGCGTAACCCGCCACTTGATCAGCGTTGTACGAGCTAGCGGCGGGTTACGCTGCGCTAACCCGCCCTACGACTGCACTTGTTAGCTTCGTCCCTTGGTCGGAACCTGGTTGAACGGCAGGTCCTTGTCGACGCGGATGTCGCCAGGAAGACCCAGCACGCGCTCCGCGATGATGTTGCGCATGATCTCGTCGGTGCCGCCTTCGACGCGGGTGCCGGGCGCGCGCAGCAGCATCGCCTGGAATTTTCCGGCGAGCTCGGCCTCGGGACCGCTGAGCACGCCGGCGGCGCCCTGCAGGTCGAGCGCGTAGGTCGCGACGTCCTGGATCATCGGTCCTGCGACCAGTTTACCGATCGAGTTCTCAGGTCCCGGCCGCTCGCCCTTCGACAGCGCCGAGATGGCGCGGATGCTGGTGTATTTCAGCCCGCTCGCCTTCACCGCCCAACTCGCGAGCTTCGAGCGCACGTTGCGGTCCTCGATCGCGGGACGATCGTCCAGCATCAGGTTGGAGCAGAAGTCGAACAGCTCCGGGAAGCCGGTGGCGACGCCGGCGCCGATCGACATGCGTTCGTTCATCAAGGTGGTGAGCGCGACGTTCCAGCCGTCATTGACCGCGCCGAGACGCTGCGAGTCCGGGATCACGACGTCAGTGAAATAGACCTCGTTGAAATCCGAGTGCCCGCTCGCCTGCTTGATCGGCCGGACCTCGACACCCGGGCTCTTCATGTCCAGGAAGAACATGGTGAGGCCCTTGTGCTTCGGCACCGTCGGATCGGTACGCGTCAGCAGGATGCCGTAGTCGGAATAATGCGCGCCCGAGGTCCAGATCTTCTGGCCGTTGATCACCCAGTCGTCGCCGCGCTTCTCGGCGCGGGTGCGCAGGCCGGCGACGTCGGAGCCACCGGCCGGCTCGGAGAACAGCTGGCACCACACCTTCTCGCCCGAGGCCAGCGGCGGCAGATACTCTCTCTTATGCTGCTCGGAGGCATAGGCCATCATCGTCGGGCCGCACATGCCGTGGCCGATGATGAACATGCCGGACAGCTTGCCGTAGGGCCCCTCCTCCTGCTGCCAGATCACGCGCTCGATGGGTGAGGACCCGCGACCGCCATATTCCTTTGGCCAGTGCAAGCAGGCCCAGCCGGCCTCGGCCTTCTTCTTCTGCCAGGCCTTGGCGACGTCGAGAATGCTGGCGTTCTTCAGCGCGGTGCGGCCAAGCGAGGACGCGCGCAGTTCGTCCTCGTACTGCTTCGGCGCATTGGCGGCGATCCACGCGCGCGCCTCGGCGCGAAACGCGGCCTCCTGCGGAGTGTCATCGAAGTTCATGAGAATTCCTTTCAGATCGTCATTCCGGACGACCCGCAACGCGGGTCGATCCGGAATCCAGAGGTGAGTCATCTCGAGATTCCGGGTTCGCTCACTCCGCGCAAAATGGCATGGTCATTTTGTCGCGCGCGAGCGCCCCGGAATGACGGGCTTGGGTCACGCCGCATTGCGCTTGCGCATGCGGTCGATCAGTTGGTCTTCCCAGTAAGAGAGGCTGCCGAGGCCGAGCGCGAGCGCGTTGGCGCGTCGGTAGTACATGTGACAGTCGAACTCCCAGGTGAAGCCCATGCCGCCATGGACCTGGATGTTGTTCTTGGCGCAGTGTTGAAAGGCTTGCGTCGCGCTGATGCGCGCTGAGGCCGCGGCCTCCGGCAATTCCGGCGCATTGGTCGAGAGCGCCCAGGCGCCATAATAGGAGTTGGAGCGCGCCAAGGTCGCCGAGACGTACATGTCGGCCAGCATGTGCTTGACCGCCTGGAACGAGCCGATCGGACGGCCAAAGGCGATCCGGTCGAGCGCGTAGTCGCGGCCCATCTCCAGCGCGCGGTCGGAGCCGCCAACCTGCTCGAACGCCGTCAGCACCGCGGCGCGATCGAGCACCTGGGTGATGATGCTCCAACCCTCGCCGGCGGCGCCGAGCGGCTCCGCCTTGCAGTTCTTGAAGGTGAGCTCGGCCTGGCCGCGCGTCGGATCGAGATTGGTCAGCGCCTTGGCTTCGACGCCGCCCGCCTTGGGGTCGACCAGGAACAGCGAGATGTCGCCGTCGCGGCCGGTCGAGCCGGTACGCGCGGCAACGATGATGAGATCGGCGATGGCGCCGTCGGCGACCGGCTTCTTGGTGCCGTTGAGCACGCCGTTGGCGGCCTCACACTTGATCGCTTTGGGCGACGGATTGCCGGTGCCCTCGAACAACGCCAAGGTGCCGATCGCCTCGCCATTGGCGATCTTCGGCAGCCAGGCCTGCTTCTGCGCATCGCTGCCGGCCAGCATCAGGGCCTCCGCGGCAAGATACACGGTCGACGAGAACGGCACCGGCGCCAGCGCGCGGCCGACCTCTTCGGCGATCACGCAGAGCTCGAGATGACCGGCGCCCGCGCCGCCGTACTCCTCAGGAATGGCGACGCCGAGGAAGCCCATCTCGGCGAAGCCTTTCCACAGCGCTCGGTCATACGGCTCCTTGCCATCGAGCACGACACGCACCGCCTTGGGCGGACACTTCTCGGCGAGGAATTTCCGCGCCTGGTCCCGCAACTGCTTCTGGTCGTCGGAGAAATCGAAGTTCATGGCCTCACCTGCTTCCTGATCGTCATTCCGGGGCGATGCGCAGCATCGAACCCGGAATCTCGATCTGATTTATCTCTGGATTCCGGGTTCACTCGCTTCGCGAGTGCCCCGGAATGACGGTTTCAAAATGCGTCGTCACAGCACGATCACGTCGCTGTCGGGCTCGGCCGCGTAGAGCCGCTCGACCAGCGCGGCACGGCGTTCGAGACCGGCGCGCTGGTTGATGTAGCCCTTGTCGGTCAGCTCATGGCCGTCGATCGAGGGCGGCTCGACCATCAGCATGGCGCGGCCGATGCGCCGGCTGGTCGCGCCCTCGCACTCTTTATTATGGGCTTCGAGACCACGGCGGACGCAGTCGATGACGGCCGGATGCTTCACCACGTCCTCGAACGTCGCGTTGGGATCGCCGACCAACTGGCGGCAGGCGTGCAGATTGGGCCAGGCCAGGAGACCGACATATTCGCGGTCCTGCCCGGTCACCAGTGCATCGTGGATCGCCGGCGTTGCGGCTGCGATCGCATCGGTGCGAAGCGAGCCGACATGGACGAAGGTGCCTGTCGTGAGCTTGAAATCCTCGACCACGCGGCCGGCGAAGATGATGCCTTGCGCCGGGTCATTGGGATCGACGAACACGCCGGCATCGCCGATGCAGTAGAACCCTTCCTCGTCGAACGCCTTCTTCGTCAGCTCGGGCTGGCCGAAATAGCCGGGCATCACGTTGATGCCGCGCAGGCGCAGCTCGTATTTGTCGCCGGTCGGCACCATCTTCAGCTCGACGCCGGGGAACGGCAGGCCGATGAGCCCGACCCGCTCCGTGTTCCAATAGGTGCCGGTCGAGGTCGGCGCCGTCTCGGTCGAGCCCCATCCGGTGTAGAACACGATGCGCTCGCCGGTGGTCTTGACCGCCAGCGCCTGCATCCGCTCGTACAGATCGTCCGGCAGCCGCGCGCCGCCATAGGCCATGATGCCCAGATCCTTGAAGAAGGAGCGGCACAGCGCATCGTCCTTCTCCATCGCCGCCGCCAGCGCCGCATAGCCGGCGGGCACATTGGCGTAATAGGTCGGCGACACCTCGCGCAGGTTCCGGATGGTCTCGTCGAACATGCCGGGCATCGGCCGGCCGTCGTCGATGTAGAGCGTGCCGCCCTCGATCAAGAGCGGATTGAACAGCGCATTGCCGCCCATGGTGTGATTCCATGGCATCCAGTCGAGCACCGTCGAGATCGGCGCATCAGGCCCGCGCGGCCGCGTCTGCATCATCATCGCTGCATTGGCGCACATCATGCGCTGGGTGTTGATGACCGCCTTGGGCATGCCGGTCGAGCCGGAGGTGAACAGGAGCTTGCCGACCGTGTCCGGTGTGATCTGCGCAATCGACGCGTCGACCGCGCCGGTGACCGGCGTCGCGGCGAGATCAGCGAAGCTGATGCTCGCAATGCCCTCGCACGGACGCGCGACATGAACGACGGTGACGCCGTCGAGATCGAGCGCCTTGAGCGCCTTCTCGAAGGTCGGGCCGTCCTGCACCATGACCACGCCCGGCTTCACGAGGCCGAACAGATATTTGAGCTTGAGATGATCGTGGCTCATCAGGGAATAGGCCGGCGACACCGGAGCGGCCGGCGAACGGGCCTGCATCGCGGCCATGGTGATGAGCGCATGCTCGATCGAATTGCCGGAGAGGATGGCGACGGGGCGGCCGTCCAGCTTCAAATCGAGCAGGCCCTGCGTCAGCCCATCGACGGTGCGCTTGGCCTCGGCATAGGACAGCTTGCGCCATTGCCGCTCGGCTCCGCTGCGTTGCGCGAGCCAGGTCCGCGTCGGCGCCTCCTTAGCCCAGCGGGCGAGCGGCGCCGCCAAATGCGGCTCATAGGCCTGCAGCGGAATGCGCGATTTGATGACGATGACGCCGTCACCGCGTCTCTCGATATCGATGTCGCGCGCCAGCCAGTTGACCTTGCGGAATGCCGGCTTCTCCAACACCTTCGCTGCCGTCCCGTCCATTTTGCGTCTCCCGAAATATCGTCCTTTGCGGATCTTGATATCTAGCGGTTGGTATAGACCGGCTTGCGCTTCTCGAGGAAGGCTTGAATGCCCTCCTTGAAATCCTCCGAGCGGCTGCACAGCACCTGGTTGCGATCTTCCATCGCGATGACGGCTTCGATCGACGACGCATCGACGCTCATGTTGAGACATTCCTTTGAGAGTCGAAGTCCGACCGGCGAGGCCGTCATCATCGCATCGACGAAGGGCGCAGCCGCGCCCTCGAGCATATCGTCCTCGACGATTTCCGACACCAGCCCGACCATGAGCGCGCGCTCGGCTCCGATGAAGCGGCCGGTGAGGATCAGCTCCGATGCGACGGAGACGCCGACGAGGCGCGGCAGGAAATAGCTGGTGCCGATGTCGCAGCCCCCTAAGCCAAGCTTGATGAAGGCACAGTTCATCCGCGCCGAGCGGCTGGCGATGCGGATATCGGCCGCGAGCGCCAACGCAAAGCCGCCGCCGGCGGCTGCGCCCTGCACCAGCGCAATGATCGGCTGCGGGCAACGCCGCATCAGCATCACGATGTCGGCGATGCGGCGCTGCGAGTCCAGCGACTCGGTCACGCTGGGCGGCTCATTGACGCCGCCGCGCCGCTGCATCGCGGCCTTCAGATCGAGCCCCGCGCAGAAGTTCTTGCCGGCACCCTTGAGCACGACGACTCGCGTGGTGCGATTGCGCTGCAGGCTTTCGAAATAAGTGTTGAGCGCGTCGATCAGCGCCGGGTCGAGCGCGTTCAGGCTCTCCGGGCGATTGAGCGTCACCCGGTCGACGCCATTGTCGTGTTCGATCAGCAGCGGTTGGGACATGGCGCGCGCTCCACCCTCAGTGTCATCCCGGCGAACGCCGGGATCCATAGCCACCGGCTTGATTGGTAAGAGTGCGGCGTCTGCCAGTCTGCCTATCACAGACGCCGCGGAGTATGGGTCCCCGCGTTCGCGGGGACGACGGCGGAGGTTGCCGTCAGCGCGGGGCCATGCGGATGGCGCCGTCGAGGCGGATGGTTTCGCCGTTCAGCATCGGGTTCTCGACGATGTGGACGGCGAGGTTACCGTACTCGGAGGCGTCGCCGAGCCGGGCCGGATGCGGCACCTGGGCGCCCAGGCTCTTGCGCGCTTCTTCGTTCAGTCCCATCAGCAGCGGTGTCAGGAACAGGCCGGGCGCGATGGTGTTGACGCGGATTTTCTGGCTGGCGAGATCGCGCGCAGCGGGCAGGGTCAGGCCGACGACGCCGCCCTTCGAGGCCGAATAGGCGATCTGGCCGATCTGGCCTTCATAGGCCGCGACGCTGGCGGTGTTGATGATGACGCCACGCTCCTCGCCGACCGGCTCGGCGGTGACGAGGCGCTCGGCAAACAGCCGCAGCACGTTGAAGGTGCCGATCAGGTTGACGTTGATGATGCGCGCGAACTTGGCGAGCGGATAGACGCCGTCCTTGCCGACGATGCGCTGCGAGCCGCCGATGCCGGCGCAATTCACCAGCACGCGGGCGATGCCGTGGGCCGCCTCGGCCTTGGCGAGGCCGGCCTTGACCTGATCCTCATTGGTGACGTCGGCATGCAGCGCGACGCCCTTGATCTCGGCGGCGATCTTCTCGGCGTTTTCCAGGCTCTGATCGAGCACGGCCACCTTGGCCCCCTTGGCCGCCATGGCGCGCGCCGTAGCTGCGCCGAGACCCGAGCCACCGCCGGTGATGAGAACGGCAACGTTGTTCAACTGCATGTCAGGTTTCCTCCCTAGACGTTTTTGCTTGCGAATAGCGAATAGGGAGTAGCGAATAGAGGCTTCCCCCATTCGCGACTCCCTATTCGCCACTCGCCCGTTTCAATATTCCACCGCAGATCAGCGCCTCCATATGGGCGATGTACTGACGGCAGACATCATCGGTGACCGGGCCGACGCCGATCGCGCGCGACATCGCGTGGCGGCCGAAGAACAGGTGATCGCAGGCGCCGATCAGGCTGGTGTAGAACAGCACCGGATCGACGGCGCGAAACTCGCCCCTGGCGACGCCCTCCTCGATGAGCCGGCGATGGAAATCGAGCAGCGGCGCCACGAAGAACTTCGACACTTCGTCGGCCGCCTCCGCGCTGCTCTCATGCAGCAGATAATGGATCAGCCGGTTCATGTAGGGAAACCGGTGATAGGCGCGGATGATGCCGCTGATGTGCAGCTTCAGCTTCGCCGTCGGCGGCAGCGGCTGCGCCAGGAGATATTCGAGATTGGCCACCTCGGTCGCCGCGTCGCGGGCGAGCAGCGCCAGCAGCAGGCCGTCCTTGTTGCCGAAATGATATTTCACCAGCGCTGCATTAGAGCCGGACTTCTGCGCGATGTCGCTGAGCGAGATTTCGATCGAGGACCTCGCGATCATCAGCTCGCTGGCGGCGTCCAGCAGCTTCTCCGCCGTCGCATTCCGCCCCGCGGGAAGTTTCTCTGGCACGCTGTTGTGAAGCTGAGGTCCCAAGACATGTCTCGCGCTTGATCGAGGCAGATAAGCCGAAGCCGGAGTTGATCTCAAGAGTTAATTGATCGATTGACTAACGCTCGATCGGGCATTTAAATCGCCGCCAATCACGAACACCAAGTCTAGGGAGGATACGTCATGGCGGAAGCCTACATCGTCGCGGCCGCACGCACGGCCGGCGGCCGCAAGGGAGGACGGCTGGCCGGCTGGCATCCGGCCGACCTCGCGGCGAAGGTGCTGGACGCGCTGGTCGATCGCTCCGGCGCCGCGCCGGACCAGGTCGAGGACGTGATCATGGGCTGCGTGATGCAAACCGGCGAGCAATCGAACAACATCGCGCGCAATGCGGTGATGGCCTCGAAGCTGCCGGAGAGCGTGCCGGGCACCTCGATCGACCGGCAGTGCGGCTCGTCGCAGCAGGCGCTGCATTTCGCCGCGCAGGCAGTGATGTCGGGCGCGATGGATGTCGTGATCGCCGCCGGCGTGGAGTCGATGACCCGGGTGCCGATGGGTCTCTCCTCCACGCTTCCGGCGAAGAACGGCTTCGGGCACTACAAGAGCCCTGGCATCGAGAGCCGCTATCCGAACATCCAGTTCAGCCAGTTCACCGGCGCGGAAATGATGGCGGAGAAGTACGGTCTCTCCAAGGATGAACTCGACGAATATGCCTATAACAGCCATCAGCGCGCGATTGCCGCCACGCAGGCAGGCCACTTCAAGGACGAGATCATCCCGCTCGAGATCACCCGTGCCGACGGCTCGACCGACACCCACCACATCGACGAGGGCATCCGCTTCGACGTCAGCCTCGACGGCATCAAGAGCGTCAAGCTGATCGCCGAGAACGGCAAGCTGACGGCGGCCACGGCCAGCCAGATCTGCGACGGCGCGTCCGGCGTCATGGTCGTCAACGAGCGCGGCCTGAAGTCGCTCGGCGTCAAGCCGCTGGCCCGCGTCCATCACATGACCATGATGGGCGGCGACCCCGTCATCATGCTGGAGGCGCCGCTCCCGGCGACGCAGCGCGCGCTGCAGAAGGCCGGCATGTCGATCGACGAGATCGATCTCTATGAGGTCAACGAGGCGTTCGCTTCCGTGCCGACCGCCTGGCTGAAGACCATCGGCGCCGATCCGAACCGCCTCAACGTCAATGGCGGCGCGATCGCGCTCGGCCATCCGCTCGGCGGCTCCGGCACCAAGCTGATGACCACGCTGCTGCATGCGCTGAAGGCCCGCAACAAGCGCTATGGGTTGCAGACGATGTGCGAAGGCGGCGGCATGGCGAATGTGACGATCGTGGAGCGGCTGTAGATCGCGCAACAACAACGGTGTCGTCCCCGCGAACGCGGGGACCCATAACCACCGCGCTACGTTTTGCGCGAGCTGTTGCGGCAGCTCGTTATCACCACAGGATCCTGTGGTTATGGGTCCCGGCGCGAGGCCGGGACGACACCTTGTTCCTGATCAGCGGTGAGCTCTCATGACCCACCCCTCCATTCACGCCCGCAGCCATCCCGACAAGATCGCCTATCAGATGGCCGGCACCGGCAAGGCCATCACCTATCGTGAGCTCGACGAGCTCTCGAACCAGGGCGCTCATCTATTCCGTGCGCTGGGGCTCAAGGCCGGCGACCATATCGCCTTCCTGATGGAGAATCGGCTGGCTTTCATGGAAATCGCCTGGGCGGCGCAGCGCTCCGGCCTGTACTACACCGCGATCAGCCGCTATCTCACCAAGGACGAGATCGCCTACATCATCAGGGATTGCGGCGCCAAGGTCTTCATTACCTCGCCGAAATGCGCCGAGCAGGTGCGCGATCTCGTGAGCGCCACGGACGGCCCGCTGTTCTTCATGGTCGACGAGCCCGAGCCCGGTTTCCGCTCCTGGGACAAGGAGGCCGGCGCCCAGCCCAAGACGCCGATTGCCGACCAGGTCGCCGGCTACGACATGCTGTATTCGTCGGGCACCACCGGACGGCCGAAGGGCATCAAGAAGGATTTCGAAGGCAATCCGATCGATCAGCCGAACCAGTTCCTGCGCGTGCTGTGCGCCGACATGTGCGGCATGAATGCCGAGAGCACCTATCTGTCGCCGGCGCCGCTCTATCATGCAGCTCCCTTGCGCTTCAACATGATGGTCTCAGTGCTCGGCGGCACCTCTATCATCATGGAGCATTTCGACGCCGAAGACTTCCTGAAGCTGGTCGAAAAGTACAAGGTCACGCAGTCGCAGCTTGTGCCGACCATGTTCGTGCGCATGCTGAAACTGCCGGAGGATGTGCGCAAGCGCTACGACGTGTCGACCCTGAAGAGCGCGATCCACGCCGCTGCGCCCTGCCCGGTCGACGTCAAGGCCAGGATGATCGAGTGGTGGGGTCCGATCCTGATCGAGTATTATGCCGGCTCCGAAGGCAACGGCGTCACCGTCTGCACCTCGAAGCAGTGGCTGGAGCATCGTGGCAGCGTCGGACGCGCCGTTGTCGGCAAGATCAAGATCCTCGGCGAGAATGACGAGGAGCTGCCGACCGGCGAGATCGGCACGGTGTATTTCGCCGACGCGCCGGTGTTCTCCTATCACAACGATCCGGAGAAGACGAAGCGGGCCTACAACGACAAGGGCTGGTCGACGCTCGGCGACGTCGGCTATCTCGACGCCGACGGCTTCCTCTATCTGACCGACCGCAAGTCCTACATGATCATCTCCGGCGGCGTGAACATCTACCCGCAGGAGACCGAGGACGTCCTCATCACGCATCCCGACGTCGCCGATGTCGCCGTGTTCGGCGTGCCGAACGAGGAGATGGGCGAGGAGGTCAAGGCGGTGGTGCAGCCGCACGACATGGCGCGCGCCGGCAAGGCGTTCGAGGAGCAATTGATCCTGTTCTGCCGCCAGCATCTGTCGCCGATCAAGTGCCCGCGCTCGATCGATTTCGAGCCGGAGCTTCCGCGCACGCCGACCGGCAAGCTGGTCAAGCGCCACCTGCGCGAACGCTACTGGCCGAAGAAGGGCGCGGCCTAGCACGCGATCATTCCGCAAAATTCAGTCATGCCCGGCCTTGTGCCGGGCATCGGCGTCTTTCAAGCTGGCACAAGAGAAGACGTGGATGGCCGGGCCTTCGCCGCGCTGAAGGGGCTTCGGCCCCGCAGGCCGGTCAAGCTCGGCCATGACGAGGAGACGTTCGAATGTCGACTTCCCTTCCCCCGCTTCCCCTCCCACCCACGATCCGGTCCCGCTTCGTCGACGGCATCAACGGCCTGCGCATGCACGTGCTCGAAGCCGGCTTCGAGACGCCCGGCCGTCCCTGTGTGCTGCTGCTACACGGCTTTCCCGAGCTGGCCTATAGCTGGCGCAAGGTGATGCCGGCGCTGGCCGCCGCCGGCTACCACGTGCTGGCGCCGGACCAGCGCGGCTATGGCCGCACCACAGGGTGGAGCGCCGACTATGACGGTGATCTCGCGCCGTTTCGCTTCACCAATCTGGTGCGCGATGCGCTCGGCGTGGTCTATGCATTCGGCCATCGCCATGTCGCGTCTGTCGTCGGCCACGACTTCGGCAGCCCCGTCGCGGCGTGGTGCGCGGTGATCCGCCCCGATGTCTTTCGATCGGTCGTGATGATGAGCGCACCGTTCCCGGGGCCACCCGCAGCACCGTTCGACATCGCCAGCCATCCCCTCGCGGCGCAGGAGGATCCCGTGCATCGCGAACTGGCTGCGCTGCCGCGTCCGCGCAAGCACTATCAATGGTACTACGCGACGCGGCAGGCCAATGCGGACATGCATCATCCCCCGCAGGGGCTGCATGAATTCCTGCGCGCCTATTACCATCACAAGAGCGCAGACTGGGCGGCCAACGCCCCTTCTCCTCTGCAGGCCTGGGACGCGGCCGAACTCGCCAAGCTGCCGACCTACTACGTCATGGACCTCGACAAGACGATGGCCGAGACCGTCGCCGAGGAGATGCCGGATGCGGCGGCGATCGCGGCGAATCGCTGGCTGCCGGACCATGAGCTCGCGGTCTATACCGCCGAATATGAACGAAACGGCTTCCAGGGCGGGCTGCAATGGTACCGCTGCGGCACGTCTGGTCTATTCGACGCTGAATTGCAGACCTGGTCGGATCTCACGATCGACGTTCCGTCCGCATTCATCTCCGGCCTGCAAGACTGGGGCATCTACCAACGGCCCGGTGTGTTCGAAGCGATGCAGTCCCGAGTGTGCACCAACATGATCCTGTGCGAGCTGATCGATCGCGCCGGACATTGGGTGCAGCAGGAGCAACATGAACGAGTCAATGAGCTCCTGTTCACGTTCCTGAACAAATCGACAGCCTGATTTCGGACGCCGTTCCGACGTATTAGGCGAATCGAGGAACGAACATTCGGGGTTGACGTTTTTGCATCCGGGCAATGCGCATCAGGAGAAGATTTATGGATAAGAAGATCGCAGGCTTGTTGGGCGCGGTCGCCGCTGTCGGCGCGCTCGGCACGGCGCAGGCGTCAGCGGCTCCGGCCCCGAGCGACGTGCTGAAGGCCAACTCCTACGCCGACCTGCTCGAGCCGATCCCGAATGCGGCCAAGGTGCTGCAGGCGCTCGACGAGCAGGCGCCGCCGGAGGCCGAACCGAAGGTGCAGCTGGCGCAGTGGTACCATCACCACCACCATCATCACCACCATCACCATGGCTACTGGCGCGGCTATGGCTACGGTCCTGGCTATGGGTACGGCTACGGCCCCCGGGTCTATGTGGTGCCGCGCCGGTACTACCATCACCACCACCATCATCACCATCACCACTGGTACTACGATCGCTACTGATCGTTGAGAGGTGAAAGCTCGGGGGGCGCCGACCGTGAGGTCGGCGCTCTTTCGTTTGAGAAAGACGGAAGCGTCAGGACTTGCGCGCCTTGTCCTTCGCCGCGCGATGCAGGTGGCGGTAGGTGCCGTCGAACACCGTGTCGGTGCTCGACACCCATTCGGTCTCCTTGGCGAGCACCGGACGGCTGGCGTGGATGCGGCGCGACTGCAACTCGCGCTCGGCCGCCTCGTCCGGAGTCATGGGCTCGACCGTGAAGTTTGCCTCCTCCGGAATCACGATCACCTGAGCGAACGGCTCGCCCGGACGGAAGATATGCGTCCGCCCTTCCGCGGGCGCCTTGAACACGCAGAAGAACAGCATCGGCCAGAAATTGCGCACCAACGCCGGCACCGCGATCGGGCAGGTATCGCTGCGGTCGGTATAGAAGCGCGGATGCGGCTCGGTCCGGATCGCGAAGCCGTTGGGCACCTTGAGATCGAGCAGGATCTGGTAGGTGTAGAAGGCATCGCCAAAATTGCGGAACGGCGGCCATTGCAGGCTCGGGCTCGGCGGCTCGCCCCAGTCGCCGGACAGCTCCAGCTTGCCGTCGCGCGTGGTGACGTGCAGCTCGAAGTCGTACGGATAAAATAGCTCGATGCCATATTGCGCACCTTCCGAGAATGGTACGCAATGCCAGACCTGCTCATGCGAGCCATTCGCTCGTGGCTGGCGTTCGCCTGCCCAGCCCGGGATATCCATCCGGGTGCGGCGCGGCGCCAACCCTGGATCGTTGAGCCGATATTTGACGCTATCCATGAGAACTCCTTAGGTGGCTGAGCGGAACGCGAACGACGGACTATCCTCGCAGTTCCATGACTGGAGCTTGAATGCGCTGTCACCGAAGGGTTTCGCGACCAATCAGCGGCCGGAGTTTGACCGCGGTGCGGCAAATCCATATAGACTTTAGAACCGTTCTAAACACTCGAATGTTGAGAGCGAGAGATCCGGGGACCTTGGAATGAAGAACTTCGCCGACCTCACCGAGCGCGAGATCCTGGCAATCGCGATCTCGGCCGAAGAGGAAGACGGCCGTATCTATATGAGCTTCGCGGAGGATCTGGCGGAACGTTATCCGGATTCAGCCAAGCTGTTCGAGCAGATGGCCGAGGAGGAGAAGGGCCACCGCCACATGCTGCTCGAACTCTATGAGGAGCGCTTCGGCAAGAACCTGCCGCCGATCCGGCGCGAGAACGTCAAGGGCTTCATGCAGCGCCGGCCGATCTGGCTGACCAAGAACCTGTCGCTCGACGCCATCCGCCGCGAGGTCGGCACGATGGAGTTCGAGGCCGAGCGCTTCTACGCCAAGGCGGCCGAGCAGGCCAAGGACGTCGGCGTGCGCCGGCTGCTCGGCGATCTCGCCGAGGCCGAGAAGGGCCACGAGAAGGTCGCGGCGAAACTGACCGACAAGATCCTCAGTCCGGACGTCCGGCACAAGGAGGACGAGACGCGGCGGCGCGTGTTCGTGCTGCAATATGTCCAGCCCGGTCTCGCCGGCCTGATGGACGGCTCGGTCTCGACGCTGGCGCCGCTGTTCGCCGCCGCCTTCGCCACGCATCAGAACTTTCAGACCTTCCTGGTCGGCCTTGCCGCCTCGATCGGCGCCGGCATCAGCATGGGCTTTGCCGAGGCGCTGTCCGACGACGGCTCGCTGACGGGCCGCGGCTCGCCGTGGCTGCGCGGCGCCGTCTGCGGCGCGATGACGACGCTCGGCGGACTGGGGCACACGATGCCCTATCTCGTCCCGGACTCCTGGACCAACGCGTTCTGGATCGCGACCGCGATCGCGAGCCTCGTCGTGTTCTTCGAGCTGTGGGCGATCGCCTATATCCGCGCGCGCTATATGGACACGCCGTTCCTGCAGGCGGTGTTCCAGATCGTGCTCGGCGGCATCATCGTGCTCGGCGTCGGAATTCTCATAGGAGCGGCCTAGCATCCGCACCCCCGCGTCTTGCGAAACGCTCAGCCGCGAGGCTGATGGCGCCGGACCGATCACAACGGAAAACTCGTCATGACGCCACGCCTGCAATACGGCACGCCCGCGAAGATCCTGCACTGGCTGGTGGTGGCGCTGCTCGCCATCCAGTATCCGATCGGCTGGCTGATGCCGGACCTGCATGCCAATACACCCCCCGGCGCGCCGATGATCCTGCACATTTCATTCGGCCTCACCATTCTGGCATTGATCGCCGTGCGCTTCGTCTGGCGGCTCACCCATCCGGTCGCACCGGAGAGCTCGCTGCCGCCCTGGCAGCGGCTGAGCTCGGAGGTCGTGCACTGGATGCTCTATGTGATGGTGCTGGCGAGCACCATCACCGGCTGGCTGTTCGCCTCCTTCCGCGGCTGGAGCGTATCGTTCTTCTACCTGTTTCCATTGCCGATGCTGGCCGCGCGCAACCCGGCCGGTAACCGCGCCATCGACGGGCTGCACCAAGCCTCCGAATGGCTGCTGCTGATCCTGATCGTCGTTCACGTCGCCGCCGCACTCGCGCACGTCTTCATCTATCGCGACCGTGTCATGCAGCGGATGCTGCCGGGCTAGAATCCGCAATTTTGGTCAAGCGATCGCCATCCGCATCGGTTAGGACTCCCGGCAAACATCTCACCGGGAGGATCGACCTTGGCCGCACCGCAATGGACGTTCGCAACCGCCGTCGACACGGCGAAGGCGTTGGCAGATCGTGAGATCTCGTCGGTCGAGCTGACCAAGCTCGCCATCGACCGCATCGAACGTCATGACCCCGAGATCAACGCCGTCTGCGTGCGCGATTTCGAGCGCGCGCTCGCTGCCGCCGACGCCGCCGACGCCGCGCTGGCGCGCGGCGAACGGCGGCCCCTGCTCGGCCTTCCGCTCACGGTGAAGGAATCCTACAACGTCGCCGGCCTGCCGACGACCTGGGGTTTTCCGCAGCACAGGGATTTCATCGCGGCCGAGGATGCGCTGACGGTGACGCGCGTGAAGGATGCCGGCGGCATCGTGCTCGGCAAGACCAACGTGCCGCTCGGGCTCGGCGACTGGCAGAGCTACAACGACATCTACGGCACCACCAACAATCCCTACGATCTCGGCCGCACGCCGGGCGGTTCGTCAGGCGGATCGGCCGCGGCCCTCGCGGCGGGCTACGGCTCGCTGTCGCTCGGCTCCGATATCGGCGGCTCGCTCCGGGTGCCGGCGTTTCATTGCGGCGTCACCGCGCACAAGCCGAGCTACGGCCTGGTGGCCTCGCGCGGCCATACGCCGCCGCCGTTTCAGCCGCTGCCGGGCGAGGCCGACCTCGCCGTCGTCGGCCCGATGGCGCGCTCGGCCGCCGATCTGTCGCTGCTGCTCGATGTGATCGCAGGCCCCGACCCGCTCGAGGCCGGCAAGGCATATCGCCTCGACCTGCCGCCGCCGCGCCACGGTCGCCTGCAGGATTTCCGCGTGCTGGTGGTCGCGAGCGATCCGCTGCTGCCGACCGACAGCGCCGTGCGCGGCGCGATCGAGCGGCTGACGGCCGACCTCGCACGGGTCGGCGTGAGCGTCACGACGGACAGCCCGCTGCTGCCGGACTTCGCCGCATCGAGCCGGCTCTACATGCGCATGCTGCTCGGCTTCATCGGCGCCACCATGCCGGCGGAGGTCCACGCCGGCGCCAGTCACGCGGCCGCGCAATTGCCGAAGGAGGCAGCGAGCCTCGCGGCCGAGCGGCTGCGCGGCATCGCGCTCAGCCATCGCGACTGGGTGCAGGCCGGCGGGGCGCGGGCGCGGCTGCGCGCGCAATGGCGAACGCTGTTCGAGCAATTCGATGCCGTGATCTGCCCGATCATGCCAACGCCGGCCTATCCGCACGACCATTCGCCCGACCAGGAGCAGCGCCGCATCAGCATCGACGGCGTCGAGCATTGCTACACCGATCAGCTCGCCTGGCCGGGCATCGCCACCTTGCCCGGACTGCCCGCCACCGCGATTCCGCTTGGACTCGCCGACGGCCTGCCGGTCGGGGTGCAGATCGTCGGCCCGTTCCTCGAGGACCGCACGCCGCTCAAGCTCGCCGACCTGATCGAGCGCGAATTCGGCGGCTTCGTCCCGCCGCCGCGGTTCGCGAACTAGTTCGCGATCGGGCTTATTCAACAACGCCTCGCCAAATTCCGCCGTCGTCCTACATCGTCATGGCCGGGCTTGACCCGGCCATCCATCTTGCAGAGAGGCTGGATGCCCGGGTCAGGCCCGGGCATGACGGGTAACTAATAGGCAGACCCGCCGAACCTCATCACCTGCCTCACACCCGACCACCCACCTCACGCATCGAACATGATCACGCTGCGCAGCGTCTTGCCTGCCTTCATGTTGGCAAAGCCCTCGTTGATCTCCGACAGCTTCAGCTTGGTGGAGATCCAGTCCTCCAGATGCAGCTTGCCGCGCAGATAGAACTCGACGAGGCGGGGCATGTCGACGCGGAAGTGGTTCGAGCCCATCGACGAGCCCTGGATGCGGCGCTCGCGCAGGAAGTCGAAGCCGTGCAGCTCGATCTTCTGGCCGAACGGGATCATGCCGACGATGGTCGCGGTGCCGCCCGGCGCCAGCATCGCGAACGCCTGCTCGGCGGTCTCCTTGCGCCCGAGCACCTCGAAGGCGTGGTGCACGCCGCCCTTGGTGAGCTCGCGCACCTGGGCCACGACGTCGCCCTCAGTGGGATTGATGATGTCAGTCGCGCCCAGTTTCGTCGCAAGCTGCAGCTTGGCCGGATTGGTGTCGATGGCGATGATGCGGCCCGCGCCCGCGATCTCGGCGCCGTTGATCGCAGCCATGCCGACGCCGCCGCAGCCGATCACGGCCACCGTCTCGCCGGCCTGCACCCGCGCCGTGTTGACGACCGCGCCATAGCCGGTGATGACGCCGCAGCCGATCAGCGCCGCGAGATCGAGCGGCATGTCCGGGCGGATCTTCACGATCGCGTTCTCGTGCACCAGCATCTGCTCGGCGAAGGACGAGAGGTTGAGGAACTGGTGCAGCTTCTCGCTTCGTCCCCATGACAGCCGGTTGGAGGCGCCGGGCGGCATCTTCACCGTCGTATCGGTGCACAACACCGGGCGGCCCGTGGTGCAGTTGTCGCAGGTGCCGCAGAACACGGACAAGCACGTGACGACGTGATCGCCCGGCTTCACATAGGTCACGTCGGCGCCGACCTGCTCGACGATCCCAGCCGATTCATGGCCGAGCACGGCGGGCAGCGGATGCGGATACAGGCCTTCGATGAAGTGCAGGTCGGAATGGCAGAGACCGGCAACCGCCGTGCGGATCAGCACTTCCCGCGGCCCCGGCTTGGGCACACTGATGTCCTCGATCACCAGCGGCTTGTTGACCTCCATCAGCACGGCGGCTTTCATTGGCGTTCTCCCGATCTTGTTTGTTGTTGGTCGCGGCAAGCCTACGCCGCTGACAGCAGTTCGCCAACCTCCTCCATGTCAGCGGTACGTTCGCCGAGCAGCAGTGTCGCGATGGCATCATCCATCCTATTTTCCGCGAGCCGGAACGGATCGGACGGCGTCAGCCGGTGCGCGACGATGAGCTTCGCCAGCAACAGCCTGCGCGCGTCGCCGCGCATCGCGTGGATGCGCCCGCTTTCCCAAGTCGTCGAGACGGCGCTTGCCACGTGATACAGCAGGCTGGTGGCGCGGCGCGCTTCGGACTCGTTGTCGGCGCGTCCCGCGACCTCGCGCGCAAAGCCCACGGCACGATCCACGAGTCGATGCAGCTGATCGCGCCAGGCCTGCGGCACGACGGCGCTGTCGTCGAGCCGCGCATGCAGGTCGGCTGCCAGCGCGGCCTCCGCACCGTGCCGGCCCACGGCGCGCTTCAGCGCATCGAGCGCGACGATGTTGCCGGTGCCTTCCCAGATCGAGCCGAGATGGGCGTCGCGCAGCAGCCGCGCGGTCACGAACTCCTCGACATAGCCGATCCCGCCGCGCATCTCCAACGCATCGCCGCAGACCTTGCGCGCGTCGCGCGTGGCGCGGAATTTCAATGTCGGCGTCAGAATGCGCAGCAGCGCCGCGGCATCCTGGCTGCCGGCCTCGGCACGGTCGAGCGCGTCGGCGGTGAGGAAGCTCAGCGACAGCGCCTGCTCGGTCGCGAGCAGGATCTTCAGCAGTTGCCGCCGGCCGAGCGGCAGGTCGACGATGCGTTTTCCGAACACCACGCGGTTGCGCGCGACCGTAATTGCGTCGTGCCAGGCCCGCCGCATCAGCGCCGTCGACTTGACGCCGTTGGAGAGACGCGACGAGTTGACCATCTCGGCCATCTGCACGAAGCCGCGATCGAGCCTCCCGACCGCATAGGCGACGGCGCCCTCCAGCTTGATCTCGCCCGAGGCCATCGAGCGCGTTCCGAGCTTGTCCTTCAGGCGCACGATCCGATAGTGGTTCTGGCTGCCGTCATCGAGGAAGCGCGGCATCAGGAACAGGCCGACGCCGCGCGTTCCCGCTTCGGCACCTTGCGGCCGCGCCAACAGCATCACGACTTTCGCATCGGCATTGGAGCAGAACCATTTCTCGCCATGCAGGCGCCAATGGTCGCCCTCCGGGACGGCGACCGTCGTCAACGTGCCGACATCGGAGCCGCCCTCCTTCTCGGTCATGAACTGGCCGCCCTGGGTCAGCTTTCTCATGTCGGTCTGCGTCAGGCCATCGAGGTACTTGGCCTTGAGCCCGTCGCTGCCGAAGCTCGCCAGCAGCTTGGCGCATCCGTCGGTGACGTTGATCGGACAGCCCAGCCCGAACTCCGCCTGGTTGAACAGGTAGGTGAAGGCGTGCTTGGCCGTGACCGGATACTTGGTCGGCCAGCCGAGAATGCCCTTCCGGATCGACATCGCGTGAATGCCGAACTCGCCAAAGGCGGCGCGCTCGAGCTCGCGATAGGCCGGATGGTACTCGACCCACTGCACGTCGCGGCCGAAGCGGTCGCGCTGGTGCAGCACAGGGCCATGGCGGTCAGCCAAGCGGGCGCATTCGTCGAGATAGGAGCCGGCGAGCTCGCCGAGACGGTCGAGATGCGGCACGAGGTGCCGAAACAGCGCTTCGGGCAGATGGATGCGCAGGAGATCGGCGAGCGCGGGGTCGGCGCGATAGAAGTTCAGCCCGGTGGTATCGGGCGCCAGCAGCTCCGGCCTTGCGCCGCCGGTCATCACGTCATCGCGCCTCAGGAACTGATGCATGATCGTTAAGCCCTCGTTCGTTTCCGCAAGTCTCTGATGGACTCTTCGACAGGTTGCGCCTGATCGGATACACAACAGGCAGCGGCGTGCGCCGAACCGGGAGCAGATCCATGACCAATCAGCCGACGGAGGTTTATCGCATCTTCGGGGCGGAGATGTCGCCCTATTCGGTCAAGGTGCGATCGTATCTGCGTTACAAGGGCATCCCGCATCACTGGATATTGCGCAATGCGGAAAGCGAGGCGGAGTTCGCGCGGCACGCCAAGCTGCCGATCATTCCGCTGGTGGTCGCCCCCGACGAGGTGCCGATGCAGGACTCGACGCCGATCATCGACGCACTGGAGCTCGACTTTCCGCAACCCACGATTCATCCCGGCGACGCGCTGACGAGCTTCATCTCGGCCTTGATCGAGGAGTTCGGGGACGAGTGGGGCAACAAGTGGATGTTCCATTATCGCTGGGCGCGCGATCTCGACCAGCGCGCCTCGGCCGGACGCATCGCCCGCATCCGCACCCCCAGGGCGGACGAGGCCGAGTTGGGCGAGCTGGCCGAGAAGATCCGCGCGCGCATGGTCGAGCGGCTGTGGTATGTCGGCTCCAACGAGATCAACGCGCCGCAGATCGAGCAGGGCTTTGCCGAAATGCTCGACCTGCTCGAACGGCATCTCTCGGTCAGGCCATATCTGTTCGGCCACCGTCCGGCCTACGGCGATTTCGGACTGTGGGGCCAGCTCTACGAGCTGTGGACCGATCCGACGGCCGGCGCCCTGATCGAAGGCCGCGCGCCGCATGTGCTGGCCTGGATCCACCGCATGCTATGGCCGCGCGCCGAAGGTGAGTTCGAGCTGTGGCCGGAACTATCACTGACCTTGATGCCGATCCTGACCCGCCAGGTCGGCGCGCTGTTCATGCCATGGACGCTCGCCAACGAGCAGGCGCTGGCCGAGAACCGCAGCGTCTTCCGCGTCCAGTTCGGCGACTTCACATGGATGCAGAAGCCGCAGAAATATCACGCGCGCTCGCTGGCGATGCTCCGCGGCAAATACGCTTTCCTGCACGATCGCAGCCGGCTCGATGTCGTGCTGGAGGAGATCGGCTGCCTCGCTGGATTGCAGCCGCGTCCCACCTGAGGACGCGCGGCAAAAATGTGGGGACGAGCCGTAGGAAGTCGGCCGCCGGTGCACTAGCTTGATGTCTGCGGACGCTTTGGCCCAAGGACATGCCCATGGACATCCCTGCCTACAAGATCGCCCTCATCGTCGGTGCCGGCGAGGGGCTCTCGGCCTCGCTGGCGAGGCTGTTCGCGCGCGAGAAGATCCGCGTGGCGCTTGCCGCCCGCAAGATCGAGAAGCTCGGCGCGCTCTGCAACGAAACCGGCGCCCGCGCCTACCCCTGCGATGCGACCAATCCGGAGGAGGTCGAGCGGCTGTTCGGCATCGTCGAGCGCGAGATCGGCGCGCCTGATCTCGTGGTCTACAATGCCAGCGCGCGGGCGCGCGGAGCGCTCACCGATCTCGTGCCGGCCGACGTGCAGCAGTCGATTGCCGTCAGCGCCTTCGGCGGCTTCCTGGTGGCGCAGCAGGCGGCACAGCGCATGCTGCCGAACAAGCACGGCGCCATCCTGTTCACCGGCGCCTCCGCCAGCGTGAAGGGCTACGCCCAGTCGGCGCCGTTCGCGATGGGCAAGTTCGCGCTGCGCGGCCTCGCCCAGAGCATGGCGCGCGAACTGTCGCCGCAGGGCATCCACGTCGCGCATTTCGTCATCGACGGCGCGATCAAGAGCGCAGAGCGTCAGGAAGCCGCGGAGCGCCCGAATTCGATGCTCGATCCGGATGCCATCGCCGCAAGTTATTGGAGCGTGCTGCAGCAGCCACGGAGTGCCTGGAGCTGGGAGATGGAGCTGCGGCCGTGGGTGGAGACGTTTTGAGAAGTTGATGTTCCGTATGACGTGGGCAAAGACGCACCACGATCACCGTCATTGCGAGCGAAGCGAAGAATCCAGGGCGGAGCAAGGACTCTGGATTGCTTCGCTTGCGCTCGCAATGACGCGGATCGGTGGTCGCCTCATAGCAACTGTGATCGCCCGGCTCGACCGGGCGATCCAGTACACGCAACTGACAGCTGGTGACACGGTGAGGCCGCGGCGTACGGGATGCCCCGCCTTCGCAGGCATGACGTCATTTGATCTCGGACGTGGCGACTTGCGGCGCGCGACCGACCACGCGCAAATCTGGCCCCACTGAATGAGTCACCACTCCGCTTAGACCCTTCTCGAACCGCACCAGGGTCCAATCGTCCGCATGCGGCTTGATCGTGAAACCGGCCTTGCGGGCCAATGCAATCATTACGTCGTTGGTACGCAGCGCATCGCCCGAGAGGGTCACGCCACCCAACGCGAGCGCGCGTCCTTCCAGATTCGCGATGAGCGCCGGGCCGATGCCGTGGCCTTGCCAGCGGTCATGGACCGACAGGCCAAACTCGACACGACCGACGCCGCGATCGAATGCGTAGCGCGCCTCGGCCACGATGGCTTCGACACCTTCATGGTCCATCGTCGCGATCAGGCTGTAGCGGTCGTTGCGGCCGAGCGCGACGAAATCCTCGAGCACCGCCTTTGGCAGCTCGTTGAGTGCGCCGAGGAAACGCTTGTGGCGCGAGCGTTGGCTCAAGGACCGGACATAGCTCTGCAGCGCCTCGGCGTCGTCAGATGTGACGAAGCGCAGGCGCACCTCCTCGCCACGCCGCGTGTGAATGATGTTGGAGCCGGCAGCGAGATCGGCAATGGCGGGCGTCGGCATGCGCGGCTCCAACCGGGAAGCTTGCCGGCGCCCTCCTTTGCGGAGCGGCACCGGCGCGGCGGGATGAGTAAGGGGGATCAACCCCGCCAGAACGGCTTGTCGATCTCGGCGGCGATATCGCTGCGGGACAGACCGAGGTCGTGCAGGTCGCGCTCCGACCATTGCGCCAGCTCGTGCCGCGTGCGGTAGCGGAAGCGCCAGGCGGCGAGCAGCTCCACGACGCCGGACCAGAACCCCGGGCCATGATGTTTCGTCATTGACGAGGAGACGTAGATGGACATGAAGGCCTCCTGAAAATTCCTTGAGGCTGCAATATCGAGCGCTTGCGCTTCATCCACAAACGACATTTACTACCGTTTCGGATGAAATAACGTCATGAACCGGGGAGGCCGTGAATGGCCCGACTGCCGTCGCTGAATGGATTGCGGGCGTTCGAGGCTGCGGCGCGGCATCTGAGCTTCACCCGCGCGGCCTCCGAGCTGAACGTGACGCAGACCGCAATCAGCCATCAGATCAAGCGCTTGGAGGACGAGCTCGGGCTGCGCCTCTTCGTCCGCCAGAACCGTAGCCTGGCGCTGACGCCGCAGGCCCGCGACTATCTCCCGCTGGTGCGCGCCGCGTTCGACGATCTCCGGCTGGCAACGGAACGGCTGGTCCGCAAGGACAACGCCAAGGTGCTGACGGTTTCCACCATCGCCTCGCTGGCCGCCAAATGGCTGCTGCCGCGGCTGACGGCCTTTCAGGAGGCCCATCCCGGCATCGACGTGCGGATCACGACGTCGACCGGCCTGGTCGATTTTCGCAAGGACGACGTCGACGCCGCGATCCGCTATGGCCGTGGCCATTGGCCGGGCGTGCGGGCGGAGTGGCTGATGGCCGACGAGCTGTTTCCGGTGTGCAGCCCGGCGCTGCTGCAGGGCGACAAGCCACTACGCTGTCCGGAGGACCTCGCACATCACACGCTGCTGCAGGTCAGCGGCGGCTATGACGACGACTGGCGGCTATGGCTGACCGCGGCGGGTCTGCCGGTGGAGATGTCGAGGCAGGGTCGGCTGAGCTTCGACCTGTCGCTGATGACCGTTCAGGCCGCGATCGACGGGCTCGGCGTCGCGATCGGGCGTACGGCCTACGTCCAGGACGACATCGCCAAGGGCCGGCTGGTGGTGCCGTTCAAGATGACGCTGCCGAGCGATGCCGGGTTCTATCTGGTGACGCCGGAGGGCCGGACCGATCCGCCGAAGCTGAAGGCGTTCCGGCAATGGCTGAAGGGTGCAATGCAGCAGAAGTCGGCCGCCGGCAATTCTGTTCAGGCCTAGGGCGCCTTGAGCGCAAAGCTATTGGCCGCCAGGGCTTGGCGTGGCAGATTGTCGCACCTTTCCCCTCGGCCGGCGTAGAAATCCTCCGCACGAGCCTCTCGACGGTAGGAGTTTCCCCGCGTGTCCTCAACGTCAATCCCGCAGCCGGCTACGATCCATTCGCGCATCGGCGCGATCCTGCGCGCCACCAGCGGCAATTTCCTCGAGCAGTTCGACTTCTTCCTGTTCGGCTTCTACGCCCCGATCATCGCCAAGGCGTTCTTCCCATCGGAGAACGAGACTGCATCTCTGCTCAATGCCTATGGCGTGTTCTGGCTCGGCGCCCTGATGCGACCGGTCGGCGCCATCGTGCTCGGCGCCTATGTCGACAAGATCGGCCGGCGCCAGGGCCTGATCGTGACGCTCGGCATCATGGCGATCGGCACGATCGTCATCGCATTCTGCCCGACCTATGCGACGATCGGCATCGCGGCCCCGATCATCGTGCTGCTCGGGCGGCTGTTGCAGGGCTTCTCGGCCGGTGTCGAGCTCGGCGGCGTGTCGGTCTATCTGTCCGAGATCTCCACGCCCGGCAATCGCGGCCTCTACACCTCGTTCCAGTCGTCCAGCCAGCAGGTCGCGATCTTCGTCGCGTCGGTCATCGGCTACGTGCTCAACCAGGCCATGCCGGCGGACATGGTGGCCGCCTGGGGCTGGCGCATTCCCTTCTTCATCGGCTGCCTGATCATTCCGCTGATCTTTTTCCTGCGCCGCACGCTGGAGGAGACGCCGGCCTTCCTCGCGATGAAGAAGCACCCGACCGCGCGCGAAGTATTCGCCTCGGCGCTGGAGAACTGGCGCATCGTGATCCTCGGCATGATGATCGCGGTGCTGACCACGACGATGTTCTACTTCATCACCGTCTACGGTCCCGGTTTCGGCAAGGAACTGAAGCTGTCGGCGGCGGATTCACTGCTCGTCACTTTGCTGGTCGCCGTGACCAACTTCTTATGGAATCCGGTCGGCGGCGCGGTGTCGGATCGGATCGGACGCAAGCCGGTGCTGGTGACCATCGCGGCTCTGGCGTTGCTGACCGCCTATCCCGCCTTGCACTGGCTCGCGGCGGCGCCGAGCTTCGGCAAGCTGCTCGCGGTCGAAATGCTGTTCTCCTTCTATTTCGGCGTCTATAGCGGCACCATGCTGGGCTGCCTGGTCGAGATCGTGCCTGCGCATGTCCGCACCACCTGCTTCTCGATCGCCTTTGCGCTGGCGGCTGGGCTGTTCGGCACCGCGACGCCGGCGGTATCGACCTGGCTCATCAACAAGACCGGCGACAAGGCCTCGCCCGGCTACTGGCTGATGTGCGCCGCCGTGCTCGGTATCATCGCAGCGATGACCGTCTATCGCGGCGGCCGCCAGGCCGTCGCGGCGCGCGAGCCGATCATTGCGTGATCGCTGCGAGGGGCAGCGCCTTCCTTGGCGCGCGCTTTCGGCGCATGATGGTGGGGAATGAACAGCAGCCGGCAGCGGCGGGTGTCGACGCTGCCGAAGGATGACCGCCATGCAGCACCTCATCGCTGTCGCCGAGAAGGTCGCGGCGCGGCTGATCGCCAAAAAGCAGACCATTGCCGTTGCGGAATCCTCCGCCGGCGGCCTGATCGCGGCGGCGCTGCTCGCGGTGCCCGGCGCATCCGCCTATTTCCTCGGCGGCGCCGTGGTCTATACGCGCGACGCCCGCCGCGTGCTGATGGACATTCCGGACGAGGCGATGAAGGGCATCCGCTCGGCGTCGGAGCCTTATGCGGAGCTGCTGGCGCGGCAGATCAGGACGCGCTTTGCGACTGATTGGGGAGTGTCGGAGACCGGTGCCGCGGGTCCTGCCGGCAATCGCTATGGCGACGCGGCGGGACATGCGTGCTTCGCTGTTGCGGGGCCCGCGACCGCAGTCGTCACTCTGGAGAGCGGCCACAGCGACCGTTTTGCCAACATGCAGCTGTTCGCGAAGAGCGCGCTGGAGCTGTTACTCAAGAAACTCGACGAATAAACCGCTGTCGTCCCGGGCAAGCCCGATGACGCGCAGCGTCGGCGGGCGCCGACCCGGGACCCAAACTCCGCAGCAGAAATGGGGCGCGACGCGAGACGTCACGAGCATCTCGCGCCACGACTGCTCCCTGTGGTTATGGATCCCCGCGTTCGCGGGGATGACAGCGAGATTGGAGCGCTGCCCGCGGTCTCCGCAGGGACGGCAGCCGGGCCCCTCACTTCTCCCGGAACGCACGCATCAGCTGGTCGTGCAGCGGCTTCATCAGGTAGGAAATGACAGTGCGGTCGCCGGTCTGCACGAATGCCTCGACCGGCATGCCCGGAATCAGCTTGACGTCGCCGAGCCTCGCGATCTCCTCGGGCGGCATCGAGACGCGGATGGTGTAATAGCTCTGGCCGGTGCGCTGGTCGGTGGTGACGTCGGGCGAGACGCGGCTGACGACGCCGTTCAGCTCCGGCGTGGTGCGCTGGTTGAAGGCGGACAGCCGCAGCAACGTCTTCTGGCCAACCTGCAGCTTGTCGATGTCCTGCGGATTGACCTTGGCCTCGACCTGGAGATCGTCGCTCTGCGGCACGATCAGCATGATGGTGTCGCCGGCGGTGATGACGCCGCCGACGGTATGGACGCTCGACTGCAGCACCATGCCGTCCTGCGGCGCGCGGATGTCGACGCGGCGAAGCTGGTCCTCGGCGGTGACCTTGCGCTCGACGAACTCGCCGATCTTGTCGGTGGTCTCGCGCAGATCCTTGGACACCTCGCTGACCATGTCCTTGTCGACCTGGATGATCTGCAGCTCGGTCTCGCTGATCTTGCCCTTGGCCTGGGCACGCGCGGCGATGAATTGCGCGCGCTCGCCGTTGAGGCGGGCGGCGTCGCGCTCCAAGGTGGTCAGGCGCGACAGCTGCACCAGATGCTGCTCATAGAGCTGGCGCACGCCGTCGAGCTCCTTCTGGACCAGCGCGATCTCCTGGTCCTTGGCGCTGACCTGCGCCGCGAGTCCCTCGATCTCCTCGTTCAGTTGGGTGACACGCTCGCGCAATTGCGCTTTCTGGCCGATCCGGCCGTTGACACGGACCTCGAACAGCTTGGTCTCGCTCGCCGTCAGGCTCTTGACCTCGGGATCGCTGATGCGCTGCAGTAACTGCGGCGGAAACAGGATCTTGGCCCAGCCGCGCTGCTCGGCCTCCAGCCGGGCGGCGCGCGCCTGCAGCGCATCGAGGTTCTTGGTGACGATGGCGAGACTTGCCTTGGTCACGGTGTCGTCGAGCCGCACCACGATGTCGCCGGACTTGACGACGTCGCCGTCGCGCGCCCGAAGCTCGCCGACCACGCCGCCGGTCGGATGCTGCACCTTCTTGACGTTGGATTCGACCACGATCTGGCCGGGCGCGATCAACGCGCCGGAAATCTGCTGCGTCGCGGCCCAGCCGCCAAGCCCGCCGGCGACCGCAACGACGACGCCCATGCCGATCAGCAGGTGGCGGCGGATCGACTCGCGCACGCTCTCCGTCTTGCGGCCGCCAGGAAGTGGACCGGCAACGACCTGACTGCTCATGGCTTTGCCACTCCGGCTTCCGAGACGATCTTGATCGGCGACGGCGCACGCGGCTGCAGCACCTGCGCCAGCACCGTCTCCTTCGGACCGAACGCCTGGGCACGGCCGTCCTTCATGACCAGCACCTGGTCGACCGCCTCGATGCCGATCGGCCGGTGCGCGACGACGACCACGATCGCGCCGCGCGCCCGCGCTGAGCGCACCGCGCGTGACAGCGCCTCGTCGCCTTCGGTATCGAGATTGGAGTTGGGCTCGTCGAGCACGATCAGGAACGGATTGCCATAGAGCGCGCGCGCCAGCGCCACGCGCTGCGCCTGGCCTGCCGACAGCGCGGCACCCTGCTCGCCGATCTCTGTGTCATAGCCGTCGCGCATCTTGATGATCATGTCGTGCACGCCGGCTTCCTTGGCGGCGGCGATGATGCCGTCGGCGGAGGCCTGCGGATCGAAACGGCAGATGTTCTGCGCGACGGAGCCTGCGAACAATTCGACATCCTGCGGCAGATAGCCGATGTGACGGCCGAGCTCGTCCGTCGACCATTGGTCGAGCGCCGCACCATCGAGCCGGACATGGCCGCGCACCGGACGCCAGACACCGACCAGCGCCCGCACCAGCGACGACTTGCCCGACGCGCTCGGACCGATGATGCCGAGGCCATTGCCGGCCGACAACGCGAAGCTCACGTCCTGCACGATCGCCTTCTGGTCCCCCGGCGCGACGATCGAGATGGCCTCGACCGAGAGCTTGCCGACCGGCGGCTGCAGCAGGGTCGGCGCCGGTCGCTGCGGCATCGTCTGCAACAGATGGCTGAGACGGCGCCAGCTCTGGCGCGCGGCAACGAAGCTCTTCCAATGTGCGATCGCGAGATCGACGGGCGCCAGCGCCCGCGCGCTCAGGATCGAGCCGGCGATGATGATGCCCGCGGTCGCCTCCTGATGGATCACGAGATAGGCGCCGACCGCGAGCACCGCGGACTGCAGCATCATGCGCAGCACCTTGGCGATGGCGCCGAGGCCGCCGGCGACGTCGCTGGCGCGCTGGTTGCCGGCGAGATATTTTTCGTTGGTCTCGCTCCAGCGCGACAGCATGCGCCCGGTCATGCCCATCGCGACCAGGACCTCGGCGTTGCGGCGACTTGAGGTGGCGAGATCGTTGCGGCGGGCGGCGAGCCCCATCGCCTCCTTGGCCGGCGTGCGGGTGAGGAATTCGGTGATCAGCGTCAGGGCGACGAGGATGATGGCGCCGGCCAGCGCGGTAACGCCGAGCATCACGTGAAAAGCGAAGCAGATCGCCAGATACAGCGGCAGCCACGGCAGATCGAAGAACGCGCCCGGCCCCTGGCTGCCGAGAAAGCTCCTGATGTTATCGAGGTCGCGCAGCGGCTGCAGGCCCTCGTTGCGGCCGCCGGCGGACAGCGGCAGCCGCACCACGGTGTCGAACACCCGCGCGTTCAGGCTCTCGTCCAGCGCGGTGCCGATCCGCCCGAGAATGCGGCTACGGATCATGTCGAGCGCGCCCTGGGCGGCGTAAAGCCCCGCGGCGATGATGATCAGGCCGATCAGCGTCGGCACGGACCGGCTCGGCAGCACCCGATCGTAGACCTCGAGCATGAAGATCGAGCCGGTGAGATACAGCAGGTTGATGATGCAGCTCATCACCCCGACGCCGATGAAGGCGCTACGGCAACCGCGCAAGGCATCGCTGAGCTCGGATTGCCTCACGTGAGGTGCAGCCGCCATCACCACCATCTCTTCAATTGATCAAATGAGCTACGTGGCCGCCGACCAAAAGCACAAACTGGCGGCAAACAAGGCGAAATATACTGATTCCCGCGGTGAGCGTCCAACGATGCTCACTTTAGCGTAAATTAGCTATGTGCTGGGGTATGTCGCGTGGCGCGGTGCAAACGTTCAGCCACGCCGGATCGCAAGTCCTAGAGCCGCCCGCCGGTCCGCACCAGCCGCACCACCAGCAGGAGAATGATGGCGCCGAGCGCGGAATAGACGATTTCCGACACGAGGCCGGTGCCGATCCGGACGCCAAGCCGCGGGAAGATCAGGCTTGCGACCAAGGCGCCGAGCACGCCGATCACGATGTCGCCGACCAGCCCGAAGCCGGTGCCGCGGACGATCTTGCCGGCCAGCCAGCCTGCAACCAGGCCAACGAACAGAATGACCAGGATACCTTCGTTCGATACGTGCATGGCGTGTCCTCATCCAGCGCGGACGATCGGTCCCACGCGTGGCAGCACCTTAGCGAGGCCGTTGCGACGCTTCGACACGCGATGGACGGTTTCGGCCGGTGAGGAGCGCGTTTCGGGCGAACCGTTACGTTGCCGCCACACTTGCCGGCGCCTCGGCCAGGACGCAGCGCGCCAGCCGCTGTGGTCCGAGCGCAATGTTCGGCGGCATCGCCTCCGAGCAGCGCGGCTGCGCCAGGCCGCAGCGCGGTGCGAACGAGCAGCTCCGCGGCGCCCGGTCGAGCGAGGGTGGCGTGCCCGGAATGGTCTGCAGCCGCTCGCCGCGCCTGGCACCATGGATCGTCGAAGCCAGCAGGCCGCGCGCATAGGGGTGCACGGGTTGGCGCACGATTTCGCGCAAGCTGCCCTGCTCCACGATCTCTCCGGCATACATCACGGCGAGGCGGTCGCAGATCTCGATCGCGACGCCGATGTCGTGGGTGACGAAGATGACGGACATGCCGAACTCGCGCTGCAGTTCGCGCAACAGCAGCAGGATCTGGATCTGGACGGTGGCGTCGAGTGCGGTGGTCGGCTCGTCGGCCAGCAGCACTTTCGGCCGGCACGCCAGCGCCAGCGCGATCATCGCGCGCTGGCGCATGCCGCCGGACATCTCGTGCGGATAGGACTCCAGGCGACGCTTCGCCGAGGGAATCCTGACGACGTCGAGCATCTCCAGCGCCCGCGCCTGCGCTTCCGCAAAACTCCTGCCCTCGTGCCGCATGACGGTCTCGGCGATCTGCCGGCCGATGGTGTAGACCGGATCGAGCGCAAGCCCCGGCTCCTGGAAGATCATCGACACGGAGCGGCCGCGAAACTGCGACAGCTCGTCGTCGTTCATCGCCAGCACGTCGCGGCCCAGCACCTTGACACTGCCGGAGATCTGCGTCCGCTTGTTCGGCAACAGCCGCATCAGCGCCCGCATGGTCACGCTCTTGCCCGAGCCGGACTCGCCGAGCAGGCCGAGCACCTCGCCATCGCCGAGCGACAGGCTGACATCGTTCACCGCATGCACGGTGCGCTCGCCGGTGAAGCGGATGGTGAGATTGTCGATCTCGACGAGGTTGGTCATGGGGAGGCTATCTCACCTTGCCGTCAGGAACACCGTGGCCAATTGCGAAGTGAGCTGCGACCCTCCCCTGGAGGGGGAGGGTCGGCTCGCATGAAGCGCAGCGGAATGCGAGACGGGGTGGGGTGACAGCCCCTCCATGGACTTGCTTCCAAGGGGAGAGACCGTCACCCCACCCCGATTGCGCATGAGATGCGCAATCGACCCTCCCCCTCCAGGGGAGGGTGAGACCGTCGGACGGTATGCACAGGTCTCCCTCATGGCAGCGTCGGCACCCTGGCGTGGAAATCAGTCGCGCGCTGGAAGGCGGCGCCGATGGTCAGAATCGTAGCCTCATCGAAGGAGCGGCCGATCAGTTGCATGCCGACAGGAAGCCCCGTCGACGTGAAGCCGGTCGGGATCGCCAGCGACGGCAGGCCGAGATAGTTCACCGGGCGGGTGAAGCGGGTGATGCGCTGGATCACAGCTTCCGCACCCGGCGCGCCGCCGACATCGCTCTCGGCGATCGAGGGCGTCACCAGCGGCGACACCGGCGCGATCACGGCATCGACGCCAGAGGTTGCCGCGACATGCGCCGCCAGCGCCGCACCGCGCCAACGCAGCGCTTCGAGATAGGCGACGCCGGAGACGGCCAGAGCGTTCTGCAGCCGCATCAGCACCTGCGGGCCATAGTCCTGCGGACGCTCGATCATCCAGCGCTTGTGGAAGGCGGCCGCCTCGACCGCTAGCACGAGCTGGCAGGCTGCGGTGAGCTGGCGCTGATCCGGCAGCTCGACCTGAACCACATCGGCGCCCTCGGTCTTCAGCACCGCGATCGTCGCATCGAGACAGCGCGCCACCTCAGGATCGAGGTCGTCGACATAGAACGCCTTGGGCACGCCGATCCTGAGACCCTTGATCGAGGCCTGGGTGGCGGCGACATAGTCCGGCACGGGTGCCGCGCTGGCGGTAGGATCCTCGGAATCGGGACCAGCCATCAGCCCAAGGATCAGCGCACAATCCTCCGCGGTCTGCGCCAGCGGCCCGACCGTGTCGAGCGACTGCGACAGCGGCATCGCACCGGCGCGGCTGACGCGGCCCCAGGTCACCTTCAGGCCGGTGACGCCGCAGAAATTCGCGGGCATGCGGATCGAGCCGCCGGTATCGGAGCCGAGTGCCGCGAAGGTCAGGCGCGCGCCGACCGCCGAGCCGGAGCCGGACGACGAGCCACCGGTGACGTAGCCGAGCTTCCAGGGATTGTGCACCGGACCGTAATGCGCGTTGTGTCCCGTCGGGCCATAGGCGAATTCGGCCATCTGCAGGGTGCCGAGCCGGATCGAACCGGCATCCTTCAGCCGCTGCAGCGCGGTCGAGGTCGTCGTTGCGACGAAGTCGCGCCGAATCAGCGAGCCGCAGGTCGAGATGTGGCCGGCCTTGTAATACATGTCCTTGTGCGCAAGCGGAACGCCGTGCAGCGGGCCCTTGGGGCCGTCCTTGGCGAGCGCTGCATCGGCTTCGGCGGCGGCCTTCAGCGCCGGCTCGGATTCGATCGCCATGAAGGCGTTCAGCTTCGGCTGCCACTGCGCGATGCGATGCAGGCAGGAGCGCGTCACCTCGACCGAAGAGAGCTTCCTGTCCGCAATCGCCTTCGCGACGTCGGTCAGGGTCATCAAGGCAGGTTCGGTGCTCATCGGCCCACCTTCAGCGTCTGCGCCAGGACGTAGCTCGCCGGCTCCAGGTCGAATGGGAGTGTACCGGCAACCGCGGCGAAGTTGTCGAAGGCCGGTCCGATCGAGTCGGCGATGCGGGTGGCAACCTCCTTGTCGACCGGCAGGCCGGAGGCCTCCGCGATGGCACTGACTTGCTGGGGCGTGGGTCTGGTCATTCCGCTTCTCACTGCTGGTGTCTGCCCGTCAGGCGGCCGGCGCCCGGCTGTGTCCCGAGCCTGGGATCGCCATGTGGCAGGCGGCCTGATGGCCCATTGTATCCAGCTCCGTCAATCTTGGCGCGACATTCGCGCATGGCGCCTCGGCAAATGGACAGCGGGTGTGGAAGCGGCAGCCGGCGGGCGGATCGATCGGGTTGGGTGGATCCCCAGACAGCGGCGGCTCCTCCGTGCGCCTGTCGGGATCGGAGGACGGCATCGCCGCCAGCAGCGCCCGTGTATAGGGATGCGCCGGCCTGGCCCAGACCTCCTCGACCGGACCGAGCTCGACGACCTCGCCGAGATACATCACCAGCACGCGGTCGGAGATGTAGTTGATGACGTTGAGGTCGTGGCTGATGAATAGATACGTCAGGCCGAACTCGCGCTTCAGGTCCATCAGCAGGTTCAGCACCTGCGCCTCGACCGACTTGTCGAGTGCCGACACCGCCTCGTCGAGGATCACCAGCCGCGGCGACAGCGCGAGCGCGCGGGCGATGTTGACGCGCTGGCGCTGGCCACCGGAGATCTCGTGCGGATAACGGTTGGCGAAGGTTTCGGGCCTCAGGCCGACCTTGCCGAGCAGCTCGCGCGCCAGCGCACGCGCCGCAGTGTCGGTCATGCCGTGCACCTTCGGCCCGAATGCAATCGACTCCTCGATCGTCAGCCGCGGATTGAGCGAGGCATAGGAGTCCTGGAACACCATCTGCATGCCGCGCCTGAGCTCGCGCAACGACATCTCGTGGCCGACCTGCCGGCCGTCGAAGATGATCTCGCCGGCATCGCGGTCCATCAGATGCATCAGGAGCCGCGCCGTGGTGGACTTGCCGCAGCCGGACTCGCCGACGATGCCGACCGTCTCGCCCTTGCCGATGACGAACGAGACGTCGTCGACGGCGCGCACCGTCTTGCGCACACCGAACAGGCCGCCACGGACCGGGAAGTGTTTCGTCAGGCCATCGACCCGCAGCAGCGGCTGCGCCTTGCCGCCGAGGTCCTCGATCGGCTGCAGTCCGGTGACTTCCGATGCTTCATTCATGCCTCTCAGCTCCGGATGTCCATCGCGCTGCGCAGGCCGTCGCTGAGCAGGTTGAAGCAGATGGAGACAGCGAAGATCATCACGCCCGGCAGCGCCGCCACCCAGGGATTGACGTAGATCGCCGTACGCAAGGTGTTCAGCATCAAGCCCCATTCCGGCTCCGGCGGCTTGGTGCCGAGACCAAGGAACGAAAGACCGGCCGCGAGGATCATCGACACCGAGATCAGCCCCGTCGCATAGACGAAGATCGGTCCGAGCACGTTGCCGAGCATGTGCGCGCGCATGATCGTGAACGCGTTCGCGCCCGAGGCGCGCGCGGCCTCGACGAAATCGCGATTGCGCACGCCCGTCGTGACGCTCTCGGCGACGCGGGTGATCTGCGGCACGAACACGATGGTCAGCGACACGATGGAGTTGGTGATCCCTGCGCCGAGCGCGCCGGAGATCGCGATCGCCAGCAGCACCGAGGGGAAGGCGTAGAACACGTCGATGGTGCGCATGATCGCGGTGTTGACCCAGCCGCCGACATAGCCGGCGACGAGGCCGAGCATCGTGCCGATGCCGAAGGCGAGAATGACCGGCGAGATGCCGATCAGCAGCGACAGCCGGCCGCCATAGATCAGCCGCGCCAGCATGTCGCGTCCCAGCTCGTCGGTGCCGAGCGGATAGTTCGGCGTGCCGATGTGGCGCAGGCGCCGAATCATCGAGCCCTGATAGGGATCCGCGAGATGCAGATAGGGCGCGAGCAGCGCGGAGAGAAAGATCAGCAGCAGGATCGCGACGCAGACCATGCTGAGCTTGTCGCGGACGATCCGGCGACCGACGGTCGCCCAATAGCCGCGTGCGTTCGCGATCGGCGCGGCCTGCAGCGAGGCGTCGTTGAGGGCGCCGGGGGTACTGACGCTCATCGTTAGCCTCGCTTGATGCGCGGATCGATCGCGGCCTGCGCGATGTCGACCACGAGATTGAGGATGACGAAGAACATCGCCAGCACCAGGATCGTGCCCTGCAAGAGCGGCAGGTCACGCTGGAAGATCGCCGAGTTCAACAGCAGACCCGAGCCGGGCCACGAGAACACAGTCTCGATCAGGATCGATCCGCCCAGCATGTAGCCGAGCTGCAGGCCCATGACCGCCAGGGCGGTCGGCGCGGCATTCTTCAGCACGTGGCGGAACACCTGGGTTTCGCGCAGGCCCTTCGCGCGCAGCGCCTCGACGAAATCCTGGCTGAGGATGTCGCCGGTCAGCGCGCGCACGGTGCGCGTGATGATGCCCATCGGAATCACCGAGGTGGTGATCGCGGGCAGGACCAGGAAGCGGATATGGGCCCAGTCCCACGACCATGCGCCCGAGCCGGACGGACCGGCGCCAACCGCAGGCAGCCAGTTCAGCTCGACCGAGAAGATGATGACGAGCACCATGCCGAGCCAATAGTGCGGCAGCGATACGCCGGCGATCGCAATGGACGTCGCCACCTTGTCGATCCAGCTGTCGCGGAAATAGCCGGCGACGAGGCCGAAGAACAGGCCGAGCGAGAATCCGATGATGGCGGCTGCGATCGCCAGGGTCACGGTGTTGGAGACTGCGCGCAGCACCTCGGCGAGCACGGGACGGCCGGTGGCGATCGAGCTGCCGAGATCGCCATTGACGGCGCGCCACAACCACAGCCCGAACTGCACCGGCAGCGGCTTGTCGAAGCCATAGGCCACGCGCAGCTGCTGTGCCAGCTCCTGCGACGCGTCGGCCGGCAGCACCGCAACGAGCGGATCACCCGGCGTGATGTGAACGAGCATGAAGCAGACGAGCGCGACGCCGATGATGATCGGGATCGCATAGACCATCCGCCTGGCAGCATAAGAGAGCACGAGTCACCTTCATAAGCCTCTCCTCATCGGCGGAGAGTCGCGAGATACAAGCGGCACCAAGAAAGCTCCCCTCCCCCTTGCGGGGAGGGGTGGGGGGTGGGGGTCCACACAAAAACTGCCGCCGGAGTACCCCCCTCCCCACCCCTCCCCCACAAGGGGGGAGGGAGCGCAGCGGGGCAAGCGGCGAGATCAGCCTGCGAACGTGGACAAATACTCCACCACGCGAACGGCTACTCCACCGAGATCGGCGAGAAGTCGATGAACCAGCTCTTCGGCTGCACCACGCCCTTCACCTTCGGGCTCATCGCGCGCGGGCCGACGTCGTGCGCCACGTAGAGGAACGCCGCGTCATCGACCGACGCCGCATGCAGCTCCGCCAGCGCCTTGTCGCGCTCGGCCGGATCGAAAGTCTGGCGCGCCTTCTTCACCAGCTCATCGAACTTCGGGTTGTTGATGAAACCCCAGTTGTTGGAGACCGGCGGCGCCATCGAGGACTGCAGGAAGCGCACCAGCGCAAAGAAGGGGTCCATCGCCGCGTAGGTGACGTTGGTGGCGCTGGCGCCGTTGGCGGACGGATCCTTGGCGCCGCGGCGCCAGTTGGTGAACAGCGTGTTCCACTCGATGACGTCGAGCTTGACGTCGAAATAGCACTCGGCCAGTGCCTGCTGCAGATATTCGTTCATCGGCAGCGGCTGCATCTGGCCCGAGCCCGACGCCGACGTCTGCGTCTTGACCTCGAGCTTCTTGTTCGGGCCGTAGCCAGCCTCCTGCATCAGCTTCTGCGCGGCCGCCTTGTCGTACTTGATCTCGAAGGTGACGTTGCCGCGCCAGGGATGGCCCTTCTCGAAGGTTCCGGTCGCCGGCACCATCAGTCCGGCAAGCAGGCCGTCGCGCAGGCCCTCGCGATCGATGCAGAGGTTGGCGGCCTTGCGAACGCGGATGTCGTTCCACGGCGAGCCTTCGACGCGCGAGAACTGCCAGGGCCAGACATGCGGCTGCTCGTTGGCGTAGAGCTTGAAGCCGCGCTGCTTGATCTCCGGCAGCGCATCTGGCGCCGGCGCCTCGACCCAGTCGACCTGTCCGGACAGCAGCGCCGCGGTGCGCGCGTTCGCCTCGGGCATCGGCAGCAGGATCATCTTGTCGGCCTTGGGCACACGCGCCTTGTCCCAATAGGCATCGTTCTTGACCAGCTCCAGCCGCTCGCGCGGCGTGAACTTCGCCATCTTCCACGGACCGGTGCCCGAGGCATCCTTGGCGAAGGCGGCCCAGGCGGCTTGCGACTTCGCCTTGTCGTCGGCGCCGGTCGCGGACTCATAGAGTTTCTGCCACTTCGTCGGGCTCGCCATGAACAGATTGGTGAGGTTGATCGGCAGGAAGCTGTCCGGCTCCTTCGTCGTCAGCTCGACGGTGAGATCGTCGATCTTGCGCGCCGATGCCAGCGTCGGCATGCGCGAGGCGGTGACGCCGACCTGGCTCGGATCGAACTGCGGCGCGTCCTGCTTCAGCACCTTCTCGACGTTCCACACCACGGCGTCGGCATTGAACGGCGCGCCGTCATGGAAGGTGACGCCGGGACGCAGCTTGAACGTCCACTTGGTCTTGTCGGCATCGTCGACCTTCCACTCGGTGGCAAGGCCGGGAATGACGACGCTCGGCTTGTCCTCCGACGACAGGTCCCACATCGTCAGCGCGTCGTACATCGTAAGGCCGGTGAAGCGGTTGCCCTCGAAGCCCTGATCGGGCTGGCCGAGCGTGCGCGGAATGTCTGCGGCAGTCATGCCGATGCGCAATACGGTTTCCGCGCCCGCCTGCGCCGGCAGCACGAGGATGGCAGCGCTGGTCATCATGGCGGCCGCAACGGCCACGCGCGTCGTCATTGAGGTCGCAATACGCAAAAGCACGATCAAGGTCTCCGATCAGCTGGCTAAATTCTGGGCAGCATTATGCAACGCCTATGCCAGCGGTGCTCCCGATCTCGTGCCTGCGACGCGAGGTCACAACCGTTTGTGCTCGAACGATCCGGTCAGAGGCTTGGCACCCCGATTGCAGGTCTTGCGCGTCGAATTTGATCCGGTTTCAACGGAGCTTCATCTTCATGCGTATCCGATTCTCATTACTCGCCACTGCGCTCGCGCTCAGTCTTTCCGCGGTCGCGGCGCGGGCCGAAACGGTTCTGCGCTACGGCATCTCGATGGCGGACATTCCGCTGACGACGGGCCAGCCCGATCGCGGCGCCGGCGCCTATCAGTTTACCGGCTACACGATCTATGATCCGCTGGTGGCCTGGGACATGAGCATCGCCGACAGACCGGGCAAGCTCATTCCCGGCCTCGCCACCGAATGGAAGATCGACGAGGCCGACAAGACCAAATGGCGCTTCACCCTGCGCAAGGGGGTCAAGTTCCACGATGGCAGCGACTTCAATGCCGATGCGGTGATCTGGAATCTGGACAAGGTGCTCAACGATAAGGCACCGCAGTTCGACAAGCGGCAGAGCGCGCAGGTCAAAACACGCCTTCCCTCAGTCGCGAGCTACGCCAAGATCGACGACTCCACGATCGAGATCACGACCAAGACGGTCGACTCGTTCTTCCCGTATCAGATGCTGTGGTTCCTGATTTCGAGCCCGGCGCAATATGAGAAGCTCGGCAAGAATTGGGACAAGTTCGCCAGTCAGCCCTCCGGCACGGGACCATTCAAGCTGACCAGACTGGTGCCGCGCGAGCTCGCGGAGCTCACCAAGAATTCCGAATATTGGAACAAGGACCGGCTGCCGAAGACGGACAAGCTCGTGCTCGTGCCGATGCCGGAAGCGCTGACCCGCACCAACGCGCTGCTCGCCGGCCAGGTCGATCTGATCGAGACGCCGGCGCCGGACGCCGTGCCGCAGCTCAAGGCGGCCGGCATGAAGCTCGTCGACAACGTCACACCGCATGTCTGGAACTATCATCTCAGCGTGCTGCCGGGCTCGCCCTGGACCGACATCCGCCTGCGCAAGGCGCTCAATCTCGCGATCAATCGCGACGAAGTGGTCGGGCTGATGAACGGCCTCGCCAAGCCCGCCAAGGGCCAGGTCGACCCGTCGAGCCCGTGGTTCGGCAAGCCGAGCTTCGAGCTGAAATACGATCTCGCCACCGCCAAGAAGCTGGTCGAGGAAGCCGGCTATTCGCCAGCCAAGCCGCTGAAGACGACCTTCATCATCGCGCAGGGCGGCACCGGCCAGATGCTGTCGCTGCCGATGAACGAATATCTGCAGCAGAGCTTCAAGGAGATCGGCATCGACATCGACTTCAAGGTCGTCGAGTTGGAGACGCTGTACACGCATTGGCGCAAGGGCGCCGCCGACGAGATGAACGCCGGCATCACCGCCAACAACATCGCCTATGTCACATCGGACCCGCTCTACGCGATCGTCCGCTTCTTCGCCTCCGACCAGATCGCGCCCGTTGGCGTCAACTGGGGCGGCTACAAGAATCCCAAGGTCGATGCGCTGATTGCTGAAGCCAAGCAGACGTTCGATCCGGCCAAGCAGGACGAGTTGATCGCGCAGGCGCATGCGGCCGTGGTCGACGATGCGGTGCTGGTCTGGGTCGTGCACGACACCAACCCGCACGCGCTATCGCCGAAGGTCAAGAAGTTCGTGCAGGCGCAACACTGGTTCCAGGACCTGACGACGATCGGGGCGGAATAACTGACCGGGCCGGCTGCCGTCGCGCTCGCAAAGAAAGAAGCCCGGCGTTTTGCCGGGCTTCCTCTTCAGCACGATAGCCAGTATTTCATTTCCCGAAGGCGCCCGAGTCAAACTTGTAGGAGGCCTGGAGAAAGCCGCCGTACCGCTCGTAGCTGAAGGTCGTGGGCGACCCCGGGACTCCAGGAAATTGGGTGGTCCCACTGGTCGTCCGGGCGTACCAATAGCGGCCACCGACGCCGACGCTGAAATTTCTCGTCACGTCGTATGACACAATGCCCTCGAGTTGGTAGCCCCAGCCATTTCCAGATTGCGGAAGCGGATTGATGTCGGGGCGCAGCCAGTGATTGTCGAATCCGCTCAGCCGGACATAGGGCAGAACGGCGCCATCGAGGGTGACGTTCCAGTTCTGGCCGAGCTTGAAGACGCCGTTCAACCCCACACGGAGCGAATCCCAGTTCTCGGTCTTGCTGAGCACCAGCACGCCCCCCGCAACAGGATCGAGACCACAAATAAACGGATTGGTCGCGACCTGGGTACATCCGTATGCGTTGACGGTTTCGTAGAAATGGTTGTAGCCGACGAAGCCGCCGACCTTGAACGCCGGCCCCCTCCAGAAATTGTAGCCGGCGTCGATCGTGCCGTACCAAAGCCTGCCGCTGTTCACGCTGCTGTCCGTATTCGAGTACGGAATGACGGCCGGCGGGAAGTCTTCGTCGTTGAGCCTGCCGCTGAAGATGTTGCCACCGCCCGCAAAGCCCTTGGCGAAGAAACCCAAACTGTGATCGGCCCTGGCGAACCCCTCGCCGGCATGGCTGTTGAGATTCTTGTAGGTCAGCAGAGAATTGGTTTGGCCAGCGACGAAAGGATCGCCCAACGTGTAGCGGGTGCGGCCCGAACTGTAGAAATAGCGGGCGCCGACCTCGAACTCCCACAACGAGACCGGCGGAGGCGGCGCCTTGACCGGGAGATCCGCGGCCGACACCGCGCCCGCCCCGAGCACACAAGCCACAGCAGCAATGAGGCTGCCCGCAACTGGTAGAGTGAAACGCTTGATCGCACCCCGTGCCGGCCTGCCCTGCGTCAAACCGGCCGCACTCCCGTCCTCAGAAGACTGCATCGATGCCCCCCATCTGCATGCACTTTCTATCTTGAGTAGAAAAATGCTACAAGCACGCGCAGATTCATGCAATCGACGTCACATGACACAAGTTGCTTCTTATCCCGCTGTTGCAACCTCGCAACAAACGCGATGCGCTCGACGCCTGCTCGATTGCGCTATCCTTGTACCCGTCCCGCAGACTGGAGCGCGCTATCGTTCGGTCAAGCTCGTCATCCTGTCGCTCGCATTCATCGGCAAGCTCGCGGCGGTGGACGCCCAGACATCATCCAATGGGCCTGTAAACCCCTTCGTCCCATCGTCATCGAAGCAGGATGCGGGCAAGCTGCCGCGTGCCAAGCGAAGTCTCCCGCCACGGCATTCCACCCGCCCCGTCCCCGGCACGGATGAGCGCAGCAAGCGTTGCCCGCCCTATTCGGCTTATGTGGTCTGCAAATGATGAGCATACTCATCGCGCGGGCACCGGACCAAGCCAACGAGGCCGCCGCGACATGATGCGAACTCGGGAACGGACCACCGGCTACTTCGTCAGCAGTGCGTACGCCCCGTTCCAATCCTCGGGCGGCGGATTGACCTGGTAGTTGCGGATGCGTGCGTCATAGAGATCATAAAGCTTGGCCAAGTCTTGTCCCTGGTCGCTCTTGCGGCCGCGCTCGATCGCGGCCAGCGCCCCTTCCCAATCGCGGCTGCGATAGCTCGCCAGCATCTCGATGGTGAGGTTGCGGAGCAACTGGAAGCGCTCGGAGTACATCACGTCCTCGCGGCCGGCGATGGCGTAGATCACCTCCGGTTCGGTCTTACCCTTGACCATGATGAAGTCGAGCTCGAGAATCGCGAGCCGGTCCTTCACGGCCATCGCAGTCGCCGAGCCGACGATGATCGGAAAGCCGTACTCCTTGGTCTGGCCCTCCAGGCGCGACGCGAGGTTGACGCTGTCGCCAAGCGCCGAATAGTTGAACTTCAGGTCGGAGCCCATGTTGCCGACCACGCCGATGCCGGTGTTGAGGCCGATGCCGACCTTGAGCGGAATGTAGACGTGGCCGCCATGCTCGGCCTCCTGCTCGCGTTCGCCGTTCACCTGATCGATCCGCTCGAGCATGTCGAGCGCCGCCTCGCAGGCATTGATCTGATGATCCTTGTCGGCGAGCGGCGCGTTCCAGAACGCCATGATGGCGTCGCCCATGTATTTGTCGACATAGCCCTTGCGGGCGATGATGGCGTTGGTCAGCGGCGTGAGGAAGCGGTTCATCAGCTGCGTCAAGCCCTGCGGATCGTGCTTGTAGCTCTCCGAGATCGTGGTGAAGCCGCGCACGTCCGAGAACATCACCGTGATCTCGCGCTCCTCGCCGCCCAGCGTCGGCGGCGATTGGGCAAGCTGCTCGACCAGCACCGGCGACAGATATTGCCCGAACACCGAGCGCATCTGCCGGCGCTGATTCTGCTCGCGGACGAAATTGGCGAAGATCAGCGTCAGATAGATCGCCGTCGTCGACAGCATCGGATAGGTGAAGTCGATCAGGAGCCGGTGCTGGGTGTAGAAGTACCAAGACAGGCCAAGCAGCGCGCTCGCGAACACCGCTCCCACGATCACCAGCGTAATGGCGCCGAGCTGCGGAGCGAAGACGATGACGAGCAGCCCTAGCAGGAGCGCGCCAAAGAACTCGACCACGACGCCCCAATAAGGCCGCGCCAGGATCGACCCGGTGAGCACCGACTCCAGCACCTGGGCGTGCACCTCGACGCCCGGCATCGCCGAATAGACAGGTGTTGTCTTGATGTCATTCAGGCCAATCGCGGATGGCCCGATCAGGATCAGCTTCCTCGCGATCTTCTCCGGTGGTACGCGGCCCTCGAGCACGTCGATGGCGGAGACATAGATGGATGGGTCATGATTGGCGTAATGGACCCAGATCTTGCCGTTGCCGTCAGTCGGAATGTGAACGCTGCCCAGCCCGATGCTGGTGATACCGCCTGGATCGGCCTTGACCAGAACAGTGCCGGACCCGGTCAGGACCCGCAGCATTTCGAAGCTCAGCGCCAGCATCTTGATGTCCTGGGCTCGCATGACCATGGGCACCCGGCGGACGATGCCGTCGCGCTCCGGCTCGATCGTGAACAGGCCCCGGCCGGCCGCCGCATGCTCGATCAGCGGCACGTTGCGCAACAGCCCCGGGAACGGCTCCATGAAGGGGATGGGCTCCCCTACCATCGCAAATCCGGTCTCCGGCAGCGTCTTGTCGGGTTCGGCCCGCACGTCGCGGCTCGCCGTCTCGCCGAGGACGACGCGCGACCGGCGCAGGGAATCGGCGAGCACCTGATCGTTCGACGGCAGCGCCCTCAGCTTTTCGCGCGTCGCTTCGTCGAGGCTGGGAAAGGTCTCAGCTGCAATCGCGGGATTCAGCCGGTCCGGCTCGGCGAACACGACGTCGAAGGCGATGACAAGCGCGCCGAGCTGCGTCAGTTTGTCGACGATCTCGGCGATTCGCGTCCGCGGCCATGGCCACTGACCGAGCTTGGGGTCGGCGACACTCTTCTCATCGATGTCGACGATGGTGACCGGGCGCATCGTCTTGACCCGGGGGCTGAACGCCTGGAAGTTGTCGAAGGCGCGGAGGCGTAGCTCCTGCATCGGCGCGGGATCGGCAGCGCGCAGCGCCGCGAAGGCGACCAGCAGCACCAGGCACATCAGGCGCGCAAAGCCGAACTTGCGTGCGAACCATCGAGGAACTGCTCTCAATCGCTTCATGCAGCATCCGATATCACGCCGAGGCGGGCGATCCGAGGCGTCTGATCGTCTCCAAAGAGCGCTCGGCTTGGCAACGCCGGCGCCCGCATCGCAGACGGACGTGCGGGCTCAGACGAGGTGGAAACCGTCGTGATGCGCCTTGAATTGATCCAACGTCACCCCCTTGAGCGTGAGCGTATCATGCACCGCATCGGTGATGACGGTGTCGTGGCCGCCATTGGCCGACTGCGCGGCAGCGACCACCGCTTCGACGCTGGCAAACAGCGAACGATCGAGCTCGACGATGTCCTTGTTGAGATCGAAATCGCCGATCGTGGCGCTGCCGAAATGCGGGTTGAAGACGAAGGTGTCGTTGCCGTCCTTGCCGAAGATCGTCACGCCGCCGCCGACATTGACGAAATTGTCGTTCTGGTCCGTGCCGTTGATCGTCGATGCGCCGTTGCCGGCCAACGTGACGGTCAGCGCCTTGGTCGCAGTTCCGCCTCGGCCGTCGCTGACGTCCGCCTGATAGGTCACGGTCAGCGTGTCACCGGGATTGAGAAAATCCAGGTTCACATCGGCCGGATGATATGTCCAGTGCAGCACCTCGGAGCCGCCATCGGATATCGCGCGGTCGAAGGTGATCGCGTGGGCATCGGCCAGCGCCTGGACATGGGCGTTCGAGGGCAGGCTCGGCAAGCCATTGTATTTGATCACGCCGTTCTGGACCACCGAAGCGGTCAGCGTGTCGCCGACATCCCTGTCGAGCACCGTCAAGGTGCCGGACATGCCGCTCGTCAATTTCACCGGCTGATCGGCGATGAAGCCGGCCGAAACATTGTCGAGCTCGAACGCATTCTGGCTGCTGGCGAGCACCACCTTGTTGAACGGCGACAGGCCGAGAAACTCGACATAGCCGTTCGAGGCCAGCGACGCCTGCCCGCCATTGGCGAGCAGCGGCGCGACGTCGCTGCCCGTGTAGGACGCCACCAGCTTGTTGCCGTTGTAGAAGGAGATGCTGTTGTAGCTGTCGACCGAGCCCCAATACAGCCCGAAGCTGTTCTTGACGCTGTCGAAGGTGATGGTCTCCTGCGCGTGGCTGCCGACGCTGAGATAGTTGGTCTTGTCGGCGCCGTCGGCCATGTAGGGCGCCGCCGACACCGGGGAGGAGCCGTGCACGATTCCCGCATTGCCGCTGGCCGTGAAGGTTGCGTGCAGCGCCTCGCTGTAGAAGCTGCCGTGACCGCGCCCGTTGTCGGAGATCGAGCCCTCCGACACGCGATCGAACGTCTCGGTCGGCATGCCCTCGGCATTGGTCTTGGCGGTGCTCGCCAGCACGGTCGCCCGCTCGGCCAGGACGACGGTCTGCACGGTCGGATTGGTCTCGCCGGTGATGACGGGCGCGTCCTCGGCGCCATTGACCGTGATGGTCACGGGCACGTTCTGAACGCCGCCGTGGCCGTCGGCGATCTCGATTGTGTAGGTCAGCGTCACGTGCTGGCCGGCTCCGAGATAGTCGAACGCCTTGTCGCTGGCAGCGAAGCTCCAGGCCTGCGATCCCGCACCGTTGCCGGACTCGGTGAGCGCACCGAGTGACAGCCAGCTCTTGAGCACGGTCATGTCCGACGGCAAGCCGCCGTCGTTGCCCGAGGTCGCGACGTCGCCGATCACCTTCAGGACATGCGTGTCGGTGACATCCGCGTCCGTGAAGGTGATGGTGCCGCTCGCGGTGTCGGGCAGATCCGAGCCGGACTTGGCCGCACGCTCGGCGACGTCGGCCGCCTGCGCATCGCTCGTCACGACCGGCAGATCGTTGGTGCCAGTGATGGTGATCACAATGTCCGAGGCCACCATACGGCCCTGGTGATCATCGACCTGAACCGTGGTGGTCACCATAACGGTCTGGCCGGCGCCGAGAAAATCCAGCTTCCCGTCCGCAATGGCATAGGTCCAGTCGATCTTGCCATTGTTGGCGTTGCCGCCCTGGCTGAGCTGCAGGGCGTGTTCGAGCGCAGCGATCTGATCCGAGTTCAGCTGATTCGACAGATCGGTCTGCTGGTCAGACGCAGTCCAGGTCACGCTTTGCGTACCGATCGATGCGGTCGGCCGATCGGTCAGGTCGACATCGGCGAAATGAATGCTTCCGCTGGCGCTCTGCGGATCGGACGCGCCCGTCTGCGCTGCCGCTTCCGTGATCGCACCCGGCCGGCCGGCATCTGTGATCACCGGCGCAGTGTCATCAGCGATCAGGGTGATCAGAGTGCCACCATTCGCGTCTTTGCTACCGGCGAAATGCAAGTCGCTGAAATCGCCGACAAGTGTGAGGGCGATGCTGTGCCCTTGGCCATCGACGACGGTAAGCACGCCCGTGTCCGCATCGTAAGACGCCGTCGTGGCCTCCGTCCATTTGATCGTCTGCAGGTCGATCTTGTCGCCTACTCCGAGGCCGGCGAGTTTGGCGGAGAAGCTGGCGTCGTCGATGACGATCTCGCTGCTTCCCTTGCTGCTGAAGTCGATCGTCTGTTCGATATGGCCGTCGATCTTCAGGATGGCGTCGGCATCGACCTTGATCTGGCCGGAGCCTTGGACATCGCCAGTGATCTCGAACGTACCGCCCGTGATCTCGATCGTGCCGTCGTTGTAGATCGTTCCACTGAGGCCGCTCGTGCCGCTCGCCGTGATCGTGCCATGGACATGCAGCTCACCATCGCCGCTCACCTTGGTGTCGGCGAGATCGAGGTAAGCGCCGAGATCGACGGTGAAGACGTGGAGATTCTCGACGTCTACCCCGCTCAGCGTCACGTGACCGGCGATCTCCAGCGTGCCCGCGATCTGGATCTTCAAGGTGCCGCCCGTGAGCGTCGTGCTCCCGTCGAGCACCAGCGTCGACGGGACCGGCATCTCACCATCCTCATCGATGATGATCTGACCGTCCGTGTTATCGATGGTGACATTGTCGAACGTGGTCGCCACCGCAGTCTCGACATGCACGATGCCGTGGTTGACGAGATCGCCGCCGGTGATCGTGCTGCTCTCGATCACTAGCACCGCGCCGTCGTCCACCTGGACTGTGCCGGAATTGTCGACGGTGACACCGGCCAGGGTCGCGGTCTCGTCTGCAGCGACCTCGAGCGTCGAGCCGTCGCCGATCGTGATGCCGACGTCGGTCAACGACGCGCCGCCCTGAACGGTCAGGATCGCCGTCATTTCCGCAAGCGGACCGGTCTCGCCGATCAGCAGTTCTCCGCCAGCGACGGCGCTGCCGTCGATCGTGCTGTCGCCGTCGACGGAGATCGTCCCATGGCTGGTGATAGCGCCGCCGGCGATGCTCGTGCCGCTCAGAGAGAGAGCACCAGCCAGCGCAATGGTGATCGCGGCGGCGTTCGCATTGGTGATCGTCTCGTCCTCGAACGCATTGCCGCTGCCGGACACGGCGATCGTGTCGAAATTGTCGAGCGTCCCGCCGATCAGCGCGGCGTGGCCGATCAGGGCCACCGCTCCGCCGGACTCGTTGATCAGCGTGCCGCCGCTGACGCGCGCCTGTGACAGGGTCAGCGTTCCGGCGTCTTCGACCGTGATCGTACCATCGGTATTGTCGATGCTGGTGTCGTTGGCGAGCGCGAGCGCGCCACCCGCCTTGATGTCGATCAGGCCGACGTTCGTGACGATCTCGTTCGAGATGGCATTTCCGGCGCCAGACACATCGACCGCGCCGAAATTGGTCAGCTGGCCATTGCTGATGTCGGCTCCGCCTTTCAGGACGAGCAGACCGTTGGCTTGCGGCGGCGTTTGCCCGTCGTTCTCCAGCGTGCCAAAATTCTGAACGATCGGCATTCCCTGGATCAGAATGGTGCCGCCATCGATGCTGCCACCCTCCAGGGTCAGCGTCGCGCCCTGGTCGACCTGGATGAGGCCGGAGGAGTCCTCACCGCCGTTGGTGACGTCGCCGTGCACGGTCAGCGTACCGCCGGACAGCTCGATCGTTCCGGTGTTGAAGATGCCGGCGCTCGCCCCGAACACGCCGCCACCAGCCAGCAGCACGGTGCCGGCATTGTGAAACTCGCTTTGCTCGAGGATCTGCACCGAGCCGCCGACGGTGATCGTCGCACCCGAGAAGTTGTAGATGAGCGAGTCGGCCTTGGCCGTCAGCGCGCCGCTGATCGTCAGCGTGCCGTTATTGTCGAGCTCCGGAACGGCGCCGCCGCCGAAATCATTCAGCGTGACCGATTTGGCATAGGCGTAGGCGTCGTCATCGATCGTCACCGGAAAGGCCGGCGTCAGGCCGTGCAGCTGATCGGTGATGATGATGACGTCATCATCGGCGGTCGGAGCCAGACCGGTTGCCCAGTTCGCGCCGTCGCTCCACAGATGAACCTGCCCCCCGCTGCTCTCGCCAGGCTGCGTCGTGGCGATCCAGACCACCGCCGGATCGTCGGTGCCGGTGATCGTCACCGTGACCGTCTGCGTCGATGTCGCGCCTTGCGAGTCCGTCACGGTCACGGTGTAGGTGAGCGTCAGCGTCTGGCCTGCGGGAATGAAATCCGCGACATAGACCGGCAGGTTGGCGAAGCTCCAATTGATCTTGCCGGTGCCGCTTCCGGTGCTGTCGGAGGCCAGAGACGCAGTCAGGGCCTGTTCGAACAGCGCGAACGGGGCCGGCGGAATGCTGCCGCCGCCCTCCAAAACCGCGCTGGTCAGCTTCGCCGAGACGGTATGGCTGTCCGTGAGATCAACGTCCGTGAAGGTCAGCGTGCCTGAGGTCGGATCGTCCGATGTCAGCGGGCCGCCGGGCACGCTGGTGCCGCCCTCGAACGCGATGGTCTGGACGCTCGCGACGATCTCGGGCTTGTCGTTGGTCCCCGTCACGGTGATCGTGATCGGGACCAGAGCGAATTCGTTGGACGGCGCAAAGTTGTTGTCGACGCGGACGATGTAAGTCAGCGTCAGCGTTTCACCTGCCGCCAAAAAATCGAAATACTTGTCGGGAACGCTGTAGGTCAGCGTCGCCGTGCCGAAATTCTTGTTGTTCGGATCGGGCGTGACCGTGATCTTCACCGCGGTCGCCAGGACGTCCTGCAATTGTAGGGCATTCAACGAGGCCGTGACGTCGGCCTGCTGCGCGCTCTTATAGGCGTAGGAACTGAAACTGACGGACACCGTCGGCCGGTCGATGCCATTGACGTCGACGAAATTGACGCGACTGAGCACGGCGTCGAGATCGGCGCCGTTCCCGGTCTGACCGGCGCGCTCCATAATTCCGAAAGCCGTCGTCAGCCGGCCGCCGGTATCGAGAATCCTGACTTCCGGCGGACCCGGGATGTGCGACAGCTGCTCGCCGGTCTGGCCAGTCCCGGTCGTCGCGCCGGTGTCGTCGACCACGCGGATGATCGGCGTCGCGCTGGTGCCATTGGGCAAGGTCAGCGGCGTCAGCGTCTGCGGCACCCCGATGTCGGTGAAATGGGTCGTCGACTTCGGATTGCTGTTGTCGGTGAACTTCAGCGTGAAGACGTCATTGATGAGCTTCTGGATGTCCGGCGTGAGCGGGACAGCGCTCTGATTCACGATTCCGTTGCTGATCTGGATCTGCTGTCCGGCCTGATTCACCACAGCGATCGGCTGCAGCGTCGTCTTGTCGAACAGAACGTAGGAGCCGGTGTGGCCATCGGGCTCGACCAGCACCTGGAACTTGGCATCGGGCAGACTGCCCTGCCCCGGCACCGTGAAGTCGATCTCGACCAGCACGGCCGTGCCGCGAATGCCCATGGTCGCCACGGGCGTGTCGACCTTCATGTCGCCATGCTTGGCGGTCTCGCCGGCCACGAACGAGATCGTGCCGGCGACGAGGCTGATCAGCGAGGAATTGTTCGACCCGTTGGGGTCGTACACCATTTCATTCAGCACCATCCGCGCATTCGACGACAGGCCGAACACGGTGCCGTCGATGAAGGTGATGCCGAGCGTCGAATCCGAGCCGGACTGGACGACGTCGCCCTTCTCGACGTTGTCGCCGTTGTGAAGGAGGATCGAAACGCCGTTGCGGATGACCGTCGCGGTGCCCTGCAGCTTGGTCACATGGCCGATGACCTTGCTCACGCTCGCGGCCGCCCCGGCCTGGCTGACCTGCACCGCGCCGGAGAGCGCGTTGACGAGGTCGCCGTTCAGATGCGCGCCGTCCGGCGAGGCCAGCGGCGCGCGTTTCTCGCCCTTGAAATAGTCCGGCAGCACCATCTCGCGTCCGTCGGACGACAGGATCAGGTCGAGACCAGACCGCTTGAAATCGGCATTGAACAGAAAATGCGCGTCCGGAACGACGATCGCGTCGGTCGGCGCATGGGCATGCGGCGTCTCCAGCCGCACGTGACCGTGCGAAGAGGCGCCCCGGCCTTCGGAGAAAAGCGCGGCGTCAAAATTGCCAGCGTAATTCAAGGGGCCACCGACTATGGTTAATGAATACATAAGAATGAGTGTTCAAGGCGTGCATATCACTGGCAAGTGTCTGGCGGAACCACCTTCAGCTTGTGCTTCAGGTGGCCAAAAACGGCGGCTTCCGCGGGATCGCTACGATGTTGTCGAGTTTCTGCCCTCTTTAAAGCTGACCCCGGCCGAGACCTGCCAAGTCAAAATTCACGTCGCTTCAGAAAATCAAAGTAATTCTAAGTATTCATAGGCCATCCAATACCTTTGCCGACATCAACATCCGCACCGGCTTACCCCTGACAACGGATTTCAAGTGGAGGACTGCGGGTGGGAGAACAAGAATCGACGAATTGCATCAATTTGGCAGGAGCTGCGGATGGGTTCGAAGCACAACTTCACCGCGAACCCTCCAGACCTTCGCGACCATCGTTCAGCTTTCGCTAGGATTTGTCGCATCGGAGCAACACAACGTTCAGCGTAAATCCTGCGATTTGGTCGCCGGATTGCCGGTTTTAAGCAGAGGCCAAGCCTTCGCACCCATGCTGACCCCCAACAAGCATCCGGTTCCGTCAGGCGCTGCGTCGCGCCGGCCGAGATCCGGGCACGGGGCGTCACATGAATTTTCTCGCGCTGATGCGCGCATCGCTGGCGGTCGCGGCCGCCAGCGCCGCCATATGGATCGGCAGCCCAGCGGGCGCCGGTCCTGTCGCGCAGCCATTGGGGTTCGCAACCGCCATCGAGGATACGGCCGAGCCATTCGGCCTGCCGCGGGTCGGCCTGGAAGCAGGCCCGTTGCGCGACAAATGGTTGGCGCTCGCGCGCAAGCTCGAAGACGAGCGCGTGCAGCTTGCGCTGTGCGATGGCGACCGCGAGCGCTGCGTCTCCCCTGCCGCCCTCAGCCTGCTGGCGATCATCGATCAGGGCCGTCTCCGGGCGGGACGGGCAAGGCTCGGCGAGATCAATCGGGCGGTCAATCTGGCCATCCGGCCGGCCAGTGATCTCGCTCAATATGGCCAGGTGGACGTGTGGGCCTCCCCTCTCGCTACCTTCGAACGCCGTGCCGGCGATTGTGAGGACTACGCGATCGCCAAGCTCGTCGCGCTTCGGATGGCCGGCGTTGCCATCGACGATCTGCGGATCGTGATCCTGCACGATGTCGTCCGGGACGAGGATCACGCCGTCGCGGCGGCGCGCCTCGACGGGCATTGGCTGATGCTCGACAATCAGCGGATGGCGATGATCCAGGACAGCGATGCGCGGCAGGTGCGGCCGTTGTTCGTGATCGACGAGATCGGCATCTCCCGGTATCAGGCCTTGCCCCTGATGGCGGAGGTCCGGGCGCTGTCGCCTGAGGGGACGGCTTCCGTGAACTATTGACGATCGCGCATCGTTGCCGCGTGCCCACAACTTGAGACGTGGCCGGGAGTTCACGGGACGAGGACGGCAGGAATGCGGCCAGTGCGCCGACGGAACCGGCCGGCACCGAAGGACATGATGCTGCGGCTCGTTCACCGCGCCGCAACGAGTTGCATCCACATTGCAGACGCGAACCGAACGAGGCGATAGTGCCGTCATGACCCCAGGCAGCCCCGCCCTCGCCGTGCGAGGACTGACGAAATGTTTCGAGCGGCCGGCGGTCGATGCGCTCGACCTCGTGGTGCGCTCGGGTGAATTCTATGCACTGGTCGGCCCGAACGGCGCCGGCAAGACGACGACGCTGCGCATGGTCGCGGGCCTGCTGCGGCCGGATGCCGGGCGGATCGAGATCTTCGGCATCGATGCACTGCGCGACCCGATCGCCGCCAAGCAGGTGATGGCCTGGGTCTCGGACGAGCCCATGATCTACGACAAGCTCACGCCGCTCGAATATCTCGAGTTCGTCGCCGGACTGTGGGGCATCGATCCGGCGACCTCGAGTAACGCGGCAACCGAACTTCTGGTCTCGCTCGGGCTGGAGCCGCATCTGCACGAGCGCTGCGAAGGCTTTTCCAAGGGCATGCGCCAGAAGGTCGCGCTCGCCGGCGCGCTGATCCACGACCCGCGGCTGATCATCCTGGACGAGCCGCTGACGGGCCTGGACGCGGTGTCGGCGCGGCACGTCAAGGGCCTGCTCGCCGAGCGCGTCCGCCGCGGCGGCACGGTGATCATGACCACGCACATTCTCGAAGTCGCCGAGCGCATGGCCGACCGGATCGGCGTGATCGCCGCCGGGCGCGTCGTCGCCGAAGGCACTCTGGCCGAGCTGCGCCAGCAGAACGGTCGCACCGACACCAGCCTGGAGGAGTTGTTCATCGCACTGGTCGACGTCGAGTCCGCGGCATGACGCGGGCGGCGACGCTCGCCTGGTTCGCCCGTCACGAGCTCCGGCTCGCCTGGCGGGAATGGCTCGGCATGATCACGGCCGGCAGGCGCCGCCGCACGCGGGCCGCCATCATCGGTCTCGTGCTGTTCGGCGCCCTCATGCATCTGCCGGCCTGGGTCGTGGTCGGTCGCTACGCCGATCTCGAGCTGCCGCTCGACAAGACCGCGCTGATCGTCATCACCGCGACCATCATGCTGTCCTGGGCGCTGATGCTGTCGCAGGCGATCGAATCCGTCACACGCGTGTTCTACGCCCGTGCCGACCTCGATCTCATCATGTCGTCGCCGGTGCGGCTGGCCGAGATCTTCTCCGTCCGGATCGCGGCGATCGCGCTCTCCGTGACCAGCATGGCGCTGCTGCTCGCGACCCCCTTCGTCGACGTGCTGCTGATCGAGGGTGGCACGCGCTGGCTCGCGGCGTTCGTCGTGGTCGCGGCCGTCGGCCTGTCGGCGGCCGCGGTCGCCATTGCCATCACGATCGTCCTGTTCCGCCTCATTGGTCCGGCGCGAACGCGGCTGGTCGCCCAGATCCTGGCGGCCGTGATCGGCGCCGGCTTCGTCATCGTGCTGCAGATCGCGGCGATCGTGTCCTATGGCACGCTGTCGCGCTTCGCCATCCTCACCTCGGATGCCGCGGCCGCCATCGCGCCCGATCCCGACAGTCTTGTTTGGCTGCCGGCTCGAGCGGCGCTCGGCGACGGCCAGGCGCTGCTGATTCTGCTGGCAGCCGGACTGTTGTTGCTCGGCGTCGTCATGATGGTGTTCTCGCCGCGCTTCGCCGACACCGCGATCAGCGCCGCGGCCCAGGGCATCTCCAGCCGCGCCGGCGCACGCCTCAGGTCGTTTCGGGGCGGCTCGCGGCAGCAGTCGCTGCGGCGCAAGGAGTTCATGCTGCTGCGGCGCGATCCCTGGCTGATCTCGCAGACGCTGATGCAATTGCTCTATCTGGTGCCTCCGGCGCTGCTGCTGTGGCGCAGCTACTCCGACAGCTCGCAGGCGGTGTTCCTGATCACGCCGGTCGTCGTGATGGCGGCGGGCCAGCTCGCGGGCGGCCTCGCCTGGCTCACCATCTCCGGCGAGGACGCGCCCGAGCTGGTGGCGACGGCGCCGCTGCCGGCGACGCGCATCGTGCGCGCCAAGGTCGAGGTCGTGCTGATCACGATCGCGATGATCTTCGCTCCGCTCGTGCTTGCGCTCGGTTGGGGCGCACCGGCGCAGGCGGTGGTCACAGCCGTTGCCGTTCTGGTCGCGACCGTCTCCTCCACGGCCATCCAGCTCTGGTTCCGGATCCAGGCGCGTCGCAGCCAGTTTCGCCGCCGCCAGACCTCGTCGCGGCTGGCGACCTTTGCCGAGGCGTTCTCCTCGATCGGCTGGGCGGCGACCGCGGCGCTGGCGCTCGCGCTGCCCGAGGCCGCCATCGTCTGCGGCCTGATGACCGCGGGCCTGTTGCTCGCGGCCTGGAAGCTGAGCCCGGCGCGGGCCTGAAGCGTTCAGCGCAGCAGCTCCGTCACGGCGGCGGCGAACGCCTCCGGCTCTTCCTGCGGCAAATTGTGGCCGGCCCGCGCGATCACGCGATGGCCGATCCGGTTGCCGAACTTCGCAGCATGCGCCTGGCCGTCCGTCGCCGGGATCACGCCGTCGGCGTCGCCATCGAGCGTGATCGTAGGCACGGTGATGACGGGCAGGGTCGCCAATCGCCGCTCCAGCTCCTGATAGCGCGGATCCCCATCGGCCAGCCCGTAGCGATGCCGATAGCTGTGGATCACGACATCGACGTGATCGGGATTGTCGAACGCGTCCGCCGCGCGCGCGAAGGTCGCATCGTCGAAGCGCCAGTGCGGCGACCATTGCTGCCACAGCAGCCGTGCGATGTCGGCGCGGTGGGCGGCGAGCCCGGCGCGGCCGCGCTCGGTCTGGAAGTACCACTGATACCAGAACGCGAACTCGCGCGGCACCGGCGCCGGCTCCAATGCCCGCGCGATGTCCTGGATCAGATAGCCGTTCACGGAGACCAGGCCCGTGCAGCGCTCGGGCCACAGCGTCGCGCCGACGCAGGCGGCCCTGCCACCCCAATCATAGCCGGCGAACACGGCGCGCGGGATCGCCAGCGCATCCATCAGCGCGACCAGATCGGCGCCGACCGCGGCCTGCTGGCCCGAGCGCGGCGTCGATGCGTTGCGGAAACGAGTGGGTCCATAGCCGCGCAGATAGGGCACGATGACGCGGCAGCCCTGCGCGGCGAGGCGCGGCGCGACCTCGACATAGGAGTGGATATCGTAGGGATAGCCGTGCAGCAGGATGACGACGGGGCCATCGGCCGGCCCGCTCTCGACATAGGCAATGCGGAGCACGCCTGCGTCGATCTCCCGCAACGGCTGCAACACCCGATCCGTCATGCCATCTCTCCACGTCGTCGCGCCGCGCTCTCGAGCCGGGCGTTGCGCCGAGGATAGTTCTGATCCGGATTCCCCGCTACACTCACACGCGCTGTCGAAGGGGAACTGCCATGCTGCGCTCGCTGGTCTCGCTGCTTGCCGTCCTGGTCGCGTTCGCATCGCCCGCTCTGGCGCAATCGGGGCCGCGCACCAGCGAGTGCCTGGCGATGGCCGGCGACCAACCGCGCGCGATGCCGGTCAGCCTGCGCCGGACGGCGTCTGCCGGCAACGAGGTGACGATCACCTATGCCGGCCACTCGACCTACTTCATCGACACGCCGATGGGCATCCGCATCGCGACCGACTACAGCGGCGCCTATCAGGTCGGACGGCTGCCCGACGTGATCACCATGAACCGCGCGCATTCGACGCACTACACGCTGGCCCCCGATCCGCGCATCCCGCATGTGCTGCGCGGCTGGGGCGACGACGGCAAGCCGGCCCAGATCTTCGAGCGAATCGGCGACGTGCTGATCCGCAACATCACCACCGACATCCGCCGCTATTTCGGAGATTCCATCGGCATCGACATGATCAAGGACGGCAACTCGATCTTCATCTTCGAGGTCGCCGGCCTGTGCATCGGCCATCTCGGCCACCTGCACGTCAAGCTCGACGAGACGCATTTCGCCGCGATCGGCCGGCTCGACGTGGTGATGGTGCCGATCGACGGCACCTACACGATGTCGCTCGACGGCATCTCGGAGATCACCAAGCGTCTGCGCGCCTCGGTGGTGCTGCCGATGCACCGCTTCGCGACGCCGCTCGACGAGTTCATGCGCAAGATCGGCCAGCAGTTCGAGATCGACCGCCGCGCCGAGCGCACCTTGAAGATGTCGCGCGAGCTGCTGCCACAGGTCCCGACCGTGATCATCCTCGACGGCGTCTAGGCGCCCGCAAGGCTGGTGCCGCGGCGGCCTTCCGGCGTCAGGAACATGCGCTTGAGCTTGTTGATGATCCGCACCGCGAGGCCGAGCACGTAGGGCTGCGTCTTCAGGCAGAAAGCGAGCTTCTTGACGTGGCCCTCGACATGCCATTTGGCATGCGCGCCGTCGCGGAAGAAGATCACGTCGCCCGGCCCGTAGCGCTTCGCCGGCATGCCCTCGCTCTCCAGCGTGATCGCGCCTTCGAGGATCAGGATGGTCTCGTCGAAATCGTAGTACCAGTTGAACTTGCCCTCGGTGCAGTGCCAGACGATGGTCGAGCCCAGCCCGTCGCTGCTGCGCGCGATGGTGCAGGAGGTCGCGGTCGGATTGCCCTCGATGATCCAGGACGGCTCGATCGGAGCGGGCGCCAGGTCGACGGCGAGATTGGCGGTTTCGATCAAGGACGGAGACATCTTGGACCTCAAATGCATGGGACTGAAATGACCGGGCGAACGCCGGCACGAGCCTGCGACCGTAGCCGATTGCACCTAATGGCTGCTTTCCGCGATCGTTAAGATTTGAACAGACCACCGCGACCAGCCGTCGCATCACAAACACGCAAGCGCTATAAACTTCACGCGAACGCCGCAATTTGTTCGCGGCCTCGCCAAACCTGCTGATCTACTGTTTGCTCGCACTGCAAGATGCGGACAGGCGCCCCTCCGGTCGCCCTGCCTATCCTGCGCCGTGCCGTCACCTTTAAAGATTTTCCGCCTTCGCAGAGATAAGGATTTCCCAGGATGCGCCGACTGAGCCTCGCACTCGCCCTCACGCTGTCCGCCGCCGCCCTTGCAACCAGCAGTCTCGTCATGGCGGGCGAAACGCCCGCCCCCGAAAACGCCAAGGCCTACTTCATCAACCTGAAGGACGGCGACACCGTCTCCTCGCCGGTCCTGATCCGCTTCGGCCTGTCCGGCATGGGCGTCGCGCCGTCCGGCACCGAGGCTCCCAACACCGGGCACCACCACCTGCTGATCGACGCGCCCACGCTCGAGGGCGACGCACTCAACGAGGCGATCCCGGTCGATGCCGGCCACGTGCATTTCGGCAAGGGCCAGACTGAAGCCTCGGTCAATCTCACGCCGGGCAAGCACACCTTGCAGCTCGTGCTCGGCGACTGGAGCCACATCCCCCACAACAAGCCGGTGATGTCGGAGCGGATCACGATCGACGTGCAGGCCACCACCGGCAGCGCCAAGCAGTAGGCAGGTTCGATCGACGACGACACCGCCGCGAGCATCGCTCGCGGCTCGCTTCGGGCCGGTGCACGCGTGGCGCCGGCCCGTCATGCGTCAGGCCCACTCGCCCTTGCGGAACACCGGGACGCGGCGGCCATCTTCATGGAGGCCGTCGATGTCGGTGTCGGCCGCGCCGATCATCCAGTCGATGTGGATCAGGCTCTGGTTGCCGCCCTGGGCGGCGATCTGCTGCGGCGACAGCGACGTGCCGTTGACGAAGCATTTGGAGTAGCACTGGCCGAGCGCGATGTGCGAGGCCGCGTTCTCGTCGAACAGCGTGTTGTAGAACAACAGGCCGCTCTTGGAGATCGGCGAGGAGTGCGGCACCAGCGCGACTTCGCCGAGCCGGCGCGCGCCCTCGTCGGTGTCGAGCACTTTGTTCAGCACCTCCTCGCCCTTCGAGGCCTTGGCCTCGACGATGCGGCCCTCCTCGAACTTCACCTGGATGTTGTCGATCAGCGTGCCCTGATAGGACAGCGGCTTGGAGCTGACGACGTGGCCCGACACGCGACGGCAATGCGGCGTCGTGAACACTTCCTCGGTCGGGATGTTGGCGTTGCAGGTGATGCCGTTCTTGGCGGTCGAGGCGCCGCCCTCCCATTCATGGCCGTCGGCGAGACCGATCGTCAGGTCCATGCCGGGTCCGGTGTAATGCAGCGCGCTGAAGCGCTGGCCGTTGAGCCATTCGGTGCGCTCGCGCAGCACCGCGTTGTGGCGCTCCCAGGCGGACACGGCATCCTCGCGGTCGACACGCGACGCTGCGAAGATCGCGTCCGCGAGCTTCGCCACCGCGACCTCCTCCGGCACGTCCGGGAAAACCAGCTTGGCCCAGGACGGGCTCGGATAGGCGATGATGTTCCAGTTGGTCTCGAAATTGGTGATCTTTTCCAGCGCCGGCTGATAGGCCTTGGAGTTGGCCTTGCTGGCGCGCGCCACCTTGGCCGGATCCTGGCCGGACAGCAGCATCGGATTGTCGCCGACGATGGCGAGCCGCGCGGTGTTCTCCGAGAACGCCTTGGCCATGCCCTGATAGAGCCAGTCGGCGGCGCGATCGAAGCTGTTGTCACGGCCAAAACGGTAGCGCGCCAACGTCAGTTCCTCGTCGGAGAAGAACGAGGTCACGATCCCAGCGCCCGCCTTGTAGGCGTGTTCGGCGACCTTGCGCGCCAGCGGCAGCGCCATCGAGGGCGCAGTCAGCAGCAGATCCTGACCCGGCTGCAATTGCAGGCCCACCTTCACCGCCACCTCGGCCAGGCGGTCGAGCTTCACGGGATCGATGGCGGTATCGAAGCTGCTGAAATGTGCGGTCATCAGGGGATCCAGTTCCGTTTCTTTGCGGTGTTGAAGAGATAGGCCAATCGATGGGGCGGTCAATGGCGAAGGGGAGACGGCTCCTGCATCGCCTCTCCGCCCTCGTCGCCGTGCAGGGCGTGGCCCGGACAACTGCCGTGAAGGTGTTCGGAAACATAGCCGACACCTCAAAACGGGCCCTATGGATCCGCATCAGTCGCTCTCCAAAGCTAAGCCGCGAGCTCGGTGCCCGCCCTCCCCTGGAGGGGGAGGGTCGCCTCGTGGTGAGCGAAGCGAAACGTGAGCCGGGGTGGGGTGATCTCTCCACGTGCACAAGCGCTCGCGGAGAGATCACCCCACCCCGCTCGCCCGCTTCGCGGGCGACCGACCCTCCCCCTCCAGGGGAGGGTGGGCACCGAGCCATTGGCGCCGTCGTGATCAACAATTTTGAGGCATATGGGATGTGCATATGGGGATGTGCGTCCTTAGCCTCGCGGCGCCCAGGCGTCCGAGTGATACAGTGGTCTCACCCTCTTCAAACGAGAGGGTGCAGGGAAGGCCGGACCTCGACTGAGGCCCGTGGCCCGCCTGCTCGAAAAACGCAGGCGGCAGGTACCACAGGTCCAGCCGGAACGATCCGGCCCTCCCTGCGCGATGGTTTTCACGGCTGCTTCGCGTTCTCCCCGGTGCGCCGGGCTTGTTGGTCACCGTCACCCACGCGGCGCTGTCAGCGCCGGCGCAGGCTTGATACCGGCATCGGGGTATCAGGACCACGCGGGGTATCAGGACCACGCGACTTGACCGTACGAGCCGGTGTTGTTCGTCGGCGCGAATGACCACGCTGCAAACCGGCCCGCCCATCACATCCCGCACTCCACGCTTCGTGACGACCGCGCAGCGCCCCTCGTCGATGAGGCGGGACAGCGACAAACAATCATGATTTTCCGAAATCGCCAAGCAGGATATTTTTTCTGCCGGGACTGGACAGCCCAAATCAGCCTGAACTTGCTCGTGAAATCGGATTCCGGACGCAGCGGCGGTCGGGCGGATATGAAGCCTCGACAGGCTTGTCCGATCTCGGCGTGAGGGGCATGAGTCGCCCGACGAGCGGCATTCTGATTGCGTCAGTCCTCGACGCGCAGCCCGTCACCATCAACGTACCAGTCGGCACGTGACGCCCAATGCACGTGTCGATCGGGAGCGGCGCCGAGCGGCTCGTCGAAGCTCCCGGCGGGAATGATCACCTCGCGGCCGCTGCGCGTCAGATGCGGCATCGGGCTGCCGCAAGTGCTGCAGAAGGCGGTGGCGAAGCTGCGCGCCTGCGGCAGGTCGAACCGTGTGACGTTCGCCTTGCCCCGCATCCAGCGCAGCGCCGACGCCTTGACGATGACCTCACAGGAGTGCGCCGTGCCGCTGGCCTTGCGACAGCGCGAGCAATGGCAATTGAGGAAGTTGTCGAACGGCCCATCGACCTCGAAGCCGACCCGGCCGCAGAGGCAACTGCCGCGGAACGTGGTCATGACGATCTCCTGTCGTGGTCTGGAACGGAATGCCCAAGAGCGCGGCACGCGTGGAGGATGTTACTTATCCTGATTGCATCTTTGTGGCTATTAGGACGACTGAAGGCCAGCCGCGGTCGCCGCGCTGTTAGTAGGTAGTCTGATCTTCCCAAGGCGGAACATTCATTTGTTGTGAGTCATCCTCGACGCCGAGAGTCAATCATTTCGAATGATTTGGAACCAGTCCGAGCGGGCAGCGCCGTCCCGCATTTGCATGGCTCGGGGGCGATTCGGTCACTTTGAGGACATGTTTGGACGTTGATTGGCGCGCGGCAGGGGGATTTCACAGTGTACAGGAGTCCTCCGAATGTACCGCGTTGTAATTGTCGTCGCCGCATTGCTGGCTCTCTCCGTTCAAGCCGAGGCCCGTCCTCGTCACAATCATCATCACTACTCGTACCGACACCATCACTCCTTCATGAACGCCATGGCCTCGATCCCCGGCGAGGGCCGCGTCGTCGGTGGCCGGCCGTCGGGATGCCCGCATGCCTTCTGCGGCTGCGAAGCGTCGCTCTACACGTTCGGCCGGGTCATTCCCGAGTTGAATCTCGCATCCAACTGGCGTCGCTTTCCACGCGCGGCTCCCGCACCGGGCATGGCGGCGGTCCGCTCCGGCCACGTCATGATCCTGCAGCAGCAGGTCGCCGGCAATGTCTGGTATGTGCATGACGGCAATTCCGGCGGTCACGTCACCCGCGAGCATCCGCGGTCGATCGCCGGCTACGCGATCGTGAACCCGAACGGCGGTTCCACGATGTTCGGCGCAGCGGCTCGTGTCACGCGCGAGGCCCGTGCGCCGAGATATCAGCGGTTCGCCCGCAATGCACGCTCCGACGGCTGGATGGCCAGCGCGGCGCCGATGGCCTTCAACTAGGTCCCGACGCCGTCGCGGGCGGGCGGCATGCAGCTATCAAGTCGGGAACTGCATGCCGCTTATGCCGACGCGGACCGCGCCTCGCGTCTGAACAGCACGTAGAGCGCCGGCAGCACCAGCAGCGTCAGCATCGTCGACGAGATGATGCCGCCGATGACGACGGTGGCGAGCGGGCGCTGGACCTCGGCGCCGGCGCCGGTCGCGATCGCCATCGGCACGAAGCCGAGCGAGGCGACCAGCGCCGTCATCAGCACCGGCCGCAATCGCGCCAGCGCGCCCTCCTCCACCGCGGCCCGCACCGAGCGTCCCTCCCGGCGTAGCCGTTCGATGAAAGCGATGATGACCAGGCCGTTGAGCACGGCGACGCCTGACAGCGCGATGAAGCCGACGCCGGCCGAGATCGACAGCGGCAGGCCGCGCAGCAGCAGCGCCGCGATGCCGCCGGTCAGCGCCAACGGCACGCCGGAGAACACCAGCGCGGCATCGGCGAACGAACCCATGCTCATGAACAGCAGCAGGAACACCAGCGCGAGCGCGATCGGCACCACGATCGTGAGACGCTTGGTTGCCGACACCAGTTGCTCGAACTGTCCGCCCCAGCCGATCCAATAGCCTGGCGGCAGCTTGACCTTCTCCGCGACGGCGGCCTGCGCCTCGGTCACGAACGAGCCGAGGTCGCGGGCGCGAACATTGGCTGACACGACGATCCGCCGCTTGCCGTTCTCGCGGCTGACCTGGTTCGGCCCCGGCGCCGAAGCCACGGCCGCGACCGACGACAGCGGCACGTAGCGCGGCTGTGCGGCCGAGGAGAAGGCGGTGCGCAGCGGCGCGGCATTCGCCTCCTCACCCGCCGGCAGTGGAATCGGGATCGCGCGGATCGCATCGAGATTGCCGCGCAGACGCTCGGGGAGGCGGACGACGATGTCGAAGCGGCGGTCGCCGTCGAACAGCTTTCCGGCCGCCTTGCCGCCGATCGCGATTTCGACCACGCTCTGCACCTCGGCCACGCTGAGGCCGTAGCGCGACAGCGCCTGGCGGTCGATCCTGACCGTCAGGATCGGCAGCCCCGCGACCTGCTCGGTCTTGACGTCGGTCGCGCCATTGACGCCGCGGATCGCGGCTTCGACCTGGCGCGCCGCGCCCTGCAGGATATCGAGATCGTCGCCAAAGATCTTGATACCGACGTCGCTGCGCACGCCGGAGATCAGCTCGTTGAAGCGCAACTGGATCGGCTGCGAGATCTCGTAGTTGCTGCCGGGGATCTCGTCGGCCGCCGCCTCGATCTCGGCGACGAGCTGCGCCTTCGGCTTCGCCGGGTCGGGCCACGCCTGGCGCGGCTTCAGCATGATGTAGCCGTCACCCTGCGACGGCGCCATCGGATCGGTCGCGACCTCGGCCGTGCCGATGCGGGTGAACACGTCCTTCACCTCCGGGATGCGTCGCAGCCGCGCGTCCAGCGCCTTCTGCAGGTCGACCGAGAGGGTGAGGCTCGTTCCGGGGATGCGCAGGGCCGCGAGCGCGACGTCGCCCTCGTCAAGGCTCGGAATGAACTCGCCGCCCATGCGCGTCGCGGCAAAGCCGCTCGCCGCGACGATCACCACGGCCAGGGCTACGACCATCAGGCGGTGCGCGATCACGCCGCGCAGCAGCGGCGCGTAGACCCGCCGCGCGCCGCGCATGATGAGGTTCTCCCGCTCGGATACCTTGCCGGTGACGAAGATCGCGACCGCTGCCGGCACGAAGGTGATCGAGAACAGCACGGCGGCACCGAGCGCCATCAGCACCGTCAGCGCCATCGGCGTGAACATCTTGCCCTCGACGCCGGTCAGCGTCAGCACCGGAAGATAGACCACGGCGATGATGCCGGTGCCGAACAGGCTCGGCCCGATCACCTCGCGCGCGCCGCTGATGATGGTCTGCAACCGCTCGGCGGTCGTGAGCAGTCCGCCCTTGCGATGCTGCGCCTGGGCCAGCAGCCGCAGGCAGTTCTCGACGATGATGACGGCGCCGTCGACGATGATGCCGAAATCGATCGCGCCGAGGCTCATCAGGTTGGCGCTCACCCTGCTCTCGACCATGCCGGTGATGGTCATCGCCATCGACAGCGGGATGATGCAGGCTGTGACCAGTGCGGCCCGGATGTTGCCGAGCAGGAGGAACAGCACGACGACGACCAGCGCGGCGCCTTCGAGCAGGTTCTTCTCCACGGTGCGGATCGTCGCTTCGACCAGATGGGTGCGGTCATAGAGCGTGCGCGTGACCACGCCCTCGGGCAGCGACTTCGCGATGTCGTCGAGCCGGGCGGCGACGCGGCGCGCAACGGCGCGACTGTTCTCGCCGATCAGGAGCATCGCCGTGCCCAGGATCGCCTCCTCGCCGTTGAGCGTCGCCGCCCCCGTGCGCAGGTCGCGCCCTTCGGTCACCTCGGCGACGTCTCCGATGCGCACCGGCGTGCCGCCGCGGGCGCCGATCACGATGTCCTTCAGCTCGGCGGCGCTGCCGACCTGGCCGGGCGCGCGCACCAGATATTGCTCGCCATTGCGCTCGATATAGCCGGCGCCGACATTGGCATTGTTGGACGCCAGCGCCGCGATCACGTCACGGAAGCTGATCTTGTAGGCCATCAGACGGCCGGGATCGGGCAGCACGTGGAATTGGCGCTCGAAGCCGCCGATCGTGTTCACCTCGATCACGCCCGGCACGCCGCGCAGTTGCGGTCGGATGATCCAGTCCTGGATGGTGCGCAGATCGGTCGGCGAGTAGTCGGTGCCATCAGGCGTCTTGGCGCCGGGCTTGGCTTCGACCGCATACATGAAGATCTCGCCGAGCCCGGTCGAGAGCGGTCCCATCGCGACCTCGACGCCCGGGGGCAGCTGATCCTTGATCTGCTGGATGCGCTCGTTGACGAGCTGGCGCGCGAAATAGATGTCGGTGCCGTCCTGGAACACGACGGTGACCTGGCTCAACCCATAGCGCGACAGCGAGCGCGTGTAGTCCAGCTTCGGCAGGCCGCCCATCGCGGTCTCGACCGGAAAGGTGATGCGCTGTTCGGTCTCGAGCGGCGAGTAGCCGGGCGCCTTGGTGTTGATCTGCACCTGCACGTTGGTGATATCGGGCACGGCGTCGATCGGCAGCCGGGTGAAATTCCAGGCGCCGAATCCGGCGGCGGCGAGCGCAACGATCAGCACCAGCCAGCGCTGGCGCACGGCAAATCCGAGGATCGCGTCAATCATGCTCGGCCTCCCCCTTGCCCATCTCCGCCTTCACCACAAAGCTGTTCTCGGCAACGTAGTGTTCGCCGGCGGCGAGGCCATCGCGGATTTCGACATAGGTCGGGTCGGACTCGCCGGTGACCACGGGGCGCGCCTCGATCTTGTCGCCCTCCTCGCGCACGAACACGACGGTCTTGTTCTCCAGGGTCTGGATCGCGCTCGCGCGGACCGCCACGGCGACGCTGCGCTTGGCGAGAACCAGCCGCGCGGTGACGAACAGGCCCGGGCGCAGCCGGCCGTCGGGATTGGCCAGCACGACGCGGGCAAGCGCGGTCTGCGTCTCGCTGGCGCCGACGGGGGCGATGTAGGACACGTGGCCGCGGATCGCGCCGCGTCCGTCATCTGGATCGATCAGCACCTCGTCGTCGAGGCGGACGCGCCGGAGATCCTGGCGATAAATCGACAGGTCGACCCAGATCGTGGAGAGATCCGCGACCACGAAGGCCGGCTTCTGCTCGGAGGCGTATTCGCCGAGCGAGATCTGGCGGTCGATGATGGTGCCGCCGATCGGCGCCTTGAGATCATACGAGGTCAGGCTCTGATTGCTCTCGATCGCGGCGAGCAGCTCGTCCTTGGCGACGGTGTCGCCGATGCGCTTTTTGATGGCACGGACGATGCCCGGAAAGCGCGGCGTCACCTGCACCAGCGCTTCCTGATTGGCGCGCAGCACGCCGTTGAACGCCAGCGTATCCGACAAGGTCGCAGGGCCGGCTTCGGCGAGCGCGACGCCGGCCGCGGCGAGCTTCACGTCGCTGATGCGGATGCGGTCGGCGCCATGCTCGTCCTGCTCGACATGGTCCTTCGGTGCCTTCTCGGCATGATCGGCATGGCCGACGGTTGCCTGGGCCTGCGGCTCCGCCTCGACCAGCAGGCGCGATGCGCCGGCGCCGGCGGCGGCCGCCAGGATGACAATGAGGATGACGGTGGATGGTCTCATCGCGCAGTCTCCCGTTCCAGGGTGAAGGGACGGCCGACCAGGCCTTCGATCGTCGCCACGGCGACATGGATGTTCTGCAGCGCCTCCTGCTCGCGCAGCCGCGCCTGCGCCACGCTCGCCTGTGCGTCCAGCACCTCGAGCAACGAGAAGCGGCCGGCGCTGTAGCCCTGCGCGATCTCGTCGGCGGCCTCCTGCGCCTTCGGAATTGCGATCTCGCGCAGCACGGACAATTCCCGCAGCGAGCCCTGCAGCGAGTCGTAGGCGCGGCCGGCGATCACCAGCAGCGCGTTGCGGTTGGCCTTGCGCTCGGCTTCGGTCTTGGCGAGGCTTTCCTGCGCCGAGAGGATATTGCCCTGGTTCTGGTCGAACACCGGGATCGGCACGGAGACGCTGAGCCTGACGGCGTCGTCCTGCGTGTCGTTGAAATGCCGCCAGCCGGCACCGATGCGGACGTCGGGGTACCGCTTCAGCCGCGCCAGCAGCAGCTCGGCATTGCGCTGCGCGTAGACCGCGGTCCAGCGGACGAGCTGCGGATTGGCATCGATCGCCGCGATCACGGTCTGGAACGCCGGCGGCTGGCCGGTCGCATCGAACCGACCGGTGACGGCCGGGAGCTTCGCCGAGCTGTCGCCGATCAGCACGGCGAGCTCGCGGCGTGCGCTCGAAAGCGTCGCCTTGACGCGCTCGCGATCGGCGCGCACCAGCGCCGAGGCGACCTCGGCGCGGCCGGTCTCCGCCGGCGACGACGCGCCCGCCTCGACGCGACGGCGCAGCAGCGGCGTCAGGCGATCGAGCGCTGCGACCTGATCGTCGAGGATCCGGATGCGCCGCTGCGTGGCGAGCACCGTCACGAAGGCGATCGCGGTCTCCGACAAAATCTCCAGCCGCACCGCCTGGCGCTGGATCTCGGCGACGCGCACACCGGCCTGGCCGGCGGCGATGCGGGCGTCGCGCTTGCCGAACCACTCGAACACCTGGCTGATCTGCAAGGTCGTCTCGGCCGATCGCGTGCCGCGATATTGACCCGAGCCGAATGAATTGTCCTGCTCGTAGGACAGCTCCGGATTGAGCAGCGCGCCGGCCTGGAGCCGCTGGCCGGAGGCGATGCCGATGTCGCGGTCGGCGGCGGATAGCCGTGGATTGGCGGCGAGGGCGCGCGACAGCGCCGCGCGGAGGGTCAGCGTCTGCGCCGCGGAGGCGTGCACGGACAGAGCGAGCAGGGCTGCGGCGCCGATGGCACGCGCAGCCATCCCGGGGAATGGCATGAGATGAACCTGTCTGGACGGGCAAGGATGGACGGCATCGGCCGTCCGGCACGTTGCGTCAGCTCAGGCGTTTTGGCGGCGGAGACTCGGACTCGGGGAGGACGCCTGCACTGAGCAGGGGAACGGCCCAGCCGGTTGCGGCGACGACCTCGGCCGGGACGGCGGCGAACTGCGGCTGCGGCACGGCCACCGAGAAGCAGCCATGGCAATGATGGTCGGCGATGCCGCGCTGATCGGTGTGGCCCGCTCGGTCGAGCAGCGACGCGATCTCCGGCTTGCCCGCGGAGGGATGGGCGACGTCGATGTCACAAGCGCCGTGCAGCGCGCCCGCGAGGACATAGGCGAGCATCAGGCAGGCAGCCACGATCCGGCGCAGCATGCGCGGACGGCTCGTGATGTCTCGTTTGCCAATGCTGCGCACCGCGCCCCCTGTTCGGCGAGCGGATAGCACGTGGCCGGCGCGGTTGTCGATCAGCAACAATGTAACAAGCGGAACCGCTCACGGCGCGCCAAGGGCGGGCGCCAGGATCACGCAGGCGAGCAGCGCCAGGGCCGCAGCGCTGCAGCGATAGCCGAGCCACGCCGGCACGACATGTCCGAGACCGCAGCGCAGCGTCGCGCCGAGCACGATCCAGGCTCCTCCGATCGTCGCGGTCGAGAGCCCGAGCACGACCAGGAACGGCCATAGGCTCGCCGCATCGCCTTCCGGCGGCAGCAAGGTGAAGGCGAAGATGATGGCCTTTGGATTGAACAGCGTCGTGATGAACACGCCGCGCAGGGTGACCGGCGCCGCATCGCTTGCGCCGCTGCTGCTGCCATGGCGCCAGAGCGCGGCCGCGAGGTGCAGCAGATAGAGGACGACCACGACACGGAGAGCATGTCCGACCAGCGGCGCGGTCGCAACGAGCGGACCGAGCGTGATGCGCAGCGTCGCGATCGCGAGCAGATAGCCGGCAAGCTCGGCGAGCAGCAGATGAACGGAGGCGCGCACGCCACGACTCGCACCGGCAGTGGCGAGCAGCGTGTTGGTTGGGCCGGGCGTGACGAGCAGCGCGGCGCCCGCCGCGCCGAAGGTCAGGATATCCATGACCGCATCAAGCACGCGCGCCATGCGCCGGCCTTGACGAGCGTCAACGTCCGGCGCCGCGGGCCGCAGTCCCGTTTTCCGGAACGGCTCGTATGTCGGCTTCATTGCGGACGATGGTCGGCCGCGCCGCATGATAGGATCGTATGGCAGCATGCAGGGCGATTGATTGACTTGGCTCTCGTGCAAACTAAGGTTCGCGGCGCCGGAAGTGGAACAGCGCCTGATCATCGCACCGTTCGGACGCGTAGCATCGATGGTCGGCGCGCAAGGATCGGAAGACAGATGACGTTGGCGATGAGCTGGGACGAGTGGGCCCGGCATGATGGCATGGCGCTGGCGGCGCGCGTTCGCAGCGGCGAGCTGACGGCGGCGGAGCTGGCGCGGCAGGCGGCTGAAGGCATTGCCCAGGTGGATCCCGCGCTATCGGGCGTGGTCGAAGTCTTCGCCGACGCCGTCGAAGATCCCATCAAGGCGGGCGCCAATGCCGACGGCGCCTTCGCCGGCCTGCCGTTCCTGATGAAGGATCTCGGGCCGACCATGGCCGGGCGCCTGCAGGAGCAGGGCTCGCTGTTCATGCGCGGCAACCGTCCCGCCGCCGACACGCACCTGACGGCGAAGATGCGCAAGGCCGGCCTCAACCTGATGGGCCGCACCACCACGCCGGAGTTCGGCGTCTGCAGCTCGGCCGAGAACCCGGCCGTCTATGTCACGCGCAATCCGTGGAATACCGACTACACGACCTGCGGCTCGTCGGCCGGCAGTGCCGCCATGGTCGCGGCGGGCGTGGTGCCGATCGCGCATGCCACCGATGGCGGCGGCTCGATCCGGATTCCCGCGGGCGTCAACGGCAATATCGGGCTGAAGGTCTCGCGCGGCGTGTTCTCGATCGCGCCGCATCTGTCGGATCTAAGCGGCCTGGTCTCGATCCAGGGCTGCCAGTCGCGCAGCGTGCGCGACACCGCGGCGTTCGTCGACCATTGCCGCGGCGGCGCGCCGGGCGAGTTCATGCCGTACTGGACCACGCCGGAGCCTTACGTCGAGCTGATCAAGCGCGATCCCGGCAAGCTCAGGATCGCGCTGTCGCATCAATGGGGCGACTATCGCGCCGCGCCGCACATCGCTTCAGAGCTGGCGCGTGTCGGCAAGTTCCTCGAGGGCCTCGGCCACCACGTCGACTACGCGCTGCCCGACCTGGATTATCGCGCCGCATTCGCGGCGCAGACCACCTGCTACATCTCCAACTTCGCGATCGTCATCAACAACCTGCTCGCGTCGCGCAAGCTCGAGCGGCCGCCGGCCGAGCTGATCGAGCCGATCAACATCCGCATCTGGGAGGCCGGCCGCGATACCAGCTTCGCCGAGCGCGCGGCGATGCAGGCGGTGTTCAACACCACCTCGCGCGCCTTCGGCGCCTTCTTCGAGGACTGGGACATCATCCTGACGCCGATCACGGCGCTGCCGACCCCGAAGATCGGCACCACCGAATATCTGACGATCAGCGACAATCCGGACGTGCTCGACTGGTTCGAGAATCTCTGGCGCAACTTCGCGTTCACGCCGCTCGCCAACCTCTGCGGCATTCCGGCGATCTCGCTGCCGCTCGCGACCAACGAGCACGGCCTGCCGCTCGGCATCCAGGCGATCGGCAAGCAGGCCGACGACGGCCTGCTGCTGCAGTTGGCCGCCCAGATCGAGCGCGCGATCGAGGGCAAGTGGAACGGCGGTACCACGCCCGCCGTCCACGTGACCAAAGCCTGAGCCGCAACCACGAGCGCCCCGCCGGCCACTGATCCGGCGGCGCCCATCGATCGTTGTTCAGCGTGGACGGTGCCGGCCGGAGCCGGCGCGTCGCACTGATCGGCGAGGGCGAACGTGACGGACGAGCGGACCGCGACGCGTTCCGGCAGGGAGGCGGCAGATGCCGCCCTGCCCCGGCGCGGCATGCGGGTCCCGTGGTGACGCCATGCCGAAGATGCGGCGCAAGGCCGACTTGCCGACCAGGATATGCGCTGCGTGCGGCCGCCCGTTTGCGTGGCGGCGCAAATGGGCACGCGACTGGAACGAGGTGAGATACTGCTCGGACCGCTGCCGATCCGACCGCGGCCGGACGCCCACTGCGATCGCCAGGAGCCGCGGAGGCTAGCGTCATGATGTCCGGCGTCCCCGCTCCGATGCGCATTCTCGGCCTCGCCGGGCTGATTCCGTTCGCGGGCCTCGCCGGATTGGTGATTGCAGGTGACGATCCGATCCGGCTGGCCGCGCTGCGCGCGCAGATCGGCTATGGCGCGGTCATCGTGAGCTTTCTCGGCGCGATCCATTGGGGCGTCGCCGTGCAGACGCCGGCGCTGGCAGTCTGGCCGCGCATGAGCTGGGGGGTGACGCCGTCCCTGCTCGGCTGGGTCGCGCTGTTGCTGCCGCCGCTGCCCGCGTTGGTGCTGCTCGAAGCCGCGCTGCTGACCGCGTTGGTCTACGATGAGTTCAGCTTCGGCGGCGACGATCGACGAGCCTGGTTCCTGAAGCTGCGGCGGCTGCTCAGCCTTGGTGCAATACTGTCTCTGCTCGCCACGCTGATAGGCATCGTGGTCAAGGGCGCGCTCTGACGGCCACCGTTGTGGACAATGCGGCAATCCCTCGGGCAAGCTCGCATATCCACTCGCGAGGCGCCATGAACATCCTGCTGCTCAATCCCAACATCCGCACCGACATCACCGACCTGATGCTGCAGGTCGGCCGGGAGGCTGCTGCGCCCGGCACCACCCTGATCCCCTGCACCGCGCCGCGCGGCGTGCCCTACATCGCCACCCGCGCCGAGGCGCAGATCGGCGGCGCCGTCGCACTGGAGATGCTGGCGGAGCGTCACGGCACCTTCGACGCTGCGATCATCGCCGCGTTCGGCGATCCCGGCCTGTTCGCGGCGCGCGAGCTGTTCGACGTGCCGGTGATCGGGCTTGCGGAGGCCGCGATGCTGACGGCCTGCATGGCCGGACGGCGCTTCGCGATCGTCACCTTCGCGCAGGCGCTCGGCCCCTGGTACGAGGAGTGCGTGCGCATGCACGGGCTGATGGAGCGCTGCGCCGGCATCCGCATGCTCGACGGCAGCTTCAAGCAGATCTCCGACGTGCAGCACGAGAAGGAGGAGCTGCTGGTCGAGCTGGCGCTGCGCGCGGTCGAGGAGAACGAGGCCGACGTCCTGATCTTCGCCGGCGCGCCGCTGTCCGGCCTCGCGGCCCGCGTCGCGCATCGTATCCCGGTGCCGGTGGTCGATCAGGTGATCGCGGCGGTGAAGCAGGCCGAAGCACTGCTCGCCTTGAAGATGCGCAAAGCCACCGCCGGCACCTTCCGCCGCCCCGCCGCGAAGCCGACGACGGGCTTGCCCGCGGCGCTGGCCGCACGGCTGGAGCATCGCGACGGTTAGCTGGACGGCACTGTTAGTGGGCTTGCTCGATCCGTGCCTCTCCCCGCAAGCGGGGCGAGGGAGCGCATCGCCGTCGGCGCACGCCCGTGCCTCCTAGCTGGAATGGCATCTTAATACTGGCGTACCTGTCACACCCTCTTTTGTACACAAGCAGCCGCCACTGCCTGAAAAGGCGGCACGCTTCTTGCTTTTTCAAACGAATAGAGCAGGAAGCCCATGGCCAGCGTATCGGAAGCCAAGTCGCTCGTTCTGGATCGGATCACGCACCGCTTCGCCAGCGGCACGATGGCCGTCTCCGACATCAATCTCGATGTGAAAGGCGGCGAGATCATCGCCCTGCTTGGGCCCTCGGGCTGCGGCAAGACCACGCTGCTTCGCATCATCGCCGGCTTCATCGGCCAGAGCGAGGGGCGCGTCATCATCGGCAACGACGTCGTCGACGCGCTGCCGCCCAACCGCCGCGCCGTCGGCATCGTGTTCCAGAACTACGCCCTGTTTCCGCATCTCTCGATCACCGAGAATGTCGGCTACGGCCTCGCCGCGCGCGGCGTCGACAAGGCGACCCGCAACAAGGAAGCGCAGCGGCTGCTCGACATGGTGCAGCTCGGCCCGTTCGGCGAGCGGCTGCCGCGGCAGTTGTCCGGCGGACAGCAGCAGCGCGTGGCGCTGGCGCGCGCACTGGCGATCAAGCCGTCGATCCTGCTGCTCGACGAGCCGTTCGCTGCGCTCGACAAGAATTTGCGGCTCGACATGCAGATCGAGGTCAAGCGGCTGCAGCGCATGGCGGGCACCACAACCTTGATCGTGACGCACGACCAGGAGGAGGCGCTGTCGATGGCCGACCGCGTCGCCGTGCTGAGCCATGGTCATTTCGAGCAGTTCGGCACGCCGTCCGAGATCTACGACCAACCGCAGACGCTGTTCGTGAACAGCTTCGTCGGCACGGCGAACAAGATGAAGGGGACCGTGATCGCGACCGACGCGGGCAGTGTCAAGGTTGGTCTGGAGGCCGGCGGCGAGATCATCGCGCGCGCACCGCATCCGGTCAGTGCCTCAGACAAGGTCACCGTCTGCCTGCGTCCCGAGCACCTCACCTTCGTCAGCGACGACACCGGCTTTGCGGGCGAGATCGGCATGGCGTTGCCGCTCGGCGCCACCGTCGTCCACGAGATCAAGGCCAAGGACGGATCCAGCATCAAGATCTCGCAGGCCCGCACCGGCGGCACGCCGCTGCGCGAGGCCGGCGCCCCGGTGCGGGTCGCACCGATCGCACCCGGCCTCGCCACCGTCTTCCCGCAATAGACCAACAGACACATCGGAGTGGAACATGATGCTTGATCGCCGCCGGCTCCTGACCAGCGCCTTGACGCTGGGAGCCATGCACGCCTTCCCGGGCTTGAGCCTCGCGCAGGCGCGGCCGCTGGTGTTCGCGACCTTCACCGGCAGCTGGGAAGAAGCACATAAAGCCGTGCTCGTCCCTGCCTTCCGCAAGGCCAACGCCGATGCGGCGATCGTGCTCGATCCGATGCTGTCGGTCGACCAGATCGCCAAGGTCAACGCCGCCAAGGCCAATCCGCCGATCGACGTCATGCTGCACGACCCGGGTCCGGCGCTGGTCGCGATCGGCCAGGATCTCGTCGAGCCCTACCCAGCCGACAAGAGCACCTATTTCAAGGACCTGATTCCGGAAGCGCAGGACGCGATGGGCCCGGCGCCGTTCTTCCAGGTCGTCGGCCTCACCTACAATCCAGAGACGGTGAAGACGCCGCCGACCTCGTGGGCCGATCTGTGGAAGCCCGAGTTCAAGGGCAAGGTCGGCATCACCAATCTGAACTCCACGCTCGGCACCGGCTGGCTGGTCGAGATCGCGCGCATGCGCGGCGGCTCGGAAGCCAATGTCGACGAAGGCTTCAAGGCGCTGGAGGAGCTGAAGCCGAACCTCGCCGCCGTCGCCGCCAATCCCGGCGCGCTGGCGACCCTGTTCCAGCAGGGCCAGATCGACATCTCGCCCGGCAACTTCAACGCCATCCAGATCCTGAAAGCGCGCGGCGTGCCCGTCGAGTTCGTGGCGCCCAAGGAAGGCGCGATCGCCTTCAAGACCACGATCCACATCGTCAAGAACTCACCGAACAAGGAGCTTGCCTTCAAGCTGATCGAGGCGGCGCTGTCACCGGAGGTGCAGACCACGCTGATGAACTCACCGTATCTGATCGTGCCGACCAACACCAAGGTCGCGATGTCCGGCGAGATCGCAAAGGTGCTGGCCAAGGACACCGCGGAGCTGAAGAAGAAGTTCGTGTTCCAGGATTGGAAGAAGATCAACGAGCAGCGCGCGTCCTGGATCGAGAAGTTCAACCGCGACATCAAGATCTGACGCGATGAAGAGCGCCACGACCGCACCTGGAGACGTGACCAGCTTCAGCCTAGGGCTTGCTCTGCCCTTGGGCCTGGTGTTCGCGATCTTCTTCGTGCTGCCGCTGGCGCAACTTCTTTTTCTCTCGCTGCACAACGACACCGCGGCGACGGTGTGGGGGCTCGGCCAGTACGTCAAATTCCTGACCGACCCCTTCAGCCTCGCCGTGCTCGGCTCGACGCTTCTGCTCGGCGCCGAGGTGACGCTCGCCTGTCTCGTGCTCGGCTATCCCATCGCCTGGCTGTACCAGCGCTCCGGCAGCCGGGTGCAGACCCTGATCATCATGATCGTGCTGCTGCCGCTGCTCACCAGCGTCGTCGTCCGCACCTTCGCCTGGATCGTGATCCTGGGCCGGCAGGGCATCATCAACTCCGTGCTGCAATCGCTCGGGCTGATCGGCACGCCGCTGCGCATGATCTACACGCAAGGCGGACTGGTCGCGGCGCTCGCGCAGGTACAGATGCCGCTGATGGTGCTTCCCCTGATCACCGCGATCGGCCGCATCGATCCCAATCTCTCCGACGCCTCGGCCTCGCTGGGCGCCGGAAGCTGGCGCACCTTCGTCAAGGTGATGCTGCCGCTGTCGATGCCAGGCATCATCGCGGGCTGCACCCTGACCTATGCGGCTGCGATCACCGCTTTCATCACGCAGTCGCTGGTCGGCGGCGGTCAGATGCTGTTCATGCCGATGTATCTGTATCAGCAGGCCTCGACCTTGCAGAACTGGCCGTTCGCGGCGGCGATCTCGATCATCTTCCTGTTCGCAGTGCTCGCCATCGTCGCGCTGTTCTCGACACTCGGGCGGCGTGCGCGCGGCTATGGAGACGCCAGATGAGCCAGCGCCAGCGCAACTGGGAAGCGCTGAGCTTCCAGATCGTGATGACGGTGGTTGCCGTGCTGGCGCTGATCCTGATCGTGTCGCCGTCGCTGGTCGTGGTGATCGTCTCCTTCACGTCCGGCTTCTCGCTGAAATTCCCGCCGCCGGGCTATTCGACCCGCTGGTACGTCGAATTGTGGAACGCCTGGCAGCTGCAGTTCGCCGCACGCAACAGCGTCGTCGTCGCGCTATGGTCGACGGGTCTGTCGATCATGCTCGGCGTCGCCGCGGCGCTGGCGATCTCGCGCTCGAAGACGCTCACGGCGAAGCTCCTGGACTCGTTGTTCATGTCGCCGCTGGTACTGCCGGCACTCGCCTTCGGCTTGGCGGCGCTGATGTTCTTCTCGCTGATCGGCCTACCGGTGTCGCTGCTGACACTGGTGATCGGCCACACCATCGTCTGCGTGCCCTATGTCGTCCGCAACACCGTCGCGGCACTGGCCCAGCTCGAGCCGACCCTGCTGGAAAGCTCGGCGATCCTCGGCGCCTCCAGGCTCTACACGTTCCGCCGCATCGTCTTGCCGCTGATCCGCCCCGGCATCATCTCCGGTGCCTTCATCGCCTTCATGTCATCGTTCGACAACGTGCCGGTGTCGCTGTTCCTGCGCGACGCCGCCACCGACATGCTCCCGATCCGCATGTGGCAGGACCTCGAAGGCAAGCTCGACGTCACCATCGCCGCGCTGTCGAGCGTGCTGATCATTGCCACGATCGCGCTGATGACGATCATGGAGCGCACCACCGGACTGTCGAAGCGGCTGACGGGTTGAGGCTGAGTGCCCGTTCCTGAAATTGGGAGTTCGTGCCCGTCCAACTCCAAGCCGTCATGGCCGGGCTTGTCCCGGCCATCCACGTCGGCCGGCGATCGTGGATGGACGTGGATGCCCGGGACACGGGCATGACGAGTATTTCCTTGGCAGGCAGGATCGTCCAACCATCAGCGTACGACGGCGCGAGCTGTACCTCAGGCCCCACGGAAGATCGAATAGCCCCAGGGAGTGAATTTGAGCGGCAGATGAAAGTGCTCCTCGACCTTGTCGATCGCGAAGCGAAACGGCACTGTGGTGAGGAATTTCGTCTGAGCGCCAGTCCCGAAGAACTCGCCGACATGAAACAGCACCTCATACTCGCCGGCGGTCACGCCGTGGCCCTCGACGACCGGCGCCTGCAGAGTGCCATCGGCGCCGAGCTGTCCCTCCGCGAGCAGCGTGCGATCGGGCGTCACGCGCCAGATCGCGACGCGCAGGCCACGCGCGGGGCGCCCGTTCGCCACATCAACCGCATGAACCGAGATTCCACCGGCCATTTCGTGCTCCGCCATCAGGTTGTCGCGGCATGATAGCCGCGAAGCAAGCATCAACGCCAGCGCCGCCGCTGTGGCCTGCAGTCGCTGCGATGACCGCGCTGCAGGCCCTGGTGTCGCTGGCGCTGTTCGCGCCGGGCGTCGTGGCGCCGCGCGCTGGACTGAGCATCGAGCAACTGTCGCTGTTCTCCACCACAGCCTTCACCATCAGCCTCGTCTCCTCGTTCTGGGGCGGCACGCTGGTCCAGCGCGTCGGCTCGCTGCGCGTGGCGGCCCTGTGCGCGGTCGCCGTCTGCGCTGGCATGTCGCTGGCGCTGTTGGAGAGCGGATGGGCGCTGCTCGGGGCCGGGCTGATGCTCGGCCTTGCGGTCGGACCGGAGACACCGGCAAGCTCGGCGCTTCTCGGACGGCTCGTGCCGGCCGAGAAGCGCGCGATGGTGTTTTCGATCCGGCAGACCGGCAACCAGATCGGCGCCGTCGTCGGCTCGCTGCTGCTGCCGCCGATCGCCGTGCTGCTGGCGCCGAGCTCCGCCTATGCCGCCGTGATCGTCTGCGCCGCCATCGCCGTCGCCGGCTTCGAGCGTCTCAGACCGGCCTATGCCATGACGCCGCCAACCATGCCGCGGCTCGGCCTGTTCGATCGATTGCGACTGATCAGCGCCGACCGCCGCATGGCCGCGCTCGCCGTCGCCTCGATTCCGTTCAGTGGCATGCAGGTCATCCTCAATACCTGCTTCGTCAGCTTCGGCACGTCAGAGCTCGCGCTGAGCCATGTCGAGGCCGGCTGGGTGCTGGCGTCGGCGCAAGGCGCCGGCCTGATGGGACGGCTGGGCTGGGGCGTGGTCGCGACGCGCCTGCGCTCGGCGCGCGCCGTGCTGGTGATGGCGGGCGTGGGCATGGCCGTCTGCGCGATGCTGCTCGGTCTCTGCGGGCCACTGCTGAGCCGATCGATCCTGATCCTGCTCACGATCGTGTTCGGGCTGACGGCGAGCGGCTGGAACGGCGTGTTCATCGCCGAGATCGCCAATCTCGCCAAGCCCGGACGCGTCGCCGAGGCGACAGGCGCAGTGCTCACCGCCTCGTTCCTGGGCCTTGTCGCCGCACCGCTGCTCGTCGCGCTGCTGACTCCCCGCGTGGGACTCGGCGGCAGCTTCGTCGCACTCGGATTGACGGCGGCCGCAGGCACAGCCGTACTGCTGATGGAGCGATCCCATGCGCGCAAGTGACATCGCACGCGCCGTCATGGCGCGGCAAAGCACCGCCAGAGAGATGGCCGAGCAGGCGCTGGCGCGGATCGCGGCGGCCCATGACCTCAACGCCGTCGTCACCACAGATCCGGCGCGAACGAGCGCCGAGGCCGATGCCGTCGATGCGCGCGTGGCCGCCGGCGAAGCAATGCGGCTCGCCGGCGTGCCGATCGTGGTCAAGGACAACATCTGGGTCGAGGGCTGGCGCATCACGCAGGGCTCGCGGCTGTTCGCTGATTTCATCGCGCCCGAGGATGCGATCGCGATCGCGCGGTTGCGCCGCGCTGGCGCCGTGATCGTTGGCATCGGCGCAACTTCCGAGTTCGCCTGCAAGGGCGTGACGACCTCGCGGCTGTTCGGACCGACCGTTCATCCGCAGGACCGGCAGCTCACGCCCGGCGGCTCGTCGGGCGGTCCCGCCGTTGCGGTGGCGGCTGGGCTCGTGCCGCTCGCGATCGGCACCGATGCCGGCGGCTCGAGCCGCCGGCCGCCGGCCCATGTCGGCGTGGTCGGCTTCAAGCCGTCGTTCGGCGCCATTCCCTACGGCCCGGGATTCCCCGAGCCATTCTGGCGCATCTCGGTGATTGCGCCGATCGCGGCCGATGTCGGCGATGCCAGGCTTGCGTTCGAGATCATGGCCGGCGCCGACCCGCGCGATCCTGATACGTTCGATGTGGCCGCGGCGGATCATGCAACGCCGCCGCGCGTGGCGTTCTCGCCGCGGCTCGGGCTGGACGTCGCGGTCGATGACGACATCAGCGCTGGCCTGCGGCGGGCGGTCGACCGCCTCCGCGCCGGCGGCATGCCGATCGTCCACAAGGATCCCGTCTGGCCGGCCGGCCTTGCCGAGGACGCGGTGATGCCGCTCCAGCATGCCGGGCTGGCCGCGCTCTACGGCGATGCCTTCCACAATGATCCGGCGCAATTCGATCCAGATATCGCCAAGCAGATCGAGCGCGGGCTCGGCCTGAGCGGCGCCGACGTCGCGCGTGCGCTCGAGGCAAGCGCGCAGATCGCGCGGGCCTTCGCAAGCTTCTTCACACAGGCCGACGTGCTGCTGGCGCCGACCGTGCCCTGCGTCGCCTGGCCGTTCACGCAGCTCGGCCCGTCCGAGATCGGCGGCAAGCCGGCGAGCCCGCGCGCGCATGCGGTGTTCACGCCTTACGCCAATCACGCCGGCGTGCCGGCGATCTCGATCCCCTGCGGCGCCAACGTTCACGGGCTGCCATTCGGTCTGCAACTCATCGCGGCCCGCGGCCACGACCGCCTGCTGCTCGATGTCGCTGCCGACGCCGAGCGGATCCTTGCTCAGTCCTGATCGAACTTCTTCGCCAGCCGGGCCCGGGTGATGTGACCGATCTGGTCGATGGCGTTGGCGATCTCGGTGTCCGGGTCGTTGCCGATGCGACGCTCCATCTCGGCGATGACCGAGGGGCGGTCGGCGTGCAGCGCCAGAGCGACGATCAGCGGCATGCCGAACTTGTCGCGATAGCGGCGGTTGATGTCGGCGACGCGCTCGAACTCGGCGCGCGACAGCGAGGTGAAGCCGAGCCGACCCTGCTCGCCGATCGAGTCGTTCGTCATCTCACCCGCCAGCGCCTCGCGGCCGGCGAGCTCCGGATGGGCGCGGATCAGCTTCAGCTTCTCGTCGCGGCTCATGGCACGGACGACGTTCATGAGCGTCGTATGCAGCGCATCCGCGGCGTCGTCGAATGCGGACAGGCCGGCGCGATAGGCACGGTCGGCAATCTCCGGGGAGTGCTCGAAGATGTCGCCATAGCGCTCCACGAACAGCACGCGCGACATCTGCGAGGGCCGCCACGCACCGGCCGGCGGATGCGTCCGGATCCAGTGCCGGGCGATGTCGAGCCGGGTCGCGACCCAGACCTTGTCATGACCCGTGATGTAGTCGAGGAAGCGCGCCAGCGCGGCCGCGCGCCCGGGGCGGCCGACCAGCCGGCAGTGCAACCCGACCGACATCATGCGCGGGCTCTCCGCGCCCTCCGCGTAGAGCGTATCAAAACTGTCCTTCAGATAGGCGAAGAACTGGTCGCCGGAATTGAAGCCCTGCGGGGTGGCGAAGCGCATGTCGTTGGCATCGAGCGTATAGGGCACGATCAGTTGCGGGCCGTGCGGCCCTGCGATCCAGTACGGCAATTCGTCCGCATAAGAATCGGCGCTGTAGACGAAGCCCTGCTCGTTCAACACGATGTCGAGCGTGCGCTCCGACGTGCGGCCCTGGTAGAAGCCGAGCGGCCGCTCGCCCGTCAGCTCGGTATGGAGCCGGATAGCCTCCTCGATATCGGCGCGCTCGTCGACCTCGGGGACATCGCGGTAGTCGATCCATTTCAGGCCGTGGGAGGCGATCTCCCAGCCGGCTTCCTTCATCGCAGCAACAGCATCCGGATTGCGCGCCATCGCGCTCGCGAACACCGTCACCGGCAGCTTGCGCGCGGTGAACATCCGCCACAGCCGCCAGAAGCCGGCGCGCGAGCCGAACTCGTAGATCGACTCCATGTTCATGTGGCGCTGGCCAGGCCACGGCTGGGCGCCCACGATCTCGGAGAGGAAGGCTTCGGAGGCAGCGTCACCGTGCAGGATGTTGTTCTCGCCGCCCTCCTCGTAGTTGATCACGAACTGCACCGCGATGCGGGCATCGCCGGGCCAGCGCGGATGCGGCGGCGTGCGGCCGTAGCCGACCATGTCGCGCGGATAGACGTCAGCACTCATCCGGATCAGCTCCCGCGATAGGTCTGGTAGCTCCAGGGAGTCGCGAGCAGCGGCACATGATAGTGCGCGCCGGCATCGGCGACGGAAAAGCGGAGCGGGATCAGATCGAGAAACAGCGGGTCGCCCAAGGCGAGGCCATGGGCCTTGAAATAAGCTCCCATATGGAAGGTCAGCATGTAGGTGCCGATGGCGAAGTCATCGTCCGCCAGCACCGGCTGGTCGGTGCGCCCGTCGGCATTGCTCCGGACCTGCTTGACGCGGCGCCAGGAGCCGTCCGGCTCGAGGACATCGAGATCGATCGCGACGTCGGCCGCGGGCTTGCCCCTGACCGTGTCCAGAATATGCGTGCTCAGCCGCCCCATGCATCGTTCCCTCTGCTGCCGGTTCGGAACACTATCAGCGCCCGGTTAAAGGTTCGAGGCGATTTGCAGTTCAATTGCAGCCTACGGGCTGGTCACGTCGCGCTCCTTGCCGAAGCGCTCGACCAGAAAGTCGATGAACAGCCGCACCTTCACCGAGAGGTGCCGCGTCGGCGGATAGATCGCATAGAGCGCGAGCGGCGGCGCGGCGTAATCGGCGAGGATCGCGGTCAGCGCGCCGCTCTCGAGCGCGTCCGCGGCGATGAAGCGCGGGATCAGCGCAATGCCCTGTCCCATGATGGCGACGTCGCGCAGCACCTCGGCATTGTTGACGCACAACGACCACGCCGGCTGGACCCAGTGGTCGCCGTCGCGGCCGGTGAGCTTCCACTGATTGCCAGTCAACAGGAAGCCGTAGGTCAGCGAGGTGTGGCGGCGCAGCTCCTCCGGGCTGCCAGGCGTGCCGTGCCGCGCCAGATAGGCCGGCGCGGCGCAGATGACGCGCTCCACCGGCATGATCCGCCGCGCCACCAGGCTCGACGATTCCAGCTCGGCGATCCGCAAGGTGACATCGAAACCGTCCTGGACCGGATCGAGCAGGTCGTCGCTCAGCACGATCTGCAACTGCAGCTCGGGATAGCGGGCCATGAAATCGGCGACGACGGGACCGAGCCGCATGGTGCCGAACGACATCGGCGCATTGACGCGCAAGAGCCCGCGCGGCGCGGCCTGCGACTGGCTGACGGCCTGATCGGCGGCGTCGAGCTCGGCGAGAATCGAGACTGCACGCTCGAAATAGAGCTGGCCGGTCTCGGTCGGGCTGGCATGGCGGGTGGTGCGGACGATCAACTGCACGCCGAGGCTCTGCTCAAGCTCGCCGATATATTTCGAGATCGCCGAGCGCGACAGCCGCAACTGCCGGCCGGCCTCGGCGAAGCTGCCGCTCTCGACCACCTTCACGAAGGCCCGCAGGCTGCTCAGCTTGTCCATAGGCCCGCCATTGTCGCCAAATCGTAGACAGAGACGTCACAAGAGCACGGATTGTCTCCAAATCAAAGCCGGCCAATATTGTGCCCAGGAAATCAACGGCCCTTTCGGCGGCCCATCGACAGGAGACCCACATGCCCGGACTGCACCACGTGACTGCGATTGCCGGCGATCCGATCCGCAATTTCGGCTTCTACACCCGCGACCTCGGGCTGCGCTTCGTCAAGAAGACGGTCAATTTCGACGATCCCGGCACCTATCATTTCTACTACGGCGATGAGACCGGCCGCCCCGGCACCATCCTGACCTTCTTCCCCTGGGCCGGCGTGCGGCCGGGCCGCCGCGGCGTCGGCGAGACCCACCAGACCGCGTTCCGGGTTCCGCAGCGCTCCCTTGGCTACTGGACGCAGCGCCTGACCGAGAAGGGCATCGCCTATGAGGCGCTGGAGAAGCGCTTCGGTGAATCCGTGCTGCCGTTCGCCGATCCGGACGGCATGGCGCTCGCGCTGGTCGGCGTCCCCGGCGCGGAGAACGAGCCCGGCTACAGCAATGGCGACATTCCGGCCGAGCACGCGATCCGCGGCTTCCACGGCGTGACCCTGCTGCTCGACTCCGCCGAGAAGACCGCCGCCGTGCTGACCGATGTGTTCGGCTTTGCAGAGCAAGGCCGCGAAGGCTCGGTCATCCGCTTCAAGGCGCCGGGCGACGCGCAGGGCAGCGTGGTCGACATCTACGAGGCCAAGGGCTTCCTGCGCGGCGCGCAGGGCGCCGGGTCGGTGCATCACATCGCCTTCCGCGCCGCCGATGACGCCGCACAGGGCGTGATGGCGCAGCGGCTGGTCGATCGCCACGGCCTGCATCCGACCGAGCAGAAGGACCGCAACTACTTTCGCTCGATCTACTTCCGTGAGCCTGGCGGGGTGCTGTTCGAGATCGCGACCGATATCCCGGGCTTCGCGGTCGACGAGCCGGTCGCCGAGCTCGGACGAAACCTGAAGCTGCCCGCTTTCCTCGAATCGCACCGCAAGCAGATCGAAGGCGCGCTGCCCAACCTCGAAGAGGCCGCATCATGACCGTGGCATTGTCCTTCACCCACCGCTTCCAGCCCGGACGCACACCGGGAGCAGCTCCACTGCTGCTCCTGCACGGCACCGGCGGCGACGAGAACGATCTGCTGCCGCTCGGCGCCACGCTGTCGCCCGGCGCCGCCCTGCTGTCGCCGCGCGGCCAGGTGCTCGAGCATGGCATGCCGCGCTTCTTCCGCCGGCTTGCCGAGGGCGTGTTCGACGAGGACGACGTCCGCCGACGCGCGCTGGAGCTCGGCGCCTTCATCGGCGAGGCGCGTCAGCACTACGGGATCGGAGCGCCGGTCGCGGTCGGCTATTCCAACGGCGCCAACATCGCCGCCGCGCTGCTGCTGCTGCAGCCGGAAGCGCTGACCGGTGCAGTGCTGTTCCGCGCCATGGTGCCGCTGGCGCATCCTCCGGCCGCCACGCTCGCGCGCCGGCCGGTGCTGATGCTGTCGGGGCTCGCCGATCCGATCGTACCCGCCAGCAATTCGGCGAAGCTGTGCACGCAGCTCACCGAGGCCGGTGCCGACGTGACCCACACGACGCTTCCGGCGGGGCACCAGTTGTCGCAGGCGGATGTGACGCTGGCGCGCGACTGGCTCGCCGGACTGCCGCAGGCGATCGCCGCCTGAAGACGCTTGCGGCTGTCGCGGCTCCTGGCCAAGAATGTGGTCTCATCGGCACCAGCATCGGACCGCCCTCCGGCGGCTCCGATGCTGGCGGATAGATGGGAAGGATGTTGCGCATGGCCGTCGACAAGCTGTTCATCAATGCGCGGCTCGACCGCGGCGCGCGCCATGCGATCACGGTCGACGGCGGCCGCATCAGCGGGCTTCTCGCTGAGACCGAGCGCCCTGAGGCGCGCGAGGTGATCGATCTCGGCGGCGCGCTGGTCGTGCCCGGCTTCGTCGAGGGCCACGTCCATCTCGACACCAGCTTCTACGGCGATGCCTGGAAGCCGCACAAGCCCTGCACCAACGGCTTCGACGTGCATGAGCGCGTCACGTTCCAGGCGCAGAACATGGCGGCGGCGGCGCCGATGGACGTGCGCGCCCGCAACCAGCTCGATCTCTGCATCGGCCACGGCACGACACGGATGCGCAGCCACGTCATGGTCGACGGCTCCGTCGGCCTCACATCGCTGGAAACGATCCTGCGCGTCCGCGACGAGTATCGCGAGCTGATCGAGATCCAGCTCGTCGCCTTTCCGCAGAGCGGCATCCTCAAGAGCCCGGGCACGCGCGAGCTGCTCGACGAGGCCATCAGGCTCGGCGCCAACCTCGTCGGCGGGCTCGATCCCGCGAGCTTCGACCGCGACGTCGAAAAGCACCTCGACGTCGTGTTCGGCACAGCCCACAAGCACGGCGTCGATGTCGATATCCATCTGCACGATCCGGGCATGCTCGGCCTGTTCGAGCTGGAGCAGATCGCGGCGCGCACGCGCGCCCTCGGCATGCAAGGTCGCGTCGCGGTCAGCCACGCCTACGCGCTCGGCGACCTGCCTGCTGACCCGCTGAAGAAGATTGCCGACGTCCTGGCGGCGTCTGGCGTCGCCATCATGACCAACGCTCCGGGCGCGCGGCCCTTCCCGCCGGTGGCGGTGCTGCGCGCGGCGGGGGTCACCGTGTTCAGCGGCAACGACAACATCCGCGATTCCTGGTGGCCCTATGGCGACGGCGATCTGTTGAACCGCGCCATGATGGTCGGCTATCGCTCCGGCTTCTATGTCGATGACGAGTTGCGGATGGCCTTTGACCTCGTCACCGAAGCCGGCGCCAAGGCCTTGAGGCTTGCGGACTACGGCCTGCGCGTCGGCGCGCGGGCCGACTTCGTCACCCTCGATGCCGAGCACGTGCCGGAGGCCGTCGTCGCCGTGCCAAAGGGCCGCTCAGTCTACAAGGACGGCCGCCTCATCGCGCGCGACGGCCGTGTGATCAGGCAGCCGACCTAGGCCCGCGTCATTGTGCCGGCTCGACCGGTGCCTGTGAGCGCGGCGGCTCGGCGCGCGACACCGTCGCGGCCTCGATCCAGCGCGTCACGGCCGACAACTGTCCGCCGGACTCGCGATAGGCCTGCAGCTGATAGTCGGCCGAGCTGCCGAACTGCATGATGATGCGGCAGTGCTCGACCTCGGCGAGACATCCAAGAGCCTCCGCATGCGGTGCGACATCCGCGATCATGCGGTTGAGGATCTCCTGGCCCGTCACGGGACCGTCCTCGGTCACGAACAGACAGTCGGTGCCATAGCGCTGCGCCCGCCACTTGTTCTCGACCGCGATAGCGCGCTCGACATTGCCGACGGTCTCCGCAAGATCGGGATTGAGATAGAGGTAGCGTGCCAAAGCGCGATAGAGCGAGGCAATCGCCACGGCGTCATCCATCGACGTGCAGACGTCGGGCGCACGCAACTCCAAGGTCGGATGCCGCAGCGACGGCCGCATCGCCCACCAGACATGGCTCTCGTCCGGCATCACGCCGGACTTCGTCAGCGCCGCGACATAGCGATCATATTGCTGCTTCGAGGTGAAAAGCTCGGGCAGGCCGCTGCGCGGCAGCTCGTCATAGGCGGCGAGCCGATAGCCCTTCAGGCCCGTCTCGCGCGAATTCCAGAACGGCGAGGACGCAGACAGCGCGACGAACACCGGGATGTGAGGGAGCATCGCCCGCATCACCGCGAAGCGCAGGTCCGGGTCCGGCAACTGGACATGCACGTGCATGCCGCATAGCATGTTGCGCTGGCCGACGATGCGGAGGTCCTCCATCATCTCCGCGTAGCGCGGCTTGGGGCTCGGCTGTGAGCTGCGCCACGTCGCGGTGGGATGCGTGGAGCAGGCCAGGATGGTCAGGCCATACTGACTCGCCACGCTGGCAACCTCGCGCCGCAGGAATTTCAGCTCCTCGCGCGCATCGCCGACATCGACATGCACGTTGGTGGCGACCTCGAGCTGCGCCTGCAGCATCTCGCGCATGGCCTGCCCGCCGGTCGACCAGTTGGCGGCCTCGAACAGATCGTCCGGCGTGCGGATCGCGACATCGCGCGTCTGCGCATCGACGAGAAAGTACTCCTCCTCGATGCCGAACGAATATTCCGTGACTTCCTCGCTGCCGGTGGCCGAGCGGATCACCAGACGACGCTCGTCATCGCTCAGGCCGAGCCGCAGCTTCTCCAAGATGCGTGGATCCAATCCCATGTGATCAATCCTGTCAGACGTCAAATGCCGTGAGTCTGAAGCCATGCCTCGAGCAGGGCCGCCTGCCACAGCCGCGAATGTCCCTTGGGGCTCATCTCGGTTTCGGGGTTTTGCAACATGTGGTCGATAAAGTCGCGCTGGTAGAGACCGCGTGCGCGCGCCTTCTCGTCGTTGAGCACGTCGCGGACATAGTCGAGAAACGGGCCGCGCAGATAGCGCAGCGACGGCACCGGAAAGTATCCCTTGGGACGGTCGATCACCTCCGCCGGCACGCAGCGGCGGGCCGCCTCCTTGAGAATGTGCTTGCCGCCGTTCTTCACCTTCAGCTCGGCGGGCATGCGCGCGGCGAGCTCCACCACGTCGTGATCGAGGAACGGCACGCGGGCCTCCAGCCCGAACGCCATCGTCATGTTGTCGACCCGCTTCACCGGGTCGTCGACCAGCATGATCTCGGTGTCGATCTGCAGCACCTTGTCCACCGCCGAGGCGCCAGCGTGAGCTGCGAAGAAGCGCTCCACGAATGCCAGGCTCTCGTCGTCTTCGCCGAGCAACTCCGGCGCCAGCAGCCGCTGCAGATCCGAATGCGTCCAGTCGAAATAGGCATTTTGATATTGCTGAACGGGATCGTTGGCCGAGAGAAAGCCCGGATACCAGCTGTACCCGCCGAACACCTCGTCCGCACCCTGCCCGCTCTGCACCACCTTGACACGCTTGGCGACCTCGGACGACAGGAGATAGAATGCGACCGCGTCGTGGCTGACCATCGGCTCGGACATGGCGGCGATGGCATGGGGCAAGGCGTCGAGCGCGCAGGTGCCGCCTATCCTGATCTGCTCGTGGTTGGTGCCGAACGTCCGTGCAATGATGTCGGAGTAGTGGAATTCATCGCCGGCGTGCTTGCCCACAGCGTCAAAGCCGATCGAGAAGGTGCGGATGTCCTCGTGGCCCAGCTTGGACAGCAGCGCGACCAGCAGCGACGAATCCAGCCCGCCCGACAACAGCACACCGACGGGCACGTCGGCGACGCGGCGACGGTCCACCGCCGATGTCATCGCGTCCAGCAATGCATCCGACCATTCTTCCTGACTCATGGCACGATCGGTGGAGCGCGACGCGCCGACGCTGAACTGCCAGTACCTTTCGCGGCGCTGCGTTCCATCGGGCTCGATCGTCAGCAACGTCGCCGGCTCGAGCTTCTTCACGCCATTGAGGATCGTACGCGGCGCCGGAACGGCGGCGTGAAAACTGAAGAAATGATGCAGCGCCGTTCGGTCGATCGAGGTGTCGACATCACCACCGGCGAGCAGCGCCGGCAGGGACGAGGCAAAGCGGAGGAAGCCCGGCCCCTCGGTGTAGTACAGCGGCTTGATGCCGAGACGGTCGCGCGCGATCACGACGCGTCCGCTGTCGCGCTCCCACAGCGCGAAGGCGAACATGCCCTTGAAGCGCTGAACGCAGGTCTTGCCCCAGGCATGATAGGCCTTGAGGATCACCTCGGTATCGCCGTCGGAGAAGAAGCGATAGCCCTTCGCCTGCAGCTCGGCGCGCAGCTCGCGGAAATTATAGATGCAACCATTGAACACGATGCCGAGGCCGAGCGCGGCATCGATCATCGGCTGCTGCGCGGCGGCTGATAGATCGAGAATGCTGAGACGACGGTGGCCCAGCGCGATTCCGCCCTGCACGTAGAGGCCAGCGGCGTCGGGACCGCGCGCCTGCATCGCATCGTTGACGCGGCCGAGCGCCGCGAGCGCGGGCTGTCCGGAAATCCTGACTTCACCACAAATGCCGCACATCGCGGATCATCCAGTTCCTGTTGTTCTTAGGTGCCGCCGACAACCCTCTGTCTTCGTTTGTGTTCCGCGGCGAAACCGGCAGAGTCTGCGTCAAATAGCGGAACGATTTCAGCGCGTCTGGACGCGCGCGCGACCAGCACGTGATCGGGCGGAACCTCGATCCAGTCCGGCTCCTTGTCAAAAGGCTCGGAGACGGCGATGACCTGATCACCATCTTCCCGGTAGTAAAGCGAGTTGGCGCGATCATTCGCAGCGAAGCGAAATGCGTAGAGATCGTGGCCGTTCGACAGGGCGGACGTGAAGCGCAGGTGCTCACGCAGACCGTCCTCGTTGACCAGCTGGCGGAGCGCGCGCAGCACGTTCGATGTCGCACCGATCGGGTCCTGATCGATGCCGGCGCCGACGATGGCGAGGAACACGGCTTCGGAATCGGTGGTGCCGAGCCGCGATGGATACAGCGCGTCCGGAATCATTGCCTCGACCTTGCGGCGCAGCCTGTTCCAGCTACCGACGAAGCCGTTGTGCATGAACAGCCAGCGGCCGCAGGCAAACGGATGGCAGTTCTGACGGGTCACGGCCGTGCCGGTCGCTGCGCGCACATGCGCGAAGAACAGATGTGAATGCAGGTGTCGGCAGAGATAGCGGAGGTTCTCATCGGACCACGCCGGGCGTGTCTCGCGATACAGGCCGGGCTCAGGATGATCCCCATACCAACCCAGACCGAAGCCATCGCCATTTGTGCCTGCGGTGGATTCCAGCGCGCGGATGCTCTGCGTCACCAGGGAATGTTCCGGCTCGGTCACATAGTGCTCGAAGGCGGTCGTCTCACCGCGGTACGCGATCCAGCGGCACATCCTGCCCCTCCGGTTCAATCAATGGGCTCGCGGCACGCCTGCGCGTGTCACGTTCTTTCGGAGCAGGCGGAAACGCGTCAAAGCACCACTGGTTCCCGCGCACTCAGTTACGCACGGGACGTCGGCCTGTGGGAGCGCAGATCAACGAGTCAGCGCGCAGAGGCAACCTTCGTCAGCTCCTGCCGTTCCCATCCGCACGTCCGAGGGTCGCCTCTACTGGCTCGCGCTTTCGCGGCGTTGCGACAGGTGTTCGATCGTTGCGCGTTGTGCGTAGAGCTCAGGTCCTCGCCAATCGCCATGGCGACACCGACCGTCTCGCTGCACGTTCCTCACAGATGAAGCGACATCGTCGCACTCATGTTCACGCCTCGCCGCGCTCGCGCACCAGCCGGAGCCACGCCGCCGCGGCCGGCGAGAGATAGGCGCCACGACGCCAGGCCATCGCCAGCGTCCATTCGGTGCCGGGCTCGTCGAGCAGGACGAGACTGATCGGCACCTGCGTGCGCTGGGTCGCGATCATGCGCGGCAGAAAGGCAACCCCGAGACCGGCACCGGCGAGTTCGGCGATGAAATCGATCTGCGTGCTGCGCGCGGCCACGACCGGCTCGAAGCCGTTGCGGCGGCAGGCCTCGCGGAGGATACGGTTGAGCGCGAAGCCGGCCTCGAACAGCACGAACGGCGTGTCGCGCAGCTCGGCGAGCATGATCGTCTCGCGGCGGGCCAGCGGATGCTCGACGGAAACGAGCGCCATCAGCGGCTCGCGGCGCACGATCTGCGCGGCGAACTCATCGGCGATCGGCGGCAGCAGGCCGGCAAAATCGATGTCGCCTGCAGCCAGCAATTCGCTGAGCCGGTCGCTGCCGTGCTCCACCAGCCGGATCTCGATCTCCGGATGAAGCTGGCGGTAGAGCGCGAACAATGGCGCGAACAGCGTGCTCGATCCGATCGGCGGCAGGCCGAGGCGCAGCACGCCGCGCTTCAGGCCGCGCAGCTCGGCGAGCTCCGCCTGCAGATCATCGCGCTCCGTCAGCAGCCGGATCGCACGGCGATAGACGATCTCGCCAGCCGCTGTCATGCGGCTCTTGTGGCCGAGCCGGTCCAAGAGCGGCAATCCGAGCTCGTCCTCAAGCTGCTTGACGGCCTTGCTCACGGTCGACTGGGTCGCAAACACCACCTTGGCGGCCTGGGAGAAGCCGCCTTGCCGGACGACCTCGACGAAGGTCCTGAGGGTACGGAGTTCCATAATCGCCCCTTAGTATTCCATTTTGGACTTATTATCATTCAATCAATTCGCTTTCTACATGCTGCGATGCGACATACCTTGAAGGCGCAATCACTTCTCGGACGCGTCGCATGATGCATCGCAACATTTCCATTGGGGTCCATCGCCTGCTCCGCCGCAACCGACTGGTGCAGATCGGCCTGCTCGGCCTGTTCTGGGCTGTCGGCGAGGCGCTGGCCCGGACGACCGGCCTGCCATTGCCCGGCGGCATCATCGGAATGGCACTCGCGCTCGCCCTGTTCCTGGCCGGCGGGCTGAAGGTCGCCAGCATGAAGCGCGGCGCGAACTGGATGCTCGCCGAGATGCTGCTGTTCTTCGTGCCGGCGGTGCTGGCGCTGCTCGACCATCGCGAGCTGTTCGGCCTGCTTGGCCTGAAGATCTTTGCCTTGATCGTCGTCAGCACCACCGCCGTGATGTGCGTGACCGCGCTCACGATCGACCTCTGCTACCGTTGGACCGAGCGTCATGACCCTCGCCGCGCTGTGGCGTGAGCCGCTGATCCAGGCGGCTGTCTGGTCGCTCGCGACGATCCTGCTCTATGTGCTCGCCAAGCGCATGCACCGGCGCTGGCCGCGCTGGTGGCTGATGCCGCTCGCGGTGGCACCAGCACTGCTGATGATCGCAGCGCTCGCGCTCAACGTCTCCTATCGCGACTACATCCGCGGCACGCATTGGCTGGTGGCGCTGCTCGGCCCGGCCACCGTCGCCTTCGCCGTGCCGATCTACGAGCAGCGGGCGCTGATCCGCCGCCGCTGGCCGCTGCTGCTGGCCGGCATGGTCGCGGGGAGCCTCACCGCGGTGGCGACCAGTTGGGCACTGGCCTATGTCCTCGGCATCGATGGCGAGCTGCGTCTGAGCCTGTTGCCGCGCTCGATCAGCACGCCGTTCGCGATGGAAGTCTCCGGCGAGATCGGCGGCATCCCCGATCTCACCGCCGTGTTCGTCGTGCTTACCGGCATCATCGGAGCCGCGGTCGGCGACCTCGTGCTCGCGCGGCTGCCGCTGCGCTCGACGCTGGCCAAGGGCGCGCTGTTCGGCGTCGGCGCGCACGGCGCGGGCACCGCGCGCGCCAACCAGATCGGTCGCGAGGAGGGCGCGGTCGCCGGCCTCGTGATGGTGCTGGTCGGGCTGATGAACGTGGCGCTGGCGCCGCTCATCATTCAGTTCATGCGGTAGCGCGCTCAGCCCCGTGCGAGCGAGGCGATCCAGTTGCTGATCTCTGTCTGCCGCATCCCGTCATTCGCCACGTCCTGGTCGAGCCCCAGCCGCCACAGAATGTCGCGCCGGGCACGGTCGTGGTGCAGGATCGCGAGATCGGCGGCGTAACGCTCGAGCTCGGCCGGAGCGGCGAAGAAGCCCTCCTCGACCAGCGGCTGGCCGATGCGGCGGAGCACCCAGGCGACGTCCTGCAGGCTGAATTCGGGATGATACTGCACGCCCCAGAACCGGCCGCGGCCGCTGCGGATCTCCGCGGCCTGCACCTCGCTCATCGCGTTGCGTGCGGTGACCGTCGCATCCGGCGGCAGCCTGGTGACGATGTCGCTATGGATCGCCGGGGCATCGAACACGGCGCCCCGCGCCGCATGCATCGGATGATCGCGGCCCGCCTCCGTCAGCGCGATCTTGCGCGCGAAGCCGACCTCGCGGCCGGCCGGATTGAGCGACACCTCGCCGCCGGCCGCGACGCAGGCGAGCTGAAGCCCCCAGCATGAGCCGAACATCGGCACGCCCTGCGTGAAGATCGCGCGCACCAGCTCGATCTGACGCAGGGATTCCGGCTCGCGCTGATAGATATTGAGCGTCGATCCCGTGATGACGATGCCCTGATAGGCCTCGATCGGCTGCGGCAGGCGCGCATCGGCATCGGCGGGCGTGGCGATGTCGATCGCCGCGTCCGGCGCGAGTGCGCGCAGCACGGCCGCGTAGCTCTCCGACGGCGTGGCGCCTGCGACCTCGGCCCAGCGGCGCCGGCCGTCCAGCGAGTTGCCTTCGAGCACGAGCAATCTCAGCACTCGTCAAACCTCCGCCCGCCCGATCACGGATCCAACACGCCGCGCAGGAATCGCGCGCTCCGCTCGTGCACCTCCGGCCGGTTCAGGATCGTATGGACGTCGGCATCGATCACCATCACCTCCGCCTTCGCATCGTCCTTGAGCGCGGCGGCGCAGGAGCCGGTGACGGCGCGGTCCTTGTTCCAGGGATTGGCGGCCGAGAAATAGGGATCGCGCGCCGAAATCGCGTTCAGCACCGGCTCGGTCGGGCCGATGCCGAGCCCGGGCGCGGTGACGAAGTAGTTGTCCTCGCACGACCACGAATAGATCAGCCGCGCCGCCACGTCCTTGCCGGCGTAGCGGCCGACCGCCACCGCGCCCTCGCTGGTGCCCGCCAGCACGATCCGCAGCCGGTCGACCCAGCTCCAGTCGCGCGACGCCTTCAGCGCGTTCTCCAGCTCGGCCAGCCGCAAGGCGTGGACGTGCTCATAGGTCGCGACGTCGACCGGCGAGGTGTAGGTCAGCCGGTCGGGAATCGCGAGGCTGTCGGGCGCCACCGATGCCACTCCGAGCTCGTCGGCGAGCCAGGCCTGGAACTCCTTCACCGCCGGCGCGACGCCGCTCGACCCGTGCATCATGATCACGAGCGGCGCGATCCCGATCACGTCGGGCGCGTCCTCCGCACGGCCCTCCCAGCGCCGTCCGCCGGCGAGTGTCGCCGGCAACACCAGGTTGGCCCGGCTCCAGGTCAGCGCAAGATTGGCCGGCGACGGCTCCAGCACCGTACCCCTGGTGTCGCCGGGCTTGTCGGCCGCGAGGGCGGCGGTCGCGCAGAGAAAGGCGGCGGCCATCGGCAGGAAACGCGCCACGAACATGATCGATCCGTCCTCCTGCGAGGCGAGCACAGCGAGCCTGGCGCGCACCGTCCGTTTCAATCACGGCATCGGGCTGCGGACAAGCAAGGTGCGACGGACGGTGCATGCAGGGCACCCATGCGGTGATGCGATCAGCAGGCGCGCAACCGCCGGCGCTGGGCACGCGGCGTCTCCATCGACCGGACGTGATGGCGCGGCGTGGCCGCAGTGCAGACCATCGCATTGAGCGCGCCGGCCGGCACGGCGGCGACCTCGCGCGCTCCTCCGCAGCCGCTGACGGCGCGGAGCCGCGGCACAACCGGCGACATGTCCCGCAAGGCCTCCTGCCGTACGCTCACATCGCTCCGGATCTCCACGGGAGAGAGCGCCAGCAGCGTCGCCCGCAAGCCGCGAAGGATGGCGGCCATTGCGCGCGACGGCCGCGCCCAGCGAAACGGCCGGGCCGAACGCTTGGCGCGGCCATCGGCGCGCTTGGCTCGCCCGGCTCCGCTGGCGCGACGGCCGCGCTGATTGGATGCTGATCCCTCGTCATCGACCTGCAACATCAGCCGGAACGGCTGTTCCGAGGGGCCGGCCGCGATCAACAACTTGCGCATGCGTCTCACCTTGATCTCGTCACGGCCAACCCGGCGGCCGCGTTCATCGACACCATGGCGCAAGCGCGGTGACCGCAAGCTGTTGCCGGATGTCAGCGACATGTCAGCTCCGCCGCAGGCGGCATTATCGCCGGATGGCGACGCGTCGCTCACAATCTCCCTCCCAGCCGCGCCATCACCAGATCCAGCACGTCGGCGTCGTCGAACGCCGCCGCGGTCAGCGCCGCGCCGGCCGCGATCAGCTCGTCGTGACCGAGATTGGTGCGCATGCCGACGGTGGCGATGCCGGCCGCCGTCGCCGCCGCGATGCCGGCGCGGGAATCCTCGAAGGCGACCGACCGTTCCGGCACGGCATCGATCGCGCGCAGGCCTTCCAGATAGGGCAGCGGGTGCGGCTTGCCGTGCGGCAGCTCGTCGCCGATGACCACGGCGCGAAACCGGTCCATCAGGCCGAGCCCGTGCAGGATCAGCTCGGCATTGGCCCGCGGCGCGTTGGTCACGGCCACCACTGGAATCGCCGCCGCCCCGGCCCGATCGAGCAGCGCCATCAGGCCCGGCAGCGGCTGCACCGCGCCGGCGGCGAGGCTGCGAAACACCTCCTCCTTCTGCGCCATGACCGCCGCGCGCCGATCGGGCGGCTGATCGGGCAGAAATTGGGCGGAGATCGACAAATTGGATCGGCCGAGCAGTTCGCGTGCCGCCCGCGCGCGGTCGAACACATGACCATATGGCCCGAACACCGCGTTGAAGGCCTGCAGATGCAGCGCATCGGTATCAGCGAGCGTGCCGTCGATGTCGAACAGCAAAGCCCGCCCCCTTTTATTGATAACGCCTCGCATCAGCAAATTGACCTCAACTCATCCGGATGTTGACGCGATCTGATCCAACTCTCGACCAGACCAGCTGTCGTTATTCCTCAAACGGCGTGAAACCGCGACGGGGGAAATTGCGATGATCGGCCAGTTGAGCGCATTGCCTGTTTTGACATCGTCGAGGCTCGGAGCGGCCGCCGCGCTGGTCTCCGTCATCTGCATTGCCGCGCCCGGCGCCGCGCAGGCCGGCCCCGCCAACGGCGACATGGTCAACGGCCAGTACTGCAACGATCTCTGCAAGGCCTATATGGCCTGGTCCGACCGCATGCTGGCCGTCACCCAGCCGGCGTCCTACTCGCGGCCGCAGGTGCGGGTCGCGGTGCCGCAGAGCATGACGCCGAAGAAGATGGACAAGGCCGAGAAGCCGGACCGGATGGCGCAGCACGGACCGAAGCCGCATCGGCCGGCGAACCTGAACTCCTTTGCGCAGCTGCCCTCCGGCACCCAGGCCGCGCAGTCTTCGATGGAGCCGCCGCCGAGCGACCTCGCCGCGTCCGACGCGCCGGCGACAGGTCGGCTGTTCGCCGCCGACCCGCTGCCCCACTCCGCCATCGCCGACATGCGGCGCGCGACCGACGCCGCCGGCCTGCGGCTGGTGTCGATGACCGAGCCCGGCATGGCCCCCGTCACGGTCGGCGAGGCCGGCGGCAGCCCGCGCTCGAAGATGCCCTCGATGTGGATCATGCTTGCCGCAGCCGCGCTGCTGGCCTATTTCGGCCATGGCTGGCTCAAGCGCCGCAACGGCGCGTCGCATCACCTCAACTGAGACGGCAGGAACCGCGACGTCAGGTCGCCCGCGCAACGCCGCGGGAACCATTCCGGACAAATTGACCACCTGCCCTCGCCTGCGACCGGGGCTTCGGTTGAACTCGCAGCGCTGCGGCTCTATGCGTGGGCGATGAACATCGCCCTCACCGCCCCACCGCTGAGTTCCTGGCCGCGCCATCGCGCGGACCTCAAGCCTGCGCCGTTCCTGCCGATGAGCCGCAAGGAGATGGACGCGCTCGGCTGGGACGCCTGCGACATCGTGCTGGTGACCGGCGACGCCTATGTCGACCATCCTTCTTTCGGCATGGCGATCATCGGCCGGCTGCTCGAGGCCCAGGGCTTTCGCGTCGGCATCATCTCGCAGCCCGACTGGCACTCCGCCGAGCCGTTCAAGGCGCTCGGTAGGCCGCGCGTGTTCTTCGGCGTCACCGGCGGCAACATGGACTCCATGGTCAACCGCTACACGGCCGATCGCCGCATCCGCAGCGACGACGCCTATACGCCCAATGGCGAAGGCGGCAGGCGGCCGGACCGCTGCACGCTGGTCTATGCGCAGCGCTGCCGCGAGGCGTTCAAGGACGTGCCGGTCGTACTCGGCGGCATCGAGGCGTCGCTGCGCCGCATCGCGCATTACGACTACTGGTCCGACAAGGTTCGCCGCTCGGTGCTGGCCGACGCCAAGGCCGACATCCTGATCTACGGCAATGCCGAGCGTGCGGTGATCGAGGTCGCGCATCGGATCGCCGGCGGCGAAGCGCCGAAGGACATCCAGTCGGTGCGCGGCACCGCGCTGTTCCGGAAAGTGCCCGAAGGCTTTGTCGAGCTGCATGCCGACGATCTCGACTCCGCCGACGAAGGCGCTGCGCGCGAGAAGGGCGACGTCGTGGTCCGGCTGCCGTCCTGTGAGCAGGTCGAGGCGGACAAGGAAGCCTATGCCCGCGCCTCGCGCGTGCTGCACCGGGAGAGCAATCCGGGCAATGCGCGTCCCCTGGTGCAGCGTCATGGCGACCGCGACCTCTGGCTCAACCCGCCGCCGATCCCGCTGACCATGGCGGAGATGGACAGCGTCTACGATCTGCCCTATGCCCGCGCGCCGCATCCGTCCTATGGCGACGCCAAGATCCCGGCCTGGGACATGATCAAGTTCTCGGTGACGATCATGCGCGGCTGCTTCGGCGGCTGCACCTTCTGCTCGATCACCGAGCATGAGGGCCGCATCATCCAGAGCCGCTCGGAAGGCTCGATCCTGCAGGAGATCGAGCGCATCCGCGACAAGACGCCGGGCTTCACCGGCGTGATCTCCGACATCGGCGGCCCGACCGCCAACATGTACCGTATGGCGTGCAAGGACCCCAAGGTCGAGGCCGCGTGCCGCCGGCCGTCCTGCGTGTTTCCCGAGATCTGCCCGAACCTCAACACCTCGCATGACGACCTCATCCGGCTCTATCGCAAGGTGCGCGAGGTCAAGGGCATCAAGCGCGTGATGGTCGCCTCCGGCGTGCGCTACGACCTCGCGGTCGAGAGCCCGGCCTACATCAAGGAGCTGGTCACGCATCACGTCGGCGGCTATCTGAAGATCGCGCCGGAGCATACCGAGCGCGGCCCGCTCGACAAGATGATGAAGCCGGGCATCGGCACCTATCACCGCTTCAAGCAGATGTTCGATGCGGCCGCGGAGCAGGCGGGCAAGAAGTACTACCTGATCCCCTATTTCATCGCCGCGCATCCCGGCACGTCAGACGAGGACATGATGAACCTCGCGCTGTGGCTCAAGCGCAACCGCTACCGCGCCGATCAGGTCCAGACCTTCCTGCCGTCGCCGATGGCCACCGCGACGGCGATGTACCACACCGGCGTCAACCCGCTGCGCGGCGTGCGTCACGGCGGCAGTGACAAGGTCGAGGCCATCAAGGGCCTCAAGCAGCGAAGGCTGCACAAGGCGTTTCTGCGCTATCACGATCCGGACAATTGGCCGGTGCTGCGCGAGGCGCTCCGCGCGATGGGCCGCGCCGATTTGATCGGCTCGCGCCCCGAGCAACTGGTGCCGGCGCATCAGCCGCCGGGCACCGGCAAGGCCGCAACGACACGGCGGCCGGTGCGCCCGGAGCAGCGACCGCAGCGGTTCACGACCAAGGGCGTGAAGATCATGAAGTAGTTGGTAGGTCGCGGCCTTGTCATGGAGTCCCGCCCTAACATCCTCTCCGCTGTCGTCCCGGGCTTGACCCGGGACCCATAACCACAGGGAGACGTGTTGGGCGCGCCCTGAGCCACTTGCCTGCCTCACACCTCCGCCGGTGGTTATGGGTCCCGGCTCAGGGCCGGGACGACATCGAGTTTGTCGTGAGGCCGTTCCAACTCACAGGCGTGATGCGCATCGCTTAATGCGTGCACCTCCGCCTCCGTCCACTCCACGATCTTCCCAAACAGCCCGCCGCAGCCCCGCGACGCACCCGCGCCCGGGTCATGCTGCCGACATCGCCCTCGACAAACGAGAGGGCGCGGGGAAGACCGGACCTCGACTGAGGCCCGTGGCCCGCCTGCAGAAAAAAATTCAGGCGGCAGGTACCACGGTTCAGCCGGACGACCCGGCCTTCCCCGCGCGCTGGTTTTAACGGCTGCTTCGCGATCTCCCTGGGGACCGGGCTGTCTTGCCCCCATCACAGGCGAGACGCGTCTGACGCATCATCGACCGGCTTGACCTCAGCATCGGGAGGCCAGGACCACGCGACTTGACCGTACGCACCAGGCCTGCTCGCCGGCTCCGCAAATGCAGAGCCCCAAGCCCGACACGTCCACCGCTTCCCGCTTGCTACGCTCCGTGACGATCGGCCGAAACGCCCCTCTTCATCGCGAGCGGGATGCCCGGAAACATCGTTCTGATTTGCCCGACGGTGCAAGCCGGGAAGCGTGCGACAAACTGGCTCGACGGGCAGTTTGCACATGCGGGGATGCGGGAAATGCCTGTCGGGCAGCGACGGCGCCAAGGCTTTAAGTCCAACAAGACAGTTTTCGCATACTGTCCCTGTAACAAAGGCATCTAAAAAGGGGCAGACTGTTTTAGTGGACCGGTCAACGCTACAACACTCTTGATCTCACTCGATGGAATATATGCTACTCTGTCATTTACATAGATAAGAAAGCCGCTCGATGACGAGCGCAATATCTTGGCATTTGCAAATACACGCTCTTTTGTCGCAACTTCGAAGACCTCAGTACTCTTCATTTGAAGAGTGCAAACCCACGCACCTATCAAAACAAAAAACAGCATCGCTGCCCAAGATGAAAAGAAGATGCCACTTGAGTTTACCGACCCAGCACTGACCAAATCATCATAGCTAAATGCGGCCATGTAGATCGAAATAGCTGCCACCCACACGATGGCCGACGGCAAGGTGACGCCGTAGATATGACCGGCCATCATGCCCAATGGCGCACTCAAGATTAAAAGAGCCGCAAAAACCTTACACCGATCCCTCTTTTCCTTAGTTGCGCCATCACGCTGGGGCCGGACTCCTGAATAACTCCAAATATCGTTGGCCCAAGAAGAAGAATCAGAACAATCACCAAACCGAAAGAATAGGCAATGTTGGTGATGTCCACAATTCCGATGAAATGAATGCCAATTGGCATAAAATAGCCGATGTTGAATAGCGATACGATTGCGATCGCAATCGCGGTGAAGATTGGCCAATGTTTCGAGATGCGTTCAAGCACCATCTTCCCCCATTCGCCGGATTTGCGCTACGCCGAACCATAACACGGCGCGACGCCGGTCCCATCGACAATCACACAAGATTCCGTAACAGGCGAACCTTGTATTGCAGGCCGTCATGCCACGGTCCTCAGACCCTCGACGACAACTGCTCAAGCTTACCTCAGCTATCATGTACACACGCCGGACCCACAGTTGCCGGATTGCCGCTCGCCGCCGTTCAGGCCGCGACGGCTAGTCTCAAGGAACTGCGATGACATTGTATATGGCAAAACGCCTTGCCGGCTCATGACCCGCTGGGCAGGAGCCGGCAAAGGCACCACCGTCGCCAACAGGCCTATGTCGTCTCCCGAGCTAGACCGCTTGCGGCTTATTCACCGTCTCGATGCGATCGAGAACCCTGCCAAGCTTTCGCTTGGCGATCTAGACATCATAACCCGTCTGCAGATTGAGCCAGAGCTCCGGCGTCGTAGCGAGCGCCTTGCGAGCGGGAGCGCGGTGTCGGCCGTGATGCCGGTCTGCTCGCTGGCGATCCGCTCGATGCGGGTTCGCGGCAGGCCGCAGACCTTGGCGACAGCACCGGCCGACATTTCGATCGGAATAAGGAATTCCTCGCGCAGAACCTCGCCAGGATGCGAGGCTTGAGCTTCTTGGTCATCGCCGCGGCCGATCTCGGCGACTTGAGATCGCTCCCGGCAGTCCCTGCTCCGGCGGAGGCGCCCACTGACCGGCCTTCGCTCGACTATGCATTGAATGCACCGATCGTCGTTCGGAAAAGGCGGCTTGCGCCGCCCGATCTCGGCGTGTAGACGGCGCCTGTCGCGAAAAGCGGTCGTTGCCTGCGGCCGAGTACAAGCCGTCCATCTGCCTTTTGGCATGGACCGGCCCAGCGTCTCCCACACATCGATCGCCTGACGGATCGTCAGGCTCCAGCGAGCGGTCGCGCGTGTTTGCGCCATCGGCTCGCGTGGACCGGAGCGCGCCATGACCAGGGCTGTTGCCGTCATCTATCTCACCATCGTGCTCGATGCCGCCGGCATCGGGCTGATCTTTCCGATCCTGCCGTCGCTGCTGCACGACGTGACCCACACCGACGACGTGGCGTTCCTTCTCGGCGTCATGACGGCGCTCTACGCCGCGATGCAGTTCATCTGCGCCCCGGTGCTGGGCTCGCTGAGCGATCGGCTCGGCCGGCGCCCGCTGCTGCTGGTCTCGCTGGCCGGCGCCATCGTCAACTACCTGTTCCTGGCCGCTGCGCCCGATCTCTGGATGCTCCTGCTCGGCCGCGCCATCGCCGGCGTCACCAGCGCCAACGTCTCGGTGGCCACCGCCTACATCACCGACGTCTCGCGCGAGGACGAGCGGGCCCGCCGCTTCGGCCTCCTCAATGCGATGTTCGGCATGGGATTCATCATCGGGCCCGTGCTCGGCGGCGCGCTCGGCGACCATTGGCTGCGGCTGCCGTTCGTCGTGGCGGCGGCCTTGAACGGATGCAACGTCCTGCTGGCGTTGCTGATGCTGCCGGAATCGCGACCGCCGGGCCCTGGCAAGATCGAGATCGCAGTTCTGAACCCGCTGCGGCCACTGCGCTGGGTGTTCGCCGTCAAGAGCCTGCTGCCGGTCGTTCTCCTCTTCTTCCTGTTCAGCGCGACCGGCGAGGCCTATGGCGTCTGCTGGGCGCTGTGGGGCGGCGACACCTTCCACTGGAGCGGTCTTTGGATCGGCCTGTCGCTCGGCACCTTCGGGGTGTGCCAGATGCTGGCCCAAATATTCCTTCCCGGTCCGGCCGTGAGATTGCTGACCGAGCGCGGCGCCATCCTGACCGGAGTGACCTGTGTCTGCACGGCCCTCACCGCCATGGCGTTCGCCAACCAGAGCTGGATGGTGTTTGGCGCGATGCCGCTGTTCGCGCTCGGCGGCATGGGCATGCCGGCCCTGCAGTCGATCGCCACCCGTCAGGTCGACGCACATTTGCAGGGCCAGTTCCAGGGCGTGCTCGCCGCCACGGTCAGCCTCGCCTCGATCGTTGCGCCGCTCGGCTTCTCGAGCCTGTACTTCGCCGTCAGGGACGAATGGCCCGGGGCGATCTGGCTGTCGGTCGTCGCCATCTACGCGATCGCCATTCCCGTCGTCGTCACGCTGCGCCCGGCCAAGCCGGCGTCTGCGCCCTGATGCGTCGGAACCATCGCCGTCGCCGCTCGTTGGCCCGGATGCCTGAGATCGAACTCGCAAAGCCGCTCGTTCGAGCGATGCAGATCTATCGTCGCGTGGCCAGACACGATCTGGACCAGGGAGCGCGGCGCGCCCTGGCGCGGCATATCCGCGGACTGGCCGAACAAGGCGTGCATGATCCCGGCCGGCTGACCGTGTGCGGCCTCAGCTATCTGCGCAAGCTCGACCGACAACGCGGCTCCGACCAATCCTGATCTGCCGTGCCGGGACGCGGCGGGCGATCGGCCAGCTCGCCGCCCCGCGGTCACGGTGACAGTGCACGAAGCTTGAGATCCCCCTGCCCGCCGACACGCCAAGCCTCCGGTCCTCAAGCCGCCCGGAATCTTGGCGAGAGCGCCCGCTCACATCTCGAGCGTAACCAGGAACTCCTCGCGCAGAACTCTCCGGGATGCATCGGCTCGAGCTTCTTGGTCATTACGGCAGCTCTTGAAGCTCGGAGCTAGCAGCTCGAGTCCCCACCGGCCCAGCGGTAGATACGGTCGCTCAGGGGGCCTGCTCCCATGGGGTTGCTGACCTTGATGGTGACGCGCGAGCCGGAGCCGGACTTTTCGATGCGCGCCGCGACGAAGTAGTTCATCCGGACCCCATAGCTGCCTGCGACCAGGCGAAACTCCGCAAAGCCGCGGTCGCGGTGTAGCTCGCCTTCAGATTCGATCTGTCCCCCGCCCGGGTTGCCCGGATTGCCAAAGACCCGGACGGGCGGATAACAGCGCTTGCCGGTCTCGCTCAAGCGGCGGAAGATCTCCTCGTAACTTTCGGAAAAGCTTTTGCTGTCGGCGACGTCGCGCGAATTCAGGCCCTCCGGCGACATCGCACATCCACCGAGTAGCGCCATGGCAGCCCCCATCAGCGCCGCACGCAAAGCGAACTTCATTTCCATGAACGATCCCCCAGCGCCCAACGATCGCCTCGCCCCCGAGTAATCACCGTCGTATTCGCGCTACCTGAAAGATACGCGAGTTCCCGTGAACCGTGCAATATGCGACGCGTCCAGACTTGGTGCTTTTGCCCCGGAGATGTCCTGACATGGCGGTCGGAGACTGAGGTCGAGGTCAACCCGCCAGCAGGGGTCGTCGTCTATCGGTAGGAGCCGAACGCGGGGACCATCCGCATCGTTTGCGCGTGAGCGAAAATCAGCGGCGCACCAGTTGGCTCCGATGATGGGCCGGCATTCGGAACGATCGCCGCCAGCTTCCGTTGACTTCGATGCCTCGGATCGAACTTGCCAAGCCGCTCTCGCGAGCGATGCAGATCTATCGCCGCATGGCCAGACACGATCTGGACCAGGGGACGCGGCGCGCGCTGGCGCGGCACATGCGCGGGATGGCCGATCAGGCGTGCATGATCCCGGCCGGCTGACCGCCTGCGGCTTGAGCGATTTGCGTCAACTCGACCGACAACGCGACCGCGAGCGATCCTGACCTGTCGCGTCGGACACATGGCGATCGATCGTGAGCAGACCGCACCTCCGATCCGCCCGATCGCCTGGCTACATCACGCCTTTCAGTTCAGGCGAGTGCGACGGAGATGGCCGGGGCAAGCCCGGCCATGACGACGATGAAATGGCGGGCATGACTTAGATCGACTACGCGATGGCCTTCTCGCGCCCAATCAATCCTCTGCTGGTAGCGACCGCCTCAGTTCGCACTGATCGCGTGCAGATGCATCGCGAGCATCATCGGATCGTGGTGCGGCTCGGCGGAATAGGACGCATGGGCCGTTGCTTGGTCATGGTTCGCGCCGGCATCGGCGCCATTCAGCGCAGCAGCGTCGGCCTGGACATTCGCCAGCACCTGCGCGGCGCCGGCGGCATCACCCAGCTTGGTGAGGCTGGCGGCCGTCTCGGCGGCCACCGCGGAGGCGATCGCGACGGCCTGCTGCGGCGTCTGCACCGGTGCGGCGACCCCGGCGGCGTGCGGGATCTGGGCGAGCAGGGCCTGCGTGTCGGGAGTCGAGATATTGTAGCCGAGCGTCTCCAGCACCACGAGATCGATCGGCGACAGCGTCTGCGACGTGGTCGGATTGTAGAATTCGTTCAAGGGATCGCGGGCGCCCTGGATGCCGGTGTTGAGGAAGTCGGCCGGGTCCGACATCTGGCCGTAATCGGCGATCTTGGTGAGCCCGCCGTCGAGCGAGAAATACGCGGGAGGCGCCGAGCTGATGCTGTTGTTGATCAGATGCTGCCCCGGCTTGGTGAAGTCGAACAGGTCGAAGATGTCGAGATTGCCCGGCGACGGCACCCGTCCCAGCGCATGCGACAGTTCGTGCAGCGCGACGCCGACCAGCGACTGCGTCGGGATGTCGGTGTTGAAGACGGCGAAGCCGTCCTCAGTCGTCGTGCTGTTTGGATCGATGAGCCCGAGCACCTTGGCCTGAGCATTGGCGACGAACACCTGGGAATGGCCCTGCACTGCCCGCCCCGTCGGCAGGTTGTCGAACACCGTGTCGCCGGCCGCCGCGTGGTCCTGCAGATCGGTTCGGAGCTGCGCGTAGCTGGTGAGCACGCCATTGGAGACATTGGCGCCGGCCCCGCCGCCGGTGCCGGCGAAATCGATCGCGAGGTTGACCGTGGCCTGATCGGTGATCGCCGAGGACAGGATCGCCGCCGCCTGCTCGACGCCGGCGCGGAAGCTTTCGGGCGCGGCCGCGGCGGCGGCATCGAAGGTGAGGTTGAAGGTGAGCCCGCCGGTGTGAACCGAGACGGTCTCGGAGCCGTCGGCGTGTACCACCGGATCCGACACCGCGCCGGGCGGCAGCAGCACGACAGGCGAGGCAGCCGCAGCCATATTGGTCGTCGTGTTCTTCGCCGCCGCGGCCGGATCGGGCATCATGAGGCCATCTGAGCTCAGCCCGAGCTGGTCATGGGTCAGCGTGTTCATCAGACGGACTCCTTGATCATGGCCCCCCGCGTCTCCAGCTGCGAGGCGTTCGCAGGCTGCGACCATCATCGGCAAGTGAGTGAAAAGTCTGACGCTGCCGGACCCACTTCGGGGCAGCCGTGCCACGGTTTGGATGCGGCCGGGCGGGCCCGCCATGCTCCTGCCGCGCTGGTCTCGCGCGACGAATGACGGCAATCTGCGGCAGGCGTCCGCGACGGATGCAGCCAACATCATTCAGATCGAGAGCCTCCCATGAAGATGCGCCCGCTCGGCCGTTCCGGCCTCAACGTTCCGCCCCTCTGCTTCGGCTGCAACGTGTTCGGCTGGACGGTGGACGAGGCGGCCTCGTTCCGCCTGCTCGACAAGGTGCTGGAGTCCGGCATCAACTTCCTCGACACGGCGGACGTCTATTCGCGCTGGGTGCCCGGCCACAGCGGCGGCGAGTCCGAGACCATCATCGGCAAATGGATGAAGCTGCGCGGCAATCGCGATCGTGTCATCCTCGCCACCAAGGTCGGCATGGACATGGGCGACGGCAAGGTCGGGCTGAAGGCCGACTACATCGCGCGCGCGGTGGAGGACAGCCTGCGCCGGCTGCAGACCGACGTGATCGATCTCTATCAATCGCACAAGGACGACGAGACGACGCCGCAGGAGGAGACGCTGGCGGCCTATGACAGGCTGATCAAGGCCGGCAAGGTGCGGGTCATCGGCGCCTCGAACTTCTCGGCGGAGCGGCTGCAGGCCGCGCTCGAGCTGTCGGCGAAGAGCGGCTTGCCGCGCTATGAGAGCCTGCAGCCGGAATACAGCCTCGCCGAGCGCGCATCCTACGAAGGCGCGCTGCAACGCGTCTGCGAGAACTACGGCGTCGGCGTCATCACCTTCTTCTCGCTGGCCGCCGGCTTCCTCACCGGCAAGTATCGCTCGGAGGCCGATTTCGGCAAGAGCCCGCGCGGACAGCGCGGCATCCCGAAATACATGAACGAACGCGGCATGCGCATCCTCGCCGCGCTGGACGCGGTCGCAAGGGAGACCGGAGCGCAGCAGGCCTCGATCGCGCTGGCGTGGCTGCTGGCCAAGCCCTCGGTGACGGCGCCGATCGCCAGCGCCACCAGGCCCGAGCACGTCGACACGCTGGTGGCGGCGACGGAGCTCGCGCTGACCGCGGACCAGGTCGCGCGGCTCGACGCGGCGAGCGCGTGAGCGCCGGCGCGCGGCGCCACCATTCAGCGCCGAGCGTGCGACGTTTCGACACGCACGCAGGACGGTCGTTCTCCACCGAACACGGCCTGTGATCGAGGATTCGGCGCGCTCAGCGCCGGTCCTCGATCGCAACACTCGATCACGCTCCTGCACCGCATTTTCAGCACAGCGGTGAAGCGGGCCGGGCGACTTTGCAGCATCTCGCGGATCGCCACCTCACGGCCAAACTTCGGCCGGGATCGAACTGCTAAGTCCACTGTCAATTTAGAATGTATCGAGGAAGCGTTCGGTGAATCGTGTCGCGCGCGTAACTGTTGGCGCATTCGTATTTGCATGTGTTCTGTCATCCCTCGTGGCGCTGTCTGGCAGCGCCCGAGCGCAGCAATTGCCGCAGCGCCCGCCGACCGGCGGCGCCGTCGGTACGCTGCCGGACCGCGAGGCGCTGAACTCCGGCACCGTCACCGTGATCACCGCGCCGATCGGCGGGCCGATGTCGGTCATGGGCTCCGACATGGCCGCGGTGCTCGACGAGGGCGAGAGCCTGCGCGTGCTGCCGATCCTCGGCAGGGGCTCGGCGCAGAACCTCATCGACATCATCATGTTGAAGAACATCGACATGGGCTTCGTCACCACCGACGCGCTGGAATTCGTGAAGACGGAATACAACATTCCAGACATTGCCCAGCGCGTGCGCTACATCGCGCAGCTCTTCCACAACGACGTCCACATCGTCGCGCGGCGCGAGATCCGCTCGCTGGAGGATCTCAATGGACGGCGGGTGTTCGCCGAGCGCTCGATCGGCCTGCCGGCGGCGCGCACGATCTTCCGCCGGCTCGGCATTCGCGCCGACATCGACTCCCAGACCGATCCGACCGGCGGACTGCAGAAGCTGATCGACGGCCAGGGCGACGCCTGGATCGCCTCGGTGTCGAAGGACGCGCCGATCATCAAGGGCATCAAGAACGAGGGCGGCCGGCTGCATCTCTTGACGATCCCCTATGACCACGCGCTGCAGGACATCTATCTGCCGTCGTCGTTCTCGTCCGAGGAATATCCGAACCTGGTGCCGCCGGGCACCAAGGTCGAGACCGTCGCCGCCTCGACCGTGCTGATGGTCTACAATTGGCCGGAGAACAGCGAGCGCTATCGCCGCACGGCGCGGTTCGTCGACGCGCTGTTCGGCAAGATCCAGGTGCTGCAATCGCCGCCGCGGCATCCGAAATGGCGCGATACCGTGCTGTCGGCGCCGGTGCAGGGCCTGGTCCGCTTCAAGGCGGCGCAGGAATGGCTCGATGGCGCTCGCGCCATGCAGTCGCCGGGCCAGGATGCCAACCCGGCCGAATTCCGCAAGTTTCTCGACGAGCGCAAGGCGCAGGCGAGGATGTCGCCGGACGAGGCCGCGCGACTCTACAGCGACTTCCTGAAGTGGCAGCGGAGCAGGGAGCCGCGCTGAGCGCCGAACCGCCGGAAGGAATGTCTCGACATCAGGAGCGCGGCGGCAATCCCGCCTGCTCGGCCGTGCGCCGGACGGCCGGCAATGTCGCATCCGCAGCGCCGCCTTGCGAAGGCGCGGCGCGCGCGAAGCTGAGCTCGACCGTGGTGCCGCCGCCCGGCGTCTCGCGCAGCGCGACGCCGCCCTGATGCGTCGCCATGACCTGCGAGACGATCGAAAGCCCGAGCCCCATGCCTTCGCCGCGAGCGTGGCCGCGCTCGAACGGCCGCAGCAGGCGTTCGGGCTGATCGGATTGCAGGCCGGGCCCCGAATCGATCACGCGCAGGCGCGCCGCGGCGTCGACCTCGACGAGGATCGGACCGCCCGCGCCGGCATGCGCGACCGCATTCCTGATCAGGTTGGAGAGCGCGACCGCGATCGCTGGCTCCGAGCCGCGGATCCGGACCGGCGCATCGCAGCCGGCGAAGCCGATCTCGAGCCCGGAGTGCAGCGCCATCGGCACGTGCTCGGCGGTGACGCGCCGCGCCAACGCGACCAGGTCGATCTCGCCCAGCTCGTCCGGCTCCAGCGAAATCCGCGCCAGTTGCAGCAGCATGGTGACGATCGACGACAGCTTCTGGTTCTCGCCGACCAGTTTCGCGCGCAGGCCGGCATCCGGCACCGCCTCCAGCATGGTGCGGGCGTTGGTCAGCGGGGTCCGCAGCTCGTGGGCGGCATTGGACAGGAAGTTGCGCTGCGCCTCGGCGGCGTGGTCGATGCGCGACAAGGCGCGGTTGAAGGCGGTGACCAGCGGCAGCAATTCGGCCGGCGCGTCCCGCTCGGGCAGCCTTCGGCCGTCGGGCACGCCGTCGATCATCTCGGCCGCGCGTGCGACCGCACGCACCGGGCGGGCGATCAGCGTCGGCACGAACAACAGCGCCGCCAGCACCGTCGCGACCAGGACCAGGATGATCGGAAGCGCGACGATGGTCGCGTCGGTCAAGGTGCCCGTCATCAGCTGCGTCGACGTGTAGGCGACGCCGCCGGTCTCGATCAAGACCTCGCCGACCGGCGTATTGCGGACCGCCATCATCCGTTTCAGGCGCCGGGTCTCGCCGTCGATCGCATAGGCCAGGAAGCTGGTGCCGTTCTGCGACGACGGACCCTTGTGCGGCCGCCATTTCGGAATCGGCCCGTAGCTCACCTCGCCGCTCTTGTCGGAGACGACGTACCAGAACGTCGGGAAGTCCTGCATGATCGTGTCGAGCCGGGGCGTCTGCTTCACGAGCAATTGGCCGCCAGCATCGCGAGCCACGGCCTCCTTCAGCGCATCGGCAACGTCGGCCGCGCCCCACGTGCCGTCATCGTCGCCGCCGAAGCGGATCAGCAAGGCAGCGGCGCAGATCAGCATGATGGTGGTGACGACCGCAATCAGCGTCGCGGAGAGCAGCGTGATGGAGCGGCGGATACGGCTGAGCTTCTGCCACCTCACCTGCGTCACTCGCCGCTCAGGAGATAGCCGAGGCCGCGCACCGGCCTGATCGTCGCCCTGCAATTGGCTTCGCGCAGGCGGCGGCGCAGCCGCGACACATGGGCCTCGATCGCGTTCGACTGGATCTCGTCCTCGAAGCCGTAGGCCGCGGTCTCCAACGTCTCGCGCAGCACCACCCGCCCGCTGCGGCGAACCAGCGCCTCGAGGATCGCCAGTTCGCGCCTGGGCACCACGATCGGCGCCTGGTCGACGCAGACCGCGCGATTGACGATGTCGAAGCCCAGATTGGCGATCGAGACCATCGCGCCGCGGTCGAGAAACAGCCGGCGCAGCACCGCCCTCGCCCGTGCCACCAGCTCGATCGGCTCGAACGGCTTGGCGACGTAGTCGTCCGCGCCCTCGTCGAGCGCACGCGCGATGTCGGCGGGATCGTCGAGCGCCGTCAGCACCACGGTCGCGGGGCTCGGCTTCTGCTGCCGCAGGTCCGGCAATAGCGCCAGCCCGTCGCCGTCCGGTAGTCCGCGGTCAATCACCACGAGCTCGAAATTGCGCACCGCGATCGCCGCCCGCGCCTCGTCGAGCGTCGTGACGATGTCCGACGAGCCGAACGCCGTCGCGAGTGCATCCCGCAGCCAGAGCCCGAGCTGGGGATCGTCCTCAACGACCAGAACGCGCACGCCATCCTCCCGCAACATCGACAATCGGCTGTTCCTATCATTACAGACGGATTACAATAGGATTACGTCGACGGCATTTTGATACCGTTGTTTTTTTCAGCGCTCAATCGAAGTCGACCCGATCTGCTAGGGCTGATCGAGCCTCCATCGCGATATCTCAGTTGCAAGCTGAACGACTTCTCGGCCGGCGCGATTGCAGTGGTATGACGTGCCATGCCGCGATGATCCGATTTTCGACGTCAGCCTTTCGTAATCGTCTCGGCCTAGACTGGCATTCAAATACGCGCCGAGGATTCGCCCGCATGAAGCCTGCCGCATGATCGACCGGACATACCGGGCGATCCGCCATTCTTTGTCGGCCGCGGCTGCCGATCGCGCGTCACATCCGTCGCCTCATCATTGATCAACATCGACATGTTCCATGGCTTTGCGTTCTCGACCGTCGCCGAACGGTCGGACTGTCATCCGGCGGCCTGGCGCCGTCCGTTCCTGCGCTGGCTCGACGGCATCGAGGCCGGCTGGGCCGTGCCGCTGCTGCTGGTGTGCTTCGTGGCCGTGTGGACGGCCTATCTCTCGATCGCCTATGCCGGCGCGGGCCTGCATCCCGACGTGATCGAGACCTGGACATTCGGACGGCAGTTCGCCTGGGGCTACGACAAGCATCCGCCACTGATGGGCTGGATCGCCGGCGCCTGGACCGCCGTCTTCCCTCTTTCCGACTGGTCGTTCCACCTGATGGCGATGACCAATGCGGCGCTGGCGCTGTGGTTCGTCGACCTGATTTCGCGCCGCTTCGTCGTCGGGGACAAGCGGGTGATCGTGCTGCTGCTGCTGATGCTGACGCCGGCCTATCAGTTTCACGCGCAGCGCTTCAACGCGAACTCGGTGCAATTGGCGACGTGGCCGCTCGCCACCTACTGCTTCCTGCGCGCGTTCGAAACGCGAACGATGCCCTGGGCGGCGGCCGCCGGCCTGACGGCCGCGCTCGCGCTGCTCGGCAAGTACTACTCGATCTTTCTGGTGATGAGCTTCGCATTCGCCGCCATGGCGCATCCGCAGCGACGCGCCTATTTCACCTCGGCGTCGCCATGGATCTCCACGGCCGCAGGCCTCGCCGCGCTGTCGATGCATCTCGACTGGCTCGTCGGACATGACGCGGCGCCCATCCAGCACGCGCTGATGCACGCGCGCTCCACCCTGGCGACATCGTCGCGGGATGCCCTGTTCTTCGTGCTGGGGCTCGCGGCCGCGATGGCCGTGCCGGCTGCCACCTGGCTGATCGTCGCCGGCGCCAGGATCAGGTCTTTCGCCACGGAGATGGCCGCGCTGAACGGCGGCCTCCGGCTGTTGTCCTATATCGCCATCGGCACGGTCGGCCTGCCCGTCGTCAACGCGCTGATCATGGGCACCGACCTGCCGTCGCTATGGGCGCTGCAGGGGCTGTTCCTGTTCGTCGTGGTGATCGTCTGCGGCGCAAGCTATCCGATCGCGCGCTTCCACACCGTCAACATCGCGGTGCTGACGGCCGGGATCGCCGTCCTGGCTGCGATCGTCGCGGCGCCGCTCCACGCCTTCTACCGCAACAGGCACGGCTATGAGGAAGGTCGCACCTTCTACCAGCAGACCGCGCGGGAAGCGACGCGCCAATGGCGGGAGTTGACGGGGAAGCCGCTCGAGCATGTCGGCGGCACCGAGAGTCTCGCGCTCGCAACCGCCTTCTACAGCGCTGATCATCCCGCTTACGGTCTGCCCGTCTCGATCCACGAGACCGGTGCGGACTCTGGCAGCGAAGGCTGGATTTCGTTGTGCTTCCGTGACCAGGCGGATTGCATCGGCGCCGCGGAAGCGGTGGCCGCCCGATCCGGCACCTACGTCAAGCGCGAGTTCGCGGTGCAGGCGCGGCTGCTCGGCTGGACAGGATGCACACGAACGGTGGTGGCATTCCTGGTGACACGGCCGAAGGAACCATAGGGTTGAGGCAACGCTGGACGCGGCAGCCTCGTCAACGGATCCGAACATTCGGATCAAGGACAAGGTCCCGTATCGGCGGGACCTTGCGCTCGGGCGGCGGTCTCAGTCGTTGTCCCAGGATCCGTCGGAATAGCCGTCCCGGTAGCCGGACAAATAGCCGTCGCCATAGTTGCCGTATTCCGCGTCGTACTCATAGACGCGGTGACGACGATAGACGACCCGCGGCGGCGGATAGTCCTCGTAGCTGTAGACATAGGTTGGCGCGGAACGGGCGGTTGCCGCCGAACCGATCAGGGCTCCGATCGCCAGACCTCCGACGACGCCGGCGGCGACCGCCGCTCCGCGATTCCCGCCAGCGTTGGCCGGCGTGGCGATCGTGCCTGCGATGGTCGAGGCCATGATCATAAGCGCGCAAATTCGTTTCATTGGGTTCTCCTTGCGATCGGCTCGGCCGTCGCTGCGAGAGCCTCGTGGCTGCGGCTTACCGCATCATTACAGACGGCGGATGGCAGATGCACAACGAACATGTGAGCGCGAGCACCGCCCCGAGCTCCATCATCGCAGGCCGTTCGGACGTGTGGGGCTGGGACACAAACCGAACGGCCTGCTCACTGGACTCCGACGACGTTCGAAGCCATGCGGCGCCAGATCATGATGGAAGGTGCCGCAGGTGGGACGGAGCCGACCTGATCAGGCCGGGCTTTCGGGTCTGCGGCGGCGCTCCAATGTCCTTCCGATCGAACGCCACATCGAGAGACGGCGAGCAATGGCTCATCATGACACGCTGTCGATGGCAAACCGATCTGACCTCGATCAAGGACGCGTTGAAGCTAGCGTCACGGCCTTACCGCAGGATTACAGTACGACGCGGATGATCCGGGCATCTCACCAGTGCATGGCCGGGAAAAATTCCAAGGGCGGCCATGCTGATGGCCTCCGTGCTGAACACAGCGCGCGCGAGCAGCGGGGTTCGATGTGATGGAAGACAACGGGCCCGACAGCGCGCTGATGTGCTTCACGGACGAGCCGTTCCGACGGCGAAACGGCGATGTAGTTCCGTATGAGCGGCGGCGATTTCAGAGCGTCCGGTGCGCGAGCTCGCCGCGGCGTCGGAGATATCGCGCCCGCCTCATGCCCGCCCAGGAAACTCCGCAGTTCCGCCGGCGTGCGCGTGACGCGACGAGCGTTGCGCAGATCGCTCAGTTTCTTTCCCGCGCGACGCGAAGCGAAATCAGCAGGCATCGCGCTGGAATTGTTGTGCGGCTCCGCCGCCATCTGCTAGGGAGTGCGGCATCGCGCGATCAGCCGGTTGGGAGAGTGGGTGTCTCTGACACGCGAACGAATCGAAGGGCTCGCGCCTGATCAGGCCTCACTCGCCGCAGCGCTGAAGCTCGTGAAGCCTGCCAACTGGCCAATGCTGGCCGCGAGCAGCGATGCCGAGGTGCTGTGGGGCGAATGCCAGGGCTCCGGCGCGACGCCGTATCGCGTGGTCGCCGCGGCCGACGGCAGCGGCTACAAATGCACCTGCCCGAGCCGCAAGTTTCCCTGCAAGCACGTGCTGGCGGTGCTGTGGCAGCGGGTCGACAAGCCCGAGCGGTTCGAGACCACCAACCCGCCGCAATGGGTCGAGGATTGGAGCGCGCGGCGGCGCGGCTCGAGCGGCCGCGCGCCGGGCAAGCCCAAGCCGGAGGGCGACGATGCGGGCGCGCCACCGTCGCTCGATGCTGCCCTGGCAGAGGCCGCGACGATTGCTCCCGCCGACCCAAAGGCTGCCGCGCGCGCCGAGGCGCAGCGCGAGCGGATCAGGGCCGAGCGCGAGGCGGCGATCCTCGCCGGACTCGACGAGCTGGAGCGCTGGATCGCGGATCAGCTCACCCAGGGGCTTGCCGATTTCGCCGCCCGCGGCGCGTCCGCCGCGCGCACGCTGTCGACGCGACTGGTCGACGCCAAGGCCGGCGGCCTCGCTGCGCGGCTCGACCAGCTCTCATCCGAACTGTATCGCGTCGGAGAGGATCGCCGCGCCGATCTCGCCATCGAGCAGCTCGGCATCATGTCCCTGATCGCCTCGGCCTACCGGCATCAGGACCGGCTGCCGGCACCGCTGCGCGAGGATGTCCGACGCGCGGTCGGCTGGTCGCTGCGCCGCGAGGAGCTGCTGGCGGACGCCACGGCCCCGCGCGCGAGCAGCGTGTGGATCGTTGCCGCCAACCTGTCCGAAGTGCAGCCGGACAAGCTGCGCAGGCTGGAGACGTGGCTCGTCAACACGGGCGATGACCCCGGCCAGCCGCGCGCCGCGGTGCTGATCGATTTCGTGCCGGTGTCCGGCGGCGGCGCCGGATTTCCGTTCGCGCCGGGGGAGATCATCGACGGCGAGGTCGTGTTCTATCCGTCGGCCGCGCCGTTGCGCGGGCTGCTGGCGAGCCGCAAGACGGCGGCGACCGCGACCTGGCCGCGGCCATCGCCGGGGCTTGCCCCAGCGCTGCAGGACTACACGGCGCGGCTCGCCGCGCTGCCGTGGCTCGATCGCTGGCCGCTGCTGCTCGCGGGCGTCACGCTTCACACCGCGGGAAAGGGTGCGCTCGTCATCGCCGACAAGGCCGGAGCTGCGATCGCGGTGGAGCGCGGCCAGTTCGACCAACTGACGCCGCTGCTCGGCCTCGAGGACCTGTCGCTGCTGTGTCTGTGGGACGGCCGCATTGCGCAGGTGCTGGCCGCCGAAACGGCGCTCGGCCGCTGGCATCACGAGAGCTGACGATGGCGAGCGCGATCGATCCCCAGAGCCATGCCCGCCTGCGCCAATCCTTCCTGCTCGGCCTGGCGCGGCAGCCCTTGACGACGCCGCCGGCGCTGGCCGAGCTGTTGCCACGAGGACGCGAGCCTGCTCTGCCACTGCTGGCGCTGGCCGCACAATGGCAGCGCTTCGCCGGCGCGACGGCGCCCGTCGCCGATCCCGTCCCGGACGCCGCCCTGCGGCTGCACCAGGACGCGCGGCCCATCCTGCCCGAGGCGGCGCGGCGCGCGCTCAAGGCATTGGCGCGCAGCGTCGAGAAGTCGCTGGCGTCGAGCGCCTTGCCGCTCGCGCTGCGCCGTATCCAGGCCGCCGGCTGCCGGCTGCATCCGTTCGATCTGCCGGATTTCGTGCCGCACATCAAGGCCAATGCCGAGGAGCAGGGCCTCGCCGAGCGCGCCTATCTGGCGCTGATCGCCTCCGACGCCGATGACGATGCCACCAAGGGCCTGTTCTTCGAACGCATCACCATGGAGAACTGGACCACCTTCCCGAAGACGCAGCGCCGCGCCTTCGTGGCGGAGCAGCGCCGCAACAATCCCGCCGACGGCCGCGCGCTGATCGAATCGGTCTGGAAGAGCGAGCCCGCGCCGGTCCGCGCTGCGCTGCTCGATGCACTGATGGTCGGCCTCGGCCCCGATGATCGGCCGTTTCTGGAGAGCCTGAGCGCCGATCGCGCCGACAGCGTCAAGCAGATCGCCGCACAGCTCCTGACCCGGATCGCCGAACGCACCGAGCACGGCGCCCGGCTGACCGAGGCCGCGCGATGCTTCCAGCGCGCGGGCTCGTTGCTGGCCAAGATCGGCCTCGGCGCGGCGTCGACAGTGACCTTCAAGCTGCCGGCCGACGGCCTGAAATGGCAGGAGGCCGAGGCGTTGCGCGAGCGGCTGTTCGGCGGGCTGCGGCTCGCCGCGCTCGCCACGGCGGTCGGCGCGCCGCCCGAGGCGCTGATCGCTTCACTGCCGCCGTCCGAGCACCGCGTGCTCACGCTGCTGATGGATGCCGCCGCGGCCGAGGGCGATGACGACACCGTGCTGCGCATCATCGGCGCGCGCCTCTGCGGCGGTGACGCACTGCACGGATATGCGCTGATGTCCTTGGCGGCGAAGGCCCGCCAGCCACTCGCGCCGCAGGTCGCCGAACGCGTGCTCGCATCGCCGGCCTGGCAGAAGGCGATTCAGGACCTCGCCGACGCGACGACGCCGGCGGCGCAGAAGGACGACGGCCGGTTGGTGCTCATGGCTGCGCTGATGCCGCGCGCGACGATGCCCGCCTTCGTCGCCACGCTCACCCCGCTGTCCCCCGCGACCGCGCGCGCGGCCAAGGATTTCACCGACCTCGTTCTCGCGTTGCCGACGTAACGCACCATCAAACAGTCCGGAGCACGCCCATGACAAACGCTGATGCGAGCCCAAGCGACGGCCAGCTGCGCCGCTCCGCGGAAGCATTGCATGCCCACGAGCTCGAGGCGCTGGCGCAGGAGGACACGCGGGCGCGGCCGGCGCAATGGCGGCTGTCGCCACAGGCGGTCGTGACCTATCTGATGGGCGGCCGCACCAAATCGGGCGTCGAGATCACGCCGAAATATATCGGCAACCGCCGGCTGATCGAGACCGCGGTGGCGACGCTCGCGACCGACCGCGCGCTGCTGATCCTCGGCGTGCCCGGCACGGCGAAGTCGTGGGTCTCCGAACATCTCGCCGCCGCGATCTCCGGCTCGTCCGAGCTGATCGTGCAATGCACGGCCGGCACCGACGAGAACCAGATCCGCTACGGCTGGAACTACGCGCTGCTGCTCGCCAAGGGCCCCTCGCGCGAGGCCATGGTGGCGACGCCCTTGATGCGCGCGATGGAAGCGGGGCGGATCGTACGCTTCGAGGAGCTGACCCGCATGCCGTCGGACGTGCAGGACACGCTGATCACGGTGCTGTCGGAGAAGCTGATGCCGATCGCGGAGATCAACGACGCCGTTCACGCCCGGCGCGGCTTCAACATGATCGCGACGGCGAATGCGCGCGACAAGGGCGTCAACGAATTGTCCTCGGCGCTGAAGCGGCGCTTCAACGTCGTGGTGCTGCCGCTGCCGGCCGACCTCGATGAGGAGGTGAGGATCGTCACCAAGCGCGTCGGCGAAATCGGCGGCGGCCTCGAGCTGCCGAAGATCGCGCCGGCCGACCAGGAGATCATGCGCATCGTCACGGTGTTCCGCGAGCTGCGCGACGGCCAGACGCTCGACGGCCGGCTCAAGCTGAAGTCGCCGTCGGGCTCGCTGTCGACGGCGGAGGCCATCGCGGTGACCATCGGCGCCTGGGCGGAAGCCGGCCATTTCGGCTCCGGCGTGATCGATGCGCAGAGCATGGCGGCGAACCTCGTCGGCGCCATCGTCAAGGATCCGGTGCAGGACAAGGTCGTGCTGCAGGAATATCTCGAGACGGTGGTGCGCGACCGCAAGCCGTGGGCCGATCTGTACGGCGCGATCCGCGACGTGATCTGACATGGCCGCGCCGCAGCACGATCGCCTGCATCTGCTCGGCATCCGGCATCACGGGCCGGGATCGGCGCGCGCCGTGCTATCAGCGCTCGACGCGGCCGATCCGGCCGTGGTGCTGATCGAAGGACCGCCGGATGCCGATGAGCTGATCGCGTTCGCCGCCTCGCCCGCGATGGTGCCGCCGATCGCGCTGCTGGTCCACGCCCAGGACGATGCCGCCAATGCGAGCTTCTTTCCGTTCGCGCTGTTCTCGCCCGAATGGCAGGCGATCCGCTGGGCGCTGGCGAGGGGACGGCCGGTCCGCTTCATCGACCTGCCGGCGTCGTACCGCCTCGCCGAGCGGGCCAAGCCGAAGCAGCCGGAGGGCAATGAAAGCGAGGCCGCGCCGGAGGACACTCGTGCGCCTGCGCCAGATGAGCCGGACACGGTCGATCCTGAGCTGGCGCAGATCCGGCGCGATCCGCTGGCCTATCTCGCCACCCTTGCCGGCTATGACGACAGCGAGTCCTGGTGGAATGCGATCGTCGAACAGGGGGCGCATGGGCCGGAGATCTTTGCCGCGCTGGAAGCCGCGATCGCGGCGTTGCGCGAGAAGATCGATCCGCTGCCCTACCAGCCTGCCGATGAAGCCCAGCGCGAGCTGCGCCGCGAAGCGCATATGCGCCTGGAAATCGCGGCGGCGCTCGGCGAGCAGGACGGGGCCGTCGCCGTCATCTGCGGCGCCTGGCACGTGCCGGCGCTGCGGCGGAAAGTGGCGCTGAAGGACGATCGCGCGCTGCTGAAGGGGCTGCCGCAGGTCAAGGTCACCGCCACCTGGGTGCCGTGGACGGAGACGCGCCTCGCCGCCGCGTCCGGCTATGGCGCCGGCGTAATTTCGCCGGGCTGGTACGCGCATCTGTGGCAGGGACTGCAGCACGGCCAGGCCGCCGCGCTCGACGCCACCGGCTTCACGACCCGCTGGCAGGCCCGTGTCGCGGAGCTGCTGCGGCGGAACGGGCGGCCGGCATCGACGGCATCTGTCATCGAGGCGTCCCGGCTCGCGATCACGCTGGCCGCGTTGCGCGACGTCGCTTTGCCGGGATTGGCCGAGATGCGCGAGGCGAGCCTTGCGACGCTCTGCGAGGGCGAGACGGCGCCGTTCCGCCTGATCGAGCAGCAGCTCATCATCGGGCAACGTGTCGGCGAGATCGACGACAGCGTGCCGCAGATGCCGCTCGCCGCCGATCTCGCGCGCTGGCAGCGCAAGCTGAAGCTGAAGCCCGAGGCTCTCGACACCGACATCGCGCTCGACCTGCGCAGCGAGGCCGGGCTTGCCAAGTCGCAGCTCCTGCACCGGCTGGGCCTGATCCAGGTGCCGTGGGGACGGTTGCAGGGATCGGGACAGAGCCGCGGCACCTTTCGCGAGAACTGGCGCCTGCGCTGGGAGCCGGAATTCTCGGTGCGTCTCGTCGAGGCGCTGGTGCACGGCACCACCGTCGCGCAGGCTGCGGGCAATGCCGCCGTCACCAACGCACAGGCGGCGACCTCGTTGAACACCGTCGCGGCCATCGTGCGCGGCTGTCTCGAAGCGGGTCTGAGCGAGGCGGCCGAGACGACGATCGCGCTGCTGCAGCAACGCTCGGCCGCGACAAGCGATGTTGCCGATCTCACCGAGGCCGTGCCGCCGCTCGCCGAAATCCTGCGCTACGGCACCGCACGGGCGCTGCCGACCGAGACGCTGCGCCTGCTGGTGACCAGCCTCGTCGAGGCGATCTGTGCCGGCCTCGTCTATGCCTGCCGCAGCCTGCAGGCCGACGTCGCCGCCGATCTCCGCGGCAGGCTGGCGCGGCTCGACGTCGCGATCGGACTGATCGAGGATCGCGGCCTGCGCGACGGCTGGAGCCGCGCGCTGTTGCACGTCGCCGCCGATGCGGCGGCGCATCCGCTGTTGAAGGGCCTGGCGAACCGCGTGCTGTACGATCAGGGCATCGTGTCACCGGAGCAGACCGCGCTGGCGCTGTCGCGCGCGCTGTCCCACAGCGTGCCGACGCTGGAGGCCGGCGACTGGCTCGACGGATTTCTCGGCCAGAGCGGCCAGGTGCTGCTGCACGACCAGATGCTGCGCCGGATCATCGACGGCTGGCTGGCTGCGATCGACGACGAGGCGTTCAACAACCTGCTGCCGGTGATGCGCCGTGCCTTCGCGAGCTTCGACCGCAACGAGCGGCGGCGCCTGCTGGACGAACTGGCCAGGCAGCGGCCGCTGGCCGTCGGCTCCACCTCCGACGCCAGCCCGCTGCTGCCGCCCGCGCCGCTGCCGGCCACCGCCGCCGGCTTCGACGCGGCCGTGCCCTTGCTGCTGACCATCCTCGGCGCCGACCGGCCGATCAAGGAGGCCAATCGATGAGCGACGACGCTGATGCCGAGCGCAACCGCCGCTGGCGCCTCGTGCTTGGCGGCGACGACCAGGCCGGCCTGTCCGATCGCGATCGGCGCCTCGATGCGGCGCTGGCCGGACTCTATGACGCCGGCTCCGGCGGCAAGCGCGGCGGCGGCCGACGCGGCGGTCTCGGCGGCTCGGCGCCGCGCGTCGCGAGCTGGCTCGGCGACATCAGGGAGTTCTTTCCGGCACCGGTCGTGCAGGTGATCCAGAAGGACGCTTTCGAGCGGCTCGGCCTGAAGGAGATGCTGCTGCAGCCTGAGTTTCTCGCAGCCCTCGAAGCCGACGTGCATCTCGTCGCCGACCTCATGGCGCTGCGCTCGGTGATGCCGGAGAAGACCAAGTCGACGGCGCGCCAAGTCGTCGCCAAGGTCGTCAAGGAGCTGATGGAAAAGCTCGATGCCCGCACCACCGAGACGATCCGCGGTGCGGTCGACCGCCGCCGCCGCACCCGCCGACCGCGCGCCGGCGACATCGACTGGCCGCGCACGATCGGCAAGAACCTGCGCCACTGGCAGGCCGAGCATCGCACCATCGTGCCGGAGACATTGATCGGGCACGCGCGCGCCGCGCGCCGGACCAATCTTGAGGAGGTGATCCTGTGCGTCGACCAGTCGGGCTCGATGGGCACCTCCGTCGTCTACTCCTCGATCTTCGCCGCGGTGCTGGCCTCGATCCCGGCGATCGCGATGAAGCTCGTGGTGTTCGACACCAACATCATCGACCTCACCGAGGAGCTGGCCGATCCGGTCGAGGTGCTGTTCTCGGTGCAGCTCGGCGGCGGCACCGACATCAACCAGGCGCTGGCCTATTGCGAGCGCCTGGTGCGCGAGCCGGCGCGCACGCACATGGTGCTGATCAGCGACCTCATCGAGGGCGGCATCGCCGAGCAGATGCTGGCCCGCGCCAGGGCGCTGGTGTCGTCGGGCGTCAACCTGATCGTGCTGCTCGCGCTCAACGACGACGGCCGCCCGGCCTACGACGCCAAGCACGCCGCGATCCTGGCCGCGCTCGGCTGTCCGGTGTTCGCCTGCACGCCGCATCAGTTTCCGGAGTTGATGGCAACCGCGCTGAAGCGCCAGGACATCTGGTCGTGGGCCGCAGCACAGGACATCAAGCTGGTGCGGCCGGAGGACGGCGTACCGGGCGTGTGAATGAAGCGTCTCGTTCTGTCATGCATCCTGCTGCTCGGGCGCTACGCTGTTCTGCCGGTCGTCGCGCTGGCCGCCGGATTGCTGTTCATCTGGCTGATCACGCTGGACGACTACACGAGAATTGCGCTCATCACCGCCCCCATCATGTTCTGCGTGGTCGCGGCCGCCGTCGCGCTGGCGCTCGGAATTCTTTTCGTGCCGGCCCGGCGCGAGCGGAGCAACGTCCTGGACGAAGCAATGGCGCCCGCGCTCTGGCGGATCTGGCAGGAGCTCGATCCAGCCTTCGCCAAGCCGGCGCGCACGCTGCGGTTCGACGCCGAGTTCAATGCGTCGATCAGCGAAGCGCGCGGCTATGCCGGCATCTTCCGCCAGCACGTCACGATGACCGTCGGACTGCCGCTGCTGATGATCCTCGACGAGCGGGCCATCCGCGCCACCATCGCCCACGAGGTTGCCCATGCCGAGCTGCGTCACATCACCGGCGCCGGCAATCTGTTCGACTTTCTGCGCGCCTGCGAGAACGTTCTGCATTATGCGAACCCCGATCGCACCATCACCGGCCGGATTGCAGCACGGCTGCTGCGTGCAGTGCTTGGATGGGTCAACAGGGAGTATCTCGCACTCTCACGTCAGAATGAGCTGGCCGCCGACCGGCGCGCGGCCGCGCTTTTGGGACCATCCGAGATGGCGCGATCGCTCGTGCTGATCGCCGGTGGCGTGGCGCGACTGCGCGAGCTGGTGTTCTCTCCCTTGGAGACCGACATGCTCGGCGCCATCAGCCTGCCGGCGACGCCGCTGCAGCGCATGTCGACCCATCTCGTCGACATCCGCGACCATGATGCGCTCACCGCTGCTGCGGCCAAGACGATCGAGGAGGAGTCCATGGAGGACCCGAACTCGACCCACCCGCCGCTCCGTGCGAGCCTTGCCAATCTCGGCTGTGCCACGCTCCCCGCAGTCGATCCGATCGAGGCCCCGGCCATCGAGCGACTGCTCTCACCGGATGCGGCGCGCGACCTTTCGGCCCAGCTCGACGCCGAGTGGCGCAAATTGGCACAGACCAGGGTCCGTCTTGGAGGCTGATATTCAGCACACCTGCCGGCGACGCCTGCCCCCGTGGAACTCGGCGCGCATCTATGCTAAGGTGCTGCCGTGCACGATCTCCGGGAGCCTTCGGTGCGACGCGCGCAGGTCAAGGTCGATGTCCAGGCCGACGAGCCGGACTGGGCACCTGCGCGACAGGACTTATGGCAGCGCATTGCCGCGCATGATTTCGAGCCGGATACGCCGTTCAACTTCACCCAGCGGTTGGCGCGCGACCATGGCTGGAGCCTCGATGAGGCCCGGGCCGCGATCGAGGCCTATCGCCGCTTCTGCTTTCTCGCGATGGTTTCGCCGACGCCGGTGACGCCCAGCGAGGTGGTTGACGAGGTCTGGCACCAGCATCTGATCTATTCGCGCGACTATTGGGTGATCTGGTGCGGCGAACGGCTCCAGGCCCCGCTGCATCATGATCCGACGCCCGGCGGACCGCATGCGCAGATGACCTACCGCCGGCAATATGCCGAGACGCTGGCACTGCATGAACGCTTCTTCGGTCCGCCCAGCACCGATCTGTGGCCTGCGACACACATCCGCTTCGCCGGACCGCGCTATCACGTCACCGACCTCACCCGTTGGCTCATTCTGCCCCGGCCCCGCGCATGGCTGCGGCGGCTGTTCAGGAGATGAATATGGCGCTCAATCCGTTCGACTGGACGGCCGGCCCATTCCTACTCGTCTACATCGTTCTCGGCGCCATCATTTTCCTCAAGGCCTTCGCCCTACGCGGCACGATCGGCCCGGCCGCGGCCAAGCCCCAGCCGCCTTTGAACGAGCTCGAGCTGGCCTATCTCGCCGGCGGCGCGCCACGTTTCGGCGATACCGTGCTGCTCGGCTTCGCTGCGAACGGCGCAGCAACCTTCACCGCCCGCGATCACAAGATAACAGTGACTGATCAGACGGCGCTGGCGGCGCTGATGGACCGTCCGCCGCGGCTTGCATTCCGCCCGGAGATGACACGGCAGGAATTCCAGCAGGCGCTTGCGCCACTTACGGCGCGCATTCAGGCGCGGCTGGAGGCTCTCGGCTATGCACCGACCGACAGCCAGATGGTGGCATTCCGCAAGACCGTGTTGCCGTTCGTCGGCGCGCTCATCCTGTTCGGACTGATCAAGGTCCTCGTCGGCGCTTCGCGGCAACACGACGTAGGCTTTCTAATACTACTACTCGGTCTTACGGCGCTGGGCGCGGCGATGATCGCAAAGGCGCCCTCCCGCACATACGCCGGCAACGAGGTGCTGCGGAGCTATCAGGCGACCCATGCGCGCGCAGCCCGCGCCCCGCGCGAGCATGAATTGCTACTGGCCGTCGCACTGACCGGCGCGGCGGTGCTGTCCGGCACCGCCTACGCTTCGGTGCTGGCAACATCCAAGGCGCTGAGCAGCAGTGGCGGTGGTTGCGGCGGTGGCGGTTGCGGAGGTGGTGGTGGCGGCGGCTGCGGCGGCTGCAGCTGACAATCAATCGCTCTTCGCCGGTGTCACCGCCGTAGGCTTTCCTGTTCGCATCCGACGCGGCATCATGCGCGTCATGAACGACGAAGCACGGCGCGGCATCGGCCATTCGACCAATCTCGTGGGACGTCCCTCGGAATGGCTGGCGAGCTGCGCCTTCAACGACAGCGCGGTGCCGCTGCACATCTGGGGCGTCACCGAGATGAACCCCAGCCTGTTCACGATGCTCGCGCAGGCGGAGCATCTCAACGAGGCCGGCCAGGCCTTCTCGACCTACATGATGGCGATGTTCGGCCTCGATCCCGAGCAACGCGCCGCGACGTCCGGCGGCCAGCGGCGTTTCCGCTCGTCCTTCCTGCGGCTGATCCAGGGCTGGGGCTTCGACAGCAACGGCCCGGAGGGCGCCGTGCTCAAGGGCTGGGTCGAGAGCCGGTTCGGCCTCGGTCCGTCCTACCACAAGGAGATCATCGAACGCGTGGCAAGCCGGGCCTGGACGACCTATGTCCAGGAGAAGATGTCGAGCCGCTTCCACAACAATGCGATCTGGGTGCAGCTCGATCTGCTGTTCGAATTCTGCCAATGGGCGATCCGCCGCTTCGCCTTTCCAGGCGAGACGCATCTGACGCTGCATCGCGGCGTCAATTCGTTCGACGAGCATTGGATCGTGGCGCGAACAACGCGGCGCGAGGCGGTGGTCCGGCTCAACAACCTCGTCTCGTTCTCCTCCGACCGCGACACTGCGGGCTGCTTCGGCGACATGATCCTCACCGCGAGGATTCCCGTCAGCAAGATCGTGTTCTTCAACGGCCTGCTGTCGTCACATGCGCTGAAGGGCGAAGGCGAATACCTCGTGATCGGCGGCGACTACCGCGTGAGCGTCGACTATGTGTGAGCGGATCGCAGCATGACCGCACCCGATGTCGAGGAACGCGCGCTCGCGGCCTATCTCGGCTTTGCCATCGGCGACGCGCTCGGCGCCACCGTCGAGTTCATGACCCGAGGCGAGATCGTCGCGCAATACGGCGTGCATCGCGACATCATCGGCGGCGGCTGGCTCAAGCTCAGGCCGGGGGAGGTCACCGACGACACCGAGATGTCGCTGGCGCTGGGACGCTCGCTGATCCGCAAGCGCGGCTTCGACGCGCGCGACGTCTGCGAGGAGTTTGCCGCCTGGCTCCGGACCGGGCCGGCCGATGTCGGCAACACCTGCCGCCGCGGCATCCGCCGCTACGTCGTGCACGGCACGGTCGAAGGCGTCTACGCCGAAGGCGACGCCGGCAATGGCGCGGCGATGCGCGTGCTGCCGGTGGCGCTCGCGACGTTGGAAGCACCGGACAACGCCGAGACCTGGACGCTGGCGCAGGCACGCGCCACGCACCATCATCCGCTGTCGGACGACGCCTGCATCGCGCTGGTGCGCATGACTCACGCCTTGCTGCTGGGTGAGGGCCAGGACGCCGTCCGCCGCGAAGCCGATGCTCTGATCGGCAAGCACCGCGCCTTCAGCTTCGTCCCCTATCCGGGGCAGAGCTCGGCCTTCGTCGTCGACACCATGCAGACCGTGCTGCACCACTATCTTGCCGCCAACTCGTTCGCCGAATGCCTCGTGCAGACCGTCAACCAGGGCGGCGATGCCGACACGACGGGTGCGCTCGCGGGCATGCTGGCCGGCGCCACCCATGGGCTGGCGGCGATTCCTGCGCGCTGGCGCGACAGGCTCGACCGCGACGTGGCGGCGGACATTGAGGTGCAGGTGCCGCGGCTCTTGGCGATTGCGCGCGCGATTCGGGCCTGATGTCTTGGAGCAATGGCATCCAGACGTCGCAGAGTGTGCCGGCTGTGGCGGATCGGCTCCGACCGATCGTCGTCTCAGCCACGGCCCTCAACCATTCTGCGCCAACACCTCGCGCAGCGCGTCCGTCAGCCGCGCGAGCTCCGTCTCCGAGCCGATGGTGATACGCAGATAGTCCACGATCCGCGGGGCGATGAAATGGCGGACGAGCACGGCGCGCTGGCGCAAGGCTGCGGACAGCGCCTGGCCGGAATGGCCCGGATGCCGGGCGAAGACGAAGTTGGCGCTGGACGGCAGCACCTCGAAGCCGAGACGAACCAGCGCGGCGGTGAGGTCCGCACGGTTCTTCATGATGACCGAGCGCGCCTGCTGGAAATGGGCGTCGTCCTCGATCGAGGCGATCGCGCCGGCCTGGGCGGGGCGGCCGAGCGGGTAGGAGTTGAAGCTGTCCTTGACCCGCGTCAGGCCTTCGATCAGCGCGGCGTCGCCGATCGCGTAGCCGACGCGGAGTCCTGCGAGCGCGCGCGATTTCGACATCGTCTGCACTACCAGCAGGTTGGGATGCTCGGAGATCAAGGGGATCGCGGTCTCGGCGCCGAAATCGACATAGGCCTCGTCGATGACGACGGCCGCGTCGCTGCGGGCAGCAACCAGCCGTGCGATCTCGGCACGCGACAGCGCAATTCCGGTCGGTGCGTTCGGATTGGCGATGATCACCGGGCCGGGACGGCCGACATAATCGTCGATACGCACGCGCATCTCGGCATCGAGCGGAACGGTCGTGGAGTCGATTCCGAGCAGCCGGCAGTAGACCGGATAGAAGCTGTAGGTCACGTCAGGGAACAGAAGCGGCGCCGGCTGCTTCAGGAGCGCCGCGAAGGCATGCGCCAGCACCTCATCCGAACCGTTGCCGACGAACACCTGCTCGGGTGAGACCTTGTGATAGGCCGCGAGGGCCTCGCGCAGCCGCGTTGCCTGGGGATCGGGATAGAGACGCAAGGTGTCGGCCGCGGCGGCCCGTATGGCCCCGATCGCCTTCGGCGAGGGCCCGAACGGACTCTCATTGGTGTTGAGCTTGACCAGGCCCGGGATCTGCGGCTGCTCGCCGGGCACATAGGGCGACAGCCCATGAACGAACTCGGACCAGAAGCGACTCACGATTGTTCTCCTGCGCACCCGAGATCCGCCGATCGACGCATCGATCGGAAGCGATGGACGTGCGAACTGAACGTGGTGTGGATCATCGGCAAATGGCGCGCCCGGAACGATTCGAACGTCCGACCCTCAGATTCGTAGTCTGATGCTCTATCCAGCTGAGCTACGGGCGCGTTTTTCGCATTTGGCAGGCTCCAGGCCAGGGGCCGGATCCCGGAAGGCCGGAGCGGCAAACGCCGGCAGGCCTCGCGAAGGGCCCCTGACTAACGGCTCGGAGACCGCTTGGCAAGGCTGGAGCGGGACATTTTGCGACCATTTTTCCGCAGACGCGCCGGCGCGGTTCGGCATGGCCGGAGCGGACGGGCTTCGTTCCGACACGCCAGGAGTTCCGGGCTCGACGCCTGCGGCATCGCCCGCCGGAATGGCAGGTGAGGCCGATCGGGTTCAGGCGCTGGCGCGCTCGGTCCAGAAGGTCTGCAGCTCGACAGGACGGTCAGGGATCGTGATTCGGAAGGTCGCCCCCAGGGTCCCTTCGACCAGTTGGATGTCGCCATCATGGGCCCGGACCAATTCGGCCGCAATCGCAAGGCCCAGCCCCGAGCCGCCCGGACGACCGGCACCGCGGAAGGCCTCGAACAGGTGCTCCCGCACCTTCGCCGGGACACCGGGACCCGTGTCCGAGACCTCCAGGATCGCCACCCCGCCCTCGCGGCGGCCGGTGATGCGGATCTGGCGCACGCCGGCGTCCGCCGCGAGGCTGTCCAGGGCCTGGGCGGCATTGCGCACCAGGTTGAGCAGCACGCGGAACAGCTGGTCGGGGTCGGCATCGATCTTCAGCCCGCGCTCGATCGCCGCGATCCAGGTGATCGATGCATCCGGCGACAGGCCGGCGGTCTCTCGCACCTCGGCGACGACGGGCTCGACCACCACCATGCGGCGGTCCGGCGCCGGCTCCTGTACCTTGCCGTAGGACAGCGTCGACTGGCAGAACGCGATGGCGCGCTCCAGCGAGCGCATCAGCTTCGGCGCGAAGCGCTGCACCCGCGGATCGGGAACGCTGGCGAGCTGATCCGACAGCAGTTGCGACGAGGCCAGCAGGTTGCGGAGGTCATGGTTGATCTTGGACACGGCGAGGCCGAGCGCGGCGAGCCGGCTCTTTTGATGCAGCATCGAGACGAGGTCGCGCTGCATGTCGGCGAGCTCGCGCTCGGCGACGCCGATCTCGTCGGAACGCTGGCTCGGCACGATGATTCGCGCCACGCTCTCCGGATTTTCGTGGAAGCCGACGAGGCTCGCGGTGAGGCGCCGCATTGGCCGCACGAACAGGAAATGCAGAGCAAGATAGACCAGCGCCGCGGTCAGCACCGCCAGCAGCAGCGACACGCCGAGCAGATTGCGCGAGAAGCGATACATCGCCTTGCGCAACGGCTTCTCGTCGGTCACGACCTCGATGAACTGGGCGCGGCCCGGCGACGGCCCGATCACGCGCATGGTGTGATCGCCGGTCTCTGCCATCATCGTCAGCGAGTTCACGATCGACGACCACACCGTCATGTCGCGCATGTCGAAGTCGTGGTCGATCGAGGCGGGCAGGTCGGCGCTGGCGAGCAGGCGGCGCTGCTGGCCCATCTTGATGGCGACGCCGCGCGCGTTGATGGAGGTGAGGATCTGCCGCGCCAGCGAATCCGGCACCATGCCGGACGGCGCCGCATCAAGCACCAGCGCAGCGGTATTGGCGGCCGCCAGGCGATCGTTGAGCCGGTTGGTCCAGAAATTGGCGATCGCCGGCACGTAGATCAGCACCTCCGCGATCATCACCAGCGGAATGGTCAACAGCAGCAGCTTTCCAGACAAGCCGAGCCGGCGCGACCTTTTCGGTCGCAGGCGCTCCAGGATTGGCTGGTTGTCGCTCTCGGTCACGTATCGCCCTTGTAAGAGACACCCCCACCCTTACGGGACCGCAAGATGGGACTGCACCGGAGTCCGGTCAAATTACGGATCGCTCATGTTCCGGTTTCCAAATCGTTCATAATGGAACCCAGAACTGCACGACCTTTGACGTTTTCAACCCCGCCGTGCCGAGGCTATTCTTGCCCTCGTCTTGCGCCCAGGGTCTTGCGTTCTCGTCTTGCTTCGTCTCATTCGCCACGCCGACGCACGGCCGGTGACGAAGGTCTTTACGAGATCTTGGCGCCGTCGATCGCCTGCACCGCCTAGGACGCCTTGCCGCGATTGACGAAGGCGGGACGCTCCCTTATAAGCCGCGCCAACCGTCCGCGATGACCCGGCCCGCCCGGGAGCGGCTCGATTTCAGGGCCGGCAGCGGTCCATTTCGGGCCCGTAAACATCACCGGACATCAATCGACATTTCAAGCAGGCAAGTTGTCAACTGGCAAATTGCCCGTCAGCGGAGAACGACCCGTGAAGCGGACTTATCAACCCAGCAAACTGGTGCGCAAGCGCCGTCACGGCTTCCGCGCCCGCCTCGCCACCACCGGCGGCCGCAAGGTCCTTGCCGCGCGTCGCGCCCGGGGCCGCAAGCGTCTCAGCGCCTGAAGCCAGGGCGTCTGTCCCGGAGATTTCCATCATGGATCGGCTACGGCAGCGGGCGGACTTCCTCGCCGTTGCCGATGGCGTGCGGGCGAACAGCCCTGCCTTCGTCGTCCAGCGCCGGGAACGGCCGGACCGGGGCCCGGTCCGGATCGGCTTTACCGTCACCAAGAAGAATGGCACCGCCACGGAGCGTAATCGCATCCGTCGGCGGCTGCGCGAGCTTGTGAAACGGCTCGATCCCCTGTCGATGCGGCCGCACACTGACTACGTGCTGGTCGGCCGGCGGGATGCCTTGTCACGCGACTTCCAGACCATGCTCGCCGATCTCCAGGCGACGCTCCGCCGCCTCGACCGGCCGCAGGCCAAGCCGCAGCCGCGCAAGCCGTCGGATGCGGACAAGCCAAACGCTCCCGCACCGGACGCGCATTCCCGCAAACCGGATTGAACGACGAGACGATAAGAAAACGATGACCGACAATCGCAACACCATCCTCGCCGTCATTCTGTCCGGCCTCGTGCTGATCCTTTGGCAGGTCTTCTACAACGGACCGCAGATGGAGAAGCAGCGCGCGCAGGCCCAGATGCAGGCCGAGCTCGCCAAGAAGCAGGCGCCGGCAACGCAGCCTGACAGCGCCGCGCCGTCGGCCACCCCGCAGCCGGGTGCGGCCGCGACCGGCAGCCCGAGCGCGCCGGGCGGCGCCGTGACCAGCACCGGCGTGATGCCGCGCGACACCGCCATCGCCGCCACGCCCCGCGTCAAGATCGACACGCCGCGGCTGACCGGCAGCATCTCGCTCAAGGGTGCGCGTATCGACGATCTGGCCTTCGTGCAGTACCGCGAGACGGTCGATCCGAAATCGCCGGCGATCGTGCTGTTCTCCCCGTCCAACACCGCCGAGCCCTATTATGCCGAGTTCGGCTGGGTGAACGCCGCCGGCGCCAAGGTGCAGGTGCCCGACCAGAACACGGTCTGGCAGCAGGACGGCTCGAATGCGCTGACGCCGTCGACCCCGGTGAAGCTGACCACCACCAACGGCGACGGCCTGACTTTCCAGCGCACCATCAGCGTCGACGATCACTATCTCTTCACCATCAAGGACGACGTCACCAACGCCGGCAACGCACCGGTGACGCTGTATCCCTACGGCCTGATCTCGCGTCACGGCACGCCGCACGTGTCAGGCTATTACATCCTGCACGAAGGCCTGATCGGCTATCTCGGCGAGAAGGGCCTGCAGGAATTCACCTACAAGAAGATGGACGACGAGAAGGCGGCGAAGTTCGACGTCACCAATGGCTGGCTCGGCATCACCGACAAATACTGGGCGGCGGCGCTGCTGCCGATGACCGATGCGCGGCTGCAGGCGAACTATTCGTCGAAGCTGGTCGACAACCAGCACCGCTACCAGACCGACTATGTCGAGACCCCGCAGACCGTGCCGGCCGGCGGCTCGGCGTCGGTCTCCACCCGGCTGTTCGCCGGCGCCAAGGAAGCCGGCGTGGTCGGCATCAACTTCCCGATCGGCGGCCTCGGCGGCTACAATCAGAAGCTCGCGCTGAACCATTTCGATCTCCTGATCGACTGGGGCTGGTTCTACTTCCTGACCAAGCCGATGTTCCTGGCGCTCGACTTCTTCTTCCGCTTCTTCGGCAATTTCGGCGTCTCGATCCTGCTGGTGACGGTGCTGGTGAAGGCCCTGTTCTTCCCGCTGGCCAACAAGTCCTATGCCTCGATGGCCAAGATGAAGGCGATCCAGCCGCAGCTCCAGGCGCTGAAAGAGCGCTATCCGGACGACCGGATGAAGCAGCAGCAGGAGATGATGGAGATCTACAAGAAGGAGAAGATCAACCCAGTCGCCGGCTGTCTCCCGGTCGTGCTGCAGATCCCGGTGTTCTTCTCGCTCTACAAGGTTCTCTTCGTCACGATCGAGATGCGGCACGCGCCGTTCATCAGCTGGATCAAGGACCTCTCGGCGCCGGATCCGACAAACCTGTTTACGCTGTTCGGCCTGATCCCGTTCGATCCGACCCAGCTGCCGCTGTTCGGCCACTACCTCGCGCTCGGCATCTGGCCGATCATCATGGGCATCACGATGTGGTTCCAGATGAAGCTGAACCCGACGCCGCCCGACCCGACCCAGGCGATGATCTTCAACTGGATGCCGCTGATCTTCACCTTCATGCTCGCGGGCTTCCCGGCCGGCCTCGTGATCTACTGGGCCTGGAACAACACGCTTTCGGTGCTGCAGCAGGGCTTCATCATGCGCCGCAATGGCGTGAAGGTGGAGTTGTTCGACAACATCCGCGGCACGTTCAAAAAAAAAGCGGCGTGACGAGTAAGGCGGCGTGAGCCGCTGAAGCAACCAACCATCTACCGTCATGGCCGGGCTTGTCCCGGCCATCCACGTTTTGATATCCCGCGCAATGGGCGTGGATGCCCGGGTCAAGCCCGGGCATGACGAAGAGCGAGGCCTTGTCATGACCACCAGCCACGACACCGACGAGCGCCTGATCGAAAAAGGCCGCAAGCTGTTCGCCCAATCGTGGCGCTTCACCCATGCATCTCCCTCGATCGAAAGCCTGCCGCCGATGGGGGCGATCGAGGTCGCCTTCGCTGGCCGCTCCAATGTCGGCAAGTCCAGCCTGATCAACGCGCTGACCGGCCAGAACGCGCTCGCGCGCACCTCGCATACGCCGGGCCGCACCCAGGAGCTGATCTTCTTCGAGGGGCCCGAGCATGCGCCGCTGCGGCTGGTCGACATGCCCGGCTATGGATATGCCGCCGCGGCGAAGACCAAGGTCGCGTCCTGGACCGAGCTGATCCACAAATTCCTGCTCGGCCGCGCCTCGCTCGCCCGCGTCTATGTGCTGATCGATGCCCGTCATGGGCTGAAGGAAGTCGATCAGGAGATCCTCAAGACGCTGGACCGGTCCGCCGTCAGCTATCAGCTCGTCCTCACCAAGGCCGACCAGATCAAGCCGGCTGAGCTCGCAAGCCGGATCGCCGAGACCGAGGCCGCGCTCGCCAAGCATCCGGCGGCGTTTCCTCAGGTGCTGGCGACGTCGTCGCGATCCGGCACCGGCATGCCGGAGCTGCGTGCCGCCATGGTGCGGCTGCTGGAAGAGCGCAGCACATGATGACGCCGTGGCGAATCCTGGTCGCAATGGCCGGGCTGATGGGCGCCGCCGGCGTCGCGCTGGCGGCCAAGGCCGCGCACGAGCCCGACGCAGCGCGGCTCGCGACCGCCTCCACCATGCTGCTGTTCCACGCCTGCGCCCTGCTCGGCACCATCGCGCTGGCAGAGCGCGGCGTGGTTCATCGGCGCATCGGCCTGGTCACGGCGATCGGCTTCGTGCTCGGCCCGGCCCTGTTCGCCAGCGACCTCCTGATGCGGCAGTTCACCGGCGACCGGCTGTTTCCGTTCGCGGCGCCGATCGGCGGTAGCTTGCAGATCGCGAGCTGGCTCGCACTCGCGGTCTGCGCGCTGTGGCCGCGGCGGGCGTGATCCGGCGCTTTGCGCCGCGGGCGGCAATCGGCTAGAACGCGGCGCGACGCCCCCGACAGCCGAGACCTCCCAGACATGACCGACGCGACCACCATCAGCCCGCTCGATCAGGCCCGCATCCTGTCCGAAGCGCTCCCGCACATGCAGGAGTACGACGACGAAACCATCGTCATCAAATATGGCGGCCACGCCATGGGCGACGAGGACACCGCAAAAGCGTTCGCGCGCGACATCGTGCTGCTGGAGCAGACCGCGATCAATCCGGTGGTGGTGCATGGCGGCGGCCCGCAGATCGCGACCATGCTCAAGCGCCTCGGCATCGTCTCCGAATTCGCCGCCGGCCTGCGCATCACGGACGCGGCGACGATCGAGATCGTCGAGATGGTGCTGGCCGGCTCGATCAACAAGCAGCTGGTCGGCTACATCAACGAGGCCGGCGGCAAGGCCGTCGGGCTGTGCGGCAAGGACGGCAACATGGTGCGCGCGGTCAAGGCGACCCGCACCATGGTCGATCCCGACAGTCACATCGAGAAGGTGGTCGATCTCGGCTTCGTCGGCGAGCCGGACAAGGTCGATCTGACGCTGCTGAATCAGCTGATCGGCTACGAGCTGATCCCGATCCTCGCACCGCTGGCGACCTCGAAGGAAGGCCAGACCTTCAACGTGAACGCCGATACGTTCGCCGGGGCCGTGGCCGGTGCGCTGAAGGCCAAGCGCCTCCTGCTGCTCACCGACGTGCCCGGCGTGCTCGACAAGTCGAAGAAGCTGATTCCGGAATTGTCGGTGAAGGACGCACGCAAGCTGATCGCCGACGGCACCATCTCCGGCGGCATGATCCCGAAGGTCGAGACCTGCATCTACGCACTCGAACAGGGCGTGCAGGGCGTCGTCATCCTGGACGGCAAGGTGCAGCATGCCGTGCTGCTCGAGCTGTTCACCAACCAGGGCACGGGCACGCTGATCCACAAGTGAGCACTTCCCGCCAACTCTCTCCGTCATGGCCGGGCGAAAGCGCGGAGCGCGTCTTCGCAATGCAGACAGCCCGGCCATCCACGTTGTTCGGCGAGTTCGGAGCGAGAAACATGGATGCCCGGGTCAAGCCCGGGCATGACGATGGGGAGAGAGCGGGGCGTATCAAACCCTTCCGGACTCGCGCTCCGCTCAGCCTCACTGTGATCCTTCTGGCCTTGTTCGCCTCCCTCACCCCCGCCCGCGCCGACCTCAAGCTCTGCAACCGAATGAGCTACGTCGTCGAGGCCGCAATCGGCATCGACGAGAAGGCGGCAACCGCGACCCGCGGCTGGTTCCGGCTCGATCCGGCGACCTGCCGCGTGGTGCTGCAGGGGACGATGACCGCCGACCGCATTCTCCTGCATGCACGCGCGCTCAGCCTCTACGGCGCGTCGCCGCTCGCCGAGAACGGCAACGATCAGCTGTGCGTGGCGGCGGACAATTTCGTCATCGCCGCCGCCCGCCAGTGCCGCACCGGTCAGACGCCGGCGGCGTTCACGCAGGTGACGCCGAGCAAGGCCGACGACGGCACCCTGATCGCCTATCTCGCCGAGAGCGCCGAATATGACGACGAGCAGGCGCGGCTCGCCGGCATCCAGCGGCTGCTCGGCATCGCCGGCTATGACGCCTCGCCGATCGACGGCGTCGACGGGCCGAAGACGCAAGCCGCGCTCGCGGCGTTCCTGAAAAGCCGCGGGCTGTCATCCGACGTCGTGTCGCAGCCGAATTTCTTCGCGACCATGGTGGACGCGGTGCAGACGCCCTCACCCACCGGGCTGACCTGGTGCAACGACACCCCGCACAAGGTCATGGCGGCGGTCGGCACCGACGACGGCCGCACCGTGGTCAGCCGCGGCTGGTACCGCATCGATGCCGGCAAATGCCTGCATCCCGACATCACCGGGCAGCCGAAGAAGGTCTACAGCTTCGCCGAGGCGGTCGACGATGAGAACCGCACCATCAAACTGAAGAACAAGCCGCTGAACTGGGGCGGGCTGGTGCAGCTCTGCACCCGCGAGAACAAGTTCGAGACATCAGAGCAGGGCGACTGCCCGAGCCGCGGCTTCACCGCCACCGGATTCACCGCCGTCGACATCACCCGCGGCGGCAAGACGCTGCGCTTCGGGTTGCCGTGATGGGCATAGCGATGTTGCCCACGTTGCCACCACACCCACAGCTGTCATCCCGGCGAACGCCGGGATCCATAACCACCGGCCGAGGTTTGGGCCATCGGCATCAGCCATCATGCCGCAAGATAGCTTCCGCGGTATGGGTCCCGGCGTTCGCCGGGACGACAGCGGAATATGCCGCCCTAGCCGGGCATGATGACCGAAGGCAGGATGGACCGACGCCCACATGACAAAATCCCCTCGCGCCTTCGATCACGTCGACACCTGGGTGTTCGACCTCGACAACACGCTGTATCCGCATCACGTCAATCTGTGGCAGCAGGTCGATGCCAGGATCGGCGAGTTCGTCTCCAACTGGCTCAAGGTCGATGCGGAGGAGGCGCGCCGCATCCAGAAGGACTACTACCGCCGCTACGGCACCACGATGCGCGGCATGATGACCGAGCACGGCGTGCACGCCGACGACTTCCTCGCCTACGTGCACAAGATCGACCACTCGCCGCTGGAGCCGAACCCGGCGATGGGCGCGGCGATCGAGAAGCTGCCGGGGCGCAAGCTGATCCTGACCAACGGCTCGCTCGACCACGTCGACGCGGTGCTGGCGCGGCTCGGCATTGCCGCGCATTTCCACGGCGTATTCGACATCATCGCCGCCGAGTTGACGCCGAAGCCGGCGCGCGAGACCTATGACAAATTCCTCAAGCTCCATGACGTCGATCCTGCCAGGGCCACGATGTTCGAGGATCTCGCCCGCAATCTCGTCGTCCCGCACGACCTCGGCATGACGACCGTGCTGGTAGTGCCCGACGGCACCAAGGAGGTGGTGCGCGAGGACTGGGAGCTGGCGGGGCGCGACGATCCGCATGTCGATCATGTCACGGACGATCTGACCGGGTTCTTGCAGCGGCTGGTGGGGTGAAACCCGCCACGCATTGAGCTGTCATTCCGGGGCGATGCGAAGCATCGAACCCGGAATGACGGAGCATGATAAGCCGCACCTCCCGCGCGGACGGCCCCCGCCACCGATGCGTCCTTGACTCTCCGGGTCCAAATCCCGAAAAAGCCGCCCTGCCCACCATGCTCGTACACGGCCGTCCCCGGCTTTCTGCCCAGGGACCAAGCGAGGATCGACCGATGTCACTGTCCGCCCTGGAATCCACCATCAACAGCGCCTTCGATGCCCGTGATGGCGTCTCGACCACGACCAAGGGCGAGGTCCGCGACGCCGTGGAGAGCGCGCTCGAGCTGCTCGACAAGGGCGAGGCCCGGGTCGCTGAGCGCGGCACTGACGGCAAGTGGAGCGTCAACCAGTGGCTCAAGAAGGCCGTGCTGCTGTCGTTCCGCCTCAACGACATGAGCGTGATCCCCGGCGGCCCCGGCCAGGCGTCGTGGTGGGACAAGGTGCCGTCGAAGTTCGAGGGTTGGGGCGAGAACCGCTTTCGCGACGCCGGCTTCCGCGCCGTGCCCGGCGCGATCGTGCGCCGCTCGGCCTTCATCGCCAGGAACGTCGTGCTGATGCCGTCCTTCGTCAATCTCGGCGCCTATGTCGACGAGGCGACCATGGTCGACACCTGGTCGACGGTCGGCTCCTGCGCCCAGATCGGCAAGCGCGTGCACATCTCCGGCGGCGTCGGCATCGGCGGCGTGCTGGAGCCGCTGCAGGCCGGCCCCGTGATCATCGAGGATGACTGCTTCATCGGCGCGCGCTCGGAGGTTGCCGAGGGCGTGGTCGTCCGCAAGGGAGCGGTGCTGTCGATGGGCGTTTTCCTGGGCGCGTCGACCAAGATCGTCGACCGAGAGACGGGCGAGGTTTTCGTCGGCGAGGTGCCGGAATATGCCGTCGTGGTGCCGGGCGCGCTGCCGGGCAAGCCGATGAAGAACGGCCAGATCGGCCCGTCCACCGCCTGCGCCGTCATCGTCAAGCGCGTCGACGAGCGCACCCGCTCCAAGACCTCGATCAACGAGCTGTTGCGCGACTGATTGAACCGCGGCTGCGGCCGCAGCAACGAATCTCCGGGCCGGCCAAGCCATCGGTCCGGAGGACGTCCATGGACTGGACCTGGTTTCTGTTTCGCTTCCACGGCCGGATCAACCGCGCCAAGCTCTGGCTGTCGTTGCTGGTGGTGCTCTGCTGGATGGTCTTTGCCGCCGCGCTGGCGGCGGGCGCGAGCAGGCTGCTGGGCGGCCCGACGGCCTTCAGCTTCAATCTGACCGACATCTTCGCGGTCCTCGACCCGGACACCTTTCGCGGCCTGACCCGCGCCGATATCGTCCACGCCACCTTCCACGTCATCCTCACCCCCGTGTTCGTCTGGGTGTTTGCCGCAGGCGCCATCAAGCGGCTGCATGACCGCGACAGGAGCGGCTGGTGGACGGTTCCGTTCTTCGTCGTGCCCGGGCTGGTCAACCAGTACGCGGAGCGCATTCCCGGGACGGTCATTCCCGCGATCGTGGGCGGCGCTGGTGCGCTGCTCTCGCTGTGGGCCTTCATCGAATTGTACTGCCTTGCCGGCGATCCCTGGACCAATCGCTTCGGGCCCAATCCGTTGCCGAAGGTCCGATCCAGCGAACGCTCCCGCCAGCCAAGACCGCCCGCGCCCGCCTGGAACCAGCACAAGGAGCTGGAGTTCACCCCGCACGTTGCGAGCCCGCCGCGAGGGGAAGCGGCAATCGGCAGCACTAGCCCGCCGGCAAAATAGCATGTTAAGCGAAAGGCATGACCGATGCCCTCGCCATCACCCGCGACCTGATCCGCTGCCCCTCCGTGACCCCGGCCGATGCCGGCGCGCTCGGCGTGCTCGAGGCCCTGCTGAAGGACGCGGGCTTTACCACGCATCGCGTGACGTTCTCCGAAGCAGGCACCGCCGACATCGACAACCTCTATGCCCGCATCGGCACCGACGGGCCGCACATCACGTTCGCCGGCCACACCGATGTGGTGCCGCCCGGCGATGAAGCGGCGTGGAGCCTGCCGGCGTTCTCGGGCGAGGTGAAGGACGGCTACATCTATGGCCGTGGCGCCGTCGACATGAAGGGCGGCATCGCCTGCAGCGTCGCGGCTGCACTCGACTATCTGCGCGATCACAGCGGACAGCCGAAGGGCTCGATCTCGTTCCTGATCACCGGCGACGAGGAGGACGTCTCGATCAACGGCACCATCAAGCTGTTGAAGTGGGCGGCCGAGCGCGGCGAGCGGTTCGACCATTGCGTGCTCGGCGAGCCGTCCAATCAAGAGGTCATGGGCGACTGCATCAAGATCGGCCGCCGCGGCTCGCAGTCCGGCACCTTGATCGTCGAGGGCAAGCAGGGCCACGTCGCCTACCCGCACCGCGCCTCCAACCCGGTGCCGGACATCTCGCGCCTGATCGTGGCCTTGTCGGACGAACCGCTCGACAACGGCAGCGCGCAGTTCCAGCCGTCGAATCTCGAATTCACCACCGTCGATGTCGGCAACACCGCCAGCAACGTCATTCCCGGACTGGCGCGGGCGAAGTTCAACATCCGCTACAATGACTGCCATACGCAGGAGACGCTGCGCGCGCTGGTCGAGGAGCGGCTGACGAAGGCCTGCGGCAATCGCATCCGCGCCCGCATCGACTGGCTGCCGTCGAACTCCAACGTGTTCCTGACCAAGCCCGGACCGTTCACCGACCTCGCGGTTGCGGCGATCGAGAGCGTGACGGGCCGCAAGCCGGAGCTCTCGACCACCGGCGGCACCTCCGACGCGCGCTTCATCTCGAGCTACTGCCCGGTGATCGAGTTCGGCCTGGTCGGCCAGACCATGCACCAGATCGACGAGCGCGCCTCGGTCGCCGACATCGCCACCCTGACGAAGATCTATCGCGGCATTCTCGATCGCTACTTCGCGTGACCCCCTATCTGCGCATCATTGCGAGCGCAGCGAAGGAATCCAGGACGTCTCCGCGGCAGCGATATCGAGTGGAGCGGCCGCAATTAGTAGTCGACCTTCACGAGGTAAAGCCCTTCCGGCGGCGCGACGACGCCGCAGGCGGCGCGATTGCGCGCGGCGAGCGCGGCGGCGAGATCATCGGCGGTCCAGCGACCCTGCCCGACCCACACCAGTGAGCCGACCATCGAGCGGACCTGGCTATGCAGATAGGAGCGGGCGGAGGTGAGGATGGTGATCGCATCGCCGTCCCTCACGACGTCGAGCTGATCCAGCGTCTTCTCCGGCGATTTCGCCTGGCATTCGGTATCGCGGAACGTCGTGAAGTCGTGCTTGCCGATCAGCCGCTGCGCGGCTGCATGCATTGCATCGGAATCGAGCCGCTGCGGCACCCGCCAGACGCGACCGACCTCCAGCGCGAGGTTGGAGCGGCGATTGACGATCCGGTAACGGTAGTGCCGCCTGCGCGCGGAGAACCGCGCTTCGAAGGTGTCGGGCACGATCTCGGCGGCGAGCACCGCGACCGGGTTCGGCCTCAGATGCGAGTTGAGCGCGTCGCGCAGCTTGTCCGGGCGGAACTCCTTGGCGATGTCGCAATGCGCGACCTGGCCGGTGGCGTGGACGCCGGCGTCGGTGCGGCCTGAGCCGTGCACACGCGTGGGCACGCCGCAGGTCGCCTGCACCGCGGCTTCGAGCGCGCCCTGCACCGACGGCAAGGTCTCCTGCAGCTGCCAGCCGCAGAACGGCGCGCCGTCATATTCGATGGTGAGCTTGTAGCGGGGCATTCGGTCTATTGCTGCCGTCATCGCCCGCGCAGGCGGACGATCCAGTATTCGCCGACGTCTCGGCGCGACAATGCACGTCTCGGCGTACTGGATACCCCGCTTTCGCGGGGTATGACAGCGTTACGAAAAACGAGCACCGCGATTCAATGGGGTGCCGCGCAGGAAATCCGCGGCCTTCATCGGGCCCTTGCCGGCGCGCTGCAGCTCGGTGATGCGGATCGCGCCGTCGGCGCAGGCGATGGTGAGCTGCTCGTCGAGCACGGCGCCCGGCTCGCCCGCGCCGCTGGCGAGCGCGCAGCGCAGGAACTTCAAACGCACCGCCTCGCCATCGAGCGTGACCTCGCTCCAGGCGCCGGGGAACGGCGACAGGCCGTGGATGTGCCGCAGCACCGTATGCGCCGGCTTCGTCCAATCGATCCGCGCCTCCGCCTTCTCGATCTTGGCAGCGTAGGTGACGCCCTCCTCGGCCTGCTTCGTCAACGTCAGCCCGCCGCGCTCCAGCGCCGCCATCGCGCGCACCATCAGGTCGGCACCGATCCGCGAGAGGCGATCGTGCAGATCGGACGCCGTCATCGCGTCAGTGATGGGTAGACGCTCGGCCATCGCAACGTCGCCGGTGTCGAGACCGACATCCATCTTCATGACCATCACGCCGCTTTCAGCGTCCCCTGCCATGATGGCACGGTTGATCGGCGCGGCGCCGCGCCAGCGTGGCAGCAACGAGGCGTGGAGGTTGTAGCAGCCGAGTTTCGGTGCATCGAGAATCGCCTGCGGCAGGATCATGCCATAGGCGACGACAACGGCGGCATCGGCCTCATGGGCGCGGAACGCAGCCAGCGCGTCCTCGGTCTTCAGCGTCTTCGGCGTGAGCACGGGAATGCCGAGCCGGCGCGCCTCGGTCTCAATCGGCGTCGGCACCAGCGCCAGGCCGCGGCGGCCGCCGGGCTTCGGCGCGCGCGTATAGACCGCCGCGATCTCGTGGCCGTGGCCGGCGAGTTCGAGCAGGGTCGGCACGGCGAAATCCGGCGTGCCCATGAAGATCAGGCGAAGCGGCATCTGGTGGAAGATCCTGCATTGCCGAATCCTCCGCGTCATGGCCGGGCTTGTCCCGGTCATCCACGTCGAGCTGCCTGTAACGCGCGGCGCGACGTGGATGCCCGGGTCGAGCCCGGGCATGACGGAGGAGAGAGTTGATCGTTACTCGCTGGCGCGCTTGGCGGCCTTGGCGAACTTCTTCATCACGCGGTCGCGCTTGAGCTTCGACAGATAGTCGATGAACAGCACGCCGTTGAGATGGTCGATCTCGTGCTGGATGCAGGTGGCGTAGAGCCCCTCGGCATCCTCCTCGCGAACCAGCCCGTCGAGATCGGTGAAGCGCACGCGCACGCGCGCCGGCCGCTCGACCTCCTCGTAATATTCGGGGATCGACAGGCAGCCTTCCTCGTAGACCGACAGCTCGTCCGACTTGGCAACGATCTCCGGATTGATGAAGACGCGCGGCTCGCGCTTGCCTTCGCCGTTCGCGTCGGGCTTGGCCAGATCCATGGTGATGACGCGCAGCGGCTGCGCGACCTGAATCGCTGCGAGCCCGATGCCAGGCGCGTCGTACATGGTCTGAAACATGTCGTCGACCAGCTGCCGGATCTCCGGCGTGACCTTCTCGACCGGCTTGGACACCAGCCGCAACTGCCGGTCCGGCAGGATGATGATTTCTCTTAGGGACATGGCGCGCGATTTAAGCCGCGGAACCGGCGCGGTCAATGTGATGGCTCGCGGTTAAGACTTCGCTAACCATGAATTTCAATGCCTTGTTAACCATGATTCTTAACCCGGCCTTAACCATAAATGTTCTCTCTTCGTTCGCGAGCTTGTGCGAATCGGATAGACGGGCGTGATGACCGCCGCCAGCCAGTCCCTCAATCCTGTCGTCATCATGATCGGCGACCTTCCGGTCCGCGCCAGCGATGCGCTGATCGGATTTGGCTTGCTGGTGGTGCTGCTGCTCGTGATGATCGTGGCGGCCGTGGTGCGTTCCGGCCGGCGCGGCGCCGAGCTCGCGGCCCAGCAGGCGATGCGCAGCGATGAGATCGAACATCGGTTCAGCGAGATGATCCGCGTCCAGAGCGAGGCCTCCGGCCGGGTCGACGCGATGGCGCAGCTGCTCGCCGGCCGGCAGGTTGATCTTGCCCGCAGCGTCAACGAGCGGCTCGATGCGGTGACTCATCGCGTCGGACAGTCGATGGAGCAGAGTACGCGCCACACCATGGATAGTCTGCGCGTGCTGCACGAGCGGCTCGGCATCATCGACAATGCCCACCGTGATCTCAGCGAGCTGACGACCCAGGTCACGACCCTGCGCGACGTCCTCGCCAACAAGCAGTCGCGCGGCGCGTTCGGCCAGGCGCGGATGGAGGCGATCGTGCAGGACGGACTTCCGAAGGGCAGCTACGCGTTCCAGTACACGCTCGCCAGCGGCAAGCGGCCGGACTGCGTCGTGTTCCTGCCCGACGCGCGACCGCTGTGCATCGACGCCAAGTTTCCGTTGGAAGCCGTGACCGCGCTGCATGATGCGGAGACGGACGAGGAGAAGCGCACCGCCGCACAGCGCCTGCGTACCGACGTGCTGCGTCACGTCAACGACATCGCGGAGAAATATCTGGTGGTCGGCGAGACGCAGGACACCGCGCTGATGTTCGTGCCGTCGGAATCGGTCTATGCCGAGATCCATGATGGCTTCGACGACGTCATCCAGAAAGCGTATCGCGCGCGCGTCGTGCTGGTGTCGCCGTCGCTGCTGATGCTCGCGATCCAGGTCATGCAGCAGATCATGAAGGACGCACGCATCCGCGACGCCGCCGACCAGATCCGCAACGAGGTGATCCATCTCGGGGACGATCTCGGCCGCCTGCGCGAGCGCGTGCTCAAGCTGCAGAAGCATTTCGGCGATGTCGGCGAGGACATCCGCCAGATCCTCATCTCGGCCGACAAGATCGAGAAGCGCGCCGCGCGGATCGAGGAGCTCGACTTCAGCAAACAAGACACGCCGGTGGAGTCGCCACGCATCGCGCCAGCTACGGGCACCGCGCCCGATTTGTTTCCGCTGGCGGGACGCATGCAGGCGGGGGAGTGATTGGGTAGCTCGCCCTTGTCGCAGCTTGAATTTTGCCAAGACTGTCATCGCCCGGCTCGCGGACGATGACAGCTGAGATGGGGAGCGTTTCTTGCGCAAATCTGCTACCACCCATCCATGACCGTACCTGAGGCTTCTTCCGACATCACCGCGACCGGCGCAAAGCCCGAGGCTGCGCCAAAAGCCCCCACCTGGCGCGAGAGCATGGCCGTCTATCTGCAGCCGCGCGTGCTCGTGGTGCTGTTCCTCGGATTTTCGTCGGGGCTGCCGCTGGCGCTGTCCGGCTCGACCTTGCAGATCTGGATGCGCGAGCTCGGCGTCGACCTCGGGACCATCGGGTTGTTCGCGCTCGTCGGCACGCCCTACACGCTGAAATTCCTCTGGGCGCCGCTGGTCGACGCGCTGCACGTGCCGCTGCTGACGCGCGCCTTCGGGCGGCGGCGCGGCTGGCTGGTGTTCGCGCAACTGCTGCTGATCGCCGCCATCCTGCTGCTGGCGTTGACCGATCCGGCGCACGCGCCGTTCATGGTGGCGCTGGCCGCGCTGCTGGTCGCCGCGATGTCGGCGACCCAGGACATCGTGGTCGACGCCTTCCGCGTCGAGAGCCTGCCGGAGAGTGAGCAGGCCGCGGGCATGGCGGCGTATGTCGCCGCCTACCGCATCGGCATGCTGGTCTCGACCGCCGGCGCACTGGTGGTGGTCAGTGCATTCGAGAACTCGGGGCTGACGCGTCCGTCGTCCTGGATGTGGGGCTATGTTGCGATGGCCGGACTGGTGCTGATCGGCACGATCACGGCCCTCGCGGCGACCGAGCCGGCCCAGTCGCAGCAGGCGGAGGCCGCGATGGGGGCGGACACCGCGCTCACCCGCGTGATGCATGCGGCTGCCGGGGCCTTCGTCGAGTTCCTCGGCCGACGTGATGCGCTCACGGCGCTCGCCTTCGTCGTGCTGTTCAAGTTCACCGACGCCTTCTCCGGCACGATGACCGCGCCGTTCGTGATCGATCTCGGCTTCAGCAAGGTCGACTACGCCGCGATCGTGAAAGGCGTCGGCCTCGCCGCCACGCTCGCCGGCGGCTTTGCCGGCGGTTTCGTCGCGCGGCGCTATTCGCTCGCCATCAGCCTGTGGATCGGCGGCATCGTGCAGGCGCTGGCCAACCTGTCGTTCTCATGGCTCGCCATCGTCGGCGTCAATCAGTGGGCGCTGGCGCTGGCGATCTCTGCGGAGAACCTCACCAGCGCGATCGGCACCGTGATCTTTGTCGCCTATCTCTCTGCGCTGTGCCAGAACCCGCTGCACACCGCGACCCAATATGCGCTGCTCACCGCGCTCGCCGCGGTTGGACGAACCTATCTGTCATCGGGCGCGGGCTATGTGGCGAAAGCGACCGGCTGGCCTGCATTCTTCGTCATCTGCGTGCTCGTCGCGATCCCGAGCCTCGTGCTGCTCGCTTGGCTGCAACGGCGTGGGCATTTCGATGATTTGGGGCCGGTGAAGTTGTAGCTGCCGCCTCACCGTCAACTGTCGTCACTCGCGAAGGCGGATGACCCAGTATTCCAGAGACGTCAGCTATCAACCGAGGGCCGCGGCGTACTGGATCGCCCGGTCGAGCCGGGCGATGACTGCAGAAGTCAGGAGGCGGCGCTCGCAGCGTCCCAAGTGTCACCGCTTCACCAAGCTCCACTTGGTCACGACCGCCTCGCTCATCTGCCCCGCATCCTGGGCGCAGGCGATCTCGTCGACCTTGACCGCGATCTGCTTGCCGAGCAGGCCCTTGAGCTGCGAGGCCTGCGCCGTGTTCGCGGTGACGAGCTGGAACGTCTCCGGTCCGGTCTCGAGATTGCACAGCCCGCTCGGCGGCGGCAGGCGGCGCGGCTCGCTGGTGATCTGATAGGCGGCGGAGGGCTGGCCCGATTTGGCGCCTTTCAGCTTCAGCGCCGTCAGCTCGCCCGACAGCACGTCACCGGCATTGAGCGGACGCCCCGCCTTCTGCGGTGCCTCGCTTTGCTGCGCCAGCACCGACGGCGCCGAGAGTGCCGCCAGAATCGCGCCCAAAGCCAGCCGTTTGCCGAATCCGCGTTTCGTCATCAATTCACTTCCGTCTGTGCTTAGAACAAGGTCCGCTGCCGCATCGCGGCCGAGAGCGTGCCTTCGTCGAGATAGTCGAGCTCGCCGCCGACCGGCACGCCATGCGCCAGCCGCGTGACCTTGACGTTCGCCTCCTGCAGGAGGTCGGTGATGTAGTGCGCCGTCGTCTGGCCGTCGACCGTCGCGTTCAGAGCGAGGATGATCTCCTGCACCTCCGGCGCATGCGCGCGCTGCACCAGCGCGTCGATGGTGAGATCCTGCGGACCGACTCCGTCGAGCGGCGACAAGGTGCCGCCGAGCACGTGATAGCGGCCGTTCGAGGCCTTGGCGCGCTCCAGCGCCCAGAGGTCGGCGACATCGGCGACGACGACGATCATCGCGGGATCGCGCCGCGGATCGGTGCACACCGTGCAGGGATTCTGCGTATCGATGTTGCCGCAGGTCTTGCAGACCTGGATGCGATCGATCGCGACCTGCAGCGCCGAGGCAAGCGGCACCATCAGCGCCTCGCGCTTCTTGATCAGATGCAGGGCGGCGCGCCGCGCCGAACGCGGCCCGAGGCCGGGCAGGCGCGCGAGCAGCTGGATCAGGCGTTCGATCTCAGGACCAGCGACGGCCATCAGTTCACGAATGTCATCAGGTCAACTAACCAAAACCGAAGCCGGGCGGCAGGCCGAGCTTGCCGGTGATGGCCTGCATCTTCTCCTGCATCGCGGCTTCCGCCTTGCGCCGTGCATCGCCATGCGCGGTCACCAGCAGGTCCTCCAGGATCTCGGCCTCCTCCGGCTTGAGCAGCGACGGATCGATCTTGATGCTCTTCACGTCCATCTTGGCGGTCATGCGCACGGCAACCAGACCGCCGCCCGAGATGCCCTCGACCTCGACGTTGCCGAGTTCCTCCTGCATCTCCTGCATCTTCGTCTGCAGCTGCGCCGCCTGTTTCATCATGCCGAGAAAGTCAGCCATCGGAGCACCTCATCATCAGCCACCTTGTTGAGCATGATCTCCGCGCAAACGCCTCTGGCGTTTGTCGCGAGGAAAACCGGTTTCCACTTTTCCGGATCATGCTCTAGAAATCATCATCGTCGGACTCGTCGGGCGGCTCGACAGCACTGGCGTCCGATTCGGGCGGCTCGGGGGCGAGCCGGCGCACTTCGACCACCTTGGTGCCCGGGAACCGCGCCAGGATCTCCTGTACGCGCGGATCGGCCTCCGCCGCCGCCTCTCGCTCGCTCTTGGCGCGCAGATTCTGCTCGCGCAAGGTCGCCTGACCCGGCTCGTTGGAAACGATCACCGTCCAGCGCCGGCCGGTCCAGTCTTCCAGCTTGCGGCCGAGGTCCGAGACAAGCGAGCGCTGCGCCGTCCGTTCCAGCGCGATCTCCAGCCGTCCCTCCTCGAAGCGGACCAGCCGCACGTCCATCTCCAGCGCGCTCTTGGTGATCAGGTCACGATTCTTGCCGGCCAGCGCGACGAGTTCCTGAAAGCTCGCGATGCGTAGCGCGGGCTGGTCGTGTGTTGCCGGCGCCGGCTGTGACGACATCGCCTGCGGGCGCATCGAACCGCCGACCGCGGCGAGCGTCGGGCCTTGCGCGCGCGGCGCCTGCATCGGCGCCGACGTCATCACAGGCGGCGTTCCCGCGCTCATGGTGGATGCCGGCGCAGCACGCGCTCCGCCGCCGTTCGTGACAACGGGAGATCCGCCGCCGTTCTGGTCGATCATCCGAATGGCTTCGTCGGGCGTCGGCAGATCGGCCGCGTAGGCAATCCGTACCAGCACCATTTCCGCGGCGGCGGCCGGGCGCGTCGCACCTTGGGTCTCGGCGATGCCCTTGAGCAGCATCTGCCACATCCGCGACAGCACCCGCATCGACAGCTTGGTGGCGAAGTCGCGCGCGCGCAGCCGCTCGGTCTCGCTGAAGGCGACGTTGTCGGCCGTGGCCGGCACGACCTTCACCCGGGTGACGAAGTTCACGAACTCGGCCAGATCCGACAGCACGACCACGGGGTCGGCGCCGACGTCATATTGCTCGCGGAATTCCTTGAAGGCGGCGGCGATGTCGCCGCTGGCGAGATGGTGGAACAGGTCGATCACGCGGGTGCGGTCGGCGAGGCCCAGCATCTGACGGACATCGTCGGCGCGGACTTCGCCGGCGCTGTGCGCGATCGCCTGATCGAGCAGCGACAACGAATCGCGCACCGAGCCTTCGGCGGCGCGCGCGATGATGCCGAGCGCCTCGGGCTCGATCGTCACGCCTTCCTTGGTCGCGATGCCCGAAAGATGCTTCATCAGCACGTCGGCCTCGACGCGGCGCAGATCGAAGCGCTGGCAGCGCGACAGCACCGTCACCGGCACTTTGCGGATCTCGGTGGTCGCAAACACGAACTTGGCGTGCTCCGGCGGCTCCTCCAAGGTCTTCAGGAAGGCGTTGAACGCCGCTGTCGACAGCATGTGGACTTCGTCGATGATGTAGACCTTGTAGCGCGCGCTGGCCGGCGCATAGCGGACGCTGTCATTGATCTGGCGGACGTCATCGACGCCGGTGTGGGACGCCGCGTCCATCTCGAGGATGTCCATGTGCCGGCTTTCCATGATCGCCTGGCAATGGGTGCCGAGCACCGGCATATGGATGGTCGGCCCCTTCACCGAGCCGTCCGGCAGCTCGTAATTCAATGCGCGGGCGAGAATGCGGGCGGTGGTCGTCTTGCCGACGCCGCGGACGCCGGTCAGAATCCAGGCCTGCGGAATCCGGCCGGTCTCGAACGCGTTCGAGACGGTGCGCACCACGGCCTCCTGGCCGATCAGATCTGCGAAGCTGGAGGGGCGGTATTTGCGCGCCAGCACCCGGTAGGGCTTGGCGGGAGCGTCGGCGCTGTCAGGCGGAACAGGTGGGGCGCCAGCGTCGGTCATCGAGCGATCCGCAAGTGAGCATTCCAGGCCGGCATCGATCGCGATCGTCGACGCAATCAGCCGGAGCGCGGTCGAGCGCCCGCCCTGCGCGGGGTCCCCGCCATCTTTGCGCGATTCGCTCGAGAAAACAGGTAGGAGACTGACGAGCGACCCGATCCGGACCTCGTTAGGGCTGCTTCCTTCCGGACCTGACCCGGTTGGCGAGTGGCTCGTCCACCGCCAATCTCCCGCTGCCTATTTGGGGCCAAATGGTCCGGAAAGCAAGCGCGAGCTTCGCCGGCCTAGTCTACCGCCCCGCGGGCTTGTGCCGCAGCTCGGAAAGGCTTTAGGTGCCCGCGAGCTCCCCACCTGACCATCCGCCAGGAACCGCCGCATGCCCGAATCATCCTGGTCGCTGCATCCGCAACTTGCGAAGGATACGATCGACATTGGCGACCTGCCGCTGTCCCGCGTGCTGGTGATCAAGGACGCGAACTATCCTTGGCTGCTGCTGGTGCCGCGGCGCGAGGGCGCGGTCGAGATCATCGATCTCGACGAGGTCGCGCAGGCGCAGCTGATGACCGAGATCACGCGGGCGTCACGCGCGCTCAAAGAGATCACCAAATGCGACAAGCTCAACGTCGCCGCGCTCGGCAACATGGTGCCGCAGTTGCACGTCCACATCATCGCGCGACGCACAAGTGACGTGGCCTGGCCGCGACCGGTGTGGGGCGCCGCGCCGCCTGTGCCCCACGATGCGCAGGAGGTGCAGCAGTTCATCAGCGCTATCAGGCGCAAGATCTGGCTAGGGTGAGAGATGTCGCCATTCGACTTGTTTCCGTTGGGCAAGCCGGCCTTCGTCGGCCATCCGATCGATCGCGCCGCCCATCTGCGCTTCCATGACGAGAGGCTGCTCGGCTTCGAGAGCAAGCCGTCGACGCGGGCCTATGTCGTGCATCGCGATTCGCTGGTGCTGAAGCGCGAGGGCGACAAGCTGCGCGCGCTGCTGTCGATCGACGAGGCGCTGAAGTTCGGTGCCAATCCGGGAACGATCTTCCTCGGGCTGCAGGACGGCGCGGCGGTGTTCGGCATGGGCATCTCGCCGGCGGCCGTCGAGAAGCTCGCCGGGCGCGACGATGTGGCGGTCACCGAGCTGCGCGGGGTGGCGATGCAGGGCGCGATCCCGGTCGACCAGTTGGCGACGATCGCGATGGCGAAGTCCCTGGTATCATGGCATCAGCGCCACGGCTTCTGCGCAAATTGCGGCGCCAAGACCGCGATGCGCGAGGGCGGCTGGAAGCGCGAATGCCCGAGCTGCAAGACGGAGCATTTCCCGCGCACCGATCCGGTCGTGATCTCGCTGGTCGCCTCGGGCGACAAGTGCCTGCTCGGGCGGCAGAAGCAGTTTCCGGCCGGCATGTATTCCTGCCTCGCCGGCTTCGTCGAGGCGGCTGAGACGATCGAGGACGCCGTCCGGCGCGAGGTGTTCGAAGAATCGGGCATTCGCTGTACCGACGTGACTTATTACATGACCCAGCCTTGGCCCTATCCGTCGTCGTTGATGATCGGTTGCAGCGCCCGAGCGCTCAACGAAGACATCGTCATCGACCGCACCGAGCTCGAGGACGTGCGCTGGTTCAGCCGCGACGAGGCCCGGCAGATGCTACTGCGGCAGCATCCGGATGGCTTGGCGGGACCGCATCCGTTCGCCATTGCTCATCATCTGGTCGGCCGCTGGCTGAAGGAGAACGACGAGCGGTAACAGGAAACCAGCCCGGCCCTCTGCGGAAACGGCCAGACCCGGCCGCAAAGGGCTGAACGGCCGATCCTTGCCTTGGAACGATTTTCTCTATATGAGGGTTTTATAGCCTTCCTATGGAACAAGTTTCTCCATGACCGATGTCGCCGCCCAAGGCTCCGAGGCCAATCGCCGGCTCGATGCCATTGACCGCAAGATTCTGATGGTCCTGCAGGAGGACGCATCGCTCTCCGTCGCCGAGATCGGCGATCGGGTCGGATTGTCGTCGACACCGTGCTGGAAGCGCATCCAGCGGCTGGAGGCCGATGGCGTGATCCTGCGCCGGGTGGCCCTGGTCGATCAGAACAAGATCGGGCTCGGCATCTCCGTGTTCGTGTCGGTGGAGAGTGCCGACCATTCCGAGGCCTGGCTGCGCAAATTCGCCGAGGCGGTCAGCTCGATGCCGGAGGTGATGGAGTTTTACCGGATGGCCGGCGACGTCGACTACATGCTGCGCGTCGTCGTTGCGGACATGCAGAGCTACGATGTCTTCTACAAGAAGCTGATCAGCGCGGTGCCCCTGAAGAACGTCACCTCGCGCTTCGCCATGGAGAAGATCAAGTCGGTCACGGCGCTGCCGGTGCCGCCGGTCTGAGCCGAGCATTCCGGGCCGCTTGGACGTTGCAGCGCCGGCGTCCCGAACTCCAGTCGTCATCCCTAACGAACGTTTACCGGAAGTTATTCCCATCCCTCTATTCTTGGATGTGATGACGTCCGGTGCAACCATACCTCCGTCTTCGCGCCCGTGGCTCAATGCCACGGCGCTTCTGATCGCGAGCTTTGTCGCGGTCGCAGCGCTGTCACTCCAAGTGCGCGCGGGGAGCGAAATCGTGGCCGTCGCTTTCCCACCTTGGTGGAGCGCGCAACACGCGATGCTCGCTGCGGCCTCGGCTGACGCCGCGCTCGTGCGCACAACGACCATTTCATCGCTGCTGGTCGTTCGTCCCGGCGAACACGACGGCTCGGCGCGGCTGCGCGAGGCCGGAGCCTGGCTCATCATCGATCCGCAGGCGGTCTCCGCCTGCCTTGCAAAATGATCTCTTTGGGGGAATCGGAAATGAACGTCGAGACCAGCGATCTGGCAACCCTCCGGCACACGACCAGCAAGCTTCTGCTGGCGGTACTCTGGGTTCACGTTCCGCTCTCCCTCATCATCGGGCTGTCGCGCGGCGACTGGCTGATGCCGACCATGCTCATGGTCGTCATGGCGGTGGTGGCGACCCTTTCCTGGCGCAGCGCCGGCGACACCTTGTCGACCCAGCTCACGGTCGCGGTCGCCGTCATGGGCGGTGTATCTGTGCTTGTCTACCAGATGTCCGGACATGCCTGGCAGATCGACATGCACATGTATTTTTTCGCCGCGCTCGCCTGTCTGGTCGCATATTGCGACTACCGGCCGATCCTGGCCGGCACCGTCGCCGTCGCGCTTCACCATCTGGTCCTGAACTTCGTCTTTCCTGCAGCGATCTACCCGGGCGGCGCTGATTTCGGCCGCGTTGTGCTGCATGCGGTCATCCTGCTGATCGAGGCCGGTGTTCTCATCGCCCTTGCGCTCAAGCTGACGCAGTTGTTCGAAACCAGCGCGCGCAAGACCGCGGAAGCCGAATCGGCGATCGCTGCCGAGGCGCGCGCCACCGCCGAGCGGTTCGAGGCCGAGCAACGCGTCAAGCAGCAGGCTGATCTTGCCCGTCGCGAGCTTGCGGAAGGCTTCGAGCGCAAGATCGGCGGCATCGTCGAGGCGGTGGCCGTCGCCGCCAACGAGATGCAGAGCCTGTCCTCGTCGATGAGCCGGAGCAGCGCGGAGTCCTCGCGCCAGACGTCGGCCGCGGCCGGCGCCTCGCAACAGGCGTCGACCAATGTCGAGACGGTCGCTGCCGCAACGGAAGAGCTGACTGCGTCGATCAACAGTATCTCACAGCAGGTGACGCGGTCGGCGGAGATCGCCGCGAAAGCGGCGGACGAAGCTCGCCGCACCAACACCGTGGTCGCGAGCCTGGCTGCCGGCACTCAGAAGATCGGCGAGGTGGTGACGCTGATCCAGACGATCGCCAGCCAGACCAACCTGCTGGCGCTGAACGCCACCATTGAGGCGGCGCGCGCCGGCGAGCACGGCAAGGGCTTTGCCGTCGTGGCAAGCGAGGTCAAGGCACTCGCCAACCAGACCGCGAAGGCCACCGAGGAAATTTCCAGCCAGGTGCAGAGCATCCAGAGCGCAACGGGTGACGCCGTCTCCGCCATCCAGGCGATCGGGGGAACGATTGCCGAGATCGACGACATCTCCAAGGAGATCGCCACCGCGGTCGAGCAGCAGGGCCTCGCCACCGGAGAAATTTCCGGCAACGTGCAGCAGGCGGCCGAAGGCACGCGGCTGGTCAGCCAAAGCATGGGCAGCGTGACCCGTGCCTCCGACGAGACCGGCAGCGCCGCCTCGCGCCTGCTGGAGTCCGCGACCGGACTCACCTCGCAATCGACCCGGCTCAAATCCGAGGTCGATCAGTTCCTGAGCTCCCTGAGGGCCGCTTGATCCCATCGAGTAGGATGGGATCAGCGCCCTAGCGCGACATCATCGACGCGGCCTCAGATCGTCTGGTTGTAGGCGCCGACTTCGGGATGCGTCCGCAGCACCTCGTTGACCGCCTCGAACATGTCGTGCATGCGCTGCTCGGACACCGGGCTTTCGACCACCACCACGAGCTCGGGCTTGTTGGATGACGCTCGCACCAGACCCCAGCTGCCGTCCTCGACGGTGACGCGGACGCCGTTGACGGTGACGAGATCGCGGATCTTCTGCCCCGCCACCTTGCCGCCCTGCTGCTGCAGCGCCTGGAAGTGCTTCACGACAGCGTCGGCGACGCCGTATTTGACCTCGTCGCCACAATGCGGCGACATGGTCGGCGACGACCAGGTCTTTGGCAGCGCGTTCTTCAGGTCGGCCATCGACTTGCCCGGCGCCCGGTCGAGCATCTCGCAGATCGCGATCGCCGAGACCAGACCGTCGTCATAGCCTCGCCCGAACGGGCGGTTGAAGAAGAAGTGGCCCGACTTCTCGAAGCCGGCGAGCGCACCGAGCTCGTTGGTGCGGCGCTTCATGTAGGAATGGCCGGTCTTCCAGTAGGCGGTCTTCGCGCCCTGCGCCTGCAGCACCGGATCGGTCATGAACAGGCCGGTTGACTTCACGTCGACGACGAACTGCGCGTCCTTGTGGATCGCCGACATGTCGCGCGCCAGCATCACGCCGACCTTGTCGGCGAAGATCTCCTCGCCGGTATTGTCGACCACGCCGCAGCGATCGCCGTCGCCATCGAAGCCGAGGCCGACATCGGCCTCGTGCGCGAGCACGGCATCGCGGATGGCGTGCAGCATCTCCATGTCTTCGGGATTGGGATTGTATTTCGGGAAGGTGTGATCGAGCTCGGTGTCGAGCGGGACAACCTCGCAGCCGATCGCCTCCAGCACCTGCGGCGCGAACGCGCCCGCGGTGCCGTTGCCGCAGGCCGCGACCACCTTCAGCCTGCGCTTCAGCTTGGGACGGCTGGTGAGGTCGGCGATGTAGCGCGCCGGATAATTCTCATGGAACTGATAGGAGCCGCCGCTGCCATTCTTGAACGCGGCCTCGAGCACGATCTCCTTGAGCCGGGTCATCTCTTCGGGGCCGAAGGTGAGCGGGCGGTTGGCCCCCATCTTCACGCCGGTCCAGCCGTTGTCGTTGTGCGAGGCGGTCACCATGGCGACGCAAGGCACGTCGAGGTCGAACTGGGCGAAATAGGCCATCGGCGTCACGGCAAGGCCGATGTCATGCACCTTGCAGCCGGCGGCCATCAGGCCCGAGATCAGGGCGTATTTGATCGAGGCGGAGTAGCCGCGGAAATCGTGCCCGGTCACGATCTCCTGCTTGACGCCGCGTTCGGCGATCAGCGCGCCCAGCCCCATGCCGAGCGCCTGCACCCCCATCAGATTGATCTCCTTGTTGAACAGCCAGCGCGCGTCATATTCGCGGAAGCCCGTCGGCTTCACCATCGGCTCGGATTCGAAGGCGTAGGTATTGGGAACCAGGACGGGCTTGGGTTTCGGAAACATCTGGAGACGGCCTCGGCAATATCACATCAATGGAAGAAGGCATTCGTGCTTAGCACGACGTCAGACAACAGTGTCAGAAGGCAGAGGAATGCAGGCAACAATCGGGCAGGACCGCTCGAGTAGGCCACCCGACGAACTATTCAATGACTGCGACTCGGGATCGGCCTGCCTGCCGGTATGTGGGGGCCGGTGACGCGCGAAACAACATTCCGCTTCGGTGCAGCCTACTGCTCCAGCACCATCTGGCCGTTGGCGTAGGCGAAACGCTTCAGCTTGGACAGGAAGGACAGGCCGAGCAGATTCTCCGACAGCGCCGTATCGGGCAGCACCAGGGCATCGACGTCACGCACGGTGAGCTCACCGAGCTCGACCATCGCAAGCCTGGCCCGGGCGGCCTTCACGGTGCCGTTGGCCGTGGTGACGGTGGCGGTGTAGTCGCCGCGCGCCGGACGCAGGCCGAAACGGGCGGCCGAGCTCTCGTTCAGCGCGACCATCGAGGCGCCGGTATCGACCATGAAGCTGATGCGCTGACCGTCGATGCGGCCATCGGCGCGGAAGTGACCGCGGCGGTCGGTCGGAATGCTCAGGCTGCGCTGGCCCGCAGCAGACGGTTCCGCCGTGGCAACCCGCGCGGACGGCGTCGCGGATGCCGACGCGGGGGTCAGGCGATCGGCCAGTTGCGCCATGAAGGTGCCGAGACCGACGAGAACGGCCGCGAAGATCATTATGTTACGCATGACGCAAACGCCCGACTTTACCCCGCAACCGATTTGACCATCAAAGCCGCTGACGGGCGACTGCGAGCGACCGGCTGCCGCCGCCATTTTGGCGAAAACGATGAGTGAAGCGTTAACGACAACGACGGCGGCGGTACAATTTGCATGAGCTACGTCCCCCGCGGCTTGGCCCGCCGGGTCGGCTCGGCATGGGCCGGATCGTCGGGCCAAGGATGGCGCGGATAGCGGCCGCGCAGGTCGGTGCGGACCGCGGCATAGGAGCCGCGCCAGAAGCCGGGCAGATCGCGCGTCACCTGCACCGGCCGCTGCGCCGGCGACAGCAGCTCCAGCACCAGGGGCACCGCGCCGCGCGCGATCGAGGGATGGACGTTCAGGCCGAACAGCTCCTGCAGCCGCACCGCGATGGTGGGCCCCTGCTCGGCCTCGTAGTCGATCGCCAGCATGGTGCCGGTCGGCGCCTCGAAATGGGTCGGCGCCTCCCGGTCGAGCCGGGCGCGGAGATCCCAGGGCAGCAGCGCCATCACGGCGTCGGAGACGTCGCCGGGCGAGACATCCTTGAGCGAGGTCTTGTCGGCGAGCAGCGGCACCAGCCAGTCCTCGCGCCGCTCGGCGAGGCCCGCCTCCGACAGGTCCGGCCAACTGTCGCCTTCCGCCTTGCGCAGGAAGGTGACGCGGTCACGCCACTGCCTGGCGGCCTTCGACCAGGGCAGCCGGTCGAGCCCAGCCGCGCAGATCCCCTCCGCGAAGATGCGCGCGGTCTCCTCCGACGGCGTCAGCGCGACTGGCGCATCGGCCATGGTGATCGCATGCAGCTTGCGCCGGCGGCGCGCCCGCAACGCCATCGCGTTTTGATCGAAGCTGACCTCGTCTCTCGCTTCGATATGTGCAGCAAAGTGCCGCTCGATATCCTCGATCGCCAGCGGCGCCGCCAGCAGGATGCGGCCGCTGGCCGCCGTTCCCGTCAGCTCACCGACCGCGATATAGGGCACGCGCGCCAGCGACGAGGCGGGGTCGACGGCGGCGCCGCGGCCATTGGCGAGCACGAAGCTGCCATTGCCGCGATTGCGCGCGACCCGGTCGGGAAAGGCGAAGGCGAGCATCAGGCCGGTGGAGATGTCCGCGTCTCCGGCGCGGGCGGACGCGGACGACACCTGCTGCGCCCACCGCCGCGCCAGATCGCGGGCACTTTGCGCGCGCGGCGAGCGGTCGCGGCGGAACTGATCGAGCCGCACCTCGAGATCAACGCTGTCGCCGCCCAGCCCGCGCTCGGTCAGGATGGCAGCGATGTCGGCGGCCTGCGCCGCCGCGCCGTGGTCGGCGGCATCGACGATCATCCGCGCCAGCCGCGGCGGCAGCGCCAGCGCCCGCAGCCGCCGGCCCTCGTTGGTCAGCCTGCCATCGGCATCGAGCGCATCGAGCTCGCGCAGCAGGTCCCTTGCCTCCTTCCAAGCCGGTTGTGGCGGCGGATCGAGGAAGCTCAGCGCGGAGGGGTCATTGACACCCCATTGCGCCAGGTCGAGCACCAGCGAGGACAGGTCGGCGCTGAGGATTTCCGGCTGCGTATAGGCCGCCAGCGAGGCCGTCTGCGGCTCGTCCCATAGCCGGTAGCAGACGCCAGGCTCGGTGCGGCCGGCGCGGCCGCGGCGCTGATCGACAGCGGCGCGCGAAGCCCGCACCGTCTCCAGCCTGGTGAGGCCGATGTCCGGCTCGTAGCGCGGCACCCGGGCGAGACCGGAATCGACCACGATGCGCACGCCCTCGATGGTCAGCGAAGTCTCGGCAATCGAGGTCGCCAGCACCACCTTGCGCTGCCCGTTTGGGGCGGGCGAGATGGCACGATCCTGCACGGCGGCATCGAGCGCGCCGAACAGCGGCACGATCTCAACGCTGGCATCGTGGACGCGCTCGGCGAGCATGGTGTGGGTGCGGCGGATCTCGGCGGCGCCTGGCAGGAAGGCGAGCACGGAGCCGGCATCGGCGCGCAGCGCGCTGGCGATGGTTTCGGCCATCTGGCGCTCGACCGGCGCATCCGGCTTGCGGCCGACATAGCGGGTCTCGACCGGATAGGCGCGGCCCTCGCTCTCGACCACCGGCGCATCGCCGAGCAGTCTGGCGACGCGGGCACCGTCGAGCGTCGCCGACATCACGAGGATACGGAGATCCTCGCGCAGCCCCTGCTGCGCATCGCGCGCCAAAGCGAGGCCGAGATCGGCATCGAGCGAGCGCTCGTGGAATTCGTCGAACAGCACGGCAGCGACGCCGGTCAGTTCGGGATCATCGAGAATCTGCCGGGTGAAGATGCCCTCGGTAACGACCTCGATGCGGGTCGCGCGCGAGACCTTCGAGCCGAAGCGCACGCGATAGCCGACGGTGTCGCCTACGCGCTCGCCGAGCGACTTCGCCATGCGCTCGGCCGAGGCGCGGGCCGCGATCCGGCGCGGCTCCAGCACGATGATCTTCTTGTCCCCAACCCAGACTGCATCACGCAAGGCCAGCGGCACCCGCGTGGTCTTGCCGGCGCCGGGCGGCGCCACCAGCACGGCGGTGTTGCTGCGTTCGAGCGTGCCGGACAGTTCGTCCAGCACGGCATCGATGGGCAGCGGTGTGTCGAAGCGAAGGGGCAATAGCAGTAACCCGTCATCACCCCGCGAAGGCGGATGATCCAGTAAGCGCAAATCTCGCGGATCACGAAGATCGGGCGTACTGGATACCCCGCCTGCGCGGGGTATGACAATGCCATGTCAACCGCCCTTCACCGACGGCCTGCCGACGCTCTCGTAGACGAAGCCGTGGGCGGCCATCTCGTCGGGGCGGTAGACATTGCGCAAGTCGACGACGACCGGATGAGCCATCACCTCCTTGAGGCGATCGAGATCCATGGCGCGGTACTGCACCCACTCGGTGACCAGCACGATCGCATCGGCGCCGGTCGCGCACTCATAGGGATCGTCGTAGTAGGCGATCTCCGGCAGCTCCTTCTTGGCCTGCTCGATGCCGACGGGATCATGCGCGCGGACCTTGGCGCCCATGTCGAGCAGACCGGTCACCAGCGGGATCGACGGTGCCTCGCGCATGTCGTCGGTCTCCGGCTTGAAGGTGAGGCCGAGCACCGCGACCGTCTTGCCGCGCAGATTGCCGCCGACGGCATGCGCCACCTTGCGCGCCATCGCGCGCTTGCGGTTGTCGTTCACCGCCAGCACGGATTCGACGATGCGCAGCTGCGTGTCGTAGTCCTGCGCGATCTTGATCAGCGCACGCGTGTCCTTCGGGAAGCACGAACCGCCGAAGCCCGGACCGGCATGCAGGAACTTGGAGCCGATGCGGTTGTCGAGACCGATGCCGCGCGCCACCTCCTGCACGTCGGCGCCGACCTTCTCGGCGAGATCGGCGACCTCGTTGATGAAGGTGATCTTGGTGGCGAGGAACGCATTGGCGGCGTATTTGATCAGCTCGGCGGTGCGGCGCTCGGTGTACATCATCGGCGCCTGGTTCAACGACAGCGGGCGATAGATGTCGCCGAGCACCTTGCGGCCACGCTCGTCCGCGGTGCCGACGACGATGCGATCCGGCCATTTGAAATCGCGGATCGCAGCACCCTCGCGCAGGAATTCCGGATTGGAGGCGACGACGACATCGGCCGTCGGATTGGTCTCGCGGATGATGCGCTCGACCTCGTCGCCGGTGCCGACCGGCACCGTCGACTTCGTCACAACCACGGTGAAGCCGGTGAGCGAGGCCGCGATCTCGCGCGCGGCGGCATAGACGTAGGTGAGGTCGGCGTGTCCGTCGCCGCGCCGCGACGGCGTACCAACCGCGATGAAAACGGCGTCGGCCTCCGCGACCGGCTGCTTGAGGTCGGTGGTGAAATCGAGCCGCTTGGCCTTGACGTTGGCCGCGACCAGCGCATCCAGGCCGGGCTCGAAGATCGGGATTTCTCCGCGATGCAGCGCGGCGATCTTGCTCTCGTCCTTGTCCACGCAGGTCACCTGGTGACCGAAATCGGCGAAGCAGGCACCGGACACCAGACCCACATAGCCCGTGCCGATCATCGCAATTCGCATCGAAACCCATCCTTCAAGGTTAATACTTTCGCGTCTTAAACCATTTGCGGTTCAAGGGGAATTTAGAAAACGGCATGACGTTTGGATGACAAGGAGGAGTATTAACGGCTCTGCCCGACAATGCGGCAGCTCCGCGCCAAAGAGGGACAGCATGACCGCGAATGGTACGCCGAAAACGGCCGGAACCGAGACGCGCATCGACTGGGTGGACTACGCCAAGGGTATCTGCATCATCATGGTGGTGATGATGCACTCGGTGCTCGGCGTCGAGCTCGCCGCCGGCGAGACCGGCTTCATGCACGCCGTCGTCGCCTTCGCCAAGCCGTTCCGGATGCCCGACTTCTTCCTGATTTCCGGCCTGTTTCTGCCACTGGTGATCGACCGGGACTGGCGTACCTATCTCGACCGCAAGGTGGTGCATTTCGCCTACTTCTACGTGCTGTGGGTGACCATCCAGTTCGGCTTCAAGGCGCCCGGCTTCGCCGCCGCGTCCGGCTGGCCGCACGCCGGCTACCTGTACCTGGAATCCTTCATCGAGCCGTTCGGCACGCTGTGGTTCATCTATCTGCTGCCGATCTTCTTCGTCGTCATCAAACTGACACGAAAGCTGTCGGCGCCGGTGATCTGGGGCATCGCGGCCGGCCTCGAAATGGCGCACATCGTCACCGGCTGGACCGTGATCGACGAATTCTGCGCCCGCTTCGTCTACATCTATTCGGGCTATCTGTTCGCGCCTGCCATCTTCGCGCTGTCGGATCGCGCGCGGGCGCAGCCGATGCTCGCCATCGTCGGCCTGCTCGCCTGGGCGGTGATCAACCAGTCGCTGGTGAACCTCGGTGTCAGCGAGTGGCCGGCTGTCTCCCTCATGCTCGGCTATGCCGGCGCCGTCGCCATCATCATCGCCGGCACGCTGCTGGCGCGCGCGCAGCTCCTCAACGCATTGCGGTTCTGCGGCGAGCATTCGATCGTGATCTATCTCGCCTTCTTCCTGCCGATGGCGGCGACGCGCACCTTGTTGCTGAAGACGGGCGCCATCGCCGACATCGGCACGATCTCCCTGCTCGTGACCGTCGCCGGCGTGCTCGGCGCGCTCGCGATCTGGCGCCTCGCGCTGCGCCTCGGCGCACGCTTCCTGTTCGAGCGCCCGATCGCATTCTGGATCGCGCCGCCGAAGCCAAGAGCCGTGTTGCAGCCGGCGGAGTAGCGTCACCGTCAGGGCACCAGAAGCAGCGCGCCACGGCTGCGGCCGCTCTCCAGATCGATATGGGCCTCGACGACCCGCGCCAGCGGATACACGGTGCCGTGGCCGACGAGATCGCCATTGGCGAGCGCGGCGAGAACCGTCGCCGCATCCCTGCGATAGTCGGCGACATCGTTGACATGGGCCATCACGCTCGGGCGTGCCAGCGACAGGCTGCGGCGCGGCCCCAGCTCCTCGACGGCAAGGCTTGGAATTGGACCGCCGGACTGACCGATGCTGGCGACCGTCCCGAACGGCCTGACGCAGGCGAGCGTTTGCGCAAGCGTCTTGCCGCCGACGCCATCGTAGGCGACATCGACGCCGCGCCCGTCGGTCAATCGCTTCACGGCATCGACGAAGTCAGCATCCCGGCCGACGATCAGATGGCGCGCGCCGGCGGCACGCGCGAGCTCCGCCTTGGCCTCCGAGCTCACCGTGCCGATGACGGTCGCGCCGCGCAGCCGAGCCAGTCGCGTCAGCACCTGGCCGAGCCCGCCGGCGGCACTGTGCACCAACAGCGTCGTTCCGGCTCCGACGGCATAGGTACGATTGAGCAGCATCACCGCGGTGATGCCTTTCAGCAGGGTCGACGCAGCGCTCGCTTCAGACACGGCGTCGGGCAGCGGCATCGCGCGCCAGGCGGGCAGATTTCGCTCCGAGGCATAGGCGCCGACCGGGGCGCCGGCATAGGCGACGCGGTCGCCGACGGACAACTCTGTCACGTCCGCGCCTTTCGCCGTCACGATCCCCGCCCCTTCGACCCCAGGAATTCCATCGGGCAGCGGATAGAGGCCGCTGCGCTGATAGATATCGATGAAGTTCACGCCGATCGCGGTGTGGCGCAGCCGGATCTCGTTGGCGCACGGCGCCGGCAGCTCAACATTCTCCAACACCAGATTCTCCGCGCCACCCGGTGCCTTCAGTCGAACGATAGCAACCATGCCCGTCTCCACACATCTTGCCTTGATCCGGACAGTGTGGTCAGCGTTGGCATTCTGCGGAATTGCCCAATTTGGCTCCCCTATTGTGAATATTCGAACATGCGGATCGACTGGACCGACCTTCACCACTTCGTGACCCTGGCCCGCGAGGGCACGCTGTCGGCCGCCGCACGTGGTCTCGGCGTCGATCATGTCACGGTGGCCCGCCGGGTCGCGGCCCTGGAACGGGCCACCGGGCTGAAGCTGGTCGACCGCCGAGCGCGGGCCTATGAGCTGACCGAGGACGGCCGCCGCCTCGCCGCGGCCGCCGGCCCGATGGAGCAGGCCGCGTTCGCGATCGAGCGCGCCGTGGTCGCATCGCGTCCCGGTCTGGCCGGTGAGGTCTCGGTCAGCGCGCCGCCGACGCTCGCCAACAGGCTGATCGCGCCACGGCTGGTCGAGCTGCACCGGCGGCATCCCGCCATCATCATCAAGCTGATCGGCGAGAAGCGCAGCGCCTCGCTCAACCGACGGGAAGCCGACGTCGCTCTGCGACTGTCCCGTCCCGACGAGCCCGGCCTGATCGCACGCAAGATCGGCCGCTTCGGCTTCAACCTCTACGGCGCGCCGCACTATCTCAAGGAGACGCCGCAGCATGCGCTCGGATTCATCGCCTATGATGCCAGCATGGACTCGGCACCCCAGCAGCAATGGCTGAAGGCGGTCGCCGGGCAGCGCCCGATCGTGTTTCGGAGCAGCGATCTCGAGAGCCAGGCCGCAGCAGCGCGCGCAGGGCTGGGGCTCGCCGCCCTGCCGCATTTTGTCGGCGATCATGATCCCGACCTCACCCGCTTCGAAGCCGGCGCGGCCATCAGCAGGGACATCTGGCTCATCGTTCATCGCGACCTCAGGCGCACGCCCCTCATTCGCGCCGTCATGGAGTTCCTGACCCGCTGCGTCCGACCGGACTGAGGGGCGGAAAAATCCGGTGCGCATGGCGTCGTCACGGCTGTCAATGCGAGCGAAAATCCCTACATTGCGGCCATGCCCAAAGCTCCCCAGAAAGCCGCCGCCACGCCCGCCGCCCCTGTGCCTGCCGCCGCCAAGAATTTGGCGAAGGGCGCGGCCAACGGCGACCATGTGTTCCTGGTCGACGGATCGTCCTACATCTTCCGCGCCTATCACGCGCTGCCGCCGCTCAACCGCAAGTCCGACGGGCTGCAGGTCAATGCCGTGCTCGGCTTCTGCAACATGCTGTGGAAGCTGCTGCGCGACATGCCCGAGACCGACCGACCGACGCATCTGGCCATCGTGTTCGACAAGTCCGAGGTCACGTTCCGCAACAAGATCTACGCCGACTACAAGGCGCACCGGCCGCCGGCGCCCGACGACCTGATCCCGCAATTCGCGCTGATCCGCGAGGCCGTCCGCGCCTTCGACCTGCCGTGCCTGGAGCAGTCGGGCTTCGAGGCGGACGACCTGATCGCGACTTATGCGCGGCTTGCCTGCGAGCGCGGCGCCACCACCACCATCGTGTCCTCCGACAAGGATTTGATGCAGCTCGTCAACGACTGCGTCACGATGTACGACACGATGAAGGACCGACGCATCGGGGTCGCCGAGGTGATCGAGAAGTTCGGCGTGCCGCCGGAGAAGGTGGTCGAGGTGCAGGCGCTGGCCGGCGATTCCACCGACAACGTGCCGGGCGTGCCCGGCATCGGCATCAAGACCGCCGCGCAGTTGATCACCGACTATGGCGATCTCGAAGGCCTGCTGACGCGCGCGGGCGAGATCAAGCAGCCGAAGCGGCGCGAGGCGCTGATCGAGAACGCCGAGAAGGCGCGGATCTCGCGCCAGTTGGTGCTGCTCGACGACAAGGTCGTGCTCGATGTGCCACTCGACGACCTCGCGGTGCACGAGCCCGATCCGCGCAAGCTGATCGCCTTCCTCAAGGCGATGGAGTTCACCACGCTGACGCGCCGCGTCGCCGAGTATTCGCACATCGATCCGGCCGACGTATCGGCGGATGAGCAGTTGAAGGTGGGATCGAGTCCGGCCGCAGCCCCCACCCCGCCCTCCCCCGCAAGCGGGGGAGGGAGCACACTGAGCAAGCCAGCCGCCGCTCCTCGCAGCGGTGACCCGCGCACCGACAAGTCGGCGATGAGCAAAGGCACACCCGCCAGCCTCGCCGAGTCCAGGGCCGAGGCGGCCAAGAGCGCGCGGATCGATCGCGATAAATATCAGACCGTGCGCACCGTACCGGAGCTGAATGCGTGGCTCGCCCGCGTCCATGACTTCGGTCGGGTCACCATCGACGTCAAAGCCAGCTCGATCGATCCGATGCAGGCCAGCCTGTGCGGCATCGCGTTGGCGCTGGCGCCGAACGACGCCTGCTACATCCCGCTGGCGCATCGCCAGGCCGGCGATGGCGGCGGCCTGTTCGATGCCGGGCTCGCACCTGGCCAGATCAGGGACAGCGAGGCGCTCGCTGCCCTGACGCCCATCCTGGAATCGGCCGGCCTGCTCAAGATCGGCTTCAACATCAAGTTCACGGCCGTGATGCTGGCGCAGGCAGGCATCACCCTGACCAACGCCGACGACGTGCAGCTGATGAGCTACGCGCTGGACGCCGGACGTGGATCGCAGAAGCTCGACTCGCTGTCCGAGCACGTGCTCGGACACGCCATGATCAGTGAAGGTGAGCTGATCGGGAGCGGCCGGAACAAGCTGACCTTCGAGCAGGTCGCCATCGATCGCGCGACCGCGCATTCCGCGGAAGCCGCCGATGTCATCCATCGGGTCTGGCGCGTGCTGAAGCCGCGCCTCACGGCGGAGCGCATGACCGCGGTCTACGAGACCCTGGAGCGGCCGCTGGTGTCGGTGCTGGCGCGCATGGAGCGGCGCGGCATCTCGATCGACCGCCAGGTGCTGTCGCGCCTGTCCGGCGACTTCGCCCAGACCGCGGCGCGCGTCGAGGCCGAGTTGCAGGAGCTGGCCGGCGAGCCGATCAATGTCGGCAGCCCGAAGCAGATCGGCGACATCCTGTTCGGCAAGATGGGCCTGTCGGGCGGCACCAAGACCAAGACCGGCGCCTGGTCGACCTCTGCCTCCATCCTCGATGATCTCGCCGAGCAGGGCAACGATTTCGCGCGCAAGATCCTGGAATGGCGCCAGGTCTCGAAGCTGAAATCGACCTATACCGATGCGCTGCCGACCTATGTCAACCCGCAGACGCATCGCGTGCACACCACTTACGCACTGGCGGCGACCACCACCGGCCGGCTGTCGTCGAACGAGCCGAATCTGCAGAACATCCCGGTGCGGACCGAAGATGGCCGCAAGATCCGCCGCGCCTTCATCGCGACGCCGGGCCATAAGCTGGTGTCGGCCGACTACTCGCAGATCGAGTTGCGGCTGCTCGCGGAGATCGCCGACATCCCCGTGCTGAAGCAGGCGTTCAAGGACGGGCTCGACATCCACGCGATGACGGCATCCGAGATGTTCGGCGTGCCGATCAAGGACATGCCGAGCGAGGTGCGCCGCCGCGCCAAGGCGATCAATTTCGGCATCATCTACGGCATCTCCGCGTTCGGCCTCGCCAACCAGCTCGGCATCGCCCGCGAGGAGGCCTCGGCCTACATCAAGCGCTATTTCGAGCGCTTCCCCGGCATTCGCGACTACATGGACGCGACCAAGGAGTTCTGCCGCAAGCACGGCTATGTCACCACGTTGTTCGGCCGCAAGTGCCATTACCCCGAGATCAAGGCCTCCAACGCCTCGGTGCGCGCCTTCAACGAGCGCGCCGCGATCAATGCGCGGCTGCAGGGCACCGCGGCCGACATCATTCGGCGCGCCATGATCCGCGTCGAGGAGGCCCTGGCGCAAAAGAAGCTGTCGGCTCAGATGCTGCTGCAGGTGCATGACGAACTGATCTTCGAGGTACCGAACGACGAGGTCGCCGCGACCTTGCCGGTGGTGCAGCACGTCATGCAGGACGCCCCCTTCCCGGCGGTGCTGCTGTCGGTGCCGCTACATGTCGACGCGCGGGCCGCCGACAATTGGGACGAGGCGCATTGAGCTGATCGCGGTGATCTCTGCTTCGTCATCGCAAGCGCCGAAATCCGTCCACGAGCGAGATGCCACCCTCCCCTGGAGGGGGAGGGTCGATCGCACGCGAAGCGGGCGAGCGGGGTGGGGTGAGCCGCGGGCGCTGGCGCCTGTGGAGAGATCACCCCACCCCGCCTCCCATTCGCTGCGCTCATGAGAGGCGACCCTCCCCCTCCAGGGGAGGGTGGGCAGCGTGCCTCGCAACGCAGCCCTCATACGCATCCGTTTGATGCTCCCCAATACGATGATCATTGGCTGCAACGCGAGCCGTAGACATGCCTCAGCCTTCTCGCAGCATGATTTTGCTCGAGGGATGCATGTCGTTCGCCCTCTGAATTTTGCAGAGGGCGCAGGGAAGGCCGGGCCTCGGCTGAGGCCCGTGGCCCGCCTGCTCAAAAGAATGCAGGCGGCAGGTACCACAGGTTCAGCCGGACAGACCCGGCCCTCCCTGCGCGATGGGCTTAACGTCTGCTCCGAGCTCTCCCCGGGGACCGGCTTGTTTGCCCCCGTCACCAGCGCGACACGTGATGTCACGCAGGCTTGGCGCCAGCTTCGGGGCGCCAGGACCACACGGCTTGAACGTCCGCGAGCTGCCAATCGTCCAGCGCATCAGCACCTGGCAGGCCCGCGGCCACCGCTCCCCGCCTCAACGTATCGTGACGACGCGTACGCCCCTCTGCATGAGGACGGGATGGCTGAATAGAGCATGACTTCGGAAAAATAGCAATACAAATCTTGACGAGCGCGTTGCCCGATGCGGAGCGATGACGCCGTCCCCTGTTCACGGTCACTCGGAACGCGGCGATTTTACCCCTCGTTAGGCACGATGAGATCGCGCCTGGCCGGATGGACGGACGGTAACACGACGTGCAGCGCACCCTGGCAAGGTTGGAGAGGCACCGCACGCGAGCGATCGCTGACAGCTCCGATCATCCCCCATGCCACGACTGCGCCGAGGGCGCAGAACGAAGAGCTCCATGACCGCGACCTCATCCGCAGCTCACCCCAAGACGCGCGACCGGCGCGCGGTGCTGATCCTGCTGGTCGCGATGGCGCTCTACAACGGCGCCTATCTCGTCGGCTGGGCGCTGTCGTCGCCGCAGCCGGCGTTTGGCGACTTCTTCGGGCTATGGTCGTTCGGCAGATTTGCCGCGCTGTCCGGCGCCAGCATCTACGATCCGGTTGCGCTCGCGCGCTATCAGCAGACGCTGGATCCGACGCTGGGCGGCGGCGGCTTTCCCTATCCCTATCCGCCGACCTTCCTGCTGGTGCTGATACCGCTGGGCATGCTGGCGCTGCCGGTAGCCTATGTCTGCTGGATCTCGGTCACCTTCGCGCTTTATGGCTTGGCGACGCTGGGGCGCGATTGGCGCTCGTTAACCTCTCTGGCGCTGCTCGCGGCGCCGACCACGCTCATCAACGCGATCACCGGCCAGAACGGTTTCCTGTCGGCGGCCTTGCTGATCGGCGGATTGCGCCTGCTCGCGCGCCACCCGATCGTTGCCGGCACGCTGCTCGGCCTGCTCGCCTACAAGCCACAATTCGTGCTGCTGATGCCGGTCGTGCTGCTGGCGTCACGCAACTGGCGCGCCATCCTCTCGGCCATCGCCACGACCGTGATCGTCGCGGTCGTCACCAGCGCTGCGCTCGATCCGTGGATCTGGCTCGAATGGATCGTGAAATTTCCGAGCTATCAGGCGCAATTGCAGGCCAACCAGGTCAGCCTCGATCACATGATGCCGACGGTCATCGCTGGCTTGCACGCGCTCGGCGCGCCGCCGCCGATCGGCTACCTGGTTCAGCTCCTGTTGTCCTGCTCCGTCGTCGTGATGGTCTGGGATGCCTGGCGACGCGGCTCAACGCAGCAGGCGATCGCGCTGGTCGCGGTCGGCAGCATCATCGCCACGCCCTATGCGATGATCTACGACATGCCGATGGTGGCGGCGGGGATTGCGATCCACTGGAAGGCGCGGAGCGACGCCGGCGAGCCGATCGCGCCGCTGGAGATCGGCCTCGTGATCGCGCTGGGAGCCTGCCTGCTCGCCATGATCGGGCACTCCGTGCCGTTCGCGGCGGCCATTCTGCTGGTCCTGCTGGCGTTGAGCATCGCCGGTGTGTTCGACCGCTCCGGCCGGAGCGCGCCTGCATTGAACATGACGCCGCCCGCCGCGGGTTGATTGTTCTCGGTGCAATTGACCGGATGACGATCGGCGATCGGCTGCGCTAAGCAGGCGGAGGAGATCCCCATCGTCACGCCGGTCATGCCCCCCGCATCTTCCCTGCTCGCTTTCGCCCTCGTCTCGCTCGGCATGGTGCTGACACCAGGGCCGAACATGATCTATCTGATCTCGCGCGCGATCACGCAGGGTCACGTCGCGGGCCTGGTCTCGCTCGGCGGCGTTGCCGTCGGCTTTCTGGTCTACATGCTGGCGGCGGCGTTCGGCATCACGGCGCTGCTGTTTGCCGTGCCGTTCGCCTATGACGCGCTGCGCCTCGCCGGCGCTGCCTACCTGCTCTATCTGGCGTGGCAGGCGGTGAAGCCGGGTGGACGCTCGCCCTTCCAGGTGAGGACGCTCGCCATCGACAGCCCACGCCGGCTGTTCCTGATGGGGCTCGCCACCAATCTGCTGAACCCGAAGATCGCGATGCTGTATCTGGCGCTGCTGCCGCAGTTCATCGATCCCGCTGTCGGCAGCGTACTGACGCAGTCGGTGGTGCTCGGCGCGATCCAGATCGTGATCAGCGTCAGCGTCAACGCCATGATCGCCATGGCGGCAGGATCGATTGCCCTGTTCCTGGCGACACGGCCGAGCTGGGCGCTCGTGCAGCGCTATCTGATGGGCACGGTGCTCGCGGGACTTGCGGTGCGCATGGCGCTGGAGGCGCGGCGGGGGTGATTTCCATCGGCTCCCCCGCCTTGTCCGCCGAAGCTCCTTTTGGCGGCGGCGGGAATGGAGCAGGTCGGCTCACCCGCCGGCATGAGACGGGTCGGGGCGTGTTCTCGCTAAAGCGGTACGGTCGGGTGTGGCTCCTCTCCCCAGCCCTCCCCCGCAAGCGGGAGAGGGAGCGCAGCGCCAACGCGGAAGACAGCGCCGCCATGATCGACGGAGCAGCAGTCGTCAGTCCAGCTTCGCCTCCATGCCGCGCTTCACGGCGGGGCGGGCCATCAGGGTGTCGTACCAGCGCTTGACGTTCGGAAAGTCGGCGAGATCCACCTTGTGGCGCGGGTGGCGCCAGGCCCAGCCGACGATGGCGAAGTCGGCGATCGAGAGAGCGCCTGCGACGAACTCGTGCTGCGCCAGCCGGCGGTCGAGCACGCCATAGAGCCGGACCGTCTCGGCCATGTAGCGCTTGAGCCCGTAGGCACGGTCCTGTTCGTTGGTCAGCGCGATGAAATGGTGCACCTGGCCGGGCATCGGGCCGAAACCGCCCATCTGCCACATCAGCCATTCATAGACCGGGATCCGCTCGGCGAGGGATTTCGGCAGGAACTGGCCGGTCTTCTCAGCCAGGTAGAGCAGGATGGCGCCGGATTCGAACACGCTGACCGGCTTGCCGTCGGGGCCGTCGGGATCGACGATCGCCGGGATCTTGTTGTTGGGGCTGATCGCCAGGAATTCCGGCGCCATCTGGGCGCCCTTGGTGATGTCGACCGGAACGACGCGGTAGGGCAGCCCCATCTCCTCCAGCGCGACCGAGATTTTGCGCCCGTTTGGGGTGTTCCAGGTGTACAGCTCGATCGTCATGCGGGGCATCCTTCCCAACCGTCCTTGCTTGGTCGCGGGCTCCCATTAGCTCGAAACTGCATCCGGCTTCAAACGTACCGTTGTTGATGGGACATCGTGGCGGCTGGTCTCCGCCGCCCGCCCCCGATAGATTGCGCCACCCAAGAATCCACCCTCAGGGGAAACGCCGTGTCCAAATCCGCCTCCCGCGCCCGCCTCCTCGAGATCATCCGCAGGCGCTCGTTCGGCCGTGGCGAGGTCACGCTGGCCTCCGGCCGCAAGAGCGATTTCTATTTCAACCTGAAGCCGACCATGATGGACCCGGAGGGCGCCACCTTGCTCGCCGAGCTCACCTATGAGGCGCTGAAGGACGAGGGCTTCGATTATATCGGCGGCCTGGAGATGGGCGCGGTGCCGCTCGCCGGCGCGATCGCCCAGATCTCCTGGATCAAGGGCCATCCGATCGCGGCCTTCTTCGTCCGCAAGAAGCCGAAGGAGCACGGCGCCAGGCTCGCGATCGAGGGCCTGACCCGCGACGAGACCCTGGCGGGAAAACGCATCGTCGTGGTCGAGGACGTCACCACCACCGGCGGCTCGGCGATGAAGGCGGTGGAAACCCTGCGCGAGGCCGGCGCCGAGGTGGCGCTGGTGTTCACCATGGTCGACCGCGAGGAAGGCGCCGCCGAGACCTTCGCCCAGGCCGGCCTGCCGTTCCGGGCGCTCTACAAGGCGCACGAATTCCTCTGAGGCGCCTGGCGCGCGGCGCAATTCGCGACCCGCGCATACCGCTCATTTACCAACGCCCGTTAAGGTTACCGCAAAGCTGATGGCGCCATGCCTTGGGCAAGGCGCGTTCGATCGCACATGATCGAGCGACGCGGGTTGCCGCGTCACGGCGTGGCTTTGCGGTGAAGATCCTGGCGATGGAGCGGGCGTTGCGTAGCGTGTTGTCGTTTCGGCGGAGGTCCCGCCACGTCGCTGTCGCGGCGACGGTCGGCCTCGTCGCGGCCGGCGCGCTGGCGCCGCGAATGGCGTCGGCCCAGGGCCTGTTCGACTTCCTGTTCGGCGGCTTCAACAAGCCGCAATCGCAGCGGCCGGCGCAAGGCGGCTTCTTCGCCGATCCGTTCGGCACCAACCCGCAGGCCCCCGCCCAGCCGCGCACCGCGAGCGGCGGATCGGGCGCGGCGTTCTGCGTGCGCACCTGCGACGGCCGCTATTTTCCGTTGACGCGGGGCCTCGCCTCGCCGGCCCAGATGTGCCAGGCGTTCTGCCCGGCCAGCCCGACCAGGATCTATTTCGGCTCCAACATCGACTACGCCACGGCGGCGAACGGCGAGCGCTATGCCGACAGCGAGAACGCGTTCGCCTATCGCCAGGCGCTGCGCGCCGACTGCACCTGCAACGGCCGCGATCCGGCCGGGCTGGCGCCGGTCGACCTGTCGCTCGACACCTCGCTGCGCCCCGGCGACGTCGTCGCCACCAGCGACGGCCTCGTCGCCTATTCGGGCACGCGCGGCAGCGGCGGCCAGCCGGCCGATTTCAAGCCGGTCGCCTCCTATCCCGGGCTGAACTCGGACATGCGGGCCAAGCTGAGCGAGATGAAGGTCGCACCGGTGCGCGCCGAGATGCTGGCGGCCGATGCGCTCGCCGCGATGCCGCCGCCGGAGGCCAGCGCCAGCAATGTCAGCGTCGCGCCGCCGCTGACGATCGCGCCGAAGCCGGCCACCGGCCGCGCCAAGCGCGCGGATGTGGATTGAGCCCGGACTCGTCATTGCGAGCGCAGCGAAGCAATCCAGAGTCCCGCACACCACCCTGGATTGCTTCGCAGCGCTCGCAATGACGGAATGCTGACCTAGCGCGCGACGATCACGCCGATGACGTTCGGCGCTTCCAGATATTTCTCCTCGATCGCCGCCCGCGCGGCGGCGCGGTTGTCCGGCGTCAGCAGGCCGCGTTTCTCGGCCAGGATCATCCAGCAGAAGCCCCACCAATCGGTCAGCATGCCCTCGTCGTCGACCAGGTCGTAGCCCTGCTCGGCGGCGAAGATGCGCGCCCGCGCCTCGTCGAGGCCATCGAGGAAGGTGTGGTCGGTGGCCGAGAACAGATCGTCGGAAATGTCGTCGGTGGTGTAGCCCCAGACCGACATGCAGACGGCGTTGAAGGCGCGGTCGATCTGGTCGTCGTCCACCGCCCGCCGGCGAGCCGTCTTGTGCAGCCGCGTCAGGCTGCGCGCAAAATCGGCAATGCGGGTCAGGGCCAGGGGATCGAAGGCGATATTGGACATGGGTGTCCTCGCGGGATGCACTGATGCCGGGGGCTGGCGGATCGAATCGCTGTCAGGATAAACGATCGCTTGCTAAATTGTTCTTAATTTGTTCCTAGCCGATTGTCCATCCCTTCTCAAAGGAGGCGCGCCGCTCTCATGGAGAATTCCAACACCGAAACCGATGCAGCCCTGCGCAAGCGTCTCGACTGGCTGCTGCGCGACCTATGCGTGGACTGGGGCTTTTGCAGCCGCCTCACCGCGGACGACCTGATGCTGGACGGCCAACCGCCCTCTCCGCAGGCGTTCGCCGCGGCCGTGCTGCGGGCCGAAGGCATGAACGCGGAGTACGAGCCGGATTGGCGCCGTCGGATCGAGCAGATGTTCGTCGCTCGCCTCACAACGTGAGTCTGGATCCCGGCTTTCGCCGGGATGACGATGGGGAGAGCCCTCAACTCCACGACGCACCTGCACCATCCTGGCGCGTTCCGCCCCCGGAACTCCGGCCCCGTTTTTGCATCATTTTCCATCACCTTGCTGTGCGGACCAGCCTTTCCCCGGGTTTCGGACCGCGCGCAACCATCGTATGCTTTTACCGGTTCCTCGTAGCATCACAGGTTTCCAAGGTGACAGATCAGCCGTCCCAGCGCAGCTTCGTAAGCACCGGCCAGCCCGTCGACGAATTGGCGGTCGCGGAGATCAAGAGCGACATCCTGGCCAAGCTTCGCCTCGCCATCGGCAAGGAGGCGAGCCAGGCGACGCCGCAGGACTGGTACCACGCCGCGGCGCTGACCTTGCGCGACCGCATCGTGCATCGCTGGCTGACCGCGGACAAGGAGAGCTACGACGCCGGGCGCAAGCGGGTCTACTATCTCAGCCTCGAATTCCTGATCGGCCGCCTGTTCACCGACGCGCTCAACAACATGGGCCTGATGAAGGTGTTCGAGACCGCGCTCGGCGATCTCGGCGTCGGCCTGATGGACCTGCGCAAATGCGAGCCGGATGCCGCGCTCGGCAATGGCGGCCTCGGCCGGCTTGCGGCCTGCTTCATGGAAAGCATGTCGACCTTGCAGATCCCGGCGATCGGCTACGGCATCCGCTATGATTTCGGCCTGTTCCGCCAGGTCATCGTCGACGGCTGGCAGCACGAATATCCCGACGTCTGGCTGTCGTTCGGCAATCCCTGGGAGTTCCAGCGCCCCGAGGTGGTCTATCACGTTCATTTCGGCGGCGGCGTCGAGCACATCGACGACAAGGGCCGGGCCCGCGCGATCTGGCATCCCGGCGAGACCGTGCAGGCGGTGGCCTATGACACGCCGATCGTCGGCTGGCGCGGCCAGCACGTGAATGCGCTCAGGCTATGGTCGGCGCGCTCGCCCGATCCGCTGAAGCTCGACGTGTTCAACTCCGGCGACTATCTCGGCGCCTCGGCGGAAGAAGCGCGCGCCGAGGCGATCTGCAAGTTCCTGTATCCGAACGACGAGAGCCCGGCGGGACGCGAGCTGCGGCTGCGCCAGGAATATTTCTTCGTCTCGGCTTCGCTGCAAGATCTCGTCAAGCGCCATCTCGGCTCCGACGGCCAGTTGCGCAGCCTGGCGCAGAAGGCCGCGGTGCAGCTCAACGACACGCACCCCTCGCTCGCCGTGGCCGAGCTGATGCGGATCCTGGTCGACCTGCACAATTTCCGCTGGGACGAGGCGTGGAAGATCACCATCGCGACCTTGTCCTATACCAACCACACGCTGCTGCCCGAAGCGCTCGAGACCTGGCCGGTCGAGCTGTTCGAGCGGCTGCTGCCGCGCCATCTCGAGATCATCTATCGCATCAATGCGCAGCATCTCGCGCTCGCCGAGCAGCGCGCACCGGGTGACATCGACTACCGCGCCTCGGTGTCCCTGATCGACGAGAAGAGCGGCCGCCGCGTGCGCATGGGCCAGCTCGCCTTCGTCGGATCGCACCGCATCAACGGCGTCTCGGCGATGCATTCCGACCTGATGAAGGAGACCGTGTTCCACGATCTCAATCATCTCTATCCCGGCCGCATCACCAACAAGACCAACGGCATCACTTTCCGCCGCTGGCTGATGCTGGCCAATCCCAAGCTGACGAACCTCTTGCGCGAGGCCTGCGGCGACGCCGTCGTCGACGATCCGACCTTGCTCTCGAGCCTCGAGAGCTACGTCGCCGACGCCGGCTTCCACCAGAAGTTCCGCGCGGTGAAGCACCACAACAAGGTGCAGCTGGCGCGTCTGATCGGCGAGCGCATGAACGTGCGCCTCGATCCGGGCGCGCTGTTCGACGTGCAGATCAAGCGCATCCACGAATACAAGCGCCAGCTCCTGAACATCCTCGAAGCGGTGGCGCTGTATCTGGACATCAAGGACGACCCGCAAGCCAACTGGGTGCCGCGGGTGAAAATCTTCGCCGGCAAGGCGGCGGCGAGCTACCGCTATGCCAAGCTGATCATCAAGCTGATCAACGACGTCGCGGAGGTCGTCAATAACGATCCCGCGATCGGCGGCAAGCTGAAGGTCGTGTTCATGGCCGACTACAATGTCAGCCTGGCGGAAACGATCATTCCTGCGGCCGACCTGTCCGAGCAGATCTCGACCGCCGGCATGGAGGCGTCCGGCACCGGCAACATGAAGCTGGCGCTGAACGGCGCGCTTACCATCGGCACGCTGGACGGCGCCAATATCGAGATCCGCGACAATGTCGGCGCCGACAACATCGCGATCTTCGGCATGGAGGCCGACGAGGTCATGCTCCGCCGCAAGCAGGGACTGGACGCGTCCGACGTGATCCACCAGTCACCGCGGCTGGCGCGCGCGATCGATGCGATCGCGTCCGGCGCGTTCTCGCCGGACGAACCCGGCCGGTTCGAGCCGATCGCCCATGCGCTGCGCCATCTCGACCACTACATGGTCTCGGCCGATTTCGATTCCTACTACGAGGCCCAGCGCGGCATCGATGCACGCTGGCAGACCGTGCCGGCCTGGACCCGCGCCTCGATCCTCAACGTCGCGCGCATGGCCTGGTTCTCCTCCGACCGCACCATCCGCGAATATGCCGACGACATCTGGAACGTGCCGGTCGGACTGGCGATGGCGCCGGTGCAAGCGCAGCGGGCGTGACGGGCCCTTCCCCTCGCCTTCAGCAATGACCCATGACGTCATTGCAGAGGCCTTCCATTGCGTTTCATCTGACGGCCATCATACGATGACCGTCGGGAGGAATGCATGACCGAACCGCCAGCTCACCTGTTCGACGAGGCCACCCGCGTCACCGCCGGCGACAGCCGCTGGCAGGGACGGACCAGCCCGGATTACTGGGCGTTCGTCGGCCCGTTTGGCGGCGTCACGGCGGCGACCGTGCTGCGCGCGTTGATCCAGCATCCGCAAATTCAGGGCGATCCGCTGGCGGTGACGGTGAACTATTGCGCGCCGATCGCGGAAGGGCCGTTCGATCTCGACGTGCGGCTGGTGAAGGCCAACCGCTCGTCGCAGCATTGGTGCGTCGAGCTGAGCCAGGGCGACTCTGACGCGGCGACGCTCGCCACCGCCGTGTTCGCCGAGCGCCGGCCGTCCTGGTCGCATCAGCCGGCCACAAAGCCCGAGGCGCCGCCGTTCGATCAGGTCAAGCGACATCCCGACACGAACATGTCCTGGACCAAGCAGTACGATTTCCGCTTCATCGAGGGCCGTCCGGCGTTTGGCGCATCGTCGTCGGGGGAGCCGCACAGCAGCTATTCCCGGCTGTGGATCTCCGACCGCAAGCCGCGCAAGCTCGACTGCCTATCGGTGCTGTCGATGTCGGACGCCTTCTTCGGCCGCGTCTTCCACGCCCGCGGCGAGCTGGTGCCGTTCGGCACGGTGTCGCTGACGACCTATTTCCACGTCAGCCGGGAGGAGCTGGCGACCGAGGACATCACGCATGTGCTCGCGACCGCCGACGCCAAGATCTTCAACCGCAGCTATCAGGACCAGCATGGCGAGCTGTGGTCACCGTCCGGCCGGCTGCTCGCGACGACGACGCAGATTGCGTATTTCAAGGCGTGAGGGCCGGGACGCAAGCCAAGAAAACGGCGTCGTCCCGGCCTTGAGCCGGGACGACAGCTGTGGGTATGGCTTGAGCTCGCGCCTCTCGTGCATTGAACGGGGCGGAGCGGGAAAATGTGGGGTCAGCCGCAACGCGACCGCCCCCCTTGACGTTTGCAGCCCTACTCCGCCGCCAGCTTCAGATCCGGCGCGGCGGCGCGGACCTCGGCGTCGACCTGGGCTTCGAACTTGGCGAAGTTCTTCTGGAACATGCCAACCAGCGCGCGCGCGGTCTTGTCGAACTCGGCCTTGTCCTTCCAGGTATTGACCGGATCGAGGATCTCGCTCGGCACGCCCGGCAGCGCGGTCGGCACCGCGAAGCCGAAATATTTGTCGGTGCGGAACTCGACGTTGCGCAAGCTGCCGTCGAGCGCCGCCGTCAGCAGCGCGCGCGTCACCTTGATCGGCATGCGCGAGCCCGTGCCATACTTGCCGCCGGTCCAGCCGGTGTTGACCAGCCAGCAGTCGACATTGTGCTCGGCGATCAGCTGCCGCAGCATGTTGCCGTAGACGGACGGATCGAGCGGCAGGAACGGCGAGCCGAAGCAGGTCGAGAATTCCGGCTGCGGCTCGGAGCCCAAGCCGCGCTCGGTGCCCGCGACCTTGGCGGTGTAGCCGGACAGGAAGTGGTACATCGCCTGCGCCGGCGAGAGCTTTGCGATCGGCGGCAGCACGCCGAAGGCGTCGGCGGCGAGCATCACGACGTTCTTCGGATGCGGCGCGCGGCCGGTGCGCGAGGCGTTCGGGATGTAGTCGAGCGGATAGGCCGAGCGGGTGTTCTCCGTCTTGGAGCCGTCGTCGAAATCGGGAACGCGCGTATCCTCATCGAGCACGACGTTCTCGAGCACCGCACCAAACCGGGTCGACGCCGCATAGATCTGCGGCTCGGCTTCCTGCGACAGCTTGATGCACTTGGCGTAGCAGCCGCCCTCGAAGTTGAACACGCCGGACGGTCCCCAGCCATGCTCGTCATCGCCGATCAAGGTGCGGTTCGGATCGGCCGACAGCGTCGTCTTGCCGGTGCCGGACAGGCCGAAGAAGACAGCGGTGTCGCCGTTCGGCCCGACATTGGCCGAGCAGTGCATCGGCATCACGCCGCGCTCGGGCAGGTAGTAGTTGAGCGTCGTGAACACGCTCTTCTTCATCTCGCCGGCATAATAGGACCCGCCGATCAGGACGATCTTGCGGGCGAAATCGATCGCGACGACGTTCTGCGAGCGCACGCCGTGGCGTTTCGGGTCGGCACGGAAGCTCGGCATGTCGATGATCGTGAGCTCCGGCACGAAGGTGTCGAGCTCGATCTTCTCGGGGCGGATCAGAAGCGTGCGGATGAACAGCGAATGCCACGCGAGTTCGGTGAAGACGCGCGTCTTGATGCGGAAGCTCGGATCGGCGCCGCCATAGAGATCCTGCGCGAACAGGGTCTTGCCTTCGGCGTGCTTGATGAAGTCCTGATGCAGCGCCTCGAACTGCTCGGGCGTGATCGCCTGGTTGCCCGCCCACCACATCTTTTCGGTGGAGGCGTCGCGCACCGTGAACTTGTCCTTCGGGCTGCGGCCGGTGAACTCGCCAGTATCCGCGCACAGCGCCCCGTCGGCCGACAGCACCGCCTCGCCCGCCGCCAGCGAATACTGATAGAGCTGGGGAGCGCCGAGATTCCAGTGCACCTGCTTGAGGTTCTTTAAGCCGAACTTGTCGGCACCGAAGGCGCCGTTGCGAATACCCGTCTCTTGCACGAAGATCCCTCCTGAGAGCCCGCATCTGTTGCGCGCAGTCGCGCGCGTTGCGCGGTGACCGTTGCCGTTACATCGCCTTATCGAAGCGCGGTCGCCGACCTAATACTGATCAACGCTGGTCTTGCCAAGACGATCCGGCCCAATTGGTTATTGGCAAACCGTGATGTACGTAGCTCATGTTTTGCCGCGCCATGCACATTCCAGCAGCAGCCGCCTGCGCCCCGCGGAGTTGCTGCAACGCAACAGATATATCAGCGCGGTTGGGTTTCACGAGAACGACGAACGACGCTCAAATCGACGAATTCGCGCGGGCAAGCGAAGACCAAGGCGAAGACCGAGCATCCGGCCAACGCCCGTCGCACCGCCTCGCTGCTACCGATCAAGGGACGCCGCCCGAGCCGACGGAATGCGTCGGTGATCAGCCGTGTCGCCGCCACACCCGATCAGCCAGCTTCCATTCACGATTGCCTCGCGCTTGCGGGATCACTTAATCCGATTCTCCCGGCCGCGACGTCAATGAGCTCACTCGCGCCCACGCCATGGGTTTGCGCGGCGCTCACCTTCTGCTGGACGGGGAGCGTGCACATCGAGCTTCACCGCAACTGCGTTCATGCGTGAACGTCGTCGTCTTTCGTCACGAGAGGATGAGCACAGCCATCAAAGCGGGCTCGAACTACACCTCACTTCGCGCGTGCCTCGTCAGCAAGCCGCACAAGCATCTTGCGCAACGCCCCGGGCGTGGTTACGCGCTCGGGAAACCCGAGCCGTAGCGTCTTGCCGTCGGCCATCAGATCCAATCCTTCCGGGTCACAGCCGCTACACCGCCACTCCGCGGCTTCGGCGCCGAGCAGCTTCGTCGCGTAGAGGGCGAGCGCCTCACGGTGATCTTCGTTCATGTGATCGACAGCGCCCTGCTCTGCCAGAATCAGTTCATCAGCATCGGAGATATCCGTGAGAAACTGCTCGGGCTTGAGATCGACGATGCGGCCGAATCCGGCGACGAGATGCGCGCCTGACGGACGAATCACGAAGAACGAGAAGTCGGCGAAATCCGCATAGTCCGCAGCGGACGGATGCGCATTGAGATACCGACGGCGCATCATCTCGCGATTGTCGTCGGTGGCCTGCTCGGCCTTGCCCGACAGCATGATGCGAGTTCCCTCGAGCGGATCGCCCGGCGCCCGTTCATCGAGCATCAGCGATACGCGCGAATCGGCAAGTACATTCCTGGTGTGTACAGCTAATCGCGAGATCAGGATGATCGGAGCACCATCGGACGCGGTGGCGACGTTGACGAGGGAGCAGTAGGGATCGCCCGTACCAACCATCAAGGTCGCAAGTGCGCCCTGCCGGCTTCGGCGCAGCAGGGATTGCGTCACGCGGTTAGGGTTAAAGCTCGCAGACATCGTCTTTTCCCTCGTCCATCCAGTTGCAATGAAGGCCTTTTTTCGGCTAAACGGGCCACAAACCTGGGCGCGGCACAAGACTTTGCCATGGTATTTGTGGAACTCGGTCACACTTCAGCCCAGCTTGCATTGCTCGTTGACCATGTTCGAAGCCCAAATATGCGGCCCTTATCTTGATTCTCGAAGTCTCGGCGTAACCAGACTCTGAAAGCAGGCTCATGCCCACAATCGCCTTGGTCGATGACGACCGCAACATTCTGACATCCGTCTCCATCGCGCTCGAGGCCGAGGGTTATCGGATCATGACCTATACCGATGGTGCGTCGGCGCTCGACGGTTTTCGGACCAGCCAGCCTGACCTCGCCATCCTCGACATCAAGATGCCGCGCATGGACGGCATGGAGACGTTGCGGCGGCTTCGCCAGAAGTCCGACCTGCCGGTGATCTTCCTCACCTCCAAGGACGAGGAGATCGACGAGCTGTTCGGCCTGAAGATGGGCGCGGACGACTTCATCCGCAAACCGTTCTCGCAGCGCCTGCTGGTGGAGCGCGTCAAGGCCGTGCTGCGCCGCTCGCAGCCGAAGGATCCGACGGCGCTGCCGAAGGAGAACGACGCCAAGGCGCTCGATCGCGGCCTGCTGCGCATGGATCCGGAGCGTCACACCTGCACCTGGAAGAACGAGCCGGTCACGCTGACCGTCACCGAGTTCCTGATCCTGCAGGCGCTGGCGCAGCGTCCGGGCGTGGTCAAGAGCCGCAATGCGCTGATGGACGCGGCCTATGACGACCAGGTCTATGTCGACGACCGCACCATCGACAGCCACATCAAGCGGCTGCGCAAGAAGTTCAAGATGGTCGACGAGGAGTTCGAGATGATCGAGACCCTCTACGGCGTCGGCTATCGCTTCAAGGAAACCTGAAGCCCTGCAGCAAGGGACCTGAAGCATTGCCTTGCGCGACGTCATGCGAAATTGCGCGCTGACGTCGCGGTCTCGATTGGATAGGCTACGCCTCCTGCGCGTTTGTCCGAGCGCAGATGCCGGAACGGGGCCATTGTTGCGGCGAATTCGGGTGCGGCAAGTCGAGTTCTCGCGGGAATTCGCCGCACAACCCCTACGAAATTCGGAATCGGAGCACTCACATTGCTCGATCGCACGCAGCTTGACCCAGCCGTGAATGCCCACGACGCCGCCGCCGCGATCGCGTCCGAGGCGGCGGACGAGACCCCGCACGTCTCCGGCTGGCAGCGTCCGCTGAGCTGGCTGCGCCGCGCCGGACAGTTCCTGTTCGCGCTGTCGTTCTCGAGCCTCACCCGCCGCATCGTCTCGCTGAACATCGCCGGCCTGCTCGCACTGGTTGCAAGCATCTTGTACCTGTCGCAGTTCCGCGCCGGCCTGATCGATGCGCGTGCGCAGAGCCTCCTGGTGCAGGCCGAGATCATCGCCGGCGCCATCGCCGCCTCGGCCACGGTGCAGACCAACACCATCACCATCGATCCCGAGCGCCTGCTCGATCTCAAGCCCGGCGAGAGCTACGGCGCGCCGGACGAATATTCGCCGCTCGACTTCCCGATCAATCCGGAACGCGTCGCGCCGGTGCTGCGCACGCTGATCTCGCCGACCAAGACGCGCGCGCGCATCTATGATCCGAATGGCGGGCTCCTGCTCGACAGCCGCAACCTGGAGAACGTGCTGCGCTTCGACCTGCCACCGCCGTCGAGCGAGAAGCCCGGCTTCGTCGAGCGTGCGCTGATCTCGGTACGCACCTGGCTCAATCGCGGCGACCTGCCGCTGTACCGCGAATATGGCCCCGAGAACGGCAACGGCTACGAGGAAGTCGCCGACGCGCTGAAGGGCCAGAAGCGCAGCATGGTGAGGGTCAATTCGCGCGGCGAAGTGATCGTCTCGGTCGCGGTGTCGGTGCAGCGCTCGCGCACCATCCACGGCGCCCTGATGCTGTCGACGCAGGGCGACGACATCGACCAGATGGTCACCGCCGAGCGTCTTGCCATTCTGAAGGTCGGCGGCGTCGCCTCCGCCGTCATGATCGTGCTGTCGCTGCTGCTCGCCAGCACCATCGCCGGTCCGGTGCGCCGGCTCGCCGACAGTGCCGAGCGGGTCCGCCGCCGCATCAAGACCCGCGTCGAGATCCCCGACTTCACCCGCCGCCGCGACGAGATCGGCCATCTCTCCGGGGCGCTGCGCGACATGACGGACGCGCTCTACAACCGCATCGAGGCGATCGAGATGTTCGCCGCCGATGTTGCCCACGAGCTCAAGAACCCGCTGACCTCGCTGCGCTCGGCGGTCGAGACGCTGCCGCTGGCGCGCAACGACAACAGCCGTGCCCGCCTGCTCGCCGTGATCGAGCACGACGTGAAGCGGCTCGACCGGCTGATCTCCGACATTTCCGACGCCAGCCGGCTCGATGCCGAGCTGCAGCGCCAGGACATGACCCTGGTCGATCTGCGCCGGCTGCTGAACACGCTGACCTCGGTCGCCAACGAGACCAAGCTCGGCACCGACGTCACCGTCGAGGTCCGCTTCGAGGGCCGCGGCGCCAACGACACCTTCTCGGTGCCCGGGCATGATTCGCGGCTCGGCCAGGTGATCTCCAACCTTCTGTCGAACGCGCAATCGTTCTCCGCGGCCGGCGGCAAGGTCCGCATCACCTGCCGGCGCGTGCGCTCGGAGATCGAGATCACCGTCGATGATGACGGCCCCGGCATTCGCGAGGACGCCCTGCAGCGCATCTTTGAGCGGTTCTATACCGACCGGCCGCACCAGGGCTTTGGCCAGAATTCCGGGCTGGGCCTGTCGATCTCCAAGCAGATCATCGACGCCCATGGCGGGCGGATCTGGGCCGAGAACCGGCCCGGCCCTGTTGACGCCGACGGACATCCGACCTCGGCCGGGGCTCGCTTCGTCGTCCGGCTGCCGGCGTCGTGACGAACGAAACGGCGAGCATCCATGCGTCTGCCGTCCAGGTTGGGGAGCAGGCCGTCCTGATCCGGGGCCCCTCCGGTTCCGGTAAATCCCGACTCGCCTTCGATCTGATCCTCGCCGGACGCGCGGGACAGCTGCCGCCAACGGTTCTGGTGGGCGACGACCGTGTTCATCTCGCCACACGCGGCGGGGAAATGTGGGTGAGCCCCGCGCCCGCTCTGGCCGGGCTGATCGAGATCCGCGGCCTTGGAATCCGCGCCTGCGACCATGTGTCGGAGGCGAAACTTGGGCTTGTGGTTGACCTGATGGCCGAGGACGCTGCCCGCCTGCCGAACGCCGAATCGCTTCGGATTCATCTCAACGGTATCGAATTGCCACGGATACCTGTCGGCCCGGGTTTCTCACCCCTCCCGCTGGTTGTAGCGGAACTAATTACCACTCAAGCTTTCATGTTCCGGTAATCTTTCGGCCGATTGTGTGGGGCAAATTGGTAACCATATCAGCCCCACTATCGCGACCGAGTAGACCGCCGCCCCCTCCCATTCTGTATGCCAGAATCCGGGAGACTCGCGAATATGCCCTCTTGCGCGAGGGCTCCGGATGGTCAAAGTGGCGCGTTCGTGCGGTGCACCCAAGGCGCCCGCGAGGAGTATCCGATGATTGGCCTGGTACTGGTGACCCATGGGCGCCTCGCCGACGAGTTCAGGGCGGCGCTGGAACACGTCATGGGTCCTCAAAAACAAATCGAAGCGGTCACGATTGGCGCCGACGATGATTCCGATCTCTGTCGCAGCGACATCATCGAAGCCGTGAACCGCGTCGACACCGGCGACGGTGTCGCCATTCTCACCGACATGTTCGGCGGCACGCCGTCGAACCTCGCCATCTCCTGCATGAGCCGGCCCAAGGTCGAGGTGCTCGCGGGCATCAACCTGCCCATGCTGGTGAAGCTCGCCAAGGTGCGCGAGGAGCGCTCGCTGCCCGACGCCATCGCGATGGCGCAGGAGGCGGGACGCAAATACGTCACCATCGCCAGCCGGGTGCTCGCCGGCAAATGAGCGACGAGGATGCTCAGCAGGACAACGTCGCCGGCCCGGCTGTCCCTGCCGGAGCCATCTCGCGAGAGCTGCTGATCACCAACAAGCGCGGCCTGCATGCGCGGGCCTCGGCGAAATTCGTGCAGATGGTCGAGAAGTTCCAGGCCGAGGTCTGGGTGACGCGCGGCGGCGAGACCGTCGGCGGCCGCTCGATCATGGGCCTGATGATGCTGGCGGCGGCGCCGGGAACCAAGATCCTGGTCTCCGCCACCGGGCCCGAGGCGGAGGCCGCGCTGCAGGCGATCACCGACCTGGTGAACGACAAGTTCCACGAAGAAGGCGTGTAAGGGCCTCCCGAAACGCGTTTCGCCATGCCGCAATGGGGCATTCTACCCGATTTGCGCCTATCCTCGCATAGCGACGCGGTAAGGATGGCATGTCCAGTAGCACTATTCGGCTGAGCGAGGCAGACCTGCGAGCCGTGGCTGAATACGCGGCCCTCTCTGCACATCCGGCGCTGGCGATCTTCGAACGCGACCGACCGGATGATCTTCGTGCACGAGCCGCAATACAGGCCGCCCGAAGCTTTGCGAGCGGCGGGAGTCGGAGCAAATCCCTACGGGATAGCGCGTGGGCGGCGCAGCGGGCGGCAATCGAAGCCCGCGATGAAGGGTTGCGCGCGGCCTATGAGGCCGCTCGCGCCGCCCTTGCCGCGGCGGGCGCGGGCTTCCTTCATCCCCTCGCGAACCCTTCCCAGGTCAAGCACATCCTCGGAGCTGCCGGCCACGCGGCGCGAGCTTTCGAAATCTCGGCCGGAGACGTTCCCGCCGTCGGCGCTGACTACCTCGCGCGATCACGGCTCCTTGCTTCTCGAGAGGTCGTGGACGTCCTCAGGCGTTATCCTGGTCCGCCGCCCGGAGGAGGCCGGGTCGGAGAGCTGATCCGCCAGCTCGATTCCCTGCTCCGGTGATCGGGAGGCCTCGCGCGCAGGAGCGCTTGGCCGGGACGACCGCGGAGCTATCCCCCCGATGCCTGAATATACACCTTCCAAACGATTGCAGGGCCCGCCTGGCCGTGGAAGAAGCGCTGCGTGGTCATAACCAGCGGCTCGGCTGTCGGGGCCTCCTTGGCCATCCAGGCATCGCAGGCCGCGATCCGGTTGTCGGTGGTGTCGCAGATGCCGATGAACCCCTCGCGCTTGAGGTCCTCCAGCGCGCTCAGGCCGGAACTCCAGGTCTCCTCGGGCGTGGTGGGCACCGTGAACGGCCTTGGGTGGTCCGGGCTGTAGAAGGTCATCGGCGTGTTCATCTCGGCAAAGCCGGCCACCAGCGGCCAGGGCGAGCCGAATCGGGCATGCCAGGCCTTGGTCAGCTCCCGCGCCAGCTCCGAACGGGCGCCATAGCCGGTGGCGCCGTTCGGATTGGCGGCCATCTCGCGCCGGGCAATCCAGGGCGAGGCGATCAGCGTGAGCAGCGACAGCACGAGCCAGACGGCGGCGAGCCGCGGCAGCATGACCGATCGCAGCCGCAGCGCGGGAATTGCGACCAGTGCCAGCGGCACCAGGAAGAACAGCGAGATGCCCCAATCGGTCTTCATGTAGATCGTGAAGGCGAGGCCGCCGAGCGGCGGCCCGACGGCAACGATCGCCTGCACCAGCCAAACATTGATCGCCTGGCTTACATTCACGCCGGGATTGGGACCGCCGCGCCAGTTGCGGAAGGCGAATCGCGGCGGCCAGGCCATCACCAGCGCCGCCAGCGCCACCGGCAAAGCCAGCAGCGCAAGATTGTGGCCGACATAGCCGAGCACGAGCTCGGCGGCGCGGCCGCGGTCCGACAGCGTATAGACATCCCCGGCATAGGTGATGGCGACGAAATCGACCCGCCACAGCCACACCAGATGCGGGATCATCGCCACCAGCATGGTGACGATCGCGACCCACGGCGCGGGCGACGCCAGAAAGCGCAACCGTTCCGGGTGCAGCAGCGCCGCAAGGCCGATGGCGCCGATCATGGTCAGCACCCAGTATTTGGTCATCAGCGCCGCCGCGCCGGCGAGGCCGAGCCACAGGCCGGAGGCGGCGCTGCGCTTTTCGAACGCGTTGAGATAGGCCAGCACCAGCAGCGGCAGGGTCAGCAGCTGGACCAGGTCGGCGTTGTACTTGAAGCCCTTGAAATTGAAGATCGGGTACAGCGCGACCATCACCACGACGAAGAAGGCGCGGCGGCGGTCGACCACCTTGAGGCTCGCGAGCCAGACGATGACGAGACCGCTGCCGTTCACGGCCATCGCCAGCGCATAGGTCGCCCAGTCCTTGACCGGAAACACCGCGAACCACAGCCCCGCGATCCAGCCCGACAGCGGCGGATGCTTGCCGTAGCCGAGCAGGAAGCGGCTGCCCCAGGCATAGGCCTCGGCGACGTCCATATGGACGTCCTGCGCCGCCTTCAGATTGGTCAGGATCGCCGTCCACAGCACGGCATGGACGACCGCGAAGGTGACGACGACCCAGAGCGACGTTGCCGGCGCCGTGGCGCGCGCCACCAGCCAGGCGGAGATTCGCCGCGGTCCGAGACGGCCGCGCATGCGCGCCGCGAGAGGCGGAAGAGAGGTACTCGACATCCGCCCTCGGTAGCCTGTTTTGGCGGCGCGGGGAATCAGCTTGCCGTGAAGAAAGCCCCTGGAAATTCAGCAATATGGTTGCTGGTGAGGGGCTTGGGGTGCTATCTGCGCGACCCATGACGACCGCCCCCATTCCCAACATCCGCAACTTCTCCATCGTCGCCCATATCGACCATGGAAAGTCCACTTTGGCCGACCGCCTGATCCAGATGACGGGCGGGCTGTCGGACCGCGAGATGGCGGGCAAGGAGCAGGTGCTCGATTCGATGGACATCGAGCGCGAGCGCGGCATCACCATCAAGGCGCAGACCGTGCGCCTGCGTTACCATGCCAAGGACGGCAAGGATTACATCTTCAACCTGATGGACACGCCCGGCCACGTCGACTTCGCCTACGAAGTCTCCCGGTCGCTGGCGGCCTGCGAGGGCTCGCTGCTGGTGGTCGACGCCAGCCAGGGCGTCGAGGCGCAGACGCTCGCCAACGTCTATCAGGCGCTCGACAACAATCACGAGATCGTCCCGGTCCTCAACAAGATCGACCTGCCGGCGGCCGAGCCCGAGAAGATCAAGCAGCAGATCGAGGACGTGATCGGTATCGACGCCTCCGACGCGGTGATGATCTCCGCCAAGACCGGCCTTGGCATTCCCGACGTGCTGGAGGCGATCGTCACCCGCCTGCCGCCGCCCAAGGGCGACCGCGAGGCGACCCTGAAGGCGCTGCTGGTCGACAGCTGGTACGACGTCTATCTCGGCGTCGTCGTGCTGGTGCGCATCGTCGACGGCGTGATGAAGAAGGGCCAGCGCGTCCGGATGATGGGCACCGGGGCCGCCTATGACGTCGAGCGCGTCGGCTTCTTCACGCCGAAGATGACGCAGGTCGACGAGCTCGGGCCCGGCGAGATCGGCTTCATCACCGCCGCGATCAAGGAGGTGGCCGACACCCGCGTCGGCGACACCATCACCGACGACCGCAAGCCGGTCTCGGAGATGCTGCCGGGCTTCAAGCCGGCCATCCCGGTCGTGTTCTGCGGCCTGTTCCCGGTCGATGCCGATGATTTCGAAACATTGCGCGCCGCAATGGGCAAGCTCCGGCTCAACGACGCCAGCTTCTCGTTCGAGATGGAAACCTCGGCCGCGCTCGGCTTCGGCTTCCGCTGCGGCTTCCTCGGCCTCTTGCATCTGGAGATCATCCAGGAGCGTCTCTCCCGCGAGTTCGATCTCAACCTCATCGCGACCGCGCCGAGCGTCATCTACAAGATGAAGCTGACCGACGGCGAGGAGATCGAGATCCACAACCCGGTCGACATGCCCGACGTGGTCAAGATCGCCGAGATCCAGGAGCCCTGGATCGAGGCGACGATCCTGACGCCGGACGAATATCTCGGCAGCGTGCTCAAGCTCTGCCAGGACCGCCGCGGCAATCAGAAGGAGCTGACTTACGTCGGCAGCCGCGCGATGGTCAAATACGACCTGCCGCTCAACGAGGTGGTGTTCGACTTCTACGACCGGCTGAAATCGGTCTCCAAGGGCTACGCCTCGTTCGACTATCATTTGACCGACTACAAGCCGGCCGATCTCGTCAAGATGCAGATCCTCGTCAACAACGAGCCGGTCGATGCGCTGTCGATGCTGGTGCACCGGACCCGCGCCGAAGGCCGGGGACGCGCCATGGTCGAGAAGATGAAGGACCTGATTCCGCCGCACATGTTCCAGATCCCGATCCAGGCGGCGATCGGCGGCAAGGTGATCGCGCGCGAGACCGTGCGCGCGCTGCGCAAGGACGTCACCGCGAAGTGCTACGGCGGCGACATCACCCGCAAGCGCAAGCTTCTGGAGAAGCAGAAGGAAGGCAAGAAGAAGATGCGGCAGTTCGGCAAGGTCGACATCCCGCAGGAAGCCTTCATCGCCGCCCTCAAGGTGGATAGCTGAGGCGCGGGCCCGCCCCCTTCTCTGGTTTCATCAGCACGATAGGCTGAAGAAAATCCGGATTCCAAAGCGGAACCAGCGCTCCCGTGCAACTACGGTATCTGTTCCTTAATGGTATCCTGAGACCCTTGCTGCAAAGCAAGGAATGCCCCGAATGTCCCGCCTCCGGTCGATCTCCGCCCGCCTGATCATCGCGCTCTCGCTGACCGTCGCCATCGCCTGTGCCGTGCTCGGCACCTTCTCCGTCATCCAGCAGCGCGCTCTGACCCGACTGGCGCTGGAGCAGCAACTCAAGCTGCAGTTCGACAGCGTGTCGGCCGGCATCGACTATGAAGGCCGCGCCGCGCTGGCGGTCAGCTCCACCCTGGCGGCGCTGCCCCCGATCGCCGACGCCTACCTCAAGGGCGACCGCGACGCGCTTGGCGCCCTGCTCGGCGGCGCCATGACGTCGCTGAAGGCGCAGGGCATTCCGCTGGTGAACGTATGGGCGCCGCCGGCCACCAATTTCTATCGCGTGCATGAGCCCAAGGTGTTCGGCGACGACACCTCGAAGCGCCGCATCACCGTGGTGCAGGCCAACCAGACCGGCCGCCTGATCGCCGGCGTCGAGCAGAGCCGGCTGTCGCTCGGCATCTTCGGCATGACCCCGATCGTGCGCGACGGCAAGGTGATCGCGACCGTCGACGTCGGCGCCGCCTTCGGCAAGGAATTCGTCGAGCGCGCCAAGCAGCGCTTCGGCATCGATCTCGCCGTCTACTGGATCAACGACGGCCAGCCGAAGCGGCTGTCCTCGACGTTCGGCGACGAGACCGTCGCCACCCCGGACGAGGTGCTCGCGGTGTTCAAGGGCACGGCGCTGCTGCGCGATGCCACCCTGGCCGGCAAGCCCGCCGCGGTCTATGCCGGGCAGATCAGGAACTACGCCGGCGACCCGATCGCCGTGCTGGAGCTGATCAAGGACACAACCGCCTATGAGGCCGCCGCCGCCAGCGCGCAGCAGCAGCTGATCATCGGCACGGTCGTAATCCTGCTGCTCGCCGTCATCGTCGCGCTGTTCGTCGCCCGCGGCATCTCGCGCCCGCTGGTCGCCATCACCGCCGTCATGCACCGGCTGTCGAGCGGCGACACCGAGGTCGCGATCCCCGGCGGCCAGCGCAAGGACGAGCTCGGCACGATGGCGCAGGCGGTCGACGTGTTCCGCCGCAACATGATCGAGACGGCCAGCCTGCGCGAGGCGCAGGAGGCGACGCAACACCGCGCCGAGCAGGAGAAGCAGGCGCTGCAGCGGCAGATGGCCGACCGGTTCGAGGCCGACGTCAAGGGCGTGGTGTCCTCGGTTGCCAAGGCCACGGCGGACATGGAGCGCGTCGTCCACGAGATCACGGTCAGCGTCAACGGCACCTCGCAGCGCGCAGCGGCCGCCGCTGCTGCGTCCGAGGAAGCCTCGAGCGGCGTGTCGACCGTCGCTGCGGCCTCCGAGGAGCTCGCCTCCTCGGTGACCGAGATCGGCCGCCAGGTCGCGCATTCCAGCAAGGTGGCCGATGCCGCGGTCGTCAAGGCGCGCCAGACCACCGAGATGGTCGGCAGCCTCGCCGCAGCCGCCGAGAGGATCGGCGACGTGTTGCGCCTGATCGACGCGATCGCGAGCCAGACCAACCTGCTGGCGCTCAACGCGACCATCGAGGCGGCGCGTGCCGGCGAGGCGGGCCGCGGCTTCGCGGTCGTGGCAGCCGAGGTCAAGGAGCTGGCCGGACAGACCGCCAAGGCGACGGAGGAGATCGCCGGCCAGGTCACCTCGATCCAGGCCGCGACGTCCGACTGCGTGACCGCCATCGGCGGCATCAGCACAACGATCCAGGAGATCAGCGGCATTGCCGCGACCATCGCCGCCGCCGTCGAGCAGCAAGACTCGGCGACGCGCGAGATCGCGCGCAGCGTCCAGCAGGCGGCGTCCGGGACCAACGAGGTGTCGCAGAACGTCGTCGGCGCCAGTGACGCCGCCGAGCAGTCACGCGAGCTCGCCGACCACGTCATGGTCGCCACGCGCGACCTCGGCAAGCGGGCGAACGACCTGTTCAAGAGCGTCGACACCTTCCTCGCCGGCCTGCGCAAGGCGGCGTAGCGGGCGACTTTCGCCATCCCGCCCTCTTGGCTCGCAGCCTTCCAAGGCGGCGAGCTCCAAAATCGGTGTCGTCCCCGCATTCGCGGGGACGACGCTGGTGATGAGGTAACAGCCGGGCCTCCGCTTCAATCGCCGGTCGCGAGTGCAAAGCCCTCGTCGAGCCAGCCGGTGATGCCGCCGATCATCATCTTCACGGGCCGTCCCAGCCGCGCAAGCCGGATCGCGGCGCGGTTGGCGCCGTTGCAGTGCGGGCCGGCGCAGTAGACCACGAACAGCCTGTCCTTCGCGTACTCGGCCATCCGCTCCGCGGTCATGGTCCGGTGCGGGATGTTGATGGCGCCGGTGATGTGCCCCTTGGCAAACGAGGCCGGGCCCCTGACATCCACCAGGATGAAGTCCGGAGCTGCTGCATGCAGACTCTCGTGCACGTCCCAGCAATCGGTCTCGAATGAGAGCATCGCCTCGAAATGGGCGAGCGCCTGGGCTGACGGGGCTGCGGGCACCTCGGTGACATGGGTCGTCATCGTCTCTCTCCTGCGACGTTGCGTGAGCTCCTCCAATCTCGCGCGCTACGCGGGGCGACCCAAGTGACGGATCGGACAAAGTTCGGTAAGTTTCCGCCAATGCCCCGCGCCGCAACCCATGCTCCACACCCGAATCCGGGATTGGTCGCCGTCATCACCTATGACGGGCTGTGCACGTTCGAGTTCGGCATCGCGGTCGAAGTCTTCGGGCTGCCGCGGCCGGAGTTCGACTTCCCTTGGTACCGGTTCACGGTGGTCTCTGCCGAAGCGCGGCGTGCCCGCGCGACCGGCGGCATCGTGGTCGAGGCCGGCGCGCCCCTGTCACGCCTGAAGCAAGCCAGCACGATCATCGTTCCAGGATGGCGCGATCGCACCGAGCGGCCGCCCCAGCGCCTGCTGCGCGCCATCGCGCAGGCGGCCGCGCGCGGCGCGCGGTGCTTGTCGATCTGCTCCGGCGTGTTCGTTCTGGCCGCCGCTGGCCTGCTCGACGGCAGGCGCGCCACCACGCATTGGCGGCACATTCCCGACCTGAAGCGGCTCTATCCGAATATTCGCGTCGAAGAGGACACGCTCTATGTCGACGAGGGCAATGTCATCACCTCGGCCGGCAGCGCTGCGGGCATCGACGCCTGCCTGCATCTGGTCCGGCGCGATTTCGGCAGCAAGGTTGCGAACAGCGTTGCCCGGCGGCTGGTGATGCCGCCGCACCGGGACGGCGGGCAGGCGCAATACGTCGTCGCACCGGTCCAGGCCCGCCCGGGACGGACGATCGGCGCCGTCATGGATTGGGCACGGGGGCGACTGGCGCAGCCGATTGCGGTCAGCGCGATGGCAAAACGCGCCGGGATGAGCGAGCGGACCTTGCTGCGGTCGTTCCAGGACAGCACGGGCGCGAGCCCTACGGCCTGGCTGCAGCAGGAGCGCATGACGCGGGCGCGGGAGCTGCTGGAGAATGCGACGCTCTCCCTGGCGGACATCTCGGCGCAGTGCGGCTACCGGTCGCTCGAAACGTTTCGCGTCGCTTTCCGGCGCATCGTCGGAACGTCGCCCGCGGCCTATCGGCGGCGCTTCGAGGCGCGTCCAACAGCGGCCAACGTCGCTCGCTCAAGCCACCAGCGCGTTGCCGGGTGAGGTGCCGTCCATGGCATCCCGCTGCGCCTGCAAGAGCCGGACGATGTCGACATTGGGCCGGGGCCGGCTGAACAGATAGCCCTGCCCTTCATGGCAGCCCTCGGCGCGCAGACAGCGCAGCTCCGCCTCGGTCTCGACGCCCTCGGCCGTGATGATGACGCCGAGCCCCTTGCCCAGGCTGACGATCGAGCGGACGATCGCCTGCGCCTCGCGATTGGCCGCGAGACCGCGGATGAAGGACTGATCGACCTTGATCTTGTCGAACGGAAAGCTGCGCAGATAGCTCAGGCTGGAATAGCCAGTGCCGAAATCGTCCATCGAGATGCGCACGCCCAGCGCGCGCAGCGCATGCAGGGTGGCCAGCACCTGGCCGCTCTTCTCCAGCACCAGCGTCTCGGTGATCTCGAGCTCGAGTCGGCTCGGCGGCAGGCCCGACTGCTTCAGCACGTCCATCACCAGCGACAGCACGTTGCCGACGCGGAACTGCAGCGGCGACATGTTCACGGCGACACGGACGTCGTCCGGCCATTTCGCGGCGTCGTTGCAGGCGTGCCGCAACATCGCGCGGCCGAGCGCCGAGATCAGGCCGGTCTCCTCGGCGACCGGGATGAACTCCGACGGCGGGATCATGCCGCGCTCTGGATGCGGCCAGCGCGCCAGCGCCTCGAAACCGGTGATGCGTCCGGTCGAGAGGTCGATCAGCGGCTGATAATGCGGCTGCAGCACGTCGCGCTGGATGGCCTCGCGCAGCTCGGATTCGATCTTGCGCCGGCTCTGCGCCCGCGCATCCATGCCGGATTCGAAATAGCTGAAGGAGCCGCGCGTCTCGTTCTTCGCGCGCGACAGCGCCATGTCGGCATTCTTGAGCAGCTTCTCGGCGTCGTCGCCATCGTTCGGCGCCATGGCGATGCCGATCGTAGCGCCGATCGTCACCGAGCTGCCGTCGATGAGATAGGGATCGGCGATCGCCTCCAGCAGCCGGCGGCAGAGCTGGGCCGCATCCTCCGGCCGCGCCTGCCCGCCCTGCACCACCGCGAACTCGTCGGAGTTCAGTCGCGCGACGATGTCCTCCTGACGCAGGACCGAGCGCAGCCGCTTGCCGACCCCGCGCAACAGCCGGTCGCCGACCGCGTGGCCGAGGGTATCGTTGATCGACTTGAAACTATCGAGGCCGAGCACCAGCACGGCGATCTTCTCGGAGCCGCGCCGCATCTGGGTGAGCTTGTCATCGATCTTCTGGCGCAGCAGGTTGCGGCTCGGCAGGCCGGTCAGTGCGTCGTGCTGGGCCAGGAAGGCGAGCCGCGCCTCGGCGCGCTTGCGTTCGGTGATGTCCATCAGCGCCAGCAGCACCGCGGGCTGGGCGTTGTGGACGAGATGGCGCGAATAGATCGCGAGATCGATCAGGGCGCCATCGGCGCGGACATGCTTCCAGGTGCGCGCCGCCTGCTCCTCGCTGGACTGCTCGCCTGCCCAGGGCGGCTCGCTATCATAGGCCTGCAGGCTGCGGATGCTGAGCCGCTCGAAGGCGTCCCGGCTGTAGCCGTAATGCTGGGCCGCCGCTTCGTTGACGCCGAGCACGCGCCCGTCATCCGTCGCGCAGACGATCATCGGCACCGGATTGCCGTCGAACAGCAGGCGGAACGACTCCTCGCGCTGCTTCAATTCGGTGATGTCGACGCGCAGGCCAACGATGCCGCCATCGCCGGTCAGACGCTCCTCGATCAGGATGGTACGGCCGTCCGACAGCTTCTGCTCATGGCGACCGCTCGGATGAAACAGCTTTTCGAGCCGCTCGGCGATCCACTCCTCCTCGCGGCCCGCGGCTTCCGGATAGTCGCCGCGGGCAACGCCGATCCGGATCGTATCCTGCAGCCGGGCGCCGGATTCGAACAGGTCCGAGCTGCGGTTGTAGATTTCGGCGTATTTCTTGTTCCAGAGAATGTAGCGGCCGTCGGCGTCGAGGAACACGATCCCCTCGGGAAGAATGTCGATCGCTTCGATGAGCCGATCATGCGCCTTCTTCGCCTCAGCCATCGCCACTTCGGCGCACTTGCCGCCGATCTCATCGACGGGGGCGAGCTTGCGCAAATTGTGCCAACGCAATCTCGGGCTTGGCTTGACCGGGTGAACTGCATCGCGGGCGCTTGGCACGCGATTGCGCTTTTTTGCCGTGGGTGGCCGAACGGGCCGCATCGCGTGCCTCACTCTCCTTCTCGAACGGCAGTTTTCGGCCACGTTTCTGAAAAAATGGTATCTTGATGCAGGGCGCGACAGCCACTGGTTACGGGAACAGGTGGATGCACTCGCGCATTTGGAGAGTTGAGACTTGCGCGGAGGATCAACCAAGGGCTGCTGTACAACCAGCGATAAGTGACGTCGGTTGCCACGGGCCAGAAAAGACCCGCATACCGTGCAATGGCCCTGCGCTTATTGTTCATTTACCGAACGAACTCACGCAATTGAGCCGTGTTCAGCCGGTTCCGCCAATCCGGCAGCAGGGTTAGAGCCAGGTTAAAACGGCCCGAATGACCCGCTGTTGACGTAGAATTGGGCAACTCGGCCGGTCGGCAGACGCTACACTGGCGCCATGCATGTCCGCCTGATTCTGGTCGCCATCATCAGTTCGGCCGTCATTGCCGTGGCGGCCCCGGCCCATGCCCAGGACAAGGGCAGCGTCGAGCCAAAGGCCCTGCCGCCATTGGCGCATCCGGACGATCCGAATACGCCGGCCAAGGAGCTGTTCGCCCGGAGGATCCTGCCGTCGGCGCAACCGACCAGGGTGATCGGCACCTATAACCGCGGCTGCATCGCCGGAGCCGAGCGAATGCCGGTCAACGGCGAGGGCTGGCAGGTGATGCGGCTGTCGCGCAACCGCAATTTCGGCCATCCCAACCTGATCGCGCTGCTGAAGCGGCTGGCGACCCGCGCGCACAAGGATGCCGGCTGGCCCGGCATCCTGGTCGGCGACATCGGCCAGCCGCGCGGCGGACCAGCGCTGTCCGGCCATGCCAGCCATCAAATCGGGCTCGACGCCGACATCTGGCTGACGCCGATGCCTGACCACAGGCTGTCGCGCAACGAGCGCGAGGAGATGTCGGCGGTCATGATGGTTCGGCCTGATCGCCTCGATGTCGATCCGCGGGTGTTCACGAAGGGCCACGTCGCCGTGATCCGCGCCGCGGCCCAGGAGCCGTCGGTGCAGCGCATCTTCGTCAACGCCGCGATCAAGAAGGCGCTGTGCCGGGACGCGAGGGGGGACCGTAGCTGGCTCACCAAGGTGCGGCCGTGGTGGGGCCACGACTATCACTTCCACATCCGCATGGTGTGCCCGCCGGGCAATCCGGACTGCCACGGCCAGACCAACCAGGAGGGCGGCGATGGCTGCGGCGACCTCGACTATTGGTTCTCGGATGCGGTGCTGCATCCGCTGCCGCCGAAAGAGCCCCCTAAGCCGCCGCAACCGCTGACGATGGCGCAACTGCCGCCTGGCTGCCGAGCGGTGCTGCATGCGCCGGACGCCAAGAATTGATTCGGCCGACGCTGCCGTGATTGGGAGTCGCAGCGGCGGGACGATTGCCATAGGATGATATTGCTCGCGCCGTCAGCGCGGCGATCGAAGGGGATGACGGTCCCTCCACCTCCTGTTATCGCGGTATCAAGATGCCGCGCGCCGCTGCGCGGCGTAACAGTCGCGAGTCCGTCATGATCCTGATCCGTCCCGCCACGACCGCCTTCCTCGTTACGGTGGCCGCGAACTCGGCTGCGGTTGCCGCCGAACCGAGCGGCTGCGACAAGTTCAAATGGGACATCGCGCGCGAGCACGCCGCGCTGACCGCAGCCGACCGCGAGAAGCTCGTATCTGGCGCCGAGATGGCCGTTATTCCCGCGACCGGGATTGTGCTGGAGCTGCGTCCGACGGCTGACGCCAAGCTGGCGATGCCGCCGGAGCGCGCGCCCAGGGACGGCAGCTTCGCCGGCCTCACGCGGATCGCCGGAGCGCCCAAGGCCGGCGTCTACACCATCAGCCTGTCGGCCGCGGCCTGGATCGACGTGGTGCAGGACGGCAAGATCCTCAAGCCGGCCGGCTTCAGCGGCGCCACCGATTGCGACGGCATTCGCAAGACCATGAAGTACGAGCTGGGATCAAAGCCTTTCGTGCTGCAGGTCAGCGGCGCGCCGGAGAATGCGATCTCGATCGCCGTCCTGCCGGCGGCAGAATGACGCTCACACCCCTGCGACCGACGACCAGACACTGGCCAGCTTGCGCTTCATCCGCTCCTTGCGCGTCAGCACCGGCACATCCTCCTCGTCCTCCGGCAGACGCAGTCCGACCACGTTGACGCGGCCGCCGGAGATCGAGCGGGCGACAAGCACGATGGTGTCGAGCGCCACGGTCGCGCCTTCCTTCGGCGCGTTGTCGAGATGGATGTCGAAATAGTCGGCGAGCGTCAGCTTGTCCTCGCCCTCGCCGAGCTTGACGCCGTAGATGCCGGCGACCTCGTCGAGCGTATGCTCGGCCGAGACCATGAAGTCGCCGAGCAGATGCGGGTCGGGCGCGGCCGACGGCGGCATGTCGACGAAGAAGCGGTCGAGCGACTCGGCCTTTTCCGGCGGCGCCAGCAGATAGAGATAGTCCCCCGGCGCGATCGGCTCGGCCTCGGGCGGCGACAGAATCTGCTCGTTACGGATCACCAGGGTCGGCTTCGACCAGGACGGGATCAGGCCGCGGCGGAAGTACAGGCTCTTGGAGCGGATCGAATAGCCGACCAGCTGCTGCTCGAGCTGGCCGGGCAGATCGAGCTCGATGCGGCGCGGGCCCCGATCCGTGCGCGGCAGCGCCACGTGCAGCTTGCGCGCGGCCACGCCGAGCGTCCAGCCCTGCGCCAGCAGCGAGATGATCACGACCACGAACGCGACGTCGAAATAGAGATAGGCGCTGGACAGGCCGACCAGCAGCGGGATCGAGGCGAGGAAGATCGCGACCGCGCCGCGCAGGCCGGTCCAGGCGATGAACGCCTTCTCCCGCCAGTTGAAGCGGAACGGATAGAGGCAGACAAACACCGCAACGGGTCGCGCCACCAGCATCAGCATCAGCGCAACAGCAATCGCCGGCAGGAGGCTGTCGAGCAGCCGCTGCGGCGACACCAGCAGCCCGAGCAGCACGAACATCACGATCTGGGCGAGCCACGTCGCGGCGTCGAGGAAGGTGACGACAGAGTTGTGCGCGCGGGTCGGCCGGTTGCCGACGATGAGGCCGGCGAGATAGACCGCGAGGAAGCCGGAGCCGTGGGCGATCTGCGCCATGCCGAAGATCACCAGCGCGGCCGTGGTCACGAACGGCGCGTGGAGGCCCTGCGGCAGCGCGACCTTGTTGAGGCCGATGACGACGAGGCGGCCGCCGACGATGCCGAACAGCGTGCCGAGCACCGCCTCGCGGATCAGCTCGAACACGAAATGTCCGAACGACCCGTGACCGACCGAGATCAGCTCGACCAGCATCAGGGTGAGGAACACCGCGAACGGATCATTGCTGCCGGACTCCGCCTCCAGCGTGGCACCGACACGCGGGCGCAGCCGCAGGCCCTGGGCGTGGACCAGCAGGAACACGGCCGCCGCATCCGTCGAGGCGATGACGGCGCCGACCAGCATCGCCTCGGTCCAGCCGAGGTCGAGGGCATATTTCGCCACGGGCGCGGTGATGAAGGCGGTCATCAGCACACCGACGGTCGCAAGCACCATCGAGGGCGCCAGCACGGTGCGGATGCTCTGGAAGCGCGTACGCAGACCGCCGTCGAACAGGATCAGCGCCAGCGCGACGGAGCCCACCAGATAGGTGGTACGGACGTCCTGAAATTCGATATGACCAGGGCCGGAATCGCCCGCCAGCATGCCGATCACCAGGAACACCAGCAGCAGCGGTGCGCCGAAGCGCAACGCCAGCAGGCTCGACAGGATGCCGGCCATCACGAGGACCGCACCGAGGAGGATCGCAATGCTGACGGCGTCGAGGGATGACATGAAAAAACGTTGATGGATCCGAGTTTTACATCCTTATCGTCGCCACACTTGCACGCCAACCGGATTTGCTCTTATCGCGGCGATATGCCCATTTTTCCATCCTTGCCCGCGTTCGGGGTATATTTCGCGGCAATCGCCTGTGACGAAAACGAACTAAATTCCGCTGATCCGGCCAACCCGCGCCACTGTTCCCCTCCGAGACCCCGCTGATGGACCTCGACCTGAAAGACGTTCTCGACTTCCTGCAGACCGTTGGCCGCTCGATCGGCGCCGAGGTCACCTCGCCGTGGTTCTATCTTCAACTCGGACTGGTGCTGAGCGGCGCCGGCATCGCCTTTGCGGCGAGCGCCGCCGTGCGTGCGCGCATCGACCTGACTTCGCTGGCGATGGGCTGGCCTGGCCCGCTGCGGCAGCTGCTACGGGTGCTGCTGGAGAGCGTCACCACGGTCGTGTTCGTGATCCTGATGCGGATCGCCCGCACCGGCATGTTGCTGTGGACCTGGCCGAGCCGCAGCTACCTGCTCGCCGTCGCGCTCAAGCTGGCGCTCGCCTGGCTCGTGATCCGGCTGATCACCTCGGTGATCCGCAGCACCTTCATCGTGCAGATCGTGTCGATCTCGGCCTGGCTGGTGGCCGCGCTCAGCATCATCGGCCAGCTCGACAACGTCGTCGACGCGCTCGATTCCATCTCTGTCGTGCTCGGCGGCCTCAGGCTGACGCCGCTGCTGGTGATCAAGCTCGGCGTGCTGCTGCTCGCGGTGCTGTGGCTGACCAACATCGCCAGCAATTTCGTCGAGAGCCGCATCACGCGCTCGACGGACCTGACGCCGTCGATCCAGGTGCTCCTGATCAAGATGGTCCGCATGGGCCTGATGATCCTCGGCGTCGCGATTGCGATCAGCGCCGTCGGCATCAACCTGTCGGCGCTCGCGATCTTCTCCGGCGCCGCCGGTGTCGGTATCGGCCTCGGCCTGCAGCGCATCGTCGCCAATTTCGTCGCGGGCATCATCCTGCTGGCCGACAAATCGGTGAAGCCGGGCGATCTCGTCACCATCGGCGACAGCTCGGGACGCATCAGCGCGATGAACACGCGCTACATCTCGGTCGCCGCCGGCGACGGCCGCGAGTTCCTGATCCCGAACGAGGACCTCGTCACCCAGAAGGTGACCAACTGGACCTACACCGACAAGAACACGCTGGTGAAGGTCAATTTCGGCACCAACTACGACGCCGATCCCCGGGTCGTCTGCAAGCTCGCCACCGAGATCGCGGCCGAGACGCCGCGCACCTTGAAATCGAAGGCGCCGAACTGCCTGCTGACCGAGTTCACCGAGGCCGGCATGAAGTTCTCGCTGACCACATGGATCGCCGACCCCAGCTACATGGACAGCGTCAAGAGCGAGGTGATGCTGGCGCTGTGGGAGGCCTTCAAGCGCGAGGGCATCAGGGTGCCGTATCCGGTGCGAGAGCTTCGCGTTCGCGGAGGTGCGCTGCCGGTGGAGACCACGCTGGAGGTGCCGACCGGCTAGGCGGCAGATCCGGCCGTGCACACCCGGCTTGCACCGGCCGGCACGATCATTAAATTAGGCGATCACCCTGCGACACCCCTGAGAACGAAACAGGCCCATGAACTATATCGAAGCGACCGACACCGCTGCGCGCAAGAACGGCCAGATCAAGCTGCACGGCCCGAGCGGCTTTGCCGGCATGCGCAAGGCCGGCGCGCTGGTGTCGAAGTGCCTCGATGCGCTCACCGACATCGTCAAGCCGGGCGTGCCGACCTCGCGGATCGACGATTTCGTCCGGGACTTCGCCTTCAGCCACGGCGCCTATCCGGCGACGCTGATGTATCGCGGCTATCGCTACTCGACCTGCACGTCGATCAACCACGTGGTCTGCCACGGCATGCCGAACGACCGGCCGCTGAAGGAAGGCGACATCATCAATGTCGACGTCACCTTCATCGTCGACGGCTGGTACGGCGATTCCAGCCGCATGTATGCGATCGGCCCGATCGCGCGCAAGGCCGAGCGGCTGATCGAGGTCACCTACGAATCGATGATGCGCGGCATCGCCGCGGTGAAGCCCGGCGCCACCACCGGCGACATCGGCCACGCAATCCAGAGCTTCGTCGAGCCGCAGGGCATGAGCGTGGTGCGCGACTTCTGCGGCCATGGTCTCGGCCGGCTGTTCCATGACGAGCCGAACATCATCCATGTCGGCCGTCCCGGCGAGGGCGTGCTGCTCAAGCCCGGCATGTTCTTCACCATCGAGCCGATGATCAATCTCGGCAAGCCGCATGTGAAGATCCTGTCCGACGGCTGGACCGCAGTGACGCGGGACCGCTCGCTGTCGGCGCAGTTCGAGCATTCGGTCGGCGTCACCGCCGACGGCGTCGAGATCTTCACGCTCTCGGAGCGCCATGGAGAGAAGCCGCTGACGCAGGTGTGAGCGGGCTCCTGGCCGAATGGCCGCCGGGCGTCCGATTGTTGCCATGCCCGGCTGATCGACTGCCGCTTCCGTCGCATGCGACTGCGGGAGGCTGCTCTGACCAACGCAACACGCCGTGGCGTTCTCGGCCTGCTCTCGGCGGGCGCAGCGCTGCTGACGCCGCCGGCGCGCGCAGCGTCGGAGACAGCTCCCGCATCGGCGAATGCCGACGACGCCTGCATCCTGACGCCGCAGTCGGAATCCGGTCCCTATTATCTCGATCCCAAGCTGGTGCGCGCCGAGATCGCCGAGGACCGGCCGGGCGTGCCGCTCAGGCTGCGCCTTCGCGTCATCGAGGCCGGCTCCTGCGCGCCACTCCCCGGCGCGCGCGTCGACATCTGGCACTGCGATGCCCGCGGCATCTATTCGGGCTATCCCGGCCAGAGCGACACTCACAAGCTCGACCAGAGCGGAAAGACGTTCCTGCGCGGCACGCAGATGGCCGACGCCGCCGGCTGGGCCGGCTTCAGGACCATCTATCCCGGCTGGTATGCCGGCCGCGCCACCCACATCCACTTCAGGGTGTTTGTCGACGAGGCCACGGTGCTGACCGGACAAACCTTCTTTCCCGAGGCGCTGAACGAGTTCATCTACACCAACGTGCCCGACTACACGGGACGGCCGAAGCAACGGCTCGTCATCAATGCCAACGACCGCGTCGCGACCGAGGCCGATCCCGAACACCGCGCGCATTGCGCGGTGAAGGAGGAGCGCGATCACTATCTGGCGACCCTCACGTTGGCCGTAAGCCGTAACCCGGCCGCCGCCGTCGAGATGCCCACTGGCAAGTTGCCGCCCGCACCCTGGATCAAGGACCGGCTGGCGGCGCTGGTGCCCGGGCTCAAGCGCAGCCCGTTCTGATCATTTCGGCTCGGTGAACTGATAGGCCAGCGCCGCGAGCGGCAGCGCCGTGCCGAGCGCGGCGGCGGCCGTCCAGCCGCCATGCGCATATGCCCAGGCACCGAGGCCGGAACCCGCCGCCCCGGCGACGAAGAAGGTGGTCATATAGAGCCCGTTCAGCCGGCTGCGCTGGCCGGCGCCGAGCACGAACAGCACGCGATAGCCGAGGATGAGGCTGAGCTGCGCGCCGCAATCGATGGCGATGGCGGCGATCACCAGCGTGGCCAGCGACCCGTTCGTTCCGAGTGGAACCGAAAGCGTCAACGCGAAGCCGATCGCGCACATCAGCATCGATGCGACCGTCGCCGGTCGCGTCCAGCCGCGATCGGCGATGCGGCCGGCGACCGGCGCCATGATCGCCCCGGCGACGCCGGCCAGCGCGAAGAGGGCGATGCCGGTCTGCGACATCCGGAAATCGGACCCGGCCAGCAGCAGCGGGGACGTGGTCCAGAACACGCTGAAGCCGCCGAACAGCGCGGCCTGGTAGAGCGCGCGGCGGCGCAGCGCCGGCGTGTCGCGATAGAGCTCGACCATCGAGCCGAGCAGCTGGCCGTAGCTCAGCCGCGCCTGCGGCTCACGCGGCGGCAGGGCGAGGCGCAACACCCCGGCCAGGATCACCATGGCGAGCGCCGAGGCCGCATAGATCACGTGCCAGGAGGCATGCGCCGCGACGAAGCTCGCGAGCGGCCGTGCCAGCATGATGCCGAGCATCAGGCCGGTGGTGACGTTGCCGACGGCGCGGCCGCGGATCGCCTCCGGCGCCATGTGCCCGGCATAGGGGATCAGGATCTGCACCGCGACCGAGCCGAAGCCGATCAGCAGCGCCGAGAGCAGGAATGTCGACGGGCTCGTCGCCAGGGCCGCACAACCGAGCGCGGCCGCGCCGACGATGATGGTCATGATGACGAGCTTGCGGTTCTCGATGAGATCGCCGAGCGGCACCACGAACAAGAGACCTGCGCCGTATCCGATCTGGCTCATCGTCACCAGCAGTCCCGCGAGCTGCGGCCGCAGCCCAAGCTCGGCGCTGATCGGCCCAATCAGCGGCTGCGCGTAATAGATGTTGGCGACGATCAGCCCGCAGGAAAAGGCCAATAACAGCGTGATCCAGGCCGACAGCGAGTCGCCGGAATCGGACGTGATGGTGGTCAACGCGGATCTCTCTCGGACTGAACAGGCAGGCCATAGGGCCTTATGAGAACGGAGGCTGTCGAGCTGTGATTTTGCATCGCAGCATTCAAGCCCGACATAGGTGCTGAGGTCCCCGCACCAATTCACGTCTGCGTGGGCGCGGCACCGGGCAAGCCGTGATCAAAAGCGAGCGTGCCCGACGAGCCCTGCGGACGTCGAGCCGGCGCCGGCTACTGCGCGCCGCGCGCCTCCGCCTCCGTCTCCGTCTCGGCGGTCCGCCGGCCGCCGATCAGTCGCGGCAGCAGCATCGGCACCCGCCGGCGGTAGCGCTGGTAGGTGTCGCCGAACTGGGCGATCAGATCGCGCTCCTCGAGCTGCAGCCCGACCAGGATGTAGGCCGTGCTGAGGGCGGCGAACAGCAGGTGGCCGACCGACATCTCCGGCGTGGCCCAGAAGGCGAGCAGGAAGCCCAGCATCAGCGGGTGGCGCACCAGCCGATACAGCAGCGGCGTTCTGAAAGGCTGCGCCGTCCCGGCGCTGCCGCGGAGGGCGAGCACGGCCTGGCGGAGGCCGAACAGATCGAAATGATCGATCATGTAGGTCGAGGAGAGCGCGATCAGCCAGCCGAGCCAATGCACGCCGGTCAGCACGCCCGCTGCGACACCCTCGACGTGCCAGACCGGATTCGGGATCGGACGCCATTGCCAGAACAGCAGCAGCAGGATCAGGCTGGACAGCAGCACATAGGTGCTGCGCTCGGCCGCCGCCGGAATGATGCGCGTCAACGCGCGCTTGAACGCCGGCCGCGCCATCACGCTGTGCTGGATCGCGAACAGCGCCAGCAGCAGCGCGTCGACGACGACGGCCTCGGTCACGGCGCTGGACACGCCCACATCGATCGACTTGGCCGTGAGATAGTTGTAATTGCCGACGAAACCGACCGCCCACACGAACGACCCAAGAAAGACGGCATAGCTCGCGACGGCGTAGAGCATGATGAGGAGACGCCCGGACATGAAGGTTTCCTTGTTGCTGCGAGGACGGCGTGGCCGTGATCGAGACGCCAGATCCTGGGATCGGTCGCGTCTCGCGCGAGCCTGAGCCCTTACCAATCGACCGTCCCCCGAGCGTCCCCCGAACGCAGCCACCCAGGTCGCACCCCCGATGGTTCAGTTCCGCGTCCGGACATTAGGCTTTCCCGAGCTGCATCGCGACGGCCAGCCGTGCCCGCTGGCGCTGCGCAAGGGCCTCGCTCTGCTGGTCTATCTGGCGGAGGCCAAAGGCCCTGTCGCGCGGGACGTCCTGGCGACGATGCTCTGGCCGGAGTGTTCCGAGGAGGTCGCGCGGGCGCGGCTGCGCCGCCTGCTGCACCGGCTCCAGCTCACACTCGGCGACGGCTGCCTCACCATCGATCGCGCGACGATTCGGTGGGCGGAAGCGGTCGAGCTGGAGGTCGAATCCCGGCTGTTCGAGGCGGCGTGCGACCGCGGCGAATTCGAGCTGGCCTGCCGCCTCTATTCCAGTGACTTCCTGGACGGCTTCGCGCCCGGCGACTGTCCGCAGTTCGAGGAATGGGCGTTCTTCCGGCGTGAAGCCTTGCGCGGCCGGGCGGTCCAGGCGCTGGAGCGCGTGGTGCGGGATCGCAGCGCGGCCGGCGACCATGCCGCGGCGGCGGTCCACGCCGGACGCCTCGTCGCGTTCGACCCGCTCAGCGAGGTCTATGGCCGCGCCCTGATCCGCAGCCTGATGCTGGCCGGCGACCGCGCCGCCGCCCAGCGCCATCTCGACGCCCTGACGCAGCGCCTGCGCGACGAGCTCGGCGTCGCCCCCGAAACCGACACGCTGGCGCTGCTGGCGCAGGGCGTTGCGGCGCAAGGCGACAGCGCACCGCCGACGCGCTATGTCCTGGGCGACGGCGTTCATCTCGCCTATCAGACCTACGGCACAGGTCCGCAGGACATTCTGCTGCTGCCCGGCTTCGTCTCGCATGTCGAGCGGATCTGGGAGGAGCCGCACTGCCGGGCCTTGCTGTCCGCGCTCGCCAGAATCGGCCGCCTGATCCTGTTCGATCGCCGCGGCATCGGGCTCTCCGACCGGGTCGGTTTCAGCCCCAGCGTGGAGGCGACGGCGCGCGACATCGCGACCGTGCTCGACGCCGCCGGCAGCCGGCGCACGGTGCTGCTCGGCGCCTCCGAGGGCGGACCGGCCTGCATCACCTTCGCGGCCGACCATCCCGAACGAGTCGCCGGGCTGATCCTGTTCGCCTCGCTCGCCAAGGGCAGCGCCGCGCCCGGCTATCCGCATGCGCTGCAGGCCAGCCAGTACGGCATCTGGCTGCGGCAGCTGGTGGCCGAATGGGGCGGCCCCGCCGGCATCGAAACATTCGCACCGAGTCTGGCTGGCGATCCCCAGGCGCGCGCCTGGTGGGCCGGACTGCTTCGCGCGGCATCCAGCCCCGGCGCCATCAAGGGCCTGCTCGAAGCCTTCAGGGATACGGACGTCCGCCACCTGCTCGCCCGGGTCGCTGCACCGACCCTGGTGCTGCACCGTCGCCACGATCGCGCCGTGCTCGTCGGGGCCGGGCGGCATCTCGCCAGCCATATCCGTCACGCGCGCTTCGTCGAGCTCGACGGCGCCGACCATTGGATGTTCGCCGGCGACCAGAGGCCGGCCCTCGCCAGCATCGACGCCTTCATCGGCAGTCTGCAGCCATAAGCAGGATCGCCCGACGGACGAGAAGGACGTCGTCCGGTGCTGCTCACGCTCGTGATCCTGTTCGGCCTCGGGTGGGTGCTGTTCTGGCTCGGCTATGCCAGCGGCGGCGCGGGCCGCGCCTTCGGCTTTGCGCTCACCTTCTACCCCACCGCGTTTTCTCTCATCGTCGGCCTCGCCATCGTGCTGACCGGACGCGCGGCCTAGCAAGGCGCGCCCTGCGGGGCGCGAGCACTTCGAGGTTGCAAAAATGCGGCGTCACGGCATGCTGACGCCGATGCCCGAGAAAGCCCCTCCTCCCAACGATACGCCGCCGGACACGCCGCACTATCACGGCCACCGTCAGCGGCTGCGCGAGCGCTTTCACAGCGCCGGTCCCGACGCGCTCAACGACTACGAGCTGCTGGAGATGGTGCTGTTCGCCGCGCTGCCGCGGCGCGACGTCAAGCCGCTGGCGAAGGCGCTGCTCAAGACGTTCGGATCGTTCGCCGAGGTGATCCACGCGCCGGAGCCGCGGCTGCGCGAGATCGACGGCGTCGGCGACGCCTCGATCACCCAGCTCAAGCTGATCGCCGCCGCCGCGCACCGCATCGCCAAGGGCGAGGTGCGGCAGAAGCACGCGCTGGCGTCATGGCAGGACGTCATCACCTATTGCCGCACCAGCATGGCGTTCGCCGACAAGGAGCAGTTCAGGCTGTTGTTTCTCGACAAGCGCAACCAGCTGATCGCCGACGAGGTGCAGCAGACCGGCACCGTCGATCACACGCCGGTCTATCCGCGCGAGGTGATCAAGCGCGCGCTCGAATTGTCGGCCACTGCGATCATCCTGGTGCACAATCACCCTTCGGGCGATCCGACGCCGTCGCAGGCCGACATCCGGATGACCAAGACGATCGTGGAGATCGCCAAGCCGCTGGGCATCACGGTTCACGACCACATCATCGTCGGAAGGAATGGCCACACCAGCCTGAAGAGCATCGGGGTGATGTGAAGGCGCGACGCCGACGAGACGACGCATGCAGCGTGCTGCGGTCGGAGCTGCCAAAAGATCGCCGCGGGATGGACGAAACGTCGGGCCGGTTTGAACCGGACGTCTTCCCGCGCCGGCTAATGCGGGCGAAGCGTGGAGAGGAATGACGGATGCGCGCGCCCTTCATCGGACTGATCCTGAGCGTCCTGACCGTCACGGCGGCGGCTGCCTACGACGCCAACGATCCCGCCAATTGCAATGGCATCGGCTGGGACGATGCGCGGCCGCTCGTCGTCGCCAAAGTGAGCGGCCAGCCACGCGTGAACTTCGTCAAGAGCCCCTATGACGATGACTTCAAGGCCGCAGGCTGTCCCGCTGCGACCGACGCCTGCCGGAAGAAGGCTTACCTCGTCCGCGACGACCTCGTGCTGATCGGAAGGACCCGCGGCGATTTCGTCTGCGTCAGCTACCAGCAGCCGCATGCGAAGGCCCAGATCTGGACCACCGGCTGGTTGCCGCGCGCAGCCCTCACCGCTGTCGAGCCGATGGCCGCGCCGGCGACGGCCGACTGGTCCGGAAGCTGGGAGCACCCTGGAGGGGGACTGACGATCAGGAAGGAGGCCGGCAACCGGCTCAGGATCGAAGGCGATCAGGTGTTGCCGGCCGGGCGCGAGTTGCGCAACGGATCGCTCGGCGCGACGGCAGAGCCCAAGGGCGGCCTGATCGCCTTCGTCGACGACGGCAGCACACCGTTCGAGCGGCCGAATGCCGGCGACGAGTGCCGCGTGCGCCTGCAGCGAATCGGCGCGCTTCTGCTGGTCGAGGACAACAATGATTGCGGCGGTGCCGGCGTCAGCTTCACTGGACTCTATCATCGCAAATAGCCGCCGACGGCTCATGCCCAGCGGCGCGCCATTGCCACACAGAGGACGACGATTCCGGCTGCGGCAATCATCGTTGCCGACACCGGCTCATGCAGCAGCAGGCTCGCGAAACCGAGGCCGAGGAAGGGCTGCAGCAGTTGCAGTTGGCCCACCGTCGCAGTGCCGCCGCGCGCGAGCCCGCGGTACCAGAAGGCGAAGCCGACGAACATGCTGAAGACGGAGACGTAGGCGAGGCCCAGCCACGCCGCGGCCGTGATGTCGTGTGACGCGCCGGGCAGCGTCAGCACCGCCATCGACAGCATCAGCGGTGCAGACAACAGCAGCGCCCACGAGATCACCTGCCAGCCGCCGAGCCGGCGGGTGAGCATGGCGCCCTCGGCATAGCCCAGGCCGCAGACGACGATCGCAGCGATCATCGCGAGATCGCCGATCGGCGCCGCGACGCCGTCCCGCGACAGGGCGAAGCCCGAGACCGCCGCAGCGCCAAGTGCTGCGAACAGCCAGAACAACGGCCGCGGCCGCTCGCCGCCGCGCAGCACGCCGAACAAGGCGGTCGACAACGGCAGCAGACCGACGAACACGATCGCATGGGCCGAGGTGATGTGCTGGAGCGCCAGGGCGGTGAGCAGCGGAAAGCCGATGACGACACCGAGCGACACGACCGCCAGCGACATCAGGTCGCGCCGGCCGGGAAGCGGCTGCCGCAACAGCGTGAGACAAAGCGCGCCCAGCACGGCCGCGAGTGTCGCGCGTGCGCCCGTCAGGAACAGCGGCGAAAAACCCTCCAGTGCCGCCCGCGTCGCCGGCAGCGAGCCGCTGAAGATCGTCATGCCGATGATGCCGCTCCCCCAGCCCTCGATCGATCCCTTCATGCACGGCTCCTCCTTGCAGATCCCATAGCCCGATCGGGCTTGTTGCGGCAGCGACAGACCGATACAATTTTGACAATCTGTACTGATGCAAAGGGCAACACACTTGGGACCAGGGACGCCCGATTCCCGCCGAGGCGGCTCGCGGACCATCGCCGTGGTCGATGCGATCCGGCAGCGTCTGGCGACGCGCGCGCTCAGCGCCGGCCAGCGCCTGCCCTCGATCCGCGCCTTCGCCGCGGCGATGGGCGTGTCGCCGGCCACGGTGGTCGAGGCCTATGACCGGCTCGCCGCCGAGGGCGTGATCCGTGCCCGGCGCGGCTCCGGCTTCTATGTCGCCGACACGGCGCTGCCGCCGCTGGCCCTCGCCGATCGCGAGCCGCGCCGTCCGCGCGCGGTCGACCCGTTCTGGGTGTCGCGGCAGTCGCTCGACGCCGGACCGGGAACGCTGACGCCCGGCTGCGGCTGGCTGCCGGCCGAGTGGATGCCGCAGGACGCGCTGCGGCGCGCGGTCCGCGCGCTGGCGCGCAGCGCCGGCCCTGTTCTGAGCGATTATGGCGGAGCGCGAGGATCGCCGGCGCTACGACGGCTGCTGCAGGGCCGCCTTGCCGGCATCGGCATCGACGCGTTCAGCGAGCAGTTGGTGCTGACCTCGTCCGGCACGCAGGCGATCGACCTGATCTGCCGCATGCTGCTGGGTGCCGGCGACGCCGTGCTGGTCGACGATCCCTGCTATTTCAACTTCCTCGCGCTGCTGCGCGCGCATCAGGCGCGGATCATCAGCGTGCCGATGACGCCGGGCGGACCCGACATCGCGCAGTTCGAGGCGATACTCGCGGCCGAGCGCCCGCGGCTCTACATCACCAATTCCGGCCTGCACAATCCGACCGGGGCGACGCTGTCGCTGCAGACGGCGCACCGGCTGCTCAACGCCGCGTCGGCGCATGACACGATCATCGTCGAGGACGACATCTACGGCGATTTCGAACCCGAGCCGTCGCCGCGGCTCGCCGCACTCGACGGGCTGACGCGGGTGATCCTGGTCGGCAGCTTCTCCAAGACACTGTCGGCCTCGGTGCGCTGCGGATACATCGCGGCGCGCGCGGACTGGATCGAACCGCTGATCGACCTGCAGATCGCGACCGGCTTCGGCGGTCCCGGACAATTCGCCGCGGAGACCCTGACCCAGGTGCTGACCAGCGGCAGCTACCGCAAGCACGTCGAGGAGCTGCGCGCACGGCTTGGGCGAGCACGGCCGCGCGTGGCGGCACGGCTGCAGCGCATCGGTATCGCCCCATGGCTGATGCCGCGCGGCGGCTTTCATCTGTGGTGCAGGTTGCCGGACGGCTGTACGGCAATCGAGGTGGCCCAGGCCGCGCTCGATGAACACGTGGTGCTCGCGCCCGGCGACGTCTTCAGCGCGGCGCAATCCGCCGCGACGATGATGCGCTTCAACGTCGCGCATTGCGAGGATCCGCGCGTCATCAACGCGCTGGAGCGCGCGACAAAGCCACCGGCCGCGCGTTCGTTGCGCCGCCAAGCGGCCGATTCGACCGGCGGATAAGGCTTAGTAGCAGTAGCGCGGGTGTGCGCGGACCCATGAGCCGTCGCCGCGCTGCAAATAGCAGCCATTGCGATAGGAATAATAGCCGCCACGACGGCGCTCGCCATCGGCCGCGATTGCAGCTCCGGTACCGGCCCCGATCACGGCGCCGATCGCAGCGCCCCGGCCGCCGCCGATCGCGCCGCCCAGGATCGCTCCGCCGGCGCCGCCGAGGATCGCTCCGCCGAGTACGTCCTGCGCGGCAGCCTGATGCACCGGCGCGACGACGGCGAGCGTGAGCAGCGCCGCAGCGCCGAGGCGGGTAGCAAAGGGAATCCCCAGACGTCGGATCATGGACAGGCCTCCGTTCCGGGCACGCTAGTCCGCCCGGCGTGGCCGTTCTTGATGCAGATCAAGGCGACGTCAAGGCAGGGCAATCCACGGCCTTGCCACGTGACGCATCATGCCGCCACGCGCTGATCCTGGGTGCGGTCCTCGATGATGCTGAGGAGATATTTCGGCTCGCCCTCGCCGATCGAGACCGGCAGCCGGCGCACGACGATGTCGCGCGGACCGTTCCCGGGTGTGAGGATGCTATGGGCTCGCGGCTCATCGTCGCCGCGCCCTGCGAGCTGGTCGCGGGCGGCTTCCTCGAGGATTGCGCCGGTCGGCGCGGAGAACAGTTCGCCCGGCGTGCGGCCGATGATGTCGGTGCGTGGCACGCCGAACAGGCGCTCGGCGGCGCGATTGACGAACATGTAGCGCAGCGACTGCGCATCCTTGGCCAGCACCGCCTGCGGGATGTTCTCCAGCAATGCGGCGAGGAAATATTCGGCGCGCGCGAGCTTGCGCTCGGCACGGCGCTGCGCGGTGAAATCCTCATGAGTGGCGATCCAGCCGCCGCCGTCCATCGGACGCTCCGAGATGCGGATGATGCGGCCGTCGGCGAGCTCGACCTCGACGATCTCGGCCCGTCGCGCCTTCATGCGCTCCCGTAGCGCGGCGAGGAACTCCGACGGCTTCTCGCGCAGCAGGCCCAGCTTGGCGCGATGTGCGAGAATCTCGCGTACATGCGCACCGGGCTTCGCAACCGAGGCAGGAAGGCCGTAGAGCATGCGGTACTGCTCGTTGACGATCAGCACGTAGCCGAAGCTGTCGAGCATGATCAGGCCCTGGGCCATGTTGGCGACCGCGGCATCCAGACGCTGCTGGTTGCTGAGCGCGCCCTGCTCCAGCCGCTCGTGCTCGCGCAGGATGTCGGCGTGCTGGCGCTCGATCTCGACCTCGTGCTGCTCGAGCTCCTGAATCCGGAAGGCGCCGTTCTGGAAAGTCTCCACCGCATGGGCGACCCGTCCGATCTCGTCATGGCGCCGCGCATGGGGAATCTTGAGCTTGATGCGGCCGGCGGCGATGCGGTCGGTGACGCGGGCGATGTCCAGCAGCGGCATCAGCACGCCCCAGCGCAGCGCCAGCGCCGCGGCCGCGATCAGCACGATGATCACCGCCCCGAGCGCGCCCAGATAGAACGCGGCCATGCCGCGCGCGTCGGCCGCCTCGCCGAGCTCGCGGGTGCGGTCGGCATAGAGCCGCGACAATTTCTCGAGGTCCTCGTTGAGCGCGGTGCGCACCGCGCGATTCTCGTCATTGTCGCCGAGCTCGCGCGCCGCCGACGATCCGACCGAGATCGTCTGCCGCGCCATCTCGGTGCGGAATGCGACGAACTGATCGATCCGCTTCCTGAACGGGGCGAACAGCGCGGCGTCGTCATCTGTGACCCGGCTTTCCCATTCGTCGACCACCTTGCTCAGCTGCGCGATCTTCGCAAGCTGCGAATCGGCGTAGCGCCGCGCGACGGTGCGGTCCAACGACATGTAGATGCCGCGCGATTCCATCACGACCGCGTAGATCAGCGCGTTGGTGCGCTCGATGTTGCGGGCTGCAATGGAAAGCGCTTCGAGCCGATCGTAGAACAGGCGCTGCTCGCGCAGCGCCGACAGCGCGCCCAGTGTCGACAGCATCACCAGGACGGCGAACGCGGCCGCAGCCGCAGAGATCTTGTCGTTGAGGCTGAACGACGGCAGCGACCTGTTGAACCGGCGCAACAACTCACGCATGGCGGTCCCCCTCGATGGAGTACAACCATCAGACGCAAGATGCGTAAACAACAAGTTCCAATCAGTGGAACAGGCGTGTAACCGGCCGTTAACCAAATCCGATGCCGGAAGAAGCTTGCCCGCCGCGCGGCAAGGGCGCTCAACGGCGCGCGTCTCGTCCTACTGCCTGAGCATGATCAGCGGATTGGCGCTGTCGGGCACCAGCCGCCACTGCGCATTGTCGTCCGCCTCGAACCGCCAGGTCTCGCCGCGGTCCGACATCAGCATCATCTGGCCGTGCTCGAGCCGCCACTGGCTCGGCGCGAACGCTGCGATCATGGGGTCGCATTTCGGCTTCACGAACACTTGGAAATTGTCGTGGCCGGCGTCGTTGTTGGTCAGCACCAGGCTGCAGATCGTGGCGCCATTGCCGCGGACCATCGCCCAGTCGCCGATCATCTGGTCCATCGATTTCGCCAGCGACCGCGCCGCCGCCAGGTTCTGCAGGATGTAGACGCCTTCGCCCTGGCGCAGTCCCTCGAAGATGCCGGCCTCGACCTCGGTGAAGTCGATCACCGCTTCGCCATTGGCGGCCTGGAGACTGACGATGTCGAGGCCCTTCACGTTCCAGCCGGCGATGTCCTTGGTGAAGGGCAGCGCGGCGGCGCAGCTCGGCTCCAGCTCGAGCTTCTGCCCGCGCGGCGCCGCGTCCGGCTTCAACGTCACGACGCAGGTCTTGCTGCGCTCGGTGGTCGCAAGCTCCCACTGCCCGATCATCGCTTTCTTCAGGCCGGCGGCGTCCTGCGCGACGGCAGGGACGCTCGCCACTGACGACAGCAGCGCGATCAGCATTGGGAGCGAGCGTTTCATCAGCGGCCTTTCACCGGCGTTTCCGGAACGGGCGTCAGCGGCGGCTTGCCGGCAAACCAGACCTTGAGATTGTCGACCACCAGCTGATCCATCGCGTTGCGGGTTACGATGGCAGCCGAGCCGATGTGTGGCAGCAGCACGACATTGTCCATCGCCTTGAGCTCGTCGGGTACCGCCGGCTCCTTCTCGAACACGTCGAGGCCGGCCCCGAGAATCGTGCCGGACTTCAGCGCCGCGACCAAAGCCTGCTCGTCGATCACCGAGCCGCGGGCGACGTTGACGACGACGCCCCGCGGCCCCAGCGCCTTCAGCACCTCGGCGTTGACGATTTTGTTGGTGCCGGCGCCGCCGGGCACGATCACGATGAGCGTGTCGACGTCCCTGGCCATCGCGAGCAGGTCGGGATAGTGCTTGTTGGTGACGCCCGCCGCCGGGTTGCGCGAGTGATAGACCACCGGCACCAGCGAGGCTTCGAGCCGGCGCGCGATCGCCTGGCCGATGCGGCCCATGCCGACCATGCCGACGGTGCGGTCGCGCAGCGAGCCGACGCTCAGCGGATAGGGCTTCGACATCCACTCGCCGGAGCGCACGAAGCGATCGGCCTTGATGAACTCGCGGCAGGTGGCGATCAGCAGGCCGAGCGCGACGTCGGCGACCTCCTCGGTCAGCACGTCCGGCGTGTTGGTGACGATGATGCCGTGCTGGCCGGCATGGGCGGCCGCGATATGGTCATAGCCGACGCCGAAGCTTGCGATCATCTCCAGCTTCGGCAGCATCGCCATCACGGCGGCATCGGTCTTCACGGTGTGGAAGGTCACGGCGACGCCGCGGATCCGCCCTTTCACGTCCGCCGGCAGCGCTTCGAGATCGGCCTGCGTCGTCGCATGGTGCACGGTGAAGCCGTCCGGGAACCCTTTCTCCAGGATCGGCCGCAGCGGCCCATAGATCAGAACATCGATCTTGTCAGACGAAGTAGCCGCCATCAGTTGTCCTTTCCAAGCGCGCTCTCGTGCCAGCGCCGCAAAACGAGGTGCGAAACTAGCGCCAGCAAGCCATAGATGACAATCCCGGCGACCGACAGCAGCACCAGCGCTGCGAACATGCGGGGTATGTTGAGACGATAGCCGGATTCGGCGATGCGATAGGCGAGCCCTGAGCCCGCGCCGGCGCTGCCCGCGGCGATCTCGGCGACGACGGCGCCGATCAGCGACAGGCCGCCGGCGATGCGCAGACCGCCGAGAATGTAGGGCAGAGCGGCGGGCAATTTCAGATAGCGCAAGGTCTGCCAGCGCGAGGCGCCGTAGAGCTGGAACAGGCCGGCGAGATTGCGATCGACCGAGTTGAGCCCGAGCGCGGTGTTGGACAGCACCGGGAAGAAGCCGACGATCCAGGCGCATACGACCACCGCGGTCTGCTGCGGCAGATAGATCAGGAGCAGCGGCGCGACCGCGATCACGGGGGTGACCTGCAGCACCACGGCATAGGGAAACAGCGCCCATTCCAGCCATCTCGACTGGTTGAACAACAGCGCCAGCGCGATGCCGCCGAGCGCGGCAGCGATGAAGCCTTCGAGCGTGGTGACCAGTGTCGTCAGCAGCGACTGCGCCAGAATGTCCCAGTCGGCAACCAACGTCTTCAGGATGAGCAGCGGGCCCGGCAGCACATAGGGCTGGATGCCGTTGACGCGCACCACCAACTCCCACGCCGTCATCGCTGCGACGAAAACCAAGGCCGGAAAGGCGAGGCTCGCCAGCCGCTCGCCCGCAACGGATGTCGCTCGCTCGGAGGCACCGCTCACAGCGCATGCACTCCGGTGTAGGCCGGCGCCAACGCGTCGGAGACGCGACGGCAGTATGCGGCGTAGTCCGGCGAGGCCCGGAACGCATCATCGCGCGAGTCGACGTCGATCCGGATTTCGGCACTGAGCCGGCCGGGCCGCGCCGTCATCACCAGCACGCGCTGCGACAAGTAGACCGACTCGAACACCGAATGGGTGACGAACAGGACGGTCATGTTCAGGCTGCGCCACAGCGCCAGCAGGTCGTTGTTGAGGCGAAAGCGCGTGATCTCGTCGAGGGCCGCGAACGGCTCGTCCATCAGCAGGATGTCGGGCCGCGTCACCAGCGCCCGCGCCAGCGAGGCGCGCATCTTCATGCCGCCGGACAATTCGCGCGGGAAAGCATCGGCAAAATCCGACAGGCCGACCTGCGCCAAGGCCGCATCGATCCGCGGCCGCGCCTCCATGGCCGGGACATGCGCAAGCTTCAACGGCAATCCGACATTGTCGCGCACGCTGGTCCAGGGCATCAAGGTCGGCTCCTGGAACACGAAGCCGATGCGATGGCCCGGATGCGTCTCGGACGCGGACGCCGCGACATCGACCGCGCCGCCGCTCGGGCGCGCGAGGCCTGCGATCAGCCGCAGCGCCGTCGACTTGCCGCAGCCGGAGGGGCCGAGCAGCGAGACGAACTCGCCTTTGGCGATGGTCAGATCGATCGGCCCCAGCGCGGCGACGCCGGACTCGTACACCTTGGTGACGCCGCGCAGGCGTACCGCGGTCGCGACGGCGCGCTCGGACGAAAGGGGTGAGCTCATTTGCTGAAAGTGCCGCTCAAGCGTCCTACTTCTTCGGCCGGAGATCGATGCCGACGCTCTTGTTGACGAAACGCAACGTGTAGGACTTGCGATAGTCGATCGTCGACTTGACCACGCCGGCCCGCACCATCTTGTCGAAGAAGCTGGCGATGCGCTCCTCCGTCATGGCGCCGATGCCCTTCTCCACGCTGTCGCCGGAATCGACGATGCCGTACTCCTTCATCTTGGCGACCGAATAGGCCAGCAGGTCGTCGGTCATCTCCGGGTTCATCTTCTTGATCAGCGCATTGCCCGCGGAATTGTCGCCGTAGATGTAGTTGTACCAGCCGATGATCGAGGCATCGACGAAACGCTGCACCAGGTCCGGCTTGCTCTCGATCAGGTCGCGGCGCGTCTCGATCAGGGTCGAATAGGTGTTGAAGCCGTTGTCTGCGAGCAGGATCACGCCGGGCTTGAAGCCGGCGGCGCGCTCGACCGCGAACGGCTCCGACGTGACATAGCCCTGCATTGCGCTCTGCGGCGTGGCGATGAAGGGCTGCGGATTGAACGTGTAGGGGCGGACGTTCTTCTCGGAGAAACCGTATTCCGATTTCAGCCATTGATAGTAGCTGGAGATGCCTTCCTTGGAGACGAACAGGGTCAGCGGCTTCAGCTCGTCGAGCTTGGTGATCCTGGACTCCGGGTGGGTCAGGAACACCTGCGGGTCCTTCTGGAACATCGCCGCGATCGACACCACCGGCACGTTGTTGGCGACCGCGTCGAACGACATCAGCGTGTTCGCGGCCATGAAGAACTCGATCTTGCCCGAGATCAGCAGCATGCGGTTGTTCTCGTTCGGACCGCCCGGCACGATCGTCACGTCCAGACCGTAGCGCTTGTAGGTGCCGTCGGCGACCGCCTGGAAGAAGCCGCCATGCTCGGCCTCGGCGACCCAGTTGGTGCCGAACGAGACCTTGTCCAGAGTCTGGGCATGGGCCGCCGAGATCATCCCGCCCAAAGTCCCGCCGAGGACCAGCAATGCCGCCATTAACGTTCGCGGCAGAAGCGCCTGCGCCATGTCTGGTCTCCCCGGTTCTTTCTGGCTGAACATGTTAAGATCGTTCGAGCGATACCTACCCTGCCCCACGGACGAAGGAAACTGCCCGCGCGATGACCCTGCCGCCCCGCGACTGGACCGAGCTGCACTGGCCCGCTTTGGCAACGTCCGAGGCGGGAACGCCCGAGAGCGCGCGCTGGATCGCAGTGCTGCCGCTCGCCGCCACCGAGCAGCACGGCCCGCACCTGCCTCTCGGCACCGACGTCTACATCGCCGAGGCCTATCTCGCCCAGGTGCGGGCGCTGTTGCCGCCGGCGCTGCCGGTGACGGTCCTGCCGGTGCAGCCAGTGGGGATCTCGACCGAGCATATCGACTATCCGGGCACGCTGACCATGCCGACCGAGGTCGCGCTGCGGAGCTGGCGTGCGCTCGGCGACAGCGTCGCGCGCGCCGGGATCAGGAAGCTCGTGATCGTCACCAGCCATGGCGGCAACAGTGCCGCGATGACCCTGGTCGCACAGGATCTGCGCGCTGATCACCGCATGCTGGTGGTGACGACGTCGTGGTCGCGCTTCGGTGCGCCCGACGGCCTGTTCTCGCCCGATGAGCTGCGGCACGGCATTCACGGCGGCGCCGTCGAGACCTCGATCATGCTGGCCCGCCATCCCACGCTGGTGCGCAGCGATGCGATCGCCGCATTCTCCTCGCGCGGCGCTGAGATGGAAACGACCTACAAGGTGCTCTCGACGCAGCGGCCGGCGCCGATGGCCTGGCAGACGCAGGACCTGAATGCGGGCGGCGCGGTCGGCGATGCCACGCAGGCGTCGGCGGAGAAGGGCGAGCGCGTGCTCGACCACGGCGCGCGGGCGTTCTGTGCGCTGCTGGACGACATCGATAACTTCGACGTGAACGCGCTTGGCCGCGGCCCCCTGTCGGGCGGCTGAGCCAGAGATAACACTCTGGATCTTCTGATGAATCTTCGAACGGCGTCGATCGCGATCAGGCGATTCGAACCGGTTTCGAAAAGGCTCCGTCCAATTTGGCAAGCGGCCGACGCCGGCCGCCGCAACAACAAACAGGAGCCTTCACCATGTCGATCAAGACCAAGATTGCCGCCCTCGCGCTGACCGCTCTCGCCGTGACCGGCAGCATCGCCGCAACGTCGACGCCTGCCGCGGCCAACGGCTTCCATCATCACCATTGGGGCTGGGGCGTCGGTGCCGGCCTCGTCGGCGCCGCCGTCGTCGGCAGCGCCATCGCCGCCAGCAACGACGGCTACTACTATGGCGGTGGCTATCGGTACTGCCGCTGGGTGCCGCAGTACAACGTCTACGGCCAGTATGTCGGCCGGGTCAGGGCCTGCGGCTATTGATGCTGGGCTTTCGTCGCGCCCCGCCCAGCCGCGGCCAAGGCTCGCCTCGCCAAATTCGCCAAGGCCGGGCGTCTACCTGCCCCGATCTGCGATCTCGACAGCCCGCCCGGCCGCCCGGGCGGGCCGATTGTTGCGTGGGCGCAACACCCTCGATCAGAAACCGGGTCAGATCGCCCCACGCTTGCTCTTGCGAATTAATCGCAATATAAATCATCCCTGAATTGCCGCGTGTCATCCACACTTCCGATCAAACATCGACGACTCCGTAATCTTCTCGTGACTGTGCGCGGGCAATCAGTTGTGACGTTGCCTGTGTCGTTTGCCTTGCCTTGGGAATCCGCCGCCATGATCCGTTCGAACTGCACCCGGGAAGTGATCGCGGCCGGCGCCATGATCGCCGCGCTCGCTGCCCCCGCCGCTGCCGCCGACCTGCCGGTCAAGGCCCGGATGGCGCAGACGGTGTTCGACTGGACCGGCCTCTATGTCGGCGTCCATGCCGGCTATACACGTGACCACGGCCGGGCGACCCTGACGGACCCGAGCGGCACGGTCAGCACCGGCAGCCCTTTCAGCGGTCTCACTGGCGGCGTTCAGGCGGGCTACAACTGGGTCACCCGCTCCGGGCTCTTGCTCGGGCTCGAGGGCGATTTCAGCTTTCCGAACTATCTCACCTCCAACCACACCGTCGCGATGCTCGGCACGCCCGGCTCGAACGTCTCGGAGCTGTGGGACTATGTCGCCACCGCCCGCGGCCGCGTCGGCTACATCAGGGGCGACTGGCTGGTCTATGCCACCGGCGGACTTGCCTGGACCGGCGGCCGCTTCATCAACACCAATGCAGCCGGCGACACCGAGAAACTGCTGACGACGCGGCTCGGCTGGGCCGCCGGCGCCGGCATCGAACGCAGCTTTGCGCCGCATTGGAGCTGGCGCCTCGAATATCTCTACAGCCATTTCGAGAACGGTGGCGTCCGCTTCTCCAACGGCGCCAGCTACAATTCGCAACTTGACTTCCAGACCCTGCGGGTCGGGCTCAACCGGAAGCTCGACTTCGCCAGCGGTCCCGACCTGAAGCTCAAGAGCGATCCGTCCGATCCCGAATCCGACCGCTGGGAGATCCACGGCCAGGCGACCGTGATCGGCCAGGGCTATCCGGCGTTCCGCGCCGCCTACACCGGCGCCAACAGCCTGACACCCGCGCGCCAATTCCAGGAGACCTGGAGCAACAGCCTGTACATCAACGCGCGGCTGTGGGACGGCGGCGAGGTCTACTACAATCCCGAGCTGCTGCAGGGCTTCGGCCTCAGCAACACCGTCGGACTCGGCGGCTTCCCCAATGGCGAAGCGCAGAAGTCCGACTTCCCCTATCCGCACTACAACACCTCGCGGCTGTTCCTGCGCCAGACCTTCGGCTTCGGCGGCGAGCAGGAGCAGCTCGGCAGCGGCCAGCTGCAGCTGTCCGGCAAGCAGGACATCTCGCGTCTCACGGTGCAGATCGGCAAATTTCCGGTGCTCGACGTGTTCGACGGCAACGCCTACGCCAAGGATGCGCGCAAGGACTTCATGAACTGGTCGATCTGGGCGCCCGGCGCCTTCGACTACGCCGCCGACAAGCTCGGCCTGACCTATGGCGCCACCGCCGAGCTGAACCAGAGGAACTGGGCGCTGCGCGCCGGCTATTTCCTGGTCGACGCCACCTCGAACTCCAACAATTTCGACACGAACGTGTTCAGGCGCGGCAGCTATGTCGTCGAGCTGGAGACGCGCTATCAGCTGTTCTCGCAGCCGGGCCACCTGCGCACCATCGGCTTCTTCAACAACACCTTCTCCGGCAGCTACCGCGAGACGCTGGACAATCCCGCGCTCAATGCCGACATCACCCAGACCCGCCGCGGCCGCCCCAAATACGGCTACGTCGTCTCTTTCGACCAGGCGCTGTCAGACGAGCTCGGCCTGTTCGGCCGCTGGAGCTGGAACGACGGCAAGACCGAGATCATGGCCTTCACCGACATCGACAACAGCCTGTCGTTCGGCACCTCGATCAAGGGCACGCGCTGGGGCCGTCCCGATGATACGATCGGCCTCGCCGGCGTGACCAACGGGCTGTCGCGCGACCACCGCGCCTTCCTCGCCGCCGGCGGCCTCGGCCCGCTGATCGGCGATGGTGCGCTGAACTATCGGCGCGAGAACATCATCGAGGCCTACTACGCCTACTCGATCAACAAATACCTGACCTTCACGGCGGACTACCAGTTCGTCAACAACCCCGCCTACAACGCCGACCGCGGCCCGGTGTCGATCTTCTCCGGGCGGTTGCACGGAGATTTCTGAGGGCGACAGGCTGCGCCGCCGTCGAGGCCTGCAGTCGAGCGCCGATGAGAGCCACAATTCGCGCCAAGAATGGGTGTCGTCCGGGCTCAAGGCCGGGACGACAGCGGAGGATGATGCGCCCGTCGGTGCGCCAAGCTGACCTGCCGCCAGGGTGCAGTCCCCCATGCGCTTACCGCAATGCGGCATTGGGCGCTTGCCATCCCCATATGCTAGGACCTGTCTCCATTCCCCGCCCCTTCGGGCGCTCACAGGTCGAAATGCTCTCAGTCGAACTCGCCATCATCGTCGTCCTCATCGTCGTCAACGGGCTGTTGTCGATGTCCGAACTCGCGATCGTCTCGTCGCGGCCGGCCCGGCTGGCCATGCTGGCCGAGAAAGGCGTGTCCGGCGCGCGGCGGGCGCTGACGCTGGCGTCCGACCCGGGGCGGTTCCTGTCGACGGTGCAGATCGGCATCACCCTGGTAGGCGTGCTCTCCGGCGCGTTCTCGGGCGCCACGCTCGGCCAGCGCCTGACGCAATCGCTGCTGGAGCTCGGCCTGTCGGCTTCCGTCGCCGACATCGTCGGCGTCGGCCTGGTCGTCACCATCATCACCTATGCCACGCTGATCGTCGGCGAGCTGGTGCCGAAGCAGCTCGCGCTGCGTGATCCCGAGGCGATTGCCGTCCGCGTCGCGCCGGCCATGCAGGTGCTCGCCAAGGTGTCGCTGCCGCTGGTGGTCCTGCTCGACCTTTCCGGCAAGCTGATCCTGACGCTGCTCGGCCGTTCCGGCGAGGCCGAGGAGAAGGTCTCGGAGGCGGAGATCCATCATCTGGTGCGCGAGGCCGAGACTGCCGGCGTGCTCGAGCCGGGCGAGAAGGAGATGATCGCGGGCGTGATGCGGCTCGGCGACCGCCCGGTCGGCGCCATCATGACGCCGCGTCCCGAGGTCGACGTCGTCGACCTCAACGACGATCCCAAGACCATTCGCGAGCTGCTCGCCAGGAGCCCGCATTCGCGCCTGCCGGTGTCGGACGGCGAGCGCGACCGTCCGATCGGCGTGCTCCAGGCCAAGGACCTGCTGGCGGCCTATCTGCGCGACGAGACGCCGGACCTGCGCAACCTCGTGCGCGAGGTGCCGATCATTCCCTCCACCGTCGATGCGCGCGACGTGATCGCGATCCTCAAGGTAGCGCCCGTGCATATGGGGCTGGTCCACGACGAATACGGCGCGTTCGAAGGCGTCGTGACCGCGGCGGATATTCTGGAGTCGATCGTCGGCGCATTCTCGTCCGAGCAGGGTCCCCCCGAGCCCGCCTGCGTCCGCCGCGACGACGGCTCGCTGCTGGTCTCCGGCTGGATGCCGCTCGACGAGTTCGCCGACGTCCTCGCCATCGAGGTGCCGCCACATCGCGGCTATCACACCGTCGCCGGCCTGGTGCTGCAGCACTTCGGCAGCGTGCCCGAGGTCGGCCAGAGCTTCGAGCTGCAGGGGTGGCGCTTCGAGATCATCGACCTCGACGGCCGCCGCATCGACAAGATCCTGGCGACCAGGCTCGCGCCGGAGGGCGGCGAGCCGAATGTGGGGTAGCTGAACCCGTGCTGTCGCCGCAACGACAGTGCGCCCCGCCGGAGCATTCTCGCACCCGCTTCGCATCTGCCATGCGATGCGACCTCCCTCGCACGCGGCGGAGGCGCAGATCGAGCGAGTGGCGCGCGATCAGGCATACCCCGGACAGCCGATGTCGCGGGAACGTGAAGACGCGGCCTGCGTATCCTTTGATAGGCCGACATGTGGTACCGGATCCCGGCCGCCGCCGCTTGATATCAAACCATCACACAGGGCACTTAGGGTACGGATTCGGTCGGCAGCCCCAGCCGGCGCGAACCAGCCCATACGCCATGACAAGCACCGTCCGCAGCCACCGCCGATGGCTGCGGACGACGAGACGAGACACGCCGATGATGCTTCAGGAGCTCCGGACCACAGTGCTGCGCGACGCCGTCCGTCCCAACATCTGGGACGTGGTCGCGCTGGTGATCGTGGTGGGCGCGATGGTGCTGATCGTCTATGGCGGCGAGCAGACCACCCAGCCGCTGTCGGCGCTGGATACCGCCCCGGTGTCGCTCGATCCGGCCAACCTTCCGCTCTACGCGCTGCGCACGACCTTGCGCATGCTGCTCGCGATCGCGTGCTCGCTCGTGTTCACCTTCGTCTACGCCGCGCTGGCGGCCAAGAGCCGGCGCGCCGAGATCGTGCTGATCCCGCTGCTCGACATCCTGCAGTCGGTGCCGATCCTCGGCTTCCTCACCTTCACCGTCGTGTTCTTCATGAACCTGCTCCCCGGCAAGGTGCTCGGCGCCGAGCTCGCCTGCGTGTTCGCGATCTTCACCAGCCAGGCCTGGAACATGACCTTCAGCATGTACCAGTCGATGCGCAACGTGCCGAAGGATCTGGAGGAGGCGACGCGCAGCTTCCACCTCTCCGGCTGGCAGCGCTTCTGGCGGCTCGACGTCCCCTATGCGATGCCCGGCCTGATCTGGAATGCGATGATGTCGATGTCCGGCGGATGGTTCTTCGTCGTGGCCTCCGAGGCGATCACGGTCGGCAACACCACCGTCACCCTGCCCGGCATCGGCTCCTACGTCGCGCTGGCAATTCAGCAGAAGGATCTCGCCGCGATCGGCGCCGCGCTGCTGACCATGCTGCTGGTCATCACCGCCTACGATCAGCTGCTGTTCCGTCCGATCGTGGCCTGGGCCGACAAATTCCGCTTCGAGCAGACCGCCTCGGGCAATCCGCCGAGCTCGTGGATGCTCGACCTGTTCCGGCGCACCCGCGCGCTGCGCTCGCTGTCCGTCCCGTTCGCCGCGGTCAATCGCGCCGTCTCGAACCTGCGGATCAACTGGCCTAAAACCTGGAGCGGCCCGGCGCGGCACGCGCCACCGTCGCAGCTCGTCGACGGCCTCTGGCTCGCCGTCGTCGTTCTCGGTTGCGCCTATGCCGGCTGGAAGACGTATCTCTACCTCTCGGCCACGCTGGCGCCCGCCGATGTCCTCTCCGCCATCGGCTATGGCCTGATCACGCTGATCCGCGTGGTGGTGCTGATCGGGCTGGCGTCGCTGATCTGGGTCCCCGTCGGCGTCTGGATCGGGCTGCGGCCCAAGCTCGCTGAGCGCATCCAGCCGCTGGCGCAGTTCCTCGCCGCCTTCCCGGCCAACCTCGCCTTCCCGGTGTTCGTCGTGCTGATCGTGCGCTTTCGCCTCGACGCCAATGTCTGGCTGAGCCCGCTGATGATCCTGGGCACGCAATGGTACATCCTATTCAACGTCATCGCCGGTGCCAGCGCCTTCCCGACCGACCTGCGCGAGGCGGCCGCGAGCCTGCACCTGACCGGCTGGCGCTGGTGGTTCAAGGTCGTGCTGCCCGGAATTTTCCCCTATTACATCACCGGCGCCATCACCGCCTCGGGCGGCTCATGGAACGCGGCGATCGTCGCCGAGGTCGCGAGCTGGGGCGACACGCATCTGACGGCGTCGGGGCTCGGCGCCTACATCGCCGCGGCGACGGAGCGCGGCGACTTTCCGCGCGTGGTACTCGGCATTGCCGTGATGTGCATCCTCGTCACTCTGTTCAACCGGCTGCTGTGGCGGCCGCTCTATGCCTTCGGCGAGCGCCGGCTGCGGCTCGGCTGACCGGGAGAGATCATCATGCGCGACCAGGTCAAGGACACATCGCTGATCGAGATCAAGAGCGTCAGCCGGCTCTTCCCGAAGGGCAGCGGCGAGGATCTCGTCGTGCTGGAGAAGGTCGACCTCACGATCCGAGCCGGCGAAATCGTCGGCCTGCTCGGACGCTCCGGCTCGGGCAAGTCGACCCTGCTGCGGATCATCGCCGGCCTGGTGTCGCCATCCTCAGGCGAAGCACGATGCCGCGGCGAGATCATCGCCGGCCCCCCTGTTGGCGTCGCCATGGTGTTCCAGTCGTTCGCGCTGTTTCCCTGGCTCACCGTGCTGCAAAACGTCGAACTCGGCCTGGAGGCGCTCGGTGTCGACAGTGCCGAGCGGCGCAAACGCGCGCTGGCCGCGATCGACCTGATAGGTCTCGACGGTTTCGAATCGGCTTTTCCGAAGGAGCTGTCCGGCGGCATGCGCCAGCGCGTCGGCTTCGCCCGCGCGCTCGTCGTGCATCCTGACCTCCTGCTGATGGATGAACCGTTCTCGGCGCTCGACGTGCTCACCGCCGAGACGCTGCGCACCGACCTCGTCGATCTCTGGACCGACGGCCGGCTGCCGATCAAGTCGGTGCTGATGGTGACGCACAACATCGAGGAAGCGGTGCTGATGTGCGACCGCGTCCTGGTGTTCTCGTCCAATCCCGGCCGCGTCGCCGCCGAGTTCAGGATCGACCTGCCGCATCCGCGCAACCGGCTCGATCCCGCGTTCCGCCAGCTCGTCGACAGTCTCTATGCCCGCATGACGCAGCGGCCCGAGCCGAAGCTGCCGAGCACCGCCAGCGCCGGCGTCGGCATGGTGCTCAACCACGTGTCGTCGAACTCGATCTCCGGCCTGATCGAGACGCTAGCCGGCGAACCCTATAATGGGCATGCCGACCTGCCGGTGCTGGCGGGCCATCTGCAGCTCGAGGTCGACGAGATCTTTCCGCTGGCCGAGGCGCTGCAGCTCTTGCGCTTCGCCCAGCTCAGTGAAGGCGACCTGACCTTGACCGAGGACGGACGGCGGTTCGCCCATCAGGAGACCGACGAGCGCAAGAAGCTGTTCGCGAAGCATTTGATGGAGAACGTGCCGCTGATGGGGCTGATCCGCCGCGTGCTCGACGACCGCCCCTCGCACGCCGCCCCGGCTGCGCGCTTCCGCATCGAGCTCGAGGACTACATGTCCGAGCACTACGCCGACGAGACCTTGCACACCATCGTGTCATGGGGCCGCTATGCCGAGCTGTTCGCCTATGACGAGCAGTCCGAGACCTTCAGCCTGGAGAACCCGCATTGAGGCCAACGGCGTCACGGCGCGATGGTCAGTGTCGCCTTCATGTTGGGATGAAAGCGGCAGTAGTAGTCGACCGTGCCCGCCTTCTTGAGGACCGAGCTCACCGTCTTGCTCGGCGGCAAAGTGACATCGAAGGCGCCATCCCGCGCCGTGGCCGTATGAGCCAGCGCATCCTTGTTGACCCATTCGACGGTATCGCCGACCTTGGCCGAAGCCGCGGCCGGCGAGAATTCGAGCTTGTCCACCAAGATCCGGATCGTGGCAGCGCGCGCCGGAACGCTCATGGCGGCGAGCACAACCACACTCACGAGAGTGATGCGTCCTGACAGCATCGGATCGTCCTACTTCAGATCCGCCGCGACATGCTCGGCGTGCTGCTCGTGGCCCTGGAAGAGCTTCAAGCCGGTCTGCAGCAACTCCTTCAGCTCGGCGTTGGTTGCGGACGGAATGAGCTGCGTCTCCAGCGCGCCGTTCACCGTCTTGTGGTAGGCGACCTCGTTGGCGATATAGGCCTTGTCGAATGCCGCGCCCTTGAGCTTGCTGAGCTCGTCGAGCTTCTCGCTCGCCTGCTTCGACAGCGCGCGGCTGGTGTCGTTGTCTTCCGGCGTCACTTTCAGCTTCTTGACCAGGGCGAGGGCCTGCTTGTTGACCGCCTCGTGGTCCCGCACCATGCCTTGCGCGAACTCCTTGACCTCCTTGCTGCCGGACTTGTCCAAGGCCTGCTTCGCCGCCTTGATGTCGATTTCGCCGGCGGTGTAAGCGATATGCGCGATCTGCGGATCGCTGAGCTTGGCGCCCTGCGACAGGGCGACGCTGCTCGTGAGGCAGAGCGCGAGGGCGATCGTACCGATATGCTTGAACATGGTTCTGATCTCCTGTGCCGCCGGACCTCGTGGCCGGCGGGTGAATGACTGCACAGGGATTGGATGAAAAGCGGGAGCCGACGTTCCCGGGAATCTTCAGGTCGGACGTCGAAGACGATCGAGCACGGCCTCGGTCAGCCGCTCGCAACGCGGGCCGGCGAAGGGAAACGCGTCCAGAAGGACGGGACCGATCTCTTTTTCGACGTTCTCGCGCAACATGCCGCGGGCGCGATGCAGGCGCGTCTTCACGGTCTCGGGCTTCAATCCGAGCAAGTCCGCCGTCTCGTCGATGCTCATCTCCTCGATCACGCGGGCGATGAACACCAGGCGAAACGGCTCGGACAGGTCATCGATCGCCCGCTCGACGACGGCCTGGATCTGGCGCTGTGCCACCGACTTCTCCGGATCGCTCGACGTGGCGGGAAATTGGATCACCTCGGCCCGAGGCTTGTTCTCTCGCTCCGCATCCAGTTGCAGTGCCGGTCGCCGCCCGCGCAGCCGCCCCATCGCCTCGTTCATCGCGATGCGAACCAGCCACGTCGACAGGCTGGACTGGCCGCGAAACGCGTCCAGGTGGGTGAGTGCCCGGACATAGGTTTCCTGCACGACGTCCTCCGCCTCGCTGTCGTTGCGCAGGATGCCGCGGGCGATCCGGAACAGGCGGCGGTTGTTGGCCTGCAGGATGGCCCGAATGGCCGCCTCGTCGCGGGCTTTCGCCCGTCGGATCAGGTCATCCTCGCCGCTCGTCGCCGCGGAGACCGTGGTCGCTGTGGTCCAAGGCATTGTCGATCATCCAAGCTGAGTACACGTGGCTTAGATGGAATTGGAGCCGGAAAGTTCCCAAGAACGATCACGCAAGGCGTTTCACTGCACCGCCGCAAACGTATCGGCTCGCGCCATCGCCCAGGCGTCGCGGAAGCGGACGTCCTGGGTGCCCTCGAGCAGTTCGCCCGGCCGCAGCGATGGATACAGCTTGGCAAAGGAGGAGACATCGGTGGTCGACGTCCGCTGTGAGAAGTGGATGGGCCGCAGATCCTGCGGATGCTCGAGGCCGGCGGCGGCGAGCAGCTCGGCCAGCGCATGCAGGGTCGCGTGATGATAGTTGTAGACGCGGTCGAGCTTGTGCGGCACGACCAGCGCGCGGGCGCGCGTCGGATCCTGCGTCGCGACGCCCGTCGGGCAGCGGTCGGTGTGGCAGCTCAAGGACTGGATGCAGCCGAGCGCGAACATGAAGCCGCGCGCCGAGTTGCACCAGTCGGCGCCGATCGACATCGCGCGCGCCATGTCGAAGGCGGTGGCGATCTTGCCGGAGGCGCCGATCTTGATACGATCGCGGACGTTCAGCCCGACCAGCGCATTGTGCACGAAATTGACGCCCTCGCGCATCGGCATGCCGAGGTGGTCCATGAACTCCAGCGGCGCCGCGCCGGTGCCGCCCTCATTGCCGTCGACCACGATGAAGTCGGGATAGATGCCGGTCTCCAGCATCGCCTTGCAGATCGCAAGGAACTCCCAGGGATGGCCAATGCACAGCTTGAAGCCGGCCGGCTTGCCGCCCGACAGCCGCCGCATCTCGCCGATGAACTGCATCATCCCGATTGGCGTCGAGAACGCGCGGTGCGCCGCCGGCGAGATGCAGTCCTCGCCCATCGCGACGCCGCGGATCTTGGAGATCTCCTCGGACACCTTCGCCGCCGGCAGCACGCCGCCGTGGCCGGGCTTGGCGCCCTGGCTGATCTTGAGCTCGACCATCTTGATCTGCTCGGCGGCTGCGACCCGCGCGAACGCGTCGGGGTCGAACGTGCCGTCATGGCGGCGGCAGCCGAAATAGCCGGATCCGATCTCCCAGATGATGTCGCCGCCCATCTCGGCATGGTACGGGCTGAAGCCGCCCTCGCCGGTGTCGTGCGCGAAGCCGCCGCGCTTGGCGCCACCATTGAGTGCGCGCACCGCATTCGGGCTCAGGGCGCCAAAGCTCATCGCCGAGATGTTGAACACCGAGGCGGAATAGGGTTTTGCGCAGTCGGGGCCGCCGATGGTGATGCGGTATTTTTCCTCCGCACGCGGCTTGGGCGACATCGAATGGTGCATCCATTCATAGCCCTCGCGGTAGACGTCTTCCTGGGTGCCGAACGGGCGCTTGTCGAGCACCATCTTGGCGCGCTGATAGACCACCGCACGGGTGTCGCGCGAGAACGGCATGCCGTCCTTCTCGCTCTCGAAGAAATACTGCCGCATCTCAGGCCGCATCTCCTCGAGCAGGAAACGCAGGTGTGCCGCGATCGGGTAGTTGCGCAGCACCGCGTGGCTCTTCTGCATGAGGTCGCGCACGCCGAGCAGGGTGAGCGCGCCGAAGATCAACAGCGGGATCAGGACGAGATCGAAGATCTTGCGGTCGTAGATGCCGAGGATCAGCAGCAAAGCGGTCGCCGTGGCGCAGATCGTCAGCACGATGAAGCGCGGCGAAAACGGGAGCAGCAGCGTATCCATGGAAGGCCTCGGGGCGGCTCGTGGAAGATCGATGATCACGATACTACTGATATCGCGAAGCAATCGTTACACAAGCGCGCGCAATCGGCCATCGATCATATCACAACGTCGATAGCCGCCTTCTATCGACTGCCGCGCTGCGGGATCGAGCCGCAGCGCCGGGCCGGCCTCCGGGACTCCCGGCGCCGCTACGCGTTGCTCGACGACGGCAGCCGCTTACCCCTGCGCAAACAGCCCCGAATGCGTCTCGCGCAACTGCCGCTTCAGCAGCTTGCCGCTGGGGTTCTTGGGCAGCGCATCGACGAACACGATCCGCTTCGGCGTCTTGAACGAGGCCAGCCTGGCCGAAGCCTGCTCGAGCACGGCCGCCTCGGTCAGCTCACAGCCGGACTTGACCACGACCATCGCCACAACGGCCTCGACCCAGCGCGGATGCGGCAGGCCGACGACGGCGACCTCCGACACTTCCGGGATCAGATAGAGCGCCTCCTCGACCTCGCGGCTGGCGACGTTCTCACCGCCGGTCTTGATCATGTCCTTCTTGCGATCGACGATGGTGATGTAGCCTTCCCCGTCGATGGTCGCGAGATCGCCGGAGTGAAACCAGTCGCCCTGGAAGGCGGCGGCGGTGCGCTCGTCGTCGTGGAAGTAGCCGAGCATCAGATGCGGCGAGCGGTGCACGACCTCGCCGACCTCGCCTGGTGCGACATCATTCATGTCGTCATCGACGACCCGCGTCTCGACGTTGAGCACGGCGCGGCCGCAAGAGCCCGGCTTGCGCAGTTGATCCTCGGGTCCGAGCATCGTCGCCAGCGGAGCGATCTCGGTCTGGCCGTAGAGATTCCACAGCCGCACCTTGGGCAGCCGCTGCGCCAGCTCGCGCAGCACCTCGACCGGCATGATCGAGGCGCCGTAATAGCCCTTGCGCAAAGTGGATACGTCGGTGGTCTCGAACAGCGGCGAGCGCAGGATCGAGATCCAGACGGTGGGCGGCGCGAAGAACGATGTGATCCGATATTTCGCGATCAGCGGCAGCAGATTGTCGGGCGTCGGAAACGCCGTGATGATGTTGGTCGCGCCGACATAGATCGAAGGGCCGAAGAACACGTCGAGCTGCGCGCAATGATACAGCGGCAGCGCGTGCAGGGTGACGTCATCGGCGGCGATGCCAGCATCGACGATACAGCTCACATACTGCCAAATGACGGCGTCATGGGTGAGCATGGCGCCCTTCGGCAGCGACTCCGTACCAGAGGTGTAGACGATCTGCGCGACGTCGCTTCCGGCGATCTCGACGGCAGGCACCGTCGCCGTCGACGCCGCGAGCTCCGCAAAGTCGATCATGTCGCTTTGCCGCTCGCTCGGACCTTCCGACGGCAGCCAGATCATCTGCTCGACCGCCGGCACCAGCGTCTTGGCGGCGCGGGCCACGCCGGCAAAGCCGCTGTCGGTCGCCAGCAGCCGCGCGCCGGCATGCTTGAGGATGTAGGCAACCTCCTCGGGCTTGAGCATGAAGTTGATCGGCACCAGCACGGCGCCGAGCCGCGCCAGCGCGAAGCGCAAGGCCGCGAAGGCATGCGAATTGCGGGCGAGGATGGCCACGCGCTCGCCCTTGCCGACACCGCGGGTGGCGAGGCCGGCCGCGAGGCGGTCGACGATGGCGTTGAACTCGGCGTAGGTCCAGCTGACCTCGCCGCAGATCACGGCCGTCTTTCCCGGCGTGCGCGCCGCGCTCCGCCGCAGGAGGTCACCGAGCGTCTGCCTGCGAACGATGGAATCCATGGCCGTACCCCTTATTGTATCGGGGATGGCCGCCGCTCAGGCAATCCAAGTCCCCTCCCTGTGTCGCGCCGGACGTCTGCAGGTCCGGTCTTGCTGCCGAAAATCGCACAGCCGCTTCGAAACGCGCAAGGAGGATATTGCCAACGAAAAGAGCGCCCCGATTGCGTCGAGGCGCTCTTTCAGAAAAGTCGGAGACGAAGGGGCGACGGCTCAGCGCTCGACGAAGGCCTTCTCGATCACGAAATGGCCCGGCTCGTTGCCGCTGCCTTCGAGGAAGCCGCGCGACTCGAACATGGTCTTGAGCTCCTCCAGCATCGCCGGGCTGCCGCACATCATGATACGGTCCTTGGCGATATCGAGCTCATGCTGGCCGATATCGTTGAACAGCTGCTGCGACGAGATCAGGTCGGTGATGCGGCCACGGTTGCGGAACGGCTCGCGTGTGACGGTCGGATAATACTGCAGCTTGCCGTCGAGCAGTTCTCCGAACAACTCGTCCTCGCGCAGCTTGGCGACGACGCTCTCGCCATAGGCGAGCTCGGCGACCTGGCGGCAGCCATGGACCAGCACGATGCTCTCGAACCGCTCGTAGACGTCGGGGTCCTTGATCAGGCTGGCGAACGGGGCAAGGCCGGTGCCGGTCGACAGCAGCAGAAGCCGGCTGCCGGGCAGCAGGTTGTCGGGGATCAGCGTGCCGGTCGCCTTGCGGCCGACCAGGATGGTGTCGCCTTCCTTGATCTTCTGCAGCCGGGAGGTCAGCGGGCCGTCTTGCACCTTGATGCTGAAGAACTCGAGTTCCTCCTCGTGATTGGCGCTGGCCATGCTGTAGGCGCGCAGCAGCGGGCGGCCCTCGACCTCGAGGCCGATCATCGCGAACTGACCATTCTGGAAGCGGAAGCCCGCATCGCGGGTGGCTCGGAAGGAGAACAGGGTGTCCGTCCAGTGGTGAACGGAAAGAACTTTCTCTTTATAGAACGCGCTCATGTCGTTTGTTTTTTCACGTGGGCTGAAGTTGGAAGAAACAAGTCGTGACGGAGGCAGGACCGCAAAACCCCTATAGATCCAGCGATTTCGGCGCCTGATGTACGTGAAAACAGCGAATAATCAACCCGCATGGACGCACCATTGATCACGATCAAATGCATGCCGGCTGATGTCCGGATTCGCCTCGATCGGCTGTTCGTTCGTACACAAACGATATGGGTAATTTACTTGCCGATATTCCGATTTTCCAGCACTTTAATTCCGCATCTCTGGCCCAATCCTTGAGCAATGATTAACCATCCGCAGGCCCAGCTCGCCGCCATCACCCGCTACTGCGCCGAACGAGGCATCGCGCTCGACGTGCGGGAGGACGGCTGGCTGCTGGTGCTCGAGGATGCCACCCGGCGTCACCTGATCTTCGGCTATGATCTCGGCCTGAACAGTGCGGTGGCGCACAGACTGGCCTGCGACAAGGCGGCGACCTCGGCGCTGCTGAGAGCCGACGGGATTGCCGCGGTTCCACACGCATTCTTTCTGGCGCCGGCCCTCGGCGGCCAGTCCGGGCAGACGGCTGAGGCCGCGCTGGCGCTGCTCGAAACGCATCCGCGCGGGCTGGTGGTCAAGCCCAACGAGGGGACCTCGGGACGGTCGGTGGTCCGCGTCACGGCGAAGGATGACCTGCTGCGCGCAGCGAACAGCATCTTCGAGACCGGCGCGAATGTCGCGATCGCGCCGCTCATGGACATCGTCGACGAAGTTCGTGTCGTGCAGCTCGATGACGCGTCCCTGATCATCTACCGCAAGCAGCGCCCCATCGTGACCGGCGACGGCGTGCAGCCGCTCCTCGACCTCGCGCTGGCGGCCACTCCGGCCACGGGGCACGCGCAACTCCTGCGACGCCTCGATGCGGAATTCGACGCGTCGGCCTTGCGCGCCGTCGTGCCGCGCGGCGAGCAGCGCCTGCTGAGCTGGCGGCACAATCTCGAATTCGGAGCTCAGCCCGTGCTGCTCGAACCAGGCGCGGAGCGGGACCTTTGTGCCGCACTCGCCACCGCGGCGGCAGGCGTCATCGGCATCCGCTACGCATCGGTCGACCTCGTGCTGGCCGATGGACGCTGGCAGGTGCTCGAGATCAATTCGGGCGTGAAGATGGAGGCGCTCGGCCGGCATGCGCCGGAGCTGGTCGAAAGCACCTATTTCGCCGCGCTCGACGCGATCTTCGGCAGAGGCCCGCCGAAATGACCTGCGGCCGGCGACCCGATCTCCAGCAATAAGATTTCCCTGGCCTCGATCGAGATGAGGGATTAGTCTCCGATCCAAAATAAACAGTATACTGTCAATTCGGAGGACGCCCTTGCGCATCGCCGTGCTCGGCGGCGGCCCTGGCGGGCTGTATTTCGCCTATCTTTGGAAGAAGCGGCACCCCGCCGCCGTGGTCGATCTGTTCGAGCAGAATCCGGCCGGGGCGACCTGGGGCTTTGGCGTCGTGTTCTCCGATCAGGCGCTCGAATTCCTGCGCGCCGACGATCCCGACACCGTGGACGCGATCGCGCCGCACATGGAGAGCTGGCGCAACATCACGCTCAATCTGCGCGGCGAGACTGTCGAGATCGACGGCGTCGGCTTTTCCGCGATCGGCCGGCTCGAGCTGTTGAAGCTGCTGCAGGCCCGCGCCGAGAGCGTCGGCGTCGTCGCCCGCTACGGCACGACCATCCAGTCGCTGGACCAGCTCGCAGGCTACGACCTCATCATCGCTGCCGACGGGCTGAACTCGCTGGTTCGCCGCAGCTTCGAAGGCGATTTCGGCTTCTCCGTCTCCTACTCCAGCAACAAGTTCGCATGGTACGGCACGTCGAAGACCTTTGCCACGCTGTCGCAGACCTTCGTCGCGACCGACCGCGGCAGCTTCAACGCGCACCATTATCGCTATTCGCCGGACATGAGCACGTTCCTGGTCGAATGCGATCGCGCCACGTGGCACGCCCATGGCTTCGCCGAGATGTCGGTCGATGAATCCCGGCGCGTTTGCGAGCAGGTGTTCGCCGCCACGCTCGACGGTCACGCGCTGGTCTCCAACCGATCGGTATGGCGCAATTTCCCTTGGGTCTGGAATGAGCACTGGTGGCACCGGAACATGGTGCTGATCGGCGACGCGCTGCATACGGCGCACTTCTCGATCGGCTCCGGGACGCGGCTGGCGATCGAGGACGCGATCGCGCTCGCCAAGGCGCTCGATGCCGAGACCAGCCTCTCGGACGGCCTCGCCCGCTATCAGGCCGAGCGCCAGCCGATCGTAAAGAAGCTGGTGACGGCGGCCCGGACCAGCAGCGACTGGTATGAGTCCTTCCCGGCTCACATGACGCTCGGCCTGTTGGATTTTGCCCACAGCTACATCACCCGGTCCGGGCGCATCGATGATACCAGGCTGCGCGCGATGGCTCCGCGGTTCATGGCCCGCTACGAGGCATCTCGGAACACGGGAGCGCGCGCATGACCAGAGAGATCGCCGACCAGGTTCCGCGCGACAGCGCCGGCGCGCGCGAGATCGGCTTCGCAATTCCCGCCCGCTACAATGCCAGCCGCGTGCTGTTCGACAACCTCGCCAAGGGCAACGCCAACAAGACTGCGCTGATCGGTCCGGCCGGCCAGCGCAGCTATGCCGAGCTGTGTGCCGACGCCTGCCGTTGGGGCAACGGCTTCACCGCGCTCGGGCTCAGCCGCGGCGACCGGGTCCTGCTGTTCCTCGACGATACACCGGCCTATCCGGCCGCGTTCTTCGGCGCAGTGCGCGCCGGCTTCGTGCCGCTGCTGATCAACACATTGACGCCGCCGGATCTGCTGCAATTCTATCTCGCTGATTCCGGCGCCAAGATCGCGGTCGCCGACGCCGAGTTTGCCGCACGGTTCGACGCACAGGCCTGCGCCGAGACCGCGCTGCGCACACTGGTCGTCGTCAATGGCGAGGCGCCGGCCACCGCCGTCGCAACGACGGTCGCGGTCGATGCGTGGCTGTCCAACTTCACCGATCAGTTGGCGGAGGCCGACACCCACCGCGACGAGATGGCATTCTGGATGTATTCGTCCGGCTCGACCGGACGCCCCAAGGGCATCGTCCATCTGCAGCACGACATGGCCTATAGCGAGCAGGCGTTCGCCCGCAACGTGCTGCGGCTCAAGCCGGACGACATCTGCTTCTCGGTGCCCAAGATCTTCTTCGCCTACGGCTTCGGCAATGCGATCACTTTTCCATTCTCGGCCGGAGCGACGACGCTGCTGCTGCCCGGCCAGCCGAAACCCGCCGCCATCTTCGATGCGATCGGCCGCTTCCGACCGACCGTGTTCTTCGGCCTGCCGACGCTCTACACCGCGCTCACCAAGGCCGAGGGTGCGAAGCAGGCCGACGTCTCGTCACTGCGGCTCGCGGTTTCCGCGGCCGAGGTGCTCTCGGCGGAGGTCTTCAACGGTTGGAAGAGCCTGACCGGCTTGGAGATCGTCGAAGGTCTCGGCTCGACCGAGGTTCTCCACGTCTATCTCTCGAACCGCGAGGACCGCAAGAAGCTCGGCGCCGCCGGACTGCGCGTTCCCGGCTACGAGATCGCGCTGCGCGACGGCGAAGGACGCGAGGTCGCCACCGGCGAAGAGGGCATTCTCTGGGTACGCGGCGACTCCAACACGCCGCTCTACTGGAACCGTCCGGACAAGACCGCGGAGACGATCCGCGATGGCGGCTGGATCTACACCGGCGACCGTTTCGTGCGCGATGCCGACGGCTTCCATTTCTTCCGCGGCCGCGCCGACGACCTGGTCAAGATCTCCGGCCAATGGGTCTATCCGCTCGAGGTCGAGCTCTGCCTCGCCGAGCATCCCGATATCAGAGAATGCGCCGTGTTTGCGCACGAGCTGCCGGATCGTCGCATGAGCCTGAAGGCCGTGGTGGTCACCAACGGCGGATCCCCCGACCAAATCCCGACCGTCAAGGCGCTTCAGGACTACGTGAAGACGAAACTGCTGCCCTACAAATATCCGCGCGAGATCGTCTTCATCGACGAATTGCCGAAGACGGGCACCGGCAAGATCGATCGTCAGGCGGTGATGCGGCTGTGAGCCTACGCCTTGCGCCCGACAACCGCGGAGTTCCGCGATCAGCCGGTCTTGCCGAGATGCTCCAGCGCATCCTCGGCGCGCAGCGGCACCCGCGACACCTCGTTGTTGAGATCGACGAGCTGCGCCAGCAAAGCCATCAGCATCTTGCGATCCGCGGCCTTCAGCGGCGCCAGCATGCGTGCCTGGGCGCGATCGACCGCCGGCATGATCGCACGGAGCAGTGCTCCGCCCGCCCTGGTCAGATAAAGCAGCTTGACGCGCTTGTCCTCGGCCGACGGCCTGCGCTCGATATGGCCCTTGCTCTCCAGCCGCTCGATCACGCTGCCGAGCGTCGAACGGTCGAAGGCGATCACCGCCGACAGCCTGGTGGCATCGATGCCCGGATGCGTCTGGATCGCGACCAGCGCTGCATATTGCACCGGCGTCAGGTCGAACTCGCGGCACTCCTCAACGAAGATGGACACGGCAATCTGCTGCATCCGCCGGAACAGATAGCCCGGCTTGGTGTAGACTGCGTCCATCGTGATGTCGGGCGGCCTACTCGGCATCGGGCTGACGCTCCGGAGCAGCAGCGGCGAAGGCCGGCAGCGCCTTCGCCGCGGCTTCGGCCTGCAGCAGGCGCGGAAACGCTGCGACATCGACGCCAAAGCGGCGTGCATTGCCGAGCTGCGGCACCAGGCAGAGATCGGCCAAGGTTGGCGCCGCACCGAAACAGAATGGGCCAGGCTCATGCTTGATCAGCGCTTCGCAGGCAGCGAGCCCCTCGCGGTTGGCCCAGCCGGCCCAGGCCGTGACCTTGTCCTCGGGCAGGCCGAGCTCCCGGAGCCGCGCCAGCACCTTCAGGTTCTGCACCGGATGGGTGTCGCAGGCGAGCACCTGCGCGAAGGCGCGGACCTGGGCGCGTCGCAACGGATCCTTCGGCAGCAGCGGCGGCTCGGGATGAGTCTCGTCGAGCCATTCGATGATCGCAAGCGACTGGATCAACGTGGCGCCGCTGTCGTCCTCGAGCGCCGGGACCAAACCCTGCGGGTTGAGCGCGAGATAGGCGGGCGCGCGCTGCTCGCCCTTGCGGAGGTGATGCGGCAGATGCTCGGCCGTGAGACCCTTGAGGTTGAGCGCGATCCTGACGCGATAGGATGCGCTGCTGCGGAAATAGCCGTGCAGCTTCATCATGGCAGTCCTCCCGATGCGACAGCTCTGGTTGTATTTGACGGTAATCAAATTGGCAGTATACTGTCAATCAAGAACGACATCTGATCATGGGAGGCGCGCATGGCCGCGGTTTCGACACCGGAGCGCGAGGCGTTCTACAAGAAGATCGACGGCGAAAACATGACGGCGCTGTGGACCGTGATGAGCGATCTCATCACGCCCGAGCCGAAGAGCGCCTGCCGCCCGCATCTGTGGCAGTTCGCGGCGATCCGCGACTACATGGTCGAGGCCGGGCGGCTGATCACGGCGAAGGAAGCCGAGCGGCGCGTGCTGATCCTGGAGAATCCGGGACTGCGCGGGCAGTCCAAGATCACCACATCGCTCTATGCCGGCGTTCAGATGGTGATCCCAGGCGATGTTGCGCCCGCCCATCGGCACAGCCAGTCCGCATTGCGCTTCGTGCTGGAAGGAAAGGGAGCCTTCACGACCGTCGAGGGCGAGCGCACCCTGATGGAGCCGGGCGACTTCATCATCACCCCGTCGATGACTTGGCACGATCACGGCAATGAGACCACCGAGCCGATGTTCTGGCTCGACGGCCTCGACATTCCCCTGGTGCAGTTTCTCGACGCGTCGTTCGCGCAAGGCGCGCAGGAGGACCAGCAGAAGGTCGCGCGCCCCGCGGGCGACAGCTTCGCCCGCTACGGCCACAATCTGCTGCCGGTCGATGCGAAGCGCAAATCCAGGACATCGCCGATCTTCAACTATCCCTACGCCTATACGCGCGAGGCGCTGGAGAACGCGAAGCGGAGCGAGGAATGGGACGCCTGCCACGGGCTGAAGCTGAAATTCTCCAACCCGGAGACCGGTGATTTCGCGATGCCGACGATCGGCACCTTCATCCAGCTGCTGCCGAAGGGCTTCAAGACTGCGCGCTATCGCTCGACCGACGCGACCGTGTTCACCGCGATCGAAGGCAGGGGCCGCAGCCGCATCGGCGACCATACCTTCGAATGGGGCCCGCGCGACCTGTTCGTCGTTCCGAGCTGGCAATGGGTCAGCCATGAGCCGGACGAGGATGCGGTCCTGTTCTCGTTCTCGGATCGCCCGGTGCAGGAGAAGCTCGACTTGTTCCGGGAAGACCGCGGCAACGCCTGACACCGCCGGATCAGCGCCAGCGCAGGAGCTGCGCTTCGAGCATGCTGATCAGCCGGCCGACGGCGAGACCGAACAGCGACAGGATCAGGATCCCCGCCATCAGCTGATCGGTCTGCATCAGATTGCCGGCCTGCAGCACGAAGGTGCCGATGCCGGTCTCGGCGCCGATCATCTCCGCCGAAACCACGAGCATCAGCGCGACCGACGCGGTGATGCGGAAACCGGCGAGGATCGACGGCAGCGCGCCGGGCCAGATCACGCGGCGGACGATGGTCGGGAATGGCACGTTGAAGCTCTGCGCCATGCGGATCAGGTTGCGCGGCACCGCATCGACGCCGCTATAGACCGAGATCGTGGTCGAGAAGAACACGCCCAGCGCGATCGTCGCGATCTTCGGCTGCTCGCCGATGCCGAGCCAAAGAATCAGCAGCGGCAGCACGGCGATCTTCGGAATCGGAAACAGCGCAGAGACGAACGTGATGCCGATGCTGCGCGCAATGCGCCAGAGGCCGATCGCGAAGCCGACGACGATGCCGGTGGCCGTGCCGAACGCCCAGCCGGATACGATGCGCACGAACGAGGCCGAGACATGCTGCCAGAGCGCGCCGCTTTCGGCCAATCGATACAGGGTGCGCAGGATCATCAGCGGCGCCGGCAGGAACAAGGGATTGACCAGCCCGAGGCTGCCGATCAATTGCCACAGGCCGAGAGCCGCCGCGAGCGCGAGCCAGCCGGCCCATCGGCTTGCGGCCGGCGTGAAGCCGCCGCCCCGGAACGGCACTTTCCGGCTCTGCTTGCCGACGACCTCAGGCAGTTCAGCCGGGGAGCGCTCAAGCATTCTGAACCTCGCGCTCGGCATCGATTGCCTCGGTCCGGATCAGCCCCCAGAGCTCGTTCTGCAGGTCCAGCAGTTGCGTGCGTACTACGGCATCGCCGCGGCTGCGCCGCGTCGCCGGGATGCTGACGACCTTCCGGATGCGGCCGGGACGACGCGACAGCACGACGATGCGGTCGGCGAGCCGCACGGCCTCCTCGAGATTATGCGTGACATAGACCGCGCCCATGGTGCCGTCGGCGAGCAGATCGACGAAGTCCTCCATCAGCAGCTCGCGGGTCTGCGAGTCCAGCGCCGACAACGGCTCATCCATCAGCAGGATCGCCGGGCGGACCGCCAGCGCCCGGGCAATCCCGACCCGCTGGCGCATGCCGCCCGACAACTGCTTGGGATAGACGGTCCGGAAGTCTGCCAGGCCGGTTCGCCGCAACGCATCGTCGACGGCGGCGGCGCGCTGCTGCGTCGACAGAGATGTATGGAGGAGCGGAAAGGCAACATTGTCGGCGACGCTTGCCCACGGCAGCAGCGCGAAGTCCTGGAACACGAACGTCAAGGGGTTGAGGCTGCCGGGCGGCGGAGCTCCGCGCAGCACCGCCTGTCCCTTGCTTGGCTGCAACAACCCTCCGAGGATTGCCAGCAGCGTGCTCTTGCCGCAGCCGGACGGCCCAACGAGGGCGACCACCTCGCCGGCTCCGACCGTGAACGACACGCCATCGAGCACATCGAGCGCGTCGAAACGGTGGCTGATGGTCTCGGCGATCAGGTCCATATCAAGCGATCCCGCTGCAGGCCCGCGCTGCGCCTGCCTTCATCAATCCGGCTTCACGAAGTCTTTGGCGATGATCGCGGCCGCATCATAGCCCTGGTCCGCGAACCCCTGAGCCTGCAGCCATTTGATCTGGCTCTCGATGTTCTTCACATCGAGCTTGCCGTCGGGATCGATGTAGGCGCAATTGCCCACGACCTGCTCGACCGGCAGGTTCGTGTACTTGCCGATGATCTCGAGCAACGGCTTGGTCTTGTCGTCGATGGCGGCGGTGCCGTCCTTGACCGAGGCGAGCACGACATCATGATACTCGCGCTCGGCGCGCTGAAGCGACGCCAGCAGCTTGCCGACCAGCGCCGTGTTGGCAAGTGTCTTCGGCCCCGCGAACACGCCGCTGACCTGCCACGGCGTCTCGTCGCCGACCCAGCCAAGATGCTTGACGGCGCCCTCCTCCATCAGCTTGCGCGCCACCGAAACCGGCATCAGCGCCGCGTCGACGGTTTCCCCTTTGATGGCCGCCGACATGTTGGACATCGACTGCAGCGGCACGATCTTCACGTCGGCGAGCTTGAAGCCATATTTATCGGCCAGCAGCCCCACCGAATAGTGAAAGCTCGACCCGACCTGGGTCATCGCCACGCGTTTGCCGGCAATGTCCTTCGGCGTCCTGAGACCTGCCTCATAGGCCTTGTTGCTGGCAAAGTAGCCAATCAGCGGAAAGCCCGGGCGGTCACGGCTCATGCCGGCGATGATCTTCAACGCGCCCTTGCCTGCGAGGTTATACAGTCCTGCGGTGAAGGCGGTCACCCCGACGTCGACGTCGCCGGTGGCCGTCGCCACGGCGATCGGTTGCGCTGCATCGAAAAACTTCAGCTCGACGTCCAGTCCAGCTTCGCGGAAGTAGCCTTTGTCCAACGCGATGAACACTGGCGCGGACGAGGACAGCCGGAGAACGCCGATCCGGAGCTTGGCGTCGTCGGCCAGCGCGGTGCTGATCGATACGAGGCTCCAGAGCAGCCCCAGGACGACGCCAACGTATCGGAACATCACACTCTCCAAGATCTGGCGACCCACACACCCGGCCTCACCCACGACGCCGACTTGTTGCAATATTTCGCGCTTGATGTCGCGCCAAATTTTCGGGAGTCGGGAGATCGCAGCCTCAGAGGCGGGGCGTCTTGCTCCAAGCCGCCTCCGTCCATCACTGGAACGCGTATTGAGCTAAACGCCCTTGCAATCGGCGGTCCGGTCCTTTGCCGCGACCGTGAGCTTCCTGCAGGGGCCGTGAAACGTCTCGATCCCCTTCAATCCGTCCTCTACACGGACCGACATGGCCGGCAGGCTCGCCGCGCCGAGGGCCAGCAGCCAAACGGATGAAGCTGTCTTTCTCATCGCGATCTTCTGACAAAGTGGATATTGCCGAGCGGGCCGGATTTGCCGCGTGGACTGTACGATGGCGAGTGACGACCGGCGACGCCGCGACGAACTCTCCTGCTGGCCCATCCTGCTTGTGCACAGGGGTCACGGCCTCAGAAGGTCTGCATCACCGGCTTCTCGCCATTGGACAGAAATAGCCCTTCAAAACGGCCGATCTCGCTGTCGGCTGTGCATTCGAGCAGGTCGGGTCCCTTGAATGGATTGCCGTGGCGGCATTGCCCCTTGGCCGTCACCTTGTTGATCGTCTTGCGACTTTGGCCAATGATCATCATGTCGACCGGCGTGACGAACTTGTCAGGCCCCGGTTGCTCTTGCAGATCGCCGCGGTTCGAGAACGTGACCACGCTGCCGTCGAGCAAGGTGAAGTAGAAGCCGGTGCGCTGATCGTCATAGTCGGTATTGAGCAGCGCGCCCTTGCATTCCGAGCTACGATCCTTTCCCGCGACGATGAGCTTCTGGCAAGTTCCCTTCACGACCACCATGCCGGTCAGCCTGGCATCGGCGAGCGATGGAGCTGCAGAGATCATCAGCACGCCAAGCGCGCACACCGATAGCGCCACCACTGCTGACTTCATCGAACCCCCTCCCTACCTTTCAATATGACTATGCCTCAACCTCCGGTGACAGAAAAGTTCTGTTTTTGTTCTCATGCCATTTTTCTCCGAAGGAGGCGCTCGGCGCGTCAGCCGGCACACGCTTCGAGAGTCTCCAGCCACGCCGCAAACGCCTCCGTCAGGTCCTCCATGACGGCCTGATCATTCCGGCCGGAGCGCGCAGGCACGTGGAAGGCGTGGTCGGCCTGATCGATCCAATGCAAGGTCGCGCGCGGTCCCAGCCGCTTCACGACGGGCGCGAGCAGCTCCATCTCCGCCAGCTTGTCGCGCGTCCCCTGCAGGAACAGCATCGGGACCTCGATCGCATCGAGATGATCGGCGCGCGCGATGGAGGGCTTGCCGGCGGGGTGAAGCGGAAAGCCGAGAAAGGCGAGCCCGGCTATGCCTGGCAGCGGCGCTGCACTCTGCGCCTGCGACGTCATGCGCGCCCCGAACGACTTGCCGCCCGCGACGAGCGGCAGCCCCGGACAGAGCCGCGCGGCCTCCGCCACGGCAGCCCGCACCGCGGCGTGGGCGAGCGCGGGCGGATCAGGGCGCTTGCTGCCCTTCTCCATGTAGGGAAACTGGAAGCGGAGCGTCGCGATGCCGCGCGCGGCAAGGCTTGCGGCCGCTTGGTTCATGAAGACGTGGGTCATGCCGGCGCCCGCGCCATGGGCGAACACGAAACAGGCGCGCGGCCGCGGCGGGGCCATGAACAGCGCGGACACGATGTCCGCGCCGTCGACGGGAAACGCAAGGGAACGCGGCTGGTGCTCGGTCATGCGCCAGAGTGTGAGCCTGCGTCCCCTGCGTCAACTCCACTCGCCACCGGTTTGCGGCTCACGCCGCCGTTCGGATCGTCTGCAGGAAGTCGGCGACATTGCTCTTCAGCGAAGCGGCCTGCTGCTGCAGCGCCGCGGCCGCCGCCAGCGCAGCTTCAGCGCCGGCATCGGTCTGCCCGGCCACGTTGCGCACGTCGCCGATCTCCTGCGTGACCGCCGCCGTACCGCTGGCCGCCTGCTCGACGTTGCGTGCAATCTCGCTGGTCGCCGCTCCCTGCTGCTCCACCGCGGCGGCGATCGCATTGGAGATCTCGGCAATCTCCCGCACGGTCGTGCCGAACTGGGCGATCGCGCCGACCGTGTCCTGCGTCGCGCTCTGGATGGTCGCGATCTGGCTCGAGATCTGCTCCGTCGCCTGCGCGGTCTGCGACGCCAGGTTCTTCACTTCGCTCGCGACGATCGCAAATCCGCGGCCGGCCTCGCCGGCGCGCGCCGCCTCGATGGTGGCGTTGAGCGCCAGCAGGTTGGTCTGGCTCGCGATCGCCTGGATCAGCTGCACGATGGTGCCGATCCTCTCCGCCGCGCTGGACAGCCCGTCGATCAGCTCGGATGTCCGCTGCGTCTCGTGCGTCGCCCGGGTCGACACCGTGACCGAGCGCTGGACCTGGGAGGAGATCTCCCTGATCGAGGCCGCGAGCTCCTGGGTCGCCGAGGCCACGGTCTGCACATTGACGGAGGCCTGCTCGGCCCGGCTGGCGACCGCTTCCGCAAGGCCACGGCCGCGTTCGGCGACGCGCGCCAGCTCGCTGGCGCTCTCGCCCATCTCAGTCGCACGCCCGCCGACGCCGGTGATGACACCCTGCATGCCCTGCTCGAATCGACCAGCCAGATCGGACATCATGCGGGCGCGCTCGGCCTCCGCAGCTTCACGCTGTGCCGCAGCCTCCTGCTCCATGCGGCGCACGGCAAGCGCGTTGTCACGGAAAATCTCCACGGCGCGCGCCATCCGGCCGATCTCGTCGCGCTGCTCGCCGCCGGGAATCGGCTGATCCAATTCGCCGGCCGCCAGCGACTGCATGCGGTCGGTCATGCCGCGGATCGGGGTCGACACGCTGGCGCCGATCAGCCAGGCCAGCACCGCTCCGAATATCACCGCTGCGGCTGCGGTCACGATCACGGTCTGCTTGGTATCTTCGACCGCGACGCCGGTCCTCGCGGCCTGCTCTGCACGCGCGGTACCAAGCTGCCGGTTGATCTGGCTGACCTGGGTATCGATCGAGGCGCTCGCCTTGGCGAGCTCCGCCTGCTTGGCGCGCAGGTCAGCGGCCACCTTGATCACCTCCTCGAGCGCGGCGGCATCCGCCGTGAGAGCCTCTTTCAGCGCAGCAACCAGCGCATTCAGCTTGGCATCATCGACACCCGCGATCTCGGCCTCCGTATCGGCAATCGCGAGCTTCGCATAGACGAAGGTGAGCCTGGCATCGTCGGCATCGCCATTCGATAACGTGTTGGTATAGCGCATCACCGCGATGCGAACCGCGTCGACGACGCTGGCCAGACGTAACGGATTCATCAGCGGCTCGCTGCCCGCACGATTGGCAAGGGCAACCTGGATGCCGCCCATGTTGATGCCGGCAACGGCGCCCAATGCGTCGGTCTTGGTCGTCGCCGCCCGCAGGCGGTCCACGGCCTCGGCCGCGGCAGCGAACGATGAGCGGTAGGCCGCCAGCGCGCTCCGTACCGGCCCAACGCCGTCAGCCAGCACCTTCAGGCTGCCGGACTGCTTCTCGACCTGATCGGCGAGACCGCCGACGGCGTCGATGGCCTTGCTGGCCGCATCCTTGTCACCGACGTTCCAGGTCCGGACGAATCTCTCGACCGCGCCGTTGGCGCCGAGCAGCGCGGCACGCACCTGCGACATGCCGGCGTCCCCGGCCGCGCTGGTAACGAGTTCATCCACGGTGCCGCCGATGCGGCCGACCTGGACCATGGCGAAGCCGCCGAGCAACACCAGGAAGCTCAGGATCAGGGCGAAGCCGCCGAAGATGCGCGGGCGGACGCCGATCCAAGACATCAGAGAAGACAATTTCATCGGTTTGCCCGGCTGTTTCACGGAGTGGACCTGATGGTGGCGAGCAGCTCCTTGCCGAAGCGCTTCTCGAAGTCGGCATCGAGCGGCCTGACCGCATCGACGAAAGTCTTGCGGTCGAACGTCTCGATCACCTCCATGCCGGTCTTGCGCAACTCATCGAGCTTCTGCGCATCGAGCTGGGCCTGCCAGGTGACTTCCGCAGCCGCCTTGGCGGCGGCAACCAGCGCATCTCGATCCGCCGCATCGAGATGGTCGAACATCGCGCGGTTGGCGACGAAGGCGATCGGCGCGAAGAAATGCCCGGTGAGCGTCAGATATTTCTGCACCTCGTCGAAGCGATTGGCCGCGATGGTGGCAACCGGATTTTCCTGGCCGTCGAGCCGACCGTCCTTGAGCGCGGCATAGACCAGCGGGAAATCCATCGGCATCACGTCGGCGCCGAGCGCCTTGAAGGTCATCTGGTAGACCGGATTGGGGATCACGCGGATCCTGAGGCCCTTGACGTCATCGACGGTACGGACCGGGCGCTTCGAGTTGGTGAGATTGCGAAAGCCCTGCTTGCCCAGCGCCAGCAGCACCAGTCCCTTGTCGGCGAACTTGGCGCCGATCGCGGCGGCGACCGGCCCTTGCGCAACCGCCTTGGCATGCGCGGTGTCACGGAACAGGAACGGGATGTCGAAGACGCCAAGCTCGGGGACCACCGCGCTGGCGATGCCGCCGGACACCACGGCCACGTCCACCGCGCCGCTCCGGGTTGCAGTCAGCACCGCCGCCTCGCTGCCGAATGCGTTGCCCGCACGCTCATCAATGATGAGCCGCTTGCCGGCCAGCGCCTGCAGCTTCACGCGAAATTCGTCCGACCCGACCTGCTGCGGGTTCTGAATCTGCGAGTTGTAGACCAGCGACACCATTCGCGGAGACGCCGTCGCCGCTTGGGATCCGAGCAGGGTTCCCACCAATGCCAAGAAACAAAATTCAAGCAGCTGTCTGCGCATGAAACACCGGGCTGTTTTTCCTCGATGCACAACTAACAGCGAGATATGGTTAAGATGTTAAGATGCGATTCCCGTCTTGCCCGCTCCAGCCATTCACTCGCTGATAGTCGTATGCGAGAGAGCCGTAAAACTACGGAGGGGCGTCGACCAGTCGATCCGAGCCTGAGGCGCGGCGCGATATCAGATTTCGATTTATCGTAAATAGCGAGACCCGGCCGCTACGCAAGAGCGGCAGGCTCGATCATCGGCGCATGGCCCCTGACAGCATCACTCGCTTGCCGGCAACCGTAGGAACAGCCATCAGCAGCGCGTTGGCGACGTCCGCCGCCGCGATGGGCTTGTAGTTCGCCGGGATCAGGAAGCCGATGATGTTGTTCAGCCTGTTGCCCCATTCCTCGCCCGGACGACTCGGCTGTCCGAGCTCCTCCCGCGGGCCGACCAGCAGCGAAGGCCGCGCGATCACCAGTCCCTCGAAGGGCAACGCGGTCAGATCGTCCTCGAGCTCGCCTTTCACCCGGCTATAGAAGACGCGCGACCTGCTGTCGGCCCCCATCGCGCTGACCAGACCAACGCGCCTGGTGCCGCTCGCGAGCGCGGCCTTGGCGACGGCGAGGTTGGCGTCGTGATCGATGGCGCGGAAGGCGGCCTGGCTTCCGGCCACCTTGATCGTGGTCCCGAGAGCCAGATAGAGCTCGTCGGCCGGCGGCAGGGACGGCAGCGCGGTGAAATCCACGACATGCGCCGTCAGCTTGGGCGAATGGTCAGTCGGCGCGCGGCGGCCGACGACATGCACATGATCCACGGCCGGGTCGGCAAGCAGACCGCGAAGCAGCTCCCGTCCCACCAGCCCAGTCGCGCCGGCAATGATCACGGTCCGGTTCGTCATGCGCGGTCCCCACTCACAACTCGCCGCCCAAGGTAAGCCTGGCCGCGGAGATAGGGAAGACCGCAACGACACGACGCCGAATGCCATGGCGCCGCAGATATGACGCCGCAGACGAGACATTCCCTCCGCGGCGCCTCGTGACCATTCGCCTCAGGCGCCCTTGCGCCGCTCTGCGGCCTTGGCCATCGCCGCGGCGAACGCGCCGCCGCCAGACGGCTTCTCCTCACGCGAGGTCATGCGCCCCGCGGGCGGCCGTGCGCTGGTCCGCTTCTCGCCCTTGGCCGGCAGCGGATCGGACAGCCGAAGCGTCAGCGAGATGCGGTTGCGCGGCACATCGACGTCGAGCACCTTGACCTTCACGACCTGCCCCGGCTTCACCACCTCGCGCGGATCGTTGATGCGCTTCTCCGACATCGCCGAGATGTGGATCAGGCCGTCCTGGTGCACGCCGATATCGGCGAAGGCGCCGAAGGCCGCGACGTTGGTGATGGTCGCCTCCAAGATCATGCCGGGCTTGAGATGGGTGATCTTCTCGACGCCCTCCTGGAAGGTCGCGGTCTTGAACTCCGGGCGCGGATCGCGGCCGGGCTTCTCCAGCTCCTTGATGATGTCGGTCACGGTCGGGACGCCGAAGCGCTCGTCGGCGAATTTCGCCGGATTGAGCGTCTTCAAGGTTTTGGTGTCGCCGATCAGCACCTTGATGTCGCTCTTGGTCGTCTCGAGAATCTTCTTCACGACCGGATAGGATTCCGGGTGGACGCCGGAGGCATCGAGCGGGTTGTCGCCATCGCGGATGCGCAGGAAGCCGGCGCACTGCTCGAACGCCTTCGGTCCGAGCCGCGGCACCTCCTTGAGCTTGTCGCGGGTCGGGAACGGACCGTTGGCGTCGCGATGCGCGACGATGTTCTGAGCCAGGCTCTCGCCGATGCCCGACACCCGCGCCAGCAGCGGCGCCGAGGCGGTGTTGAGATCGACGCCGACGGCATTCACGCAGTCCTCGACGGTGGCATCGAGCGCGCGGGCGAGCTCATACTGGTTGAGGTCGTGCTGATACTGGCCGACGCCGATCGAGGCCGGCGGCACCTTGACGAGTTCGCCGAGCGGATCCTGCAGGCGGCGCGCGATCGAGACGGCGCCGCGGATCGAGACGTCGAGATTGGGGAATTCCTTCGCGGCGAACTCCGAGGCCGAATAGACCGACGCGCCGGCTTCCGACACGATCGCCTTGGTCAGCTTGAGATCCGGCTTCAGCTTCATCAAATCGTTGACGAGCTTCTCGGTCTCGCGCGATGCCGTGCCGTTGCCGATCGCGACGAGATCGATGCCGTGCTTCACGCAGAGCTGCGCCAGGGTCAGCATGCTTTCGTTCCACTGCCGCTGCGGCTCGTGCGGATAGATCGTGGCGTGATCGACGAACTTGCCGGTGCGGTCGATGACCGCGACCTTGACGCCGGTGCGGAAGCCCGGATCGAGCCCGAGCGTGGCGCGGCCGCCGGCGGGAGCTGCGAGCAGCAGATCGCGCAGGTTCGCGGCGAACACGCGGACCGCCTCCTTTTCCGCCTCCTGCCACAGCCGCATGCGGATATCGAGCGCCAGCGAGGTCTTGATGCGGGTGCGCCAGGCCCAGCGCACGGAGTCCGACAGGAACTGATCGGCCGGGCGGCCCTGGCGCGAAATGCCGAAGGTCACGGCGATACGGTTCTCATACAGCGTCGGATCCTTGGAGTCCTCCGGCTCGCCATCGCCGAAATCGAGCTGCAGCACCTCTTCCTTCTCGCCACGCAGCATCGCGAGGATGCGGTGCGACGGCAGCTTGGTGAACGGCTCGGAGAAATCGAAGTAATCGGCGAACTTCGCGCCCTCGGTTTTCTTGCCATGGCGAACGGACGACTTCACGGCGCCGCGGGTCCACATCTCCTCGCGCAGCGAGCCGACGAGGTCGGCATGCTCGGCGAAACGTTCGACCAGGATCGCGCGGGCGCCGTCGAGCGCGGCCTTGACGTCCTTGACCGGGTTGTCGCCATCCTTCTTGATGAAGGCCTTGGCCTCGACCTCCGGCGCCTTCATCGGATCACCGATCAGCATGTCGGCGAGCGGCTCGAGCCCGGCTTCCTTCGCGATCTGCGCCTTGGTGCGGCGCTTCTCCTTGAACGGCAGATAGATGTCCTCGAGCCGGGCCTTGGTGTCGGCGGTCGCCAGCGCCAGCTCGATCTCGGGCGTCATCTTGCCCTGCGCCTTGATGCTCTCGATGATCGCGGTGCGCCGTGCATCCATCTCGCGCAGATATCGCAGCCGTTCCTCCAGCGTACGCAGCTGCGTGTCGTCCAGCATGCCGGTCGCCTCCTTGCGATAGCGCGCGATGAACGGCACGGTCGCGCCGCCGTCGAGCAGGTCGATCGCGGCCTGGACCTGGGCATCCTTGACTGAGAGCTCAGCAGCGATGATGGAGGCAAAATTCGACACGGTGTTCTTCCGAGATTCGTGACGGGGCTGATTGGATAGGAGTGCACGCGCGCCAGCGCAAGCGGCTGGCAGACGCTCTGTGGGCAACCGTGACAAAAAAGACCGGTTGCGAATCATGTAAAACGCTGCCGCGACCGGGCCATCGCGTTGCACATGCGGCGCAAATCACTGATTCTTGCAGGCTGAGGGACGATTCGTGCAGGCCACGGCTGCGACATATCTTGACGATCTCAATCCGGAGCAGCGCCGCGCCGTCGAGCATGGCGGTGCCTGCGCCGCGCCCGGCCCGCCGCTGCTGATCATTGCCGGCGCGGGCTCGGGCAAGACCAACACGCTCGCGCATCGCGTCGCACATCTGCTCGTCAATGGCGCCGATCCGCGCCGTATCCTGTTGATGACGTTCTCGCGCCGCGCGGCGAGCGAGATGAGCCGCAGGGTCGAGCGCATCGCCCGCAAGGTGCTGGGCGGCAAGGCCGAGCCGATCACGGCCGCGCTCACCTGGGCCGGCACGTTTCATGGCCTGGGCGCGCGGATGCTGCGCGACTACGCCGAGCGCGTCGGCCTCGACCCTGTGTTCACGATCCATGATCGCGAGGATTCCGCCGACCTGATGAATCTGGTGCGGCACGAGCGCGGCCTGTCCAACACGCAGCGACGCTTCCCGACCAAGGGAACCTGCCTTGCGATCTATTCGCGCTGCGTCAACGCCGACATGCCGCTCGACGAGGCACTGGTGCGGCATTTTCCGTGGTGCGCGGAATGGGCCGGCGAGCTGAAGGGCCTGTTCGCGGCCTATGTCGAAGCCAAGCAGGCCAATGCCGTGCTCGACTACGACGACCTGCTGCTGTACTGGGCGCAGATGATGGCGGACGAAACCATCGCACGCGAGATCGGCGATCGCTTCGACCACGTGCTGGTCGACGAATATCAGGACACGAACCGGCTGCAGTCGCAGATCCTGCTCGGCTTGAAGCCCGACGGCGCGGGACTGACGGTGGTCGGCGACGACGCGCAGTCGATCTACGCCTTCCGCGCCGCCACCGTGCGCAACATCCTGGAATTTCCCGATCAGTTCAGTCCGCGCGCCGACATCATCACGCTGGACCGCAACTACCGCTCGACGCAGCCGATCCTCACGGCCGCCAACGGCGTGATCGGGCTGGCGCGGGAGCGCTTCACCAAGAATCTGTGGACCGACCGCACGAGTTCGCGCAAGCCGCAGCTCGTGACCGTCAGCGACGAGACCGATCAGGCGCGCTACATCGTCGAGCAGGTGCTGGCGAAGCGCGAGGAAGGCATCGTGCTGAAGCAACAGGCCGTGCTGTTCCGCACGTCGTCGCACAGCGGTCCCTTGGAATTCGAGCTCACGCGCCGCAACATCCCGTTCGTGAAGTTCGGCGGGCTGAAGTTCCTCGATGCCGCCCACGTGAAGGACGTGCTGGCCTGCTTGCGCTTCGTGGCCAATCCGCGCGACCGCATCGCCGGCTTCCGCGTGCTGCATCTGATCCCGGGCATCGGCCCGGCGTCGGCGCAGCGTCTGCTCGATGCCATCAGCGCCAGTGCCGATCCGATCGCGCGCCTCTGCGAGCAGTCCGCACCGGCGCGCGCCGGCGATGACTGGACCGCGTTCGTGCGCACATTGGAGCAGCTGCGCGTCTCGGAATGGCCCGGAGATATCGAGCGCATCAGGCACTGGTATCAGCCGCATCTCGAGCGCGTTCATGAGGATGCGGAGGCGCGAACCGCCGACCTGCTGCAGCTCGAGCAGATCGCGAGCGGCTATCCGTCGCGCGAGCGTTTCCTCACCGAGCTGACGCTCGACCCGCCCGACGCCACCTCCGATCAGTCCGGCGTGCCTTTGCTCGACGAGGACTATCTGATCCTCTCCACCATCCATTCCGCCAAGGGCATGGAGTGGAATTCCGTGCACGTCCTCAACGTCGTCGACGGCTGCATGCCGTCCGATCTCGGCGCCGGCTCCAGCGCCGAATTGGAGGAAGAACGGCGGCTGCTCTATGTCGCGATGACCCGCGCCAAGGACGATCTGCATCTCCTGGTGCCGCAGCGGTTCTTCGTCCACGGCCAGCCGGTGCGCGGCGATCGTCACGTCTATGCCTCGCGCACGCGGTTCATTCCGGAGGCGCTGGTGCCGCTGTTCGAACGCGCGAGCTGGCCGCGGGTGCAGCCGGGGTCGGCATATGCGCGCTCCGGGCCGCGCATCGATCTCGGCGCGCGGATGCGCGAGCGATGGCGGTGAGCCAGCGTCGCTGCGACCATATCAACACGACGCCAATCACTGCACTTCTCCCACAAGGGGCGTGCCGGGAGGACGCGCACCGGTCGGGCACGATGGCTTGCTGACATCCCTGGCGACGTGGTCGGTCTGCGCCTCCCCCGCTTGCGGGGGAGGTCGCATCGCATCGAGAGATGCGATGCGGGTGAGGGATGCTCTGGAAAGACTGCCGTTGTGGCGCCCCCACCCCAGCCCTCCCCCGCAAGCGGGAGAGGGAGCGCACCGGCCGAGCGGCGATAACTCGGATCCAAACTCATCATGGATGAGACTTCGTTTCCTTCCACTGCGCGCGAAACCACGCCCAGGTCTGCCGCGTCACGGCGACGTATCCCTGCCCGCGATATTTGATCTCGCCGTCGACGATCGCGTGCAGCTTCGGCAGCGCATGGAACGGCACCGCCGGATAGGCATGGTGCTCGACGTGATACGGCATGTTCCAGGCCAGCCAATGCACAAACCGCGTGGTGAGGGTGGTCCGCGTGTTCTGGAAGGCGCTCCTCGCATGATCGCAGCCGGTGTGCTCGGCGTAGAGATAGGGCCGCAGGATCAGTTGTCCGACGAGCAGCGGCAGCACCCAGACCCACAGCAGCAGCGCGCTGTGCAGCGCCAGCGAGGCGATGAGCAGCAGTGCATAGCCCGCGACATAGGCGCGCGCCTCCCGCACGACGATCGCCCGGCGGCCCGCGGGGACCCACGGCACCGTCACCTCGCCGGTCACCGCATGTTTCAGCAGCAGCCTGAGACGGCCGGCCACCTGGACCAGGCCGGAATAGGCAATCGCGAGTTGCGTCTCCGAGCGCGGTTTGGGGCCGACGATCAGCTCCGGATCGCGCAGGGGATCCTGGGTGTGGCGGTGATGCTCCCAATGGAACAGGCAGTAATATTCATAAGGCAGTCCGATCAGGAAGCCGGAGAGATAGCCGACCGCGAGGTTGAGTCTGCGGCTGTCGAAGGCGGTCTTGTGCGCGGTCTCGTGCACCGCCATGAACAGGAACGCGATGAGCACGCCCTGCACTGGCAGCAAGGGCAGCGCCCACAGCACACCATGCGTCGATGCGATCGCTCCGATCAGCGCACCCACGCCGATGATCGCGCCGTAATGGCTGAGCGTGCGTAGCGCGCCCTGCATGTTGGAGCGCGTGCAGAGCTGCTGCAGCACCGGCGGTGTCAGCAGCTTCGGACGGGGCGCGAATTCGTCGGTGGGCACGTCGGTCATGTCGAACTCAAGTGTCAGCTCTGGAGAAGGGCGGAAACGTTGGCTTTGATGAAGTCGCGATCGGCCGGGATGCGGACAGGATTGCCGGCCCGGTGGCCGTGGATCGACGGAATCGGCCGCAGCACGGCGGAGCGCGCGTTGACCAGCCCGGGCAGTTCGCGCTCATTGTCGCGCCAGTCGAAATAGCGGTCGGTCCGGCCCGGCATCAGCAGCATGTGCGCGGCGATCGCCGACAGCGCCCGATCCAGATCGCCACCGAACGCCGCGCAGTTGCTGATATCGCCGCCCTGCCAGATCGCGATCTGCGCCAGCAGGTTGTCGGCATCGCGATGCGCGAAGGCTAAGTCCCAGGTGGCGGCGAGATAGTCCTCCTGCGAGCCAAAGCCCTGCTCGCGCCAGACCTCGTCGCGGTAGAACTCGTAGGACATCGCCCAGCCCGCATAGATCCGCCCCATCGCGCGCAGGCCGGCCACCGGCTTCTCGGCGAAGCGGCCGTTGCGAAACGCGGGATCGGCCATCAGCGCCGCCTTCACCGCGTCGAGAAACAGGTGATTGTAGGGCGAGCAGCGCGCGCTGCCGCACACCAACGCCGCACGCTCCACCATGTCCGGATGACAGGCGGCCCAGTGATAGGCCTGCATGCCGCCCATCGACCAGCCATAGACCAGCGCGATCCGGCTGATCCCGAACTGTTCCTCAACGAGCCGGCGCTGCACCGCGACCGCGTCGTGATAGCTGATGGCCGGGAACGGCGCATCGCCGAACAGCTCGCGCGTGTTCGAAGGCGACGACGACAGCCCATTGCCGAACAGGTTCGGAATGATGACGAAGTACTTGGTGGGGTCGAGCGCGCCGCCGGGCGCGATCAGCCATTCGGTGTCGATATGCTGGGCACCGAACGAGGTCGGATAGAGGATGACGTTGTCCTTGGCCGCATTCAGCGTGCCGTAGGTCTTGTAGGCGAGCCGCAGCGACGGGAACGTCACGCCCGATTGCAGCACGACGTCGCCCGCCTCGAAGATCTGATAGTCGCTGCCCGCCGCCATGCACGTGTGTCCGGGTGAGAGGTGCCTTGAGCCTACGTGATGCGTCACCGGCTCACACGCCCATTTTTTGGCATGGCATGACCGCGCAAGAGGCGCGGGCGGCAATCGCATCAGCCGAGGCCATGGGTTCGTACCCTCGCGGCCGCTCAAGCCCGAGCTTTGTCCGGATCGCGTGCCCTCTGAAACGTGAGGCGCAGGGAAGACCGGGAGCTCGCCGCCCCCATGGCCCGCCTGCGAAAAAAAATGCAGGCGGCAGGAACCACAGGTTCGGCTGGGACATCCCGGCCTTCCCTGCGCGATGGTCTTAACAGCTGCTTCGCGCTCTCCCTGGGGACCGGCTGTGTTGCCCCCATCGTCGGCGTGATGCGCTTCCGCACCATCATCCGGCTTGACCTCAGCATCGGGAGGCCAGGACCACGCGATTTGACTGTCCGCATCGGATCGTTCGTCGGCGCGACACCGCGCTGCGACCCGCTACGGCCACCGCATCCCTGCCTCGCGTCTCGTGACGACCGCGCGTACGCCCCTCATCGATGAGGCAGGATGAACGCAGTAGAGCATACTTTCTGGAAAAACGAAAGCAAAATTTTTGTCGGTCGTCCGGACAGTCTGATCCGCCCGGTATCACGACCACCGTCATTCCGGGGCAAGGCCGAGAGGCCTTGAACCCGGAATCTCGATATTGTCTTGCGTCCGTTCTGAACGACTTTGAGATTCCGGGTTCAATCGTCAACACGCCGCCGCTCCGCGCCTGCGCATCGACGATTGCCCCGGAATGACGGAGAATGGCGACGGCCCAACCTTCTCATGATGCGCTCAAGCTCACGGAAACCTTGTGTTTCGCTTTCCTCCGCTTGCAATCCGGTGCGGCCCCTTCCAGCTGACGAGCAGAGGCCGTATGACGGCCCGACGCAACGGAATGAGACATGAGCACAGCGATCGAATTCGGCCTGGACACGTTCGGCGACGTCACCCGCAACGCGGAGGGCGCGATGGCCGCCCATGCCCAGGTGATCCGCGACGTCGTCGGGGAGGCGGTGCTCGCCGACCAGCTCGGGCTCGATTTCATCGGGCTCGGCGAGCACCATCGCGGCGATTTCGCGATCTCGGCGCCGGAGGTGGCGTTGGCGGCGATCGCCGCGCGCACCACGAAGATCAAGCTCGGCTCGGCGGTGACGGTGCTGAGCTCGGATGACCCGATCCGCGTGTTCCAGCGGTTTTCGACGCTGGACGCGGTCTCGAACGGCCGCGCCGAAGTCATCCTCGGCCGCGGCTCGTTCACCGAGTCCTTCCCGCTGTTCGGCTTCGATCTCAAGGACTACGAGGCGCTGTTCGAGGAGAAGCTCGATCTGTTCGTCAGCCTGCTGCCGCAGCAGCCACTGACCTGGCAGGGCCGGTTGCGCCCGCCGCTCAGGGATCAACTGGTCTATCCGCCGGTCGAGCATGGACGGCTGAGGGCCTGGATCGGCGTCGGCGGCAGTCCCGAGTCCGTGGTGCGCGCCGCGCATTACGAGCTGCCGCTGATGCTCGCGATCATCGGCGGCGACCCGAAACGGTTCGGGCCCTATGTCGAGCTGTATCATCGCGCGCTCAAGCAGTTCGGCCGCGAGACGAAGCCGATCGGCGTGCATTCGCCGGGCTATGTCGCCAACACCGACGAAGTGGCGCGCGAGGAGCTGTGGCCGGACTACAAGACCATGCGCGACCGCATCGGCCGCGAGCGCGGCTGGCCGCCGATGGGCCGCGACGAGTTCGTCCAGGAGGCCGATCACGGCTCGCTCTATGTCGGCTCGCCGGAGACCGTGGCGCAGAAGATCGCCGCGACGATCAAGGCGCTCGGCCTGTCGCGGTTTCAGCTGAAATACTCAGCCGGTCCGCTGCCGCATGCGAAACTGATGCGGAGCATCGAGCTGTATGGCAAGGTGGTGGTGCCGAGGGTGAGGGAGTTGCTGGGGGAGCAGTAGGCCGGACACGCGGTCCTTTACCATGTCCGCAACCGCGCCTGGCCCTTGCATCACGGGACCTGGATCAAAGGCGCGAGCAAAACGGCTCGTTCAGGACAATCCAAGCGAGCCGATTAACAGAGCCTTCGTGACACGCATCGTAAGCTCGATGTCGCGCGTGCCTGCTCCGATCAAGGGGGCGCAATCCGATCGGTTGCCCGGAGGCAGACGACAAGCTCGCGAGCCTGGGAACGAACTGATGTTGCTGAAGATCGTCGCGGTGGTCTACGGACTCTGGTTCGTCCAGGCCGCGTTGGAGCCCGGCTTCTACGACACGCCGTCTCACATGGCGAGCTCGACGCTCGCGCTCGGCGGATTGCTCGCGCTGTTCGATCACGCCTTCAGGATGGGCTGGCTGTCCACCAACATCTGGCGGACCGTCGCGCTTGTCTACGTCGCCGACGGCCTGGTCCACGTGGTCCCGAGCGCCAAGGCCCTGATCGAGGCACAACGTTTCGAGGTGCTGGCGGGCGCTGCGGCGATCAGCTTCGTTTTCCAACTCCCGATGCTCTTCAGCTTGTGGCGATTGTCGTTTCCGTCCACGCGCTCGGATCAGACCGGTCTCGCACGCATGGCCATGCGATAAGCGTCAGGCCCTGTCAGCCTTCGACATCGCTCACCGCCTCATACCAGCCCGGGCAACAACGGCCCGCGCTCACCTGCCGCCAGCCGCGCAAGCTCCCCTGCCGTCCGCGCCAGCACACCGTCCCAAGCCATGGGCTTCTCCTGCCTGAATAGCCGCATGGTCGGATACCACGGGGTGTCGGCGCGATCGCGCAACCAGCGCCAGTCGAGCGCATAGGGCAAGAGCACCCAGACCGGACGGCCGAGCGCGCCGGCGAGATGCGCCACCGACGTGTCGACGGAGATGACGAGATCGAGCGCGGCGACGGCGGCCGCGGTCTCGGCGAAGTCGCTCAGCAGCGGCGCGAGATCGATGACGTCGGTGCCAAGCTCGGCGAGCCCTAGCGCATCGTCCGGCCGCGGCTCCTTCTGCAAGGAATAGAGCTGCACGCCCGGCATCACCAGCCGCGGCAGCACCGCCTGCGCGGTGAGCGAGCGCTGGCGGTCGCCCTTGTGCCTGGGATTGCCGGCCCAGACGACGCCGACCTTCAACGACGGCGCGCGCCCGAGCACGTTGCGCCACGCGGCCATCTTGATCGGATCGGCCGCAAGATAAGGCACCTCGGCCGGGATCGTCTCCAGCGTGGTGCCGAAGATGCGCGGCAGATCCATCAGCGGTGCCTGCAGATCGAATGGCGGCAGCGGCGCGCCGCGTGGCACCACGGTCACGCCCTCCAGACGGCGCAGCAGCGGCGCGATCGCCGGCTGCACCTGCAGCACGACCGGTCCCCCCATCATCCTGACGCGATCGATGTAGCGCACGAATTGCAGCGCATCGCCGATGCCATATTCGGCGAACAGCAGCAGCGTGCGTCCGTCGAGCGGCGCGCCCTGCCATTCCGGCGCGTCGAAGCGCGGCATGCCCGCGGAGAGGTCCGGACAGTCGCGGCCCCAGCGATGCTCCGCAAAGCCGTTCACGAGGTCGCCGCACATCAGCAGGAAATGCGCGTGATTGTAGCGGGCGAGCGCATTGTCGGGCGCCAGCGCGATCGCACGATGCGAGGCGGCCAGCGCCGCGTCGATGTCGCCGGCGTTGCGCAGCGCCACCGCGAGGTTGGCGTGACCCTTGGCGTAACCGGGATCGGAGGCGACGGCGCGGCGATGCGCCGCGACGGCCTCGATGGTCTCGCCGCGCATCTCATGGATGATGCCCAGATTGGTATGCGCCGGGGCGTGATCGGGCTGCAGCGCCAGCGCGTGCTCGCAGGCGGCAATCGCCGCATCGAGCTGGCCTGTCCCGCACAGGCAGGCTGCGAGATTGCTGAGCACGACCACATCGGCGGGATCGAGCATGGCGGCGCGCCGATAGGCCTCGACGGCCTCGGCCGGACGGTCGGCCTCATGCAGCGCGTGCCCGAGCAGCCGTGCAGCGTTGGCATCGCCGGGCGCGAGATCGCAGGCCTGACGATACTGGACCGCGGCCTCGGCAAAGGCGCGCTGCTTGTAGAGCACATCGCCCAGGCTGAGATGCAGGCCGGCATCGGCCGGCTGCGCCGCCAGCGCATGCAGATAGGCGGGCACGGCCTCGTCAGATCTGGCCTGGTCGGCGAGCACATGCGCCAGCGCCCGGCATGCACCGGGATAGGAGGGCTCGCGCTCGAGCAACGCGCGATAGGCTGCTTCCGCCTCGGCAAGCCGCCCCTGCCGGTTGAAGGCGAGCGCGAGATTCCAGCGCGCGTGCAACAGCGCCGGATCGAGCGCCAGCGCGTGGCGATAGGCGGCCTCGGCCTCGGCGAAGCGCGACAGCTCGAGCAGCGCGCTGCCGAGCCTGCTGTGAATCGCCGCATCGAGCGGCCGCAAAGCCGCTGCGCGCGCGAACGCATCGGCGGCGCCCTTGCGCTCGCCTTTCACGGCGAGCGCATCGCCGAGCGTGACATAGGCCGGCGCATGGTGGGGATCGCGGGCGAAGACGCGCCCGAGCAGCTCCGCACCCTCCGCCATGCCGCCGTCGGCGAAGGCGAGGATCGCGGACAGATGCAACGCCGGCAGATGATCCGGCACCGCTTGGAGGATGTCGCTGCACAGCGCCTTGGCCGGACCGGCGCGCCCCGCATTGTAATGATCAGCCGCCTCGATCAGCAGCCGGTCGACAGCCACAGCCCCCATGATGTCCCCACCTCTCGCACTCGAATGCAAGCTTCAACGTGCGGCCGGGCGATTTCAGGCGAGACTCCAGGCCGAGCCGGCTCAGCCTGCCGCCACCTCCATCCGCATGGCCGCCTCGCGGGCGCGCTCGACGTCGGGCGTGCGATAGGCCGCCTCCGGAATGGTGCCCAGCCGCGACTCGTGAAGGCGCGCGCCCAGGCCATAGAACTGCTGGAAGCTCATGATCAGCGGCCGCCATTTGTCCGGGTCGATGCGGTCACGCGTACCGTCCATCAGGATGGCCTCGTCGACATGGACCCGCTGCACCCGCACCTCGAAGCACTGGATGTGCCCCTTCAGGATCGCGTCGTCGGCGGCGATGCCATGCACCGACTCGATGCGGGCTTCGAGCTGCACCGCGCATTCCGCGACGCGCGGAGCCGCAACGGTTTCCGACGCCGTTGCGGTCAGCCCGGCGGCGGCGAACTTGTCGGACACGTGGCGATAGCCCTTGCGCTGCTTCATCGCCGGCACCGGGTCCGATCCCGTGGTCAGCGCCAGGCGATCGACCGCGGCGACGAGATCGACCGACGGCAGGTTCAGCACGCACTCGCCGGTGCGGCGCATGTTCTGCGGCGTCTTCGATCCGGCGGCGAGGCCCAGCATGCAGCGCCAGCCGAGCCAGAATGCCGACGACATCGGCGCGAGATTGAAGCCGCCATCCTCGTTGACGGTGCTGATGAGGACGACCGGCGTCCCGAAATAGAGGATGCCCGGCTCGATGGTCGTATGCATGGAAAGCTCTCCAGGGTGATGCATCTCGGCGGCGATTGCGCGCGCCGCGCGGACGGGGCTCAGGCCGCCGTCTCACCCGAAGAAGTTCCTCGATGGCAGCGAAGCGCTCCACCCGATTCCCGAACGGGCCGGATCAGGCGCGCCCTGGGTTTGATCTGGAGATGTCTGCGCGTGCAAGGCTGCGGCAGATGGCGATCCCGGCATGACTCGAACATGCGACCTACGGTTTAGGAAACCGCCGCTCTATCCAGCTGAGCTACGGGACCGGAGCCTGCACCGAAGTGCACCTGCTTCGCCGCCTCCATAGCAGACCCGGCCACCGACCGGAAGCCTCTCCGGTCGGAGCCTGGACCGGGCGGCCGACCGGGGCACAACGATGTTCGGGTCCCCTGAGGGGACGGCGACGGGAACGCAGCCGCGCGATCCCGGTTAGAGCGGGGCCGCTCATGCCCGATCACACCCCCGTTTGGGAGGGGCGGTTTGACTATCCGGACGGCAGCCGATGGTCTAAGAGAACGGCGCCAATCCGGAACCCGGCCTCGGGATTGCCGTATTGGTCGTGCCTGAGCGCATCTCGTGGCCGGGCCAGGCGTCCGGCGCCACGAGATCCGCTTGATTCAGCGCGCCTGCCCATTTCAGCCGAGGGACACAGACAAGTCGATGCTCATCCGGTCGGTCATTTCAGGCGTGTTCGCAAGCTTCCTCTCCATCGCCGCCGCAAGCGCGCAGGACACCCGCCACCTGCTGGAGTCGAAGGAGTCGCTCTACAACAACATCTATGTCTATGAGCAGGCGCCCTACCGCAGCATGACGTTCGGTCACAACCGGCGCATCTATACCGAGAGCGTCTACAACACCCAGGACGAGCTCGATCTGCCGGTCGACTATACCCGCTTCATGACCGCGAGCGTCATGTACGCAAAGAATGTCGGCTCGGTCCTGGAGATCGGCTTCGGCGGCGGCCGCACCGCCTGGTACCTGCACCGCTTCCTGCCCAAGGTGCAGGTGACGTCGGTCGAGCTCGACCCGACCGTGCTGGAGCTCGCCAAGAAATATTTCGGCATCAAGGAGGAGCCGAACTTCCACGTCGCCAACCGCGACGGCCGGCTGTTCGTGCAGGAATCCAAGGAGCGCTACGACATCATCCTGATCGACGCCTATCGCGGGCCGTTCGTGCCGTTCCACCTGCTGACCAAGGAATTCTACCAGCTCGTCAAGGAGCATCTCGCCGAGGGCGGCGTGGTGGCGCAGAACGTCGAGCCGTCGACCATGCTGTTCGACGCCGCGGTCAAGACCATCCACAGCGTGTTCCCGCAGGTCGACTTCTACGAGGCCGGCGGCAACATCGTGATGGTCGCCTATCCCGGCGACGAGCGGAAGCCCGAGGATCTCGCCGCGACAGCGCAGGAGCGCGACAAGGAATTCGGCTTCCGCTACAAGCTCGCCGACATGCTGGCGCAGCGCAAGCGCATCGACATCGATAACGGCCAGGTGATCGACGCCAAGGCCAAGGTGCTGACCGACGACTTCGCGCCGGTCGAGGCGCTGAAGAGCATCGAGCGCCACAACAAGAAGCTGCCATGAGCGCGCCGGTGTCCCGCGCCGGCATGCTGGCGATCTATCTCTGTTCGTTCCTGGTCGGCTGCGTGCTGATGGGCTTCGAGATGCTCGGCAGCCGCTACCTCAACCCGTATTTCGGCAGCGGCATCGGCGCCTGGGCCAGCCTGATCTCGACCGTGCTATGCGCGCTCGCGATCGGCTATTTCGCCGGCAGCGCCATCGTCGATCGGCAGCCGACGACGCGCACCATCGGCACCATGATCCTGATCGCCGCCGCCTACATGGCGCTGGTTCCGGCGACCGCCGACACCGTCATGGCCGACATCCTCGACAGCATCGGCGACGGACCGATGGCGACGCTGATGGCCTCGACCGCGCTGCTGCTGGTGCCGCTGACCCTGCTCGGCACCTTCTCGCCGATCGCCGTCAGCCTGTTGACGCGCTCGGCCGGCGAGGCCGGCCGTGTCGCCGGATTGGTCTATGGCGTCTCGACCATCGGCAACGTCGTCGGCACGCTCGTCACGACGTTCGCGCTGATTCCGACGATCGGCTCGCGCGCGATCACCTATTATTTCGCCGTGGCGCTGGCTGGCTGCGCCGGCATCCTGTTCATTCCCTTCGGCAAGAAGACGTCCTGATTTTCATCATTGAAGAGCTTTGCGGATGACTGAGTTCTGGCCTCGCCTCGCCGCCACCGCGACAGCGGCCGTATTGCTGCTGATATCGCCGACCGCCTACGCCGCGGACGCGCAGATCGAATTGTGGGACGGTCAGCGCGCAATGGCTGTCATCGCCGATCTGCTGCGGTTCACGCCGCGATCGATGGGCGAGCCGGGACATCAGAAAACGATCGACTACATCAAGGCAGCGATGGCCAAGAGCGCGGCGGACGCCGTGCTCACGCAGAGCTTCACCGCCAAGGGCGATGACGGCAAGGCGATCCCGCTGACCAACATCATCGCCCGCTTCCAGGTGCAGAACCCGCGGCGCGTCATCGTCGCCACCCATTACGACAGCATCATCAAGGCCTATCGCGATCCCAAATCGCCGGACGCACCGATGCCGGGCGCCAACAACTCCGCCTCGGCGGTGGCGCTGCTGCTCGAGACCGCACGCGTGCTGTCGCTGTCGCCGAAGCCCGACGTCGGCATCGACATGATCTTCTTCGACGGCGAGGAGGGGCCGAAATCGCTCGGCGCCGGCGATCCGACCTGGCGCCCGCTGGGCTCGCCGCATTTCGCGGCCAACCTGAAGACCTATTATCCGACGCACAAGCCGGAGAAGGCAGTCGATTTCGACATGGTCTGCGACAAGGATCTCAAGCTGCAGCCGGAGCCGTCGTCGCTGGCCTCGGCGTTGCCCGAGGTCAAGAGGTTCTGGAGCATCGGCAGCCGTATCGCGCCATCGGCGTTCTCGCCGGAGCCCACGGCGTATCCGATCAGCGACGACCACACGGCGCTGCAGCAGGCCGGCATTCCGAGCTTCCTCGTCATCGACTTCGACTACGAGCCCTATTTCAACACCACGCAGGATACGATCGAGCAGTGCTCGGCGCAGAGCCTGGAGACCGTCGGCCGCACCCTGCTGCGCTACCTCTATACGCCTTGATACGCCCGAGCTGCGGCAGGCGCCGCGCTCAGGCCGCCCGCGGCCGCGCCGTCACCGCGTCCGACGCGACTGCCGATGCGCGCGCCAGCAGACCCGGCACCAGCGCCTCGGCCGCCTCCGCGCCCGAGATCACCACGGCCTCGACGCCCGCTCCGGCATTGCCGCCGCCGGCGATGACGAGATTGCGCACCGGCGCCTTGGCGCCCTTCAGCCGTCCCGACTGCGCCACGCCATAGATCGCGCCGGCGCTGGCGAGATCATAGCGTGCATAGGTCACCGGGCTGGCGTCGGTCCGATAGACGATATGCCTGGACAAGTCGGGAATGACGGTCGCGGCAGCGGCAACCATGGCATCGCCGAGCTGCTGCTTGCGGGCCTCGTAGTCCGGCGAGCGCCGCCACGCCTTCCAGTCGTCGCCGCCCTCGCCCGGAAACCAGCGCGTGGCCTGATCGTGCGGCACGAGGGTGATGATCGTCATCGTGGCATGGCCTTCGGGCGCCGCCGACGGGTCGAGCTTGGACATCACGGCAAGGCCGATTCCCATCGGCGTATCGAGATGCGTGGCGGGCGCGATGTCGGGCACGATGTCGAGGCCGAGATGCACCGAGAAGCACGACGTCGCCGGCGCGAGGGTGCGGGCACGCTCGCGAAAACCGGCGGGCAGATCGTCGGGACTCAGAAGCTCGGTGAAGGTACGGCCGAGATCGGCATTCGAGACCACCGCCTGCGCGCGAACCGTGCGGCCGTTGCCGAGCACGACGCCAACGGCGCGGCCCTCCTCGACCAGGATGCGCGTGACCCTGGATTTCAGATGCACCTCGCCCCCCCTGGCGGTGACCGCCTCGGCGAGCACGTCCGCGAGGCGGCCGGAGCCGCCGACCGGATAGAAGCCGCCCTTGAAATAGTAGCCGAAGATCGGGACCATCTGGGCGCAGCTCAGCGTCTCGCTGCCGTCGCCGAGATAGCCCGACAGCGCATTGAGATAGGCGATGAGTTCGGGATCGGAGACATGGGCGGCGACGAGCTCGTCGAACGGCCGGTTCATCCACCTGAACGCCTGCGGATGCTTGCGCGGGAAGGCCAGCATCTCCTCCAATGTGGCGGGCATGCCGGGAATGCCGCTGCGACCCTGCCCCGTCGCGTACATGCTTTCGAAAATGGCATGGATGGTGTCGAACAGCCGGGTGAGCCCGTCCGCGCTGGCGGGAAACATCTCGCAGAGCAGTCGGACATAAGCACGCCAGTCCGCTGGCACGTCGACGCGGCGGCCGGCGAGACGGTAGGAGTGGGTGACCCGCCGCCACTGGATGCGGTCGGCGACGCCGAGCCGGCGCAGCACGCTGTCGACAGGCCCGCCCGGCCAGACGCCGGAGAAATCGTGCGGCCCTGCATCGAAGCGATACAGCACCGGCTTGTTGTCGTGGTGAGCCTTGCGAAGATAAGTGTGGCAGAAGCCGCCCGGCACCACGTGGTGATCGAACACCTTCACCTTCAACCCGGACTCCGCGAGCAGGGCGGCGGCCGTCAGCCCGCCGATTCCGGCGCCGATCACCGCGACGTCGCAGTCGACGCCGGCCGCGGGGGTGAAGCCCGGTGCCGGCCAATGGCACTCCTCGCGCGCGGCCCGCATGCGCAGCAAGGCCTGGCGAATTGCGAAGCGCGGGCCGAAGATCGAGATCAGCGCGCCGCCGACGACGATCATCGTCGCGATCCAGGAGGCGACGCCGGCCCAGCGGCACAGGCCGAGGACCAGGAACAGGACGCCCCAGAGCCCGGTCATCATCATGTTGATCAGGTGGAATTGGGGCGTCGAGGCGCTGTCGGCATAGGCCGAGCGGGAATAGTCCGCGGTCCAGGGACGGCCGACGGCGAGCGAAGCGAAGCTGATGAGGCCGAGCCCTGCGAAGGACAGCCACAGCGCGTTGCCGGCCGTCCAATTCGGCGCGACGTCGTTGGCGATCGCCAGCACGACGAAAAGGGCGAGGCTTCCGAGCTCCAGCAGCGCGAGCTCGCTCCGGGAGGCTCGCCAGACGTTGGCGGCGAGCGCCAGGGCCAGCGCGGACCACACCGCCCATGCCGGCTGATGCCAGGCCAGCAGGGTCCAGAACGCGACGAACGGCAACAGCGCCAGCTTGACCGTGAGGAACACTTTCATCGCAGCCTCTCCTCCGCACCGGGCGGCGCAGCTCATCTTTCCATTGTCAAGATATTCATAGGAGCGCTTGCCCGGTCTCGTCAACACCAATCTTTCCAACGTCAAGATTAGTTTCGTCAACTACGGCGGGATGAAAATGGTGGAAAAATGCTGCGTATCGTTCCGGCGCCACAGCAAGGCGCGATTCACGAACGGCGCTGCCGTCATTGCCGGCCCGACTGTGGCAACGAGATCACGGAACCACGGCAGATAAAGAAGAAAGTCTCAATTTACGCAGCATTGGAGTCACACCCCGCCGCAAAATGGCGACAATCTCCCGTCATCTGAGGCGGGGAGCCGCTGAGGATTACCGTTCGTGTACCCACCCCGCCTGCCAGTACTGGTCTTTGCAGCGATCACCTGCCTGCCTGCCGTGCAACCTCAACGCGCGCATGCGGAATGGTGGAGCCGCTCCCCGACGGATTTCGAGGAGTGTGCCGACGCTGCCGAGAAGTCCGCCTCCAAGGAGGAGAAGACGGCGGCGCTGGCGCAATGCAACGCGAAATTTGCCGGGAGACGGAAGCCGGGCGGCGGCTACGTCTATTACGACTTCATGCAGGATCGCAGCTTCGACATCGCCGGCCCCAATCCCACGGCCGAAGAGCAGAAGTTCATCGACCAGCAGTATACGCAATACCTCGAGCGCCAGCGCCACGCCAACATGAGCTCGGCGATGATGTCGCGGCCGCAAACGCAGGACCTCCAGCCCTCGCTCCGGGACATGACGGCGCGGGCCGCGATCGAGCCGCCGAAGCCGGCCATGCCGGCCCCGCCGCCGCAACGGCCGAACAAGCCCCCGGCCGCGACCGCGCAGGGCGGATTGCCATCGCCGGCGTCGAACGTGGAGGCACGCGCCCGCATCAAGGCAGCGCAATGCGCCAAGGACGGCTGGCGCCGCGATTCGTTCTCGTGCAACTTTCCAGTCCTGTCGGAGAAGCTCGACGAGCTGAAGCGGATGTTCACCGGCCCGAGCCAGGCCGCAGCCGCACCGCCCGGAGCCAAGGCGCCGAAACGGGCCGAAGCCCGGAACTGAGCCGCGCGCGACACGTTCCCCTGTGCGACGAATCTGACCGCGGCTTGTAACGCCGCGTGCAAGCCCATAGGTTTGTCGGCGCGGGGCGCAGGAGCAGGTCATGGGTCTACTCGATATCCTCAACGGCATGCAGAACGGCCCGAGCGGGCCGAGTCATCCGACCACGCAGAAGAACGGCGGCATGTCGCCGATGACGATGGCGATCCTCGCTTTGCTGGCGTGGAAAGCGGTGAAGCATTTCTCGCAGAATGGACAGCAGCCGAACGCGGCGCCTGCGCCAGTCCCGCCGCCCCAGCCGACCGGGAATCAAGGCGGACCGCTCGGCGGTGCGCTTGGTGGCGGCCTCGGCAACATCATCGCCGGCGGCCTGGGCGGCCTGCTTGCGGGCGGCGCGGCCGGCAGCGTGTTGTCGGGCGGGCTCGGCGATCTCCTGCGCCAGTTCCAGGACAAAGGCCATGGCGACACCGCGAACTCCTGGGTCTCCCCCGGCGAGAACAAGCCGATCTCGCCCGGCGATCTCGCCAATGCGCTCGGCGCCGATCAGATCGATCAGCTCACCGCGCAGAGCGGGCTGTCGCGCGACGAGCTGTTGAACGGGCTGAGCCAGTACCTGCCGAAAGTGATCGATCAGCTCACGCCGGACGGTCGGCTGCCGACCGAGCATGAGTTGGCGGGCCGGATCTGACGCTCCGCGATCGTTGACGGGAAGGACGAGACTCATGCTGCACATTCTGATCGTCGGGCTGGTCGCCGGCTTCCTGGCGCGGCTTCTATCGCCGGGTCCCAACAATCCCTCCGGCTTCATCCTGACCATCGTGCTCGGAATCGTCGGCGCGTTCATCGCCACCGCCATCGGGCAGGCCATCGGCCATTACAGCCCCGACCAGGGCGCGGGCTACGTGACCGCAACCCTCGGCGCGATCGTGGTGCTGTTCATCTGGAACAGGCTGGTCGCGAGCGGCACGATCCGCGATTTCAATCGGTAACGGCCTCGCGCCACGTCATCGCGAGCCACCACAGCGGCCGCTCGCCATGACGATTTCACCCCAACAGATGCATCCCCGCATCCATGCGCACGACCTCGCCGGTCATGTGGCCTGACGCCGGGCTCGCCAGGAACGCCACGAGCTGCGCGATGTCCTCAGCGGATGAAGCCGCGCGCAGCGGCACCCGCGCGACCACCGCATCGCGCACCTGCTTGGCACCGGCCTCGCCGCGGCCCTTGGTGAACCAGGGCGTATCGATGTAGCCGGGGCAGACGGTGTTGACGCGGATCGCAGGCGCCAGGGCGCGCGCCAGCGATAGCGTCATCGTGTTCAGCGCGCCCTTGCTGGCGGCGTAGGCGACCGACGAGCCGATGCCGCTGATGCCGGCTACCGACGAGACGTTGACGACCGCGGACGCACGCGCCGTCGCCTTGGCCGCCGCTTCCAGCAGCGGCCGCGCGGCGCGCACCATCTGGAAGGGGCCGATGGTGTTGACTGCGAAGATGCGCTGGAAATCCTCCGCCGAAAGGCCATCGAGCTGATTGTGCGGCACGTGCTTGGTGGTGCCGGCATTGTTGACGAGGGCATCCAGCCGGCCCCAAGCCGCAGCGGCGGCGACGATCTTGCGGCAATCCTCATCGCGCGACACGTCGCCTTGAATGACGACGACCTCGACTCCTTCCTTGCGGCAGAGATCAGCGGTCTGCTCGGCTTCACTCTTGCTGTTCGAATAGTTCACGACGATGCGCATGCCGGCCTTCGCCAGCAGCAACGCGGTCGCGGCTCCGAGGCCGGACGCCGACCCCGTCACGACCGCGCACAGACCTTCAGCCATTCCGCACCTCCCTGTTTGCCTTGCTTGTTCTTAGCCAACATCGCTGCATCTGCAAAATCGGCACAATCTCCGCAGCGCGGAAATCGCTCGCCTCCATGCGGCGAGCGGACGGGGCCCTGCAGCGGGCTACGCTTGTCAGGGCCGTCGCTTGCGCTCATCATGCCGGCAAAACATCGCCGGCGCGCGCAGGACATGGCGCGCCGAGACCGACGACAACGAGGGCGAGGAGCGCTGTGGCGGAAGCTGAGAACATCGTCGTTGCGACCGCGGAAAGGATCTTCGCCGATCTCGCCGACCCGCAGACGATCAACCACGACAAGGACGGCCGCTGGACGGCGCCGCTGTGGCGGGCGCTGAGCGAGGCCGGCCTGACGCTCGCCTGGGTGGGCGAGGAGTTCGGCGGCGCCGGCACTGACCTCGCCGATGGCTTTGAGATCATCAATGCCGCCGGCCGTTTTGCGATTGCGGTGCCGCTGGCCGAGACGCTGCTCGCGGGCTGGCTGCTGCAACAAGGCGGCATTGCCTCCCCCGACGGCGCCATGACGATCGCGCCGGCTCATCCGAGAGACCGGATCACGCTCGACACTGACGGCACCTTGTCCGGCCGTGCCCGCGGCGTGCCGTTCGCAAGGACGGCGCAGCACGTTGCCGTGCTCGCCGAGGGCGGAGACGGCGTGTCGATCGCGCTGGTCGAGACCGCGCGGCTGCGCATCGACGCGGGCCTCAACCTCGCCAACGATCCCAGCGACACGGTGACGTTCGACAAGATCATGCCGCTGGCATGCCGGCCGGCACCGGCCGGATTCGACGCCACCACCTTGATGCTGATGGGCGGCGTCGCCCGCGGACTGCAGATCGCCGGCGCGCTGGATCGGCTGCTCGCGATCAGCGTCAACTATGCGGGTGAGCGCGTCGCCTTCGAGAAGCCGATCGGCAAATTCCAGGCCGTGCAGCACAACCTGGCACGGCTGGCCGGTGAGAGCGCCGCCGCGAGCGCGGCCGCGACATCCGCCGCGGATGCGATCGCGCGGGCCGCCGCATTCGACGAGGCGGTGTTTCTCGAAGCCGCCGCGGCCAAGATCCGCTGCGCCGAGGCCGCCGAGAAGGGCGCGGCGATCGCGCATCAGGTCCACGGAGCCATCGGCTTCACCACCGAGCACATCCTGCACCGCTTCTCGCTGCGCGCGCTGGCCTGGCGCGACGATTTCGGCTCCGAGAGTCATTGGGCCGTCGAGCTCGGCAAGCGCGTCGCTGCGCGCGGCGCCGATGAGCTGTGGCCGCTGGTCGCCTCGCGCTGACCACGAAGAGGATTGTTGCATGAGCGCACTTCGTTTCGATCCGATCCGGCTGCCGAGGGAATGCGAGGAGCTGCGCAAGGAGGTGCGCGCCTTCCTCGCTGATGAGATCGCGGCCGGCACCTTCAACCCGTACCAGCCCAAGCGCGAGGACGCCGACGCGCGCGAGTTTGCAGCCCGCGTCGGCGCGCGCGGCTGGATCGGCATGACCTGGCCGAAGCAATATGGCGGCCACGAGCGCTCGTTCCTGGAGCGCTACGTCGTGACCGAGGAAATGCGCGTCGCCAACGCGCCGGTCAGGCGCTTCTTCGTCGCCGACCGGCAGAGCGGGCCGATCCTGCTGCGCTACGCGCCCGAGCATATCAAGATGGACATCCTGCCGCGCATCTGCCGCGGCGAGCTGTGCTTCGCGATCGGCATGAGCGAGCCGAACTCGGGCTCCGACCTGTTCGCCGCCAAGACACGCGCGACGAAGACCGAGGGCGGCTGGCTGATCAACGGCTCGAAGATCTGGACCACGTCGGCGCACATGGCCGACTACATGATCGCGATCTTCCGCACCTCGCCGTCGACCAAGGAGAACAGGCGTCATGGCTTGACGCAGTTCCTGGTGAACATGAAAACGCCCGGCATCAAAGTGAACCCGATTGGGCAGATCACCGGGCAGAAGGAGTTCAACGAGGTCGTCTTCACCGACGCCTTCGTGCCGGACGATCATCAGCTCGGCGAGATCGACGGCGCCTGGAAGCAAGCGACCTCCGAGCTCGCCTATGAGCGCTCGGGACCGGAGCGCTTCCTCGAAACCTATTACGTGCTGACCGAGCTGGTGCGCGCGGTCGGTCCCAACCCCGACACGCGCAGCGCGGAGGGCATCGGCCGGCTGGTGGCTCAGCTGCACACGATGCGGCGGATGTCGGTGTCGGTCGCCGGCATGCTGCAGGCCGGCAAGGAGCCGGTGGTCGAGGCCTCGATCGTCAAGGACGTCGGCACGATCTGGGAGCAGCAGCTGCCGCACCGCGTCCGCGACCTCGCCGCGTTCGTCGAGGAGAACGCAGGAAATCGCGAAACCTTGGAGAACCAGCTGACCTTTGCGATGCAGACCGCGCCGAAGCTGACGATCCAGGGCGGCACCACCGAGGTGCTGCGCGGCATCATCGCGCGCGGGCTGGGATTAAGGTGAGGGTCGACGACACGCCGCGATCATCGCAGCCGCACGCGCGGGGAAGTAGCTCCGTCATCGCGAGCGCAGAGAGCGATCCAGGACCGCACCAACAGTCTGGATTGCTTCGCTGCGCTCACAATGACGCTGGAGAAGCAGAATCGGAGACCCACCATGACCCACTTCCCTGACATCGGCGTCGAGATCCACGGCCATGTCGGCCTGATCGAGATTCGCCGGCCGCCGCTCAATTTCTTCGACATTGCGCTGATCAACCAGATCGCCGACGCGCTCGAAGGCTTCGACCGCGACATCGAGATCCGCGCCTCGGTGCTGGCGGCGCAGGGCAAGGCGTTCTGCGCCGGCGCCAATTTCACCGATCCGGCGCGCCAGGCGCAGGAAGCGGCCGGCGCCAAAGGCGATCCGGCCGACAGCCTCGGGGCGATCAACCATCTCTACATGCAGGCGGTGCGGATCTTCCGCTGCAAGAAACCGGTGGTCGCCGCCGTGCACGGCGCCGCCATCGGCGGCGGGCTCGGCCTCGCCGTCTCGGCCGACTTCCGCGTCACCTGTCCGGAAGCGCGCTTCTCCGCCAATTTCACCAAGCTCGGCTTCCATCCCGGCTTCGGGCTGACGGTGACGCTGCCGGAACTGGTCGGCAAGAACAACGCCGAGCTGATGTTCTACACCAGCCGCCGCGTCACCGGCGAGGAAGCGCTGAGGATGGGCCTCGCCAATGAATGCGTGCCGCAGGACCAGGTGCGGACAGCTGCGATGAAGCTCGCCGCGGAAATCGCCGAATGCTCGCCGCTCGGCCTGCTATCGACCCGCGCCACGATGCGCGCCAATCTCGCCGACCGTGTGATGACAGCAACCGAGCACGAGCTCGCCGAACAGACCCGGCTGCGCGCGACCGAGGATTTCAAGGAAGGCGTCAAGGCAACGGAGGAGCGGCGCTTCGCGAACTTCAAGGGGCGGTGACCAACCGCGAGCTCCGATCGACGTCATGGCCGGGCTCGTCCGGCCATGACGTCTTGATACGAGGAAAGAAGAACGTCGTTGCCCGGTCAAGCTCGGGCATGTCGATCGACTAATTGGCGACCGCCCCCTGCAACGCGAAGGCAACGCCGCCAGTTGTGAAGCAACTGCTTGAAACCGCATAGCCACGGGCGCGCGCAGCGTCGGCCACACGTGCAGCATCGGCGACGCGGAACGTCAGGCCGCTCATGAGCTCGCGCTCGCCGGGTTCGACACGGATACGGGCGTTCGGCAAGTACAACTGCTCAACACCATCGCTGCCGGCCGCCGGCACCACATCGAGAATGCGCCCCCAATGCGCGGCAAGTGAAGCCGGCGCGGGGCTCTGCAGCACCACCTCGGTCAGCGCCGACGTCACGTCGCTGCGGATCGCGCGCGTCCAATCCGGCCCGGCGGGCGGATACGGGCCGAGCACATCGTCGCTGCCCTCGGTGTGATTGAGCTCGATGAAGGCGGCGCGGCAGTCGCGGGGATGCAGTTGCACCCCGTGATAGGGCGGATGATCGATGGCGTTGGCGGTCCGCACACCCATCTCGTTGGCACGGGCGGCACGGCCATCGGGATCATCGCAGGCGAAGATCGCCATGTAGCCACCGCGGCCGCCGGTCTTGTCCAGGAAGCGTCCCGCCGCGGTGTCCTCGCGGGTCGGCGCGATCACCTCGAGCAGGATCGGCCCGACCGGCAGCAGCGCATTCTCCAGCCCGTATTTGCCGACATGCGGATCGCGGTAGCAGACCTCCAGCCCCATGATCGCGGCGATGTCCGAGACCACCGGCTCGAGCCGGGGCGCGACCAGGCAGATCTGACGGAGGTGGAGGTAAGCCATCGCAGCCCTCTTTGCGGAATCCCCTGTTCACACGAGCCCGCGGCGTCATTGCGAGCGACGCGAAGCAATCCAGAGCTCAGGCCATAACCCTGGATTGCTGCGCTCGCAATGACGGAGAACGCGGAGCTATCGGCCCTGAAACACCGGCGCGCGCTTCTCGACGAACGCCCTGGCCGCCTCCTTGTGATCCTCGGTGTCGCTGCAGCGCGAGTGATGCATCGCCTCGGCGTCGAAACAGGCCTCCAGAGTCATCGTCTCGGCATTGTTGATGTTGCGCTTGATGTAGCCGAGCGTCACGCTCGGCCCCTGCGCCAGCGACATCGCCAGCGCGCGCGTGGCCGCTTCGACCTCGGCGTCGGGCACGACCTTGGTGACCAGGCCCAGGGTGAGCGCCTCCTGCGCCGTCAGGACTGGCGAGGTCAGATACAGCTCCCGCGCCTTGGCGCTGCCGAGCAGTTGCGTGAGGAAATAGGTGCCGCCGAAATCGCCCGACAGCCCGACCTTGGCGAAGGCCGTCGTGATCTTGGCCGACTCGCCGGCCACCCGCAGATCGCAGGCCAGCGCGATCGACAGGCCGGCGCCGGCGGCCGCGCCGTCGATCTGCGCCACCACCGGCTTCTGCATCTGGTGCAGCAGCCGCGACACCTCCATGCGCTCGCGCAAGGTCGTCACCTTGGTCTCGAACGAGGGCGCGGTCTTGGCTTCGGCCATCGCCTTGACGTCGCCGCCGACGCAGAACGTGCCGCCGGCGCCCTTGAGCAGCACCGCGCGCACATCCGGATCATTGGCCGCACGATGCGCCGCCTCGACCAGGCCCTTGGTCAGGTCGCTGTTGAGCGCGTTGCGCCGCTCCGGCCGGTTCATCGTGATCGTGAGCAGGCCGGACTCGAGGTGCTGCAGAACTGTGGTGTTGGTGGTCATGGCCGGCGCTCCTTGTTGTTTCCCGGTGTTATGTCTCCGTCATTCCAGGGCGACGCGTCAGCGTCGAACCCGGAATCCCGAGCTGATGGACTCACATCGAGGTTCCGGGTTCAACGCTGCGCGTTGCCCCGGAACGACGGATGTCGCGGCAGCGTTTGCGCCTTGCTCAGGCGCGCCCCGGAATGCCGTCGCCCCGGCCGTCACTTCTTCACCAGCGGGCAGCGCGACGCTTCCAGCGGCTGGAACGCCTCGTTGCCAGACACGGTCGCGAGCAGCTTGTAGTCGTCGGACCTGCTCTTCGATTCCGATGGCTGCTTGACCTCGAACAGATACATGTCGTGCACCATGCGGCCGTCCTCGCGGATGCGGCCGCCCTTGGCGAACATGTCGTTGATCGGGGTCGCCCGCATCAGCTTCATGACGGCGTCCGCATCCGTGGTGCCCGCGGCCTTCACGGCTTTCAGATAGTGCGTGACGGAGGAATAGACGCCGGCCTGGGCCGAGGTCGGCACGCGCTTGGTGCGCTCCATGAAGCGCTTGGTGAAGGCGCGGGTGTCGTCGTTGAGATCCCAGTAGAACGCTTCCGCAACCAGCAGCCCCTGCGCCGTCTCGAGCCCGACGCTGTCGATGTCGGAGACGAAGGCGAGCAGCGGCGACAGCTTCTGGCCGCCCTTGGTGAGGCCGAATTCGGCGGCCTGCTTGATCGCGTTGATGGTGTCGCCGCCGGCATTGGCGAGCCCGATCACCTTGGCCTTGGAGGCCTGCGCCTGCAGCAGAAAGGAGGAGAAGTCCGAGGTGTTGAGCGGATGACGCACGCTGCCGAGCACCTTGCCGCCCGACTTCACCACCACGGCGGTGGTGTCCTTTTCCAGATCCTGGCCGAACGCGTAGTCCGCGGTCAGGAAGAACCAGGTGTCGAGGCCAGACTTCACCGCCGCCAGGCCCGTGACGTTGGCCTGCGCAAAAGTGTCGAACACGTAGTGCACGGTGTACGGGCCGCAGGCCTCGTTGGAGAGCCTGACAGAGCCGGGGCCATTGAAGATGATGATCTTGTTGCGCGCCTTGGCGATCTCGCCGGCGGCCAGCGCGGTGGCGGAGGCTGCGACATCCCAGATCATCTCGACGCCCTGGTTGTCGAGCATGTCGCGCGCGATGTTGGCGGCGAGATCAGCCTTGTTGAGATGGTCGGCCGCGATCACCTCGATCTTGCGGCCCAGCACCTCGCCGCCGAAATCCTCCACCGCCATCTTCGCCGCGGTCTCGCTGCCGGGACCGGTGATGTCGGCGTAGAGGCTCGACATGTCGAGAATGCCGCCGATCTTCAGCGGCGGCTTGCTCTGCGCATGCGCCACGCCTGCGGACAACGTCAGCGCCGACGCCAGCATAAACAACGACGCCGCCGCGCCGCGGATGGTTCTGCTCATCGATATCCTCCCTGCCGGGCGCTTCGCTACATGGCGACGGCCTCTTTGATAGTTCGCATCATGGCGCACGCTTTCGCATGCGGCAAGCGCTCAGCACGCTCAGCAAAAGCGTCGCCGGTCGCCGCTTTCCGCTCAGTGGAATGGAAATTTCGTGCGATGATGCAGCATGACGAGAGAGCGCAGGATGCGGAGCAGACGGAGGCTGATCGCGCTCGGCGCGAGCGTCGCGACCATCGCGATGATGTCGGCGAGTCACGCCACACCGTGCATGTTCGCGGAGCTCGGCGAAGGCCACGTCAGCGAGATCATCGATGCACGCAGCTTCCGTCTCGACGACGGTCGCGAGGTCAGGCTCGCCGGCATCGAGGTGCCGCCGGAGGAGCTCCGCGTGACGTCGATGGATGCGTTGGGCGTGCTGCTGCGCGGCCGCGACGTCGTGCTGCGCGGAGAGGACGACACCCCTGACCGCTATGGCCGGCAGCGGGCCTTCGCGTTCGTGGTCGGTGCAGACCAGCCGGTGCAGAGCGAGCTGCTCCGGCAGGGCGCCGTGCTGCGCGGGGTCGACCTGCCCGACCGGGATTGCGCCCTCAGCCTGGGCGCGGCGGAAGCCGAGGCACGCAGCGCCGGGCGCGGCCTCTGGAAGATTGGGACCGTCATAAAAAACACGGAAAGTCCAGACGATATTTTGTCTCGCGTAGGGCTATTTACGGTTGTCGAAGGGAAGGTGTTGTCCGTACGACAGACGGGGACAACAACTTATCTGAACTTCGCTCGTAGCTGGACACGGGGCTTCGCGGTGATTATTCCAAAGCGTATGATGGCGGTATTGGAAGGTGCCGGTATCGACGTCAAATCACTTGCGAATCGGCAGGTTCGCGTGCGCGGTTGGGTTGAGGCGCATGCGGGTCCGAGACTGGAACTGACACAGACTGCCCAGATCGAGATTTTGAGCGGAAATTGACCGCTGAGGTACGTGAGTAGCGACGTGAACCTGTCTGTTCGAAAGCGCATGACGGTGATGAACTGCGGTTCGCGGATCGCACCGGCGCTGCTGTGCCTGGGACTGGCGTTGGCCGGTTGCAGCGACATGGGCAAGTTGCAGCAGGCGACGGCGCCGATGCCGACGCCGCGGCCGAAGCCGGCGATGGTGCAGACGACGCCGGCGAGTGATCGCGAGCACGAGCGCATTCTAGCAACCTATGGCGGCGCCTATGAGGATCCCCAGCTCGAGGGCCTGATCGGCAAGATCGTCGACCGGCTCGTGGCCGTGTCCGATCGCCCCGACCAGGGCTACAAGGTCACGATCCTGAATTCCGGTGCGGTCAACGCCTTCGCGCTGCCGACCGGCCAGCTCTACGTGACACGCGGCTTGATTGCGCTCGCCAACGACACCTCCGAATTGTCGTCGGTGCTGAGCCACGAGATGGCGCACGTGCTGGCGCGCCATGCCGCGATCCGCGAGGACCAGGCGCGGCAGGCCGCCGTGGTGACCCGCGTCGTCTCAGACATGGGCAACGATCCGGACCTGACGGCGCTGGCGCTCGCCAAGACCAAGCTGACGATGGCGAGCTTCTCGCGCACTCAGGAGTTCGAGGCCGACGGCATCGGCGTCGGCATCTCCGCCAAGGCGAAGTTCGATCCCTACGGCGCGGCGCGCTTCCTGAGCTCGATGGAGCGCAATGCCGAGTTGAAGGCCGGTAAAGTCGCAATCGACCCGCGCGCGCAGGACTTCCTGTCGTCGCATCCGGCGACGCCGGAGCGGGTGCAGAACGCCGCCGCCATCGCCAAGCAATACGTCTCCCCCGAGGCCAGGGAGCATGACCGCGAGACCTACTTGGCTGCAGTCGACAACATCGTCTACGGCGAGGACCCGAGCGAGGGCTTCGTGCGCGGCCGGCGCTTCCTGCATCCGAAGCTCGGCTTCACCTTCCAGGCGCCGGAGAACTTCACGCTCGACAACACCGCGCAGGCGGTGATCGGCGTGCGCGAAGGCGGCGCGCAGGCGATGCGCTTCGACGTGGTGCGCGTGCCGGCCCAGCAGACGCTCGGCGACTATCTGAATTCCGGCTGGATGGAGAACGTCGACAAGTCGGCGACCGAGGAGCTGACGATCAACGGCTTCCCGGCGGCCTCGACCACGGCGAGCGGCGATCCCTGGCAGTTCAAGGTCTACGCGTTGCGCGTCGGCAGCGACGTCTACCGCTTCATCTTCGCCTCGCGGCAGAAATCCACCGAGAGCGAGCGCAATGCGCGGGAGACGGTGAACTCGTTCCGCCGGCTCAGCCTGGAGGAGATCCAGTCGGCCCGGCCGCTGCGCATCAAGGTGATCACCGTGCAGCCGGGCGATACCGTCGAATCGCTTGCGCACCGCATGACCGGCGTCGACCGCCCGGTCGAGCGCTTCCGCGTTCTCAACGGCCTCGACGCCCGCGCCCAGGTCAAGGTCCGCGACCGCGTCAAGATCGTGGTGGAGTGACGGGGCTGCGGCGGCTCAGCTCGGCCAGCTTTCCGGAGGACGTCGTTCCAGCTGGGAAGTAGGAAAAACCGGCTCACGGCGCCGAATGTAGCCTATCATCTTTACGAGACGAGCAAGCGCGCCGACATCGCAGCCGGAGCCGTGGCCGACCACGAATTCGTCGAGGCGATGTAGAACATCCTGCTCTTCCGCACTGCCTATGGCCACCGGCTGGAGATCGTCCGGGTCCTGCTGTCCGTCGTGGACGAACAGCTCCCGGTGGTGCAGCCCCTCAGCATCGGGCATCCTCGATCGCTGCAGCCAGAGCGCGATCGGCTGACCGTCCACGGTCTCGAAACGGGCATCGTATGAACCGCCGTCGCGATACACGTCGACGAATACGAGCTCAGCAAGAGGGCTGGATGCCAGTCCAAGCACCGGATTTGACATGGCGTCCCCCTATGTCGAGGCAAAGCATGGGACGCCCGCTGCGCAGACACCCCCGCAGCTGACGATCCAAGAACAGTAGCGGGACGTCGTCAAGGCGACACGCCCAAACAAAAAAGCCCGACCTTGCGGCCGGGCTTTCGTAAGCAACTAATTCGAAAACGCAAACGGTCGATCAGGCGGCCTCGTCGGCCACGGCGGTGTCGTCGCCATCGATGTCGTCACCCTCGCCTTCCGCATCACCTTCGGCGACCGCATCGGCTTCGGTCTTGGCACCGCGGCGCGGGCTCTTGGCGAGCTGCGTCTCGATCTCCTTGACGGCCTCGGTCTCGGTCGAGTGCTGCACGACGGCGATCTCGCGCGACAGACGGTCGAGCGCCGCTTCGTAGAGCTGGCGTTCGCTGTAGGACTGCTCGGGCTGCGACTCCGAACGGTAGAGATCGCGCACGACCTCCGCGATCGCGACGATGTCGCCCGAATTGATCTTCGCTTCGTATTCCTGGGCGCGACGCGACCACATGGTGCGCTTGACGCGGGCACGGCCCTTCAGGGTCTCCAGCGCCTTCTTCACCAGCGCCGGGTCGGACAGCTTGCGCATCCCGACATTGGCGACCTTGGCGGTCGGCACCCGCAGCGTCATCTTGTCCTTGATGAAGTTGATGACGAACAGCTCGAGCTTGGCGCCCGCGATCTCCTGCTCCTCGATGGCCAGGATCTGGCCGACGCCGTGAGCCGGATAGACGACGAATTCGTTGGTCTTGAAGCCCTGGCGCTGGGTCGGCAGCTTCTTTTCCTCGACGCGCGGCGCGGCCGCGGCGGGAACAGCCGGCTTGGCGGCGACGGCGGGCTTGGCAACAGGGGCAGCGGCCGCGGGAACGGCGGTCTTGGTGGCAGCCTTGGGCGCAGCGGCGGCCTTGGCAGGCGCAGCCTTGGCAACAGAGTCCTTTGCAAGAGTGGTCTTCGCGGCGGATGCTTTCGCGGCAGTCTTGGCAGTCTTTTCAGGCATTGCGCTTCTTTTGTTCTTGGTGGACTTGGCAGCCGAGGCCTTCGCGGCAGCCCGAATCTCCTTTACAGGAGCCCGGGCACGGCCCTTGGAAACGCTGCGGCTGGCCGCGGCGGCTTTTTTTGTACTCTTGGAAGCACTCTTTTTACGCGTTTTCTGTGACACAGCCTGCGCGCGGAACTGCCACGCCCCTGTTTGATGTTGCGGGAACCTAAAAGGGCGGCCAAAAAAGGTTACGCATGGCCGGGTTCGGCTCTGAGAATGTGCTATATATAGCACATTTGCCGCAAAAATCAATGATTTAGAGGCCGCAGGGGCGGTATTGTGACGGATCCACGAAGTTAGGGTTAAGTGCAACGTGCCGGAATAGAACAACTCATGCAGCGGTTCCCGCTCACCGCATGAGGTGTTCTAGGCCATTGTTTCCGCGCAACGATTTCGATCGGCGCGATGGCGCCCCGCAGGACGGGGCGCGCTGGTGCCGCGCAGGTAGCGAGACGACCGTCAGTCTCCGGCGCCGGGCTTCGACGAAAAATATTTCTGGAACTTTCCATCCTCGCCGTCGTGCTCCTTGGCGTCGGCCGGCGGGTCTTTCTTCTGGGTGATGTTGGGCCAGGACTTGGCATATTCGGCGTTCACGCCCAGCCACTTCTCCAGCCCCGGCTCGGTATCCGGCTTGATCGCGTCGGCCGGGCATTCCGGCTCGCACACGCCGCAATCGATGCATTCGTCCGGATGAATGACCAGCATGTTGTCGCCCTCGTAGAAGCAGTCTACCGGGCAGACCTCGACGCAATCGGTGTATTTGCACTTGATACAGTTTTCGGTGACGACGTAAGTCATCCAAGGCTCCGGAACGGATCGACAATTCGGCTGGCTTGGACTAGCGCAGGACGTGGTGTGCCGCAAGTGAAGCGGGGCGAAGAACTGAACCGGACATTGCTCTGGCGCAATCGATCAGGATCGTCCGCCATCCAGATCATCGTACAGTCCGCGCACCGAGGCAGCATCGCCGCGACGCTCGGCAAAGCCGGTCACCTTGAGAACGCGCACGCTGCGATCGAGCGCGATGGTCAGCACATCACCGGTCTTCACCCCATGGCCCGGCGAGGTCTCGCGCACACCATTGACCCGGACGTGCCCCGACGACACCAGCGCCGCGGCGCTGGTGCGCGCCTTCACCAGCCGCGCATGCCACAGCCATTTGTCGAGGCGCTGGCGCTCTGACGGGGTGTCGGACGTCGGCGTTGTCCTTCCAACCAATCTTGCCAACCGATCTTGCCGCTCAGTCCTTGCGGTTGTTCCCCGCGAGTTGCTCCTTGAGCGCGGCGAGCTTGGCGAACGGCGAATTGGGATCGACCGGACGGTCGCGATCCCGGCCGCCGCCGCTGCTCGATGCGTAGGGCCGCAGCGCCGGGCCGCTGTCGCGCTTGTCGCGCCCCCCCTTGCCGAAGTCGCGGCCGCCGCGCCCCTCGCGGTCACCGCCGAACTTGCCACCCTTGTTGCGATCACGGTTCTGGTCGCGCCCCTTGGCATCATGATCGCGGCGCGGCCCGCGATCCTCGCGCGCCGGAGCCGATGCGCCCTCGGCTGGTGGAGCCGCACCAGCCTCCGGCGGGCCCTTGCGGAAGTCCTTGCCGAACTCCTTCATCCGGTCGCGCCGGCCATGGCCGCGGTGATGGCGCTCACGCGCCTCGCCGCCCTCGGCCGGAGCGGTCCCGGCCGGTGCCTGACCGCCGCCGGCAGCCTGCCCGCGCTCATGCTGCGGACGGTTGGGCCGGCCGCGATGATGATGGTCGTGGCGCGGCCGGCGCTCCTCCGAGCGCCCGCCCGGCCGCCAGACCTCGACCAGGACGGGCTCGGCAGCAGGCGCGGCCTCGGCGGGAGAAGCCTCGGTAGCGGTCGATCCAGCAGCAGTTTCCGCCGCGGCAGCTTCAGCCGAAGCGTCGCCGATGCTCGTTGCCTCGTTCGCGACGGCCTCGGCGGCTTCGGGCTGCGGCGCATCCGCAGCGACGGCGGTTTCCGCCTCGGCGACGCCGCTTTCGGCGGCCGTCTCGGCCCCGGACGCCTCGTCCGCCACATCCGGCGTGACGAAATCGACGGTTGGCAGCGATGCCAGGGCCGACACCGACGCGGTTTCCGCCTGCTCCTCACCAACCACCGCGGGCACGGCGACGGCCTGCTCGGTCACCGGAGCGACGGCGGCCTCCGCGACGGTGGGAACCTGCTCCTCGGCCGGCTCGCCGGCGACAACTGCGAGGTCCTCGGCCGGCACGGCCTGCGCATCTGCCGGCTCAGCAGGAGCGGCTTCCGCAGCGGCAGCCTCCGCGACGGCAGCAGCCTCGACGGGCTTCTCAATCGGCTTGGGCGGCAGCGGCGGGCGCTTCTCCATGCGATAGCCGAGCGCGCGCAGGATCGAGGCGAAGTCCTCGCCGGCCGAGCCGGTGAGCGAGGTCATCGCCTGCGTCACCACGAAGCCACGGCCGTCGAAGGCGCCGGCCGGCTTTTCGCCCGGTGCATTGTCGCGCCAGGCCAGGGCGGGACGAATCAGGTCGGCCAGCCGCTCCAGGATGTCGACGCGCACGGCGCGCTCGCCCGCCTGCTTGTAGCCGAGCACGCGATAGGCATCGCGCGGCAGCGCCTTGTCGACCGGGAACGAGGTCCGGCCCGAGCTCGCCAGATGCTGCGCGCCGGTCAGCGCGGACATGTCGACATTGCCCTGCTTCTCGGCCCACAGCAGCGCAGCGAGCGCGCGCGCGGCGGGCTTGAGCAGCGCCGGGACGTAGATGTGGTAGGCACCGAAGCGGACGCCGTACTTGCGCAAGGTGGCGCGCGACGGCTGGTCCAGATCCTTCATCTCGGCGGCGATCTTGGCGCGCTCGATGACGCCGAGCGCCTCCACCAGCTGGAACGCGATGCCGCGGCCGATGCCGGTGATGTCCTCGGCCTTGGACAACTCGAACAGCGGGCCGAGCAGCTTCTCGATATGCGTCTTCAGCCACAGATCGAGCCGCGCCTGGACCTTGTCGCGCGCAGCACCGGTCAGCCGCTCGTCGGCGATGATGCGCAGGCGCGGATGCAGCGCGTCGTCGGCCGCGACCAGCTTGGCGACCGCGTCGCCGGTCCAGCGCACCGTGCCGTCGGCGGTGAGCACGATGTGCTCGTCGGGCGCGCTGGACAGCTTCTCGGCGCGCGCCTCGATCTCGCCGGCCAGCGCCTTCTGGGCAGCAGCCTGCAAGGCCTTGGCCTCCGAGCCGGCTTCGGCGGCGTCGGGCGCGAAGGTGAATCCATCCAGGCGGCCGATCGCGTGCCCTTCAACGATCACTTCGCCGGTCTTGCCGATTTCCGTATTCAAAACACTGTTCTCCCGCAGGCGCCGCATCAATACACTGGTACGACGATCAACGAAACGCTCCGTGAGCCGTTCATGAAGGGCGTCTGACAATTTATTTTCGAGTTCGCGGGTAATCCCCTGCCAATAATCAGGGTCGCGCAGCCAGTCGGGCCGGTTGGCCACGAAGGTCCAGGTACGGATCTGTGCAATCCGCCCCGACAGCGTATCGATGTCGCCATCGACGCGGTCGGCCTGATCGACCTGGGCCGCGTACCAGGCGTCCGGAATACGCCCCTTCTGCATCAGGAAGCCGAACACGGTGGTCACCAGCTCCGCATGGGCGGCCGGCGACAGCCTGCGATAGTCGGGAATCTGGCAGGTTTCCCACAGACGCTCGACCGCGGCCGCGCCGTGAGCCATGTCGCGCACCTCGGCATCGCGCGCGGCGTGATCGAGCACGCGCAGATCCTCCGCAATCGGCGCGCGCGTCAGCGCCTCATGCGCCGGCGCGACCGCCAGGGAGACCTGAAGCGCGCTCAAGGACGCGAAATCAAGCCGGGAGTTGCGCCATTGCAGCACCTTCACGGTATCGAAGGCATGGTTCTGGAGCGCATTGACCAGCTCGGGCTCGAATGGCGCACAACGTCCGGTGGTGCCGAACGTGCCATTGCGCGTCGCGCGTCCGGCACGGCCGGCGATCTGGGCAAATTCCGACGGCGTGAGCCGGCGGAACTGATAGCCGTCATATTTGCGGTCGGACGCGAAGGCGACGTGATCGACGTCGAGGTTGAGCCCCATGCCGACCGCATCGGTGGCGACGAGATAGTCGACGTCGCCGTTCTGGAACATCGCCACCTGCGCGTTGCGGGTTCGCGGCGACAGCGATCCCAGCACGACAGCGGCGCCGCCATGCTGGCGGCGGATCAGCTCGGCGATGGCGTAGACCTCGTCGGCCGAGAACGCCACGATGGCGGTCCGGCGCGGCTGTCGCGTGATCTTGCGATCACCGGCGAATTCGAGTTGCGACAATCGTGGCCGTGTCACCATCGACGCGCCCGGCAGCAGGCGCTCGATGATGGGGCGCATCGTCGCAGCACCCAGCAGCAGCGTCTCGTCGCGACCGCGGCGATTGAGGATGCGGTCGGTGAAGACGTGGCCGCGCTCGAGATCGGACGCGATCTGGATCTCGTCGACGGCCAGGAACGACACGTCGAGATCCCTGGGCATCGCCTCGACGGTCGACACCCAGTAGCGCGGATTTTTCGGCTTGATCTTCTCCTCGCCGGTGATCAGCGCGACGGCCTCGCTGCCGACGCGATCGGCGATCTTGTTGTAGACCTCGCGCGCGAGCAGCCGCAGCGGCAGTCCGATGATGCCGGAGGAATGCGCGAGCATGCGCTCGATCGCCAGATGCGTCTTGCCGGTGTTGGTGGGGCCGAGCACGGCGGTGACGCCGCTTCCGGGAGCGCGGTCGGACGTGCGCTCGAAAGGCGAGGCAGCCGAAGGGGACGAAAAAGCCATTCGTTAAATGTGGGTCTCGAAGCCGGCGTTGGAAGCGCGCCGTTCACGCGCGACGGATGCGGAATAATCGTGTGTCTGGAGAGGCTGCGATGCTGACCCCTGTCTCACATTGTGACGCATATAGTGACGCAGCTTAAGCTTCGGAACGCCTTGAGAACGAATCGCGAAGGAATCGCTGACTCCGTCGGCTTTCCGGCTTCGTTCACCGCAACATCTCGCGCTCTGCCATCAAGCCAGCACTAGATCAAGTTTTCGCGGGCTCCACAAGCAACGCTTTCGCGATGGAACTGGCGCGCGTTCAGCGCGTCCCGAGTCGAATCAGAATCAGGGAAGAGTCAAACGGATTCACGCGCAGCAGACAGTATCGATAGGGGGTCCCGACAAATCGGAGCTCATGAGCCCGTCAGTCCGGAGATCATGCAGCGCGAACCCCGAATCTCCATCGGATTCAAGCGATAGCGGACGGCATGCCGTCAGACCATCACGCCACGGCCGCTGTCGCGGCCCAGCCGCTGACGGCGCTGTGCCGCAACGACGAGATTCCGATGTGGAGGAGCAGAGAAACGACGCACTACTGGGTCTTGGCGACGTGCGGCGCCGCCTGGGTGATGAACGACGTCGCTTCCAGCATCGCGGTCCCCAGCGGGGTCGGGATCACCATCTTGAACGGCACCAGCACACGGGTGCCGGCGATCGGCACGAAGAAGATCTCCATGTTGCGGGCCTGAGCCAGATATTTGATCACCGGCCGGTCCGGGATGTAGCCCGCGACTGGCGTGAAGTAGATCGCGCAGACCAGCGCCGGGCCACGATAACCCTTGTCTGCCTTGACGTTCTCCATGCGCTTGTAGTCGAGCTTGAGCTCGTAGCGCATGCGGCCGTCGAACACGGGCGCAGCGCCGCGGCACGAGTCCGGCGACAGCAGCTCGCCGTTGCCCGGCACGCGCACCAGAGAGGCCGTCATCGGATCGAGCACGCCACGCTTGTGGGCATCCGTCACCGGAATGCGGTCGGGATCGACCGGAGGCGCCGGCTCGATGGCGAAGTCCTTCACAGTACCGTTCTGCAGATTGATGCGGATCTGCTCGGATTTCTTTCCCGTCGTGGTCGAGGCCTGGTAGCTCTGGCCGACCAGGGCGCCGTTGACGACGCGCCCCTGCACCGAGCCGGTGCCTGATCCTTGCGAGAAGCTCTTGAGCAGGCCGGCGGTGCCGCCCTGAGCCGCGGCACCATACTGATCATCCCCGATCTCGACCGCCCAGGTGCCCTTGCCGACGGGGATGCCAGCCAGGGAAGCCTCGTATTGAGCGTCCAACCGAGCCTGCGCCTGGGCGTTTTGCGCCAGCAACAACAGGCAGAGCGCTGCCCCGGCCGCGGCCAGGCGACAGGAGAGAAATGAGGGAACCGAGATGATGGTCACGTGACGAATGATCCTACCGATCCGCCTGCCTGAGCGCCGGACCGATCCGGCGCGCCGTCCTTGCTACTTAAGCCAAAAACGCCTTCAAACAACGCGAACCGTCCGACAATGGCGGTTTGTCCAGCGCTTTGCGGCTGAACAGCACTCAGACCGTCGTCCGCAACTCTGCCGGAACCGAGCCGCGAACCTCCGACCGCGCCAGCATGCCGCCATTCCGGCATTTCGGACTGTTCGCGGGATATCCATCCATCACGTCCGAATGCGCCCTTTATATGGTCTAAACTATCGGCTATACTATTGATTATACGCCTGCTTTTCTGCTGGTTGGCGATTTCGGCCCGATCAGGAGGATGCACGGGTCGCGCCGTTCGGGTTCGCCGGCCCGGCTCCCTCTATTTGCTGCGTCCTTCAAAACCTTGACGAAAAGCCGCATCCCCCCTATACGACCGCATCTCCCAGAGACGAGCTGGACGAGTTTTGGACCCCCGCGGCCCGCCGACACAGGCGGACGAAGGGTGCGGGGATGAGAGAGGATTTATTGCCATGTCGCGGCGCTGTGAACTGACGGCCAAGGGTCCCCAGGTTGGCCACAAGGTCAGCCACTCCAACATCAAGACCAAGCGGCGCTTCCTGCCGAACCTGTGCAACGTGACCTTCATCTCGGATGCACTCGGCCGCAACGTGCGCCTGCGCGTCTCCACCAACGCGCTCAAGAGCGTCGACCACAATGGCGGCCTCGATGCCTATCTGCTCAAGGCCAACGCCGCGACCCTGTCGCCGCGCGCGCTGGAGCTGAAGCGCGCCATCGAGAAGAAGGCGGCGGACGCTGCCCCGGTCGCCAAGGCGAGCTGAGAGAGCAAGCCGAAATTCAGGATTGATGCAGAAGCCGGACGCGTCACGGGCGGGGCTTCAAGCTGAACGAGATGTCGAAACGGCCGGGTCGAGAGATCCGGCCGTTTTGCTTGCGGATGCCGTGACCAACTGACAACTCTGGACACGGGCAGCAGGCGCGGGGCGGCAGGACACGGGTGACCATCCGTTCGTACAACGGCGCCCTGCAGTCACTTCGCGATGTCCGCCGCGCCGCGCGCAACAGCGACCCAGACGAAGTGCCATAGGGAACCGACCTCCCCAACACCAGCCGGATGCTCTACACTCGTTGCGGTAGCATTATTGCGGACATTCCTTTGCCATGAAGAATATTGTCATCTGCTGCGACGGCACCGGCAACGAGATCAGCGAGAACATCTCGAACGTGCTCAAGCTTTATCGGTGCCTGCGCAAGACCGACAAGACGACACCGCATCAGGTCGTGTTCTACGATCCCGGCGTCGGCACGTTGACGCAGCCCGACAGCTGGCATCGCTTCAAGGCCAATTTCAACATGGTGCTGGGGCTCGCGACGGGCTACGGCCTCGACGACAACGTCATCAACGCCTACTCTTTCCTGACCACGCAGTACCAGGACGGCGATCGCATCTTCCTGTTCGGCTTCTCGCGGGGCGCCTACACCGTGCGCGTGCTGGCCGGGCTGATCCACAAGATCGGGCTGATCTCGCCGGGTCAGATCAATCTCGTCGGCCCGGGCGTGATCGCCTACAAGAAGTACTCCTCCGACAATCCGAAGGCCGGGCGCGGCATCACCAAGGAGCTCGAGAGCACCGAGGAGGACGGGCCGATCCCGGAGAGCCGCGCCGACCAGGCCGCGCAGTTCGCACGGATTACCTCGACGCGCTGGCCGACGATCCATTTCGTCGGCGTGTGGGACACGGTGGCGAGCGTGATCGTGCCGCGCACCGACCGGCTGTTTGCGCTGCCGAGCCTCGAGGAGCTCGCCTTCACGATCGAGAACCCGAGCGTGAAGATCTTCCGTCAGGCTGCGGCGATCGACGAGCGCCGCTGCATGTTCCGGCTGAAGCCGTGGGGGATGCCGCAGACCTTCACGCCGAACCGCTTCAACAAGGCGCAGGCGCGACCGCAGGACGCCAAACAGGTGTGGTTCGCCGGCGTGCATTCCGACGTCGGCGGCGGCTATCCCGAGGTGCGGTCGGCGGCTTCGAAATATCCGCTGCTGTGGATGATCGACGAGGCGGTCGAGGCCGGGCTGACGGTCAATCCGCGCACGGTGAATCAGCTCGCCTGGGGCGTGCAGCGCAAGAACAGTCCATTCTCCTACGTGGCGCCGAGCGTCCAGGGCCCGCTGCACGATTCGATGACGCCGGCCTGGCGGCTGCTGGAATGGCTGCCGAAGGGCGCGACGTACAAGGAGTGGCCGGAGCGCAAGGCGCATTTCGGATTGTACATTCCGAATTGCGAGCCGCGCTTCATTCCCGAGGGCGCGTTCGTCCACGAGAGCGTGCTGATGCGGATCGCGGAATCGCAGGACTACCGGCCCGTCAATCTGCCCGCGTCCTATGAGCGCGTCCCGCTTCCGGTCAAACAGAAGGCGGAGTAGCAGCAACGGCGCGTTGCGCGTCGGGCAGCGTCTTCAGAGGCCCGCGTGTGGCGGATCGCCTCAGATCATGCGCAGATGGATGACGCCGTCGGTCACCTCGCCACGGGCGAACTGCTCGCGCGCCATCTGCTCGAACGCCGTGCGGTTTCGCTGCAGATAGGCGAACGCCTGGTTGCGGGTGCAAAAGCAGGTCTCGAGATGACAGACCTGCCGCGTGGCGCCGATTGCGAGCGCGAATGCGATCGTCTGGCCTCCACGCTGCGTCTCGTCCTTGGCGATGCGAACGTCTGTAGCTGTCGACTTGGCCACGTCAGCCTCCTCGGTACGAAGGTCGGGTCTGTACGCGGGACGCGGTTGAGACGTAATGATCAGGCATGGATCGCCCGTCTGTTCGAGCACCGGCAACGGATCTGAAGTTCCGATAGTTCCACCGGGCAGTCGACGTCGGAAGGCGAGACGAAACCGCGCTAGCGAGCGGCCTTCTTCCGCCGCTTCGGCGCAGGCGCCGCGTCAGAACCCGCTTGCGCAGCTTCCGCTTCCTTGGCGAGCCGCAACACGCGCAGCCGCTCCATGTTCTTGCGGACCGCCGTCGCGCGCTGATCCCATTCGGCGCGCGCCTTCGCCCCGTCCTCGGCGGCGACGCGCTGGCGCTCCGACCGCGCAATGCTTTCGGGGGAGCGTTCTGACATCTTCTTGGTGGCCATCGACTGATCCTTCCGGAAACGCGGGTTACCGTCGAGACGCAGAAAGCCCGCTCAATACAGGATCGAGCGGGCAAACCGGCCATTTCAGTACATCCGTGAAATGGCCCAAGACGTCAGAGACGTCAGATCAGTGCGATCAGACCAGCGCGAGATTTTCTGCGCTGGTTTTACCGCGCATCTTGTCCGTCTTGACCTCAAAACTGACTTTCTGGCCTTCAGCCAGACCGGCGAGACCAGCGCGTTCAACAGCGCTGATGTGAACGAACACGTCGTTCCCGCCATCCTGCGGCTGAATGAAACCAAAGCCCTTCTGGCCATTGAACCACTTGACCGTACCCTGCATGTCTATCTCCAAATCATTCACCGCGCGACCATCACGCGATCTCATTCAACTGAGCGATGACTTTTGGAAATAGCCCACAGGCACATTCAGAAAGGCACAGCGGCTAATCGAACTACCTCAAGGTAGAGATTTTCTGGGGGATTACAAGGCCGAGCGGCAAATATAGTTTGCCGAGGGCCGGAACCGTTGAGTCGGCTGGCGCTGGCAATATCAGCAGATTGCCCTTATCTTCACAGCACCATCGGTAACGGCTTGGCCATCGATGGCTGAGAGACACTCGTGCTCCCGCCTTCCGACGAAGGGGATCACCGTGTCTCGCACGTATCGTGACTCATAACATTGTGAGCAACACGTTTCATTGACGCCGCTCTGCTGAGCGCGCCGCTCTCCCCGCCGCAGCGCCGATCGGCTTTGCCAACCGAATTTCATCGATAGAGATGAAGACAAGGAGGACACTTTTGCAGGTTCTTGTTCGTGACAACGACGTCGAGAAGGCGTTGCGCATCCTGAAGCGGAAGATGCAGCGCGAAGGCGTATTCCGCGAGATGAAGCGCCGCAGGTCCTATGAGAAGCCATCGGAACGCAAGACGCGCGAGAAATCCGATGCGATCAGGCGCCACCGCAAAGTCGCGCGCAAGCAGGCCATTCGCGAAGGGTTGCTGCCGGCGCCGGTCAAGAAGGTACCCGCAGCGCGGCCGGGCGCGCTCCCCTCAACGACCTCGACGCACACCGATCGTGAACGGCCGCGGGACCAGCTTACCGCTACGCCCCCGCGCAGCTGAGCAAGCGACGGCATGCCCGCCGAAATCGACGGGAAGAGGCTGGCGGTTCACGCCAGCTTCTTCGGCTGTTTGCCGGCGCCGTCAGCCGCTTCACGCGCCAATCGCTCGGCCTTCAGTCGCTCGCGGTTCTGATCGAAGGCGCTCTGCGCCTTTTCATAATCGCTTCTCGTCGGCTCGGCCGGCTTGAAGGCTTTTTGAGCCTCGCGCACGGCGGCCGTTGGCTTGCGCTCCGACATGATGAGAGTCCTCGTTGGGATGGTGAACGCCGCTGCGACATCCTGTCGAGACTGGCGCAGCACGGCACGGTTCAATGAAGGCCGCGGGTAGAGGGAGCACGAGCCCGCTGTCTTGGCGCGTACCAGCTCGGGCGACCACCCTGCGGCCCCATCGGGGTCCAGTCTTATTATAATCCAAATACGCCGAAGATGTTGCAAGCATTTGAACCCGACCCGGCACGATGCTCCATGGTTCCGACCGGCGGCCGGCTTACGCAAATCACGCCGTACCGTGCTTGCGGCCGGGAACGGCAGCGAGCAGCTCGCGCGTATAGGCGTGTTCGGGATTGGCGAACAGCGCCGCGGTCGGCTTCAGCTCGACGATCTCGCCCTTTTGCATGACGGCGATCCGATCGCAGATCTGCGCGGCCACCCGCAGGTCATGCGTGATGAACAGCATCGACAGACCAAGGCGCGCCTTCAAATCCTCCAGGAGCCGCAACACCTGCGCCTGGACTGACACATCGAGCGCCGACACTGCTTCGTCCGCGACGATGATCTCCGGATCCAGCGCGAGCGCGCGCGCAATGCCGATGCGCTGACGCTGGCCGCCGGAGAACTCGTGCGGATAGCGGCCGATGGCGCCGGCGTCGAGCCCGACCATGCCGAGCAGCTCCTGGGCGCGCTTCAGCGCCGCGTCGAGCGGCGTGCCGCGCGCGACCATGCCGTCGGCAATGATGCGGCCGACCTTGCGGCGCGGGTTGAGCGAGGCGAACGGATCCTGGAAAATCATCTGGATGCGATGACGCTGCGCGCGCAAGGCGCGCCCCTCCAGCGCCGTGAGATCGACATCGCCGATCCGCACCGTGCCGCGATCGGCCTCGATCAGCCGCATCACCAGACGCGCAACGGATGACTTCCCCGAGCCGGACTCGCCGACGAGTCCGAGCGTCTCGCCCTGGTGGATCGCGAAATTGACCGCATGCGCGGCGCGCGTCTCGCGCTTCGGGCGGAACCAGCCGGTCGGCGTCACATAGGTCTTGTCGAGGCCGATCACCTCCACCGCCCGAGGAGCAGCCTCGCGTGATTGACGCGGTGGCGGGTCGAACGACGGCACGGCCGCGAGCAGCGCCTTGGTGTAGTCGTGCTGCGGCTGGCCGAGCACGGCGGCGGCCGTGCCCTCCTCCACCACCTTGCCATGGCGCAGAACAACGACCTGGTCGGCGATGTCGGCGACGACGCCGAAATCATGGGTGATGAACATCACCGCCATGTTGTGGCTGGCCTGCAGGTTGCGGATCAGCTTGAGGATCTGCGCCTGCGTCGTGACGTCGAGCGCGGTGGTCGGCTCGTCCGCGACGAGCACCGCAGGCTCGAGCGCGAGCGCCATCGCGATCATCGCACGCTGGCGCTGGCCGCCGGAGAGCTGATGAGGATAGGCGCGGATGATCCGTTCGGGATCGGGCAGGCCGACCTCGCGCGCCAGCGCCAGCGCCTTGGCGCGGCGCTCGCGGGGGCTCAGCAGATCATGCGCCTCGAACACCTCCATCAGTTGCTCGCCGATCCGCATCAAGGGATTGAGCGCGGTCATCGGCTCCTGGAACACCATCGCGATGCGGCGGCCGCGCAGATCGCGCCAGCCGTCCTCATCGACGGCAAGCAGGTCGCGCCCCTCGAAGCGCATCTCGCCGCTCTCCACTTTCACCGTATCGGGCAGCAGCCCGAGCAGCGCATGCGCGCACATCGACTTGCCCGAGCCGGATTCGCCGACCACGCAGACGATCCTGCCCGCGGTAAGATCGAAGGAGACGCCGTCGACGGCGTGGGCGCGCTCGGCGCCCGGCGGCAAAGCGATACGGAGGTTGCGGATGGCAACGACGGGATCAGCCACGGCTCACCTGCCCTCGCGCGACAGGCGCGGGTTGAGCGCATCGTTCAGGCCCTCGCCGATCAAATTGAGGCCGAGCACCGACAGCAGGATCGCGACGCCGGGAAACACCGTGATCCACCACGCCTGACGAATGACGGTGCGGCCGGCGCCGACCATGTAGCCCCAGGAGATCAGGTTGGGATCGCCGAGGCCGAGGAACGACAGCGAGGACTCCAGGAGGATCGCCGTCGCGACCATCAACGAGGCCAGCACGATGACAGGCGACAGCGCGTTGGGCAGGATCTCGCGCCAGATGATCCAGGCATTGCTCTGGCCGGTGACGACCGCGGCCTGGACATATTCGCGGGTCCGCAGGCTCAGCACCTCGCCGCGGACGAGGCGCGCCACCGGCGGCCAGCTGACGAGGCCGATCGCGGCGACGATCGAATAGATCGACGGCTGCAGGATCGCGACCAGCACGATCGCGAGCGCGAAGCTCGGGATGGTCTGGAAGAACTCGGTGAAGCGCATCAGCGCGTCATCGACGCGGCCGCCGAAATAGCCGGCGATGGCGCCGAGCGGCACGCCGACTATCAACGCCATCAATGTCGAGACGAGGCCGACCAGCAGCGAGACGCGCGCGCCGAAGATCAGGCCGGCGAGCACGTCGCGTCCCAGCGCATCGGTGCCAAGCGGGACCTTCGACAGCGTGAACGGCGGAACGAACGGCCGCTGCACCATGCGCCACGGCGAGTTGGGAAAGTAGAACGGGCCGGCCACCGCGACGGCGATCGCCAGGGCGAGAATGATCAGCCCGATGATGCCGCTCGGGCTGCGCAGCATGGTTCGCCAGAACTGCCTCATGACGCGTACTCGATGCGCGGATCGACCAGGCGATAGACGAGGTCGGTGACGAGGTTGAAGATCAGCACCATCGCGGAGGAGACCACGAACACGCCGAGCAGGAGATTGTAGTCGCGCTGGATCAGCGCGTCATACATCAGCCGGCCGATGCCGGGCCACGCGAACACGGTCTCGGTCAATACCGCGCCGCCGACCAGCGTTCCGGCGTGGACGCCGGCGAGCGTCACCACCGGCAGCAGCGCGTTGCGTAGCACGTGGCGGCGCAGGATGACGCCGTCACGCAGGCCCTTGGCGCGCGCGGTCTTGACGAAGTCGAGCCGCTTGACCTCGAGCATCGAAGCGCGGGTCATGCGGGTGTAGGTCGCCATGAAGAACAGGCCGAGCGTCGCAGCCGGCATCGCGAGATGTGCGGCGACGTCGAGCGCGTGGCGGACTCCCGTATAGCCGGCACCGACCGTTTCATAGCCGAAGCTCGGCAACCAATCGACCCAGACCGAGAACAGCAGGATCGCGATCAGCGCGATCCAGAACAGCGGCGTTGCGTAGAAGATCAACGCGAGCACGGTAATTGCAGTATCGAGGATCGTGCCGGCGAAGCGCGCGGCGAGCGCGCCGAACAGGATGCCGAGTCCGAGCGAGATCGCGAACGCCGTGAGCGTCAGCAGCAGGGTCGCCGGCAATCGCTCGGCGATCAGCCTGGCGACCGGCGCCTGCTGGCGGAACGAGAAGCCGAGATCCAGGCTGGCGATACCCTTGACGTAGATGAGGAGCTGCTCCGGCAGCGGACGGTCGAGGCCGAATTTTTCGCGCAACTGCGCCACGAAGATCTGGTCCGAGGCACCGGCCTCGCCGGCCATGACCACGGCCGGATCGCCCGGCGCCAGCCGGATCAGGAAGAAATTCAGCACGATGATGGCGAGAAGGACGATGACGCCTTTCACGACGCGCTGGGCGATGAAGGAGAGCATGAAAGGTCCGTGAAGGTCAGCTCGGCAGGACAGCGAAACACCGGAGCGCGGGGATCATGGCCGTGCCCCGGAGTGCACCACTATTTGTCGAGCCAAGCGTCTCGGAAGCCGTCGTTGACGCCGATGCCGGTGGTGATCAGGTTCTTCACCTTGCACTTGGTGATGGTCGGGAACTGGAGCTCGAGCAGCCAGGCCACCGGCACGTCCTCAGCCAATATCTTCTGCACCTTGTCATAGGCCTCCTTGCGTTTGGCGTCGGTCGGCGCCGTGGCGCCCTCCGCGAACAGCTTGTCGACCTCCGGGTTCGAGTAGCCCTCGACATTGTTGAAGAGCTGGCCCTTGGCGATCGCCGAGGTGATGTAGTTGCGGGACACGCCGAGCGCGGGATCGCCGTACTGATACAGATAGGTGAAGGCGATGTCGTAGTCCCACTCCATGATCTTCTGGTTGCCCCCGGGCACGTCGGTCGCAATCGTCTCGATATTCATGCCGACGTCTTGAAGGTTCTGCTTCACCGCCTCGCCCCAGCGCTGCCAGGTCTCGCCATAGGCGAGCGGCAGCATGCGAATCTTTTCGCCCTTGTAGCCGGCCTCCTTGAGCAGCGCCTTGGCCTTGGCCGGGTCGTACGAATATTTCGGCACGTCGTCGGAATAGTACTTGATGGTCGATGCCGAAGGTCCGGTTGCGACCTTGCCGAGGCCGTTCCAGATCACGTCCTTGGCGAAGTCGCGATCGATGGCATACATGATCGCCTGGCGCACACTCTTGTTGGCCAGGATCGGATTGCGGTTGTTGAGCCACATCCACGACAGCGGCGAGAAGAACTCCCAGCCGGCCCCGGTGACGCAGACGCCCGGCAGCTTGGAGACGCGCGGCACGTCGAAGTTCTCGATCGAGCCGCCCGGCAGCACGTCGACCTTGCCGGTCTCGAAGGCAACCGCGCGCGCGGCGGCGTCGGGAATGATCTGCCAGTAGACCTCGTCGAGATAGGGCTTGCCCTTCTCGTGGTAGTTCGGATTTTTCACCATCCGGATGAAGGATCCCTTCTGCCATTCCTTGAACATGAAGGGGCCGGTGCCAACAGGCGCGTTGTTGTTCGGATTGGTCTTGTAGTCGGTGCCTTCATACAGGTGCTTCGGCACCATCGGCATCGAGCCGACCTCGAAGATGCCGATGAAGGGACCGAACGGCTCCTTCAGCGTGAACACCACCGTGAGATCATCCGGCGCCTCGACCTTCTCGACAATTGCGAGGTTGTTGCGAGCGCGCGCATGCGTTTGCTTCAGCATGTCGATCGAGAACAGCACGTCGGCCGACGTGAACGGCTTGCCGTCGTGCCAGGTCACGCCCTTCTTGAGCTTGAAGGTGTAGACCTTGGCATCCGGGCTGATGGTCCAGCTCTCGGCGAGGCCGGGCAGCGGCTCCAGCTTGGGACTGTAGCGCAGCAGGCCTTCGAAGATGTTGCCGGACACCATCTGCGTCGGGCCGTTCTGGACCATCGCCAGCATCAGGCCGGGCGGCTCGGGCTGGATCACCGCGTTGACCACGCCGCCGATCTTCGGCTCCTCCGCTTGCGCCGCGGACAGTCCGCAGCCAATGACCACACCCAGCAGCACCCGTTTCAACATGATGAACTTCCCAAATGTCATTGCCGGCCGCGATGCATCAAGCGCGCCAAGGTGCGCGATATCGCCATGCAGCTTCTGATGTGATGCCTGCTCTGGGCGCATGGACTGTTGGATCGTCCGCGCGCAGCGCTGTAGAACGGCTCCAATACGACTGCGGGCAACGCTTTGGAAACGTCGCCAGGACCTGTGTCAGTCGCGCAATGCGTCCACGAACGACGCGGCATCACAGGTCGAGCCCCTGATGCAAAGGCTCACACGATCATAATCGCCGCCGCAAGATGAAACTCGCGACAGCGTTAGCCCAAAAATTGAACAGGGAAAATCAGCGCCGCAGACGGGCGATCGCGCCGGAAACGATCTGCATGATCACGCCGATGATCCAGCCGACCATGATCAGCGACGTCCAGACGATGTGCGGATCTTCGCGCAGGATGATGATGGCAACGGCGAAGAACGCCGTGAGGGTTGCGAGGAAGGTCCCGAAGGCGCTCAAGAATTCGGCCGTATCGATCTTCGCCTCCGGCGAGTTCTCCTCATGAGGATGAAAAGGCAGTTGCGGCGTGTCGATGCCGAGATAGAAGCCCAGTGCCCCAGACAGCATCATCACGATCAGGAAGCCCTGTGTGGTCAGCAACGGAACGCTGGAGCCGACATGGGCCCCGACGAAGACGCCGCAGGCGGCGCCCGCCAGAGCCAGACCCGAGCGTTCGAGGATATGGGCAAACTTCCTGACGCGAAACCGCATGACCTGCCCCCAAATGTCAGACCCGCCACACGCATGCGGCGGATTCGACGCCTGGATCCGTCCTAACGGCAAGACCGTCACCCAAACGTCAAATCTGAAGCTGCACTCGCGCGAAAATTTTAGCTACATTTCTTTTGACGCCAGCATTGCCCGAAAGGGAGGGTGAATGCTGGCGCCAAGAGAGACTAGGCGGCCTTGGTGAGGCCGGCATTGAGGTGGCTCAATCTCGGCATCACCTCCTGCTTCAACAGGCGCAGCGAGTTGTGCCAGGCTTCCGGCCTGTGCTTGTAGTCGAAGCCGAACACGCACAGCGTGCCGAAGCCGCCGACCTCATGCCAGATCTTCTCGATCTTCTCGGTCACCGTCGCCGGCGAGCCGACGATCCAGTTGCGCCTGGCGCAATAGTCCACCGTCACGTCGGAATCGGGCACGTCGGGTGAGTGCTTCAGATAGTCCTTGAAGCCGAAATGACCGAGCAGGGGCAGGAAGTACTCGCCCATCATCCGTCCCATCATGTCGCCGGAGGACAAACGCCAGGCTTCCTCGTCCGTATCGGCGACGAACACCTCGCGCACCAGCCGCCAATCGCTGCGGCTGGGCTTGCGACCGGACTTCGCGGCGCCGGCCTCGACGGAGTCCCAGTGCGACGACACATAGGCGGGGTTGAGGTTGAGGCTCATCGGGATGAAGCCACGCTCACCGGCGAGCTTCAGCGTATCGGAGTTCTTCGACAGGCCGGCGACGCCGATCGGCGGATGCGGCGCCTGCACCGGCTTGATGTGCGGCTTGAGGAAGTCGAACATCACGTCGGGCTTGGTCACCGTCCAGTACTTGCCCTTGTACGTCCATGGCGCGTCCTCGGACCACATCTTCAGGATGATCTCCAGCGCCTCGCGCGTCATCTCGCGGTTCTGGCCGCTCATGCCGTCGACGTTGAACATCGCCCAGTCGCTCGGCAGGCCGGATGCGGCAATGCCGAAATTGAGCCGGCCGTCGGAGAGGTGATCGAGCATCGCGACGCGATTGGCGAGCTCGGCCGGGTGATGATAGGGCAGCAGGAAGCCGCCGGGCCCGAGCCGGATGTTCTTGGTTTCACGGAAGGCCTGCGCCAGAATCAGGTCGGGCGCCGGATGCGGCTCCCAGGGCGCGGTGTGATGCTCGCCGATCCAGGCTTCCTGATAGCCGAGCTCGTCGAGCCACCGCAGGACCTGCAGATCCCATTCCTGCCCCTCCTTCAATCCGCACTCCGGCGGATGCGAGGGCATCGTGAAATATCCGATTTCCATGGCGCTTTCCTCTCGCGTTTGTATTGCGGCGCATCTTCGTGATGCGCTCATCGTCACGCGAGACGAAACACGACCAGACGAGTCGGCATCGCCGCACGTGGTCTGCGAAGTCTAGCACTTCGTCGGACAGCGACAATCGTCAGCCGTGTCGCGGGCGGAATGATGACCGCAGAATTTTGCAGCGCTGATGCGCAACATTGCGGTCATCAATTGCACGTCAGCGTGCGCCGAACGTCGTCTTGCCGAACAGCTCCTTCTGCGTCGACGGCTGCGAGCGCCAATATTGCGGAGGTGCGGCGACTTGTCCGCCGAGCTCCGCTGCCGCGTGCCAGCCCCAGCGCGGGTCATAGAGCATGCCGCGGGCCAGCGCGACCATGTCGGCCTTGCCCGAGGCCACGATCTCCTCGGCCTGCTGCGCCTGCGTGATGAGACCGACCGCGATGGTGGGAAGCCCCGTCGCCTGTTTCACGGCCGCGGCGAACGGTACCTGATAGCCGGGTCCGAGCGTGATCTTCTGCAACGGCGACACGCCGCCCGAGGAGACGTCGATCCAATCGGCGCCGCGGTGCTTCAGCGCTTGCGCAAATATGATGGTCTGATCGAGATCCCAGCCGCTGTCGACCCAGTCGGTGGCCGAGACACGCATGCCGACCGGCTTGTCCGCAGGGAAGACGGCGCGCACCGCATCGTAAACTTCGAGTGGAAAGCGCATGCGATTCTCCAGAGACCCGCCATAGCTGTCGGTGCGCTGGTTGGCGATCGGCGACAGAAACTGATGCAACAGATAGCCATGCGCGCCGTGGAGCTCGATCGCGTCGATGCCGAGCCGCGCCGCCCGCTGCGATGCGGAAACGAACGCATCGCGAATGCGGGCCAGGCCCGCGAGATCGAGCGCCTCCGGCGCGAGCTCGCCCTCCTTGTGCGGCAAGGCCGACGGCGCGACCGTCTGCCATCCGCCGTCCGCGAGCGGAATCTGCTGTCCGCCATCCCACGGCTTGTGGCTGGAGCCCTTGCGGCCGGCATGGGCGAGCTGCATCGCAACCGCAGCCTTCGAATGTTTGCGAACCGAGGCCAGGATCGGCTTCAGCGCAGCTTCCGTCACGTCGTCCCACAACCCGAGACAGCCGGGAGTGATGCGCCCGATCGGCTCGACATGCGTCGCCTCGATGCAGAACATCGCCGCGCCCGACAGCGCCAGCGTGTTGACGTGGGTGAAGTGCCAGTCATTGGCCGCGCCATTATCGGCCGAGTACTGGCACATCGGCGACACCATGATGCGGTTGGCGAGTTCGAGACTGCGCAGCTTGATCGGAGTGAACAGGGCGCTCATGCTGAGTTCCAGGCTGTGACCGTTGACGCGATGATCTGATGGCCGCGAGTGTCGATCATGGACGAGCCGCGGTCAACGCGAGCCGCCGCAGCGGTGTCGCAGCTCACTCCATCAGCGTGAACTGCAGCAGGAGCGTGCGCTGGATCATCGAGAAGTTGTCGTCGGACACCAGCGTCAGCACGGTCTCGCCCTCCGGCGTCACATGCGCATCGATGCCCTCGAGATTGTCGATCTCCTGGCCGAGATCGGCGGAGAAGATCGCCGGACCATCGACCAGCGCGCCCGGCGCAATCTGCGCCAGCGTCAGCCGGCGGATTCGAATGCCGACCCCGTTGAACAGCGAGAACTTGCGTTCGAGTACCAGAAGATCGCCCGACGGCAGCAGCACGGCATCGCTGACATCGAAGTCGTTGCTGCGAACGATGCTGAACTGTCCCGCGGCCGGTCCGCCGATCAGGAAGGCCAGCAGATTGCCGTTCGGGTCCAGACCGCGCTCGGAGAGCGCGATCAGGGTGCCGGCGAGCGGCAGGCCCTTCGGCACGACCACCAACGCCTCCAGTCCCTTGTTGTGGGGTAGCCGCTTGGCGGCCGGCGGCAGCGGCACGATCTCGCCGCGCGCGCCGGTTCCACCCTTGGCGAAGTCGTAGCGCAAGAGCTGGTTGACGCGTTCGAGGCCGACATAGACGATGTCTCCATCGCGCGCGAGCGACTCGGAATCATACCAACCGCGATCGGTGATGGGACGTCCGTCCAGACCAAGCAGCGGCGCCGCTTCGACATCGGCGAGCCCCGCGATCTCGCGGCCGGAATAGGCAATGCGGCCAGTGAACCAGCCGCCCTTGTCGCTGACCGCGAGGAAGCGTTCACCCTTGGCACCGAGCCGGATGCCGGACAGGCCGCCAAAGCCGGGAAAGGACGAGGTCAGCGCCACGCCGCTGCGATATTGCAGCATCCCGAAGCGCAGATGCGTCCGATCGCGGAGGTCGAACGAGGGCAGCGGTCGCGCGTTGACCTCGATCTTGACCGCCGATGTGACGGAGTGCTCGTCAATGGTGACGCGTCTGCGAACCGGCGCCGGCGCAAGCTGCGCAACAGCCGTCCTGGACCATGCGAATGCCGACACTCCGCCGATGGTCAGCGCAAGAAAGCGCCTGCGGTCAGCAATCGCCTGCAGCGACATCGTTAGCGGAGCCCCCTCCCCCACCTCCTCCGAGCCGGAGGAGGGACGCAGCCGGCCGACGGCCGCTTACGAATGCAGCCTGCGCTTTTGCCCCGGCGCAGGCTGCGGTGCGGCGTGGGTCTCCGTGAACAATTCGGCGAGCTTCTCGGTGATGGCGCCACCGAGCTCCTCGGCATCGACGATGGTCACCGCGCGACGGTAGTAACGCGTGACGTCGTGGCCGATGCCGATCGCGATCAGCTCGACCGGCGAGCGGGTCTCGATCTCCTCGATGATGTGGCGCAGATGCCGCTCGAGATAGTTACCGGGATTGACCGACAGCGTGGAGTCATCGACCGGCGCACCGTCCGAGATCATCATCAGGATCTTGCGCTGCTCGGCACGCCCGAGCAGGCGCTTGTGCGCCCAGTCGAGCGCCTCGCCGTCGATGTTCTCTTTCAACAACCCCTCGCGCATCATCAGACCGAGATTCTTGCGCGCCCGCCGCCACGGCGCATCGGCCGATTTGTAGATGATGTGGCGGAGGTCGTTGAGGCGGCCGGGATTGGCCGGCTTGCCGGCGGCAAGCCACGCCTCGCGCGACTGTCCGCCCTTCCACGCCCGCGTCGTGAAGCCGAGGATCTCGACCTTGACGCCGCAGCGCTCCAGCGTGCGCGCGAGAATGTCGGCGCAGGTCGCGGCCACCGTGATCGGCCGCCCACGCATCGAGCCGGAATTGTCGAGCAGCAGCGTCACCACGGTGTCGCGGAAGGTCGCTTCCTTCTCGCGCATGAACGACAACGGCTGATAGGGGTCGATGACGACGCGCGACAGCCGCGCCGGATCGAGGATGCCCTCCTCGAGATCGAACTCCCAGGCGCGGTTCTGCTGCGCCATCAGCCGGCGCTGCAGCCGGTTGGCGAGCCGCGCCACGATGCCCTGCAGATGCGCGAGCTGCTTGTCGAGATAGGAGCGCAACCGCTCCAGCTCGTCATGGTCGCACAGGTCTTCCGCGGCAATGACCTCGTCGAATTTCGGCGCGAAGGCGTGATATTCGGGGCCGCGCGGCTCGTTGGCGCCGCCGCGGTTCGGACGCGTCGCCTCGCCCGGCGTCTCGTCGTCGCCGAGTTCGCCGTCGTCGAGCGTGTCAGACGCCGAGGCCTGGGCCGCCTCCATCGCGCTCTCCGACATCTCGTCCGACGTCGTCTGCGCCTGGTCGGCGCTCATCTCCTGGGCAGCGTCGGAATCCGGCGAGCCCTCGGCGCCGGACTGCTCATTGTCGCCATCGCGATTGTCGTCGTTGTCCTCGTCCTCTTCCGAATCCGCGTTGCGCTCGTCGCCGAGATCCAGCGCCGAGAGCAGATCGTGAACCAGGTCGCCGAACTTGGCCTGGTCCTCGGTGAAACGGCCGAGCTCATCGAGACGCTGGCCGATCCTGTCCTCCAGGAACGGACGCCAGAGATCGACCACCTTGCGCGCCGCGTTCGGCGGCGCCATGCCGGTCAGCCGCTCGCGCACCAGCATCGCCAGCGCATCCGACAGCGGTGCGTCGGCGCGGTCGGTGATCTCGTCATACTTGCCGCGATGGAAATGGTCGTCGAGCATCGCCGTGAGATTCTTGGCGACGCCGGCCATGCGTTTTGCACCGATCGCCTCGACACGCGCCTGCTCGACCGCCTCGAACACGCCACGCGCCTGCGGATTGCCCGGGATCAGCTTGCGATGGATCTTCGGATCATGGCAGGCGAGCTTCAGCGCGATCGAGTCGGCATGGCCGCGCACGACGGCGGCGTCGCGCTTGGTCATCTTGCGCGCCGGCTCCGGCAGCCGGGCCTTGCCCGGCGCGAGGCCGGGACGCTCGGCCGCGAAGGAGACTTCGAGCTCAGGCGCCCTGGCGATCGCGCGCAGGCACCCCGTGACCGACCTCTTGAAAGGTTCGGTCGGTGCTTCCTTGACGCCAGGACGGGGCTTGTTGCTCGGTGTGGTCATCTGATTCCTGCGGCTATCGTCCCGGCGAACGCCAGGCCCGATAACCACCGGCGTTCGTTTGTTCGCACTCGCTCTTCCGTATCACCCGACGAGAGAGGCCGCGGCGTATGGGTCCCGGCCCGAGGCCAGAACGACGCCGGTGTGTCAGCTCAGCGCCACGTTGATGGAGGATTCCGGCAGCTCCGCATTGAAGCAGCGCTGATAGAATTCCGCGACCAGCGGACGCTCGAGCTCGTCGCACTTGTTGAGGAACGTCACACGGAAGGCGAAGCCGATGTCGCTGAAGATCTCGGCGTTCTCGGCCCAGGTGATCACCGTGCGCGGGCTCATCACCGTCGACAGATCGCCATTGGCGAAGGCGTTGCGCGTGAGGTCGGCGAGCCGCACCATCTTGTTGACGGTGTCGCGGCCCTGTGGGTTCTGATAGTGCTTGGCCTTGGCCAGCACGATCTCGACCTCCTCGTCATGGGCGAGGTAGTTGAGCGTGGTGACGATCGACCAGCGATCCATCTGGCCCTGGTTGATCTGCTGGGTTCCGTGATAGAGGCCCGAAGTGTCGCCGAGCCCGATGGTGTTGGCGGTCGCGAACAGACGGAACGCCGGGTGCGGCTTGATGACCTTGTTCTGGTCGAGCAGGGTCAGGCGGCCCGACACTTCGAGCACGCGCTGGATCACGAACATCACGTCGGGGCGGCCGGCATCATATTCGTCGAACACCAGTGCGACGTTGTGCTGCAGCGCCCAGGGCAGGATGCCGTCGCGAAATTCGGTGACCTGCTTGCCGTCCTTCACCACGATCGCGTCCTTGCCGACGAGGTCGATGCGGCTGATATGGCTGTCGAGGTTGACGCGCACGCAGGGCCAGTTGAGTCGCGCCGCGACCTGCTCGATATGGGTCGACTTGCCCGTCCCGTGGTAACCAGTCACCATCACGCGGCGGTTCTTGGCGAAGCCAGCCAGGATCGCAAGGGTGGTGGCGCGGTCGAAGCGGTAGTCGGCGTCGACTTCGGGAACATGCGGGTCGCTTGCGGAAAAGGCCGGCACCTCAAGGTCGCTGTCGATCCCGAACACCTGCCGCACCGACACCTTCATGTCGGGCACACCGGTCATCTCCTGCGCATTGGTCGTAGCGGCGGTCGTCATTCATCCTCCGAGGTCCCGGGCATTCCCGAAACCAGATTTCATGTTTGGCTGCGGTTGAAGGGCTTCGACGCCAGCCTAGCAGAGAGCACGCGCGGGCAGAAGCCTAAGCCTTGATCAAAGTTCCGTCGTTATATCATCGAGATAGGCATGAGTGGCCGTTTTCGAAAGGCTGCCCTGCGAATCGTGCCACCTTTTCGCCCACCGGCTCTTCCCAGGATCTCGACGTGGCACCCCGAGCCGGGGTTCCTACTTATCGAGGAGCTCCCCGCCCACCCTCTGCACCAACAGGAACCGCGTGGCCCATCTGCTCGATCCCCTCATTGCCTTCGTCTCAGCGCATGCGGGACTGGCTTATCTCACCCTGTTTCTGGCCGCCCTGCTGGAGGCGATCCCGATCGTGGGCTCGGTGGTTCCAGGCACGACCATCATCCTGGCGCTGAGCGCATTGATTCCGGGCGGCGAGCTGACCCTGCAATGGGTGCTGGCGGCGGCGATCCTGGGCGCGGTGCTGGGGGACGGCGGGGCGTTCTGGGTCGGCCATCGCAGGCAGCGCGAGATCTTGACGAGCTGGCCGTTCTCGAACTATCCGCGCCTGGTGGCGCAGAGCGAGGCCCTGTTCCACCGTTTCGGCACCCTGGCGATCTTCTTCGCCCGCTTTATCGCGCCGATCCGCGCCGTCGTACCGATCACGGCCGGCGCGCTCGACATCCCTCCGCCCCGCTTCTACGCCGTGAACATCCCTGCCATCGTGCTGTGGGCCTGCGCCCATGTCCTGCCCGGAGTATTCGCCGTGCAGCTGTTGCACCGTTATGGCGGCATTCCGCATCATAGCCATATCGCCAAGTCCACCTGGATCATCGCGACTGTCGCGGGCACGATCGTGGTCTGGCTCGTGCTGTGGCTCGTGCGGAAGCGACGCGAAACGCAGCTGGCGGCCGGCACGGCGGAATAGGCGGACGGCGGTCGCTAGAGCGTCTCCAGGGTAGCGCCGCGCCCCGGGATGGGTCCGGTGTAGCGGGCGCGCGGCCGGATCAGGCGGCCGAACTGCAGCTGCTCGCAGGCATGGGCGATCCAGCCGACGCAGCGCGCCATCGCGAACAGCGCCAGCTCGCTTCCCGCGGGCAGCCGCAGGCTGTGAACCAGCACGGCCAGCGCGTAATCGATGTTCACGAATTCACCGGTCGCTTCCGCGATCCGCTCGGGCACCTCGCGGGTGAATTTGCGCGGCGCACCGGCGCGCGTCAGCGCCTCCAGGAGCGAGATGGCGCGAGGGTCGCCGTGCTTGTAAACGCCGTGGCCGAAGCCGGCGAAGCGCTCGCCGAGCGCCACCCGCTCGCGGATCAGCGGCGCGACATCGCGATCGATGAGTGCCTTCACCAGTTGCGACGCCAGGACGCCGGCGCCGCCGTGCTGCGGTCCCTTGAGCGCCGCAAGACCCGCGATGACGGCATCGTAGAGGCTGAGGCCCGTCGACGCCGCACAGCGGACGGTGAAGGTCGACGCGTTCAGCTCATGATCGGCCAGCAGCACCAGGGTGCGACGGATCAGGTCCGGCGCATGTTCATGTCCGGGCACCCAGCTCCGCGCGACCTGAACATGGAGCGGATCGGCTGACGCTGGCTGGTTCAACATGGTTGCGACCACAAGCCGAACGATGCGCGCGCCGACCAGCGCCCGACCGTCGGGAGCGCGGTTGAAAGCCGCGGGATCAGCATGTGTCGCCAGCGCCAGTACCGCGATGGCGCGGTCGATCGGCGCCGCGCGCCGCGCAGCATCGGCGATGAAACCCATCTCCTCCGACACGGCCGGAAGGTTGCCTGGCGCAAACGGATCGAGCGCGGTCACGTCCCACAGCAGCGTCGCAGCATGCTCCAGCGTGCCGCGCACGGCCAGGTCGACGCAATTGACGCCGCGATAGATCGGACCGGCTTCGGTGATCGTCGACACGGCGGAATCGAACACGGGGAGGTCCGCATCGAAGCTACGGAAGGCGCGCGGCTCGGGGGCCGGTGCGCGCCTTTCCTTCAGGGCTCGGATGTCCTCGGCGCGATAGCGGTTGCTGCGCGAATTCGGAGACGGCTCGGAGCGGACCAGTCCGCGGCTGACATAGGCGTAGAGGGTGGCCGGCGAGATCGCGAGTTCCGCCGAAGCTTCACGAGCAGATAGGTAAAGACCGCTGTCTTTTTTCATATTGATCAGCTTAATCAAGATTGATCAAGTTGTCGACTGGGCGGATCTTGTCAGCGTGATCATTCTCGAAGGAGACCCTCGCCATGACCATCCAGCTCGGCAAGACCCCGATCGGCCTCGACGGCATCGCCGCCGCCGAGACCGTGCTCAGCCACGTCGACGGCCAGCAGGGGGAGCTCATCATCGCCGGAGCGCGTGTGGCCGATCTCGCCGCCGCCAGCGGCTTCGAGGGCGTGACCGCCCGGCTATGGAGCGCGGCGACGAAGCGCACCGTCGGCGAGGCCGAGGTCCGCGCCAGCCTTGGCCGTGCCCGCGAGCGTGCCTTTGCCCGGCTGCCCGAGCTGCTCGCCGCGACCTCCGGCCTGTCGATCATCGACGGCTTCCGCGCCGCCGTCGCGGCGCTGCGGTCCGAACCCGGGCTCGACGACGAAGCCACGATCGTCGGCGCCTGCCCGGTGATCGCCGGCGCCCTGGTCCAGCGCGCCCAGGGAACACAGCCGATCGCGCCCGACCCTGACGCCGGTCACGCCGCAGACACGTTGCGGATGGTCCGCGGCGACACGCCCGAGAGCGGCGAGGTGGCGGCGCTGGACACGTATCTCGTCACCGTCAGCGATCACGGCATGAACGCCTCGACCTTCGCCGCGCGCGTCGTCGCCTCGACCCAGGCCGACCTGTTCGCGTCAGTCACCGCCGGCTATTGCGCGCTCACCGGCCCGCTGCATGGCGGCGCGCCGGAGCCGGTGCTGGAGATGCTCAACGCGATCGGCACGCGCGACAACATCAGGCCGTGGGTCGACGCGGCGCTCGGCCGTGGCGAGCGGCTGATGGGGTTCGGGCATCGGATCTATCGCGTGCGCGATCCGCGGGCCGACGTGCTCAAGGGCGCGATCGAGCGGCTGGCGGGCAGCGGGGCTGATCTGCCTTTTGCGAGCGAGGTAGAGGCTTACATTCGCCAAGCGCTGCGGCGGAAGAATCCGGAGCGCGTGCTCGACACCAATGTCGAGTTCTTCACCGCCATCCTGCTCGATGCGCTGAAGATTCCGCGCCAGGCGTTCACGCCGATCTTCGCGGTGGCGCGTGCCGCCGGCTGGACGGCGCATGCCCGCGAGCAACAGCGCACCGGGCGGTTGATCCGGCCGAGCTCGGCCTATATCGGGCCGAAGCCCTGATACCTTCAACATACCTTCAACGCGACGTGCGGCAGCCTCGCGCGCTGCCGCGCGTCAGCCCTTCACCACCGTCTTCAGGTAGTTGTAGGCCTTGATGATCTCGATCAGGCGATCCTCGGTGGAGCGGTCGCCGCCATTGGCATCGGGATGGTGCTGCTTCACCAGCGCCTTGTACTTGACCTTGACATCCTCGAGCGTCGCGTCGGGACCGAGGCCCATCACCTGCAGCGCCTTGCGCTCGGCGTTGAAGACCTTGCGCGTCTCGGCCTTGGGAGCCGAGCGCGGATCCGGACGCCAACTGCCGCGGCCGTTGATCTCGGCGAATACGCTGAACGGATCGGCGGCATCGCCGAGATCGCCCTCGGCGCTGCCGGTGCCGCGCTTGGCCGACGTGTTGGCACCCATCTTCCAGGTCGGGCGGTGTCCGGTCAGCGCATCCTTCTGATAGCGCGCGACCGCTTCGGCGTTCATCCCCGAGAAGAAATTGTAGGACTGGTTGTACTCGCGCACGTGATCGAGACAGAAGTGCCAATACTCGCGCGCGTTCTCGCGTCCCTTGGGCGCGCGATGCGAGCCCTTGTTCTTGCAGTCCGGCCACTGACAGGGCTGGGCCTCCTCGCGCACCACCGGCTGCCGCGCAGCCTGCTTCTTGGGCTTGATGCGGATGGAGTCGAAGAATTTGTTTGAATCGATCGGCATGGCGGACTTTGACTACGCAACGCGAAAAGCTTCAAGTCTTGACATTGCGAATACCTCAGGCGGGGACCGCCGATTGACGAAAAATAATTTGATGCGTATTTCCAGAGACCATGCGGACCCGAGATGCTATCATCAAAAAGTTGCGCGAAGCTTTCTCGCCCGAAAGCCTCGATGTTCAAGACGAATCACATCTGCATGAAGGCCATATGGGCCATCAGCCGAGCGGTGAGACCCATTTCCGCGTGTATATTGTGTCGCAGGCCTTCGCCGGCAAGAGCCGTGTCGATCGCCACCGCCTGATCAACGCCGCATTGGCAGCGGAACTTGCCGGCTCGGTGCACGCGCTCGCGCTGCATGCGAAGGCGCCGGGCGAGGCTTGATCCCCAATTAGAACGCCGTGCCCGCACGGCGCGGCCGCGCCTCCTCGGTTTCGCCGCGCGGCACCGGTACGATACGCAGCGCGGTGATGCGATTGCGCTCCCGGCGCAGCACGCGAAAGCGGAAGCCGTGGAACGTGAAGCTCTGGCCGCGCTCGGGGATCGAACGCGCCTCGTGAATGACGAGACCGGCAACTGTCGTTGCTTCCTCATCGGGCAGCGTCCAGTCCATCGCGCGATTGAGATCGCGGATCGGCACTGAGCCATCGACGACGACGGACCCGTCCGGCTGCAGGCGCACACCCGCGACCTGCACATCTTGCTCGTCGGAGATGTCGCCGACGATCTCCTCCAGAATATCCTCCAGCGTGACGATGCCTTCGACCTCGCCATACTCGTCGACCACGAGCGCGAAATGCGTCTTGCGCCGGCGGAACGCCTTGAGCTGTTCCGACACGGAGCGCATCTCCGGTACGAACCACGGCGGGAGCGCCAGTGAAGCAACGTCGATGTGCGACACATCGCCCTCGGCGGCGCGGATCGCACGCAGCAGGTCCTTCGCATGCAGCACGCCGATGATGTTCTCCGGCGTGCCGCGCCACAGCGGGATGCGTGTGTACTCGGTGGCGAGCACCTCGCGCACCAGTTCCTCCTGCGGCAGGTCCGCATTCACCATCACCATTTCGGTGCGGTGGACCATCACGTCGGACACCTGCAATTCGCGCAGATCGAGTAGGCCGCCGAGCATGTCGCGGTCCTGCTTCTCGACCTTGCCTTCATGATGCAACAGATCGACCGCGCCGCGCAGGCGTTCGGTCGGCGACAGGATCGGCTGATTGGCCCCGACCTTGAAGCCGATCAGCCGCATCAGCCCGCGCACGATCGCCTCGATCACGGCAAGCACCGGACCGAGCACGAACACAGTCGCGCGCATCGGCCTGGCGACCGCGAGCGAGACGCGATCCGGCGCATTGATCGCGATCGTCTTCGGCAGCACCTCGGCAAAGATCACGACCAGCGCGGTCATCACGCCGGTCGCGTAGAGCACGCCGACCTCACCGAACCAGGCGGTAAAAATACCGGTCGCCAGCGCGGAGGCGCCGATATTGGCGATGTTGTTGCCGAGCAGCAGGGCCCCGATCAGCCGTTCGCGCATGTCGAACAGGCTCGACACCACATCGGCATCGCGATTGCCCTGCTTCGACAGCCGCAGCATCGAGGCGCGGGAGGCACCGGTCAGCGCGGTCTCGCTCAGCGCAAAGAAGGCCGAGGCGGCGAGGAGGAGGATGACGACGGAGAGTGTGAACCAGTCCATGACGCCGATGTCGCTCTGTAGGGAGGCCGCCGATGATCCGTTGGCACTGCTCAATACGGCGTAAAGCCCGGGATCAGCTTCTGCTGCGCAATTTGGCCTGGAGAAAGTCGCGGACGCGCGCCGGATCGACGTCCTTCGCGATGACGGCGCGGCCGATGGCTTCCATCAGGATGAAGGTGAGCTTGCCGCGCTTGACCTTCTTGTCCTGCGCCATCAAGGCCAAGAGCCGATCGGCGTCGCCGATCCCCTCCTGGGCGAAGCCGGCGATGTCCTGCAGATGGGTCGGCAGACCGACCGCGGCAAGGTGACGCTCGATGCGTGTGACGTCGTCGGGCGGCAGCATGCCGAGCTCGGCCGAGAACTGCGCCGCCAGCACCATGCCGACCGCGACGCCCTCGCCGTGGAACAGCCGGTCGGAGAAGCCGGTCACGGCCTCCAGCGCATGGCCGAAGGTGTGGCCGAGATTGAGCAGCGCCCGGTCGCCGGTCTCGCGCTCGTCGCGGGCGACGATCGCCGCCTTGGCGCGACAGGAGGTCGCGACCGCGTGCTCACGCGCCGCACCGCCCTTGACGATGTCGGCATGGTTGGCCTCGAGCCAGGCGAAGAAGCTGGCATCGCCGAGCAGGCCGTATTTGGCGACCTCGGCATAGCCGGCGCGGAACTGGCGCGGCGACAGGGTGTCGAGCACGGCCGTGTCGGCGATCACCAGCACCGGCTGGTGGAAGGCGCCGAGCAGGTTCTTGCCCTGGGGCGAATTGATGCCGGTCTTGCCGCCGACGGAGGAATCGACCTGCGCCAGCAGCGAGGTCGGCACCTGCACGAAATCGACGCCGCGGCGCAGGATGGCGGCCGCGAAGCCGGCGAGATCCCCGACCACCCCGCCGCCGAGCGCGATGACGAGATCGTTGCGCTCGATCCTGGCAGCGATCAGCGCCTCGCTGACCTTCTCCAGGCCGGCATAGGTCTTGGAGCCCTCGCCCTCATCGACCACAATCGTGGACGCCGGGATGCCCGCCTCCGCCAGGATCGCTTCGGCCGGCTTCAGCCAATGCGCGGCCACGGTACGGTCGGTGACGATGGCGGTGCGCACGCCGGGCCGCAGCGCCGCGATCCGCTGGCCGAGTGAAGCCAGCACGCCGCGGCCGATGACGATGTCATAGGCGCGCTCGCCGAGCGCGACGTCGACGATGATCGGATCGGAATGCTTCAGTGGTGCTGTCATCGGAGCGCGCCCATCGCCTGCGGAGGATCGGGTTGAACTGGATCGGGTTGTGGTCCGGCCGGCCCCGCCTCGGTCTCCGGTGGCGAGAAGAACGCCTGCAGCGCCTCCATGCAGTCCTCGACAACGCGATCATGCGGCACATCGCGCGAGCAGATCGTGAGATCGGCAAGCTGGTAGACCGGCTCGCGCTCGACGAGCAGGCGAGCGACCGTGCCTTCCGGATCGGCGGTCTGCAGCAGCGGCCGGTCGGCCCGCCGCCGGACGCGGCGCATGATCACGTCGGCATCGGCCTTGAGCCACACCGAGACCGCCTTCTCCTGGATGCGCCGCCGCGTCTCCTCGCGCATGAAGGCGCCGCCACCGGTTGCCAGCACGGCCGGACCATTTTCGAGCAGGCGGGCGATCACCCTGGCCTCGCCGTTGCGGAAATAGTCCTCGCCGCGCGACTCGAAGATTTCCGGTATGGTCATGCCGGCCGCGGTCTCGATCTCGGTGTCCGCATCGACGAAGGGCAGCCGCAACCGCGCCGCGAGCCGCCGGCCAACGGTCGACTTGCCGACACCCATCATGCCGACCAGCACGATCAGCCGCTTGCCGAGGCCTGCGAGAATCGCGGCCTCCGGAGCGGCTGGGCTGGGTGCGGGTTGCGTCGTGTCGGTCATCTCCAGGCTTCTAACCCAGCCCCTGCTGCTTTCAAAGGCATCCTGTTCCGTCCCCCCAAGCCAAGGCGAGCTGCCCGGTCTGCCCGACGGGCTTGCAAGGCCGATGCGAACATGTTGGATGAAACTGTTCCCTTTCTGGTGGCCTGCGCGACCGACATGCCCAGCCTGTTCCGCTTCCTGACCGTCATCGCCGTCATCGTCGGCGTGGTCTATGGCGCGATCTACGCGCTGGCGAATTTCGTCAATCCGAAGCCGCGCGAGATGACGGTGACGATCCCGCCCGACAGGTTCCAGAAGAGATGAGCGGCGCCGCTGCGACGAACCGAAAAGCCACAGGGCATTGATTAAGAATTTTGCGGTTGTCTGAGGCGGCCGGGCGCCGCGATATCGGCCAGATTTGCAGTCACCGCTCGCCGTGCCGGCACGAATACCTCGTAGTGATTCGATCGCCTCGGACGCAGCGGATTTCACGACATGAAGGTCAAGGCCTCCGACGCCGGGCTGATGAGCCTGTTCCTCGACATGATGGCCGCCGAGCAGGGCGCCGGTCAGAACACGCTGGACGCCTATCGCCGCGACCTCACCGATCTCTCCGAATTTCTCGGCGGCAAGGCCAACGGCTTCGCCACGGCCGACACCCAGGCATTGCGCGACTATCTCGCCGATCTCGACACCAGGGGTTTCAAATCCTCCAGCGTGGCGCGGCGGCTGTCGGCGATGCGGCACCTGTTTCGCTTCCTGCTGAGCGAGCGCATCCGCAGCGACGATCCCGCTGCCATCCTGTCGGGCCCGAAACGCGGCCGGCCGCTGCCCAAGGTGCTGTCGATCGGCGATGTCGACCGGATGCTGACCCGCGCCAAGGAGCTGAGCGAGGGCGCGGACGCTTCGCCGGCGCAGCGGCTGCGCGCGCTTCGCCTGTATTGCCTGCTCGAGGTGCTCTACGCGACCGGCCTGCGCGTCTCCGAGCTGGTAGCGCTGCCGCGCACCGCGGCGCGCAACGACGCCCGCATGATCGTGGTGCGCGGCAAGGGCAACAAGGAGCGGCTGGTGCCGCTGAACCAGGCCTCGCGCCAGGCGATGGCCGACTATCTCGCCGCCCTGGATGCGCTGAAGCCCGAGAAGAAAGCCAGTGCGACATTCGGCAAATGGCTGTTTCCGTCGTTCGGCGAGAGCGGCCACCTCACCCGCCAGCACTTCGCCCGCGACCTCAAGGAGCTCGCGGTGGCGAGCGGCCTACCGGCCCGGCTGGTGTCGCCGCACGTGCTGCGCCACGCCTTCGCCAGCCATCTGCTGCACAACGGCGCCGACCTGCGCATCGTCCAGACCCTGCTCGGCCACACCGACATCTCGACCACCCAGATCTACACCCACGTGGTCGAGGAGCGCCTCAAGAGCCTGGTGCGGGACCTGCACCCGCTGGCCGAGACCTGACCTCGCTTCACACCTTCCCGAAACCAAATCCGCCGGCGTGACGCCCGGCCGGCTTGACTTCGCGCCCGTCTGCCCCGAAAGAGCGCCATCCTGCCCGCGATCCCGGCGCGATGCCTGGAGGCTGGGCACCGATCGTACCCTAAGCTCCTGAAGTCCTTCGGCTTCGGGTCGAAGGCCGAACCGATTCCGTCTCCCAGCGCTCTTCCTTCAGCTCTTCCATGCCGGATCCCATGCGCAGCTACCTCGATTTCGAAAAGCCCGTTGCCGAGCTCGATTCCAAGGTCGATGAACTCCGGGCGATGGCCGCCTCCGGCACCGACATCGGCGAGGAGGTCAGCCGGATCGAGGAGAAGGCCGGCCAGGCGCTGGCCGAGCTCTACGCCAACCTGACGCCCTGGCAGAAGACGATGGTCGCGCGCCACCCGCAGCGGCCGCATTTCACCGATTTCGTCAGCGGGCTGATCACCGAGTTCACGCCGCTGGCCGGCGACCGCAAGTTCGGCGAGGACGCCGCCTTGCTGGGCGGCTTCGGCCGCTTCCGCGGCGAGCCGATCTGCGTGATGGGCCAGGAAAAGGGCGCCACCACCGAATCCCGCCTCAAGCACAATTTCGGCATGGCCCGCCCGGAGGGCTATCGAAAGGCTGTCAGGCTGATGGAGATGGCCGAACGGTTCGGCATCCCCGTGCTGTCGCTGGTCGATTCCGCCGGCGCCTATCCCGGCATCGGCGCCGAGGAGCGCGGCCAGGCCGAGGCGATCGCCCGCTCCACCGATGCCTGCCTGGCGCTCGGCGTGCCGAACGTGGCGATCATCACCGGCGAGGGCATGTCGGGCGGCGCCATCGCGCTGACCACCGCCAACCGGGTGCTGATGCTGGAGCACGCGATCTACAGCGTCATTTCGCCGGAGGCCGCCTCCTCGATCCTGTGGCGCGACGGCACCAAGGCGCAGGAAGCCGCCAACAGCATGAAGATCACCGCCCAGGACATGCTGCGCTTCGGCGTGGTCGACACCATCCTCAAGGAGCCGGTCGGCGGCGCCCATCGCGATCCCGCGGCGATGATCGCCGCCACCGGCGAGGCGATCGCCCAGGCGCTCGACGAGCTGAAGGGGCTCGACGCCGACGCCATCCGCAAGCAGCGCCGGCAGAAGTTCATCGAGATCGGCCGCAAGCTCAGCTGACCGGGCCGGAGCCGAGCTCCCGGCGCTCGCGGTTTTGTGAGTCTTTCCAGCCGTTTGGCCGCATTTCGGCCCCGCCGGCGGGGTCTGCTGTTTAGGAGTTGTTGACCAAAGCGGCCGGGGCCTTTCGGCATCGCCGGAGCGCGGGTTGCGAGGCTTGGGGTCAAAGGCTACAATTTTAATCAATGGTTTGACGGCATGACGCAGGGTCGACCCGTGATTTATCCAGCTTTCGGGCCGATCGCGTGAGATGAGACTGGGGTGTTGCGGCATGCCGGGTTTGCGGGGAGCTTTGCTTTGATCAACCGCGCTTTCGTCCGGGTTCTGATGACCTCGGCAGTGTTGGCCGCCGGCGCGCTGCTGACGGGTTGCAACAGCGATCAGGTCGCGCTCGCCACCAACGCCAAGGCCAACCAGCCGGTGCCGCCGAAGCTCGTCGCGACGATGGGCGAGAAGGACATGGATCTGCAGTCGCCGATCCTGGTCCGCGTGTTCAAGCAGGAAGCCGAGCTCGAGGTCTGGAAGCAGGACCGCTCGGGCAAGTTCGCGCTGCTCAAGACCTATCCGATCTGCCGCTGGTCCGGCGATCTCGGACCGAAGGTGCGCGAGGGCGACCGCCAGGCGCCGGAGGGCTTCTACTCGATCAATCCGAGCCAGATGAACCCGCAATCGGCCTACTATCTGTCCTTCAACACCGGCTATCCGAACGCGTTCGACAAGGCGCTCGGCCGCACCGGCTCGCAGCTGATGGTGCATGGCGACTGCTCCTCGCGCGGCTGCTTCGCGATGACCGATGAGCAGATCGCCGAGATCTATGCGCTCGGGCGCGAGTCCTTCTTCGGCGGCCAGCGCGCCTTCCAGTTCCAGGCCTATCCGTTCCGGATGACGCCGGTGAACATGGCCAGGCACCGCAACAATCCGAACATGCCGTTCTGGCGCATGATCAAGGAAGGCTACGACCATTTCGAAGTCACCCGGCAGGAGCCGAAGGTCGACTTCTGCGAGAAGAAGTACGTCTTCGACGCCCAGAAGCCGCCGGGCGCGACGCACGATCCGGTATTCGACGCCTCCGCCAAGTGCCCGGCCTACGTCGTGCCCGACGAGATCACCGCCGCCGTGCGCGACAAGCAGCAGGCGGACGAGGCGGAATATGCCAAGCTCGTCGCCAAGGGCACGCCGGTCGCCAAGCTCAACACCGGCATCGATGGCGGCATGAACCCCATCTTCGCCAGCCGCGTGCCAGGGGCCTCCACCGGCCTGTCCGATGCCGGCGAAGCGCCGGGCCTGTCGCTCGCCAATTTCACGCCGGCGCCAGGCACGATCCCCGGTCATGTCAACCCGCCGCGCGCGCCCGGCGCCGACGAGGTCGCCGCGATGCCGGCCGGTGCGGCTCCGGCTCCCGCAGTGGCGCCCTCCACCCGGGTGGCGGCCGTCAGTGCGCCGGAGAAGCCGAGCTTCATGTCGAGCCTCGCCCGCAAGGTCGGGATCGGCGGCAATGCCGCGGCCGACACCAAGGCTGCGACCGCGAAGCCCGAGAGCAAGACCGCGGACGCCAGGCCCTCGGAGATCAAGCCCGCCGAGATCAAGCCTGCGCCCAAGCCGGTCGCGGCGAAGCCCGCCGAGACCCGGCAGGCCGCCGCGCGGCCGCCGTTCAAGCCCGCCGCCGGCGACGCGCCCGCCACCACGGCCTCGGCCCCCGCGCAGACCCAGACCGCGCTGGTCTCCGGCGCCGTACCAGTGCTGCAGTCGAACTCGTTCGACAGCCGGTTCGCAGGATTCAAATAGTAAGCCGTCCATCGAGCGCCGCTTTTTTTGGCGAGATACCGAGGGCCGCCGGACGCTAGCCGCGCGCTCGGGTGCCACCCTCCCCTGGAGGGGGAGGGTCGATCGCACGCGAAGCGGGCGAGCGGGGTGGGATGATCTCTCCACGCATGCTTTTGCGCGCGGAGACATCACCCACCCCGCCTCACGTTTCGCTTCGCTCCTCGTGAGGCGACCCTCCCCCTCCAGGGGAGGGTGAGCATCGCGTTTGTGGTGCCGTCGTGGTCAGCAATCTCAAACTGCATTTGGGGACGCGCGTCATTGTCCTCGCGACGCTCTTGGCGTCCGAGTGATGCATCGATCTCACCCTCTTCCGAAGCGAGGGTGCAGGGAAGGCCGGACCTCGACTGAGGCCCGTGGCCCGCCTGCGAAAAAAATGCAGGCGGCAGGTACCACAGGTCCAGCCGGACGACCCGGCCCTCCCTGCGCGATAGTTTTAACGGCTGCTTCGCGATCTCCCTGGGGACCGGGCTGTGTTGCCCCCATCACCGGCGAGATGCGCGGGGCATCAACAGCCGGCTTGACCTCAGCATCGGGAGGTCAGGACCACGCGACTTGACCGTGCGAGCCGATGTTGTTCGTCCGCGCGAATGATCACGCTGCAAACCGGCCCGCCCATCACATCCCGCACTCCACGCTTCGTGACGACCGCGCAGCGCCCCTCGTCGATGAGGCGGGACGGACGGAATAATTCACGAAATTCCGAAATTGAGAAGCGGCATATTTTTACTGATGGGACTGGACAGCCCAAATCAGCTTGAACGCGCGGGCAAATTCAGTTTTTCCGCGCAGCGCGTTTCTCATCGTTGGGAGGCATGGACCCGCCCGCCGCACGCGGGATGCAGGACCGAATCGCCCGACGGGCAGAGGCGCCAGCGTCGGCGCCCAAGCCTTCATGGCCGGGCCGGCCGGTTGACGGCTGGAATATCATGTCATATTAAAAGTTACATGAGACCCAACAGCCAGTTGTCCGGCATCCTGCACGTCCTGCTCCACATGGCGGAGCACGACGGTCCGGTCACGTCCGAGGCCCTCGCAGCGATGATGCAGACCAATCCGGTCGTGATCCGCAGAATCATGGCGGGCCTCCGGGACAGCGGCTATGTGCGCTCCGAGAAAGGCCATGGCGGCGGCTGGACGCTCGCCTGCGATCTGGCGACCGTCACCCTGCGCGACGTCTACGATTCACTCGGGCGTCCATCGCTGTTCGCCATCGGCCATCGGAGCGAGACTCCCGACTGCCTCGTCGAGCAGGCGGTCAATGCGGCGCTCGACACCTCCATCCGGGCCGCCGAGACCTTGCTGCTGTCCCGTCTCGGCGCCATCACGCTGGCGGCGCTGAGCGCTGATTTCCACGAGCGCCTCGAACGACGCAAGCGACCTCGCAAAGGAGACATTTGTCATGCCGGCTGACATTGCCGACGGCGCTCAGCAGTTCATCCGCGCGTTTTCCGATCCCGAATTCGTCGCGCGCTACACGGATGGTCCACGTCGCTTCGTGCCCGGTCTCGACGGGCTGCACCGGATGACGGCGGTCCTGCTGGCCGAGCGGGCGCCCGAATATGCGAGGGTGCTCGTGCTGGGCGCGGGCGGCGGGCTCGAGCTCAACGCGTTGGCGGAAGCGCAACCATCGTGGACCTTCGTCGGCGTCGATCCGGCGCCGCAGATGCTGCGACTCGCCGAACGCACGCTCGGCGCGCGGACGAGCCGGGTCGAACTGATCGAGGGCACCATCGACGATGCGCCGGCCGGCCCGTTTGACGCGGCGACATGCCTGCTGACGCTGCATTTTCTGGCAGCATCGGAACGGTTGCGGACAGTCCGCGCCGTGCACGACCGGCTCCACCCTGGAGCGCCTTTCGTGGTGGCCCATAGCTGCCTGCCCAACGAGCCAGTCGAGAGGTCGCTGTGGCTGGATCGGTATGCGGCCTATGCCGTTGCGTCCGGCACAGACCCCGAGCAGGCCAGGACGATGCGCGCGACCGTCGATGCCAGCGTCAACATGCTGAGCCCAGGGGAGGATGAAGCCATCCTGCGTGACGGCGGCTTTCGCGATGCCCGTCCATTCTTCACAGCGCTGACCTGGCATGGCTGGATCGGCCACGCCTGAACCGCCGCTGAGCATCACCGATGCCCCCTGAACGAACGCGATCAGGGCCTGCTAATTAGTTGCCCGGCCTGCGCCGGCATCCACGCATGTCCCTTCCCGCGGCCCCCGAAGAGGTGGATGACGCGGCTTGCGGACAAGCTTCGCGCCGGAGCCGTGCCACGTCTCAGCCTGCGTGATGTCGCGCACGGAGCGCGGGGACGCGATCTGCGACAAACGGCGCGTCACCCGAGGCGAGGTGACGCAACCGAGAGGAGCAGGTCATGAGCTTTTGGGATGATATCGGAGATGCCGTCAGTTCCGCCGTGGACGACGTGAAAGACGTCGCGAAGGATGTGGCGGGTGCGGTCGGCGGTGCGGCGGGCGCCGTGGTCGATACGGTCGAGCACGTCGCCGGCGATGCGGCCCATGCCGTGGGCAGCGTGGTGCATGGCATCGGCGCGCTCGGCGGCGAGGCCATCCATACCGTGGGCGGCGTACTCGGCGCGATCGGGCACGGTGCCGAGGCGATCGGCGGCGGCCTGCTTCACACCGTAGGCGACGTCGCGTCGACCGTGGTCCATGTCGGCGGCGACGTCCTCCATACCGGGATCAACGTCGCCGGCGACGTGGCGTCCGGGGTCGGCCACCTGGTGCATGGCGACATCGACGGCGTCATCAACGACGTCAAGCATATCGGCGGCGACATCGTCGACGGCGGGCTCAAGGTCGGTGGCGACGTGGCGCATGGCGCCCTCGACGTCGCCGGCGACCTCGCACACACCGCGGTCGGCCTCGGCGAGGCCGGGCTGGAGGCGGCCGGCGCAGTCGGCCACGGCGCGCTCGGCATGGCCGGCACCATCGTCGGAACGGCCGGCGAGGTCGGCATGGACGCGCTCGACGCTGCAGGCGCCGTGGTGAAGGGCGGCTTCGACGCCGGCGTGGTGGTGGCCGACGGCGCCATCGGCGTGGTCACCGACACGGCGTCGGCGGCGGGCCACCTGATCGGCGGACCGATCGGCGAGGCGATCTCCGGCATCGCCCACGGCGCCGATGCGGTCGGCACCGGCATCGTCGATGGCGTCGGCCATTTCGTCGGCGAGGGTCTCAACGGGCTGGCACAGACCGCCGGCGAGTTGAGCCACTCTCTGGGGCAGCAGCTCGACGCGATCGGCCACGACCTGGGCTCGCTGGTCAACGACCTCAGCCATGGCGATCTCGGCGCGGCGATCGGCGACGTCTTCAAGCTGGCCCAGGACGGCCTGCGCAGCGACGGCAGCATCCAGATCGCTCATGCGGGACAGGACGGCGGCAGCCATGGCGGGTTCTGGGACTCGATCGCGCAGGCGATCCATCAGTCCGCCGACAACGCCCAGGGCGGCCAGGGCCCCGGCCCCGGCTTCCCCGGCCCGTTGCACGGCGAGGGCTCGTCGCACAACCCGATCATCGTCGACAATTTCGGCGACCATGGCCATGCGGGCAACACCGGCATCGTACCGCCGAATTTCGACCACGCGCCGGTGGCCGTGCACGACGCGCCGCACGCCGACTACAGCCACATCGTCCAGATGGACGACGCGCATCACTTCGCGATGCATGGCTGAGGCAACGCGCTCGGCCGGCAGGCATCCCGCCGTGATCGTCACGGCGGGATGTCGCGTCAGGATCGATCGGCGTCGTGCTGGACGATGGCCGGCGGTGCACCGGTGGCCTGCGCGCGATCGCGCGGCAGGGGATCGTTCATCGCCGAGAGCGCGCATAGCGCCAGCGAGCCCCAGACGGCGGCGCTGAAATACAGCGACATCCAGGCGATCTCTTCCTTCCAGTGCTCGAACTCGTGGGTGACGGTCCAACGCGTGGCGGAGTCGCGCAGACCGGCGAGCGGATGCAGGAGTGGCGTGCCGGCGGCGCGCTCGATGCGCCAGCGCTTCACATACATCGGGACGTCGATCACGACCAGGAAGGCGAGATAGCAGGCGATGCCGACGAGGCCCGCGATCAGAAGGCCGCGCACCAGGCCGTCGAACTCCGGCAGCAGCCGGCCGAGGCCGATGCCGACGAACAGGAAGGCCACCGCCCACAGCGAGTTCTCGATCGCGTTGTAGAGGAAATTCCGGGTGACGACGGCGTACCAGGAACAGATCTCCGCGACGACGATCAGCGGCACGATGATGCGGGCCATGTTAACCGCGGTCTCGGCATCGGCGATCGCGCCGAGCTGCGCGAGGATGATGGCCCACTGCGCCGCGAAGGCGATCTCGGCGATGGTCGCGACGGTGCGGCCGATGAACACGCTCGACAGCCAGCTGTCGACCAGGCAGATGCGCTGCACGTCGGCGCGCGGCAGCACCGAGCGGAAGGCGCAGCCGAACACATAGGCCGCCGACAGCGCCAGCATCGAACTGGTCTGGGACGCCTGACCCGACGAACTGCTGCCGCCGTTGAGCTGCCGGTACAGGATGAACCAGAACACGATGTTGGCGAGGCTGACGAGCGTCAGCATCGCCCACCACAGGGCGACCGGGTTCGACAGGGCTCGCGACTGCGCACGCATCCGGGCACTCCAAATTTCATGTGAACGACATCGGATCGTATTAATTCCGTCATGGAGCGGCAACCCATTCCGGCCACGGAGGATCGCAAAAGGCCGTGTGCCGGCGAGCCCTGCGGCCTGCACTGGGAGTTTCGTCACGATGTCCCGAGTTCCCTGCAGCGGGGCGGCCCTTGCGCCTCGATGGTCGGATTCCAAACCTCTTCATGGATCGGCGCGGGCGGAGGTGCTGCCCGCGTTGACGCTTCGCTAACCGCGAATCGCGCGTGCCAAAACCGGTCCCGCCGCGGACCGTAGCTCGGCTGAGCGAGGGTACATTGCCGATGTTGACGATCCTGTCCTGCCTGCCCGCCGATCATGATCTGCGCTACGTCGCCGCCGCACTGCTCGTCTGCGTGCTCGGCTCGATTCTGTCCATGCGGCTGCTCGCGCGGGTCCGTCGCAACGCCGGCCTCCGCCGCTTCCATCTGCTGTTTCTGGCCGGCCTCGTGGCCGGTGGCACGGTCTGGACCACGCACTTCGCCGCGGTCCTCGGCTACGACACGCCAGGATACCGCTCGTTCGAGCCGGCGATGACCGTCGCCTCGCTCGGACTGGCCGTGGCCTTTGCGTGGCTCGGCTTCTTCATCACGACACGCACCCAGCGCGGCCCGCTGATCGAGGCCGGCGGCGCGGTGTTCGGCTTCGGCATCGCCGCCATGCATTACAGCGGCATGAGCGCGCTCAAGCTCGACGGCGTGCTGACCTGGAACGTGCCGATGGTGTGGCTCTCGATCGCGCTTGCAACGGTGTTCGGTGCCGTCGCGGCGAACCGCATCGCGCGTCCCGTCACGCGCTTCTGCAAATATGGCAGCTCGCTCGCGATGGTGCTTGCGATCCTGAGCCTGCACTTCACCGGCATGCTCGCGTTGACCCTGGCACCCATGGCGGCCAGCAGCGCGCCGGTGCAGTCGCTGTCGGACAGCCTGATGCTGGTCACGGTCGTCACCGGCATCGGCCTGATCATGGCGATGGCCGCCTCGGCCTACATGATCGACATGCAGGCGACGCAGGAAGCGGTCGAAGGCTATCGGCAATTGGCGCTGCAGGACCCGCTGACCGGCCTGCCGAACCGCAGCGGCCTCGGCCAGCGGCTCGCGCCGCTGCTGACCGAGGGCGACGAGACCGCGCATCTGGCGGTGCTCGCGATCGACCTCGATCGCTTCAAGGACGTCAACGACGCGCACGGCCATGCCGCGGGCGATGCGGTGCTGACGGTGATCGCACAGCGTATTGCATCGACGCTGCAGCCGGGCGAGTTCCTGGCGCGAATCGGCGGCGACGAGTTCGTCGCCGTCAAGAGCGAGATCTTCGCGCGCACCGAGGCGGCGAAGTTCGCCGAGCGGATGCGCGCGCTGGTGCTGGCGCCCGTCGAGTGGGAGGAGCGCAGCCTCTCGGTCGGCTGCAGCATCGGCATCGCGCTGCATCCCGACCACGGCCTGACCTCGGACGAGCTTCTCACCCGCGCCGATCTGGCGATGTACCGCGCCAAGAGTCTCGGCCAGGGCAAGATCTGCACCTATGAGCCGTCGATGGACGAGGCCAGCCGGCGCCGCGCCGAGCTCGCGATCGACCTCAAGCGCGCGCTGGTGCGCAACGAGTTCGAGCTGCACTACCAAGTTCAGAACGACACGCAGAGCGGCGGCATCGTCGGCTTCGAGGCGCTGCTGCGCTGGAACCATCCGGTGAAGGGCCGCGTGCCGCCGAACGATTTCATTCCGATGGCCGAACAGACCGGGCTGATCGTCGACATCGGCGACTGGGTGCTGCGCACCGCCTGCGCCACCGCCGCGACCTGGAGCCAGCCGTTCAAGGTCGCCGTCAACGTCGCGCCGATGCAGCTCAACCACGACCTGCCGAAGCGCGTCGCCGAGGTGCTGCGCGAGACTGGATTGGCGCCGGAGCGGCTGGAGATCGAGCTGACCGAGACCGGTATCATCGCCGACCGCCAGCATGCGCTGCAGGTGATGCAGGCCTTGAAGGCGATCGGCGTCACCGTGGCGATGGACGATTTCGGCACCGGCTATTCGTCGCTGTCGACCCTGCAGGTGTTTCCATTCGACAAGATCAAGGTCGACAAGAGCTTCATCCAGTCGGTCGAGACCAGCGTGCACGCCGCGGCGATCGTCAAGGCGACCCTGCTGCTCGGGCGCAGCCTCAACATCCCGGTGCTCGCCGAAGGCGTCGAGACCGAACAGCATCTCGCCTTCCTGCGCGAGGAAGGCTGCAGCAGCGTACAGGGCTTCCTGTTCGGCAAGCCGATGCCGCAGGAGGCGATCAGCCGGATGATTCGTGAGGTCGGAGGTACGCCGGCGGCTGCCGTCGACGTACAGGCCAAGAAGGCTGCGGCCGCGTGAGGGCAGATCTTGTCATCGTGATTGCCTTGCGGCTGAACTGAACAGGCGGCCGCGAATGTGATGGCTCACCCTCCCCTGGAGGGGGAGGGTGACCGCGGCACGCAGCCCGGCCGAGCTCGGCGCAGCGTTACTCAGAACGTGCGGATGATCTTGAAGTCCAGCCCGTCGGCCGCGGCGAGATGCATCGCCATGTCGGCGCGGCCCTGCCGGATCGTCACCTCGCCGCGCGCGCCGGAATAGACGATGTTGCGGCCGGCGGCAGCGAGCGGTCGCAGGGACAGCGAGCCGGCGCGCTCGGCCGCCGCCTTGAGAAAGCGCAGGCCCTCGTAGTTCGACTGGCCGACCGATCCGACCGGCGGCGCATCGGCGCCGAACATCGCGGTGTAGCGGCTCATGAACGCGTCATTGGCCTTGGAGCCGATGCAACAGAAATAGCCGGAGGCCGAATACAGGTTCTCGGTGTTGTCGGCGCCGATGCCGAGCAGCACCGTTTCGTCCACCGCGCCGGCGAGACGCAGGGTGGTCGCGGCGAGGCCCGACTCGCCGAAGGCGCGATTGAAGGTAATGCTGTCGGTGCCGATCAGCGAGATCAGCACGACGTCGGGCCTGGCGGCGCGGATCCGCGCCAGATGCGCCTCGTGATCATCCTCGCCCACCGGCACGAACTCCTCGCCGACCACCTGGCCGCCGGCCTCGGTGATGAAGGTCTTGGTCTGGAGGTGCGACTGCCACGGCCAGACATAGTCGCTGCCGATCAGATACCAGCGCCGGGCGCGCTTGTTCTCCGCCAGCCAGTGGATGGCGGGGCGCGTCTGGCTGTGCGGCGTCTCGCCGATCGCCATCACGCCGGGCGTGCGCTCGCCGCCTTCATAGACCGGCGTATACACATAGGGGATGCGTCCGCGGGTGAGCCGGCGCAGCGCCAGCCTCACCGCGCTGATATGCGAGCCCATGAGCACGTCGATGTCGTCGAATTCGAGCGCGTCCCTGGCGCGCTCGGCCACCTCGTCCGCCGGCCCGCCGGAATCGTAGAACGACAACTCGATCTCGCGCCCGAGAATGCCACCGTGGCGGTTGATGTCGGACACCGCGAGCAACGCGCTATTGGTCGCGGCCGGGCCCCAGATGCCGGGTGACCCGGAGAAGGTGAGGAAGTTGCCGATGCGCAGCCTGTTCTGGGAGCCGCGCCGCTGGATACGGTCAGGATCGAAGGGGGCGAGTGCAGGAAGGCCGGCCCGCCGGGGCGGGCTCCTGAACAGCAGGGATGGCGGCAGACGGAGACGCCCGGCCGTGACAGATCCTGTCGAGAGCACACCCACTCCTTGGCCGCAACCGTGTCTGGCCCATTGTGGGCCGGCGGTCATACGCCGTCAAAAATCAGCACGCGTTCGGCAAATATCCTATTCGAAAATGTTGAATGTTCAAGAATTGGGATGCATATAGATCGGGCAGCTACTGCCGGACATTCATTCAAGTCGGGACCGCAAGCGAAGTTCACCGTGGCCAAACCGCCCCATCCCAACAGCCCCCTCACCGAACATCTCGCCTACCTGCTCGCGCAGGCCAACCGGGAGATCAACCGGCAGCTGGAGTCGCGCCTGAGCACCGAGGGCGTGCCCGTCGAGCAGTGGCGCATCCTCAAGGTGCTCTCCGACGGCGAGGGGCACTCGATGGGCGATCTCGCCGACGCGGTCCTGCTGAACCACCCGACCCTGACCAAGATGATCGACCGCATGGTCTCGGACTCGCTGGTCTACCGCCGCCAGGACGCCCACGACCGGCGCAAGGTGCTGATGTTCATCAGCGATCATGGCAAGGCGCTATGCAAGCGGCTGAACTCGCTGGCCGCCAGCCAGGAGGCGCACATCCTGGAGAACTACGGCGACAAGGCCACCGGCGAGCTGAAGCGGCTCTTGGAAAATCTGATCGACGCGGCGAGCTGAGGCACGCTGCGCTGCCGACATTCAGGGCTAAGCTCTATCCTCCCGTCATTGCGAGCGCAGCGAAGCAATCCAGGGCCCCGCCCACCACCCTGGATTGCTTCGCTGCGCTCGCAATGACGCGGAAATCGGAGCGGTCTTCGCGTCGCATTAAGACGACTTGACCACGCCTCGTCTCCTCGCCTGCGGCAAATCGGTCGGCTCGCCCGGCAACGCCGGGATAGACGCAAGACGAATCCTCCCTCATCCTGTCCTGTGACGATCGCGACGAACGGGCCGCATAGAGCCCGCGCGCGGTCGCCGGCCGCAATCGACCGGACGAGGACACGACACAGGGAGGACAGGCCATGGGCATTCACCTGCTCGATCGCGCCATCGGCAGCGATTATCCGACATTCGCAAGCACCGCTGACATCCGCGCCTTCGAGCAGACGCCGTATGGCGAACGGATCGCCGCGCAGAGCACCTATGAGGCGTTGAAGTGCGGCGCCTCGGTCAACCCGGATGCGCCGGCCATCCAGTTTCTGCCCAACGCCGATCCGGCCGACACGCCGGTCGTGATCTCCTATCGCGACTTCATCGCCCGGGTGACGCAGGCGGCGAACATGTTTCATGCGCTCGGCGTCGGCCCCGATGACGTCGTCAGCTTCATGCTGCCTTTGGTGCCCGACGCCTTCGTCACGCTGTTCGGCGCCGAGGCCGCCGGCATCGCCAACCCGGTCAATCCGCTGCTCGAGCCGCACCAGATCGCCGAGATTCTCGATGCCGCCAGGACCAAGGTGCTGGTGGCGCTCGGCCCCCTGCCCGGCACCGACATCTGGCAGAAGGTCGAGAAGGTGCGCGGCGGCCTCAAGCACCTCAAGGCGATCGTGCAGGTGCATGGCGGCGGCGGGGACCCCGCCAACGGCATTCACGCGTTCAATGACCTGATCGGAGCGCAGCCGAGCGACCATCTCGTCAGCGGCCGGCAGATCAAGGCCAGCGACACCGCCGCCTATTTCCACACCGGCGGCACGACCGGCACGCCGAAGCTGGTGCGCCACAGCCATGGCAACCAGGTCTATCAGGCCTGGGGGATCAACCTGGTCCTGAAGGCCAAGCCCGGCGGCACCTTGCTGTTCGGCATGCCGCTGTTTCATGTCGGGGGATCGCTGACCCAGGCGCTGCAGACGCTGTCGGCGGGCGGGTCCCTCGTCGTGCTGTCGGGCGCCGGCTGGCGCAATCCGAATGCGGTGCGCAACATCTGGGGCCTGGTCGAGCGCTTCAAGCCGGAGACGCTGTCGAGCGTGCCGACCGTGCTCGCCGCGACTCTGGCTGTGCCACAAGGCGCCGCCGACATCTCCAGTCTGCGCTATGCCGCGGGCGGCGGCTCGGCGATTCCGGTCGCCGTGGGGCAGGCGATCATGGACAAGCTCAAGCTGCCGGTGATCGAGGTCTACGGCATGACCGAGACCGCGAGCGTGCACACCATGGCCTATCCGGACCAGCCGATCCGGCTCGGTTCGGTCGGCCTGCCGCTGCCCTACGCAAAGGTGCGGATCGTCAAGCTCGATGCCGATGGCCGTTACGAGCGCGATTGCGCAACGGATGAGATCGGCGTCGTCATCATGGCCGGGCCCGGCGTGTTCTCCGGCTATCTCGACGACGCCCACAACAAGGGCGCCTTCGTCCAGGGACATTGGGTCAATTCCGGCGATCTCGGCCGGCTCGATGCCGACGGCTTCCTGTGGATCACTGGCCGCGCCAAGGACCTCGTGATCCGCGGCGGCCACAACATCGATCCGGCGCCGATCGAGGAGATCCTGTTCCAGCATCCGGCCGTGGGCTTCGCCGCGGTGGTCGGTCAGCCCGACGCATATGCGGGCGAGCTGCCGATCGGCTATGTGCAGCTCAAGCCCGGCGCGAGCGTGCAACCGGGCGAGCTGGAGGACTGGGTACGCGCCCGCACTCCGGAGCGCGCCGCGGTGCCGGTGCAGATCATCCCGATCGATCCGATGCCGGTGACCGGCGTCGGCAAGGTGTTCAAGCCGCAACTGCGCTGGGACGCCGCGACGCGGGTGTTCGCCAAGGTGTTGTCGCAACTGACCGACCGCGGCATCGATTGCAGCGTGAAGGTCGGACCGCACGGCAGCCACGGCAGCATCGCGACGGTGACCTTGCGCAACGTGCCGGCGGAGAGCCGCGAGGCGGTCGAGAACGAGGTGCACACATTGCTGGCGCCGTTCGTTATCCGGCACGAGGTGGTGATGGAGTGAGCCGCGATTCCGGGTGAGACAGCCGTCTCGGCATTTGATCGGGACGGTGGTGCTCTGGCACGATGCTGACGCGTTTCGTCACGTTTGCCAGGCCGGGACGGATGAACCCAACCGACATCACCATCGCGATCGAAGATGCCAGACAGGCTGATGTGGCCGACCTCATCGCGGAGGCCAATGCCTTTCTGCGGACGCTATACCCTGCTGAAAGCAATCATCCCGTCGATGCCCACGCGCTTTCGGTGCCCGGGGCCGCATTTTTTGCCGCCCGTCGTGACGGGACGCTGCTCGGGTCGATCGCCCTTCGGCTCATTGGTCCAGGACACGCCGAGATCAAGCGATTGTTCGTCCGCGAAACCGCCCGCGGCTGTGGGCTCGGACGCAGGCTCCTCATGACGTTGGAAGACGAGGCCCAAGGTCGCGGGCTTGGCCGCGTGAGCCTCGAAGTGGGCATCAGACAGCCGCAGGCGATCCAGCTCTATCGCAGCTCCGGCTATCAGGATTGCGGGCCGTTCGGGATCTACCGACTCGATCCGCTCAGCCTGTTCATGACCAAACGGCTGGTGGCTTGACCAGGCTGGCGCGAACGGTGCTTGGGTGTCCGGATGCATCGAACGTGCAGTCAGGGGGAGTGACGACAGGTCGGACAACAAAGTATCCCCGCGCGGCGGCGCCTCACCCCGGCCTCCTCCCTCGTCAGAACGAGGAGAGGGAGCCGACTGTCTATGCCGCGCCTCATCGCCTATGATCCTGTCAGGAGCCACGGATTCCGACGCGTGAGAGCTCTCGGCTCCGCTAGTCCGGATGCGCCCTTGGCTTCGTCGATTGCAGCCGCAGCTCCCCCGTTGGATTTGCCACCCCCTTGTCGGCAGCAACCTTGCGCAGCACATCCGGCCGATCGGAAATGATGCCATCGACGCCGGTGTCGATCAGCCGCGCCATGTCCTCCAGCTTGTTCACGGTCCAGACCACGACCTGCAGCCCGAGCGCATGCGCTTCGGCGACCAACTCCGGCGTGACGTCGGCGAAATAGGGCGACCACACCTTGCCCCCGGCCGCTTTGATCGTGCGCGGCAGCGAGCCGCCGTGATCGGCAGGATTGAAGCCGGCGGTCCAGCGGGTGGCCGCGGTCAACGACACCGTCGGCGCCTTGCCCCGCTGCAGTGACAAATAGACGGTTGGAATCCGAGGTGCGCGTTGCTGTACCAACTGCAGGGTGCGCCAGTCGAACGACTGGATCATGACGCGATCCGCGAACTGCTCAGCATCGATCAGGCCGAGCAGCAGGCTGACGAACCGCGCCGGGTCAGGCGCTTCGTTGGGAAACGCCGGATCGAGCTTGGTCTCGATGTTGAGACGCACATGGTCGTCTCCCGAGCGCCTGACGAGATCGAACAGCTGCTTCAGGGTCGGAATGCGCGGCGGCACGTCGCCTGCGAGCGGCTGCGGCTCCGGAAACTGCCTGGCATAGTCGCTGCCGGGGCGAATCCGGCCGACATCGTAGGACTGCACCTCGGCCAGCGGCAGGTCGATCAGCAGCGGTCCGGGCGGCGCGACGTAGTTGCCGGAAGCGTCGCGGGCGAGATCGGGATTGAGCCGCCGCTCGTGCGAGACGACCAGCACGCCGTCGGCCGTGGCGCCGACATCGAGCTCCAGCGTATCGACGCCCAACGCGAGCGCTGCGGCGAAGGCCTGCAGCGTGTTCTCCGGATGCAGTGCCCGCCCGCCGCGATGAGCCTCGACGTCGAAGGCTGTCGCGGGACTCGCCAGACCGGCCAGCAACAGGGCCGCACAGAGGGAGAGAGTTGGACGGTGCATGGCACCAGCCTACCATGACGGCGCGGATTGCCCATTCCCCTTGTTTCGGCTGGCCTTCTGAATTAGGCCTTTGCCACAGACCGGCGGATAACGCTGGCCACGGATGGATCGAGGGAGGCGATCCGCGCGCTGCACGCGTCGTGCCAGCATCCCTATCGACCCTCCTTTCGAGCTTTGTTTCCCGAGTTCAGGCGCGACGGACCCATGCCCATGACCGACCTTCCTGTCATCATCGCCGGCGGCGGCATCGGCGGCCTGGCGACCGCGCTCACCCTGCAGCAGATCGGCGTGCCCTGCGTCGTCTACGAGAGCGTGCGCGAGATGCGGCCGCTCGGGGTCGGCATCAACCTGCAGCCCAATGCCGTGCGCGAGCTGTATGATCTGGGCATTGGCGCCGACGATCTCGATCAGGTCGGCGTGCCCGCGAAGGAATGGGCGCTGGTCGGGCTGAACGGCAACGACATCTATTCCGAGCCGCGCGGGCTGCTTGCCGGCTACAACTGGCCGCAATATGCGGTTCACCGCGGCAAGCTGCACATGCTGCTGTACAGCCGGCTGGTGCAGCGGGCTGGCGCTGATTGCGTGCGGCTCGGCAGCCGCGTCAGCGGCTATGAGAAGCATGCGGACGGCTCCGTGACCGCACGCGTCGAGCATGCCGATGGGTCGCGCTCCGAGCAGCGCGGGCGGCTCCTGATCGGCGCCGACGGCATCCACTCGGCGGTGCGCGCGCAGATGCACCCGGCGCAGCCGCCGATCCATTGGGGCGGCGCGGTGATGTGGCGCGGCGTCACCTGGGCGAAGCCGATGCGCACCGGATCGTCCTTCGTCGGCCTCGGCACCCATCGCCACCGCGTCGTGGTGTATCCGATCTCGCATCCCGACCCGAAAACGGGGCTGGCGCTGATCAACTGGATCGCGGAAGTGACGATGGACAACACCGAGGGCTGGAAGCAGACCGGCTGGTTCCGCCAGGTGCCGGTCAAGGAGTTCGCGCATCATTTCGCCGGCTGGACCTATGACTGGCTCGACGTGCCCGCGCTGATCGCCGGCGCCGATGGCGCCTATGAGAATCCGATGATCGACCGCGATCCGGTGCCGACCTGGGTCGACGGCCCGGTGGCGCTGATAGGCGACGCCGCGCATGCGATGTATCCGACGGGGAGCAACGGTGCGAGCCAGGCGATCGTCGACGCCCGCGTGCTCGGCGCCTCGCTGCTGGCGCACGGCGTGACCCCGGCCGCGCTCGCCGCCTATGACGAGAAGCTGTGCGGTCCGATCTCGCAGGTCATCCTGCGCAACCGCGGCGCCGGGCCGTTCGGATTGCTCAACCTGGTCGACGAGCGCTGCGGCGGGACTTTTACCAACATCGATGAAGTGATCCCACCCGCCGAGCGCGATGCGTTCATGGCGGGCTACAAGAAGGCCGCAGGCTTTGCGATCGAGCAGCTCAACGCGGCGCCGCGGACGATTGCGGAGGGGGCGAAGGTCGGCAGTCTGGCGACGATCTGAGCCGCTTTTGTCAGCGGCGCGATCCGAACCGGTGTAGACGAGCCGGTCGCCGAAACAGCCGCCCGGGGACCGCCATGCTCCGACGAATTGGCCGACTTTCCCTGGCCACCGTATTGCTGATGGTGTCGAGCCACGCCGGCCTTGCTGCCGGCTGCCACAACACAGCGGCAACGTCGCGGCTCGTTGGCGCGATGATCATGGCCGGCTTCTTCGGGACCAAGGCTTCCGATGCTGGATTTCAGCAGGTCCTGTCCGATCTCGAGGAGGGACTGATCGGCGGGGTCGTCATCCTCGGCCGCAATGTCGGCACCCGCGGTGATCTCGTTGGGATGATCGAGCGGATCCGAGGCTGCAAATGCGCGGCTCCTCCGTTCATTGCCATCGACGATGAGGGCGGCACGGTGGAGCGGCTCGGACCCAACATCGGCGTTGCGGCGACGCCGTCGGCCGCGGAGATCGCCCGCGGCTCCGTCGCGGCGGCGCGCGGGACTTACGCAACTCTCGCCGAGAAGCTCGCGGCGCTGCACATCAACATGAACCTCGCGCCGGTGGTCGACCTCGACACCAACCCGTCGAACCCGATCATCGGGCAGCGGCAGCGCAGCTATGGCAGCGACGCCGGCGCGGTCGCGCGCTATGCGACGGCGTTCATCCAGGCGCACCGGAAGCAGGGCATCATCACGGTGCTCAAGCATTTTCCGGGCCATGGATCGTCCACCGCCGACAGCCACGCCGGCATTGCCGACGTCACGACCACCTGGTCATCGGCGGAGTTGAAGCCGTACAAGCGGCTGATTCGGCGGGGGATGGCCGAGGCGATCATGGTCGGCCATCTCGCCAATACCCGCCGCTGGGGCGGTGTCGCAACGCAGAATGGCGCGCACGCGATCGACCGTCTTCTGCGCCGCGAGCTCGGCTATGACGGCGTGGTCATGACGGATGACCTCGCCATGAAGGCCATTCTCGACGCCAAGCCGCCGGCCACCGCCGCCATCGATGCCGTCAAGGCAGGCGCCGATATCATCATGTTCACCAAGCTGAGCGACGAGGACCAGACGTCCGACGTCGGCCGCGAGATCAACAGCGCGTTGACAGCAGCCGCTTGCTCACGTGAGCTCCCGTTGGATCTGGTCAAACGGTCGTATGCCCGTGTTCGTGGACTAAAGGCGATGAGCATCCAGCGAGATCGAAGCGGGGGGAGTCATTAACTTGTGTCTAAGCGCCAGATTTTTGTTGATCTGCTTAGCGGTATGTGCGTGGTCGGCCGCTGTATGCTCAGTACATGCGCGGCCTATCGAGAGCGATGCTTGGAAACGCTGCCAATCGTCGGATGCCGACCAGCGGATATCCGGCTGCAGCGAAGTAGTCTCTCAAGGTAGAAGTCCTAAGTCTCGGCTTGCCGACGCTTTGGACGGGCGCTGCTGGGCATACCACGTCAAGGGACTGTATGAACTGGCCGTTGCAGACTGCAGGGCAAGCATATCGCTTCGACCGAACTATTCGTACTCCTACAACAATCTGTCCTCGGCTTTCCTGGGATTGAAGAATTTTGGGGAAGCTGCCAACGCCGCGAGGAAGGCTATCGAGCTAAAGCCTCGGTTCTTTTGGTCCCATCTAAATCTGGCCCGATCACTCGCTGGGCTCGGTGAGCTCGATCGAGCCAGAGCGGAATACCAAATAGCTCTCGCTATTGAACCGAGCAGCTCAGAAGCCACCGAAGAGCTGAGAATTCTTTCAGCTCAGACAGCAGAAAAGTTAAATCAACCTTCTTCTTCTGAAACCTCTACGAGGCCTTCCGGTGGCGCCTCTCTACCTATTTGGTCTAAACCCAGCCGTCGGGTTGCCCTCGTGATCGGCAACTCGAAATACAGTTCCGTTCCGGAGCTTCCAAATCCTGTGAGAGACACAGACCTCATTTCACAAACGCTGAAGTCTATCGGGTTTGACGAGGTAATCGCAGGAAAGAACCTGTCGCGCGATGCTTTACACAAGTTGTTGTTGGAGTTCTCGAAGAAGTCTTCGGAGGCCGACTGGTCGGTCATCTACTACTCGGGACATGGCATCGAAGTGGGTGGCGCCGACTACATGATCCCCGTTGACGCTCACCTCGAATCTGACAGAGATGTAGATTTTGAGACCGTTCCACTCTCCTTGGCAATCTCTGCTGCGGACGGTGCAAGGAAGCTGCGCATGGTGATCATGGATGCCTGTCGCAGCAATCCGTTTCTGAGTCAGATGAAACGGACCATCGCCACCCGCTCGTTAGGGCGCGGCTTGGCTGCCGTCGAGCCGGAGCCGGGATCGCTAGTTATATTTTCGGCAAAGCACGGAGAGACTGCCCTCGACGGAGATGGCTCCAACAGCCCGTTTGCGATAGCGCTCGCAAGCCGGCTGAAAGTCGCCGGTCTTGAGGTCCGTCGCTTGTTTGATCTCGTGCGAGACGATGTGCTCCTAGCGACCAATCGCCGGCAACAGCCGTTCTCTTATGGCTCGCTCTCAGGTAACGAAGACTATTTCTTTGTTGCCAAATGAACTGACTGAATCAAGGGCAGTTTCGGAACTCGACGGCTCTTAAATCTAGCTCGATCGGCGGAGCGACATTCGGGTCTTTCCACCCATCCGTCGCTTCGCTCCTTTCACGCGAGCACGTCGAATGTTACTGCCCGGCCCGCGCTTACGCGTAGCGGCCGTGGCAGTGCTTGTACTTCTTGCCGGAGCCGCAGGGGCAGTCCTCGTTGCGGCCAATCTTGCCCCAGGTCGAGGGATCGTTCGGGTTGCGCGCTTCGGCCGGGACCGGGGCGGCGCCCGAAGAGGGCACGAGTGACACGTTGGCGAAGGCCATCTCGTCCTCGCCGGTGCTGGGATCGGCGTGGTGCGCCTGCATCGGCGGCAGCACCGGCTGCTGCTCCTCCGGTGGCACGATCTCGACCCGCATCAGCTGCGCGGTGACGGCCTCGCGCAGATGCGCGATCATCGCCTCGAACAGCGTGAAGGCTTCCGACTTGTACTCCTGCAGCGGATCGCGCTGGCCGTAGCCGCGCAGGCCGATGACCTGGCGCAAATGGTCGAGCATCACCAAGTGCTCGCGCCAGAGGTGGTCGAGCGTCTGCAGCAGGATGGTCTTCTCGACGTAGCGCATCACGTCGGGGCCCCATTGCGCGACCTTGGCGGCCATGCGCTCGTCGGCGTGGGTCTCGATGCGCTTGAGCAGCTCCTCGTCGGCGATGCCCTCTTCCTTCGCCCATTCGTCGACCGGCAGGTCGATGTCGAGCACGCGCTTCAGCTCTTCTTTCAGGCCGGCGACGTCCCACTGCTCGGCATAGGCGTGCTCGGGAACGTGCTTGGCGACGAGATCGTCGATGAAGGCGTGACGCATGTCGGTGATCGTCTCGACCACGCTCTCGTCCTGCATCAGCTCGACGCGCTGGTCGAAGATCACCTTGCGCTGGTCGTTCTGGACGTTGTCGAACTTCAGGAGGTTCTTGCGGATGTCGAAGTTGCGCGCCTCGACCTTCTGCTGCGCCTTCTCCAGCGCCTTGTTGATCCAGGGATGGATGATGGCCTCGCCTTCCTTCAGGCCGAGCCGGGTCAGCATGCTGTCGAGCCGGTCGGAGCCGAAGATGCGCATCAGGTCGTCTTCCAGCGACAGGAAGAATTTCGACCGGCCGGGGTCGCCCTGACGGCCGGAGCGGCCGCGCAGCTGGTTGTCGATGCGGCGGGATTCGTGGCGCTCGGAGCCGATGATGTAGAGGCCGCCGGGCTTGGTCACGGTCTTGGCCGGCTTGGAGCCCTTGGCGGGCTCGATCTCGACCGTCTCCTCGGCCTTCAGCACGATCTCGCGGAAGCGGGCGATGTCGGCCTTGATCTGTTCGATCTTGGCGGCCTTCTCGGCCTCGTCGGTGATCCCGGCGGTCTCCTGCTGCAGGCGCATCTCGAGCGAGCCGCCGAGCTTGATGTCGGTGCCGCGGCCGGCCATGTTGGTCGCGATCGTGATCGCGCCGGGCACGCCGGCTTCGGCCACGATATAGGCTTCCTGCTCGTGGAAGCGCGCATTGAGCACCGCGAACAGTTTCGCGGGCTTGCCGGCGCGAGCCGCCGCATAGAGCTTGTCGAGCGCGCGCTCGCTGCCGAAATCGATCTGCTTGTAGCCGTGCTGCTTGAGATAGGCGGCCAGCACCTCGGACTTCTCGATCGAGGCGGTGCCGACCAGCACCGGCTGCAGGCGCGAATTCGCCCGCTCGATCTCGGCGAGGATCGCGGCGTATTTCTCCTGCTGGGTGCGATAGACCTCGTCGTCCTCGTCGAGACGCGCGACCGGCAGGTTGGTCGGGATCTCCAGCACCTCGAGCTTGTAGATGTCGAACAGCTCGTCGGCCTCGGTGGCCGCCGTGCCGGTCATGCCGGCGAGCTTCTCGTACATCCGGAAGTAGTTCTGGAAGGTGATCGAGGCCAGAGTCTGGTTCTCGGGCTGCACCGGCTGGTGCTCCTTGGCCTCGAGCGCCTGGTGCAGGCCTTCCGAATAGCGCCGGCCCGGCATCATGCGGCCGGTGAATTCGTCGATGATCACGACCTCGCCGTCGCGGACGATGTAGTCCTTGTCGCGGGTGAACAGCGTGTGCGCGCGCAGCGCCTGGTTGATGTGGTGCACGACGGAGACGTTCTCGACGTCGTAGAGCGACTCGCCCTTGAGTTGGCCGGCATCGCGCAGCAGGGTCTCGATCTTCTCCATGCCGGCTTCGGTGAGCGTCACCGTGCGCTGCTTCTCGTCGACCTCGTAGTCGGTCTTGTCGAGCTTCGGCACGAAGGTGTCGATGGTGTTGTAGAACTCCGAGCGATCGTCGAGCGGGCCGGAGATGATCAGCGGCGTGCGCGCTTCATCGATGAGAATGGAGTCCACCTCGTCGACGATGGCGAAGAAGTGCCCGCGCTGGACCATGTCCTCCAGCCGGTACTTCATGTTGTCGCGCAGGTAGTCGAAGCCGTATTCGTTGTTGGTGCCGTAGGTGATGTCGCAGGCATAGGCCGCCTTGCGCTCGGCATCGTCGAGGCCGTGCACGATCACACCCGTGGTCAGGCCGAGGAAGCCGTAGATCTGGCTCATCCAGCCGGCGTCGCGGCGGGCGAGGTAGTCGTTCACCGTCACGACGTGGACGCCCTTGCCGGCGAGCGCGTTGAGGTAGACCGCGAGGGTCGCCACCAGCGTCTTGCCTTCGCCGGTCTTCATCTCGGCGATGTCGCCCTCGTGCAGCACCATGCCGCCGATCAGCTGGACGTCGAAATGGCGCTGGCCGAGGGTGCGCTTGGAGGCCTCGCGGACGGTGGCGAAGGCCGGGACCAGGATGTCGTCGAGCGTCTTGCCGTCGGCGAGCTGCTTCTTGAACTCCTCGGTGCGAGCCTTGAGCTGCTCGTCGGTCAGCTTGGCGAGCTCCGGCTCCAGCGCATTGATGGCATTGACACGGGACTGGTAACCCTTGACGCGACGGTCGTTGGCGGAGCCGAATAGCTTACGGGCGAGCGCGCCGATCATTGCTGAAATCCTGCCTCTATGGGTCTGCGTTGCAGCCGTAACTCATGGTTTGGGTTTGCTGTTCCCGACGTGATGCACCGCAGCACCCGCGCCAGCCTCGACCTTCGGCGCCGGGCGGCGTCCGCCAGATGAGTGGGAGACAGGCAAACCAGGGTTCAACGGCCAAAAACGCAGCAAAATAAGCGCCATCGCCCTTGAAGCGACCGCGCAGAGATATGGCTGGGGGGGAACGTTGTCAACGGCGCCCGACAGCGGGGCCGTCGTTGCCAACCTGTCGCCGATTTCACGAAATTGACAGACTTTTCGCGTTGCCAAGGCACGGCGATTGGGCGAGTGTCCCGGCCGCCCTGAGGCCTCCCCCTCGAGCCCCCTCTTCTCAACAAGGATTTTCCATGACCACGTCGTTCCCGGTTACGAAAACCGGCCTGCGCCTCGGCCTTGCCACCGCTCTCGCCGGAAGTCTCGCGTTGTCCCTGCTTGCCGCGCCCGCACGCGCCGCCGACGATGCCAACCCGGTGCTGGCCAAGGTGAACGGCGCCGAGATCCGCAAGAGCGACGTGACGCTCGCCGAGGAGGAGCTCGGACAGAGCCTCGCGCAGATGGATCCGGCGACCAAGGACGAGAACGTGCTGTCGTTCCTGATCGACATGAAGCTGGTCGCCAAGGCGGCCGAGGACAAGAAGGTCGCCGACAGCGAGGAGTTCAAGAAGCGCCTCGCCTTCACCCGCAACCGGCTGCTGATGGACAGCCTGCTGGCCAGCGAGGGCAAGGCCGCGACCACGCCGGACGCGATGAAGAAGGTCTATGAGGAGGCCGCCAAGCAGATCGGTGGCGAGCAGGAGGTCCACGCCCGCCATATTCTGGTGGAGACCGAGGACGACGCCAAGGCCGTCAAGGCCGAGCTCGCCAAGGGCGCCGATTTCGCCGAACTCGCCAAGAAGAAGTCCAAGGATCCCGGCGCCTCGGACGGCGGCGACCTCGGCTTCTTTACCAAGGAGCAGATGGTGCCGGAATTCGCCAACGTCGCCTTCTCGCTCGAGCCGGGCAAGATCTCCGATCCGGTGAAGACCCAGTTCGGCTGGCACGTCATCAAGGTCGAGGAAAAGCGCAGCCGCAAGCCGCCGGAGTTCGACCAGGTCAAGGGCCAGATCGAGACCTACGTCACCCGCAAGGCCCAGGCCGACTACGTCGGCAAGCTGCGCGAGGCCGCCAAGATCGAGCGCCTGGACAAGCCGGCCGCCGACGCCGCCAAGCCGGCGGACGCGAAGCCGACCGAGCCGGCGAAGAAGTAAGCGGCTCGGCTACTTGGCTCGAGACAGGACATGGTCGCGTCATAAATGGTGTCGTCCCGGCGAAAGCCGGGACCCATACCGCGTGATGTTTGAAACAGGCACGCGGCCGATACCGGGGCTCCCAACTGGACCCTGTGGTTATGGATCCCGGCGTTCGCCGGGATGACAGCAGCGGGTGCAGTGACATCCACTCCCACAACGACGACCGAGATGATACAGAGCGCTTCCCGCTCATTCCTGCCGGAAGCCTCTCCGATGTCCTCAGCCGTCTCCCCGCTCGCCCCCACCGATGTCCCCGACATGCCCGCCGTTGCGGGCGTCAAGCTCGCGACTGCGGCGGCCGGCATCCGCTACAAGAACCGCACCGACGTGCTGCTGGCGCTGCTCGATCCCGGCACCACCGTGGCCGGCGTGTTCACCCTGTCGAAATGCCCGTCGGCGCCGGTCGAATGGTGCCGGGCCAAGCTGAAGGGCGGCAAGGCACGCGCGCTGGTGGTCAACTCCGGCAACGCCAACGCCTTCACCGGCAAGACCGGCAAGCAGTCGACGGCCCTGACGGCGGCGATCGCCGCCAAGGCGGTCGGCTGCAAGCAGGACGAGATCTTCCTCGCCTCGACCGGCGTGATCGGCGAGCCGCTGGATGCGACCAAGTTCGACGGCGTGCTCGAAGGGTTGGCGGGCACCGCGGCCCCTGAGGACTGGATGGGCGCAGCGCGCGCCATCATGACCACCGACACCTTCCCCAAGGTCGCCACCGCCACCGTCAAGCTCGGAAAGGCCAAGGTGACGATCAACGGCATGGCCAAGGGCGCCGGCATGATCGCGCCCGACATGGCGACGATGTTGTCGTTCATCTTCACCGATGCGCCGATTTCGGCCCCCGCGCTGCAGGCCCTGCTCAAGGCCGGCGTCGAGGACACCTTCAACGCGGTGACGATCGACGGCGACACCTCGACATCCGACACGCTGCTCGCCTTCGCCACCGGGGCCGCCGCGGCGAAGGGCGCACCGAAGATCAGCCGCGCCAGCGATCCGCGCGCGAAAGCGTTCGTGAAGGCGCTCAATGCCGTGCTGGCCGACCTCGCCGAGCAGGTCGCGCGCGACGGCGAGGGCGCCCGCAAGCTGGTCGAGATCATCGTCGAGGGCGCCAAGAGCAAGCCGTCGGCGCGCAGAATCGCGATGTCGATCGCCAACTCGCCGCTGGTCAAGACCGCGATCGCGGGCGAGGACGCCAATTGGGGCCGCGTCGTGATGGCCGTCGGCAAGGCCGGCGAGCCGGCCGACCGCGACAAGCTCTCGATCTCCTTCAACGGCATCCGCGTCGCATCGAAGGGCGCGCGCGATCCGTCCTATGACGAGACGGAAGTCTCCGAGGCGATGAAGGCGCAGAAGGTGCAGATCAAGGTGGCGCTCGGCCTCGGCAAGGGCCGCGACCGCGTGCTGACCTGCGACCTGACCAAGGAGTATGTCGCGATCAACGGCGACTACCGCTCGTAGCCGCCGGGATCAGAGCTGCTGGCTGACATGGACGGTGACCTCGACGCCCTTGGTCACCGGCCGATTGAGCATATCGGCCCCGTGCCGGACGTAGGCAAAGTGGTCTTCGCCGACGAAGCCCGGCTTCGAGACGTACACGACCTGCGCCCCCTGCACGGAGACCACGCCGTGGCTCGCAGCAGACAGCACGCGGACGCCGAAAATCGGTCCGCGCGAGTGCAGGACTGCGATCCTGCAGCGCTTGCCGGTTTTAGCGTACATGTGCCCTTGAGCCGTCTGGTTTTCCAGCGTCGAGAACGGCGGTACGATGCAATTGGCGGCCGAAGCCCCCGCCGAGAACGCCACAGTCAGCACACATGCCAGCGCAGCAGCCTTGATCACGCGAACCTCCCATCGGGTCGAGCACCCGATGGGATTTCACCTCAGGTCGTGACGGCGATCAACGCCATTTTTGATTGCAATCCGCGCCAACTCAACCCGCGATCCGTGCGTCGGCGACCGCCCTGTCGAACAATTTTTGCATCGCATCCGAGATGCCCTGGGTCGGCGACACCTCGAAATAGAACCCATCGGACGCGCACGCCTGCATGTTCTGCGCAATCTCGCTGTTCGGCGAGGGGCCGAACGGCCCCTTGTTGAACGGATCGATCCAGTTCATGTACCAGTTGTTCGTCGGCAGCTGCAGGTAGGTCGTGTAGAGCACGGCGATCTTGATGCCGCGGCTCTTCAGCGCCGTGCACAGCGCCGGATTGATCGGCGACTGGCAGCGGTTGCCGCCGGCCTTGGGCTTCAGGCACGCGGCATTGCTCTCGTCGGCGACGCCATCGGAGACGAAGAACAGGTATTTCAGCGGCGAACCCGACGTGCCGTCGCCCGGTGTCGCAATCTCGTTGTTGATCGCCGGCAACACGCTGGTGAACGGCGTATCCTTGTCTGCCGTATAGGAATCGTTGTTGCCATACACGCCCATCAGGTCGATGTTCCCGGCGGCACTCTTGGCGCTGGAGAGGCTCGACGAGAGCGAGAACAGCGACCGCAACCCGATCGTCTTCGACGCCGCACCGAAATCATAGATCGCCATGCGGAACTGGTTCGGATAGGTCTGGGTCTGCTGCGCCTTGTCCATCAGCTGCTGGGTGGCGCTGCGCAGCACGTCGATCCGGGTGGTGACGCCGATGCTCTTCGCGAGGTTATAGAAGTTGTTCGAATCATTGTAGTCGTGGCAGGCAAAGGCGCAATAGCGGTTGCTGCCGTATCTTGAGTCCGATGTCGCATTGACCATCTTGGTCACGTCCGCCGGCGTCGCCGCCACGCCCATCGACGGCGAGTTGTCGAGCAGCAGGTAGAAGTCGATGTATTTCGGCATCGAGGCCTTGGCCGTCGACGAGCCCTGCAGGGTCATGGTCTTGAACCCGACGATGTTCATGAACATCATCGGCACGGTGGCCGTGAACGACACGGTGGCGCTCAGCACCGAGCCGGCCTTCTTCACCTCCGGCGTCAGGCTGGTCAGCGTATAGCCTGAGGTGCCCGACATGTTGCCGTTGAAGATCTTCGCCGCGTCGTCATTGCCGGCGGCGATCACGCCGTCCGAGGTCATCGTGCCTGCGGCGATGAAGGCCGGCGAGGTCCGGGACACCGCGCCGACCGAGGCGGCGTCGACCGCCGCCTGCAGCTTGGCGCGCATCTGGTTGGCGCGGCTGTAGTCGACGCCGCAGCCGACCGCGGTGATCAGCGGGACGCAGACGATCGCGAACGTCACCGCGACGTTGCCGCTGACGTCGTGCCGCAGGCGGCCGAGCAGGCTGGATAAAATTCGCATGAATGATGCCTAACAAACCATGAGGAGGCCATGGCGTTCACCCGTGAAAATACGCGGCCGGCCATTAAGGTTGGCTTATTTCGACCGTGGAAACCGGGCTCGAAACGGCCTAGGTTAAGATTCCCTCAACAGGCGCACCTGGTTCTCGGACCGGCGCATCCCTCTCAAACCGATCGGATCATGCCGGACCTGAAACTCACGCTCGTGGTCGCCTGCGCGCTCGTCGACGCCGACAATCGTGTGCTGCTGGCGCAGCGGCCGCCCGGCAAGACGCTCGCGGGACTCTGGGAGTTTCCCGGCGGCAAGCTCGAGCCCGGCGAGCGCCCCGAAGCCAGCCTGATCCGCGAGCTCGACGAGGAGCTCGGCATCACCGTGCGCGAGGCCTGTCTCGCGCCGCTGACGTTTGCCAGCCACGCCTATGAGACGTTCCATCTGTTGATGCCGCTCTACATCTGCCGGCGCTGGGAAGGCGTGGTCACCGCGCGCGAGGGACAGCAACTGGCCTGGGTGCGGCCGAACAAGCTGCGCGACTACCCGATGCCCCCGGCGGACATTCCGCTGCTGCCGCATCTGATCGATCTGTTGATGTGAGGCGCCGCGATAGCCTCACGCTCACTCGTCATGCGCGGGCTTGACCCGCCTGCGGGGCCGTAGCCCCTTCGGCGCGGCGAAGGCCCGCGCATCCATCTACATTTCGGACTCTTCGAGAGGGATGGATCGCCGGGTCAAGCCCGGCGATGACGAGCGGTTTTATTCCCCGCGCGGGCTCCGCTTCACTGCCGCCTCGAGGCTCGTCGTCGCCGAGCCCGGCTTCAGCGGCTTCTGCTGGCTTTCGTGCGGGGCCCAGCCGGATAACCAGATGATGTCGAAGGTGGCGCGGATGCGGCCGTCGGGATCGGCGAAGCGCTCGGCATAGATGTGGGCCATGCGCAGCAGGGTGGCGCGGCGCAGCGGCGTGCGGCGCCGCTCGACCAGGCTGTTGGTCGCGCCCATGCGGCGGAGATCCTGCATCAGGCCAAGCGCGCTGGCATAGCGGACCACGACGCGGTCGACGTCGGTGACGGGCAGCGCGAAGCCGGCACGCTGCAACAGCCCGCCGATGTCGCGCAGATCGGCGAACGGCGCGACGCGCGGCGAGACGCCGCCCTCGCATTCGGCTTCGGCCGCCGCGAAGCTCTGCCGGAGCTCGGTCAGCGTATCGCCGCCGATCATCGCCGCCAGCAGCAGACCATCGGGGCGTAAGGCCCGGCGAATCTGCACCAGCAGTCCGGGCAGATCGTTGACGAATTGAAACGCCAGCGCCGACAGCGCGAGATCGAGCGATTGCGCGGCCAGCGGCAGCCGCTCATCTGCCGTTTCCGGCGCAGCGATATGTGCGAGCTGCGAGAGGCGTCCCGAAAGATACGGCTTCAAGCCCGCGGCCGGCGTCCAGACGTCGGCAGCCGCGGTGAAGGACCGGTTCACTGCCGCAAGCCGATCCTCGATGTCCTCCGCAACGCGCTCCAACAGGAAGGTCTCCGGCGCTGCCGCAGCCCGCCGCTGCCTGAGCGCGAGCAAGCTGCGATCGAACAGAACGGGAGTGGTGACGGACTGGACCATTGGGGCTGGTTACGCCGATCCTCGCGGCCGGGCAATGGACCGCTTGAGCCGCGTGGCTTGCGGCGCTAGCCTCAATACATGGGTGTGACGTTTGCTCCAATCAGCGTCGGACGACTTCGTGCAGCCGTGGGCGCCCTGCATGGCAGTCTCGCGCACGTTGCGAAGCTCGCACTCGACGTCGCGCTTCCCACCCTGTGCATCGCCTGCCGCGAGCCGGTCGACGGCGAGGGCGTCTGCGCGGCCTGCTGGGGCAAATTGTCGTTCATCGAGCGGCCGTATTGCCCGAAGCTCGGCATCCCCTTCGTCTACGATCCGGGCCCCGAGCTGCTCTCGATGGAAGCGATCGCGGCGCCGCCGGCGTACGCCCGGGCCCGCGCCGCCGTGCGCTATGACGAGGTCGCCCGCACCCTGGTGCATCAGCTCAAATATCAGGACCGCACTGATCTGGCGCCGATCATGGGCCGCTGGATGGCGCGCGCCGGCCGCGAGCTGCTGGCCGAGGCCGACCTCGTGGTGCCCGTGCCGTTGCACTGGCGGCGCGGCTTCAGCCGCCGCTACAACCAGTCCGGCGCGCTGGCGCGGGCGGTCGCCCGGTCCAGCGGCGTCCGCATGCAGGGTGATGCGCTGCGCCGCGTGCGGGCGACCGAGCAGCAGGTCGGGTTGTCGCGCGCCCAGCGCACCAGCAATGTGCAGGGAGCATTCCAGGTATCTTCAGATCGCCTGCATGACGTGCAGGGGCGCCGCATCGTCATCGTCGACGACGTGCTGACCACCGGCGCGACGGTGGATGCCTGCGCCCGCGCTCTGCTGCGCGCCAAGGCGGCCGAGGTCAGCGTGCTGGTTTTCGCCCGGGTTGTCGATGCGCCCCGCGCTCCCATATAATCTATCGTTCTGAAACAGCTGAGCGCGACATGACCGCTGCGATCGAAATCTATACCCGTCCGGGGTGCGGCTACTGCACGGCCGCCAAATCGCTTCTGACCCGCAAGAACGTTGCCTTCACCGAGCATGACGCGGGCAAGGATCCGACGATTCGGCAGAAGATGTATGATCGTGTCGGCCCGGGCTCGACCTTTCCGCAGATCTTCATCGGCCACACCCATGTCGGCGGCTGCGACGACCTCTATGCGCTCGATCGCGAGGGCAGGCTCGACGCCATGCTGGCGGGAGACAAGGCGACATCATGAGCAACGACCGCAGCTTTACCGCCGCCATGGTGCAGATGCGCACCTCGCTCCTGCCCGAGCCGAGCCTCGAGCAGGGCATCAGGCTGATCCGGGAAGCGGTCGCGCAGGGCGCGGAGTACGTCCAGACGCCGGAAGTGAGCAACATGATGCAGCTCAACCGGACGGCGCTGTTCGAGCAGCTCAAGAGCGAGGCGGACGATCCCTCTCTCAAAGCCTATCAGGCGCTCGCCAAGGAGCTGGGCATCCATCTGCACATCGGATCGCTGGCGCTGCGCTTCTCGGCAGACAAGGCCGTGAACCGCTCGTTCCTGATCGGGCCCGAGGGCAACGTGCTGGCGAGCTACGACAAGATCCACATGTTCGACATCGACCTGCCGGGCGGTGAGAGCTATCGCGAGTCCGCCAACTATCAGCCGGGCGAGACGGCCGTGATCTCGGATCTGCCCTGGGGTCGTCTGGGGCTGACGATCTGCTACGACGTGCGCTTCCCGGCGCTGTATCGCGCGCTGGCCGAGAGCGGCGCCTCCTTCATCAGCGTGCCCTCCGCCTTCACCCGCAAGACCGGCGAGGCGCACTGGCACACGCTGCTGCGCGCCCGCGCCATCGAGACGGGATGCTTCGTGTTCGCCGCCGCCCAGTGCGGCCTGCACGAGAACAAGCGCGAGACCTTCGGCCACTCGCTGATCATCGATCCATGGGGCGAGATTCTCGCCGAGGGCGGCGTCGAGCCCGGCGTGATCATGGCGCGCATCGATCCGTCGCGGGTCGAGAGCGTGCGCCAGACCATTCCTTCGCTGCAGCACGGCCGCCGGTTCGGCATCGCCGACCCCAACGCGGGTCCGGACTATCTGCACCTGGTGCGGGGCTCGGCATGATCCGCTATGCGCTGCGCTGCGAGCGTGACCATACGTTCGAAAGCTGGTTCCAGAGCTCCTCGGCCTACGATTCGCAGGTGAAGCGCAAGCTGGTGGAATGCCCGACCTGCGGCTCGACCAAGGTCGAGAAGGCTATCATGGCGCCGCGCATCGTCAGCAAGAAGGGCCGCGAGGCCGTGCCGGTACCGGCCTCACCGACGCCAGCGCAGGAAGTGATTCCGCCGGGATCGACCGCGCTGATGATGGCGCAGGAGCGCGAGCTGCGCGCCAAGCTCAAGGAGCTGCGCGACCACATCGTCAAGAACGCCGACGATGTCGGCGAACGATTCCCGACCGAAGCCCGCAAGATGCATTACGGCGAGACCGAGCACCGGCCGATCTATGGCGAGGCCTCGCTCGACGAGGCCCGCGAACTGATCGAGGAAGGCATCGAGGTCGCGCCGATCCCGGTGCTGCCGGACGACCGGAATTGAGCAATAGAGACGCCCTCTCCGTCATTGCGAGCGAAGCGAAGCAATCCAGCGCCGGGCAAAGATTCTGGATTGCTTCGCTTCGCTCGCAACGACGGGAGAGAGATCTCGGCCTGCACTCTCTCTTTCGCCGGTGTGACGACATGTCCCCCCTCTCCTCGTCCTGGCAGCTCTGGGCCCTCCTCTCCGCGCTGTTCGCGGCCCTCACCGCCATCTTCGCCAAGGTTGGCGTCGAAGGTCTCAACTCCGATCTTGCCACGCTGATCCGCACCGCGATCGTGCTGGTGACGCTGGCGCTGATCCTGTTTGCGACGGGCCAGCTCACCAGCCCGGGACCGATCTCGACCAAGAGCTGGGTGTTCCTGACGCTGTCGGCGCTCGGCACCGGCGCCTCGTGGCTGTGCTACTTCCGCGCCTTGAAGCTCGGACCAGCGACGCTGGTCGCGCCGATCGACAAGCTCAGCGTCGTGCTGGTCGCCTTGTTCGGCGTCGTGTTTCTCGGCGAACGACCGAGCCTGCAGGGCTGGATCGGCATCGCGCTGATCGCGGCCGGCGCCGTGCTGATCGCGATCAAGGGCTGACTACACGGCGACCAGCAGCGCCACGCCGGCGACGATCAGCGTGATGCCGCCGATCTCGCGCAGCGAAACCGGCTGCTTGAACGAATAGTACGACACGCCCTGCGCGAACAGTACCTCGATCAGCGCGAGCGTGCGGACGTTGGCGGCCGCGGTCAGCGCGAACGCCAGGAACCAGAATTGCGATGCGAAGGCGCCGACGAAGCCGGCCATCATCGATGGCCGCCACAGCGACAGGATTCCGCGCAGGATGTCGGGCGCGCGCGCCAGCAGATAGACGGTGAGGAGCGCCGTCTGCACGAATAGGCCCCAGACCAGCGTGTACGACGCGGCGGTGACGAAGGACACGCCGTCGACGGTGATGATGGCGCCGCGGAAGCCGACGGCCGACAAGGCGAACGACGCCGCGGCAACCAGGCCGGTTACGGTCGGCCTCAACTCGGCAAAGCTCTTCTCACCGCCGGGCCTGAGGGCGGTGATGACGACGCCGACGGTGGCGATCAGGATCGCGATCACCTTTGGAAGCGAGAGCGGATCGCCGAGAAAGATGAAGCCGAAGATCGCGGTCTGGATCGCCTCGGTCTTCAGATAGGCCGTGGTGACGACGAAGGAGCGGTCGGTCATCGCCAGCAGCATCAGCCCGGTGGCGATGATCTGGCTGAGCGCACCGAGCAGCAGCCACGGCCAGAACACCGCCGGCGGCCACGGCAGGTGGTCGCCGGTGGCCAGCAGCACCGCGGTCAGGAACACCAGCGAGAACGGAAAGCCGAACAGGAAGCGGATATTGGTCGCGCCCCAGGTGCCGAGCTTCGCCGTCAGCGACCGCTGCATCGCATTGCGCGCGACCTGGCCAGCGGCGGCGACCAGCGTAAAGGGAATCCAGAGCGAGGTGATGGAGAGCATGCGGCACAATGCAGTAGTGAGATTGGCACCGTGACGACCACGGGGCGCTGGGTCAACAGCGGTGAGGCGGTTCAGCCGCATGTCAGGATTGCAGCTCTCGCCGGAAGGGCCAGGACGGATTGCGTCTTGTGGTAACCTCGCGCCACACATCCGGTGTCGTCCCTGCGAACGCAGGGACCCATAACCACCGGCTTCAATTGGGTTAGGCGATCCATCCACGCGATGGTGCGGCGATGTACTATGTCTATATTCTCGCCAGCGGCCGTCACGGTACGCTGTACATCGGTGTGACCAACTCGTTACGGACGCGGCTCGAGCAGCATCGCAAGGGCGAAGGCTCGGAGTTCGTGAAGAAGTACGGGGTGTTTCGGCTGGTCTACGTCGAAATCTACACTGTTGCTGCGGAAGCGGTCACCCGCGAGAAGCAGCTCAAGCGCTGGAAGCGTGATTGGAAAATCGAACTGATCGAGCGCGACAATCTTGAATGGCGCGATCTCAGCGACCTGATCTCCTAGCGTGCCTCAAACCCCTCCCTGTGGTTATGGGTCCCTGCGTTCGCAGGGACGACACCGGTTATGGAGCGGCAGACGGGTCAAGCCGATGAATGGCCGCGCGCGCTACACCATCTGCTCGGCGACCATCATGTAGTTCACGTCCATGTCGGTCGACAGGCTCCAGCGGTCGGCGAACGGGCTGTAGACCACGCCGCTCTGCTCGGTGATGACCAGACGGTTGTCGAGCAGGTATTTGGTCAGCTCGTCCGGCGTGACGAACTTGCTCCACTCATGCGTGCCGCGCGGCAGCCAGCGCAGCACGTATTCGGCGCCGACGATGGCGAGCGCAAAGCTCTTCCAGTTGCGGTTGAGGGTCGAGACCACCATCATGCCGCCCGGCTTCAGCACCGCGGCACAGCGGCCGAGGAAGGCGCTGACGTCGGTGACGTGCTCGACGACCTCCATCGCCAGCACGATGTCGAAGCGCTCGCGCGGGTCCATCTCCTCGATCGTGGTGCAGCGGTAGTCGATCGACAGATGACCCTTCTCGGCATGCAGCCTGGCGGCGGCAATGTTGCTGGCCGAGGGGTCGACGCCGACGACCTGCGCGCCCAGCCGCGTGAACGGCTCGCACAGCAGTCCCGCGCCGCAGCCGATGTCGAGCATGCGCAGCCCCGACAGGCAGTTGAGGCTCTTGGCGTTGCGCTCGAATTTCCGGCAGGCGGCATCGCGGATATAGGTCAGGCGCAGCGGGTTGATCTTGTGCAGGGGCGCCATCTTGCCCTTGGGGTCCCACCACGTCTCGGACAGTTTGGAGAACTTCGCGATCTCGGCCGGATCGACGGTCGAGCCGGAGGGAACAGAAGTGCTGCGGGAATCCTGAGGCATTGTCATCGCTGAATACTCAATGATCGAAGCTGCGGCGCCGTACCGGGCTAACGCGCCGTGATGGCGTTCCGGAACGCCAGCGGCTCCGCGATGGTCGAAATGGTTTCCTTGCCCTCGCCCACACCCAAGATGGTGACATCGCCGTAATTGAGAACCCGTCCCATGATGGTCTGGTTGACGTCGACGCTCTCGACCTTGTCGAGAGCCATCTCGAAGGTACGGCGCTTGATGAAACCGGTTTTGTGCACGACACGGCGATTGGTGACGTCCGTCTCGGTGGTGAGGCGATGGAACCAGGCCCGAACCGTCCAATACAGGGCAACAATGGCGATGACGGCGGCGGTGGCCAGGCACAGCATGACCAGATTGTCGTTCACGGTCATGCGGGAGAGGACGAGCAATCCAAACACGACGATCCAGGCCCCGATCGCCGGCAGGTAGAACATCCAATGTGCATTGGTCGAATACAGCACCTTCTCGCCGGGTTGCAGGATTTCGTCGATGTAACGCGCCATTCCAAAGCCTCTACCTGACCCTGTCACCACAAGGAACCGTCTTGCCCCCAGCCGCGGCGCTATGTATACGCGCGTTTCGGCTGGCGCGCCTCCGGTTTCGCGCCCAGCCGGTCAACTTATCCTCCTGATGGGAATGAGCGCGTCGTCATGGGTCGCCTCGTGCTGAAATTCGGCGGCACATCCGTCGCCAACATCGACCGCATCCGCAACGTCGCGCGCCACGTCAAGCGCGAGGTCGACGCCGGTCATGAGGTCGCCGTCGTGGTCTCGGCCATGTCCGGCAAGACCAACGAACTGGTCGCCTGGTGCACCGAGGCGTCGCCGATGCACGATGCGCGTGAATACGATGCCGTCGTGGCCTCGGGCGAGCAGGTCACGTCCGGCCTGCTGGCGATCGTGCTGCAGAGCATGGGCATCCAGGCCCGCTCGTGGCAGGGCTGGCAGATCCCGATCAAGACCAGCGATGCCCATGCCTCGGCGCGAATCGTCGATATCGACGGCTCCGAGCTGATCCAGCGCTTTCGCGACCGCAAGGAGGTCGCGGTCATCGCCGGCTTCCAGGGCATCAACGCCGAAACCGGGCGAATCACCACGCTCGGCCGCGGCGGCTCGGACACCTCCGCGGTGGCGATCGCGGCCGCCATCAAGGCCGACCGCTGCGACATCTATACCGACGTCGACGGCGTCTATACCACCGACCCCCGGGTGGTGCCGAAGGCCAAGCGGCTCGACAAGATCGCCTTCGAGGACATGCTGGAGCTGGCGTCGCAGGGCGCCAAGGTGCTGCAGGTCCGTTCGGTGGAACTGGGCATGGTGCACAACATGCCGATCTTCGTCCGCTCCTCATTCGACAAGCCCGAGGATATCGACCCGCACGCCAACCAGCCGCCGGGGACGCTGATCTGCAGCGAGGAACAAATCATGGAAAATCACGTCGTGACCGGCATCGCCTTCTCCAAGGACGAGGCCCAGATCTCGGTGCGCCAGATCGAGGACAAGCCGGGCGTCGCCGCCTCGATCTTCGGACCACTGGCGGATGCCAATATCAACGTCGACATGATCGTCCAGAACGTCTCCGAAGACGGCAAGACCACCGATCTCACCTTCACGGTGCCGGCCACCGATTACAATCGCGCGCGCGAGACCATCACCGCGGCCAAGGACAGGATCGGCTATCAGCGCCTGGATACCGCGACCGACGTCGCCAAGGTTTCGGTGATCGGATCGGGCATGCGCAGCCATGCCGGCGTCGCCGCCAAGGGATTCGCCGCGCTCGCCGCCCGCAACATCAACATTCGCGCGATCACGACCTCCGAGATCAAGTTCTCGGTGCTGATCGACGCCGCCTACACCGAGCTCGCCGTCCGCACGCTGCATACGCTCTACGGACTGGACCAGGCCTAGAAAATCCTCCTCCGCGACCACACCTGTCCCGTTCTGTGACAGCGGGACGGGCCGGAGATCGTTCGAAAGCCGTTGACGCCGCCCGCGGTGGCAGGCGTTTTGCTTGGCAAAACAAGCCCTAATTCGCTATACGCCATCGCAGGATGGCAGCCGCAAACTGTGCTCCAGTGATGGTTGTTCTGGTTCGGGCCGGCACTCTGAGCGTGCGATAGTGCCGAATCGAGAAAGCTGTTCGATGCCGCGAGTTTAGCGCCAGATCCGGCCGCGTGCCGGGCTGGCCCCAGGAAGGGGGATTGTGCCACATGCGAAGCGCGTCGGGAGGCCCCCGCGTCCTGCTCAGACGGCTTCGCGAGACCATGGCGGAGCAGGTCTCGGCACAGGAGCGGCTCGACAAGATCGTGGTGCTGATCGCGGCCAACATGGTCGCGGAGGTCTGCTCGGTCTATGTGCTGCGCGTCGACAACACGCTCGAGCTCTATGCCACCGAAGGTCTGAACCGCGACGCCGTGCACATGACCGTGCTGAGCGCGCATGAAGGCCTCGTCGGCCTCGTCGCCAGCGAAGCGACGCCGCTCAACCTGAACGACGCGCAGAGCCATCCCGCCTTCTCGTATCGGCCGGAGACCGGCGAAGAGATCTACCACTCCTTCCTTGGCGTGCCGATCCTGCGCGCCGGCAACACGCTCGGCGTGCTGGTGGTGCAGAACCGCGCCAAGCGCACCTATGTCGAGGAAGAGGTCGAGGCGCTGCAGACCACCGCGATGGTGCTCGCCGAGATGATCGCCTCCGGCGAGCTCGCAGCGCTGGCGCAGCCCGGCGCCGAGCCGGCGGCGCGGCACTCGATCCACAAGACCGGCACGGTGCTGTCCGATGGCATCGCGCTCGGCCATGTCGTGCTGCACGAGCCGCGCGTCGTCATCAACAACTACATCGCCGAGGACCTGCCCAAGGAGATCAAGCGGCTCGACGCCGCGCTGCTCAAGCTGCGCGCCGACCTCGACCGCATGCTGGAGCGCGGCGACGTCGCCGATGGCGGCGAGCACCGCGAGGTGCTCGAAGCCTATCGCATGTTCGCCAACGACCAGGGCTGGTCGCACAAGCTGCACGAGGCGGTGGCGACCGGCCTCACGGCGGAAGCCGCCGTCGAGCGCGTGCAGTCCGACACCCGCGCCCGCATGCTGCGCTCGACCGATCCGTATCTGCGCGAGCGGCTGCACGATCTCGAGGATCTCGGCTACCGTCTGCTGCGTCAGCTCGTCGGCCAGGACCACGCGCCGCGGCGCGAGCACCTGCCGGACAACGCCATCCTGATCGCACGCGCGATGGGTCCGGCGGCGCTGCTCGACTACGACCGCAAGCGGCTGCGCGGCCTCGTGCTCGAGGAAGGCACCGCCAATTCGCATGTCGCGATCGTGGCGCGCGCACTGGGCATTCCCGCCGTCGGCGAGGTGCCGAACGCGCCGGGCATCGCCGATCCCGGCGACGCCATCATCGTCGATGGCACCTCAGGCTCGATCTATGTGCGCCCGTCGTCGGAGATCGAATCCGCCTATGCCGAGCGGGTGCGCTTCCGCGCCCGCCGTCAGGCGCAATATGGCGAGCTGCGCAACAAGCCCTGCGTGACCAAGGACGGCCAGCCGGTCGAGCTGATGATCAATGCCGGCCTGGTCATCGACCTGCCGCATATCGAGGACACCGGCAGCGCCGGCATCGGCCTATTCCGCACCGAGCTGCAATTCATGGTGTCCGCCAGCCTGCCGCGCTCGAGCGACCAGCTGGCGCTGTATCGCACGGTTCTCGACGCCGCCGGCCACAAGCCGGTCACGTTCCGCACCTTGGACATCGGCGGCGACAAGGCGCTGCCGTACATGGAGACCGTGATCGAGGAGAATCCGGCGCTCGGCTGGCGCGCGATCCGCCTCGGCCTCGACCGTCCGGGCCTGCTGCGCGGCCAGATCCGGGCGCTGCTGCGCGCCGGCGGCGGCCGCTCGCTGCGCATCATGTTCCCGATGATCTCGGAAGTCGCCGAGTTCGACACGGCCAAGGCGATCGTCGAGCGCGAGCTGACCTATCTGCGCCAGCACGGCCATACGCTGCCGGAACGCGTCGACGTCGGCACCATGCTCGAGGTCCCGGCGCTGCTGTATCAGCTCGACGAGCTGCTTTCGAAGGTCGACTTCATCTCGGTCGGCTCGAACGACCTGTTCCAGTTCCTGTTCGCGGTCGATCGCGGCAATGCCAAGGTCTCCGAGCGCTTCGACACGCTGTCGACGCCGATCCTGCGGGCGTTGCAGCAGATCGTGCACAAGGCCAAGGCCGCCAAGCGGTCGGTGTCACTGTGCGGCGAGATGGCCTCCAAGCCGATCGGCGCATTGGCACTGATCGCGCTCGGCTACCGCTCGCTGTCGTTGTCGGCCACTGCGCACGGCCCTGTGAAGGCGATGATCCTCGAACTCGACGCCGGCAAGGCGGCGACGAAGATGGCCGAATGGCTGGCCGCGCCGGCCGGCAGCTTCTCGATGCGGCAGAAGCTGACCGAGTTCGCCGAGAGCGAAGGCCTCGCGCTGTAGCGGGTCTGTCGCGGCCTGCGCGTCTTCCGTTCGTATCGTTTGCTCCTAGAACAGATTGCATCATGTCGTCGCTTCCCCAAGCCAAACTGGATATCCTGCTCGCGCATCACGCCTCGCTCGAGGCGGAGCTGCTCGGCCAGGTCAATTCCGACCGCTACGTGCAGATCACCCGTGAGCTGGCCGAGCTCAATCCGCTGATCGACGCGGTCAAGGCCTATCGCGCCGGCGTCAAGGAGCTCGCCGACACTGAGGCGCTGATCGCCGATCCCGCCACCGATGCCGAAATGCGCGCGATGGCCGAGGCCGAGCGCGACGAGCTGATCGCGCGCCGCGGCGAGCTTGAGCAGAAGATCCGCGTCGCGCTGCTGCCGAAGGATGCGATGGACGACCGCAACGTCGTGCTCGAAATCCGCGCCGGCACCGGCGGCGACGAGGCCTCGTTGTTCGCCGGCGACCTGTTCCGGATGTATGAGCGCTTCGCCGCCCTGCAGGGCTGGAAGGTCGAGGTGGTCTCGGCCTCCGAAGGCACCGTCGGCGGCTACAAGGAGATCATCGCCGAGGTGCAGGGCCGCGGCGCCTTCGCCAAGCTGAAATTCGAATCCGGCGTGCACCGCGTGCAGCGCGTGCCCGACACCGAGACGCAAGGCCGCATCCACACCTCGGCGGCGACAGTCGCCGTGCTGCCCGAGGTCGAGGATGTCGACGTCGACATCAAGCCGGACGACCTGCGCATCGAGACCATGCGCGCGCAAGGCGCCGGCGGCCAGCACGTCAACAAGACGGAATCGGCGATCCGCATCACCCATATCCCGACCGGGATCGTCGTGATGATGCAGGACAGCCGCTCGCAGCACAAGAACCGCGCCTCCGCGATGAACATCCTGCGCTCGCGCATCTACGACGCCGAGCGGCAGAAGGTCGACGCGGCCCGCTCGGCCGAGCGCAAGGAGAAAGTCGGCTCGGGCGACCGCTCGGAGCGCATCCGCACCTATAATTTTCCGCAAGGGCGCGTCACCGACCACCGCATCAACCTGACGCTCTACAAGCTGCCGCAGGTGATCGCCGGCGAAGCGCTGGGCGAACTCATCGACGCGCTGACGACCGAGCACCAGGCCGCGCAGCTCGCCGCGCAAGGTGCTGCGGCGTGATGCGCACCGGCGCATTGCAGGAGGCGATGCGACGCTGCCCCGACACAAACGGTGTCGTCCCGGCGAACGCAGGGACCCCTAACCACCGGCCTTCGTGGCTGTCACAGAAGGCAACTCCGACCGCCCGTCCCGCCACGGCACGGCGTATGGCTCCCCGCGTTCGCGGGGATGACGCGTGGAGGGAGTTTGCGCGATGACCGGCCTCATCGCCGGCGTGACGATCGATGCCGCCCGCCGTGCCCTGGCCGCGCGCTTTGCAGATGCGGGCCTCGACTCGCCCGAGCTCGATGCGCGGCTGCTGGTCGGCCATGCGCTGCAGCTCGACCTCACCGGGCTCGTGATGCACGGGAGACGACAGCTCTCCCATGACGACGCGCAGCGCCTGGAAACGCTGGTGCAGCGCCGGCTGGCCGGCGAACCGGTCGCCCGCATCCTCGGCACCAAAGAGTTCTGGGGCCTGGACCTGCGATTGTCGGCCGACACGCTGGTGCCGCGGCCGGACACAGAGACTGTCGTCGAGCTGGCACTGGAACATCTCGCGGCCGGCGGCGACCTGAAGCGTCGCTTGCGCATCGCCGATCTCGGCACGGGCTCCGGCGCGATCCTGCTGGCGCTGCTGTCCGAGCTGCCGCGGGCCTTTGGACTCGGTACCGACATCAGCTTGGCCGCGCTGACCACCGCGCGGGATAATGCGCGCGCGCTCGGATTAGCCGACCGCGCCGGCTTCGTCGCCTGCTCCTACGCCGCAGCGCTGTCTGCGGGTTTCGACCTGATCGTGTCGAACCCGCCCTACATCCCATCGTCCGAGATCGGTGCGCTCGACGTCGAGGTGCGCACTCATGATCCGCTGCGCGCCCTGGACGGGGGCAAGGACGGGCTCGACGCCTACCGCGCGCTGATCCCGCAGGCGGCGGCCCTGCTGCGGCCGGACGGCGCTGTCATCGTGGAGGTCGGGCTTGGCCAGAGTGACGAGGTCGCTGCATTGATGGTGAGGGGTGGCCTGACGGCCGATTCCTCGACGATCCGGGCCGATCTGGCCGGTATTCCCCGAACCGTCATGGGCCTAAAAAAGCTCCGGTAAAGGTCGGGGAATGCAGAAAAAGCTCTTGGAATATCCCCCGGGAGCGACTACGTTCCATCCATAGCACCGGTGCAGGCCACGACGAGCGGTATTCACGGAACACCGCCGCGGTCAGATGCCAGAGAGCCGCGCCGGGCGATAGGTTCCAGAACGCAGATCTGCTGAGCGCGAGAGCCCGGATGGCTGCGCAGCCCGCGACTGCAAAGCGAACGAAAGCCTGACTTTGCACTTGAGGTCTTACGCTAAGCAAACTGGGTCGGTCGTGGCGCATGTCGCCTTGGCTGGCTGAATGACGTGGTTCGCCGGTCCCAGGGGCTGGCGGGTGGGGAACGCGTTTTGAACGCGCTTTTGTCGAGAGAATCGGCTGTCGATCACATCGGCATGGGTCAAACCGGCATGTCGGAACCGACATGGGTCGGATGGGACCATTTGGACCGCGCGCGAGGCGTCCGAGCCCGGCGAAGGTATTTCAATACACTCTCGGTATTCCGATAACAATCAGTGCTCAGACAATCGGTGCTCCTAACGCAGGGTTGGAATAAAGGCAGGACATGAGAAACGGTCAGAACAACAAGCGGATGCGCAACCGGAACAGCGGCGGTAACAACAACAATAACCGGCGCGGCCAGAATCCGCTGACCCGGGTGTTCGAGTCCAATGGACCGGACATCAAGATCCGCGGCACTGCCTCTCATGTCGCCGAGAAATATGTCCAGCTTGCCCGCGACGCCCGCTCTTCGGGTGACCCCGTAGCCGCCGAGAACTACTACCAGCACGCCGAGCACTATTTCCGCCTGATTGCCGCCGCGCAGGAGCAGTTCCGCCAGAATCAGCCGCAGCAGCCGCGCAACACCGAGGACCTGACCGTCGACGACCTCGACGATGACGGTGAGAGCTTCTCGCATTTCGGCCAGGAGCCCGGCTTTGTTCCGGCCCAGCCGCAGCCTCAGCCCCAACCCTTCATGCGCGACCGCGAAGGCGGCCAGCGCGAGCGCGGCGACAACCAGCCCTATCAGCGCGAGCAGCAGCCGCGCGAGCACCGCGAAGCGCGTGAGCATCGCGAGCCGCGCGAACACCGCGAGCCGCGGGAACACCGTGAACCCCGCGAACATCGCGAGCGGGAGCCGCGCGAGCACCGGGAGCGGCCGCAGCCCGTCCAGTACCAGCCGCAGCCGCAACCCCAGCCCGTCATCGCCGACAGCGGCGTCGATCGGCTGCCGTCCTTCATCACCGGTCCGCAGCCGCAGATCGCCAATCCCCCGGCCGCCTTCGAGGGCGCTGCCGAGCGCTATCCGCGGCGCCGCCGGCGTCCGCATGGTCCGCGCGCTGAAGCAGCCGCTGCTGCACCGGCGCCGAGCGAGGACCTCAATCCGGGCGAATAGCGATTACCCTCCATCATGACGAAACGGGTGGGCTCTTGAGCCCACCCGTTTTTTTGCGCGGGAAGCGCGCAGGAAAACGGCCCGGGATCATGCTTCGCGCGACGGCGGACCGACCTCGCGGCGACCGGCGCCACCGGATCCGGGGGCCGACGGTGACGGCGCCAGCACCGGTTCGAGCCGCGGGATCAGCCGAATGCGCTCGCGGCGCGCCGGGATCACCCGGTAGACCTGCTTGGTCGCCTCCACGATGTGGACACCGGCGAACGGCAGCGACAGCGCCGCGCCGACGCGCTCCCAGGCCATCGCCGATTTCAGGAACCAGCCGCCGACCGGAGGCATGAACAGCGCCTCGCCCCAGCCGGTCGGCGTGAACCAGGTCTGCCGCAGCAGTTGCGTGATCTGCGAGCGCGAATAGGGCCGGCCATGGCCGAACGGCGTGTTGTCGGTCCGCGTCCAGACGCCGCGCCGGTTCGGGATCACGATGATCATGCGTCCCGCCGGCGCCAGCACCCGCCACATCTCGCGCAGCAGCCCGGCCGGGTCGTCCGACATCTCCAGCGCATGCACGATCAGGATGCGGTCGATCGCCGCATCGGGCAGCGGCAGCGAGAACTCGTCCACCAGCGAGGCCAGCGTCGGCCGCGCCGTCGGCCATTTCAGCACCCCCTGCGCCGCCGGCATGAAGGCGATGCAGCGTTCGGAATCCTCGCGGAACAGGCCAAGATAGGGCGTGGGATAGCCGACGCCGAGCACCCGCTGCCCGGCCGCGCTCGGCCAGCGCGCGCGGATACCGCGGTTGATCAAGAGCCGCGCGACGATCCCGAGGCGACCCGAATAGAAATTTCGCAGATCGATCACGTCCATGACGTCAATGTATCATGCGAGCGCGCGCTGCCGCGCGCCGAATATTGCGTTGCGCCTCCAGCGTTAACGCCATATCTCTGCGCGGGACATCGGAGGCCGCCCCGCAGCGCTGCGCCCGGGCTCCGCTTCCACGACCTTCTGGCATCGCGAGCGCGACCATCGTGCCTCGCCCGGTCCCGCCGACGGAGACATCATGGCCGCCGACATCCGCGCCTTCACCTGCCTGTCCGACAATTTCGGCTATCTGATCCATGACCCCGCGACCGGTGCGACTGCCTCGATCGACGCCCCCGAGGCCGGACCGATCGTCCGGCAATTGGACGCCGAAGGCTGGAGGCTCACCGACATCCTGATCACGCATCATCATCACGACCATGTCGGCGGCGTCGCCGAGCTCAAGCAGAAATATGGCTGCCGGGTGGTCGCGCCCCACGACAAGACGACGGCGATCGCCAACGTCGATCTGCGAGTCGCCCATGGCGATGTCGTGAAGATCGGCGAGTTGCTCGCGCGCGTGCTGGAAACGCCGGGCCATACGCTCGACCACGTCTCCTACGTGTTCGATGCCGACAAGGCGCTGTTTGCGGCCGACACGCTGTTCTCGGTCGGCTGCGGCCGCGTGTTCGAGGGCACCTATCCGATGATGTGGGACTCGCTTCTCAAGCTGCGCGCGCTGCCGGACGACTTCCGGCTCTATTGCGGCCACGAATACACAGCCTCGAACGTCAAATTCGCCCTCACCGTCGACGGCGACAACGCGGCGCTGAAGGCTCGCGCCGAGGAGGTCACGCGGCTGCGTGCCGCCAACCGGCCGACCATTCCGTCGCTGCTGGGCGACGAGAAGACCGCCAACGTGTTCCTGCGCGCCGACGATCCGGCCGTCGCAGTGCGGCTGCGCATGAAGGGCGCCAGCGCCGAGCAGGTATTCGGCGAGTTGCGCGAGCGCAAGAACAAGTCGTAACGGCGAGGACGACGATGGCCACGCTCTCGGCTGCCGACATCATCGCGCGTCTCGGCCTGCAGCCTCATCCGGAGGGCGGACATTTTCGCGAGACCTTCCGCGATCCGGCCGTCGACGCCTCCGGCCGCGCCGCATCGACCTTGATCTATTTCCTGCTCGCGCGCGGCGAGCGTTCGCATTGGCACAGGGTCGACGCGGTCGAGACCTGGCACTTCTATGCCGGTGCGCCGCTGACCTTGCGGATCGCCGCCGAAGGCCAGGCGCCGCAAACGACGACGCTGGGCATCGACCTCGCAGCCGGCCAGCAGCCGCAGGCGGTGGTGCCCGCCCATGCCTGGCAGGCCGCCGAGAGCGCCGGCGATTGGACGCTCGTCGGCTGCACGGTGGCGCCGGGCTTCATGTTCGAAGGATTCGAGCTTGCGCCGCCCGGCTGGGAGCCGGAGGTCTGAGTCAGGCGCTCGCGCCGGCGACCTTCGCGGCCGGCTCGGCGAAGCGCTGGCGCTCCTGGGCGAGGAAGCCGGAAATCGCGTCGGCCGGCATCGGCTTCGCGAAGTAGTAGCCCTGGATGTAGTCCGCGCCCAGACGTCGCAGGCTGTCGAGCTGCTCCTTGGTCTCGACACCCTCGACGACGCACGAAATTTCCATGTCGGCGCAGAGGCCGGTCAGCGACTTGATGATCTTGTGGCTGATCGGGTTGGCGTTGACGTCGCTCACGAAACTGCGGTCGACCTTGAGCTTGTCGAGCGGCAGCCGGTGGACGTGACTGAGCGACGAGTAGCCGGTGCCGAAATCGTCCAGCGAGATGCCGCAACCGATCGCCTTCAATGCCGCGATCGACTGCTCGGCGCGGGCGAAGTCGAAGGTGACGGCGGTCTCGGTGATCTCGAACTCGATGCGGCGCGGCGGCACGCCGCTGGCATGGATGACCGCCAGCAGCGGCAGGACGCCATCCGGCGAACAGATGTCGTGCGCGGAGAGATTGAACGACACGCGAATGTCGTCCGGCCAGGTCCGCGCGGCGGCGAGCGCCTTGACCAGCAGACAACGCGTCAGGCTGCGGATGACGCCGATCCGCTCGGCGGCCGGGATGAAGCTTGCGGGCGACACCGTACCCAGCTTGGGGCTGTGCCAGCGCGCCAGGACCTCGAATCCGGTGGTGCGCGAATTCATCGCGTCCATGATCGGCTGAAACGCCAGGTCCATCTCGGCGTCGAAATCGGCCGTGCGCAACAGGTGCTCGATCACGCTGCGGCTACGGATCTCCGCCTCGAGCTCGGTCGAGAAGATGATGGCCTGGCCGCGGGCGCGGCGCTTGGCGTGGTAGAGCGCATAGTCGGCGCATTCGTACAGCGCATCCGCAACCATGGCCGAGCGCGGATACAACGCAAAGCCGGTCGAGCACGACAGGCCGGTATGGGTCGTGTCGAACTGATAGGGCAGCTTGATGAGGTCGGTGATCTGCCGTCCGAGGTTGAGCAGATCGTCGTCCGTGGGATTGCCGGCGACCACCAGTCCGAACTCGTCGCCGCCGAGCCGGGCGAGATGGACCTGGCCGCCATGGCCGGCACAGGCGTCGCGGATGCGGCGCGCGGCCTCGATCAGCACGCGGTCGCCGACCGTGTGCCCATAGGTGTCGTTGATCGGCTTGAAGCCGTCGAGATCGATGATGCCGACGGCGAGCCGCGTGCCGTCCCGGTCGGCCTCGGCGAAAGCTTGCGTGAGCTCCGAGAAGAAGCGACGGCGATTGGGCAGATCGGTCAGCGAATCCAGATTGGCGAGGCGGAAGTTTTCATCCGACAGCGCTTGCGTCGCCGCCTGCTCCGCGAGCAGCGATTTGCGGCTGGCGACGAGCGCGGCGAAATCCCGATAATAGATGAACAGCACCGTGACCATCGCGCCGGACACGAGCAGCTGATTGACTGCGATCGCCCGCAGCGCGTGAACGCCCGTGGACATGAAGAAGATGACATAGGGCACGATGACCACGAGGGTCACGATCAGGGCTGCGGAGCGCAGGTGCATCAGGCAGAAGATGATGCCGATGACCGTGACCGCCATGTAGAACGCGACCTGCCCTTTGGCGAATGGGTCGCCGTAGGGGAACAACGCGAAGGACCAGACGACGAACAGCGCCCCGATCGGGCCGGCAATCCGGTTGGTGACACGCAGGTTGCGCAGCACCTCGGCGTCGCTGCTGGCGGCCTCGCCCTGCCGCAGCCACCACAGCATGCGCGCGCCGGTAATCGTCGATAGCAACGCCGGCACCGAAATCGTGAGCCACGTCGGCGCCAGCGGCAGGAATGTGTAGGCGAGCGCCAGGCTGTTGGTGATGAGAATGAAATAGAGCAGCGGCACCTGCTTGGAGAACGCCTGGAACTGCGCGCGCGTCAGCTCGGGACTGTCGGCGGGAACGCGAAACAGCTCCCCTGCGCGGGCCATGTAACGTCTCACGTCCGGCATTGCCGCCCCGTTGTCAGCACCATTTCGCAGGGACTATCGCTCAGCACGGGTAAAGGGCGGGTTAGGTGCAGACCGCGCCAAACTGTAATCGGCGGTTGTAAGCTACCGGCCGGCGTGCCGGTTTTGCGCACGGTTAAGTGCGCAGCAAGGATAACCGGCGGATTCGGACCGCCGTGCCGAGTCCGCATGCGAGCCGGCCCCGCCTGACGTCGCTCGACCTGACGCGGTCAGCGCTTGCGCAGGAGGAACATGTCCTTGGCCGCGACCAGACCGCCGCCGGCAATCAGCAGTGCGGCCACCGCCAGGGCGGCGCTCGGGCGGGCATAGCCGGCAACGATCAGGAAAGCCGTCGACAGCAGCGGCGTCGCATAGGATGCGGCACCGAGCACGCGAATGTCTCCGCGCTTCATCCCGATGTCCCAGGCATAGAACGCGGCGCCAACCGGGCCGATGCCGAGACCGGCAACAGCGAGCCACTGCGTCGGGCCGTCGGGCCAGACCGTTCGCTCGACCGCAACATGGACCAGGGCCGCGAGCGCGGACGTCGCCATGCAGAAGCCGGCGACGGCATCGGTCGGCACCGCCTTCAGACGGCGCGAGAGCACCGAATAGATCGCCCACACGAACGCCGCGACGAAGGCGGCCGCGAGCCCCGGCAACTGGCTCGCAGCGAAGCTCGCACCGTTGCCGAGCAACAGCAGCGCGGTGCCGACAAGCCCGATCACGGCGCCGGTCACGTGATGAACCGCGAGCCGCTCCCCCGGCAGAAAGGCCGAAAATAGCACGATCAGCAGCGGCCAAAGATAGTTCAGCAGCCCGGCTTCTGCCGGCGGCGCGAAGCGCAGCGCCAGGAAGTACAGCGCGTGATAACCGAACAGCCCACCGACGCCCACGGCCCACGCCGTCAGCGGCTGCCGCAGCACCCGTAGCCCGTCCGGTCGGCGGACCAGACTGAGCAGGCCGACCGCGCCGCCGATCGCGAAGGTCATCGCCGCAAGCTGGAAGGCGGGGATCGTGCCAGTTGCCACCGTCAACAAGGCGAGCAGCGACCACATCAGGATCGCGGTCAGACCGATCAGGGTCGCATTGCGCTGGGACATCAGGCGGCAGGCTCCGTCACGGCCGGCTCATGCCGGCCACCCACGCCTGCGTCCGTGCGGGGAGCGTCCAAGACGTGAATGCCCGCGGCGAGCGCGGGCATCAGGTTTTCCTTAACCGCAGATGGTGGCCGGAGGCAACGCCGCCGGCGAGGCTCACACCATGTACTGGCCGCCATTGACCGACAGCGTCGAGCCGGTGATGGCTCCGGCCTCATCAGCCGCGAGGAACACCACGGCGCGCGCGATCTCCTCGGGCTCGCCGAGGCGCCCCACCGGAATCAGCGGCAGGATGGCTTTCTCGAGCACGTCCTTCGGCACCGCCTGCACCATCTCGGTGTTGATGTAGCCCGGGCAGATCACGTTGACGGTGATGCCGGCCTTGGCCGTCTCCAGCGCGAGCGCCTTGGTGAAGCCGATGTCGCCGGCCTTCGCCGCGGAGTAGTTGACCTGGCCGAACTGGCCCTTCTGGCCGTTGATCGAGGAGATGTTGATGATGCGGCCGAACTTGCGCGCGCGCATGCCCTCGATGACCGGGCGGGTCATGTTGAACAGCGAGCCGAGATTGGTGTTGATCACCGCGCTCCACTGCTCGAGCGTCATCTTGTGGAAGGCCGTATCACGGGTGATGCCGGCATTGTTGATCAGCACATCGATGGGACCGAGATCGGCTTCGACCTTCTTGATGCCTTCGCCGCAGGCCTCGAACGAGCTGACGTCCCATTTGTAGACGGGGATCTCGGTCTCGCTCTTGAACTTCTCCGCCGCGGCATCGTTGCCGCCGTAATTCGCCGCGACCTTGTATCCAGCCGCCTTCAGCGCCTTGCTGATCGCCGCTCCGATACCGCGCGTTCCCCCCGTCACCAACGCTACACGTGCCATGTCGAATCCTTCCCTCGATGACTGATCGCACAGGACAACCTCTGGCTGTCGCCGCGCTTGCCGTTGTTATTGGATCATGAACCTCCGCGCGACGATCAACTTGCCGCACGACCGTCCATGCTCGCTCAACTCCATTTTTTTAGTGGTCGATTATGCGACGTGTTTGACGGACATCAAGAACAAAACGCCCGGCGAGATCGCCGGGCGTTGATCTTTAGTTGAGCTGGACGCGATTGCGAAGGCTGAACGGTTCGCAGTCACTGCCGGCTTTTTAGTCGCGTGCAACGCACAGCGCGATGCCCATGCCGCCGCCGATGCACAGCGTGGCAAGACCCTTCTTCGCGTCGCGCTTCTGCATCTCGTGCAGCAGAGTCACGAGCACGCGCGCGCCGGACGCACCGATCGGATGGCCGATCGCGATCGCGCCGCCGTTGACGTTGACCTTGGCCGGATCCCAGCCGAGATCCTTGTTCACCGCGCAAGCCTGCGCGGCGAACGCCTCGTTGGCTTCGATCAGGTCGAGGTCGGCGATGTTCCAGCCGGCCTTCTTCAGCGCCGAACGCGACGCCGGGATCGGGCCGGTGCCCATGATCTTCGGGTCGACGCCGGCCTGGCCCCAGGACACGATCCGCGCCAGCGGGGTCTTGCCCTCCTTGGCCGCCTGCTTGGCGGTCATCAGCACCACGGCAGCCGCGCCGTCATTGATGCCCGACGCGTTGCCGGCCGTGACCGTGCCGTCCTTCTCGAACGCCGCACGCAGCTTGGCCATGGCCTCGATCGTCGCGCCATGACGCGGATATTCATCGGTGTCGACCACGGTGTCACCCTTGCGGCTCTTGACCGTCACGGGTGCGATCTCGTCCTTGAACCTGCCGGCCTTCTGAGCCGCCTCGGCCTTGTTCTGCGATGCAACGGCGAACTCGTCCTGCTGCGCGCGCGTGATCTGATATTGCTTCGCAACGTTCTCGGCGGTGTTGCCCATGTGATAGCCGTTGAAGGCGTCCCACAAGCCGTCCTTGATCATCGTGTCGACCAGATCGAGCGAGCCCATCTTCACGCCGGCGCGCAGATATTGCGCGTGCGCCGCCATGCTCATCGACTCCTGGCCGCCGGCGACCACGATGTCGGAGTCGCCATTGACGAGCGCCTGGTAGCCGAGCGCCACGGAGCGCAGGCCGGAGCCGCACAGTTGGTTGATGCCCCAGGCCGGACTCTCGACTGGAATGCCGGCGGCGATCGAAGCCTGGCGCGCCGGGTTCTGGCCCTGCGCCGCAGTCAGGATCTGGCCCATAATGACCTCCGAGACGCGGCCCGGCTCGACGCCGGCGCGCTCCAGCGCGGCCTTGATGGCCACCGCCCCCAATTCATGAGCCGGGACACTGGCGAAGGCACCGTTGAAACTTCCAACCGCGGTGCGGGCGGCGCTGACGATGACGACATCGTCTGACATGAGCATCTCCTGGGGTTCTTGATCTTGGACGTGAAAGCGAGGGCTTGAGACTCGAGGGTATTTGAAATGAAAATGATCTTTTCAGTTCACGGTCGTGCCGGCCCTCCGCAAGCCCCGGATTGGCGAGTGCGCAACCTTCGTCCTTCATCCTGTTAACGTCGTTGCGACATGTCAATTGGCGGCATCAGCAATTCCTGTTGCAGCGCATTCAAATTGGGATGCTTGGCCGTTTCGTGGGCAAGATTTCTGCTGCGGGATTAACCGTTCCGCACAAAACCGTAGCCGAACTCGCTCGAAAGTGATTACGTTATTGCATTGCGTAGCTCTTCGCCCTGCGGCGACGCCGCCGGGTTCCCTGTTCTCGGTTTGCATGTGTGAGCTCATGGCGAAATCTGACCAACCCACCACAATCAAGAAATACGCGAACCGGCGGCTCTACAATACCGGGACGAGTACCTACGTGACCCTCGAAGATCTGGCCTCGATGGTTAAGAACGGGGAGGATTTCCTGGTCTACGACGCCAAGACCGGCGACGACATCACGCGGTCGGTCCTCGCGCAGATCATCTTCGAGCAGGAGAACAAGGCCGGTCAGAACCTGCTGCCGACCACGTTCCTGCGCCAGCTGATCCGCTTCTACGGCGACAGCATGCAGATGGTGGTGCCAAAGTACCTTGAGCAGTCGATCGATACCCTGACCCGGGAGCAGGAGAAGTTCCGCAAGCAGATCGCCGACACCTTCAGCGGGACGCCGTTCGCGCCGCTCGAGGAGCAGGTGCGCCGCAACATGGAACTGTTCCAGCAGACGTTCTCGATGTTCAAGCCGTTCACGCCGCCGGTGCGCGCCGACGAGAAGGCCGCCGAGCCGGCCCCGGCCGCCGACGACAACATCGACGAGCTGCGCCGTCAGATGAAGGAAATGCAGGACCGGCTCGATCGCATGTCGGAGCCGAAGAAGGACGAGCAGCAAGGCTGACGCCGAAGGCCGGCGGCTGATCAACCCGCCGCCGGCAGCTCCACCCTGCCGTTACCGATCCACGGCCGATCGACCGAGGCGAGGCCAATCACCCGGCCCTGGATGTAATCGCAGCCCCAGTCGCGCAGCAGCCCGACCGACGCCTCGTCCTGCACCCATTCCGCGACCGTCTTGATCTGCAGCCGTCGCGCCAGCTCGACCAGCGTCTGCACGAAGGCGCGGTCGTCAGCCGAGCGCACGAGATTCTGCACGAAGGCGCCGTCGATCTTGACGATGTCGACGCCGAGCTTGCGCAGATTGCGGAACGAGGTGTGCCCGGCGCCGAAATCATCGATGGCGATTCGGCTGCCGAGATCTTTCAGCCGCGTCACGAAGCCGCGGAGATCGTCGACGTCCTGGATCTCGACCGTCTCGGTGATCTCGACGATCAGCCGTTCGGCGACCCCAGGATGGGCGCGCATCATGGACTCGATCGAGGCCCACCAGTCCGGATCCATGGTGGTCTCAGGCGAGATGTTGAGGCTCAGGGTGACGTCGGGCGTGCTCGCGAGCTCCGCCACCACCAGCTCCAGAATGCGGTGATCGACCAGACGGATCAAACCGAGCCGTTCGGCGACTGGGACGACGTCCGGCGCCAGCAAGGCCCGGCCGTCATCCTGGCGCATCCGCACCAGGCATTCATAGAAGGCGGGCGCAAGTGTGTTGGCATTCACCACGGGCTCGAACGCTGTGACGATGCGCCGCTCATTGAGCGCGGTCACGATCTCGTCGGTGACGCGGATGTTGACCTTGCGCTGTGCGTCGCGCTCCACGTTCGGCCGCCAGGTCGAGAACGATCCGATGCGGCGGCGCTTGGCGGCGTCGAGCGTCTCATGGGCGCGGTTGACCGCTTCCTCGACCGAGCGCGCGTGACGGGGAACGCTCACGGCGCCGATCGTCGCGGTGACGGCGACCGGACCTGACTTGGTCGGCACCACCTCGTCGCGCACGGTCGCGAGAAAGCGCTCGGCCGCGGTGGTCATGTCGTCCATCGTGCAGTTCTTCAGGATCAGCCCGAACTTGTTGCCCGAGAACCGCCCGAGCGTGTCGCCACCGCGGAGCCGGCCCCGGATGCGCTGGGCGATCTCCAGCACGACGCCGTCGGCGACGTCGAAGCCGAAGGCGTCGTTGATGCGCGCGAGATGATCGATGCCGACCAGCATGAAGGCGCAGGAGAAGCGGAACCGCTGCGACTCCTCGATCACCTCGGCAAGCGTCGCCAGCAGATGCGTTCGGTTCAGCTCGCCGGTCAGCGGATCGTGCCGTGACAGCTTGAGCAGCTGCTCCTCGCGGGCGTGGCGCTCGTTGTTGATCCGCACAATGCCCTGGGCACGCAAGGGCCGCCCATCGGGGCCGGCGAACCAGCAGCCGGTCTCCTCGACCCAGATCAATGGCGCACCGGCGTGGGTGCGCACGCCATATTCGATCCGGTACGGCGTGCCGGCGGCGCCATGCAGCGGCGCCGCCTGGTGCAGGATCTCGGAGCGGATGCTGCGGTCCGGCTCGATGAGCTTGCTGAATTCGGCGCCGTTGCAGAGTTGCGGCAGCGGAACGTCGGCAAACACCGCCCCGACGTGATCGCTCCAGACGATCACGTCGCTCGCCAGATCCCAGACAAAGGCAGCTTGGCCCAGGGACGCCAGGATCATCGCGGTCTGTGGCAATTCGGATGTCAAGGTCGCCTCGTTTCGGCACAGGCCGGCAGGACCGGCGCTGATTTGGGAACGGCCAGCGCGCATCCGCGCGAGCGGCGGCGGCCGAGTTCGCGAATCAGACTACGCATCTCTGGTTAACGGAGAGCATGCCGAGGCGACGAGCGCGTGTCGGAGACGCGTCAACCATGTTTGGAACATGCAGCGCTCCAGAGCGCTTGGAACGGCATTGCTCTTGCGAGATCGAGGAGCGAAAGGCTCCGGCGTCCCAGAACGTGACAATCGCGCCGGCGGTGGTTGGACAATGTTAACGATTGATCAGGACGGCGATCGCCTGGATGGGTCGGAGGAGACCTCCCGCTCCGTGACGCTGCTGCCGAGCGATGCGAGCCATGACCTTCGCGCGCGGATCGTTCGCGCAGCACGCCCCGACGCCGGCTTCGTGACCCATCTGATCGCGACCGCCGAGCAGCTGCCGCAAACCCGCACGCTCAGGCGCGCGGCGGTTGCCGACGTCCACAGTGCCTATGCGGCGAGGCTTCAGCCGGTCACGCGTGCCGGCGGCCGGACCCGAGAAATGATCTGAGCGGCGCGCTCCTGCGCCTCAGGGCTTCGGCGCGTCGGGTTTGGGCGGCTCTGGAGCGCCCGGAGAGGCGGTCTCGGTCTCCTTTGCCTCCGCGACCCAGCCGGTCGTCGGAGCGGGAGCCGGCCGGGGGACCGAGCGGTCGAGCAGCACGGACTCGGCGACCGAAGCAGCAGCCGGCACGGCATCGATCGGCTCTTCAACGACGGGCGCGGCAGCATCCGCCTTCTGAACCTCCGCCTGCTCAACCTCCGCCTTGGCCGGTTCTTTGACCGATTCTCTGGCCGGCTCCTCGATCGGCTGAGGTTCCGGATCAGGCACGGTCGCTTCGGCCGGCGCGGGCATGGAAGCGGGAGCTGCGACGACTGAGCGGGCGGCGCGCTTGGTGCGCAGCGAGACTCCGCCGAAGAAATCGACCATCGCCAGCAGGGTCAGCAGCAGGAAAGTCGAATTCCCGAACTTCTGCCACATCGCGAATTCCGCCGCGGCGCCGCCGAAGACCAGCAGGGACAGCAGATGATCGGTCAGATATTTCCCGTTCGGCTTCGCCGCCTTGATGATTTCGAGCAGCAGCAGCAGCACGCCCAGGGCCAGCAGCATGTCGCCGAGCGAGATCGTCCAGACCTCGCCCGACGGAAGCTGAAGGCGCAGCAGCGTCTCGCTGAACGCGACCCCCGGCATCAGGAAGACGATCATGTTGTAGATCGCCAGCGGGATCAGCAGCAGCGGGAAACCGACCATGGACATCGGTTGAAGCCTTGGATGGCGCGGGCGGCGGCCCGGCGCAAAATCAATCGGTGCGAAGATGAGACAGCGAGACGGGATCACGCGACACAGATACGCAACGGTCCCGGCGAATCACGTCGCACGGGACCGCTTTCAACCCCATCGATGGCCGAATTCGGGCAGCTTGGAAAGCGGCCCGCGCGGACAATCAGGCGTCTTTCTTCTTCAGGACCTGGCGGCCCTTGTACATGCCGGTCTTCAGGTCCAGGTGGTGCGGACGACGCAGCTCGCCGGAATCCTTGTCCTCGACATAGGTCGGCTTCTTGATGGCGTCAGCCGAGCGGCGCATGCCGCGGCGCGACGGCGAAGTTTTTCTTCTGGGGACGGCCATATCGGTATCCTCTAGGGTATTTTTGCAAGGCATCGTCCGCAAAGGACGGCTGCAGCCATGAAGCTGGCGAGCCCGGATGCCGATCAAGGCCGCGCTTATAGAGGAAGGGGTGCGGCATGGCTAGGGCTCTCCGAGGCATTTTTGGCCAAAATTGCGCCCGCTCGGACCTCACCGCCGCTCCCCCCAGCAGGCCTGCAGGCTGGAGGCCTGGGCCCGCACCATGTAGGTCGCCGACAGCCGCCGCACACCCGGCCCCGGGGCCCGGGCGCTGCGCCGGACGGGGTTCGGCAGGATCGAGGCCATCAGCGCCGCCTCGCGCGGCCCTAAGCCAGCTGCCGAGCGGTTGAACGCGTAATTGGCGCCCGCCTCCACCCCGAACTGGCCGCTGGGACCGAGCTCGGCGATGTTGAGGTAGATTTCGAGGATGCGCCGCTTGCCGAGGACGAGGTCGATCCACAGCGCCAGCGGCAGTTCCAGCGCCTTGCGAACATAGCTGCGGCCCTGCCACAGGAACAGGTTCTTGGCGACCTGCTGGGTGATGGTCGAGCCGCCCCGCGAGACCTCGCCGTCCTCGGCATCGTCCATGACCTCGCGCAGCGCGCCCCAGTCGATGCCGTGATGGCTGCAGAATTTGGCATCCTCCGCGGCCACCACCGAGCGCGGCAAATACGGCGACATCGCCGAGAGGTCGATCCAGTGCCGCGTCACCGGCTGCCCCGTCACCGACCGCCACAGCATCAGGGTCGAGACGGGGTGACCCACGGCATAGAACGGCGTCAGCGCATAGGGCACGAGCAGCACCAGCACGGCGATCACGAGGATGGTTCTGACGGTACGCAAGGGCAGGCGTCGCTCGGTTGGGACCGCCGCGGGGGCGGACAATTGGCCGGGATTATCCGACATCTCGATGTGGTTTCCTGCTTTTTTCCGCCGTTACGGCCGAAAGCCGCCACCGCTCCGGCAATTGACGAAGTCGCCGCCATCAACGATTGTCCGGCGAATTTTGCCCCTGGAGCTCTTGTTAAATGACTGCGACGGCCCTCACCGACTTCACCCAACGCCTGGACAAGACCGCGGAAGAGACCGAAGCCCTGCTCGGCGAGCTCCTCGGCGATGCGCCGCTGGCGGACGAGATCATCAGGCCGAAGCGGCTGATCGAGTCGATGCGCTATTCGAGCCTGAACGGCGGCAAGCGGCTGCGCCCGTTCCTGGTGGTCGAGAGCGCCGCCGTGTTCGGCGTCCCGCGCAAGGGCGCGCTGCTGACCGGCGCGGCGCTCGAATGCATCCACTGCTACTCGCTCATCCACGACGATCTGCCGGCAATGGACAATTCCGACCTGCGGCGCGGGCGTCCGACCCTGCACAAGGTCTATGACGACGCCACCGCGATCCTGGCCGGCGACGCGCTGCTGACCATCGCCTTCGACATCATCACCCGCGACGAGATCCATCCCGATGCCGGCGTCCGCCTCGCTTTGACCCGGGCGCTGGCCCGCTGCGCCGGTGTCGGCGGCATGGCCGGCGGCCAGATCCTCGACCTCGCCGGCGAGGGCCGGTTCGGCGACAGTGGCCCGGTCGACGTCGCCCGCGTCCAGCAGATGAAGACCGGCGCCCTGCTCCGCTTCGGCTGCATCGCCGGCGCCCTGCTCGGCCAGGCCTCGGCGGCCGAGTACCAGGCGCTCGACGACTACGGCCGCGCGCTCGGCGAAGCCTTCCAGATCGCCGACGACCTGCTCGACGTCGAGGGCGATGCCGCCACCCTCGGCAAGCCGGCCGGTGCCGACGCCGAGCTCGGCAAGACCACCTTCGTCACCCAGCTCGGCGTCGAGGGCGCCAGGCAGCGCGTCCGCGACCTGCTCGCCCGCGGCGATGCCGCGCTATCGGTCTTCGGCGCCAAGGGCGACGTGCTGCGGGCCGCCGCGCACTTCGTCGCCGAACGCAAGAGCTGAGGCGAGGCATTGGGCGGAGTCCATCCCGACGATCCGGACCTCGCCCGCTTCACGCGGCTGCCGGCTGCGCTGCGCGTCATCTATGCGCGGCCGCGCACCTTCATATCGCTGGGCCTCGCGATCGTTGCGTTCTTCCTGCTGCCGCCGGCACTCCGCCTGATCACGCGGCTCCTGATCAGCTGGGACATCTTCACCGCGCTCTACCTCGTGCTGGTCGCGGCGATGATGCTGCGCAGCGAGCATCATCACATCCGCCGCAAGGCGGTCATGCAGGACGACGGCCGTTTCGTGATCCTGCTGGTCACGGCGCTCGGCGCCTTCGCCAGCATCGCCGCGATCGTGCTCGAGCTCGGCGCTTCCAAGCGCGACGCTCCGGCGCTGACGCTGGCGCTGCTCACCGTCTCGCTGTCCTGGGCCGCGGTGCATGCGACCTTCGCCCTGCACTACGCCCATGACTACTACCGCGGCGCCAAGCCCGGCGGCCTGCAATTCCCCAGCGGCGACAAGGACGAGCACGCCGATTACTGGGACTTCGTCTACTTCTCCTTCATCATCGGCATGACCGCCCAGGTCTCCGACGTCGGCATCACCGACAAGATCATCCGCCGCACCGCGACCGTGCACGGCATCATCTCGTTCGTCTACAACACCGCGCTGGTCGCCCTGATGGTCAACATCGCCGCCAGCGTAATCTCGTCCTGATCAGTTGCACACCTCGACGCTGGCATTGTTGGCCGGGCCGCCGCCGCCGCGATATTCCAGCCGGCAACCGGGCCTGACGGCGCGGCACAGATAAGCGTCGCAATAGATCTGCCCGCCCGACTTCGGCCGGGCGGCTTGCGTCTGCGGCCTGGTGTAGCCCGGAGCCGCCCCGACGCCGAGACCGCCACCACCTCCGATCCCAACCCCGACGCCCGCACCGGGAGCCGGCATCGGCAGCCCGGCCTCCGGTGCCGCACGGGCGCGGCGGCGCGACGGCACATCTTCGTCGCTGCCATCGCGCTTGGCGACCGGCTTCCTGTCGCGCCGCTTCTCGCACTCATTGTCGTCGTTGACGAACGAACCCTCGGCGCAAACGATGCGGGTGCAGCGGTCGCCGTCCGGCTTGGTGCCATGCTGGCAGACCAGCGGGCAGACGCGCGCCTGCTTGAGCTTGATCGCCTGGAGCGCATCGGCCGAGGCGGCCTGGGTATCGAGCTTGGTGCCGGCATAGCGGTTGAACTGCGACAGCGAGCGGCGCGAGGCCGAGCCCCAGTCGCCATCGGCATCCTCGGTGAGGCAGCCGACGCGGCGCAGCTCGAGCTGCACCGACTTGGCGAGATCGGCGGGCTGCGCGGCCGGGGTGAGCGAGGCGACCTGGCCCTGCTGCGGTGCTGCGGGCGTGGGCGCGCCGGGCGAGGTCGCCGCGCGCGGATTGTCGACCGCCGCGAGCTGCTGCTCACCGCGCTTCTTCTCGGCGTCGGCCGCCTGCTGCTGCGCCACCTGATTAGCCTTCTCAGCGACAATCCGAGCCTGCTCCGCCGCCCTGGCCTCGGCCTCCGCCTTGGCGAGGGTCTCCTTGCGCGCGCCCTCGGCGGCGAGCCGCGCCCGCTCGGCCTCGGTGGCGCGGGCCTTCTCGGAAGCGGCGGCGCGATTCTCCTCGGCGGCGAGCTTGTCGAGCTGCAACTTGGCGAGGCTGGCGTAGAACCCGTCGGGATATTGCGCCAGGAAGGCGTTCAGCGCGCCCTTGTTGCCGACCTGCATCGCGAGCTCGTAGTCGCGCCGGATGTCGGCCTGCGGGCTCGGCGGCGGCGTCACCGGCATCTGTGTCACGACGCGCGGCACGCCAGGGACCAGCGGCACGTCCTCGCCGCCGAGCGAGCCGTACACGAACGGCTCCTGGCGGTTGGCGGTCGCTTTCAGCACCTCGTCGCGGACGAAGCCGAACGCCTTGCGGACGTCGAGGCCGGGGGTCGCGATATGCCGCGACAGCGCTAGCGTGAATGGCGAGTTCTTGCCGTCGCCGTCCTGCGCGGTCGAGCCGGCCTTGGCGGAATAGGCGATCAGCGTATTTGGGCTGGTCGGCTCGACCTTGGCGAGGCCGCGGCCGAGGCTGCGGGTCGCCACCGTCCGCTGCATGTTGCGGGTGAACGGGTTGTCGCGGCAGGCGTCGAGAATGACCAGGCGCAGCTTCTTCGCCGGCTCGACGGCGACCAGAATACGGTCGAGCGACAGCGTCTCGTCATAGACGTCGGTGTCACGCTCGAGCCGGGCGTCGATCGGGATCAGATAGTTCGCCCCTTCGACCTCCATGCCGTGGCCGGCGTAGTAGACCACCGCAATATCGGCATCGCGGGCGGCGTCGGCGAAATCGCGCAAGGCTCGCCTGGTCTCCCGCGCGGTCAGATCGCGCCGGTAATCGACGACATCGAAGCCCGCGCTCTTGAAGGTCGCCGTCATCACCGCGCCGTCATTGGCGGGGTTCGTCAGTTGCGGCACGTTCTGATAGGCGGAATTGCCGATGACGAGCGCCACCCGCTTGTCGGCGAGCGCGGGGTGGCCGACCAGCAGCAGCGCTCCCGCCAGGATGTAACCGCCCAATCGAAGTGACCAAGACATCGTACCTACCCCATACCGCTGGGAGACCTGCTGGGACCTGCCTATCAGAGTGCAGCCCATTGGGCTTGTGACCGGGATCACGCAGATTTATTCCCGATCGACCTGGCCTCGGCCATTATAGTCTGTCGCTGGCGCAATGACGCCAGTTCATGCCTTGCCAAGCGCTGTTTTGCATCGAAAATGCGATCCTTGTTTGTCCAGGTTCCCAGGGAGTTGGCCGTGAGCACAGACCGTTCCACCGTCGAGGCCGTCGTTCAGGGCTATTTCGATGCGCTCTACGAGGGCGACGCCGACAAGCTCGGTGCCGTGTTCCACCCCACCGCCGACCTGCGCTGGGTCGAGAATGGCGAACTCAAGATCCTGACCGTGCCGGACTGGCTGGCCTGGGTGCGCAAGCGCCCATCGGCCAAGGCTGAGGGCAAGCCGCGCGAGGACTTCATCGTCACCATCGATCGTTCGGACGACAAGACGGCCTTCATCAAGGTGCGCTGCCAGCTGCCGCCGCGCTTTTTCACCGATTATCTCGTGGCGATGAAACTGAAGGACGGCTGGCAGATCGTGTCGAAGTCCTACCGCTACGACCTCCGGGATTGACGCCGGCGCGACGACGCCAAGCCCCCAGCCATGGAAGCTCACTTTCAGATATTCCTGATCCTGCTGGCCGTGTTGGCGGGAACCGCACTTCTTGCACGGCGGGCCAACCTGGCGCCGGCGATCCTCCTGATGCTCGCGGGCATCGCGCTCGCCTTCGTGCCGACGATGCCGGCGTTCGCGCTGCCCCCCGAGCTCGTGCTGCTGGTGGTGCTGCCGCCGCTGATCTATTCGTCGAGCGTCGCGATGAGCTGGCGCGAGTTCAAGCGCAATCTGCGGCCGATCGTGCTGCTCGCGGTCGGCTGCGTGATCTTCACCGCCTCCATGGTGGCCACCGCGACCCACTATCTTCTCGGCCTGCCCTGGAGCCTCGGCTTCCTGCTCGGCGCCATCGTTGCGCCGCCAGACGTGGTGGCGCCGCTCGCCATCGCCCGCCGGCTGCACCTGCCGCGCCGGGTCATGGTCATTCTCGAAGGCGAGGGCCTCGCCAATGACGCGACCGCGCTGATCCTCTATCGCTTCGCGGTGGCCGCCATCACCACCGGCGCCTTCTCCTTTCCGGTCGCGGCCGGCGAGTTCGGCCTGATCGTGGTCGGCGAGATCGCGTTCGGCATCGGCGTCGGCTGGCTGATGCTGCGCGCCCGTCACTATGCCCGCGACCCGCAGGTCGAGATCACCCTGTCGGTGCTGACGCCGTATCTGGCGTTCTGGATCCCCGAGCATGTCGGCGGCTCCGGCGTGATCGCGACGGTGGCCTGCGGCCTCTACATGAGCTGGAACGGACCGCTGTGGATCTCCTCGGCGACCCGCCTGCAGGGCATCTTCTTCTGGGACCTGATGATCTACCTCATCGAGGGCATGCTGTTCCTGCTGACCGGCTTCCAGATGCGGCTGATCTACGAGAAGTCGAAGGTCTTTCCGCTCGACGACATCATGATCGCGACCGCGCTGGTGCTCGCCATCGTCGTGATCGCGCGCTTCGCCTGGACCTTCCCGGCGACCATCCTGCCGCGTTTGCTGAGCTCGTCGCTGCGAGCCCGCGATCCCTTGCCGCCCTGGCGGCAGACCTTCATCATCGGCTTCACCGGCGTGCGCGGCACGGTCTCGCTCGCCACCGCGCTGGCGCTTCCGCTGACGCTGTCGACCGGCGACGCGTTTCCCTATCGCGACCAGATCCTGTTCATCGCCTTCGGCGTGATCTTCTTCACCCTGATCGGCCTCGGCCTGACCCTGCCGGCCGTCGTGCGCTGGCTCGGGGTCGGCAACCAGGGTCGCGCCGAGCATCAGCGCGAGCATGAGCAGGAGATCGCGGCCCGGCGCGAGGCGCTCGACAGCGCCTTGCGGTCGCTGGAGACGATGACCAGCGATCGCGAGCTGTCGGACGAGGTGGTGCGGCTGCTACGGGCGCGCCACGAGGTCCGGACCAACCAGCTCCCGGAAGGTCTGAAGCCCGAGGACAACGACGCATCCGCGCTCGGCATCGAGCTGACCCGCGAGCTGATCACGGCAGAACGCAAATTCATCCACGTGATGCTGCGCGACGGCAAGATCACCGACGAGACCCGCCGCCGCATCGAGCGCGATCTCGATCTGGAGGAAGCGAGCCTCGCCAATCGCTCGTATGGTGAGTTGCCGCTGTAGGAGCTGAGAGCTGGTCACGCGGTTGTAGGACGCGATGTTGCGGCAAACGCCGTCATTGCGAGCGCAGCGAAGCAATCCAGAAATCCTTGCGCGGCCCTGGATTGCTTCGCTGCGCTCGCAATGACGTGGAGGGGAGCCTCACGTCACCGTTCGATCATCCAGCGCGTCACCGCCTGGTGGTAGTTCATCGGACCAGGCACGGTCTTGTAGGTCTTCAAGTAGCGGAAGCCGGCCTTCTGCAGCGCGCGGTTGGGGGCGGTATTGTAGGCGTGCGGCTCGCAGAACAGCTGCTTGAGCCGCAATCTCTCGAAATAGAAATCGATGCTGCGGCGGACGCATGCGGTGCCGAGGCCGCGGCCGCGCAGCTCCGGTTCGGTGACGTGCAGGTGCATGTGGGCGCGGTTGCCGTAGACGATGCGGTCGCAGCTGGAAAAGCCGATGGCGCGGCCGTCGAGCCGCCAGATCACCAGCAGCGCCGCGCGCTCGGCCAACGGCGTCTCGTACAGTGTCTGGAAGAGTCCGGCCCACACCGGCCTGGTCGGCATCCGCGTCGGGTCGATGCCCATCAGGTCGAGTTGCTCGATGCTCGACGAATAGAAGTAGTCGATGACCAGCGAGGTCTCGGCAAGTTCCATTTCGCGGATATCGAGATTCATCGAGGCGTCCTCTTCAGCAGGCCTCAAGGTGCTGATCATGCGGGCGGCAGTGGGGCGGCGCCGGCGCGTCCGATTACGTCGGCTGCAGCCGATCCGCGCGCGAAAATTTCAGACCGCGGCGCGCGGCACAAGCAGCCGTCGGTTGCAGGTCGGCAGTCGCTCTCACGGCAGGCCGATTGGACATGGAATCTAGCTGAGGACTCTCAAGCTCCCCGCCTGCGACAGAGCGATCGCATATGACGATCGGAGTTGTGCGCCCGTCTGCTGCCACATCGTCATGGCCGGGCTCGTCCCGGCCATCCACGCCGCTCGGCATCCTCGGAACGACGTGGATGCCCGGGACAAGCCCGGGCATGACGGAGTAACGAATGGTCAGGCCTTCTCGCCGCAAGCAACCGCGCGATCAACCCAGCGGACAGGAGGCGCCGCTGGCTGAGCCGGGACCAGCGTGCCGCCCTACTCCGCCGCGGTCACGTTCTCCGGCGCTTTCGCGCCGCTGCCGTAGCGCTGGTCGATGTAGTCGATGACGAGCGCCTTGAAGTCGGCGGCGATGGTCGGCCCGCGCAGGGTGCGGAACTTCTTGCCGTCGACGAAGACCGGCGCGGCCGGGGCCTCGCCGGTGCCCGGCAGGGAGATGCCGATATTGGCATGCTTGGATTCGCCGGGGCCGTTGACGATGCAGCCCATGACGGCGACGTTGAGCGCCTCGACGCCGGGATATTGCGTCTTCCAGGCCGGCATCTCCTCGCGGATGAAGTCCTGGATCGAGCGCGCCAGCTCCTGGAACGTGGTCGAGGTGGTGCGGCCGCAGCCGGGGCACGCCGCAACCAGCGGCACGAAGGTGCGGAAGCCCATGGTCTGCAACAGCTCCTGCGCGACCTGAACTTCGAGGGTGCGGTCGCCGCCGGGCTCGGGGGTCAGCGAGATGCGGATGGTGTCGCCGATGCCCTGCTGCAGCAGGATGCCGAGCGCCGCCGAGGAGGCGACGATGCCCTTCGAGCCCATGCCGGCCTCGGTGAGGCCGAGATGGATGGCGTAGTCGGAGCGTGCGGCGAGGTCCTGATAGACCGCGATCAGGTCCTGCACGGCCGAGACCTTGGCCGACAGGATGATGCGGTCCTTCGGCATGCCGAGCTCCTGGGCCCGGGCGGCCGACAGCAATGCCGACTGCACCATGGCTTCGCGCATCACCGCGCGCGCATCGCGCGGGTTCGCGGAAGCCGCGTTCTCGTCCATCAGCTTGCTGAGCAGCTCCTGATCGAGCGAGCCCCAATTGGCGCCGATGCGGACCGGCTTGCCGTATTTGTTGGCGAGCTCGATGATGGTCGAGAATTGCGTGTCCCGCTTGTCCTTGAAGCCGACATTGCCGGGATTGATGCGGTATTTCGCCAGCGCCTCGGCGCAGGCCGGATAGTCGGTCAGCAGCTTGTGGCCGATATAGTGGAAGTCGCCGATCAAGGGCGTGGTGATGCCGCGCTTGTCGAGCTGCTCGCGGATCTGCGGGACGGCCGCGGCGGCCTCCTCGCGGTCGACCGTGATGCGGACCATCTCGGACCCGGCGCGCGCCAGCGCTGCAACCTGGGCCACCGTCTGGTCGACGTCGGCGGTGTCGGTGTTGGTCATCGACTGCACCACGATCGGGGCGCCGCCGCCGACGGCGACGTTGCCGACCATGACGCGGGTGGTCCGATGCCGGGGAGCGGGTCCGGCGACATCGGACGCTGAAGTGTTCTCGGTCAGGATCTCGGGCTTGTTCATGGGCGCTCGGATATCAGGTTTTGGTGACATTCAGCAATGGATCAGTCGCGGCCAGGACCACGCGGTTCGGGCGGTTTACGAGAAAAAGCCCAACGATCACAAGCACGGCAGCCAGGCCAAAGGCCAGCGTCAGGGCGTCATGCAGGATGAAATAGCTCGCCACCACCCCGAATAAAGGGGTGATGAAAGTAAATGCCGACAATTTGCTGGCCGAGTAGGCCTTGATCAGGGCGAACCAGACCGTGAACGTGGTCCCGACCACCCAGATCGACTGGTAGGCCATCAGGCCGATCACGAACGGGCTGGGAACCTGGGTCAACCGCTCCCCGGCAATGAGGGCCGCCACGGCCATGATCGGGACGGAGACCGCCACCTGGTACCCCAATGCCCGCTCGGGCGCGATGAAGCGCAGCCGGGTGCCTTTGACGAACACCGTGGTCACGCCCCAGAGCAGGCCGCCGCCGACCACCAGGAGATCGCCGAGCAGCACGCGGCCGTCGACATCGGCCTGGGGAATGCCGATCGCGAGCGCCACACCGGTGAAGCTGAGCGCCAGCCCGCCCCATTGCGCCGGGCCCATCCGTTCGCCGAGGAAGCGGAACGAGCCGAGCGCGACGAAGAACGGCGCGGTATACAGGAACACGATGGCGCGCGACGCCGAGGTCAGCAGCAGGCCCTGATAGATCAGCACGAATTCCAAGCCGAACAGCAGGCCTGCCACCAGGCCGAGCCCCAGCGTGCCGTCGCGCTCGAACATCTTCACGCCGCGCACCCGCGCGAACACCAGCAGCACCGGCAGCGCACCGAGCGAACGGAAGGTGGCCTGCAGCAGCGGCGGAATTTCAGGCAGCGCGAGCTTCACGGCGATCTGGTTGAACGCCCAGGACAGGCACAGCACGAGGATGACGGCGATCGCGCCCAGGCCGAGCGGCCGGGTCGCGGCGGATGAGGTTGGCGTTGCGGACACGAGGACGTTGGCTCCCTGGCGCGTTTCGTTTTCTGGACCGCCATCAAGGTGTGGTCAGCTTTGTCTTGGTCGGTCGGAGATGATGCGGAGGTAGAGCGGCGGTGCTGGCCTCTCCCTGCGCGCGCACCGGTCTCGCGCAGAAACTCGAATACGACGGTCATTCACACGTGTACAGCTTGCGCCGCAGTGAGCGTTCTCACGCCGCCTTCTGGCAATGGGCGCACAGCCCGGTGATCTCGACGACCGACAGTTTCGGCGTGAAGCCCGATGCCGCGGCGGCCAGCTTCAGGCTTTCGGCGATCGGCGCTGCCGGAACCTCGCCGACGGCGCCGCAGCTCTCGCAGATCAGGAACGCCACCAGCGCGGTCTGCTCGTGGTCATGGGCGCAGGCGAGGAAGGCATTGCGGCTCTCGATGCGGTGCACCAGGCCGTTCGCCATCAGGAACTCGAGCGCGCGATAGACTGTGATCGGCGCCGGCCGCGCGGCGACCTTGGCAAGTTCCTCGATGATCTCGTAGGCGCCGAGCGGCCGGTGGCTCGACAGCAGCGCCTCCAACACCTGGCGGCGCTGCTGCGTGAACTTCTGGCCGCGCTGGGCGCAGATGCGCTCGGCATGGTCCAGGGCATCGGCCGCGCAGCGGCCATGGTCGTGGTCCGGCGCCGGGAAGGTGGGCTTTGCGAGGGTCATTGCTGACAATCTAGCATCTCGGGCCGGTCTCGCCAAAGGCCGCGGCCGAGCCATGCATCTGCGGCGGGGCGGGTGCGCTCGGCAGGGCCATCAAATATTCATAAGCTTGCTTATCATATCCGAGGCTCATTACAGCCAAAGCTTAGTTCCCCCTCTTGGAATCGAGATCAGCCATGACCCGCACGTCGGTAGACGTGAACTTCCTGTTTACGCTCGGCGAGCTGCAGCGCCTGGTGCGCGCCTATGCCGACAAGGAGGCGGCGCGCTTCGGCATGACCCGGGCGCAATGGGCCGTGCTGGCGAAGGTCGAGCGCAACGAGGGGATGAAGCAGTCCGAGCTCGCCGAGCAGATGGAGATGCAGCCGATCACGCTGACACGGCTGATCGACAAGCTCGCCGAGGCCGGGCTGATCGAGCGGCGCGGCGACGACAGCGACCGCCGCGTCAACCGGCTCTATCTGAAGAAGGCCGCGCGCCCGCTGCTCGCGAAGCTCGCGGTGCTGCGCAGCGATCTGACCGACACCGCCCTCCAGGGCATCAGCGCCGGTGATGCCGAGCGGCTGATGACCCATCTCGAAGCCATCAAGGAAAACGTGAGAAACGCCCTGCAGTCGCTGTGCGACGAGCAGCGAAAGGAGCAGCGCTATGGCTGAGCCCGCCCTGAAACTCGCCCCCGACCAGAAGGCCAGCCCGGATGCGGCGCCGCCCGCGGCCGCCGACGCGAAGCCGGCGCGCCCCGGATTGCTGCGCCGCTACCGTCGCACGCTGCTGCTGGTCGTGCTGCCCCTTGTCGCCGCCATCGGCGGCCTCGTGCTGTATCTCAATGGCGGCCGCTACGTGACGACCGACGACGCCTATGTCGGCGCCCAGAAGGTGCTCATCACCCCCGACATCTCCGGCAAGATCGTCAAGGTCGTCGTCAAGGAAGGCCAGCAGGTGCAGAAGGGCGACGAGCTGTTCGAGATCGACCCCGTGCCCTATCGCCTGGCGGTCGACCAGGCCAAGGCGGCGCTGGAGCAGGCGCGCATCAGCTACGACAACCTCACCGCCAACATCAAGATCTACGGCCAGATGCTCGATCTCGCGCAGCAGGGCATCGACCTGAAGCAGAAGGACGTCGAGCGCAAGCAGACGCTCGCCAAGAGCAATTTCGGCTCGCAGCTCGACCTCGACAATGCCGCGAATGCGCTGGTGACCGCCGGCGCACAGGCGCAGTACATCAAGCAGCAGCTGTCGAACGCGAAAACGCAGCTGCTCGGCAATCCCGATCTGCCGCTGGAGCAGTTCCCGCCTTACGTCCAGGCAAAGGCCAAGCTGGACGACGCGCAGCGCGACCTCGACCACACCACCTTGCGCGCGCCGATGCCGGGCATCGCGACCCAGGTCGACCAGATCCAGCTCGGCCGCTTCGTGGCCGCGGGCACGCCGGTGTTCTCGGTGATCGACATCAGCAATCCCTGGGTCGACGCCAACCCGAAGGAGAGCGACTTCACCTATGTCGCGGTCGGCCAGCCGGTCGAGCTCGACGTCGATGCCTTCCCCAACCACCGCTTCAAGGGCACGGTCGGCTCGCTGTCGCCGGGCACCGGCGCGCAGTTCGCGATCCTGCCGCCGCAAAATGCAAGCGGCAATTTCGTCAAGGTCGTGCAGCGCGTGCCGGTCCGGATCTATTTCGACAAGGCCGACAGGTTCGTCGCGAAGCTCAAGGCCGGCATGAGCGTCAACGTGTCGATCGATACCGGCCACGAGCGCACGCTGGCCGGGCTGTTCGGATCGGCGCACGCGGCGGACAAGGACGAGTAGCGTCATGACCGCGCCTGCGGCCTCATCAGCAGTTCCGGGCCTCCGCCGGAACATGGTGACGATCTGCGCCATGACGGCGACGATCATGCAGGCGCTCGACACCACCATCGCCAACGTCGCGCTGCCCTACATGCAGGGCACGCTGTCGGCCTCGCAGGACCAGATCAACTGGGTGCTGACGTCCTACATCGTCGCGGCCGCGATCATGACCGCGCCGGTGGGATGGATCGCCAACCGCTTCGGCCGCAAGCGCACCTTCATCGTCTGCTCGGCCGGCTTCACCATCGCCTCCGTGATGTGCGGGCTCGCCCAGGACATCACCCAGATGGTGCTGTTCCGCCTCCTGCAGGGCGTGTTCGGCGCCTCGCTGGTGCCGCTGTCGCAGGCGGTCATGCTCGACTCCTACGCGCTGCATGAGCGCGCCAAGGCGATGGCGATCTGGGGCATGGGCGTGATGCTCGGCCCGATCATGGGGCCGTCGCTCGGCGCCTGGCTGACCGAGACCTATTCCTGGCATTGGGTGTTCTTCGTCAACCTGCCGTTCGGCGCCGTGACCGTGCTCGGCCTGATGGCGTTCATGGAGGAGACCAAGCCGAACGCGGAGCTGACCTTCGACTGGTTCGGTTTCGCGGCGCTCGCCATCGGCATCGGCTCGCTGCAGATCGCGCTCGACCGCGGCGAGGACCAGGGCTGGCTGGAGAGCAACGAGATCATCATCGAGTTCATCATCGCCGCCGTCGGCTTCTATTATTTCCTGGCGCATTCGCTGACGACGCAGCGGCCGTTCATCCAGTTCGCGCTGTTCAAGGACCGCAATTTCGTCGGCGGCTGCGTGTTCATGACGGTGATGGGCCTCGTGCTTTTCTCGACCATGGCGCTGTCGTCGCCGTTCCTGCAGAACGTCATCGGCTATCCCATCATCACCGCCGGCGTGCTGCTCGCGACCCGCGGCTGCGGCACCTTCGTCGCGATGATGCTGGTCGGGCGTCTCTTGCGCTATATCGAGGCGCGCACGCTGATCATCGTCGGCCTGGCGCTGACCGCAGTGTCGCTGTTCCAGATGACGGCGTGGACCGACCAGACTGGCGTGCCCGAGATCATCACCATCAGCATCATGCAGGGGTTCGGCTTCGGCCTCGTGTTCGTGCCGCTTTCGACCGTGGCATTCCTGACCTTGCCGGGCGAGTTGCGGACTGATGGAACCTCGATGCTGACCCTGGTGCGAAATGTCGCAAGCTCGATCGGCATCTCGATCGCGATCGCGCAGCTCACCGAGGGAACACGGCGCAACCACGCGATCCTGGTCGAGCACATCAACCCGTTCAATCACGCGCTGCAGATGCCCAATGTTGCCGGCCTCCTGAACCTGTCCACCGATGCCGGGCGCGCGATGGCCGACGCGATGGTGACCGTGCAGGCGCAGATCCTGGCATTCTCGCACGACTACCAGCTGGTCATGACGTTCATCCTGGTCTCGATCCCGCTCGCGGTCATGATCGGCTCGACGCGCACCGCGTTGCGCGCGCAGTCCGCCCCGGCCGACCACGCCGTCATGGAGTGACCGCTTCCCCCGCGACGGAAAATGCGCGCGCTGTCGAGACAGGGTGGGGGCGGGATAGCAAAAAGGTGACCGCGACGTGATGGATTTGTAACTTCAATCCGGCGCGTTTCCGGCTATCTTCTGCTCACCCCACTCGGTTCTCTGCGTATGAGTTGCGCGCAGGGACTGCACCTCATGAGCGCCCCACTCGTGATGTGCCGGGCGGGGGCGGTGGCTCCTCCAGCGCCGCCCCCAGCCCCGGGGCCTCCCTTTTCACATTTTGGCCTACGGCTTCTGCAGCGGCTCGATCTTCGCCGGTGCGGCAGCGGGCCTGGCCTCGGCCGTCGGCAGGATCACGCCGGCCAGCGCCTGCACCGGATCGTCGCCGGGCTTGAAGCCGGACTGCACCAGGATCTCGTCGATCAAGGGCTTCAGCGCGTGCACGCGCAGCAGTTCGCCGGCGAGGCCTTCGCCGAAGCCGACATTGCCGCCGGCACCGCCGTTGCCGCCGAACGCGCCGCCGGTGTGCAGGATGCGCACGTCCTTCAGATTGGCGATCGGCTTGACCATCTCGCCGAGCGCGGCCGGCATGGTCGCGATGCGCTGCTTGGCGAGCTCGAAATCGATCACGTTGCTGCCGAGCTTGTTCTGGGCTTCGTTCTTCATCAGGATGACCGCGGCTTCCGCCTCGCCGATCTGGCGCACGCCGACGGCCTTGATCTTGTTGGCCTCGGCCTCCGCCTCGGCCAGGGTCTTGGCCGCCTCGCCGCGATCGACCGCGGCGCGCTTTTCTGCCTCGGCGGCAACGGTAATGCCGGTCGAGCGCTGCTCGGCCTCTTTCCGCGCCGCCATGACCGCGGTCTGACGTTCGCGGTCGGCGATTTCGATGGCGCGCGCCGTCGTCACCTTTTCCTCCGCGGAGACCGCAAGCGCCTCGGCCGCCTTGGCGACCGCGCGCGCTTCCGAGGTTTCCTTGCTCTTGGTCGCGATCTGGATGTCGTTGTCCTGCGTCGCGATCTGGATCTCGCGGTCGGCGTCGGTCTTGCGGCGGTTGATCGCGAGATTGCTTTCGATCGCCGCGGTCTCTCGCACCTTCAAGGCTTCCGCCTCGCGCTGCGCGATCTTCTGCTGCGCCTCGATGCGCGCATTCTCCTCGGTCTGCCACGCCGTCTGCGTCGCGCTTGCGACCTCGGCGCGGGTGCTCGCGGTCTTGTTGGCGATGTCGCGCTCCTGGCTGAGCTCGGCCTCCTTCTTGGTGCGCTCGATCTGGAGCGTGAGCTGGCGCGCCTCGAGGTCCTTCTGCGCGATCGCGACCTCATTGTCGCGTACGATCGCGTTGCGGTCGCGGCGCCGCGTCTCGGTGACCGTCTTCAACAGCGTCAGGCCTTCGGCGTCGAAGAAGTTCTCGGCGTTAAAGAACGAGATGTCGGTCTGGTCGAGCTTGGTCAGCGAGACCGATTCCAGCTCCAGGCCGTTGGACTGCACGTCGGCCTCGACTGCGGCCTGGACGTGCTTGACGAAATCCGAGCGCTTCTCCTGCAGGTCCAACAGCTCCATCGTCGCCGCGACCGAGCGCAGGCCGTCGACGAACTTGGCCTCGACCTGGTCGCGCAGCAATTCGGCATTGTTGGTGACGGCGCCGAGCGTCTGCGCCGCCAGTGCGATCGAATCCACGTCGGGCTTCACGCGCACGTAGAACTCGGCGTCGATGTCGACGCGCATGCGGTCCTTGGTGATCAGCGAATCCTTCTTCGAGCGCTCGACGCGGAGCCGCAAGGTCTTGAGGTTGACGCGCGCGATGGAGTGGAAGATCGGCAGCACCACGGCGCCGCCGTCGAGCACCACCTTCTTGCCGCCCAGGCCGGTACGCACGAACGCCTCGTCGCGGGTGGACCGATGGTAGAGAACGGCAAAGACAGTGCCGAGAACGACCAGCAGCACAACGCCGATCGACGCAGGCAGAACCAGATCAAACATGGGATTTACTTTCGGGTTGAGGAAAGTGTCTTGGAACTAAGGTGTCTTGGAGTTCGTGAGCTCGTCGGCTGCGGCGATCGCGATGAAGCGGCCATCCTTGCGGTCGACGAGGAGAACCGACGCGCCCACCGGCAAGGACGGCGAGCCCGGCGCGGCCGAGGCCGTCACCATGTGCCAGTTGCCGTGGACGTCCTTGACGCGGACGCGGCCGGGCAGCCCGCCATCGAGCGGGCCGACCGCCACCTCGCCGGTGCGGCCGACGAGATCGGACAGCCCGACCGCATAGCTCTCATCCTGCGGCACCAGCCGCGCCGCGTAGCGCGTCGAGCGCCGCAGCAGCGGCACCGTGACGACGGCGGCGAGCACGCCCGCGGCCGTTGGCGGCAGCGCCACCGCCACCAGCCGCGCGGCATCCTGGATCAGAAAGCCCGTGATCGAGAAGATGCCGAGCGCGAGCAGGATGCAGATCATCAGCGGCACGCCGCCGACATTGATCCAGGACAGCACGTGGCCGACGCTGGTGCTGTGGCCGTCGTGACCGAGATCGACGGTCTGGCCGAGCAGCTCGCTGATCGACAGGCCGATCAGCATCGAGCCGATCTCGACGCCGCCGACCAGAACGATCATCACGGCGGCAATCGCGAACGGCCGCACCTCGGGTTGCATGAAATGGTCGACGATGGTCATGGGACGACGCGCCCCCGCCCGTTCAATTCTGCGATTTCAGCCGCGCCAGCCGCTCGGCGATGTCCTTGTCACGCTTCAGCTTCGACAATTCGTCGATGTCGGGCGACGGCGGGATGCCTTCCGGCACGCCGGTGGCGCGGGCGATGACGCGGGAGGCGCGCGCGGCCTTGGCGAGGCCGGCATCCGGCCCCTTGCGCGATGTGGCCTTCGGCTGGTCGGCGAGCGCCTCGCTGCGTTCGAGTTCGGCGAGACGCGCCTGCGCGTCCTGCAGGCTCGACAGAATCGCACGCAGGGTCGTCAGCACCGCATCGATGCGCTCGGCATTCTCGTCGATCGCCTTCGACAGCACCTCGAACTGGGCTTCGAGATCCATCTGCCGGGCGATGCCGGCGCGGGCGAGATCGTCGCGGTGCTCGACGATGGCGACGCGGATCTGCTCGGCCAGCACGGTCGTCTCGCGCTCGATCTCGGCGCGGCGTGCATTGAGCCGATATTCCTCCGCGCGCGCATGCGACAGGCTCTCGCGCGATTCGCGCTCGGCCTGCTCGATCTCGCGGATCGCCTGGCTGACCAGCGCGACCCGGTTCTTGTCCTCGGCCTTTTCGATCGCTCCATAGGCGATCCCGGCGATGAGGCGCCCGGCGCGTGACAGGAGCGTGTCGGGAGCCGGCGCGTGTTCGGCGAGCATGACGTGGTCCTTTCGTGGGCTGACTGTTGGGCTGAGACGAGCGTGTGACGTTGCGGTAACGCCGAAATGGACTTCGAAGTCATCTTGGTCCGTGCGCACGAGCTGCGCCGGCGTCGCGTGCGGCCAGCCCGCGACGTAGCCGGTCACCTCGAACGGGATCGCGAAGCGACCGCGCGCGGTGCCGAGCGACAACATGCCGGCATTCCTGACATTCACCAGACGGTCGTCGAGCGGCAGCCGCGGGTTCGAGGCGGCGCGATAGGCGGCACGGTCGCGCAAGCCGAGCGTGACGAGGCGCGACGGCAGCCGCGTGGCCTTGCGGATCGGGTCGTAGGCATGGCCGTGCAGCGTGACGAGATTGGCGCCGATGCCTTTGCCAGCAGCGATCTCGTCGAGCATGTCCATCATCCGGGCATAGTCGGCGAAGGTCGCCTCGATCGCGTCCCGCGCCTCGGGGGAGAGGAGCAGACGGTAGCGAACAGCCTGATCGTAAGTGCTTCCGGCCATCGGGAACGTTAAAGCACAATATCCGTGCTTTAGCAAGCCAGCTCCCGTCCCGAGAACGCCGCTCCCGTCCGTGACCATGTCGAACGCCATGCCCATGCCGATATGTCGCGCCGATGCTGGCCGGCGGTTTAAGGCCGGCGAACAATCTCTGGTGATCGTTAAGGGGGCTGCTAGCGACGCCGGCAAATGCACCGCAGTGACGTGTAGCGACAAAGACCTCGCCGCGCGCGTGCGGCCCTGTCGCGAGGGAAGCGCCGTCAGTCCAGCAATTCGCGGCAGCCGAGATCGTCGAACGCAAGGAAGATGCGCTCGAGATTATTCCACCAGATCACCGGCGGGAGCTGGATCGCCCATTGCCAGACCGGCTGGGCGATGTGCCAGAGCACGGCGAGACGATAGTCCTGATCCAGCGCCGCCCTGTCGTAGCCGGTCACACCGCCTGCGACCAATGTCTGATGATAGCTGTCGAGCAACGGCCGCTCGATCCGCGCCCGACGGTCGGGATAGATTTGCAGCGCGATCATGTAGGCGAGATCGTTCGCGGGCACGCCGATCCGCCACTGGTCGAAATCAAAGGCGCGCACGTCGTCGCTGTCGGCGGCCTTCGGCACCAGAAAATTCCAGACATGCGCGTCGCCATGCGCAATGCTGAGGTTTCGCCGCGACAGATAGCGTTCCGAGAGCCGCGGCGTCGCCGCCATCAGGCGTTCGTAGACCGCGCGCCGGTCCGCGCTCAGGCGGTCTCCCAACTGATCGGCGAAGCGCTGATAGTGGCCGGCAAAGGTCCTGCTGCGCTCGGCGCGCTCGTCCGCGGTCGCGAAGCTGCCGATGGACACGCCGAGCCGCGGATCGTCCCACCACGCCGCATGCAGCCGCGCCAGCGCCCGCACGATCCCCTCGGCCTGGGGCAGCGCGGGCGGCAGCGGCCATGGCGTCGCCGTCTGGTGCGTGTCGGTGAGATCCTCGAGCAGCAAGTGCCAGGTGAGCGCGGCTTCGTCCCACGCGCCGCCGTAAGAGCCGGGCACCAGGCCCGTCGGCATGAGCCGCGCCAGTCCGCGATAAAAATTGACCTCGTGGCGCCCGCCCCGCCACAGCGTCTTGGCGAAGGCCGGCATCGGGATTTTCAGGATCAGCGCCTTCGGCGCGTCCGGGGCCGCGCCGTTATAGGACAAACCAAGACGGATGATGCGCGACACCAGCATCGGCCGGTCGCTGATCACGGCGACGTCGGAGACCGCGCCGGACTGGAGCACACCCGCCTCGCGCATCGTCGCCGTCAACGCGGCGGGCTCGGCGACGGACGGCAAGTCGGTGGAGGACATGTGGGCGCCGTCCCTTCAGGGTTGCAGCTTAGCCCACACTAGCATGGATATTCCGAATCGCTACTTGATCGGCGCGCGCGGCAGCACGGTGTCGCCGATCTCCATCCGGTAGACGTGATCGAGCGAATACCAGGGCGTGGTGACGTCGGCGTCCGTCGGATGCGGCTCGTCGTGGCGGACGAAATTGCCGAGCAGCGCCTTCGTGACGCCGAACTGCACGTCGCTGTCGATGTGCGGGTCGTTGGGGTCGTAGACCTGCGAGATCAGGACCTTGAATCCCGGCTTGACGATCAGCGCATGCAGATGCGCCGGGCGATAGGGATGGCGGCCCTGCGCCTTCAGCAGGCGGCCGACGACACCGTCGGTCGGGATGGGATAGCCGACCATCATCACCGAGCGAAACCAGAAGCGGCCATCGGCATCGGTCACGAGCTTGCCGCGTAGGTTCATGTCGGCCTGATGGGGATCCTGGTTCTCGTAGTAGCCGACCGGCGAGGCGTGCCAGACGTCGACCTCGGCGCCGGCGACCGGCGCGCCGTTCGGATCGACCACGCGACCGTGCACGAACAGCGCCGGGCCTGATGTCGCCGAGCGCACGATCGAGCCGCCGTTATCAGTGCGCGGCGAGTTCAACCGCCAGAACGGGCCGAGCAGCGACTGCGCGGTCTCGGTGTTGCCGCCATCGCCATTGTTGAGCAGGCAGACCAGCGGCGAGACGCCGAGCGAGCCGGCCATCAGCACGACTTCGTTGTGGCTGTCGTTGGTGCGCTGACCGAGTTCGGCGATGATGGCGGCGGCTTCGCGAAATTCGACCTCGGTAAGCCTGACATCGCGGACGAAGCCGTGCAGGTGCTTGATCAGCGACACCATGATCTCGCGCAGCCGCGGGTTCTCGGTGCGCTCCATCACCGCCAGCACCGCCGGCGTGACGTCCTGTTCGCGGGAGATGGTCATCGTCAGGACTCCGTCATTCCGGGGGCGACGCGCCAGCGTCGAACCCGGAATCTCGATATTGCAGGACTCATCTCCAGATTCCGGGTTCAGCCCTGCGGGCTGCCCGGAATGACGAAGCGCTCAGCGCGTCGTCAGTTGATCGTCTCGATCGCCAGCGCGACGCCCTGGCCGACGCCGACGCACATCGTGGCGAGCGCACGCTTGCCGCCGCGGACCTCGAGGCCGTGCACCGCGGTCATCGCGATGCGCGCGCCGCTCATGCCGAGCGGATGACCGAGCGCGATGGCGCCGCCATGCGGGTTGACGAAATCGGCGTCCTCGGCGACGCCGAGCTGGCGCAGGCAGGCGATGCCCTGGGACGCGAACGCCTCGTTCAGCTCGATCAGGTCGAAATCGGTGATCTTGAGGCCGAGCCGCTCCATCAGCTTGCGCACCGCCGGCACCGGGCCGATGCCCATGATGCGGGGCGGCACGCCGGCCGAGGCGAGGCCGAGAACGCGCGCGCGCGGCGTGAGGCCGTGCTTCTTCACGGCGGCTTCGGAAGCGAGGATCATGGCGGCGGCGCCGTCATTGACGCCCGAGGCGTTGCCGGCGGTGACCGTGCCCGGATTGCGCACGATCGGCTTCAGTTTGGCCAGACCTTCGAGCGTGGTCTCGGGGCGCGGATGCTCGTCCTTGTCCACCGTCACAGGGCCGGCCTTGCCGCCGGGCACCATGACCGGCGTGATCTCGGCGGCGAAATAGCCCGAGGCGATGGCCTTTCCGGCGCGCTGCTGGGAGCGGATCGCGAACGCGTCCTGGTCGGCGCGCGAGACCTGGAATTCCTCGGCGACGTTCTCGCCGGTCTCCGGCATCGAATCGACGCCATACTGCTGCTTCATCAGCGGATTGATGAAGCGCCAGCCGATCGTGGTGTCGAAGATCTCGGCCGAGCGCGAGAACGCCTCCGTCGCCTTGCCCTGCACGAACGGCGCGCGCGTCATGGATTCGACGCCGCCCGCGATCGCGAGAGCGACCTCGCCGGCGCGGATCGCACGTCCCGCCGCGCCGACCGCGTCGAGACCGGAGGCGCAGAGACGGTTCAAGGTCTGGCCCGGAATTGAATCCGGCAGGCCCGCGAGCAGCAGCGCCATGCGCGCGACGTTGCGGTTGTCCTCGCCGGCCTGGTTGGCGCAGCCGAAGAACACCTCGTCGACGGCAGCCCAGTCGAGATTGGGATGCTTCGCCTTGAGCGCCTTGAGCGGGGTGGCCGCGAGATCGTCGGTGCGCACCTTGGCCAGCGCGCCGCCGAACCGGCCGATCGGAGTCCGCACCGCATCACAAATGAACACGTCTCGCATCGCTTTCTCCCGAACTTTCGTGTTTCTGGTCAGAATTGACGGCGGTTTTAGGAGTGCGATCGGGGCAGGTCAAATGACGGGAGCGCGGGGTGGCATGCGCGGCGCTGTCGTATGCGACGCTCTCTCAACGCGAGCGGTGCGCCCCCTCCCCCGCTTGCGGGGGAGGGTTGGGGTGGGGGCCGCCCCAAGCGAGAATCCCCGTGAGGAGAGACTTCCCCCACCCGTATCGCATCTCCGATGCAATACGACCTCCCCCGCAAGCGGGGGAGGTGCAACAGCAGGCACCGCTCATCGTGGAAAACCGGGACATCGCCTGCAAAGCGGTAGGACCGTCCGGGCAAATTGGCTAGTTTCCGCGCCATGACGATCCAGCAGCCCATCTCCGCCCCGGTTCCGCAAGAATCAGTGCCTGCGGCCGCGCCCGCCGAGGCGCCGGCCAAGCTCACGCCGATGATGGAGCAGTATCTCGACATCAAGGCAGCGCATCCGGGGCTGATGCTGTTCTACCGGATGGGCGACTTCTACGAGCTGTTCTTCGAGGATGCGGAAGCCGCCTCGAAAGCGCTCGGCATCGTGCTGACCAAGCGCGGCAAGCACCTGGGCCAGGACATCCCGATGTGCGGCGTGCCGGTGGAGCGCTCCGAGGACTATCTGCATCGCTTGATCGCACAGGGCATCCGCGTCGCCGTCTGCGAGCAGATGGAGGATCCGGCGGCGGCGCGGGCGCGCGGCAACAAGAGCGTGGTCAAGCGCGGCGTGGTGCGCGTGGTCACGCCGGGCACGCTGACGGAAGACAATCTGCTCGATGCGCGCGCCAACAACTATCTGCTGTCGATCGCGCGCAGCCGCGGCTCCTCCGGCGGCGACCGGCTCGGGCTTGCCTGGATCGATATCTCGACGTCGGACTTCATCGTCACCGAATGCGCGTTCGCCGAGCTGACGGCGACCTTGGCACGGATCAATCCCAACGAAGTCATCGTCTCCGACGCGCTGTACTCGGACGAAGCGTTCGAGCCGGTGCTGCGCGAGCTCGCCGCGGTGACGCCGCTCACGCGCGACGTGTTCGACGGGGCCACCGCCGAACGGCGGCTGTGCGACTATTTCGCCGTCGCCACCATGGACGGCCTCGCGGTGCTGTCGCGTTTGGAAGCGACCGCGGCGGCCGCCTGCGTCACCTATGTCGAACGTACGCAAGTGGGGCAGCGCCCGCCGCTGGCGCCGCCGGCGCGCGAGGCGACCGGCAGCACGATGGCGATCGATCCGGCGACGCGCGCCAACCTCGAACTGACGCGCACGCTCGCCGGCGAGCGCCGCGGCTCGCTGCTCGACGCGATCGACTGCACGGTGACCTCGGCCGGCTCGCGCCTGCTGGCGCAGCGGCTCGCCGCGCCGCTGACGGAGCCGGTGCAGATCGGCCGGCGGCTCGATGCCGTCAACGTCTTCGTCGCCGACAGCGCCGCGCGCGAGGACATCCGCTCGATCCTGCGCGGCGCGCCCGACATGACCCGTGCTATGGCGCGGCTGTCCGTCGGCCGCGGCGGTCCGCGCGATCTCGCCGCTCTGCGCGACGGTATCGTTGCGGCCGACCAGGCGCTGGCGCGGCTGTCGGCGCTCGACCAGCCGCCGCAGGAGGTGGCGTCGGTCATGTCCGCGCTGGCGCGGCCGGCGCGCACGCTCGCCGAGGAGTTCGCCCGTGCGCTCGACGAGCAGCTGCCGCTGATCAAGCGCGACGGCGGCTTCGTCCGATCCGGCTATGATGCGACGCTCGACGAGACACGCAATCTGCGCGACGCCTCGCGGCTCGTCGTCGCCTCGATGCAGGCGCGCTATGCCGACCAGACCGGCGTGAAGGCGCTGAAGATCCGGCACAACAACGTGCTCGGCTATTTCGTCGAGGTCACCGCGCAGCACGGCGACAAGCTGATGTCGGCGCCGTTGAACGCGACCTTCATCCACCGCCAGACGCTGGCGGGCCAGGTGCGCTTCACGACATCAGAGCTCGGCGAGATCGAGGCCAAGATTGCGAATGCCGGCGAGCGCGCGCTCAATCTCGAGCTCGAGATCTTCGACCGGCTGTGCGCACAGGCGCTCGCGATCGGCGACGATCTGCGCGCCGCCGCGCACGGCTTCGCGATGCTCGATGTCGCCACTGCGCTGGCGAAGCTCGCGGTCGACGACAATTATGTGCGCCCGGAGGTCGACGGCTCGCTGGGCTTCGCCATCGAGGGCGGCCGTCATCCGGTGGTGGAGCAGGCGCTGAAGCGTGAGGGGCAGCCGTTCATCGCCAATTCCTGCGACCTGTCGCCGACGCCGGGGCACAAGAGCGGTCAGCTCTGGCTGCTCACCGGCCCCAACATGGCGGGTAAGTCCACTTTCCTGCGCCAGAACGCGCTGATTGCCCTGCTCGCCCAGATCGGCTCATTCGTGCCGGCGAGCCGTGCCCGCATCGGCATCGTCGACCGGCTGTTCTCGCGCGTCGGCGCCGCCGATGATCTGGCGCGCGGACGCTCGACCTTCATGGTCGAGATGGTCGAGACCGCGGCGATCCTCAACCAGGCCGGCGAGCGCGCGCTGGTGATCCTCGACGAGATCGGGCGCGGCACCGCGACCTTCGACGGCCTCTCCATCGCCTGGGCGGCGATCGAGCACCTGCACGAGAGCAACCGCTGCCGCACGCTGTTCGCCACGCATTATCACGAGCTGACGGCGCTCGCCGCCAAGCTGCCGCGGCTGTTCAACGCCACGGTGCGGGTCAAGGAATGGCAGGGCGACGTCGTGTTCCTGCACGAGGTGCTGCCCGGCTCCGCCGACCGCTCCTACGGCATCCAGGTGGCGAAGCTCGCCGGCCTGCCGCCGGCCGTGATCAGCCGCGCCAAATCGGTGCTGGCGAAACTGGAGGCCGCCGACCGCGGCCAGAACGCCCGCGCGCTGGTCGATGATCTGCCGCTGTTCGCGGTGCCCTCGCGCGCGGCGGTCGAGCCCACCATGTCGAAGGAAGCGGAAGAGCTGATCGCCGCGGTGAAGGCGCTGCATCCGGACGAGATGACGCCGCGCGAGGCGATCGACGCGCTGTATGCGCTGAAGGCGAAATTGCCGAAGTCGTAGCTGGGTGTCATTCCGGGGCGCGCAAAGCGCGAGCCCGGAATGACACCGAGTGTGGCGAGGTCAATCGATCAACAACCGCCGTCATTGCGAGGCGCCTTTGCGCCGAAGCAATCCAGAGTCCCGCCCGCAGCCCTGGATTGCTTCGCTTCTGTTCAGCCCGGGGACATAGCTGACGGGTGTTCGGGGAGATGGTTGACACTTCAAAATCGGCTCGATTCGTCAAGCAGAGGGGCGAGCGATGCCGTGGCGAGAGGTGTCTGTCATGGACCAGCGACGAGAGTTTGTGATGCTTGCCAAGCAGGAAGGGGCGAACCGGCGGGAGCTGTGTCGGCGGTTCGGCATCAGCCCTCAGACGGGCTACAAATGGATCCAGCGGCATGACGCTGGGGACACGGCGCTGGCGGATCGGTCGCGGCGGCCTCATCGAAGTCCGGAGCGCACCGCGGCTGCGACCGAGCAGCAGATTGTCGCATTGCGCGATGCTCACCCGGCCTGGGGCGCGCGCAAGCTCGCACGGTGTCTTGAGCGTGATGGTCAAGCTGTCCCGGCGATATCCACCGTGCACACCATCCTGCGCCGCTACGATCGAGTGGTCGAGCCTGCAGGCGCGCCCGGACAGCCCTACACGCGGTTCGAGAAGGATGCGCCCAATCAGCTGTGGCAGATGGACTTCAAGGGGCACAGTGCGCTGGAGAACGGTGTGTCCTGTCATCCGCTGACAGCGTTGGACGATCACTCCCGCTTCTCGTTGTGCCTGGCGGCTTGTGACAACGAGCGCGGCTCTACGGTCAAAGGACATTTGGAGACGACGTTCCGCCGTTATGGACTGCCGGATGCGATGTTCGTCGACAATGGTGGCCCCTGGGGATTTACCCTCGAAGACCCCTGGACCGCGTTGACGGTCTGGCTTCTGAAGCTCGGCGTTCGAACGATCCACAGCCGGCCCTACCATCCTCAGAGCCGCGGCAAGAACGAACGCTTCCACCGTAGTCTGAAGGCCGAGGTGTTTGCCTTCAGGCGCTACCGTGATCTTCCCGATGTCCAGCGGGCACTCGACGGATGGCGCTCCATCTACAATCTCGACCGGCCGCACGAGGCCTTGAACTTCGACGTGCCGGCAAGCCGCTATCAACCGAGCCAACGTGCGATGCCAGACCGGCTTCCGATCGTCGAATACGACGAGGGTGAGAGCATCCGTTCCGTGTCGAGCACGAAGGCCTACGTCAGTTTCGAGGGGCGGCTCTGGAAAGTCCCGCAAGCCTTCCGAGGTGAGCGGCTGGCTATCCGGCCACTCAGTGCCGACGGAAAGTTCGGAATTTTCTTTGCCGCACATCAGATCGCAGCGATTGATCTGCGCGACCCCAAAACTGTCAACTATGTCCCCGAACAGGTGTAAGCTATGTCTCCGGGCTGAACACTTCGCTCGCAATGACGTGGAGAGACCTATCGGACCGCAGCGACCTTCCGTCGCCCCAGCCACCATAGTCCGAGATTCCAGCCGACGCAGGTCGCCAGCGCACCACTCAGGCCGGCGACGGCGCCCAGATGCAGGCTGCCGAGATGCAGCACGACCACCGCGAGCGAGAAGCCGATCAGGCCGTAGGCGCCGTTGGCCAGCACGGCCGCCGTCGCGGGCCCGCCGATGCGCGGCTGCAGGATCAGCATCATCGAGGTGAAGACGATCGGAAACAGCGCCAGGATGCCGGAGACGCTGGGGCCGGCCCAGCCGGACACCGAGGTGACGGTGGCGACGAGCGTTGCCACCAGCGAAGCGCGCAGCGGCACGTCGTACCAGCGCCGCGTGATCAGCGGCATCTTGGCATGGCGATAGCGCTGCAGCAGCGGCAGGCAGATGGCGAAAGTGATGATGTTGGCGACGATGCCCATCAAGAGCGTCCATTGCACGCTCTTGATCAGCGCGGCGAGACCGAGCCACACCGCCACCGCGGTGGCGCTTGCCACCAGCACGCTGCGGCGCTGCGCCAGCACGGCGTAAGCGAGACTGAGGAAGATCGTCGCGGCATTGATCGGCAGGCTGGTCAGCGCGCCCTGCGCGATGAACGCGGCATCGTGATCCAGCGCCAGGAAGACGTAGGTCGGGCCGGCCGAGATCGGCAGGGTCGCGACCAGCGCGCCGATCACCGGGCCGGTGCGCTCGGCGATCATCGACGCCGACACCACGAACGACGCCGCGATCGCCATGCGCAGAGCCAGCAGCAGCAGGAAGGAGGGATCGAGGGACATCAGTTCATGCTGCGCAGGCGGTGGGCTCCCTCCCCCGCCTGCGGGGGAGGGCTGGGGTGGGGGCGCGGCTCGGGTGGCGATGATGGGGTGTGCCGTGTGGAGAGAAGTCCCCCACCCGCCTCGCATCGGCGATGCGAGGCGACCTCCCCCGCAGGCGGGGGAGGCGCAGACCGAGCGAGCCTTAACAGCTTGTCTCCTCAGCGGCAGCGCCGCCGTGCAACTACACCCGCTTCAAGCTGACAGACACCTTCGGGCCGTTCTTGATGGTCTGATAGACCACGCAATAGCGCTCGGTGAGCTTGAGCAGGAGGTCGAGCTTGTCCTGCGGCGCGTCGGTGTCGACCTCGAAGCGCAGACGGATTTCCTGGAAGCCGACCGGCGCCTCCTTGTCGACGCCGAGCGTGCCGCGGAAATCGAGATCGCCTTCGGCGAACACGTGGCCGCTCTTGAGCGGCACCTCGACGGCGGTCGCGACCGATTTCAAGGTGACGCCGGCGCAGGCCACCAGAGCCTCCAGCAACATGTCGCCGGAGCACAGCTCGAGCCCCGAGCCGCCAGTTCCGGGATGCAGGCCGGCCACCGCCATCGCGCGCCCGGTCTCGAGCTTGCAGGTCAGCCCCTCCTGCCCGACCTCGCCCTTGGCCTTCAAGGTGATCACGGCGGCGGACGGGTCGGCCTTGTAGCGTTCCTTGATCGGCGCCTGCATGGCGCGCAGCTCGGCAGCATCCATTTGTCGTTCTCTCCCGGATTTATTTCAGACGAGATGTACCGGGCCGGGCCGCCAAAGTCACCACCACAGGCCGCCGCCGGGCTCACGCCTGCCCTGCGTGTCCGGCATCGTCCGGTCGAGCGAGCGGTCCAGCGCGGTCAAGACATGCCGCTTGAACTGCTCGAACAAGGGCGCGTTGCGGTCGCGCGGCCGCGACAGATTGATGGTGATCTCCTCGAACAGCCGGCCCGGATGCGGCCGCATCACCAGCACGCGGTCGGCCAGCACCACGGCCTCCTCGACGTCGTGGGTCACGAGCACCAGCGTCGGGCGCGTATCGGCCCAGAGATCGAGCAGATGATCCTGCAGATCCTTGCGGGTGAAGGCATCGAGCGCAGAGAACGGCTCGTCGAGCAGGAGCACCTCCGGCTGCGCCACCAATGCGCGGGCGATCGCGACGCGTTGCGCCTGGCCGCCGGACAGTTCGCGCGGCCAGACCTTGGCCTTGTCGGCGAGGCCCACACGTTGCAGCGCGCGGGCGACACGGTCGCGACGCTCGGCTGCCGGCAGCTCGGACAGGCCGAAGCCAATGTTGTCGGCGACCGTGAGCCACGGCAGCAGCCGCGGCTCCTGGAAGATGATGCCGACCTTGGGATGCGGCGCAATGATCGCCTCGCCGTCGAGCGTCACGGCGCCGGCGCTGGCGCGGTCGAGCCCGGCGATGGTGCGCAACAACGTCGACTTGCCGCAGCCGGAGCCGCCGATGATGGCGATGATCTCGCCGAGCTGGATCCCGGCCGAGAACCGCTCCAGCGCGTGGACACCGTTGGGATAGACCTTGGTGACGGATGCGAGCTGCAGCATCAGGCCGCCCCGCTCTGGCGCGCGAAACTGTCCTGCCAGCGCAACAGCGGCGCGGTTGATATCTCCAGGAGCCAGTCGGTGACCTTGCCGATGATCGCGAAGATGACGATGGCCGCCACGATCTGCGCCGGCTTGCCGAGCTGCTGGCCGTCGATCAGGAGGTAGCCGAGCCCTTCGGAGGCGCCCATGAACTCGGCGGCAACGACGAACATCCACCCCAGGCCGAGGCCGACGCGCAGCGCCACCACATAGGCCGGCAGCACCGCCGGCAGCAGGATGCGGCGGATCATGGCCGGTCCGGACAGGCGGAAAACGCGGCCGACCTCGACGATCTTGCGGTCGACCGAAAGAATGGCACCGGTCAGGCCGAGATAGACCGGGAAGAACACGCCGACTGCGATCAGCGCCACCTTGGAGGTCTCGAAGATGCCGAGCCACAGAATGAACAACGGCACCCAGGCGATCGACGGAATCGCACGCAGCGCCTGGATCGTCGGATCGACCAGCCGGCGCGCGAAACCCCAATAGCCGCAGATGCCGCCGAGCAGCGTGCCGGCGGCGACGCCGAGGCCGAAGCCGATGCCGACGCGGGTCAAGGTCATCGTGATGTGGCGGGAGAGTTCGCCGGAGCGGGCGAGCTCGGCGATGGTGGTGAAGACCTTCGAGGGCGGCGGCACCAGCCGGCCGTTGGACCAGCCGGCCCGGACGGCAAGCTCCCAGGCGAGTGCGAGCGATAGCGGCAGCAGCAGGCCCACCAGCGGCCGCGCGAAGCGTGCGAGCCGCGGCGTGGTAGCGGTCTGGGATGTCGGGGCGGCCGAAGCGGGTGCCTGCAATTCGACGGTCATGGTCATAGTGAGAACAGTGTCTCGCGCGGGAATGCAAGGCGTGGCGTTGGCGGATAGTCGTGGTGGCCGATCAGCATGGTGACCAAGGACGGCGCCCAGCAATCGCTGTCGTCCCGGCCTTGGGCCGGGACCCATACTCCGCGGCCGTCGTATTGAAGCGAGATGCCGCTCCAGCTTTGCCTCACAACAGGCGTCACGGATTATGGGTCCCGGATCTGCGCCCGCCAACGCCATCGCGTTGGCGAGCTTGTCCGGGACGACACCGGTTTTTGATCGCCGGCTCTTGGCATAGGCGATTTGGCGCAGCGGCCTATTGCCCGAGCCGCGCAAGTCCTAATTCGTCGGCAACGGGACCTGGTCGTCGATCAGGGCGTCCAGCGTGGCCTTCACATCCACCTTGGCATCGACGACACCGGCCTGCTGCAGCGCCAGGCCCGCAGCCAGAATCGACTCGCGCTGGGGTGCGCCGATGCGGCTATGGGTCAGCTCGGTGCGCTCCTTGAGCTGCTTGTCGACCACCGTCTCAGGCAGCTTCGTGACGGCGATGAAGGTCTTCTTGAGGTCGTCGTAGTTGGCCAGCGCGTCCTTGCGCGCGACCTCGTAGGTGGCGAGCACGCGGCGGACGATCTCCGGATTATCCTTCAGGAACTGCTCGCGCACGTTCAGGATGCCCCAGGTGTTGGCGTCGGCCTTGCGGTAGAACAGCCTGGCGCCCTCCTCGACCTCGGCCTGCGCCATCATCGGATCGAGCCCGGCCCAGGCGTCGACGTCGCCGCGGATCAGCGCCGCCTTGCCGTCGGCGTGCTGCAGCAATACCGGCGTGATGTCCTTGTCGGTGAGGCCCGCCGACAGCAGCGCGCGCACCAGGAAGATGTGCGGATCGGTGCCGCGGGTCACCGCGACCCGCTTGCCCTTGAGGTCGGCCACGGAGGCAATCTTGGAATCCTTGGCCGTGACCAGCGCGGTCCATTCGGGCCGCGAATAGACGTAGACCGACTTGATCGGGTTGCCGTTGATCCGGGCGACAAGCGCGGCGGAGCCGGCGGTCGAGCCGAAATCGAGCGAGCCGGCGTTGAGGAATTCGAGCGCCTTGTTGGAGCCGGCCGACTGCACCCAGACGATGCTGATGCCGTCCTTGGCGAACTCCTTCTCCAGAAGTCCTTTCTGCTTCAGCACCAGCGACACCGGATTGTAGGTCGCCCAATCCAAGCGGATCTCCTTCACCGGCTCGGCCGCGCGTGCAGCGCCGCATCCCAGTAGAACCACGGCCGCAACCGCAGCAAATCCGCGCCTCGACAATCCACCCATCGTCACCCCTCCAACCCTCAAGAAACATTGCTGTTGTTTCAATGAGTTATGCCAGGGGCGCGCGAGAATTGCTTTTCCTTTCGACGGCGCCGTTCAGAACGATCATCATCCCGTGAGCACCGATGACAGCATGGATCGATTGTTGCATTGGAAGTTTCGTGACAGCACAGGCCTTGTTCGATATCCGGTTGCATCCATGGACAGCGTCGCCCCCCATTCCCACCCTGATAGCCTTTCCGATTTCGACAGCGCCGGCATCGCGGCTGCGGTCGACGCGTTGGCCGCGCAGCATTCGGGACGCGAGGACATGTTCCGCGCCGCCGTGGTGCAATTCCTCAAGGCCGAGCTGGTCAAGGCGCGCGCGGCGGCCCAGGCGCAACTGTTGAAGGACCGCCACGGCCGGCGCTGCGCCGAGCAGCTCTGCTTCGTGCAGGACGAGATCATTCGCATCCTCTACGCCGCCGCCACCCAGCACCTCTATCGCTCGCAGGTGCCGAGCGGCGCCGAGCGCATGGCGGTGGTCGCCACCGGCGGCTATGGCCGCGGCCTGATGGCGCCGGAGTCCGACATCGATCTCCTGTTCATCCTGCCCTACAAGCAGACCGCCTGGGGCGAGCAGGTCGCCGAAGCCATTCTGTACTCGCTGTGGGACATGGGATTGAAGGTCGGCCACGCGACCCGCTCGGTCGACGAGTCGATCCGCCAGGCGCGCGGCGACATGACCATCCGCACCGCCATCCTGGAGACGCGCTATCTCGCGGGCGACCGGCCGCTCTATGACGAGCTGGTCGCGCGCTTCGACAGCGAGGTGGTGCAGGGCACCGCAGCCGAGTTCGTGGCCGCCAAGCTCGCCGAGCGCGAGGAGCGGCACCGCCGCGGCGGCCAGTCGCGCTATCTCGTCGAGCCCAACGTCAAGGACGGCAAGGGCGGCCTGCGCGACCTGCACACGCTGTTCTGGATCGCCAAATACGTCTACCGCGTGCGCGAGACCGCCGAATTGGTCGAGCGCGGCGTGTTCGACGCGCATGAATACCGCACCTTCCGGCGCTGCGCGGACTTCCTGTGGTCGGTGCGCTGCAACCTGCATTTCGTCAGCGGCCGTCCGGAAGAACGGCTGTCGTTCGACCTGCAGCGCGAGATCGCGGTGCGGCTTGGCTACACCAGCCATCCCGGCATGCAGGATGTCGAGCGCTTCATGAAGCACTACTTCCTGGTCGCCAAGGAGGTCGGCAATCTCACCGCCATCCTGTGCGCCAAGCTCGAGGACCAGCAGGCCAAGCCGGCGCCGGTGCTGAGCCGGATGATCTCGCGCCTGACCACCGGCGCCACCTGGCGGCGCGTGCCGGAGAGCGACGACTTCATCGTCGACAACAACCGCATCAACCTCGCCGCGCCCGACGTCTTCAAGCACGATCCGGTCAATCTGATCCGCATCTTCCGGCTGGCGCAGAAGCACAACCTCGCCTTCCATCCCGACGCGATGCGCGCGGTCACGCGCTCTTTGAACCTGATCAACACCGAGCTGCGCGACGATCCCGAGGCCAACCGGCTGTTCATGGAGATCCTGACCTCCAACGATGCCGAGGTCGTGCTGCGGCGGATGAACGAGACCGGCGTGCTCGGCCACTTCATTCGCGCCTTCGGCCGCATCGTCTCGATGATGCAGTTCAACATGTATCATCACTACACGGTCGACGAGCACCTGATCCGCTGCATCGGGTTCCTGCAGGAGATCGAGCGCGGCGGCATCGACGAGTTCACCCTGGCCTCCGACCTGATGCGCAAGATCCGGCCCGAGCACCGCGCTGTCATCTACATCACCGTGCTGCTGCACGACGTCGCCAAGGGGCGGCCCGAGGACCATTCCATCGCCGGCGCCAAGATCGCGCGCCGGCTGTGCCCGCGGCTCGGCTTCAACAATGCCGACACCGAATTGGTCGCCTGGCTGATCGAGGAGCATCTGACGATGTCGACGGTGGCGCAGTCGCGCGACCTGTCGGACCGCAAGACGATCGAGAATTTCGCCGCCGTGGTGCAGTCCGTCGAGCAGATGAAGCTGCTGACCATCCTGACCACCGCCGACATCCGCGGAGTCGGGCCCGGCGTCTGGAACGGCTGGAAGGCGCAGCTCCTGCGTACGCTGTATTACGAGACCGAGCCGGTGCTGACCGGCGGCTTCTCCGAGGTCAACCGCGCCAAACGCATCACCGCGGCGCAGGCCGAATTCCGCAACGCCTTCACCGACTGGCCCGAGGACGAGCTCAACACCTATATCGGCCGGCACTATCCGGCCTACTGGCTCAAGGTCGAGCTGCCGCGCAAGATCCGCCATGCCCGCTTCGTGCGATCGAGCGAGGATGCCGGCCACAAGCTCGCGATCAACGTCGGCTTCGATCCGGCGCGGGGCGTGACCGAGCTGACGATCTTCGCGATGGACCATCCGTGGCTGCTGTCGATCATCGCCGGCGCCTGCGCCTCCGCCGGGGCCAACATCGTCGACGCCCAGATCTACACCACGACCGACGGCCGCGCGCTCGACACCATCGCGATCTCCCGCGAATATGAGCGCGACGAGGACGAAGGCCGGCGCGCGACGCGGATCGGCGAGACCATCGAGCAGGTGCTGGAGGGCAAGCTGCGGCTGCCGGACGCCGTGGCGCGGCGGACCACGCGGGGCAAGCAGCACAAGGCATTCTCGGTCGAGCCGGAGGTCACCATCAACAATCAATGGTCGGAGCTCTACACCGTCATCGAGGTCTCCGGCCTCGATCGCCCCGGCCTGCTGTACGAGCTGACCACCGCGATTTCGAAGCTGAATCTCAACATCGCCTCGGCCCATGTCGCCACCTTCGGCGAACGCGCCCGCGACGTGTTCTACGTCACCGACCTGCTGGGCGCGCAGATCAACGCGCCGACCCGGCAGGCCGCGATCAAGAGCGCGCTGCTGCATCTGCTGGCGAACGACGACGCGGCCGCTCAACCGGCGGCATGAGCGACCATCGCGCGGCCCTGAGCCGCTCGGAGCTCGATTTGAACGAGGGGACCGGCACCAGCGCCGGCCCACGCAGGCTTGGGGGAGCCGAACCATGGCATTGATTGCAGACATCGTCGTCGGGCTGATCGGCCTGCTGCACGTCTATATTCTCGTACTCGAGATGTTTCTCTGGACCAAACCGGCCGGCTTGAGAGCGTTCAACAACACGCCGGAGCGCGCGGAGCAGACCAAGGTGCTCGGCGCCAATCAGGGCCTCTACAACGGCTTCCTCGCCGCCGGCCTGTTCTGGGGCCTGGCGCACCCGACGCCGGCCTTCGCGTTCCAGATCAAGATCTTCTTCCTGCTCTGCGTGCTCGTCGCCGGGCTCTATGGCGCCGCCACCGCCAGCCGCAAAATCCTGTTCATCCAGAGCGTGCCGGCCACGATCGGCCTTGTGCTGGTTTGGCTCGCGGGCTGAGCCGGGCTGTATCTCCATCCTCTGTGTCGTCCCGGACAAGCCGTGACGCGCACAAGCGCGTCGCGGCGCCGATCCGGCAACTGTTATGTTGATGGAGTGATCGCATAAGGTTTTCGGTCGCGCATCATGGCATTCAGGATGGTTAGAAGCTTCCTGGCGACGGCGATGAGGGCGAGCTTGGCGGGTTTACCGGCTTGGCGCAGACGGTTGTAAAAGATCTTGAAGCGATCGGCGCGGCGGACGGCGTTGAGGGCGGCCATGTAGAGGGCGTCGCGGACACGCTTCCGGCCGCCGCCGATCTTGCGCTTGCCACGATACGCCCCGCTATCGCGATTGAAGGGAGCCAGGCCCGCAAGAGCGGCTACCTCCTTTGGCCCGAGATGGCCGAGTTCCGGCATCTGGGTGATGAGTTGCATGCAGGCGACGGGTCCCACACCGGGCACGGAGCGCATCAGCTGTGCCTGCTCCGCAAGCACCGGCTCGGCTTTGATGAGCGCGTTGATCTCGGCCTCGATCTCGACGATCTCGTCATTGAGGACCTCGATCAGGCGGCTGATGCGTTCGGCCATGGCGCGGTCCTCGGCCTCGCTGCGGCGGTTCTTTTCCTGGGCGCGCATGGCAACCAGTTGATCCCGCCGTTTTGCAAGCTTGGCGAGGGCGCTTTGGGCAGGCGTCATGGCCTGCTCGGTGGCTGGCTGCATGGCGCGCCCAAAGGCTGCCAGCGTTCGCGCGTCGATCGGATCGGTCTTGGCGAGTTGGCCGCTAGCGCGGGCGAAATCGCGAGCTCGAGCCGGGTTGATCCGCGCAAAGCGGATGCCCGCCCGACGCAGGGCCTCGCGCAGTTCGAGGTCGTAGACGCCCGTGGCCTCAAAGACCACCAGAACATCGCATCGCCAACGCGCCACCAGCTGTGTGATGGCCTGTGGCCCGTTGGCGATGCGCTCCGGCGCCCCCACGGCTTCATCAAAAATATCGAGATAGGGTTTGCAAACGTCGATTCCGACGCAACGAAAAGGTACGATCACGGTGCCTGTCCCTGTGATGCGAGGTCTGTTGGCGCAGCCTCGTGCAACTGTTCAGGTTGATAAATGGAACGGGCGGGAGACCGAGCCGGCTCACGGCGTCTAGCGCCAAGGACCCAACGGCTTCCCGCCCACCATCATCATGGCAGACTTTCCAGACACAGGGACCCATAATCCCAGGCAGCGTTTTGGGGCAGGATCGCCACGCCGAGCCGTAGCCACACGACGGCCTGTGGCTATGGATCCCGGCTCTGCGCCCGACGTCGCTGCGCGACGCCGGGCTTGGCCGGGACGACACCGAACTTGTTGAGCCAGTTGGGCTCATCATAGCGACATCGACGGAACCGCCGCACCCGTGCTCCCCTCGCCTTGCGTCCGCCCAGCCCTTCCTCCACACTCCCTCCCAGCGATGGCGCCCCGGTCGGGCAGACCAGCCGCATAACAAATCAGGAGGAACGATAGACCCCATGCGACAGGGATATTTCCGTCTTGCAGGGGCGGCCGCTTTGGCCGTCACCCTCTCCGTCACGTCAGCCTCGGCCCAGAAGAAGTACGACCCCGGCGCCTCCGACACCGAGATCAAGATCGGCCAGACCGTGCCGTTCTCGGGTCCCGCCTCGGCCTATGCCTCGATCGGCAAGACCCAGGCCGCCTATTTCAACATGATCAACGAGCAGGGCGGCATCAACGGCCGCAAGATCAAGCTGATCCAGTATGACGACGCCTATTCGCCGCCCAAGGCCGTCGAGCAGGTCCGCAAGCTGGTCGAGGACGACGGAGTTCTGCTGACCTTCCAGATCATCGGCACGCCGTCCAACGCCGCGGTCCAGAAATACCTCAACGCCAAGAAGGTGCCGCAGTTGTTCGCCGCCACCGGCGCCACCAAGTTCACGGACCCCAAGAACTTCCCGTGGACCATGGGGTACAATCCCAACTACTTCACCGAGGGCCGCATCTACGGCCAGTATATTCTGAAGGAGCATCCCAACGCCAAGATCGGCGTGCTCTATCAGAATGACGATCTCGGCAAGGACTACCTGAACGGCATCAAGGCCGGCCTCGGCGACAAGGCGTCGACGATGATCGTGTCCGAAGCCTCCTATGAGGTTTCCGATCCGACCATCGACTCGCAGATCCTGAAGGTCAAGTCGGCGGGAGCCGACCTGTTGTTCTCGGCCGCGACGCCGAAACAAGCCGCGCAGGCGATCAAGAAGCTCCATGAGCTCGATTGGCACCCCGTGCACATTGTCGACATCAACGCGACCTCGGTCGGCGCGGTCATGCAGCCTGCGGGCCTCGACGCTGCCAAGGGCGTCATCTCCGTCAACTACGGCAAGGATCCGCTCGACCCGCAGTGGAAGGACGATCCGGGCCTGAAGCGCTATTTCGATTTCATGGCCAAGTATTATCCCGAGGGTGACAAGAACTCGAACTTCAATACCTACGGCTATTCGACCGCGCAGCTCCTGGTCACCGTGCTGCAGATGTGCGGCGACAACCTGACGCACGAGAACGTCATGAAGCAGGCGGCGTCGCTGAAGGATGTAACCGGCGACTTCTCGCTACCGGGAATGAAGATCAACACCTCGCCGACCGACTATCGCGTCAACAAGCAACTGCAGATGATGAAGTTCAACGGCGAGCGCTGGGAGCTGTTCGGCCCGATCCTGGAGGACAAGGGCGCGGCGGGCTAGCTGCACTCGACGTCGTTCCAGGGCGTCGCGACAGCGACGAACCAACCTCGAGATTCCGGGTTCGATGCTGCGCTTCGCCCCGGAATGACGCGGTCAACATCGATGGTACGGGGCTGCGCGATGGCGCGGCCCCGTTCTGCATTGCGGCACGGGTTGCGCCCGTTCGCCGCTGCGTGCGCTCGCCGACGGTCATTCGACCGCATCGCGGGTGACGACGGCTGTTGCGGCAGGATCCGCCGTCGCGTCGAGGGAGTATCAGTCGTTGATGACGTCACCCAGGTCGCGTTGCTTGACGACGCGGTCGATCAAGCCCCACTGCAAGGCTTCGTCCGCGGTCATGAAGTGATCGCGATCCAGGGTGCGCTCGACGTCCTCATAGCTGCGCCCGCAATGCTCGGCGTAGAGCCTGATCATGCGGTGCTTGGTCTGCTCCATCTCCCTCGCGTGAATCAGGATGTCGGACGCCTGGCCCTGAAAGCCACCGAGCGGCTGATGGACGTGAAGGCTTGCATTGGGCAGCGCCGTCCGCTCGCCGGGCTCTCCCGCCATCAGAAGAAACGAGCCCATCGAACGCGCCGTTCCCATGCAGAGCGTGTGCACCGGTGCTTTGACGAATTGCATCGTGTCATACATCGCCAGGCCGCTGGTGATCACGCCACCGGGTGAATTGATGTAGAGATGGATCGGCCGCTTTGGGTTCTCCGCCTCGAGGAAAAGCAGTTGCGCGCAGACCAGGGCGGAGACCGTATCGTTGACCTCGCCGTTGAGGAAGACGATCCGCTCGCGCAGCAGCCGCGAATAGATGTCGAAGGATCGCTCTCCCCGGCTCGACTGCTCGATGACCATAGGGACGAGTTGCATCGTGTCGCGCATGCGCGAGCTCCCGGTTTCAGTGAGGTGTCGGTGACTTGGAGAATCAGGCCGCGCGCATCAGGCTGCGCCTGTTGCTGTTCGCCGCCGACGGCGTCCGCCGCATCAGCGTCGTGGCGACCAACCCGTGAATGATTCTGAGCCTGGTGCCGCCCTCGGCATTGGGCATGACCTGGAACGTCACGATGCTCTCCAGGAACGGCGGTTCGTGGTCGCGCATCCGGTAGCGGACTTCTTCGCCGGGCGTCGCGGAGATTGGCGCAGCATCGGCGAGGTCGCCGCGCGGCAGCCAGTTCTCGCGCAGCGCAGGAATGCTGATGGCACGCCAGACCTTCTCCGGCGGCGCGTCCAGTTCGTAGTCGAGCACCAGATCGTCGCTCTGCAGGTCAGCCTTGATATCGGTCATTGGTCCATGTCCTTCAGCACGGCCTTCAACGCATCGACCCGCGACGGCCAGTAGGCACGGTACTTCGCCAGCCAGCGCGCGATCTGCGCCAGGCCCTCCGGATCGACCTCATAGTTGACGAAGCGACCCTGCCGTTCTTCCCTCACCAATCCCGCGCTTCGGAGAACCGCGAGGTGCTGGGACATCGCCGGCTGGCTGATCGTCAGACCCTCGCGAAGCGCGCTGGCATTCATGCTGCCGTTCGCCAGCTTCTCGAAGATCGCGTATCGCGTCGGATCAGCCAGGGCCCTGAAGATGTCACTCTCGATCATGCCAACACATAAGCATAAACTTATGTGTCGTGCAAGCGGCACTGGATCAGCATTCGCTCTCACCCAGCCCACTGCCGCGCTCCCTCCCCCCTTGTGGGGGAGGAGGGTTCGGGAGGGAGTAGCCACGGAGACGGTCGCCCGGAGCGCCCCCTCTCCCTAGCCCTCCCCCACACAGGGGGAGGGAACGTACCTTTTGCTTGGCGACTGCGGACTACCAATCTTGCGGGTGTAGTCAGACTTACACCGCCGGCACCTCGCCAAAGTTCTTGCCCACCGGCAGCACGGCGTGGCGGATCAGGCGCGAGTCTTCGACCGCCGCCTGGCGATGCTTCACCGCCTCGCGATAGACGGGATCGCGGATCATCTCGACGAAGGCTTGCACGCTCGGATATTCGGCGATGAAACAGTGGTCCCAACGTTCGTCCTGCGGACCGATCAGCATCAGCTCGAAGCGGCCCTGCCAGACGATGCGGCCGCCGAGGCGCTCGAACACCGGGCCGCTCTCGCGGCCATAGGCGGCATAGGCTTCCGCGCCGCTGACCTTGCGTCCATCGGGATAGGCTGCCTCCCTGCGCAGCCGCACCAGGTTCAGCATGTGGATCGGCCCCGGGCGGTCGTTCTCCCGAAACTGCGCGAACACCTCCTTGGTGGGATCGATATGGCCCATGAACTCCCTCGCCTGTTGTTGTTTACCTTGGCTTAACCATAACGCGGCGTTAGCGGCGCGAAACTCCTAATCACGCGTTAAGGTCTTTCTAACTGCCCCTTAAACTCCGGACGTTACCGTGGTCGGACGGCGGGGTCGCGGGCTCGGGTTGCGTATGGCGCGGGGACGGAAACAGGGCGGCGGACGCAAGGAGCCGCGATTCGGTCTTGCGGCCGCGATGGCCGATCTGCGCCTCGACCCCAAGGATCGCATTCCCTCCGACGACACGCCCAAGAAGTCAGTTGCAAAGACTGCAAAGAAAAGGCCGGTCGAGCCCGACGACGAGGACGATGTGCCGGCGCGCGAGCCGAAGGCCTCGACACCGAAACCAAAGCCGAGACGTGGCAAGTCGCGCTGGGGAATGTCGATCGGGCGCATGTTCTACTGGGCGCTGGTCTGCGGCCTGTGGGGCGTGATCGCGCTGGTCGGCGTCGTGATCTGGGCCGGCGCGCATCTGCCGCCGATCCAATCGCTGGAGATCCCCAAGCGGCCGCCGACGATCGAGATCGTGGGCTATGACGGCACCATGCTGGCGCAGCGCGGCGAGATGGCCGGCGCCAACGTCGCGCTGAAAGATCTGCCGCCCTATCTGCCGAAGGCGTTCATCGCCATCGAGGACCGCCGCTTCTACCAGCATTTCGGCATCGACCCGATCGGCATCGCCCGCGCCGTCGTCGCCAACATCCTGCATCGCGGCGTGTCGCAGGGCGGCTCGACCCTGACGCAGCAGCTCGCCAAGAACCTGTTCCTGACCCAGGAGCGCACGCTGGCGCGCAAGCTGCAGGAGGCGGAGCTGGCGCTGTGGCTGGAGCGCAAATATTCCAAGCGCGAGATCCTCGAGCTGTATCTCAACCGGGTCTATTTCGGCTCGGGCGCCTACGGCGTCGAGGCCGCAGCGCAGCGCTATTTCGGCAAGTCGGCGCGGCAGGTGACGATCGGCGAAGCCGCGATGCTCGCAGGTCTCGTCAAGTCGCCGTCGCGGCTGGCGCCGAACCGCAACCCGGAGGGCGCGGCCAAGCGCGCCCAGACCGTGCTGGCGGCGATGGCGGAGGCCAAGTTCATCACCGAGGCCCAGGCGCAGGCCCAGATCGCGCATCCATCCGTCGCGGTGAAGCCGGCCGGCGCCGGCACCATCAACTACGTCGCCGACTGGATCGGCGAGGTGCTCGACGACCTCGTCGGCCAAGTCGAGGAGTCGATCGTGGTGGAGACCACGATCGATCCGAAGCTGCAGAGCGTGGCGGAAGCGGCCATCATCGACGAGCTCGCGGCGAAGAGCGTCAAGTTCAACGTCAGCCAGGGCGCGCTGGTGGCGATGACCCCCGACGGCGCCGTGCGCGCCATGGTCGGCGGCCGCAATTATGCCGACAGCCAGTTCAACCGCGCCGTAACCGCCAAACGCCAGCCCGGCTCGGCGTTCAAGCCGTTCGTCTATCTCACCGCGCTCGAGCAGGGCCTGACGCCGGACACGGTCCGCCAGGACGCGCCGCTCGATCTGAAGGGCTGGAAGCCGGAGAACTACACCCGCGAATATTTCGGCCCGGTGACGCTGACCCAGGCACTGGCGATGTCGCTCAACACGGTCGCCGTGCGCGTCGGCCTCGAGGTCGGACCGAAGAACGTGGTGCGGACCGCACACCGGCTCGGCATCGCCTCCAAGCTCGATCCCAACCCGTCGATCGCGCTCGGCACCTCCGAGGTGTCGATGATCGAGCTGGTCGGCGCCTACGCGCCGTTCTCCAATGGCGGCCTCACCGTCTCGCCGCATGTGGTGACGCGGATCAGGACGCTCGACGGCAAGCTGCTCTACATGCGCCAGACCGAGCAGCCGGTGCAGGTGATCGAGCCGCGCAACGCGGCGATGATGAATCAGATGATGCAGGAGACGCTGATCTCCGGCACCGCGAAGAAGGCGGAGATCCCGGGCTGGATCGCTGCCGGCAAGACCGGCACCAGCCAGGATTTCCGCGACGCCTGGTTCATCGGCTACACCGCGCATCTCGTCACCGGCGTCTGGCTCGGCAATGACGACAACTCGCCGACCAAGAAGGCGACCGGCGGCGGCCTGCCCGTCGAGGTCTGGACCCGCTTCATGCGATCAGCGCATCAGAGCGTGCCGGTCGCGGCGCTGCCGAACGCGCAGGGCTCGGGCCTGGTCCCGACCCTGGCGCAGATCGCCTCACAGATCACGGCGCCATCTGCGCCGGCACCGAGCGCACGCTCGGCGCCGCCGAGCCGCGGCAACGCGCGACCGGAAGCCGCCGCGGGTCTCGACGGCTGGCTGGTGGATCGCTTGTTCGGTGGAAAGCGCTGAGCCGGCGAAGATGAGGTGAGAGGCGCATCCGCGAGGGGATGCACCCTTCTCAGCTGGCGGCTGCGGCGATGGGACGCGCTGCCGGCTCGGCGGTTGCCGCGCCGGACGCTCGGGCCAGTTTGCGCCCGATCTGCCGCAGCATCAGGCTCGCCCGCAGCGCGCTGTAGTCCAGCAGCCAGCGGCTGAAGGCACTGGCGGCCATCGGCCGCGCGAACAGGAAGCCCTGCATTGCATCGCAACCGAGCTCGGCCAGCAGCTTGCGCTGCGGCTCGGTCTCGACACCTTCGGCGACCACCGCCACGTCGAGGCTCTGGCCGACGCGCACGACCGCGGTCACGATCGCCCGCGTGCCGCTGTCGTTCTCGAAATCGCGCATGAAGCTGCGATCGATCTTCAGCTCGTCGATCGGCAGCTGGGCCAGCCGGCTCAGGCTCGAATAGCCGGTGCCGAAATCGTCCAGCGACAGGCCGACGCCCATGTTGCGCAGCTCGTTCATGGTCGCGATCACGGTGGCGCGCTCGTTGAGGATGACGCCTTCGGTGATCTCCAGCATCAGCATCTTCGCCGGCAGGTCGTTGGCGGCCAGGATCTGCGCCACCATCGCCGCCAGGTTGACGTTCTGGAAGTTGATCGGCGACAGGTTCACCGAGATGCAGGGGATGTCGAGACCGGCGCGGCGCCACGACGCCATCTGCTGGCAGGCCAGCTTGATCGACCACACGCCGATCTGCTCGATCAGGCCGCATTCCTCGGCGAGCGGAATGAACTTGGCGGGCGAGACCTCGCCGAGCACCGGATCGTGCCAGCGCGCCAGCGCTTCCACGCCGTGGATCGCGCCGTCGCGGGTGCGGATCTGCGGCTGATAGTGCAATGTCAGGGCCTCGCTGGCGATCGCCTCGCGCAGCGCGGTCGAATGCATCAGCCGTTCTTCGGCGAGCTTGTCGATGTCGGCGCTGAAGAAGCGGTAGGTCGCCCGGCCGCCGCGCTTGGCCTTGTACATCGCCGCGTCGGCCTGCTTGATCAGGGTCTCGATGTCCTTGGCATTATCAGGATAGAGGCTGAGCCCCATGCTCGCCGACATCGGCACCTGGCGCTTGCCGATCGTCAGCGGCATCGCCAGCGCGGCGGTGATGCGCGCGGCCGCGAGCGAGGCTTCCAGGGCATCGCGGTTCTGCAGCACGATCACGAACTCGTCGCCGCCGAGCCGGCCCAGCATGTCGCCGGGGCGGATCTGCGCTCGCAGGCGGTTGGCGAAGCCGACCAGGAACTCGTCACCGGCGGCATGGCCCAGCGTGTCGTTGACGTCCTTGAAATTGTCGGCGTCGAGGAAGGCCACGGCGACGTGTCCGCCGTCCGGACACGCCTTGATGGCTTCGGCGATCAGCGACGGGATGCGGGCCCGGTTCGGCAGGCCCGTCAGCATGTCGTGATAGGCGACCTGTGAGATCGTCGAGCGGACCTCCTGGCGCTCGATGGCGAGCGCACCGAGCTGGACGCAGGCGGCGACGATCTGCTCGTGCCAGGGACTGGGGCCGCGGCATTCACGGAAGTAGAAGGCAAAGGTGCCGATGACGCGGCCATCCTTACCCTTGATGGGCGACGACCAGCAGGCACGCAGGCCGGCGGCGAGCGGGCCGGCCTTGTAGGGTTGCCAACGCGGATCATTATCGATGTCGTGCGACAGCACCGGCTCGCAGAGATAGGCGGCGGTGCCGCAGGAGCCGACGTCCGGCCCGATCGCGACGCCGTCGAGGCTGGCCGAATAAGCGGGCGGCAGGCTGGGGCCGCCGAGCGGATGTACGTGCCCATCGGAATCGACGTGCAGGATCGAGCAGACGGCGTCCGGAGCGAGCTCTTCGACCCGGCGGCACAGCTGATCGGCGATGGTCGTGATCGAAACGTCGGACGCCAGCGACGCCATGATCAACTGCTGCAGCGAGCGCAACTGCTTGGTCTCCCGGATGTCCGTGAGCAGCCCGAACAGATATCTGACCTTGCCCCGCTTGGTCCGGTGCGCCTTGACATAGGCGGTCGTCCAGATCTCGCGGCCGTCCTTGTCGTAGACCAGCACGTCCTCTTCGATGCCACGGTCGTCCTCGAGGCATTGTCTCAGCCGGTCGACGATGGCGGGATCGGTGCAGGGGCCGATCAGCAGCTCCTCGGCGCGGCGCCCGATCGCCTGTTCAGGCGCGTAGCCGAACAGGCTGGCAAAGGCGGCGTTGGTGTAGAGGACGTTGAGATCGCGATCGGTGACGATGACGGCCCGGTTGGTCCGGTCGGCGACCGACGTCAGCAGCGCATTGCGCTCGCGCATGTCGACTTCGGTGGTCACGTCACGAATGAACAGCAGCGAACGGACCGGCTGATCCTCCCGGCCCGGCGGGAGCGCGCACAGCGACAGGCGGAGGCGGGTCCACCCGCCGTCGGCATGGCGCATCGTCATTTCGCGGGCGTCGGACTGGTCCGCCTCCTGCTGCGCGTCGGTCGTCTCGTCGCACGCGATCGCCGGGATCAGATCCGCGGGCAGACCCAGACTTTCGAGGTCGGCGCCGACCAGAGCGGCCGGCTCACGCCGCAGCAGCACCGACGCCGCCCGATTGGCGTGCTGGACGTGGCCCTGCGCGTCGAGAAAGAGAATCGCCTCGGAAACACCGTCGAGCGCGGCCGAGAGCAATTGTGTGGATGCGGCCGGTTGGAACTCGCTTGCAAGCATCGTTCGATTCGAGGCGCGCTGCACGTTTCGAGAGAAACGATCTGCGCTTTGGTTGCAGCGAACGACCCGGCAGCTCGCTGGGACGTCACCTTGGGTTTGATTGCGGTAAATCTGGCGAGCGCAGCGTTACAGCCACGTTAAAGCGCCGCCGAATTGGGCAATATCCTCCGACTGCAGGCGAGAAGGCTTAAGAATTCGATAGTCCGCAGGCGGGTTCTGAGTTCATCGTTGCAGATTGGAACCCTACGAAGAAATGGCCCGGACCAGACGGCCGGGCCATTGGGATTCACATCGTCGAGCGGTCCGTCGTCGATACCTCAATCGTCGATGCCGTAGCGATGCAGGTCGTTGCCGCAGGTGTCGAGCCACTTCTTGGCGCGCTCGACCGAGGCGCAGATCCGGCCACACACCTTCCAGAACCGCGGCGAGTGGTTCATCTCGATCAGATGCGCGACCTCGTGCGCGGCGAGATAATCGAGCACGAAGGGGGGCGCCAGGATCAGGCGCCACGAGAACGACAGCGAGCCGGCCGAGGTGCACGAGCCCCAGCGGCTGGACTGGTCGCGGATCGACAGCCGCTTGACCTTGACGCCAAGCTGCTCGGCATAGGCGTCGGCCGCCTTCTGCAGGTCACGGCGCGCCTCGCGCTTCAGGAAGTCGAGCACGCGGCGTTCAGTGTGCTCGATCCCGCCGGCCACGCACAGGATCTTCTCGCCACTGTCTCGCGTCTCGGTCCACACCGTGCCGCGTTCGCCCGCGCGATGCACGATCTTGTGCGGCACGCCGCGAAGCGGCACCAACGTGCCCGGCAGGAACGGCGCCGCCTTCGGCAGACGTCCTAGACGGGCTGCGATCCAGGCGCCGTGACGCTGCGCGAAGTCTTTCGCCTCGATGATGGTGCCGCGCGGCGGCATCGTGAGGATCGCCTCGCGATCCGACGGATGAATTCTCAGGGTATAACGTCGCGCACGACGGTGACGCCGCAATCTAATCGAGTAGATTTGCGAGCCATGCTTGACGAGAAGACGCGAGGGTTCGGCGGGCCGCCGATAGAGTAGCGCGCGAGTGGCCATTTCTGTCAGTCCGGGGGGTAAGAGCTCGCCCGGATTTTGCCATATCCACCGCCAGGGAAAGCGCTCGGCGCAAAAACAAATCATTTGCCCAACATACAGGGGTTCAGAAGGTTCCGCACCCTAGCAGTTGGGCCTCGCGCGCCCCCGAAAACATGAATTCAGATTCAAAAGCATCGCTCAAGAAGCGACGCCACATTCACTGCTTGAGTCACTCCTGAGTTTCGGTTTCGACCGTCCCTTCAAAGGGTTACCGCGCAGCCGGATTCGGATGCGCGGTGACCATCGTCTTCGCTCATTCAGCCGCAATGGCGAGCAGCGACTTCGGATCGGCTGCCGACAACATGAAATCGTTGATGCGCGGCACGATCTCCGACTTGAATCGCGAGCCGTTGAACACGCCGTAGTGACCGACACCCGGTTGCACGTAGTGAACCCGGCGGTGATCCGGGATCGACGAGCAGAGTCCGTGCGTCGCCTCGGTCTGACCGAGACCGGAGATATCGTCCTTCTCGCCTTCGACCGTCATCAACGCCACACGCGTAACCTTCGACGGATCGACCAGGGTGCCGCGATGGGTCATCTCGCCCTTCGGCAGCGCGTGCTTGATGAACACCGTCTCCACCGTCTGCAAATAATATTCCGCAGCCAGGTCCATGACGGCGAGATACTCGTCGTAGAAGTCGCGATGCTTGTCGACCTGATCGCCATCGCCCTTCACCAGGTTGGCGAACAGCGCCTTGTGGGCGTCGACATGGCGGTCGAGATTCATGCTGATGAAGCCGTTCAGCTGCAGGAAGCCCGGATAGACGTCGCGCATAACGCCCGGATGCGGGAACGGCACCTTGGTGATGACGTGGTTGCGGAACCAGTCGATGCCGCGCTCCTGGGCGAGATTGTTCACGCCGGTGGGGTTGCGCCTGGTGTCGATGGGGCCGCCCATCAAGGTCATCGAGATCGGCGCAAACGGGTCACGCTCGGCCTCCATGACCGAGACCGCCGCCAGCACCGGCACCGCCGGCTGGCACACCGCCATGACGTGCATGTTGGTGCCGAGAAAGCGCAGCATCTCGATGACATAGTCGATGTAGTCGTCGAGATCGAAGCGGCCTTCGGCCAGCGGGACCATCCGCGCATCGGACCAATCGGTGATATAGACCTCGTGGGTCGGCAGGAACGCTTCCACCGTGCCGCGCAACAGGGTGGCGTAATGGCCGGACATCGGCGCCACGATCAGCAGCCGGGGCTGCGGCGCGCGCAAGGGGCGGGTCAGCTTGCGGTCGAAATAGAGCAGCCTGCAGAACGGCTTTTCCCAGATCGAGCGGACCTCGACCGGGGTCCGGATGCCGTTGACCTCGGTCTCGTCGAGTCCCCATTCGGGCTTGCCGTAGCGGCGTGTGGTGCGCTCGAACAGTTCGCAGGCCGCCGCGACCGATTTGCCCATCTGGGTGTGGGCCCAGGGATTGAGCGGATTCTGAAACAGGATCTTGGTGGCGTCGGTGACGGCGCGCGCCGGATTGAGCGAGGCATGCGCCATTTCGTACATCCAGTACATCGGCGTCGTCAGGACCGGACTGCCTTCCGACGCCAGGGGCGGTGCACCGCCAAACTCACCTATCGGCATTCTCGTTCAACCTCTCTGCAGCGCAGCATACTGCCGAATGCGCAATTATGCGTCAATGCGGTGGTGTACGAGAAGGTGCCTCAAAGCGACGAAAAAGCCCGGAAATCCACGGGAAAAGCGCAATTATTCCCCTGCCGCCAGCAGCGAGCCGGCGCGGCGTGCGCTGCGCAAGAGAGCAATGAATGCCGCAAACGACGCCAGCAGCAGGGCGGCATTGAGCCCGAGCGCGGTCAGCATCAGGTCGGACCGGAAGACGTGATCCGCCAGCAGCGCGCGCATGCCCTCGAACACGTAGGTCGGCGGCAGGGACCAGGCAACCAGTTGCAGCCAGTGCGGCAGCACCTGAACGGGATAGTACACGCAGGCCAGCGGCATCAGCGCGAACATCAGTGTCCAGACGATGCTTTCGGCGCCGAGCCCGTTGCGCAGCACCAGCCCCGACACGAAGATGCCGACCGCCCAGGAGGTGAAGATCAGGTTGCAGAAGAAGGCGATCAGCGGCAGGCCGATGCTGTAGAAGTTGAAGTCGAAGAACCAGACCGCGATCAGGGTCATCGGAATGATGCCGATGGCCAGCCGGATCAGGCTCATCGTCATCAGCGCCAGCAGGAATTCGATCGGGGTCAGCGGACTCATCATCAGGTTGCCGATGTTGCGCGCCCACATCTCCTCCAGGAAGGAGATCGAGAAGCCGAGCTGTCCGCGGAACAGGATGTCCCACAGGATCACCGCGCCGATCAGGGTGCCGCCGGCGCGGGCGAAGAAGCCGGCATTGGCGGCGATGTAGGTCTGCAGAAACCCCCAGGTGATGATCTGCAAGGTCGGCCAGTACATCAGCTCCAGCAGCCGCGGCCAGGACGACAGCAGCAGATACCAGTAGCGCAGGATCATCGCGCCGATCCGGTGCGGGGCGATGCGGAGCGAAAGATCGTTCATTGCGCCGCCTCCCGGTCGCGGCCGCGGGCGACGTCGAGAAAGACCTCCTCGAGCGTCGAGCGGTTGTAGCGCGCCATGATCTGCGCCGGGCTGTCGTCGTCCTCGATGCGGCCGCGCTTCATGATGATGACGCGGTCGCATAGACGCTCGACCTCGAGCATGTTGTGGGAGGCGAGCAGGATGGTGGCGCCGCGGCGCTGTCGGTATCGCTCAAGATGGCCGCGCACCCAGTCGGCGGTGTCGGGATCGAGCGAGGCCGTCGGCTCATCCAGCAGCAGCAGCTCGGGATCGTTGATCAGCGCCTTCGCCAGCGCCACGCGGGTCTTCTGCCCGGCCGAGAGCTTGCCATTGGCGCGATCGATGAAGTCGCTCAGGTCGAGCTGCGCCGCGAGCTCGGCGATCCGCTCCTTGAGGTGGTCCACCGCATAGAGTCGGCCGAAGATGGTGAGGTTCTGCCGCACCGTGAGCCGCATCGGCATGTCGACATAGGGGCTCTCGAAATTCATCCGCCCCAGCACGGCCGCAGCCTCGTCCGGCATCCTGTGGCCGAGCACGGCGACCTCGCCCGAGGTCGGCTGCACCAGCCCCATGATCATCGCAATCGTCGTGGTCTTGCCGGCACCGTTGCCGCCGAGCAGCCCGGTGATGCTGCCCCGGCGGATCGCAAACGAGACGCCGTCGACAGCGGTCGTCGTCTTGTAGACCTTGGTCAGCCGCGACACGGCAATCGCGGGGGAAACCGAGCTGGAATCGGATGAGAGGGTCGGCACTGCGTCATCTTGCGTCATGGGAGGGGTTCATTGAGGCATTGTGCCGCAAACCGCAACAGGCCACCAACGGCGGGCCAGATTTGTCGCCGTGCTTGCGCGGCATTAGGTTCCCGTCATGACCGACGACGCCCTGATCATCGACACGCCCGACACCGACTATCGCCATCCGCGACAGCGCGTCCGGCTCGACACCATCCTGCGGCTGCGCTGGCTGGCCGCGCTCGGTCAATTGAGCGCGATCTTCATCGTGGTGCAGGGCCTGGAGTTCGACCTGCCAGTGGTGCCCTGTCTCGCGGTGATCAGCATCTCGGCGCTGCTCAATCTCGGCCTGCAGATCGCCTTCAACCCGATGCAGTTGCTGGAGCCGGCCCACGCCGGCGGCCTGCTCGCGCTCAACATCATCGAGCTGACGGTGCTGCTCTATCTCACCGGCGGGCTGGAGAATCCCTTCTCCTACATGTTCCTCGCCCCGGTGCTGATCTCGGCGACCGCCCTCCCCGTCCGCCTGACGATCATGCTCGGCCTGCTCGCCGTCACCTGCGCCACCGCCTTGTTCTTCATGCATCTGCCGCTGCCGTGGGAAGGCGAGGAGCCGCTGATCTTCCCGCCGATCTATCTGTTCGGTGTCTGGCTCTCGATCGCGCTCGCGATCGGGGTCACCAGCCTCTATGCGTTCCAGGTGACCGAGGAGGCGCGCAAGCTGTCGGACGCGTTGGCGGCGACCGAGCTGGTGCTGGCGCGCGAGCAGCACCTCACCCAGCTCGACGGCCTCGCGGCGGCCGCCGCGCACGAGCTGGGCACCCCGCTCGCGACCATCGTGCTGATCTCGCGCGAGTTGGAGCGCGCCCTGCAGGACAACAGCCAGGTCACCTCCGACATCAAGACCCTGCGCGAGCAGGCGCAGCGCTGCCGCGACATTCTCGGCAAGATCACCCAGCTGTCCTCGATCGGGTCGATGTACGACCGGATGAAGCTGTCGACCTTGATCGAGGAGACGGTCGCACCGCATCGCGACTTTGGCGTCGACATCAAGGTGCGCGTCGCGGTCACCGCGGCCAAGGAGCCGGTCGGCTCGCGCAACCCCGCAATCCTCTATGGCGTCGGCAACATCCTGGAGAACGCCGTCGATTTCGCGCGCAACGCCGTCGAGGTGAACGCCTGGTGGAACAACGAGACGGTCGAGATCGTGGTGTCCGACGACGGCCCCGGCTTTGCGCCTGATATCCTGAAGCGGATCGGCGAGCCCTATCTGTCACGCCGGCCCAGCGTCGAGGACGGCCCGGGAGGTAACCAGGGCGGCGGCCTCGGGCTCGGCGTGTTCATCGCCCGCACCCTGCTGGAGCGGACCGGAGCCAAGGTCTCGTTCAGCAACCGCACCTTCCCCGACCATGGCGCCGTGGTCCAGATCGTCTGGCCGCGGCGGCGCTTCGAGGCCAGCGAGGACGATGATGGCGAGGCGGAGCCGGAATGAAACCTCCGGGGCAGCCGCCGCTGGCGCGGTCCTGGCATACAGCAAACCGGCCCCGCGCGGCGTCACGCCGCAGACTGCGGCAACCCGCGATCTTGGCAGCGGCGACTCGGCAGACCATATGAGGATGGACCAGATCGTCTCGCAACCATCGAGCCTTCTTCTCAAGGATATGACCGTGGGCGCCATCGCCGAACTGACGAACCATCCGGACCGCTCTCTCCTCATCGTGGAGGACGACAAGCCGTTCCTGGAGCGCCTGTCGCGCGCCATGGAGACCCGCGGTTTCACGGTGACCTCCTGCGAGAGCGTCGCCGAAGGTATTTCACAGATCGGCAAGGCGGCGCCGGCCTTCGCCGTGGTCGACCTCCGGCTGGGCGACGGCAACGGCCTCGACGTGGTGTCGGCGCTGAAGCGCAAGCGTCCCGAAGCGCGCGCCATCGTGCTGACCGGCTACGGCAACATCGCCACCGCCGTGACGGCGGTGAAGATGGGCGCCGTCGACTATCTCGCCAAACCGGCCGATGCCGATGACGTCGTTGCAGCGCTGCTGTCGACCACCAGCGAAAAATCCGAGCTGCCGCAGAATCCGATGTCGGCCGACCGTGTCCGCTGGGAGCATATCCAGCGCATCTATGAGATGTGCAACCGTAACGTCTCGGAAACGGCGCGCCGGCTCAACATGCACCGCCGCACCCTGCAGCGCATCCTCGCCAAGCGCGCACCGAAATAGGCGGATTTTTTGTTCGCCGCGGGTCAATGCGACTTCACGAACGCCTGCAACGCATGGAAGACGGTGCGCCGCGGGTTGCGGCTGCACCAATTGCGCATCCAGCTGTCGACCTCGGTCAGATCGAGCTTGATCTGCCGGCCCTCATCGCCGCGATCCGCGTTGATGGCGGACACGTAGCCCATCATCCACTGCTGATATTTTGAGATGGCGTTGACGTAGGGGCCGTCGCCACTGGTGATGGCCTTGTAGGTGCCGGGTGGCTGCTCCTCGGCGGCGGCGATGAAGCGCTCGCAGGAATCGGCGCCCACGCCCAGGACGTAGAACGCCATTTCCTCCGCGCGGACTCCGGTCGCGAAGAGCAGTGTCAACGCCAAGACCACCCGTCGCATCTGTCGTCCCTGTCCGCACCCCTGGGCTGGATACCGCTCGAGCCTTAAAAATGTTCCGGCATGTTGCGCCCCATGCGGGGCAATTGTCGGGCAGAGCCGGGGAAATTGCCAGGAGGCCGGGACGAGCGGATGTTGTCGCGCGCTGGCAACGGTCCTGAATCGGGCGCGGGCGGATTCACAGGTGGATCTGGAAGGCGCCACGATGCGCCGGCCCGACGTCAGCTCTCCCCCGTCAGCCGGGAGAAATCGGCCAGGACAGCAGCGATCAGCTCCCGATGCCTGGTATCCTGTTCCGCAAGGCTCGCGGCGTAGATGTTCAGGAGATAGCGCGCCTTCGCGGCGGCTTCCGGCCACGACTCGGCCGCGTTGGCGAGCAGGTGCTGCTCGAGAACAGCCTGCCGATCGCGCAGCTCCCGCGCATGACTTTCGGCCTCTGCCAACGCGCGACGGAGGTCCACGGCCTTCTGCGCGCTCATCCCGCGGTGCCTGTCGAGATCGAGCGGCTCGTCAGTCATCCGACGCACTCGCGTCGACACGCTGCGCGTCTGCAAGATCGACCGAGCTGATGGACAGCATCTCGACGGCAGCGGAGCGCGAACCGGCGACCGGGACCATCATCATTGTCGCAACCCGGCGGTAGGCAGCAAAGGACAATCCCTCGATCAGTTCCTCGTCCGTGACCACCTCGTAGGTGCCCTCGGGCAAGAGACGCTCGATGCTCCTGATCCGGAACGGGTGTTTGAATGTGACGAATTCGCGCCGCGAGCGGATGCTCATCTGCGCCTACCTTTCGCAACGGCTGTCGCTGTCGCGACTTCGAAGTCTTTCGAAGCATGCGCCTTGCGGCCGGCAATAGCCACCGCTTTCTCATCAGCACGACGTGATGAGCGGCGTGGCGTCATCGGACCGTGTCGCTGCGCTTTGGTGCTCGCTATTGCAGGAGCCAGGGTGTATCAATGGCGATCACCGCCATTCCGACGGCATTCACCGGTGACTGAGGGTCACGAGCGCTCCCGCCGCAAACCACGCGAGGGGTAGCCAATGCCGCAGTTTCGTCTGAGCGAGTGGATCGTTCCACCCATTATCGTGCCGCTTCTGCTGATCCTTCTCGCGCTCGCAGTTGCCGCACTGCATTCGTAGATCCGACCACCGCGGCGCCCGCATCGGCAACCGGTGGACGACGGCCGCCCGGCCGACCGGCAGTGACGCTGCGCACGCAGGATCGACGGGGCGCTCGTCCGATGCGTTGAACCAGCTCCAACCCGAGTCGAGGAGACCGACATGGCCAAAGGTCAGCAAAAAGGCAATCGCGAAGCCAAGAAACCCAAGAAGGAAAAGCCCAAGAGCATTGCCGCAGCGCCGAGCCAGAAGGCCGGAGCATGGCAGCCGGATTTTTCCAGCGACAAGAAGAAGCGCTAGGGGATTTCCGGTCCTCATCAGTCTGGATGGTCTCCCGCACGCAAGGCCGTGCGCAATCAAGGCCGCGCGCAAGCAGCGACGACGCGGCCGACCGGTAGACAGCCCAAAGGACAGAACATGGCGCGCGAAACGATCTATGTCGTTCAGGCGTTCAGCGCCGGCCGGGGCGGACGCGCGAAAGCCGAGACGCCGATCGCCTGCAAGACGGAAGCGAGCGCGCTCCGGACTGCGGAACGGCTGGTGTCCAGCAAGGCAGGCGTCGTCGCGTTCTCATCCTCGGGCGATCCCGACATGGGCGACTATGACGATGAGCCGACGATCTTCTTCCGCCACGGTGAGTTGCCGTCGGCCTTCGATTGAGATGCGCGCAACCCCTTTGTCGCCGGCGACCATTGCCGAACGACGCCCCTTGGATGACGTCCGCCCTCACCGCGGTGTCCTCCGAACCTGATCGGTCACACACATGATTGAGTTTCCAAATCACAGCCGCTCCTATGACCGCACGCGACGTGCCGTACGGTTCTGGGGCTATGACAGCGCGATGGAAGCGTCGTTCTTCGTCGACGAGGGTGCGTTGAGACGCCTTCAGCCCGACGCCCGCCCCGACGAGTCGGGCTTTCTGACCGCATTCGATTCCAACCGCGAGCGGATCTGCGCCGCCGCCGCCCGGCTCTATGTCCGCGGCAGCCGGGGCTCCTACGATCTCGTCGCCGCCAATTTCTGAAGGCGATGCCTGCCGGCGATCGGCCAGGCCGGCGGTGATGCGGATCGGTTCTCAGCGATGCTGATGTCTCTCATCTCGAGACTCGTGACCTGACGGAGCCTCTGTCACCTACCTAGGCGGGGAAACCCCGTCCAGTGGAGCGCATTTGAGGATTGTCTAGCGGTCCGCGTGGCCCTGCGGGTCGATCAGCCGGTTGATCCGCTGCGCCGCCGCGAGCCCGAAGCGTACCGTCATCAACTTGCGCGTCGGTGCCGGCAATCTGTGCTCAGGCGCCTCGCAGTGCAGGTGGGCGCCATAGGCATCGGCGACGATCAGGCCGGTGTCCTGCGGAAAGATCTCGCACGGCAGATCCTGCGTGAAGGCGAAGAACAGCCGGTCGCAATGGGCACGGTAGTCCTCCCATTTGTGATCCGCGCGCAGATCCTCGACCGACGACTTGATCTCGACGATCCAGATCTCGCCGCGCTCGTTCAGCGCCACCAGGTCGGCGCGACGGCCCGACGGCAGCGGCAGCTCGCTGATGGTGGCAAAGCCGAGCGAGCGCAGCAGGCGCGAGGTGCCGCGCGCGATCGCCAGCGCCGTCTCCGACTGGCGGCGGTCGGTGGGAACGAGGCTGATCCTGGCGGCGGACGATTCCATTGCCGCAGCATAACCGATTCCAGGCGTCGCCCAAGCCCGCCGATCACCCGGGAACCGGAACCTGACGCCGGCCTTCCGCTTAACAAGCCGGCCGCCGGCCGGGCGGCGCAGCGAGGCGCCGTCCATGATCGACGATCTCTGGTACAAGAACGCGGTGTTCTACTGTCTGTCGGTCGGCACCTATATGGACGCCGACGGCGATGGCATCGGCGATTTCAAGGGGCTGACGCGCCGGCTCGACTATCTGCACGGGCTCGGCATCACCGCGATCTGGCTGATGCCGTTCCAGCCCTCGCCGCAGCACGACGACGGCTACGACGTCGCCGACTATTACGGCGTCGACCCGCGCTACGGCACGCTCGGTGATTTCGTCCAGTTCACGCATGGCTGCAAGCAGCGCGGCATCCGGGTGATCATCGACCTCGTCGTCAACCACACCTCCGACCGGCATCCCTGGTTCGTCGACGCCCGCAGCTCGAAGAGCGCCCGCTACCGCGACTGGTATGTCTGGTCGGACAAGAAGCCGGCCAATGCCGACAAGGGGATGGTGTTTCCCGGCGTGCAGAAGTCGACCTGGACCCGCGACAAGGAATCGGGCGCCTGGTACTTCCACCGCTTCTACGACTTCCAGCCCGATCTCAACACCTCCAATCCCGAGGTGCAGGCAGAGATCCTGAAGATCATGGGCTTCTGGATCCAGCTCGGCGTCTCCGGCTTCCGCATGGACGCGGTTCCGTTCGTGATCGCGGCCAAGGGCGCCGATGTCAGGAAGCCGGTCGAGCAGTACGACATGCTCAGGACCTTCCGCGAATTCCTGCAATGGCGCCAGGGCGAAGCGATCATCCTGGCCGAAGCCAACGTGCTGCCGGAAACCGACATGGAGTATTTCGGCGACGACGGCGACCGCATGCACATGATGTTCAACTTCCACGTCAACCAGCATCTGTTCTACGCGCTGGCGGCCTCCGACACGCGGCCGCTGGCCGAGGCGCTTTATCAGACGAAGGCGCGGCCGGCCTCGGCGCAATGGGGCCTGTTCCTGCGCAATCACGACGAGCTCGATCTGGGACGCCTGACCAAGCCGCAGCGCGCGGCGGTGTTCGCGGCGTTCGGCCCGGACAAGAACATGCAGTTGTACGATCGCGGCATTCGGCGGCGGCTGGCGCCGATGCTCGGCGGCGACCGCCGCCGCATCGAGCTCGCCTACAGCCTGATGTTCACCTTGCCCGGCACGCCCGTGATCCGCTATGGCGACGAGCTCGCGATGGGCGACGATCTCAGCCTGGCCGAGCGCAACTGCGCGCGCACCCCGATGCAATGGTCGACCGAGCCGCATGGCGGCTTCACCAAGAGCGACGCGCCGGCGTCTCCGGTGATCGATCACGGCCCCTATGGCTATGATCACATCAACGCCGCCCGGCAGCGGCGTGATCCGAATTCCATGCTGAACTGGACCGAACGCATCATCCGCATGCGCAAGGAGGTGCCGGAAGTCGGCTGGGGCGATTTCGAGGTGATCGCGACCAGGGATCCGGCCGTGCTGATCATGCGCTACGACTGGCGCAACAACTCGGTGCTGTTCGTGCACAATCTCGACGAGAAGCCGCGGGAGATCAGCTTCGATGCCGGACTGCCGGACGATGGCGGGAAGCTGCTGATCAATCTGCTGTCGGAGGATCACAGCCAGGCCGACGACCGCGGCCGCCACACCCTGGTGCTCGAGCCCTACGGCTACCGCTGGTACCGCGTCGGCGGATTGGACTATCTGCTGCGGCGAAGCGATATCGAGACGAAGAGCCCGGTGAAAAAGCGGCGGAAGACGCGGCGGCGATCGACGACCAACTGATGACGGGCGTCTTCAAGGAGAACGGCTTCAGCCGCTCGGCTGCGCATCTCGTTCGTGAACGAGGCGCTGAATTTCGACCAGCGCCTCCAACGCCATTTCGCAGGAGGTGTCGACGAACTGCTCTCCGCGAGCCGTCAAATTGATGAGGTCTCGCATTTCCGCCTGGAACTGATATCTTGCCAGACTTAAACGATTGTGTGCGGCCGATACGACATCGCGGGTCATTGCCGGAGATTGCGCGATCTCGCCGAGCGCCGGTCGATCATAGAGATAGACCGCGGCAAGGTCGAACGTGTCGCGCGCCGTGTAGGTCGATGCACGATAGATCAACTTTTTCGTCGCAATCTCTGCCGGTCGCTCCGCCGGTATAATCCGGCCGCCGAAGCTCAACGGATACGTCGGATGATCCGTAAAGGTGGGCGCATTCAAGAAATCGATCTCACCTACGTCCCGGAGAATCAGCTTCAGATATTTGCCCGGCCATTGCCACGTATCGCAAAGGGCCTTCGTGACAGGATTCATGTTCGGCGCGAGCCGCTTCAGGGCCGTGCTCGAATCCAGAAAGATGTCGACGTCGTAGCTGATGCGATGATCGAAGCTCTGCGCCAGGGCCGTGCCGCCCCCGAACGTCCACGCCCCAGGGCCGCCCTCCAGGCTATCGAGGGACAGCAGCGCCTTCTGCATGAGGTCTTGCCACCTCGAAGGCCGCCATTTCCCTGACCCATCTCTCATTTTCGGACCCCACAACCTGCCAAGTGTCGATCGCCTTCGATAGTTCTTCGAACGTCACAGCCTTGTCGAGGACGAGATGATGGATCACAGAGGCATCAATTTCGTCAAAGAACGCCTGCACGTGGACACGCCATTTCGGCTCCAGTTTCTCGGCTTTGAGGCAGGCCAGCAACGTCGCCTCGCCAATGCGGACCGGCAGCGGCGTATTGATCGTGGTCACGGCCGCGGTGAGACTGTCAGACGTCGTCGGCGGCGGCGTATTCATCAGTTCGAACTCCCGCGAAGTACCGGTTTCGGAGACCAGTACACGTCATCTCCTTGAAGGCCGAAGATTCCCCGGCATCTGTCGCGCAATATGGCGCCGTTCGGTGGGAACCTCAACAATTCCGGGGACACGGCGGCACGGAAGACCCGAGCAATACGGCTGAAGGCGTCCAGCGAAGCCCTGCGATCGGGCCTCAACGACATCGATTGCGACGCGCCGCCCCCTCGCCGGAGAAGTGGCTACGTCCTCCTGCCGACGACCACGCCCTCATTGCCGCGCAGATCCAGCGTGCCGTCGATGCGCTCGCCGCCGCGGTCGAGCCAGGTCGAGAGCAGGATCTCGCCGGTAAGGCCGCCTGCTTCGGTCGCGATGGAAACCGGCTCGCCGCCGAGATTGAGCGCGATGGTCAGCACCTCGCCGTCGTCTTCGCGGCGGTAGAGCAGGAGATCGCCTTGCGCCGCGACCGACCGATAGGACCCGGTGACGAGCACGCGGTGCTGCTTCCGCAGACGAATGAGCGCACGGGTGAGATTGAGGATCGAGCGCCGGTCGGCGGTCAGATTGACGACATTCTCATGCATGTAGTCATCGGCAACCGGCAGCCACGGCGCGGCTTGGCTGAAGCCGGCCTGCGGCAGCGCGCTCCATTGCATCGGGGTGCGGCAGCCGTCGCGGCCGACGCCGATGCCGGGCACGTTCTTCTCGAAGGGATCGCGCACCTGCTCCGGGCTGATGGCGACCTGATGCATCCCGATCTCGTCGCCGTAATACAGCGTCGGCGTGCCGCGCAAGGTCAGCAGCAGCATCGCCGCTACCCGCGCCTGCTCGGGCCCGACACGGCTCGCCACCCGGGGCCGGTCGTGGTTGCCGAGCACCCAGTTGGGCCAGGCGCCCGGTGGCAGCGCGGCTTCGTAGTCGGCGATGATCCTCTCGATCTCGCGCGCATGCCAGGGCGCGGACAGCAGCGCGAAATTGAACGGCAGATGCGCGCCGCCGAGATCCTTGCCGTAATAGGTCATCAGCCGCTCCAGCGGCAGGTAGATCTCGCCGATCAGCACGCGGTCGTCGAATTCGTCGATCACCTGCCGCATCTCGGCGACGACCTCGTGCACGTCCGGTTGGTCGGCGGAGTAGCGCGACAAGATCTGCTCATGCGGCGGCCTTCCGCCGTGATAGTCGGGATTGGCCGGGTTGTCGCGAAACTCGGCGTCCTTGATGAGGTGCCAGATCACGTCCACGCGAAAGCCGTCGACGCCCTTGCGCAGCCAGAACCGCATGACGTCATAGATCGCCGCCCGCACCTGCGCATTGCGCCAGTTCAGGTCCGGCTGCTGCGCCAGGAAGGCGTGATAGTAGTACTGCCCGGTCTGGGACTCGAACTGCCAGGCGCTGCCGCCGAACTCGGACAGCCAGTTGTTCGGCGGCCCGCCATCGGCGGCGGGATCGCGCCAGATGTACCAGTCGCGGTGCGGGTCGTCGCGCGAGTGGCACGCCTGCAGAAACCAGGGATGCTGATCGGAGGTGTGGTTCGGCACGAGATCGAGAATGAGCTTGAGGCCGCCGTCATGCGCGGCCTTCACCAGCGCGTCGAAATCCTCCATCGTCCCGAACAGCGGATCGATACCGGTGTAGTCGGCGATGTCGTAGCCGAAATCGGCCATCGGCGAGGTAAAGATCGGCGACAGCCAGATCGCATCGACACCGAGCGTCAAGAGATAGGGCAGGCGATGGATGATGCCGGTGAGGTCGCCGACCCCATCGCCGTCGCTGTCCTGGAACGAGCGCGGATAGATCTGGTAGAAAATCCCCTCGCGCCACCAGGCGCCCTGCTCCGCCATGTCGACCGCTTTCTGCTCGCAACGTGCGGCCCAACGCAGGAACCGGCGGCAGGTTCACAAGCCCCCCTTGGTCGCCCTGGCCGGGACGTCGAGCCGCCGCCCGCAGGTGTTTTTCACTTGGCGCATTGCGAAAAATCGGCATGCTGGCGCCATGACCGAGCAGAACCAGACCAGGGCGAAGGCCGGCGCGATGATCGTGCCCGTGACGCCGTTCGAGCAGAACTGCACCATCCTGTGGTGCGAGGCGACGAAGAAGGCGATCGTGATCGATCCCGGCGGCGACGTGCCGAACATCCAGGCGGCGATCGCGCAGGCCAATGTCACCGTGGAGAAGATCTGGCTGACGCATGGCCATATCGATCACGTCGGCGGCGCGGCCGATCTGCGCGATCAGCTGAAGGTGCCGATCGAGGGGCCGCATGTCGCCGACAAATTCCTGCTCGACAACGTCGTCGCCAGTGGCGCGCGCTTCGGCATCACGGGCGTGCGCGACGTGACGCCCGACCGCTGGCTCGAGGAAGGCGATAGGGTCGAGATCGGCGAGCTCGTCTTCGACATCCTGCACTGCCCCGGCCATTCGCCGGGCAGTGTCGTGTTCTTCAACAAGGAAATGCGCTTCGCCCATGTCGGCGACGTCTTGTTCAACGGCTCGGTCGGCCGCACCGACCTGCCCGGCGGCAGCCACGACACGCTGATCCGCTCGATCAAGGACAAGCTGCTGCCGCTCGGCGACGACGTCGGCTTCATCTGCGGCCATGGCGCCGGATCGAGCTTCGGCCAGGAGCGGATGACGAACCCGTTCCTGACGGGGACCGTCTGACCCGCGCGTCTCTCGCGCGCGAGCCATGAACGGCTGCGGCGCGTCTACTTCAGGCCGGCCGCTTGCAGGGCACGGTCGATCACGGCGGCGACGTTGATGGTCCGGCGCCGCGGCTTGGCGGTCGCGCCACTGCCGTTGATCGAAGATTCGCCGGTCGACGACTCCAGCCGTTTCGGCTCTGGGGGCTTGGAGACGGCCACGGGCTTGGACTCCGGCGCGACCTTGGGCTGCGGGACCGCAGCGGATGCCGGTGCAGAGAGCAACATGCCGGTCGGCGACATTCGGGGCTCGACCACTTTGATCTCGGCTGGCTTGACGTCGACCGGCTCCGCAGCGGGGGATGGGGCGTCCGCCGCGCGTCGCAAGATCTTGGTCAAGGCCGGCACCGCCGAGATCGGCGACACCTGCGGGATCAGCTTCGTGCTCGGCGACGTCGTGGCCGCCTTGAGCGGACGAATCCAATCGGTGACGCCGAAGAATTTCGCGATGTGATAGGACGAGGAAATGCCGGCCTCGAGCAGGAACGGTCCGGCCTTGCCATAGCGCTTGTCGTTGGCCGCGAGCCCGATCGGCGTGCCATGCGCCATGTTGGAAATCGTGAACGATTCCACGACGGTCTCGCCGTCGGCATTCCACCATTGCTCATGCGGATAGCCGTTCACCTCGGCTGCGGCCATTGGCGCCAACGGCAGATGGTGCAGGTCCAGCCACTGCTTGACGATCTCGCCCGCATTGTCGGGATGCACCGTGTAGTCCGCTGTGCCGTGCCACACCGACAGCTTCGGCCACTTGCCGCGGTGGTTCGAGGCACGGCGAACGAGATCGCCGAGCTCGCCGGCGGGGCGCGCCGGCGGCATCCGCATCTGCAGGATCGCGTCGCGCATGCTGCGCGCGGTGCCGAACGGCAGCCCGGCGATGACGGCGCCGGCAGCGAACAATTCGGGATGCGCGGAGAGCAGCGCCATGGTCATCGCGCCGCCCGCCGACAGGCCGGTGACGTAGATGCGCCTGGGATCGATGGCATAGTCCGCCACCATGCGCGCGATCATCTCACGGATCGAGGCGACCTCGCCCTGGCCACGTGTGATGTCCTCCGACTGAAACCAGTTGAAGCAGCGCTGCGGATTGTTGACCCGCTGCTGCTCCGGCAACAGCAGCGCGAAGCCGAAATGCTTGGCGAGCGTCGACCAGCCGGCGCCGAGATCGTACTCGGCGGCGCCCTGCCCGCAGCCATGCAGCACGACGACCAGCGGCGCCAGCGGCTGACGCTGCGCCGGCACATGGGCGAACATCTTCAGGCGCCCAGGATTGGTGCCGAAATGCTCGATCTCGATCAGCGGAGTCTCCGGGGCGCGACGCGGCTGACGATGAAAATCGGCAAATCCGGTGATGCTGTTCAGCTCGCGCAGCCTTCGCAAGTACTCAACATTTTCAGCGAGGGACAACGGCAAGCTCCTTAGGCATTCACGTATTCACGTCAGCGGGTAGACAATCCACCATCACCCAGATGGTTGCTGCAGTGCAAAAGAAAAAGCCCGCGAGACTGCGGACCTCAGCAATTTGATTGCGAATTTCGTTCTTGCTGCGATCTAAATGCCACGCCGAGGCGGCACTTCACGCAGCAATCACCGAAACGCGAACCGCGGGGCACGTCAATCGCCGCGAACGTGAGAGCGAGGCGCGCCGCAACCAGCAAGACCCGCACCACGCGCTCGACGGCATCATTCTTCATCACATGGCGAATCGCTCCGCGCGAATGAAGTGTGAGCACCGATCGGCGATCAGTAAACAAACAAATGGCAGCCATGCACCGGTCGCCGTGCGCGGCAAGATGATTGCCTCACACCGAGGCGCCAACTAGCCTGATCGGCAAGCAACAACGAATTCCGCTTGGGAGAAAACACACATGGCGCGGCTCAAATTTGGCGCTTTCCTCGCTCCGCATCATCCGATCGGCGAGCATCCGATGCTGCAATTCCGCCGCGACCTCAATCTGGTTTCTCAGCTCGACGAGCTCGGCTATGACGAGTTCTGGTGCGGCGAGCATCATTCCAGCGGCTGGGAAATGATTGCCTCGCCCGAGATGTTTCTCGCCGCAGCCGGCGAGCGCACCAAGCGCATCAGACTCGGCACCGGCGTCATCTCGCTGCCCTATCATCATCCCTACAACGTCGCGCAGCGGATGGTGCAGCTCGATCACATGACCGGCGGCCGCGCCATCTTCGGCTCGGGCCCGGGCGCGCTCGCCTCCGATGCCCACACGCTCGGCATCGATCCGATGACGCAGCGCGATCGTCAGGACGAGGCGATCGCGATCATCCGTCGCCTGTTCAACGGCGAGCGCGTCACCGCCAAGAGCGACTGGTTCACGATGAATGACGCAGCGCTGCAGATCCTCCCCTTGCAGGAGGAGATGCCGTTCGTCGTGGCATCGCAGATCTCGCCGTCCGGCATGACGCTCGCGGGCAAATACGGCATCGGCATCATCTCGCTCGGCTCGATGTCGACGCAGGGCCTGATGGCGCTGCCGCAGCAATGGGAGTTCGCCGAAGATGCTGCGAAGAAGCACGGCACGAGCGTGAGCCGCGCGAACTGGCGCGTGCTGTTGTCCTGGCACATCGCCGAGACGCGCGAGCAGGCGCGCCGCGAGGCGGGCCCCGGGCTGATGCGCTGGCACAACGAGTATACCGTGGGCACCCTGATGCGGCCGGGCCTGAAGCCGTTCTCTTCGCCCGATGAAGCCGTCGACAAGACCGCCTTCGTCGACGGCGCGGCGTCGACGATCGGCACGCCCGACGATCTCGTCAAGACGATCAAGAATTTGATGCAGGTGTCGGGCGGCGTCGGTCACATCATCGGCTTCGTGCACGACTGGGCCAATCCGGAGAACACGCGCCGCAGCTGGGACATGGTCGCGCGCTACGTCGTGCCGGAGATCAACGGCTACATCGACGGGCTGCGCCGCTCGCAGAAATTCGTCATCGAGAACCGCGCCATCTTCGAGCGCGCCGGCCAGGCCGTGATGGCCAAGATCATGGACAACGACAAGGCCGCCGCGGCGCTGTCGCAGACGGGACCCGGCCGCGTCGCGATTCCCGCGGTGAATGCGCCGGACCTGCAGCAGGCCGCGGCGAAGCAGCGGGGGTGAATCAACGACGGTGCGTAGGGCGGATTAGCGCAGCGTAGTCCGCCGACCCTCACGAGAGACTTCATCAGGTCGTCGTCGGTATCACGATCGAGCATCGTATATGCCAGGTGGGCAGGTCACTACGCCGTACCCTGACGGCGGATTACGCTGCGCTAATCCGCCCTACCCATGGCCCTCACCTCACCGCCGCGACCAGCCTCTCGCAGTCGGCGATGGTCGCGATCTGCTTCAGTGTCTCGCGGAGCGCCGGCAGGTCGACGGGCTTCTGGAATTGCGGATAGACGACGAGCCCGAGCACGGTCGCGAGCCGGACGTGCTCCTCGCGCGTGGCGTCCTCGGCGCCGCTGATGAAGATCACCGGCGTGCGCGATTTCAGCTCGTTGAGCAGCAGCAGGATATCGGCGCCGCAGCGATCGCCGAGCGACAGATCCAGGGTGATGCAGTCGAAGGTCCGCTGGCGCAGCACCTCCGCCGCAGCCCCGACCGAGGTCACGCAGGTCGCCTCGTAGCCGCACTGCGCGGCGATCTTGCGCAGGATCGACAGATGCACCTCGGCATCCTCGATCACCAGCAACTGATTGCTCATGCCCTTGCCCTCGTTGTCTGCTGACCAGACGTCAGGTCTGGCCGTTGCTAGATGAGGCCGATGGCCGGGTGGTAAACATTTGGCTCCGTGGATTTACGGGTCAAGAGCACGCGGGGGCCGACCTCGGGCGGGGTGGACCGTCCAACGTCGCTTCGGCCAAGTCGACGTATCCCACCAGCAACACCGCGAACTTTTTGGCTCAGCCGATCGCGATGCAATTGCCGCGTTCGATGCAACCGGCGATGGTGCCGCAACCATGTCGAATCGACGTCGCGCGCTAGGGCAGAGCATGACGAAATCTGGAGTAGCGGCGATTGCGTTCGCGTTCGCGAGCATCGCGCTGGCGGGAGCGGCGAAGGCGGCCGACCTGCCGGTGAAGGCACCGCCGGTTGTCGCCGCGCCGTCGTGGACCGGCGTCTATGCCGGCGTGTCGGTCGGCGCCCGCTGGGCGGACAATGATTGGCGGACCAGCGACATCTCCCCGAACTTCGGTGCCGGCGTGTTCGTGCCGACGGCCGGCACCGGCGGGGCGATGGACAGCGTCGCCGCCAGGATCGGCGGCTATCTCGGCGTCAACTGGCAGTTCGCTCCGTCATGGGTGGCTGGCGTCGAGGGCGACTTCGGCTGGGCCGACAACCCCAAGCGGGCGAGTGCGCTGCCGGGCACGGCCGGGCTGTTCTTCGGCATCCCGCTGGTCGGCCTTCCGTCCGGCTCAGTGAAGGAAACATGGGACGGCAGCGTGCGCGCCCGTCTGGGTTATCTGATCGCGCCATCTACGCTGGTCTATGGCAGCGGCGGCGTGGCATGGCAGCGCCTCGAGCTGAACGCCAGTTGCACCATCGTTCCCGGCAACCCGTTCTGCTTCGGCAGTCCGCACGATGAGACCTACGCCTCGACCCGGGTCGGATGGACCGTCGGCGGCGGCATCGAGCACATGATCGGCGGCCGCTGGCTGGTGCGGGCCGACTACCGCTACGCCGATTTCGGCACCTGGACTCAGCCCTTCTTCGTCGCCGGCGGCGTCGGGGTCGGGTTCGACGACCGCTTCACCGCGCACGTGACGACGCGAACTCATACGGCGACGATCGGCCTCGCCTACAAGTTCTGAGGCGCGGCTGGTCCTGACGCGCACTGTCATGCGCTCGCCGATGAGAGTGAGCACCGTCAAACCATAGGGCCGGCGAGGCTTGGCTCCAAACTGCCCGGGCGCTACTTTGAGCGGCATGCCTGCTGCCAAACCTCAATGCTTTCCACGGCCGCCCGCCCCCGTGTCTGCTGATGAAATCATCTTCATCAAGGACACGATCAAGCGATTCTATGGCGACGACGCGATCGTGCGCAACTTCGGCCCAGACCCGGCTCGCCTACAGCTGCACGTCGAAACCAGCCGCGACATTGGAGCGGCGAGATATGACTGCCTCGGCGTCTTGATGACCCGAATCGACCGCGATCAGATCGCCCTTGAGGTGACGCGGCGGGGCACACGGATATACGGCCACGCGAAACTCGCCTACCGTCATGGCGTCGCACTTTGAAAATCGGCGCCTTGGGACGAACCGACGCGTGCGCGACGCGGCTACGCGCGCAGCCGAGGACGCATCGGCGCTCGGGTGTCACGAGGATTTTCTTAACCCCGGCCTGCCATGTTCGCCGCCAATCGCGCACGGTCCGCGGGGGACCGCTCGCGCGTAGGATGCGCCAGGCAGCCCGCCGTCTCGACCCGGCAGGTTTTTCCGCGAGAAAGGTCGCAAATGTCGCTCTCCTCAGCCAAGAACTACGCGCTGCGCGCCGAACGTTCGCAGGACCCCAAGGAGGCCGCCGACCTCCTGGCAAAGGCGATCCTGGAGCTGGCGGCCTCGATCGAGGCAACCGACGCCAAGGTGAAGAAGATCAACAAATCGGGCGGCTGATGGACTTGGCTCCAGGTCGGAACGCGTGGCGGCTTCTGCCTGCGGCGAGGCTTGCCCGCCTCGAAAGATGATCCGCTGACCCTGCGCGGATTGACCGCCGAAATCGCGGCATCACCGGCGAGCGACAGCAGGACGTATTGGCGACCGTCGGGGCCGACGGGCAAATCGCTTCCAGCAAAGCGCCTTTGAGAAGGCGAAACCGCACCGCGCCGGCCTGTCGATCACAGGCTCATCACCATGAAGCGGTGCGCGCCGAAAAACTCATTTCACGAAACACCTCAATCACATCATCCCTGTCCAGTCCTGCGCGCAAAAATATTCTGCTTTCGTTTTTCCGAATCAAGCATACCTTAACGCAGTCCCGTCTCGATTAAGAGGGGCGCTTCGCGGTCGTCACGAACGTTGAGGCGGGATGCGGTGGGCGTGTCGATGTCGCAGCGTGGTTATCCCGCGCGGACGAACGGCGGCGATGCGCACGGTCAAGTCGCGTGGTCCTGGCACCCCGATGCTGGTGTTACGCTTGCAGCGGCGCTCACGCGTCGCGCAGGCAACGGTGGCCAAAAAGCCCGGCGCACCGGGGAGAACGCGAAGCAGCCGTGAAAACCATCGCGCGGGGAATGCCGGGATGCCTCGGCTGAACCTGTGGTACCTGCCGCCTGCATTTTTTTCTGCAGGCGGGCCATGGGTGCGGCCAGCGCCCGGCATTCCCCGTGCCCTCTGCTTGGGGGGGCAGCAAGTCCAGCAGGACTCGGACGCATGAAGCGCGTCGCGAGATCGCCAACGCGTGCGATGCAGCACAACTACACCGAGACGAAATAACGCAGCGTATTGCATGATGGCTGCAACCGCCCTTCAATGTGTGCCGGCGCGTCGCCGCGCCCCGCCGCCTCGAAAACGGAGCCTCCTTGATGTCGATGCAAAGTGTGGCCACGCCATCGTTCCGCCTGACCTCGCCGCGGCGCAACTCACTGACCCATATCCCCGGCGACGAAGGCTGGCCGATCATCGGCAAGACATTCGAGACCCTCGCCGACCCCAAGGGTCACGTCGAGCGCAACGCCAGGAAGTATGGCCCCGTCTACCGCACCCACATGTTCGGCGAGGTCAACGTCGTGCTGCTCGGCCCCGAGGCCAACGAGCTGGTGCTGTTCGACCAGGCCAAGCTGTTCTCCTCGGCGCATGGCTGGGGCCACATCCTCAACCTGCTGTTTCCGCGCGGCCTGATGCTGCTCGATTTCGACGAGCACCGCATGCACCGCAAGGCGCTGTCCGTCGCCTTCAAGGCCGGGCCGATGAAGTCCTATCTCGCCGGCCTCGACCGCGGCATCGCCGCGCGCATCGCGCAGTGGAAAGCAAATCCGGGCGAGATGCTGTTCTATCCGGCGATCAAGCAGCTCACGCTCGACCTCGCCGCGACGTCCTTCCTCGGCACCGAGATCGGGCCGGAGGTCGACGCCATCAACCGCGCCTTCGTCGACATGGTCGCGGCCTCGGTGGCGCCGATCCGCAGGCCGCTGCCAGGCACGCAGATGGCGCGCGGGGTCAAGGGCCGGCAGCGCATCGTCGCCTATTTCTCCGAGCAGATCCCGTTGCGACGTGCGAAAGGCGATGGCGACGATCTGTTCTCGCATCTGTGCCGCGCCACCGATGACCACGGCGCGTTGCTGTCGACGCAGGACATCGTCGACCACATGAGCTTCCTGATGATGGCGGCGCACGACACGCTGACCTCGTCGCTGACCTCCTTCGTCGCCCAGCTCGCCGCGCATCCACAGTGGCAGCAGAAGCTGCGCGACGAGGTGACGAGCCTCGGCCTCGCCAAGGACGAACCGATGAACTCGGAGCATCTGGAGAAGATGAAGCTGACCGAGATGGCGTTCCAGGAGACCCTGCGGCTGATGCCGCCGGTGCCGTCGCTGCCGCGCCGGCCGATCCGGGATTTCACCTTCAAGGGCTACGCGATTCCCGCCGGCACCGGCGTCGGCATCAATCCGATGTACACCCATCACATGCCGGAGATCTGGCCCGAGCCGGAGCGGTTCAACCCGATGCGCTTCACCGACGAGGCCCAGCGCGGCCGCCACCGCTTCGCCTGGGTGCCGTTCGGCGGCGGCGCGCACATGTGCCTCGGCCTGCACTTCGCCTACATGCAGGTGAAGTGCTTCGCGCGGCACTTCCTCGCCAACCTTGAGGTCTCTTTCGCCCCCGGCTATCAGCCGAACTGGCAGGTCTGGCCGATCCCGAAACCGCGCGACGGGCTGAAGGTGATGCTGAAGGCGGTGTGACCCGCGCGCATTGATACAGCGAGGGCGCCAAGTATCTTGGTTTGTTGCGGACTCTTTCCCCCTCGTCTTCCTCCTCGTCATGGCCGGGCTTGACCCGGCCATCCATCCTGCTGCAACGCGCGGATGAGAGACGTGGATGTCCGGGCATGACGAAATGTATACTTCGCCGTCCCCTACTCCACCGCATCCCCCAGCAGCTTGCGCATCGCCTGATAGCCCTGCTGCTGCTGGCTCCAGTTGCGGCCGCCGGTGATGGCGCCGTCGATGACGAGATCATGGCCGTTGATGAAGCTCGATTCGTCGCTGGCGAGAAACACTGCAGCGTAGGCGATGTCGTCGGGCAGGCCGGCACGCGGAATCGGCTGCGCCGTGGCATAGGCGTTGCGGATCGTCTCCGGCGTCTTCTCGGCCGCCTCGGTCGACAGGCCCAGCGCCTTGCCGAAGATGCCGGTGGCGATCAGTCCGGGCGAGATCGAGTTGACGCGCACGCCGGACTCGCCGAGCTCCATCGCCACGCATTTCGTCAGATGGATCACCGCCGCCTTCGCCGTGCTGTAGACCACCGAGGTGGAGAAGCCGGCGAGCCGGCCGGCGATCGAGCCGTTGTTGATGATGCTGCCGGAGCCTTGCCGCTTCATGTGGGGCGCGGCGTATTTCATGCCGAGCATGACGCTGCGCACCAGCACCGCCATGGCCTGGTCGAACCGATCGGCGTCGAGGCCTTCGATGCCGCCGGTCTGCGCCGGACCGCCCGCATTGTTGAACACGCAATCGAGCCGGCCAAAGCGCTCGACCGCGCCATCGATCAATGCCCGCATCTGCCCGTCGACCGTGACGTCGGTCTGCCGGAACACGCAGCTCGCGCCGAGCCTGCTCGCCAGCGCCTCGCCCTCGGCGCTGCGCCGGCCCGCGACGACGACCTTCGCCCCCTCGGCTACGAAGATTTCCGCCGTGCGCAGGCCGATGCCGCTGGTCGCGCCCGTGATCACGGCGACCTTGCCCTCCAACCGTCCCATTCCCTGCTCCTTCCTTTGCTGCTGCGTGCTCGTTCTGGGCGGCGGAATAACAAGCGCCTGAGTTCCGCCGCGGAACCATCATCCTGCGCGCCAGGTTGCAACACACGCAAGACGGCCTCCATCAACCGGACAAATTACCGCCACGTCGGCCTTAATTTGGTTGCGCAGTTGAGGCTCATGGATGTCCATGACGCGACTCATCGACGACATCAAGCGGATCTGGCGCGGCGAGCAGCAGCCTTCCCTGACATGGAGCTGCATGTTTGCAGCGATGTGCCTGCTCGCAGCCACGGCGATCCGCTACGGCATGGCGCATCTGCGGCCCGACGTGTTCTTCACGCCCTACCTGCCGGCCGTCTTCTTCGCCACCGCGATGGGCGGATCGGGCGTCGGCCTGGCGACGGCGATCGCAGGCGCGGCGCTCGGCCTGACGCTCGATTTTGGCGGCGGTCCGGCCGATGGCGCCCGGCTCGCGCTGATGGCGATGTATATGGTCGTGGCGCTGCTGGTGATCTGGGGCGTCGATCACTACCGGCGCCTGGCCGCCAAGCAGCGCGAGATCGCCCGGCGGCTCACCCAGGAGGAGCAGTATCGCAAGCTCCTGGTCGACGAGCTGCACCACCGGCTCAAGAACAAGACCTCCACCATTCACGCCGTGCTGCATCAGGTGCTGTACGACCAGCCGCAGGTGTGGAGCCGCATCGACCAGCGCATCCGCGCGCTCGCGACCGCGGACGACCTGATCGCGCGCGCCGACGGACAGGGCTGCGACCTGAAGGATCTGCTGGTCTCGGAGCTCGGGCCATATGGCCATGTCCGCTTCGAGCTCCACGGCCCGCCGCTGTTCCTGCCTGCCAAGCTCGCCGTCAGCCTCGCTTTGATCTTTCACGAGCTTGCGACCAATGCCGGCAAGTACGGCGCCTTTGCCTCGCCGCGCGGCTTCCTTCAGGTGTCATGGACGATGCAGGAGGACCGCCTCCATCTGACCTGGGACGAGGCCGCGGGTCCGCCGATCGGTCCGATCGGCAAGCCCGGTTTCGGAAGCAAATTGCTGAAGTCCGTGCTGTCGTCGTTCGATGGCAGGACCGAGACCAGATTTCTCGAATCCGGCCTTCACTGCACCTTGCAGTGTCGCGTGCCACCAAGCTGAACCGGCTGCCGGACGGCCATTCCTGCCTACCACTTTCGCCGCATGCGCGCGGCCGCGTCGCTGCTCCGATTCAGGAACGGTTAATGACGCCGCGGCACAAAGCTCCGTCATTCCCGAGACTTGGCTCGCGCGTTCCGGGTTTCTACGTAGCGCTTAACTAAAATGAAGCGGGAACTTTGCACAATCGGCGCATGTACAGCAGCGACCGATTCAACTTTTCCCCCGGGCCGAACGAGGGGCTGGGCTCGACCGAGGCCGAGCTGCGCTTCCTGCGCAGCGTCCTCAGCCAGCTGCCGTCGGGCGTCACGGTCCAGGACGAGCACGGTCGCTTTCTGCTGGTCAACGATACGGCCGCCGTCCAGCTCGGCGCCGCCGCCAACAGCATCGACGGCCTCTCGGCGCCGCATCTCCATAACCGGCGCACGGCCTGCCGCGAGATCCTCGGCCGGGGTCGAACGGTGATCGGCGAGGAAAAAGTGGCAGGCGAGCGCGGCGCGCAGACCCTGCTGACCGCGCATCGGCCGGTTCGCATCGGCGACCAGGCCGTCCTCATCTCCAGCTCGGCCGATATCAGCGAGCAGAAGGAGTTCGAGGACCAGCTGTTTCGCGCCGCCTATTACGACGAGTTGACCGGCCTGCCGATGCGCCGCGTGGTCGAGCATCGCGCCGACCTGCTGGTCCGGCGCGGCCGCGTCGACGGACGCTTCGCACTCGCCTTTCTCGACCTCGACAATTTCAAGTACATCAACGACTATTACGGCCACGCCACCGGCGATGCGCTGCTGGTCGAGCTCGCCAAGCGCATCAGCCGCGACCTGCGCGAGTCGGACCTGCTGTCGCGCATCAGCGGCGACGAGTTCCTGCTGCTGCTGCATCCGATCGAGCGCGCCGAGGAGGTCGCCGAATTCCTGCACGCGATGCTGGAACGCCTGAACGCGCCCTTCTTCATCGACGGCGCCGAGGTGTTCGCCTCCGCGTCCGTCGGAGTCAGCCTGTTTCCCGAGCACGGCGCAAGCTACGACGTGCTGCGCCAGAACGCGGATCTGGCGATGTACCGCGTCAAGAACAGCGGCAAGGGCACGCTGGCCTTCTTCTCCAGCGCGATGGAGCACGAGGCGCTGGCGCGCATGAAGGTCGAGCAGTCGCTGCGGCTCGCGATCCTGGAGAAGCGCTTCTGCTGCGCGTTCCAGGCCAAGGTCGACATCCGCACCGAGGAGATCAAGGGCATCGAGGCGCTGGTGCGGCTGCGCGACAATGAAGGCGTGATCCAGGCACCCGGATCGTTCATCAACCTCGCGGTCGAGCTCGGTCTCATCGACGAGCTCGCCCATCTCGTGCTCGACGAGATCGTCAAGTCGATCGACCTGATCAACGACGCGTTTGGGCCGGAGGCGACGATCAGCATCAACGTCGCGGCCAAGCAGGCGTCGAACCCGGACTTCATGCAGCCCTTCGCGCGGGCGATCGAGGCGACGGGCTTCCCCAAGCGGTTCATGATCGAGGTCACCGAGGACGCGTTCGTGACCCGCAGCCATTTCCAGGACGAGATCGTGCCGCTGCTGCGCGGGATCGGCGTCGGCATCTCGATCGATGATTTCGGCATCGGCTATTCGTCGCTGTCGGCACTCGCCGACATCACGGCGGACGAGATCAAGATCGACCGCTCCTTCATCACCGACATTCATAAGCGACCGCGCAGCCAGGGCATCCTGCGTGCTATCGAATCCCTGAGCGAGGCGCTGGGCATGACGGTGATCGCGGAGGGCATCGAGTCGTTCGAGGAGCTCGCCTATCTGCAGGCCGCGACCAAGATCCGCTATGCGCAGGGCTACTACTTCTCGCGTCCGATCTTCCTGGAGGAGCTGAAGCCGGCGGCCCCGCTTGCAAGCGAAGCGCGCATCAGTCTCGCCAGTCGCCCTGTGCAGGAAAATCGCCAGGTCTATGCGCGCAGCAGCCGCTATCGGCGCTGAGCTTTTGGAGGACGACACCCTTCGACCCAAGGTATGAGCCGTCACGGGCTGCCGCCGAAAGCGCCTTGACCCAGGCCGAGCCTGCACACTATCAGTTGCAGGCAACAGCCGCCAGTAGCTGGGAGGAAGGCTCGTGAAGACGTCACATATTCTCAAAGGTATTGTTTCATCATTGACCGCCGCCCTGCTGGCGACCGCCGCCCAGGCCGATGATCTGAAAATCGCTCTCATCTACGGCAAGACCGGCCCGCTCGAGGCCTATGCCAAGCAGACCGAAGCCGGTCTCCGCCTCGGCTTCGAATATGCCACCAAGGGCACCAACATGATCGACGGTCGCAAGATCGTCATCATCACCAAGGACGACCAGGGCAAGCCCGACCTGTCGAAGGCCGCGCTCTCCGAAGCCTATCAGGACGATGGCGCCGACATCGCGATCGGCACGACCTCCTCGGCCGCAGCGCTGGCCGATCTGCCGGTCGCCGAGGAGAACAAGAAGATCCTCATCGTCGAGCCGGCGGTCGCCGACCAGATCACGGGCGAGAAGTGGAACCGCTACATCTTCCGCACCGGCCGCAACTCCTCACAGGACGCGATCTCCAACGCGGTCGCGATCGGCAAGCCCGGCGTCACGGTCGCCACCCTTGCGCAGGACTATGCCTTCGGCCGCGACGGCGTCGCTGCCTTCAAGGAGGCGCTGGCCAAGACCGGCGCGACGCTGGGCGCCGAGGAATATGTGCCGACCAGCACCACCGACTTCACCGCCGTCGGCCAGCGCCTGTTCGACGCGCTGAAGGACAAGCCCGGCAAGAAGATCATCTGGGTGATCTGGGCCGGCGCCGGCGATCCACTGACGAAGCTGCAGGACATGGATCCGAAGCGCTACGGCATAGAGCTGTCGACCGGCGGCAACATCCTGCCGGCGCTTGCCGCCTACAAGCGTCTGCCCGGCATGGAAGGCGCCACCTACTACTATTATGACATTCCCAAGAACCCGGTGAACGACTGGCTGGTGGCCGAGCACCAGAAGCGCTTCAACGCGCCGCCGGACTTCTTCACCGCCGGCGGCTTCTCGGCCGCGATGGCCGTCGTCACCGCCGTAACCAAGGCCAAGTCGACCGACACCGAGAAGCTGATCGCGGCGATGGAGGGCATGGAGTTCGACACGCCGAAGGGCAAGATGATCTTCCGGAAAGAGGATCACCAGGCGCTGCAAAGCATGTATCACTTCCGCGTCAAGGTCGATCCGAACCTTGCCTGGGCCGTCAACGAGCCGGTGCGCGAGATCAAGATCGACGAGATGGCGGTGCCGATCCGCAACAAGCGGTGAGATAATGGATCGCGTGCCCGGCCCTCGCGCCGGGCACATTCTTACTGGCAGTGACAAGCTGGCGACATGGCCCTTACCCTCGAAACCCGCGACCTCACCATCCGTTTCGGCGGTCATGTCGCGGTCAACAGCGTCAGTTGCAGCTTCAGGCCCGGTGAGCTGACCGCCATCGTCGGCCCCAACGGCGCCGGCAAGACCACCTATTTCAATCTGATCTCCGGCCAGCTGACGGCCTCCTCGGGCTCCATCCTGTTCGACGGCCGCGACATCACCGGTCTCTCGGCGCCGCTGCGCACCCGCGCCGGCTTGGGACGCGCGTTCCAGCTCACCAACCTGTTTCCCAATCTCAGCGTCGAGGAGAACGTGCGGCTCGCTGTGCAGGCGCAGAGCGGCGTGCACTATGACCTGCTCCGCCCCTGGATGGCGCGGCGCGACCTGATTGCGCGCGCGGACGCGATCCTCGACCAGGTCGCGCTTGGCGGCCGCCGCAGCGTCACCGCGACGACGCTGTCGCATGGCGACCAGCGCAAGCTCGAAGTCGCGCTGATGATGGCGCTGGAGCCGAAGGTCTTCATGTTCGACGAGCCCACCGCCGGCATGAGCATCGACGAGGTGCCGGTCGTGCTCGACCTCATCGGCAGGCTCAAGCAGGACACGAGCAAGATCATCCTGCTGGTCGAGCACAAGATGGACGTCGTGCGCTCGCTCGCCGACCGCATCATCGTGCTGCACAACGGACAGCTGGTCGCCGACGGTCCGCCCGCGGAGGTCATCGCCTCGCCAATCGTGCAGGAAGCCTACCTTGGCGTGGCGCCGCGGAGTGCGGCATGAGCACGCTACTGAAGCTTGCGGGCGTCGAGACCTATATCGGACGCTATCACATCCTGCAGCGCGTCGACTTCGAGGTGCCCGAGGGCCAGACCACGATGCTGCTCGGCCGCAACGGCGCCGGCAAGACCACGACCTTGCGCACCATCATGGGCCTCTGGCAGGCCAGGAACGGCACCATCTCACTCGCCGGCGAGCCGATCGAGAGGCTGGCAACGCCCGACATCGCGCAGCGCGGCGTCGGCTACGTGCCCGAGAGCATGGCCGTGTTCTCCGACCTCACGGTGAAGGAGAACCTGATCCTGGCGGCGCGCAACGGCCCGCTCGACGATGCCCAGCTCGCCTGGATCTTCGGCTTCTTTCCCGCCTTGAAGAAGTTCTGGCTGTCGCGCGCCGGCAGCCTGTCCGGCGGCCAGAAGCAGATGCTGTCGATCGCCCGCGCCATCGTCGAGCCGCGCAAGCTGCTCCTCATCGACGAGCCCACCAAGGGCCTGGCGCCGGCGATCGTGGTGTCGCTGATCGAATGCCTCAAGGAGATCAAGCGCCGTGGCGCAACCATTCTCCTCGTTGAACAGAATTTCCACGCCGCGCGCGAGCTCGGCGACCAGGTGCTTGTGATGGACAATGGCACCATCGTCCATCGCGGCGAGATGGCCGCGCTCGCGGCCGACGTGCCGTTGCAGGAGCGCCTGCTCGGCCTCAGCCTGGAGGCGCATCAATGAGCGAGATCGCTGCGACCGAGGCACTGCCGAAACCGAAGCGCGACATCGCGCCGCTGCTGCTGCCGGTCGTGCTGGCGCTCCTGATGATCCCGCTGGTCGGGTCAGCGAGCTCCTGGGTGACCCTGACGGTCGCGAGCCTCGCGATGGGCATGATGATCTTCATCATGGCCTCGGGCCTGACGCTCGTCTTCGGCCTGATGGACGTGCTCAATTTCGGCCACGGTGCCTTCATCGCCGTCGGCGCCTACGTTGCGACGCTGGTGCTGCTGCCACTGGCGGGCTGGGCCCAGTCCGACTCGCTGCTGACCAACCTTGCCGTCCTCGTTCCGGCGGCGCTGCTGTCGATGGGCGTGACCGGCGCACTCGGCCTCGTGGTCGAGCGCGTGCTGGTGCTGCCGGTCTACGGCCAGCACCTCAAGCAGATCCTGATGACCACCGGCGGACTCATCGTCGCCGAGCAGACGCTGTATGCGCTGTTCGGTCCGCAGATCATTCCCATGCCGCTGCCCGCGGCGTTGCGCGGGTCTTTCATCATCGGCGACGTCGCGATCTCGAAATACCGGCTGCTGGCCATGCTCGTCGGCTTCGCGATCTTCGTCGCCATCGAGCTGGTGCTGAACCGGACCAAGATCGGCCTGTTAATCCGCGCCGGTGTCGAAAACCGCGAGATGGTCGAGGCGCTCGGCTATCGCATCCGCCGGCTGTTCCTCGGCGTGTTCATGACCGGCTCGGCGCTGGCCGGCCTCGGCGGCGTGATGTGGGGGCTGTATCGCGAGCAGGTGCATGCCTCGATCGGCGACGAGCTCACCGTGCTGGTGTTCATCGTCGTGATCATCGGCGGGCTCGGCTCGATCACCGGCTGCTTCATCGGCGCGGTCCTGGTTGCGATGGTCGCCAACTATGGCGGCTTCCTGGTGCCCAAGCTCGCCCTCGTCTCCAACATCCTGCTGATGGTCGCCGTGCTGATGTGGCGGCCGCGCGGTCTCTATGCGGTGACCAGCCGATGATGATCCTGTCCGGCGATCCGCCCCGCAGCCGCGCGCTGTCCATCCTGCTCACCGTCATCATCCTGGCGCTGCTGGCGACGCCCTTCATCTTCCCCGGCGCCAAGGCGCTCAACGTCGCCGCCAAGATCTGCATCTTTGCCGCGCTGGTCGCCTCCTACGATCTGCTGCTCGGCTATACCGGCTCGGTGTCGTTCGCGCATACGATGTTCTACGGCATTGGCTCCTACGCGGTCGCGATCGCGCTCTATGGCCTCGGTCCCAACTGGTCATCGGTGGCAATTGCCGCCGCCGCCGGGTTGCCGCTCGCGCTGCTGCTGGCGCTCGCGATCGGCCTGTTCTCGCTGCGGGTCGAGGCGATCTTCTTTGCCATGATCACGCTCGCGGTCGCCTCGGCCTTCCTGGTGCTGGCATCGCAATTGTCGTGGCTGACGGGCGGCGAGGACGGCCGCAGCTTCCAGCTGCCCGAGCTGTTGCGCCCGGGCACGGTGTTCATCGGCAAGGACTGGTTCGGCTTCCCGATCAACGGTCGCATCCTGACCTATTACCTGGTGCTGTCGGCCTGCGCGCTGATGATCCTGGCCCTGCTGCGCGTCGTCAACTCGCCGTTCGGCCGCGTGCTGCAGGCGATCCGCGAGAACCGCTTCCGCGCCGAGGCGCTCGGCTATCGCACGGTCTTTCATCTCACCTATGCCAACTGCATCGCAGCCATGATCGCGGCCTGCGCGGGGATGCTGAACGCACTCTGGCTGCGCTATGCCGGCCCCGACACGTCGCTCAGCTTCTCGATCATGCTCGACATCCTGCTGATGGTCGTGATCGGCGGCATGGGCACGATCTACGGCGCCATCATTGGGGCTGCCATCTTCATCCTGGCGCAGAATTATCTGCAGGCCCTGATGGGGATCGTTTCGACCGCGGCGGCGGACGCCGGACTGCCGCTGCTGCCCGGCCTGCTGCACCCCGACCGCTGGCTGCTGTGGCTCGGCCTCCTGTTCATCGCCAGCGTCTATTTCTTTCCGACCGGCGTCGTCGGCCGCCTTCGCAACAAGCCGGGCGCGGCGCGCTGAGCTGCAAGTACCCCCGAAATTCTGCGCGGCGGCGCCGGAGCAGCCTCGGCCGCACGGTATCCACATGCGGAAATTATCGTTTGCCGCGAAGTTTCGACGCGCGCTTAAGCGACGGCTAACCGCATTTCCTAACCGGACCGGCACCAGTGCCTTGTTATCAAGCGAGCTTGCAACAAGTCATTTCCTCCCGGGTCGATCAAGGCATGCAAGGCGCAGCAGACACGTCAGGGACCGGCGGTAGCGAGCCGGAATGGATTGGCACGTCCCTCTGGCGCGGTCCGGTGCCATGGCTGATCGCGTGCGGAGCGCTTCTGATCGCAGCCATCGTCATCGGGACGATCGTCATGGCCAGCGGTTTTCGGGCGCGTGCGATCGCCAACAACGAGCGCGAACTCGAAAACACCGTACTGCTGTTGAGCCGGCATTTCGCGCAGCAATTCGAAGACGCCGAGACCGCGGTTTCGCATGCGATCCGCCGCATGCAGCTCGAGTCGATCGGTTCGCCGGAGGCGTTCCGGTCCGAGATGGCAAGACCCGAGATCAGCGAGATGCTGCGCTCTCAGGTCAGCGGCCTGTCCTATATGGGAGACCTCACGATCGTCGACGTCGACGGCAATTTCGTGAACTGGTCGTCCAGCGACCCACTGCCGCCCATCAACGTCGCGGACCGCTCCTACTTCAAGGACCTGCAATCGGCATCGCGGCCGGACAGCTTCGTGATCCTGCCGGTCATGAGCCGCGTCACCGGCGGCTGGGCGACCATCGTCGCGCATCGCCTGAACGGCGCCAACGGGGAATTCCTCGGCTTGCTGACCCGCCGCGTGGATCCGCACACCTACGAGACGTTCCTGGAATCGATGGCTCTCGGGAAGGGCTCGTCGATCATGCTGGTCCATTCCGACGGCGCCGTGCTGGCGCGCTACCCGCACGCCGAATCCCTGATGGGCGCCAGGATAGGGAACGACGAGTTGCTGAAGGGGGGCGCCGAGAGTGGCCTGCGCACGACCCTGCTCACGAGCTCCGTCGACAACCTGGAGAAGATCGCGTCGGCTTCCAGGATCGGGCGCTTTCCGCTCGTCATCTCGGCCAATAGGCCGGTCGACGATGCGCTCGCGGACTGGCGATCGCAGATGGTGCTGATCGTGGGTGCGGCGGTGCTTGCGATCGCCGTCATCGCCGTGACGTTCACCCTGATGATCCGGCAGATCGTGCGACAGGGGCGTGCGGCAACGCGTCAACTGGAGACCGAGAAGCAAAGGGTCGAGACTGCGCTGGACAACATGACGCAGGGGCTGATCTCGTTCGACGCGAACGCATGCGTCGTGATGTTCAATCAGCGCTTCATCGACCTGCTCGGCCTGTCCACGGACGTGATCAGGCCCGGCGCCCACCTCAGCGAGGTCATCGCGCACTGCAAGGCGCGCGGATCCTTCAACGGCGACGTGACCGACTTCTGCGCCGACATCATCGACAGAGCCGCGGCAGGCGGCACGTCGCAGATGATCGCGGAGGGCGGAGCCGGCCGCTTCTTCAACATCATCGACAAGCCGCTGGCCTCGGGCGGATGGGTCACGACGATCGAGGACATCAGCGAGCATCGCAGGCTCGAGCAGGAGCGCGACCGCAACTACGCATTCCTGCGCGAGATCATCGACCACATCCCGTCGCACATCATGGTCAAGGACGTCCGCGACCGGCGCTATGTACTGGTCAACCAGTCGACCGAGCAGCGCTTCGGCGTGCCGCGCGAGGACATCGTCGGCAAGACGGCGTTCGACCTGCTGCCGCGACCGGTCGCGGAAAAGGTGACCGCGGACGACGACCGGGCTCTGGAGCAGTCGGACGGGCTGTTTCTCGCCGAACATCCCTGGCAGAGTCCGGGGCTGGGATTGCGTTACATCACGTCACGGCGCATCGCCATCGCGGATGATGCGCAGCGGCCGCGCTATCTGATCAACGTGATCGAGGACACCACGGAGCGGCGGCTGGCCGACGAGAAGATCGCCCATCTCGCGCATTTCGACGCGTTGACCGAGCTGCCGAACCGCGTGCTGTTCCAGGAGCGCATCGACGAGGAGCTGGAACGCGCGCGCCACGGCACCTTCTTCGCGCTGCTCTATATCGATGTCGACGAGTTCAAGGGCATCAACGATTCGCTCGGCCATCATGTCGGCGACGAGCTGTTGAAGACGATCGCGCGGCGCATCGAGAGCTGTCTCGCGCCGGAGGATATGGTGGCCCGGCTCGGCGGCGACGAATTCGCGGTGCTGCTGACCACCGTTGCGGACCGGGACGAGGTCATCGTGGCCGTGAAGGAGATCCTCGACGCGATCCGCAAGCCCTATAAATGCCTGGGCCACCAATTGTCGACCGATGCCAGCATCGGCATCGCGCTGGCGCCCCATGACGGCGTCGAGCGCGACCAGCTGACCAAGAATGCCGACCTCGCAATGTATGCCGCCAAGGCCGGCGGCCGCCGCACTTTCCGTTTCTTCGAGCCCGCGATGGATGAAACCGCGCGCGCGCGGCTGCAGTTGCAGCAGGACCTGCGCCGGGCGATCACCGAAGGCCAGTTCGAGCTGCATTACCAGCCGCTGCTCGGCTTCAGCGAGAACGTCATGACCGGCTGCGAGGCGCTGTTGCGCTGGCGTCATCCGGAGCGAGGGATGGTGCCGCCGCTCGACTTCATTCCGCTCGCCGAGGACACCGGGCTCATCAACGAGATCGGCGACTGGGTGTTGCGCACCGCCTGCGCCGAGGCCGCGCATTGGCCCGCCGGCATCCGCATCGCCCTGAACGTCTCGCCGGTGCAGCTCAAATCGCCGACCCTGGCGCTGCGGATCGCAGGCGCGCTGTCGGCGGCCGGCCTTGCGCCCGAACGGCTCGAGGTCGAGATCACCGAGGCGGTGCTGATCAGCGACGACGACGTCGCGCTCGGCATCCTGCACCAGTTGCACGACATGGGCGTGCGTATCGCACTCGACGATTTCGGCACCGGCTATTCGTCGCTGAGTTATCTGAAGCGGTTTCCGTTCGACAAGATCAAGATCGACCGCTGCTTCGTCAGCGACATCGGCGCCGGCAGCTCGTCGGCGATCGTCCAGGCGGTGGTGAGCATCGCCACCGCCAGCAACATGACGACCACGGCCGAGGGCGTCGAGACCGGGGCGCAGCAGACGGCGCTGCGCCAGCTCGGCTGCACGGAGATGCAGGGCTACCTGTTCAGCGCCCCGAAGCCGGCGGCCGAGCTGCGCAAGCTGTTCGGTCCGGAAGCGGCGGCAGGGAGCTTGCAGGCCGCCGGCTGAGCCCGCTTTGCGGCGCCGTCAACGCCTGGCCGCCCCGGCCGAGCCTGCGGCGCGAGGCCACGCAGATTTCGACGACCGGCCCGCTACCGGCCTTGGCGCCGCGTTCCTATATCCGGAGCGGCAACAACGGAGTTGGCAGGTCGTCATGCAGCCGGTTTCCATGCTTCTGAACATCCTCTGGATCCTGTGCGGCGGCGCCTACATGGCGTTCGGCTGGCTGGTCGCCGCGGTCGTCATGGCGATCACGATCGTCGGGCTGCCCTGGTCCCGCGCCGCATTCAACATCGCCGCCTATACGCTGCTGCCGTTCGGCTCGCGCGCCGTCCGCCGCGACCAGCTCACCGGCATGGAAGACGTCGGAACCGGCGTTCTCGGGCTGCTCGGCAACATCATCTGGTTCGTGCTGGCCGGCTGGTGGCTGGCGCTCGGCCACCTCCTGACCGCAATCGTGCTCGCGGTAAGCATCGTCGGCCTGCCCTTCGCCTGGGCCCATCTGAAGCTCGCCGGGCTGGCGTTGTGGCCGATCGGCAAGACCATCGTGCCGGCGTAAGGCGGGTCGGCGGGAGCGGTCCGGCCGCGCACCCCGCCGAACTGCCGCCTCGCGGCGCGAGCGGCCCGTCCGCCTGGTCCGGGGAGCATCCAAGGCCGTTGCCGTCGCCCAGGCAATCGGCTAAACGATTTGCCGTACGCACCCGTAGCTCAGCTGGATAGAGCGTTGCCCTCCGAAGGCAAAGGTCACACGTTCGAATCGTGTCGGGTGCGCCAGTCCTGGCTTGGTCCCGTGACGCGGTTGGACAGCCTGCTGGCTTTTGCCTCGCCTGCGCATCGGTCCGCAGCGCATTCTCTCCCGGCCCTGCTCAATATCCCCGGCGAGCATTCTGATCGTCGCGTGCCATTATCGCAGCAGCCCTAGCTAGCTGGTCCAATCGGGTTGCTGGTATGAGGACGACCTCGCCGAAGCGGTGCGTTCCTATTTTCCGGTTACGCACAACGTTGCCGATGGCGCGGGTGGCGCTCCGCTTGCCGGGCTTTTGCAAGAGCGCGCCCGCTTGGCCGGAAAGAAGGTCGGGGTGATTTTGTCGGGCGGCAATATCGATGCGTCGGGATCGTGTCCCATTGCGTGGTGTAGCTAGCGGTGGGGCAGCGCGTTCGCCGGGGAGAGCTGGGCAGGTCAGCTGGCGATCGCCGGAAGGCTGACGGTGGGATCATCGCTCAACGGCGCGATTGTTTCCAGTGTCATGTAGCGGGCGCGCTGGACGGCCCATTCATCGTTTTGCTCAAGCAGGATCGCGCTGATGAGGCGGACGATGGCGTCTTCATTGGGGAAGATGCCGACAACCTCGGTCCGGCGCTTCATCTCGCCGTTGAGGCGCTCGATCGGATTGGTCGAGTGCAGCTTGGTCCGGTGCTGCGGTGGGAACGTCATATAGGCCAGCACATCGGTCTCGACCTCGTCGAGGAAGCCAGCAAGCTTAGGCAGTTTGGGGCGGAGTTGATCGGCGACCTTCCGCCACTGCGCTTGTGCAGCCTCGGCATCGTCCTGGGCAAAGGCGGTGGCGATGAAGGCGGAGACCACGCGCCGGCCGCTCTTGCCGGCATGCGCCAGCGCGTTGCGCATGAAGTGCACGCAGCACCGCTGCCAGCTGGCGTTGAGCACCTTGGCGACGGTGGCCTTGATACCTTCATGGGCGTCGGACACGACCAGCTTGACACCGCGCAGGCCGCGGCGGGCGAGCTTGCGCAGGAAAGCGGTCCAGAACGTCTCGGCTTCAAAGGGACCGATGTCCATCCCGAGCACCTCGCGTCGGCCATCGCTATTGACGCCGACCGCAACAATCACCGCGACCGACACGATGCGCCCGTTCTGACGCACCTTCACGTAGGTGGCGTCGATCCACAGATACGGCCAGTCGCCTTCGATCCGACGGGCGAGGAACGCCTTCACCTTGTCGTCGATCTCCGCGCAGAGCCGGCTCACTTGGCTCTTCGAAATACCGGTCATGCCCATGGCCTGCACCAGATCGTCCACCGAACGGGTCGAGACGCCCTGCACATAGGCTTCCTGAACCACGGCGGTGAGCGCCTTCTCGGCCATCCGGCGCGGCTCCAGGAAGCCGGGGAAGTAGGAGCCCTTGCGCAGCTTGGGGATGCGAAGCTCGACCGTGCCGGCACGAGTCTCCCAGGTCCGGTCGCGATAGCCGTTGCGCTGGGCCAGGCGCTCGGGGGTCTTATCCACGAGCGTGCGCAGGTTCATCATTTCGTCGGTCATCGGTGGTTCCTCGGTTGCGTTGGCGTGTCGCAACCCGATCCTACCGGAGAACTGCCGGTGACCACCGCAAAGCCGCCCGCCCGCTACGGCGCTATCGGAGGCGCGCGTCCGAGCGGCTTTGCTCTACCGAGCTACACCACCACCGGGGACACGACCACGCGCCCCAGCCCATCGCTCAATCGCCGGGTGGTCAAATATGGCATAATGGTCAATCAAACTGCACTTTAGTGAGGCTTACATCTGCGGATTGTTCGCGGCGCCTAACGCCGGTCTCGGCCAGGGCGCCGGCGTCCTGCGAGACGCTCAGCACCCTGCCGTAGACAAGGCCGTAATGGGTGAAGTTGAAGGTGTCGATCTTTATCTCGGCCGCCTCGCCGAAATTGACGAAGCCGAAGTCCCAATGAGATCATGGCTGCGGAATAGCCGTGCGTCTCATGGAGCGTGTACCTGTCGGCGAGGAGGACGGCTTGGCGCTGGCTGGCTCATGATCGCTCCGTGGAATTACTGGCTGGCCCCGCAGAGAGCTCCACTTCAACGTCCCATTAAGCATGAAGCGCTTAGGTCGTTGGGCTGAAAGAAGTGCGCGCGCCTCGGACAACACCGTTGGCTCGCGGAGTGACATGAGTCGAAGCGGCATATGGCGAAGCCTGTCAGCTCCCTTCTATGTGCCGCAGCCAGTATCGGGGCGCTGATGTACTCCTCGTCCGCGCTATCCCAGATCGCAGCTCCCAGTCAGGTGACTCCGCCGAGCCTGCGACCTCAATTCCCGGCGGGCGAGCAGCCGTTGCGACTACCGGGGCCGCTGGAAACGGCCGTGCCGCCCGGTAACGCAGCCATGGCCGTCGTGGTCGGCGAGGCGCAGCTCGATGGCGCGTTTCCCGAGCTTCGCACGCTCACCGACCCCCTGATCGCTCGCGTCAAGGGCCAACGTGTCAGCGTTGCCCAGATCTATGCGCTCGCGACCAACCTCGAAGGCCTCTATTCGCGCGCCGGCTATCCGCTGGTGCGGGTCAGCGTGCCGCCGCAACAGCTGGTCGACGGCGGGACACTTCGCCTTGTTGTCATCGACGGCTTCATCGAAGCGATCGACGTCAATACGCTTCCTGAGCGCGTGCGAAACGTGGTCGCCGGCCGGACCAACTTGCTGCTGGGGCGGCCGCATCTCACGACCGAACAGATCGAGCGTGCGCTGCTGATCGCGGGCGACGTTCCCGGCTTGAGGCTGCGCAGCACCCTGGTGCGCGGCACGCGCGAAGGCGGGGTACGGCTCGTGCTCGAGGGCGAGCATCGGCTGATCTCGGGCTCGGCCGGAGCCGACGATCGCCTGTCGCGTTCGCTCGGCACTTGGCAGCTGCGCGGCACGCTGGCGCTCAACAGCGCGCTCGGCGCTGGCGAGCAGATCTACGGCACGGCCGGACTCAGCACGGATTTGCGTGCGGCCTCGGCAGGCGACGCGCCGGTCTCGCTCTACGGCGGCGGGGCCGTCGTGCCGATCGGAGCGGACGGCATCACGGTCAATCCGGAATACACGCATTCGCGGACGGTCACGAAGCAGACGCCCGGCGCCCCCGCTTCGCTCGGCAGCTTCGACCGGTTCGCGCTACGCCTGCGCGGGCCGATCGAGCTGTCGCGAAAGGCGTCGCTCTACGCCAACCTCGCCGTCGAGGATGTCGAGCAGCAGATCTCGGCGCCGGATTTCGGGGTGGCGCTCAGCCACGATCATTACCGCGTGCTTCGCGGCGGCATCGACTACGCCACGACGTTGCCGTCGCAGGCAGGGCTGCAGCTCGGAGCGCAGCTCTCGAAGGGGCTCGGCGGACGCAATGCCGAGGACGCGATCACCTCGCGCGTGCCGTTGTCGCGGATCGGCGCGACGCCCGACTTCGTCAAGCTTGCGGCCACCGCGCGCCTGTCGCAACCTTTGCCCGCCGGCTTCCGCTTCGATGTCATCGGCACCAGCCAGATCACCGGCGGCAAGGCCATGCTGCGCTCCGAGCAGCTGTCGCTCGACGGAAGCGACGCGCTGTCTGCCTTCGCGTCCGGCACGTTGAATGCCGATGAGGGCTTCACCTTGCGCGGAGAGCTGGCCTACCCGTTCGTGTTCAATGCGTTCGGCACGGGGGCCGCCGCATCGCCCTATCTGTTTGCAGCCGGCGGCCGGGGCTGGATCGCGAGTCCCTCGGCCGTCGAACAAGCCGCCCTCAACGCGGGAGCCGTGGGGACCGGCGTCCGCAGCAGCGTCAGCATTCCCGGCAGCTCCGCCGATGCGAGCCTTGCAGTCGAGATCGCGCGCGGCTTCACCGACGTCAGCGGCGTGCGGCAGGGCTGGCGGGCCAATGTCCTGGGCACGGTGAGCTTCTGATGCGCGCGTTCGACCACGCACGAAACGCGCGAGCGGCGAGCGGATGGCGCAGACGCGCTGCCCTCTTGCTCGGCTGCACCTCTCTGCTCGCCATATCATCGCGCGCGCTGGCGCAGGCCGGTCTGCCGCAGGGCGGCAGCGTCGTGTCAGGTCAGGCCACGATCGGCGCGCCGGCGGGCAATACCCTCACGATCAACCAGACATCCTCCAGGGCGATCGTCGACTGGAACAGCTTCTCTGTCAGTGCCGGAAACAGCGTCAACTTCGTCCAGCCGAACTCGAGCGCAGCCATCCTCAATCGGGTCACGGGGACGACGACCTCGACCATTGCCGGCCAGGTCAGCGCAAACGGGCAGGTGTTCCTGGTCAATCCCAACGGCATCGCAATCACGCCAACTGGGTCGGTGCAGGTTGGCGGCGGCTTCGTGGCCTCGACGCTCGACATCGGCAATGCCGATTTCAACGCCGGCCGCCTGATCTTCACCGGCAAGGGCGCTTCGGCCGCCGTCAGCAATGCCGGCGCGATTTCCGGCGCGAGCGGTGCATTTGTCGGGCTGATCGGCGGGACCGTGTCCAACAGCGGCACGATCACCGTGCCGCTCGGCCGCGTCGGGCTCGGCGCCGGAGAGGCGATCACGCTCAATCCGACAGGCGACGGCTTCCTGCAGGTCGCGCTTCCCACCAAGTCCACCACCGCCGATGGCAAGGCGATCATCGACATCGCCGGCAGGATCAAGGCGGCGGGCGGCGCGATCGAGATCAAGGCGGCGGCGGCCCAGCAGGCCGTGCGCGACGTGGTCAACGTGTCCGGCGTGCTCAGCGCCCGCTCGCTGTCGGGCCGCTCCGGCCGCATCGTGCTCGGCGGCGGAAGCGGCGCGGTGACCATATCAGGACGGCTTGCGGCCAATGGCGGCCGCAGCAATGCCGGCGGCACCATCGTGGTGACCGGGAAGAAGGTTGCGCTGACCGCGACCGCGAAGGTGAGCGCCGACGGCAAGAGCGGCGGCAAGGTGCTGATCGGCGGCGATATGCGCGGCGACCGGGATCCGTCCGCGAAGCTGGTCGCCGATGACGTGCCGACGGCCGAGACCACTTCGGTCGCGCAGGGCGCGACCATCTCGGCGAAAGGCAGTGCCGGCGATGGCGGCAAGGTCGTGCTGTGGTCGGAGCAGACGACCGACTTCCGCGGCAGCGTCGTTGCGACCGGCGCTGATGGCGGCAATGGCGGCGGCGCCGAGGTCTCGAGCCACGGCCTGCTGGACTTCCGCGGCAGTGTCGACCTGACCGCCACGGGCGGCAAGACCGGCACGCTGCTGCTCGACCCCTATGACGTGACCATCTCGACCGCGGCCGATAGCAACATGTCGAGCAGCGGCAACACCTACTCGCCGACCGGCAACAGCTCGGTGCTGTCGGTCGCCACGCTGCAAGGCGCGCTGGCGACGGCAAATGTCACCGTCGACACCGGAAGCGGCGGGTCACAGAGCGGCGACATCACCGTGGCGAACGCAGTGACCTGGGCCAGCGGCCACTCGCTGACGTTGAACGCCGCGCGTGACGTCAACGTCAATGCGGGCATCAGCACCAGCGGCGGCGGGACATTCTCGGTGTCGGCCGGCCGCGACGTGAATGTCAGCAGCAGCATCACGGCCACCGGCGGAGCCCTCAACGTCAATCTGGCTGCGTCCGGAAGCTCGGGCTCGCTCGTTATCAACGGCGCAACCATCGACACGAATGGCGGCGCGCTGACCGGGTCCGCAGTTCAGGCGGGGAGCAACGCGGCTGTCTGGCTGGCCAATAGCACCCTCAACGTCGGCGCTCTGACGCTCACGGGCACCTCGGCCTCCGGCAACGGGGTCGTATTCGCCGGATCGAACGCCATCACCAACACCGGCGGCGGCGCGTTGAGCATCAGCGGAAGCAGCCCCACATTGCCGGCATTCGTGCTGCAGGCCGGTGCGAGTCTGGATACCGCCGGCGCAGTCAGCATCACCGGAACGTCGAACAGCAGTGTCGGCGTCTATCTGCTGGGCAACAACACCATCACCGATCATTCCGACGGTCTGACCCTGAGCGGGACGACGTCATCCAACGTCGGATTCTGGATCAACAGTGGCAACAACACCTTCACCAACTCTGGTGGCGGCACGCTCGCGCTGAACGGCACGGTCACGACCTCATCCGGATCCCAGGGCATCGCATTTAACTCAGGCGTGGGCCTGACCACGTCGGGCACGGTCACGCTCACCGGCACATCGATCACCTCCAACGGTGTCGAATTCCAAGGCTCGAACCTCGTCACCGACACTGCCGGAAACCTTACCGTCAGCGGAGCCAGTACCACCGGCATCGGCGTCTTCTTTACCGCCACACCAACAACGCTGACCAATTCCGGGACGGGAGCTATTTCGATCTCAGGCAGTTCGGCTGCGGGCGCGGGAGGGGGATTTGGCGCGGCCATCAATTCCGACCTGACGACGTCGGGCAACATCTCGATCTCCGGCACCGACACCGGCACCTCCTACGGCCTGTACCTGAACGGCTCCGCGATCACCAGCAACTCGGGCAATCTCACGCTGAGCGGCTCCTCGACGGGTTCGAATGGCGTCTGGGATCAGGGCAACGGCACCTTGGCGCTGACCAACGCGGGGACCGGCACATTCCAGCTGATCGGCAGCACACCCAGCGCCAGTCGTGGCATCCGCTTCAATACCGGCAGCAATCTGACCACCCTGGGCTCCGTCTCACTGAACGGGTCGTCGGGAAGCGGTGAAGGCCTGTCGTTCAAAGGCAGCAACATCGTCACGATTCTGAACGGCACGCCGAGCTTTGCAGGCAGCTCGACCTCCGGCAGCGGCGTCTTCTTCCAGGGCGCCACGACCATCGATAACCAGGGGACCGGCACGGCGACGTTCTCGGGCACGTCAAACAGCGGCTTTGGCGTGAACTTCACCGGGACGAACACTGTGTCCGGCAACGTATCGTTCGCGGGCATCTCGACGGCGAGCGACGGCGTCAGCTTTGGATCAGCCTCGAGCCTCGCCGTAACGGGCGGGAACGTCGCCGTCAGCGGCATCTCCACCGCCACGAGCGGGTCGGGCTCGACGGTCGGCACTTACTTCTCCGGTGCGACGGTCAGTAACTCGGGCAGCGGATCGCTGACCATCACTGGAACCTCCAACGACACGGGGCCGACGAACAGCGGGAGCGCCGGCGTGCTCTTTGCCGGCACCGACGCCATCAGCAATTCCGGCGCTGGCACGCTGGCCATTTCGGGATTCAATCCGTCCGGCTACGGACTCCAGTTCCGGAATTTCTCTGCTGTAACTACATCTGGCACCATGTCGCTGGCTGGAACGTCGAGCACGGGTTATGGCGTGTTGGCATCGCTCGCCAGCTTCACCGCAACGGGAAGTGTGACGCTGACCGGCACCTCGAACAGCAATGTCGGCATGGTCGCCAACGGAGGCAACACGCTGACCGCGACGAGCGGCGCTTTGATCCTGCAAGGCACTTCGGTGTCCGCTGATGGCCTGCAACTGCGCGGGACGCTCGCCACCAGCGGCTCGGGGCTTGTGTCGATCAGCGGAACGAGTAGCGGCGGAAGCGGCATCGCGGTCAACGCCAATGTGACCTCCTCCGGCACCACGTCGATCTCAGGCAGCTCGACCAGCGGCAACGGCATCTATTTGCGGGGCAGCACCACGATCGACAATCTGAGCGGAACCGCCGTGACGTTCGCCGGCACGAGCACCAGCGGGGCCGGAGTGACGATCGATCAAGGCAGCACGCTCACAACCTCAGGCGACCTGCAGCTGAGGGGGACGAGCAGCACCGCATCCGGCCTCGTCGCCAGCGGTAGCAACGCCATTACGGCCAACTCGGGCGCGGTCACCCTTGTAGGCAGCACCTCGTCCGCCTCGGCTGTCGGAATCGACACGTCTGCAGCCGGGGTTGCGATCACCAACAACGGCACCGGCACCCTCATCCTCGACGGTCGCGGCGGCGACCGGCTCGGCGCCACGATCACCTCAGGCGCGGCGCCGGTGGTGATCAGTGACACTGGTGCGGTGAGCCAGATCGGCGGCGCCATCGCTGCTACGGCGCTGCGGCTGTCGGGCGGAACGAGCTACGTGCTTGGCGCCGACAACACTGTCGGCACGCTTGCCGCCAGCGGTATCGGCGCGCTCACCTTCAACAACGCACAGAGTTTGACCATCGGTGCGGTACAGGGGATCAGCGGAATCAGCGCCAGCGCCAACGCGACGATCCTCTCGGCCGGCGACCTGACGATCGCAAGCGGCAGCGCGGTGGTCGCCGCAAGCCCGGTCCTATCGGCAGCTCGTGCCTTCATCAACAATGCCGGCAGCGGCGCGGTGAGCGCGACGTCCGGCCGCTGGCTGATCTATTCGGCCGCACCCGGCGCCGACAGTTTCGGCGGATTGGACAGCGGCAATCCTGCGATCTGGAACGCGACCTACCAGTCGGTGCCGCCGGGGAGCGTGAGTGCGCCGGGCAATCGTTACCTGTTTGCGGCTGCCGCGCCCGGGACGGCCGGCAATGGCTCATCGTCCGCGAACACGGATCTCATTCCGGCCCCATCGACGCCCGCTCTGATTCCCCCCTCGCCGTCCTCCACGCCCGATTCCGGCGTCTTGAACGGCTTTGGAGCCGCAGCTGAGTCAGTGAACAATGGAAGGACCAGCGGCGGTGCTGGAGGTGGCCATGGCGGCTTGGGCGGTGCAGCCTCTGCCTCGAGCGCTTCCCAGAGTTCGGCAGGCCAAGGCCCTGCAGCCGGCCCGGCAAAGTCCGCAGCCGAGCATGCCGCTGCGGCTCCGCCGGCCGCCGCACCCGTGCCGCCGCCGAGCCAACCCGCCCAAGCTGCCCCCGAGCCACCGATCTTATCCGCGCCGCCCACCACGATCGCGCCTGCGCCAGCCCGAAGCATGGTCGATCTTGCGCTGTCGCGCCTCAATCGCGAAGCGCTCGCGACCACCATTGCCGAGGAAATTTCGCGTGTGGCCCGCTCCGCCGCGAGGTCATTGAGGGCCGCCGAATTCACCATTGCGGCCGCAAGCTCGGTCCTGACCGTCGGCTTCATCGCTTGGCTGCTGCGCGGCGGGACGCTGCTCGCCGCGTTCCTGGCCTCGGTCCCGCTGTGGCGCGGCTTCGATCCTTTGATGGTGGTGCTGCGGCCGCGGAGGACGGAAAGGACCCGCGCCACGTCCGAGGTTGATGCGATGTTCGAGGGCGGCCAGGGAGCCAGTCGATCGCTCGCGGACGTCACGTGATGAAGCGATGGCTGTCCCCCAAACTCCAGCTCAGCCTCGGTCTGGTATCCTTGACCGTCAGCCTAATTCTCGTCGCCGCCTCGCTTGGCTTGCTGCCAAACGAGGAGAGAGCCGAGCTGGAGCAGCGCGGCGTCACCGCAACCGCGATGGCGGTGCAACTCGCCGTCCTCGCCAGCCGCAATGACACGGCCGCGATCAAGGACACGATCGACGTCGTGGTCAGCCGCAGCCCAGCCATCCTCTCCATTGCCATCCGCGACGCGCATGGCAATATCCTCGCCGGATCCGATCGCCACCTGACCCACTGGCGCGAGCTGCCCGACGGCAAGTCGACCGCGACGCATATCCAGGTGCCGCTGTTCAATGATGACACGCCTGCCGGTCGGATCGAGATCGCCTTCAGGCCGCTCACCAGCGGAGCGAACCCGCTCGATCTGGGGCCGGCCCTGTTCGCGTTCGTGGGATTCATGGCGGTTACGGGCTTTGCCGGCTTCTACCTGGTGCTTGGCCGCGCCCTGCGCGAGCTCGATCCGAGTCGCACGATTCCGAAGCGGATCGAGGCGGCGTTCGATACCCTCGCTGAGGGCGTGCTGATCATTGACGACGACGAGCGCGTGCTGCTCGCAAACCGGGCCTTCAAACACAACGTTCTGACCGGTGGCGAACTTGAGCTCGGCTCTCCGGCCAGCGGATTGCCGTGGCTTTCGTCGGTGGCGGCTCCGGTTGCGCCAAGCGATCTGCCGTGGCGTGTCGCCCTGGAACATGAGCATCCGGTGCTCGGCGCGGAGCTGAGCATTCGCGATGCCGGCGGCGGCATGCACCGGCTCGTCGTCAACGCGACCCGCATCCTCGACGGCAGCGGGACGGCACGCGGCGCCATCGTCACGTTCACCGACGTGACGGCCTTGCATGAAACCAATATGCGGCTGAGCGCCTCGGTCGAGGAGCTGCGCAAGGCACAGCGGCATATCTCCGATCAGAATCTCGAGTTGCAATATCTTGCCTCGCGCGACCCTCTGACCGGCTGTCTCAACCGTCGCACCTTTTTCGAACAGGCGGAAGCACTGCTGACCGAAGCAATCCGCACTCGGCGTCCGTTCGTCTTCATGATGGTCGACGCCGACCACTTCAAGCGGATCAACGATCGGTTCGGCCATGCCTTCGGCGACAAGGTGCTGGTCGGGCTCTCCGACCAGTTGCAGACATTCTGCGGCGGGCCGCATCTGGTCGGCCGTTACGGCGGTGAAGAGTTTTGCGTCGCGCTGATCGGCCTGAGCAAGACCTCGGCCGAACACGTGGCCGAGCAGGTGAGACGGTCGGTGTCGAACGTCGGGACTTGGCTGCCGGGCAGCGAACGCGTGACCGTCAGCATCGGGCTCGCGCCTCTCGACGATCCGCGCGACAAGCTCCTCGATCTGGTCAACCGCGCAGACAAGGCGCTTTACGCAGCCAAGACGGCGGGCCGAAATCGCGTGGTCGTGGAACGCACTAAGGATGCGGCGCCCACGTCGTGCGAGAGCGGCTTCCCGGGCCGGTTGGCGCTGTGATCCCTAACGAACGACGCAGGCGGTCGGCCTTAGATGCCCTACCGTATCGGGGCGGACGCCGTCGCAGCGCTCGGCCAGCGGGCTCGCCGGACGACGGAATGCCAGCAATGGCTGATACGCAAGCCCTCGCGATCGCCGGTTCGTAGGTCGTGGGCCATGCTGCGCTCATCGGTACCCTTGATGGTGGTGACGCTCGGCGAAACGCCGACGCAGCGGGTCGGCATGGTCGACACCTCAACGACCCGATTTGCGAAATCAAGGTCGTCTTGGATGTTGCACGACGAGCAGTGACCGATGATCGTTCAGATCAAAGCGGTGGTTCTCAAAGAGCCGGGCCCGTCATGGATTAGGACGTTCCGGGATAACGTTCCCGTCCCGATACTACTTTCACATCCCGAGCGCACCAAGCAGGCGCGGCGGGGTCGCCGAAGAATATGCGAGCATGAGCGAGAACTGCAGCGCAAGCTTCGTCGTAAGGCGGACTGAGGTTGCCTCGACTGAAGGACCCTTGCGCCGGAGAGCTCCGTGCAAGCCTACGCCGCGCTTGCCACAACGACTCTCGGTCGAAGGAGTCGACGTAGTTAGTTCGGGTGGAGTTCTTGTAAGATGGCGTTACAGGGTCGTTGGTCAACATTGAACGGCACCAAGTTACGGTGGCCAGGACAGATTCTAGAAACACCGTCCCAACGGCGTTGGGGCGGCCCTGGAGCGCCTGGACCATCCCGAGATCGGCGGACGGCTCCTGAGCATCGTCTGCGCGAGGCGGCGCGCAGACGACTTGCCGATCTCAGCTCAGCCCGATCATCCGTGCGAAGCGGGTTGCTGTCCTCACCTCCGGCTGCTGTTCAATCTCCGGCTGTTCCGACCGGTTCAGCTCCGCCAGGGAGATCAGGACGATCTGGGCGACATATTCGATCACCATCGAGAACAGCTCACCGTCCGGGCTGTGATAGTCGATCCGCGTTGCCTGGCCATCCTGCACGGTCTTGACGACCGTCCAGCCCAGCGGATTGCTGGTATGTCGGATCAGTTCGCCGATGGTGTGAATCTGAAAACGTGATGGGTCCTGCCGCAGGATCTCGCGCGCCTTTGCGTTCATCGTCAGGATGCGCGCGCTCTCGACCCTGTTCTGACCATCCATGACCGGCACGGCCGCGATGATCCCGAGCGGCGATCGGTCCGCGATCATCGCCGGTCAAGTCCACGACACGAGCCTTGACGACGAGGCCGCCGAGTTCAATGAGATGCCGCGTGCGCTTGCGGCGCACGACCTGCCGCATATCATGCCGCACCCTTGCTGCCTGTTGAGGATTGCGCGCCGCCCGGTTGCGCCCGAGAGCCGCCAGCGAAGCGGTCGGCGCGGCGGCCCGAATCGATGCGCAGTTCGGTCTCGAGCTGGAGCGCGCGGCTGGCGCGGTTGACCCGGCTGCCAGCCGCTTCGCGGGCAAGCTCAGCGTTCTTGTAGGCGGCTTCGGCATCGAGCGAGCCATAAGGCCGCACCTCCTCGAATACCCGGCGGATCTTTTGTAGTTCATCAATACCGGCTTAGCTCCACTTCCTCATAGCGCTCCAGGGCCTGGATGCCCGGGATGCTGAGGTAGCCCTCAAACCGCGGCCGCTGCTCGTCGACCGTGAACGGTTCGAGCGCAACCATCAGGAGCGGCTCCTTGCGGTCGGCTGCACACGTCCGCAAACGTCGAGTTAGGTCGGCACGAGACTGCAGCTAAAGACCAGTTTGCCGGTCCACACGAACGCAAACGACCCACCAGCTCGATCGATGGCAACGATCGACCGTCGAACTTCGCGGGCGCCGTGAGCGCGAGACCACCAGGTGGGATGGTTCAGCCTGCAGCGGCGGCAATGGCCCAGCGCGATCTGGCCTCCCGCATCAATTCTGGCAAATTTGCGATCGTTCGGTGCATGTGGGCTTCCAGGCGCGCGCACGCGCGCGCGGCGTTCTGGCTGCGGACGCCGTCCGCGATATCAAGACAGTCACGGAGCTCGGAGTCCGGATCGGCGTCTTGGGAGATGACGAGGCATCGAATATACCGGCTGCGGTCGTTGAAGTTTTTTATCATTCGCAGCATCTCCTCGTTCCTCGATATCTGCGCGATCTGCTCGAACACACCCTCGATGGCGGCAGCATAATGCTTGGCGCGATTCCTTGCCGAATTCGCGGGCGGAAGCGCCGCCACTCTCATCGCGCTTCGGCCAAAGCGTACGGCCGACGACGACTCCAAAGCCTTCCTGAGATTATACGCGAGTACCAGCCGAGCAAACTCATAGAGGTCCTGCAGCTCCGCTGCGTCCGGGACCCTCGAGAAGAAGCCTCGCTTCGGAACGATATCAATCAACCCCTCGCCATGAAGACGCTCGAGAGCTTGTCTCACCGGTGTCGCGCTCGCCCTGACATAGTCAGCAAGCTCGTCGATGCGCAGGTGCTCGCCTGGCAAAATGATCTTCGACTCCGACGTCAACTCGTAATGTGTGACCAATTCCTTGATTCGGGCGTAGGCAACATCGACTCGATTGAATTCGCTGTCCATATCGATACCTGCTGCGCGAGGATTGCTGATCCGGCGGGCTTGAGCCGAAGGCTGCGCGGCGCGTCGCGCGCTCATGCGACGCGCCGCTCATCTCGCTTCCTGCTCACGATCGATCGCCGAGTGCCGCCGGGTGTCGCGCATGGCGAGATAGACGACAAGAGAGGTCGCAATGCAGCCGGTGAGGTAGAAATAGAACCAGCTTTCGTGACCGATCGACTTGAACCAAAGCGCGATCGACTCTGCCGTGCCGCCGAAGATCGAGACGGTCAATGCATATGGCAGCGCTACGCCCGTTGCTCGAATTGCAGTTGGGAACAGTTCGGCCTTGACCACCGCATTGATCGAGGTATAGCCGGATACGATCAACCACGCCGCCGCGATCAGGAGGAATGCGGTAAACGGATCGTGGACTCCCTGCAGCGTGTTCAGAAGCGGAATCGTGAACAGAGTTCCGCCCAGTCCGAACCCGATCAACAGCCATTTGCGTCCGATGCGATCGGAAAGGGCGCCATAGAGCGGCTGCAGCACCATTGCGAAGATCAGGCTACAGGCGGTGACCATGGTCGTTTGATCATCGGTCAGCTTGACGGAGAGCTTCAGGTATTTCTGCATGTAGGTGGTATAGGTGTAGAAGGCCGCAGTCCCGCCCGTGGTTAGTCCAACAACAAGCAGGACTTCACGTCGGAACTGACTCAGCGCACGCAGCGAACTCCCCTGTCTTGCCGCCTTCGCGCGGGTGAATACATCCGTTTCGTGCAGATTGCGACGCATGACGGCGGCCACGACGGCCAGCAGCGCGCCGATCACGAACGGAATACGCCAGCCCCATCCCCGAAGCTGCTCCTCCGTCAGGAGCACCTTCTGCAAGACCAGGAGAACGACGATCGCGCAGAGCTGGCCGCCAATCAAAGTCACATATTGGAAGCTGGAATAGAATCCGCGGTTCTTTTCGTCCGCGACCTCGCTCAGGTAAGTTGCGCTGGCGCCATATTCACCGCCAAGGCTGATTCCCTGCACGATTCGCGCGAAACCGAGCAGGACCGGCGCCGCAAAGCCGATCGACGCATAGGTGGGCGTCACGGCGATGATCAGAGAGCCGAAGCACATCATCAAGACCGACAAGGTCAGGGCATTGCGGCGGCCATGATGATCGGCAAAATGGCCGAATAGCCAGCCTCCGAGTGGGCGGACGAGAAAGCCGGCGGCAAACAGCAGCGCGGCGTTCAACTGCTGCACGACCTCGTCGCCCTCAGGAAAGAACGATTTGGCGAAATACAACGCAAACGCAGCATAGGCGTAGAAGTCATACCATTCCACCAGATTTCCGATCGAGCCGACGAAGATCGCGCGCAAGCGGCTACCCATCCCAAGGCCGTCACGGCGTGCTTCATCGGCGGCCGCAACGAGGGTGGGGTTGATAGCTCGCTCAAAATTCATGGCGTCCTCCGAGTGCACGTTTTCTTAGGCTCTAAGGCCAATCGTGCTCATGCCTGAGCAACCCGCGTGCCAGCCGGCCGCGGCCGCCGACCGCGCCGGCAAACAAAGCGATTTCAGATGGTTGCATTGCGCCCCGCGTGAAACGGGCTCGCGGCGCTCAGCGGAATTCCGCCGATCCGCGTCGGCGTGTGAGCGGGAATCCGCCTCGTGCCTAGCAGGAGGTTCGGCTGGGTCGCAGCAAGCCGTACCTTGCCATTTTTTCGTTGAGCGTCCGCCGTGGCACGCCGAGACTTTCCATGACCGCCACAACCGACCAGTTGTGCTCCAGCAAAGACGCCTCGATCAGCATGCGCTCATAAGCTGCGACACGCTCGGAGAGCGAGCGCCTTGCGCCCGCTCCTTCGGCCCGCCGCAGAATTTCCGCGACGCGGCGACCCGTTGCGGCCAGGCCGAGCGCGTAGCGTTCAGCCACGTTCTTCAATTCCCGAACGTTGCCTGGCCAGTCATGGGTCAGCAGCGCATCGAAATCCTCGGCTCCGAGTGGGGTCAAGTCACGGCCGCTGCGCCGGGCGGCTTCCGCGGCGAAATGCTGGAATAGCAGCAGCACGTCGTTGCCCCGTTCGCGCAGCGGCGGCAGACGGATCTCCGCCGCGGCCAAGCGGAAATAGAGATCGGCACGAAAGCGGCCGCTGCGGCTGTCGGCCGCGAGATCGGCCTTCGCGGCGGCGATCACACGGACGTCGATCGGGATCAGCCGGTTCGATCCCACCCGCTCGACCACGCGCTCCTGAAGAACGCGCAGGATCTTGACCTGAAACGCGTGTGGCATGCTTTCAATTTCATCGAGCAGGAGGGTTCCGCCGCTGGCATGTTCGAACTTCCCGATGCGAGCCCCGCGTGCGCCGGTAAACGCCCCCGCCTCGTGACCCAGCAGTTCGCTCTCGAACAGCTCGGCGGGGACGGCCGCGCAATTCACCGCAACGAAAGGAGCTCGTGCCCGCGGACCAAGGTCGTGCAGTGCGCGAGCGACGACCTCCTTTCCCGTGCCGCTCTCGCCGAAGAGGATCACGTCCCTGTCGTGCTCGGCGAGCTCGCCAACGGACTTTCGCAGCGTGGCCATCGCTGGCGATGTCCCGAGGAGACGTCGCTCCAGCTCACCTTCGGCGCCGAGCCGGCTCGTGAGTTGCCTGAGTTGACGCTTCAATCCTGATTGTTCTGCCGCCCGTGCCAACACGGCAGACATATGATCCGGGTTGGCAGGTTTCTGCAAAAAGTCGTAGACGCCCTCGCGCATGGCCGCTACCGCGAGTGCAACGTCGCCGTGAGCAGTCAGCAGTATGACCGGAATGTCGGGATCGATGCGCTGCACGTCGCGCATCAGTTCGATGCCGGATCGATGCGGCATCCGGAAGTCGGTCAGTACCACGTCGGGCAGCTCGGCCTGAAGCATCGAAAGCGCCTCGTCCGCATTTCGGGCGGTGCGCACGTCGAAGCCGCCCAGCTCCAGCCATTGTCTGATCGAGCTGCGAACGATCTCCTCGTCGTCGACGACAAGAATCGATTTGCTCATCCACATACCCCGATAGATCTAGGCCGGCGCGGACGGCGCCGGCAGGGTCACCCAAAACCGGCTTCCGATTTGCGGTTCACTCTCAACCGAAATCGTGCCTCCGAGCTCCCTCACGATTCCATAGCTGATTGAAAGACCGAGGCCGAGCCCTTCACCGATTTCCTTGGTGGTGAAGAACGGATCGAACAGCGACTTCATGTGATCCGCGGAGATTCCGCTCCCGGTGTCTGCGACCTCGGTCGTAACGGTGCTCCCCGCACGACGGATGGAGACCGTGAGAACTCGGCGCGGGCGATCACGCATCGACTGGACCGCGTTCGAGAGCAGGTTGACGAAGACCTGCTCCAGACGGATCGGGTTCGCTTCGACGTGAGCCGGCTCCGCGGGCAAGTCCAGGACAACCTCGATACCTTCATTTCTGATCCGGTACTGCAGAAGCCGCATCGCATTGCCAAGTGTCACACCGACATCAACTCTGCTGGTTGCCCCTGTCTCCTTGCGCGCGAACATGCGCAAGTGACCGATCAATGCCATCATTCGCTCGGCTATGGACGACATCAAGTCGAGGTTCAAGGCCGTTCGTTCGATCTCGTTGCGCTGCAACAAGACTCGGCTGCTTGCGATGTAAGTGGTGAGTGCCGCGAGTGGCTGGTTGATTTCATGCGCCACCCCGGCCAGCGCCTGTCCAAGACTGGCAAGCTTCGCACTCTGCACCAAGCTCTCGTGGGTTTGTCGCAACTCCTGTTCGGTGCGCGTCCGTTCCAGGACTTCGCTCGTCAGCTGACGATTGGCTTCGCGAAGCTCCATCGTGCGCTCCGCAACACTTCGTTCCAGCAGCTCGTTTGCTTCGCCCTTGGCTTTCATCGATTGCCGCCATTGATAGGCTACAAGTCCAAGCAGCTGTACCGTGAGAACGGCAAAACCGGCTGTGGCGGCGACCGTCATTGCATGCCGTCGCGCGTCTCCGATATCCGAGAAGATCAGGAGCTGCCACCCATGCGCCGGCAGATGCCGCGCACGCAGCGCATATTCGTGGACGTCATTGTCGTCGCCCAGTCCGACCGATACGTTGCCTGATGCCGCCGAGGAATGCAGGATCGGGGCATTCTCGATCGTGTCGCCGAACTGCCGGGACTTGTTGAGACGCGCGACCGCGCTCGAGGGCAGCGTTTGCAGCGGGTGATATTTCCACCGCGCGCGGCTGGCCAGGATCACCACACCTCCTTCATCTTCCATGGCCACCAGATCACCGGCCCTGACCCAATCGGCTTCCAGCGGCGTCAAATCGATCTTCACGACGGCGACCCCGATCGTAAGCTCGCCTTCCGTGATCCGTTGCGACAAGAAGTAACCAGGCAGGCCGGTCGTCACCCCGACGGCATAGAGCTGCCCTTCCCCGTCACGGATTGCGCTCTGGAAATAGGGGCGAAAGTCGTACGCATGCCCGACGAAGCTCTTTGCTCCATCATAGTTGCTTGCTGCCAGCGCCACCCCTGCCGTGTCCAGCACGTAGAGCTCGGCCGATCCCGCGGCCTGATTTAGCGACTTGAGATAGCGGTTAGCGGCTTCGACGACTGCCCCGTCGCCCGGTGTCCGGAACAGCCCGCGCACCGGGTCGGCGAGTGAAAGAACCGTGGGCAGATATCGGAAGCGGGCAACGGTTGCATCGAACGTGCTGCCGATCAACGTGAGCCGATCATCGGAATCGCGGCTCATCTGCGCGAGCCCAGCGCTCAGGGCCAATCGGTAGGACAGCAGCGCGACTCCCACGATTGCCAGGATGGCAATGGCCGCGATAACCGGCCAAGCCCTTGAGAGCTCACGCGGCAGTTCCAGTCGGCTCGAAAACCACGCCGACATTGATACACTCCCGCTCACGCCAGGGCTCGAATGATGGACCTGACCTACGCTTCGGTCACCTCGCGAATTCTCCCCCCGCATGCCGGATCCAGAGCTTCACCCGCAACCGGAGTCTTGGACCCTCTTACAGGTCGAAGGTCGATGTGCCCCAGGCATTACGGTCAAAATGAGATCTATATGGCCGCGGCCATCGTCCAGCGTGACCTGGCCTCCCTGATGAGCTCAGGCAGATCGACGATCATCCGGCACATGTGCGTTTCCAATTTGGCACACGCACCTTTCGGATCTTGATCGCGGAGCAATTCGATCAACTCGAGACATTCGCGTACCTGGGCGCCTTGATCCGGGCTTTGCAGGATCGAGAGGCATCGGACATACCGGCTGCGATCATTGAAGTTCCGCATCATTCTCAGCATCTGCTCGTTTCGCGACAGCTGCGTGATCTGCTCGAAAACGCTTTCGATGGTCATCGCATGATGTTTGACGCACTTCGTTGCCGAGTGGCCCACTGCAACGGCTTCCACTTTCATCAAACCCCGGCCGAGACGCGCGACCGAGGACGGATCGAGTGGCCTCGTGATATTGTGCTCAAGAACCAGCCGGGCAAATTCATACAGGTCCTGCAGCTCGGACGCGTTCGGAACCTTGGAAAAGAAGCCTCGCTTCGCGATGCTGTCGATCAGTCCCTCGCCTTGCAGGCGCTCCAGCGCTTGGCGCACAGGCGTTGCGCTCGCATTGACGCGATCCGCCAGATCGTCAATGTGCAGATGCTCTCCCGGAAGCACCCGGACCTTGCTGTCAGGGACCAGATCATAGTGGATGACGAGGTCCTTGAGCTTAGTGTAAGCGGTGTCTACCTTGCTGATATCCCCGTCTGTATCACGCATGCCACGTCCCCTTGAACCACCCTAGGCGGACGCAACTTGCCGGCCGCAGACGTAGCACCGGAGAGGCGTATGCCTTGTTCCCGGAATGCTCCGACCGCGCCGACGAGCACGCATGAACGGGTTCGGCGACGCCCGACGTCGAACCCTTGCCCTGCTACTCGTTGTCCGCCCATGACTGTCATTTTTTTACACACTGTAAGCTTACGCACTCATTGCAGCCGTCACCATCATAAAAACTATGCAATCGATGTGTACTGGTTCACTGGAGCATGCTGAGACGGTGTCTCATCGCGTAAGCGGTTGCAGCGGCGCGCGAGCTCACGCCGATCTTCATATATATGTTCGCAATGTGTCTGTTGACGGTCGGCACACTAAGGCGTAGTTCCGCGGCAATGGCCTTGGAGCGGCTGCCGGCAGCGAGCTTGCTGAGGATCTCCATTTCTCGCGGCGAAAGATCATCAGGGCCTCGCGCGTATAAGTTGCGCGGCCCGACCTCGACTCCCTCTATCCGTGCTCGATCGACACGCTCCTGCCAGCTTCGCATGCCGAGTGCTACGAACTGCTCGCGTCCCCGCTGCAGCAGCGCATGCGAGGACGGCTTGTCGCCTGAAGTTCCCGTCACGATCGCCTCGTCAAGATCGACGAGCGCTCGGAGGCAGACCTGGCCTGCCCGCTCAAGGTCGCCGCGGGCCTTTGCGAAGTGTGTGCATGCCGCAACCGTGTGACCCTGAAGGGCGGCCAGACGTCCGAGGATGAATTCACGGCATTCACCGGCTGCACCGATCGTGCTTCCGTGTTTTGGAGTGCGGACCAACGCTTCGAACCGGCGCGCGCGCTTGACGTCCTCACGCTGCCAGGCGGCGCAGACCCCGAGCCCAAGTGCATCATCCGACAGTTGTCTGTCGCAATTTGTGTTCTCCAAGGATCGGAGCAGCGCCTCGATGCGAACGTCATATTCGTTTTCGCCAGGCAAGAACGCTTCAGTCAGAGCGGCGAAGCCGAGCACGATCTGTCCAAGGCGCACCGGATGATCCTTGACGATCTGCAGCGCACGCGAAGCGATTCTGCCGATTGCCGTCCAGTCGCCACCATACAAATAGGCCCGCCATGCGACCGCGGAAAGCTCCAGGGCGAGATGCAACCGGTGCCACGGTCCCAGTCGGACAGCCAGCGCACGCGCGTCGCGCAGCGCCGCGTCGGAGCTTGTCAAATGGCCCAGGCTCGCCTCGGCAATCGCGAGAGAGGTTAAGGCCTCGATCTGGCCAGGAAGCGACCCGAAACACTTGGCATCCCGCAACAGGTCGTGCGCAGTTTCGACCCCCATGGCGAGTTGTCCATGCCGATAGATCCAATCATGGGTGACGACCTCTCGAGCCCGGATGATGGCCGCCGGACTCTGCCATTCGGCGGCCCAACGTTGCACCTGCTCTGTCTGTTCGATTGATCGAGGAGCATACAGGTCGAGCGCCGAGGCACGGTCCTCTTCGTCTCCAAGCTGATGAACGAGATCGAGCGCACGCGGATCCGGCGCGTGGTAGATCGTCTCAAACGTCCCGTCATTCCATCGGCATCGCCAGTGCTGTCGGAGCACCTCCAATCGGGCCCAGTGCAAATCTCGGCGAGCACCGCAGGCCTCCAGTCCGCGCTCCACCAGAGGCTGCCACATCTCGGTGGGAGCGCCGGCGTCGCGCAGCCTGCGGGCAATCGTCACCAAGAAACTCATGATCCATGATGGCTGCCGCTCCCAGCATCGGCCGAACAGAAGGCGCGACGTCGCGTCGGCGGCTTCGACATCGAGTGATGCGGCCTGGGCAAGCGCGAGATCACGAAGCATCTCGTCCGAGACAGCATCGCCTGCGAGATCGCAAGCGATCCGAAGGAATGCAGCTTCGTGCTCGCTGATATAGTTCGCTCGCGCGCGCTCGGCTGCCTTCAGTGCGAAGACCCGGCCGATCTCGGCACCCGCGATGCGCTGTGAAGCGTGATACTGATGTGCAATCTCTCCGGGATCGGCATCGAGCTCGGCGAGACGCGTCGCCGCGCGCCGATGCAAGATCGCTCGCCGGTCGGGGTTCAGTTCGTCGTACATGGCACGCCGCAGCAACGCATGCGCAAAGACGTAGCCATCACCTCGCACGACGAGGACCCCGGCCCTCATCGCCTCGTCGATATGGTCGAGAATCGTCTCTTCGGAATCCGATATCAGAAGCTGCAATCGGCCGAGATCGAAGCCTTCCGGAAATATCGCAGCGATCCGTAGCATCCCCAGGGTCGGCCCCGAGAGCCGCGCGAACCGTCGCGACAGCAGCGGACGCAATCCGGCCGGGATGCCGACACCGTTGGTCACGAGATCGGCGGGCCATTGGCCCTGGCGCCCCGGAAATCTTCCCTCCTCGACGAGGTGGTTGAAGAGCTCGCGCACATAGAACGGATTGCCGCCAGTCTCACGATGAATTGCCGTCGCAAGCGATGCGGGAAGCCGCTCGCCAGCCAACGACTCAAGCATGCGCATCGTGTCCGCAGGCTCGAGCGGCCGAACCGCGATCCGGTGAAGTTCGCTCTCACGCGCCATCGCACTGAGTTCCAGCGGCTCGCCACCGGTCTCGTCGGGACGGAGGGTCATGACGGTTAGCAAGGGGAGAGATCGCGTCGAGCGTAAGCAATGCAGCAACATCGACCAGGATTCGCGATCGGCCCAGTGCAAGTCCTCCAGCACGAGCAACAGTGGAGATTCGACTGCAACCGCATGAAGCAGATGAACGGCGGATTCGAACAGCCGAAACCGCTCGTCCGGTCCGGAGAGTCCTTTGAGAGCAGGAAGATCCGCAGCGGCCGCGAACGCCGGCACCAGGCGAGACAGCGGCCGAATCATATCATTGCGAGCATGGTTGAGGAGTGTCGGCTGCTCGCGAGCCCATTGGGAGAAAGTGTCGGCGAACAATCCATAGGGCAGAGGTTCGGCCATCTCGTAGGCGGCCCCCCTCGCGACACAGAAACCGCGCTGCTTCGCAGTTAGGGCCAGTGCCTCGACCAGACGGCTCTTGCCGATACCAGCCTCTCCTATCAGGACCGCGCCGACAGCGCGTCCATTCGTGCTCGGGAGAAGCTCGCGAAGCCGGTTCGACTCCTGGTCCCTTCCTATAAGCGGAACACCGCTATCCTTCATGCGCTAACCAATGGCCAACCTACACGATACTCTTTCATGGCTGCGGCACGACGCACTGCCGCCCGTGCGATTCAACCGTCTCCGACAACTTAAGATTGCTTTGAGAAAATATCAGCTCGGCACGATAATACCAAGCGTCAAATCAATGTTGCGCTGCGCATATGGGACTCATCTCGCGAAGACTGTCGCGCAATCGCGACCGGCGAGACCCGAAGGACTCAGATCGATCACGATCTCCATGGCCAGTTCAGCCAATGATTGCTTGCCCTAAAAGACACACAACCATCATGAGGTGCAACTACAAAACTCAACCGAAGCATGAAACATCATTGAGTCGTTTTCTTGACGAAATTCCCCTGGCCCAACGAGCTGGCGATCGAGGAATCGCGGCGACGCCGTTCTCGACTACTCGGCGTCGGAGGCGACGCACACATGGGCCAAGCATCTGCTGCAACGCCGGAGAGAACCATGCGTTCGCATACAGGCTCAGGAGATGGCGATGGCCTCAGGAGATCGCGGGTCCTTCATATCGTCCAACAACGCACCTTCAGCGTTCGGCGGCTTGGTGCCGAACCCCGACGCGCGAATCATTTCGGAGCGTCGGATTGCGCGCATCGGAGCCGCGGCAAACCAGTGACGAGTGCGGCTTGGCACATGACATCCGGCACGCAGATCTACTGAACCGAATGTCAGAACCGTTCCTTAGGGCCGGAACGATTCGATGTACTTGATCAAACCCTTGGCGCCGAAAGAAAGTCCGGAGGTCCACGCGTCGCGGGGACGGGCCCTCGCCCATTTCTTTGCTGCACCACTCTTCGCAACGGACCCGACCGCTGAACGCGTTGCAGCAAGGCCGACCCCGACAGCGACACCGACATCGGGACCAATGAGCGCCCAGTTCCCCGCGTGAGCGTGTACATCAGCCGCTACCAGATTGCCCGGAACGAGCCCAATCGCGCCGACAAATTGAAGGCCTTTTCCGGATTTGGTTGATGTTTCCCAACTTGACTTGGTGGGAATATTTACAGTTGGAGGAGCCAAGTCCTTCTTGTTTGCAGAGCTGGCCTTATTGTAGCTCATCAATTCTTTCGTCGTGCGCCCCGTTCTCCGCGCCACCTGCACCCATGTCAGCCTGCCCTTCGACGGATCTTGGACGTCACGATTATCGTAGACGCGGTCGACCGAGAGCTTGTCACCGACCCAAGCCCCGGCCCGCGGAAGCTCGTAAGTCTGGGGGATCCAAGTCCGGTTCTCGGACACGATCTTTCTGACTGTTGTGCCATGCTCCTTTGCGAGATCTCTCAGAGATTGTCCCGGCTGGAGATCGACGGCTTGCTTTTGCCCGGGAACGTGCAGATTCTGGCCGCTCATCGACAACAGACGTCGGAGAGGCACACCGGTTTTTTTGGCGATCTGTTCCCATGTCACGGCTGTTGGGTTGCTGGCCGACGAGGCTTGGCCCGGAACGTCAATCCGCAAAGGTGCACGACTGTCCTTGTTTGCCGTGATCAGCTTCTTGATCCCGACACCATGCCTGCGAGCGAAACTCTCCAGTGACTCGCCTGGTTGCAAGCGATCGGTCGTTGCCCCGCGAAGCACGCGGCCACCGCTCGCTGCATCATAAACCCGTCGTGGTGGGATGGACAAACCACGGTGCCCGTTCGCCTCCAACAGCCGCTTCAGGCTGAGTCCCTGATCGGTTGCAAATTCCCCGTAGGTCACGCCATTCGTGACCTGACGAAGCCGCTGAGGAACCAGGATCTCGGCGGGCGCTACATTCTTGGCGTTGGCCTTGGCGATCGATCGCAGCGAGGTGCTGTGGCTGTCGAGAAACTCCTGCGGGCTTTGACCGGCTTGCACGCGTGCGTCATCGACTGCCGGAACGGATGCGCCTGCGGAATCCTTCCGAGCGGGGATCGACCATCCATGCCGATCCAGGTTCAGCGCCACGAGCGTCTTGACATCGACCCCCTCGCGCTTCGCAATCTCGGCCCATGTCGCACCAGAACTGTTGAGAGCGGTAACTGTCGGATTGATGTCTTGAACGCCAGGATTGCTTCGCGTGAGGTCGCGCGGTATGAGGCCAAGCCTTTGGGCAATGCTGACCATCGTATCGCCTGGCAGAACGTCGACTTTCGTCCCGCGCGAGCGCATCAGCGCTTGGGAGCTCACACCATTGCGCAAGGCGAAAGCTGCCTGCCCAAGACCGAGCAAACCGTCCGATATGGCGGCGGCCCTGTCTGTATGCCATCCACTCGCAGCCTTCATGAAATTGATCGAGGCGTTGGTCCCGAAACTCGAGGCGACGACGGCGCGAGCCGCCGCTTCACGAGACGACCCGAGCCACGTCCTAACCCGCGCATGCGCCAGGGGACTGTTGAAAAACGCGCGACCTACTGGATTAAGATCAGCGATGGCCTCGCTCAATGCCGGCGCACCATGCGTGGCCAACACCAGTTCGCCGGCAACGGCTGCCGATGCTGCGGCCGGCGGAGCGGCAGCGACCCATTCTCTCAATCGATTCGCGATGCGCTTGGCGCCGCCTCCCGCCTGAGGTGTCGTCGAGGCGGCCAGAGCCCAATCGGCCGCGTGATCTTGGCTGATTGGCGTATCCTGCAACCCCAAAGCGGTCTGCCGGAACGATGCGAGTGCCGCTGGATCGCCTCCGAAAACCGCCTTGTGGAAGTCGGTCTCCCCCATCCGGTCGCGAATGGCCTCCGCGATCTTTGCCTCCGTCGCATAGGGCGATGTGCCGCGGCGCGGCACGACCTGCGAGGCGAGAAACTCGGTCACACCTTCGTTCAAGTTCGAATGTGGCCGGCTTGAATCAACGACCAAGGTGCTTGCGAGCTTCTTGAACGATTCCGAAGTCAGTGCATGCACCGCCTCGTGCGCGACCACGTCCGGGCTCAATCTGTCGGTCCGCACATAGACGCGATGCCCCCGATCCGATGCGATGCTGAAAGCATCGACGGCCGCCGGATCGTGCTGGCCGCCGGCTTTTTGATATGCACGGGCGAAATCGGCAGGATCCATGGCCTGCTGCCGGATGCCATTCGGCGCTGAGCCGCTCGTCCGACCTTGATAGGCGTCAAACACCTTCCTTCCCGCGTCGAACGCAGCGGGCTGTCCGGCGAGGCCCGCTTCGGTCGCGGTGCGGGATCTGCTCTGCTGATAGTGATGAGAAGCCACACCGGAAACTGTATTGAGTCCGATGGACAGATAGTCTTGCGTGGTCGGCGCCTTGCCTGACAGGAGGCCGGGACCCGCAGTCAGCATGGTGTTCGCGCCCAGCTGGGAGGCTGTCTGATAAAGCGGGTTCGACACGAGGCCATTCGGCCGTGCCGCGCTTGAGGTCCGCACGGCGACCTTGCCGTCGACGAACTTCGTCAGACCGCCAGTCACGCCGGCCATCGCGACATTCTTGAAGTACCCCGAGAATGCGTCCTTCATCTGCGCGTTGGCTTCGTCCTGCGTGAGCCGTCCCTCGGAGAGCTGATACTGGGACTCGACGTAGGTCCCCGCGACGTTGCCGAGGCCCATGACCCCCTGATTGGCGACCATGACCGTTGATCCGGTTGCCAGCTTCGAGACGACCGAGCTTGCAGCCTGGTCGAGGCCGCGCGTAACGAAGGCCTCCGTCGCTCCGCCCGTCAACGCCCCGCCTGCTGCGCCCAGGGACTGCACGCCCGATACGGTCGCATCGACGCCCGCCTGCTTCACTTCATCCCAGCTGCCGCCACCTTGGAAGAAGTTGTTGGTCAGCGCCGCATCGAGGGAGACGTGAGAGCTGCTGTGAATGTCGCCGCCACCGAACACAGTCGCTGCATTCTGGGCCGTGTCGATGGCTTCTGCCGTTCCCGTTCCTACCAAGGTGCCCGCTGCGAGGGCGGCCAAGACAGGCGCGCCGGCTCCGGCCGTGGCCATGGTGACAGCGGTCGCAGCCGCGGCGATCGCGACGTCGCGCACGACTTCCTGTGCACTCGACCAATTGGCGTCGGTCTTGCGCTCGTTCTCGAACATCCGGTCATTCTGGGTGGCCAGATTACCCATGATTTTCAGATACTCGCCGTTGACCTCCTGGGCAGTCATCCCTCCCTGATTTTTCTGCAGGGCCGTGAGCGCCTCTTTCTTGTCCTGCAGATCCGACTCGAGCTCAGACCGGTTGGCACCGAACAGCCCCCCGACCCAATCGCCGCCCTTCTGCAGAAGGCTGCGGTTGCCGAGCGCTTTGTCTTCCCTGTCGATGGCATCCTGCAGCTCATGCAGCCCTTGACCGATATCCACTCGCGCGTTCGCGTCCTTGAGGCTCGCAAGCTGCTCAGCGACCGCGCCATCGCTCAAGGCACCCGGATGCTGCGCAAAGAATGTATTGTACGCATGCGAGAGCGCGCTCTGGTCAGCGGCCGTTTGCGGATCAAGTAGATTTTGCGGCAACGTCAGCCGAAACTGGGAGTCCAGCAGCTGATATTGAGCCAGCTTCTGTTGAAGTTGTGCATATTGAAGCGATTGCTGAGCCGTCGTCAGGGCGCTGCCCGCTTTGGTGAAACCCACAGCCTGTACATTGCCAGCTTGTACCAAATCAGTGTTGGCGGACTGCCGCGCGGTTGCGACCGCCGCCTCGCTCTGTGTGACACGATAATCCTGAACCAGCCTGTTGGTCGTTGCAGCCAGCTCTTTCGTGATCAGGCCGGCCGATGCCGCATCAGTTCTTGCCTGCGCTATCTGCTGCAACACCGGCGAGTTTGAGGGCAAGGGAACATGGCTATAGGTCTGCTCCAGATTAGCCAATGTCGTATTGCGCCGGTCGGCGTAGGCAAGCCCGGTTGCCGACTTGAAGCCCGCCGTCGCAATGTCGGACATTGTCGAGAGCTCGCGCAACTGATGCTGCGCTTGGTTCAGCTTGAGCTCCGTGGCGGCCGTCGGATTCTTGATATAGGCGGCCTGCGCATCCGAGACGGCCTGGTGGCCCTTGATCAGGGCGAGGTCGGTCCCGACTTTGTTCTGATAGGCGCTTGCCTGATCGTAGTCGATCTTCGCCGTGGTAGCGGTCTGCCGGGCTTGCGGGGACAATTTGGCAAGATCGGAGTCCTGCGCTGCCTCAAGATCGGTCTGCGCTGCCGCCGCAAATGCCACTCGGTGCTGAGCCGCGGCCCAGCCTGCATTCTGGTAATCAGCGTTCCCGTTCGCGAGCTTGAGATCGAGCGATGCCTGCTGCGGATCGCTGCCGCGCGTTGCACGTACGGTGTACCCCAATGGATGCAGAGCGTCGTTCACCCGATCCTGGGCATCCTTCGCAACCGTCCCGTATTTCTCGGAATTCGAAGCATAATACTGGAGCTGGGCCTTGCCCTGCGCGACCATGCCGACATCGGCGTTGAGCTTGCTCCGCGCCACGGTGAAGTCGTCATAGGCGCGCAGCTGCGATGGCGTCAAATTCGCCTGGGTCGGATTTTCGTTCTGGTCGATCGTGACACCGGCTTTCTTCAGCGCTGTGGAAGCGCTCTCGAGCTCTTTCTTGTCCGCCGCGGCCTGCTGCCCGTAGACGACGCTTTTCCCTGCCGCAAGGTCGGCGCTCGCGGCATCAAGCTTGCGCTGGTCCGTCGCCAGCTTGTGTTGCTGCGCATCCTGCTGCTGATTCAGCAACGACAGACGGTGCAATGTTCCGGCGCTGATCCCCCGGTCCATCTCGGTGTCCAGACGGCCGAGCTGCGATTTGGTCTGCTCGAGAGCAGCCGTATCGGCGGTGACCTTGGCCTTTCCCGCGGAAACCTGGGCCGAGGCCGCGTCGACGAGCGGGGCAACTTTCCGCGCGACTGGATCTTTCACGGTGACCGGCGGCGGTGCCGGCTTGTAGTTCGCTGCGGCGGCGTCGATGCGTTGTGCAGCACTCAGATTGCTCTTGGCCGAACTCAACACCGCCTGGTCGGCGGTGACTTGCTGCTGAGCGGCCGCAACCTGCTTCTTCAGATCGCTGATATGGGCTTGATGCGCAGCCGCCGCGGCGCCCGCGCCGCGACCGTACCCGATCGGAGCCTTCGTTCCCTGCGCATCATTCAGTTCGGTCTGCAGTTTATGCAGCTTTCCAGCATCACCGTCGAGAGTGGTCTGCGCTTTTGTCTGAACAGATTTTGCCTGCGAAACGGCGTCCGGGACCGGCGCCGCCGGCGCCGGGGCGGGAACTCCCGGACATGTTGCCGCCGCTTTCGGCGGAGCAGGCGGGCCAAGCAACACAGGCGTCGGCTGCAGAACCGGACCTATGAAAGGCCGAAGGGGCTGAAAGAGCGGCGAAGGTGCGGTCGATGATGATCCAACGCTGCGCGCCGAATTGCGATCGAGCATGCCCGACGATGATGCCGCGGACTTCGGCCGCGGAGGTGGCGGGGGTGGGGGCGGAGGAGGAGGCGGACTGGCGACAACCGAGCCACCTGCGTCATCTATCCGCATTCGTGCGTCTCCCCGTTAGCGGCGGCGGCTCTGCTCTGGCAGACGCAGTTCGTCAGCCATGCAGCCCGCTCGGCGATCATGTCCGAGCGACAGTTTAGGGCATCAGCCGGCGGCCGATCCGAAATATATTGTGAAAATACTGTCGGGCAGCACGGCTACACTCAGGATATGCCGCTCGCGCGCAAGGCCGACACCACCGGCTGGAAAAACTCCTCGGTGATGTAATGGTCCTGAGCGATGCGGCGATCGAGTTCCTCTGCGAGGTCTGGATTGCGGAAACGAGGAATGCCAAGCTCAGCCGCAGCTTCGGTGAGATTGTGCGCACGGACGGAACGTCCTTTGCACACGAGCCTTGGGACCTGTGTCTCACCCGGAACATAGCGCAACCCGACCATCACATCGTCGCCCTCAATGACCAGTGTTGCGCTTTCGATTCCTCCCCGCCCTCCCCCGTGCGCCAGCGATTGACGCTGACGGCGTTGTGCGGAGCGCACCTCCGGCAGGCCCTCCTGGTCTCTCCGCTCGCGCTTCGCCTCGCTTCGTGTCATCCGCATCTCGCGCATGAACAGTCCGCGCTGCAAGAGAACGTCGATAAGGCCGCCCACCATCAGCACGACGATTGCCGCGACGACGAGCGGTGCCATCACCGCCCCGATCACCGGCGCGAGGCACGAAAGGCCGCATCCTGGCGTGTGAACCAAGGAGTTGAGCGACATCTCGAGGACGAAAACCGAGATCGTGACGAGCAGGGTCGTCTTGACCAGACTCTTCACCAGCTCGATCAGGCTCTTGAGCGCGAAAATTCGCTTCAAACCCTTTGTGGGATGCAAGCGCTCTGCGCGGGGCTTGATAGGGTCAAGGCTGAAGACGATCCCCTTGGTGACGGCGACGTTGACGACGAGGGACATTAGGACGACGATGGCCGCCCCCCTTGCAAGGTATGGCACGGCGGCTTCGTACATCATCGTTCCGATCGTGCCCGCAGCTTCCCGAAACGGTTGCCCGCCCGCATCGCCCACGAGCATCATGGCTCCCCGTAGCCGCGCGAAAAGCTCCGGCAAGGTCAGCCAGAGATAGAGCAGCATGGACGACAGGCATGCACCGGCGACCATATCGGTGCTGCGAAAGACCTGTCCCTTTTCGCGCGCCTTACGTAACTTCCGCTCGCTCGGAGGCAGCGTCCGCTCCTCAGTGCCGCCATCCTCGCTCATCGCAGGAACTGCCCTAGCTGGTCCAGGATTCCGGTCAACTCTCCAAGCTGAGTACCGAAGTGATCGAGCAGAAAGGCCGCATAGAGCGGCAGAACCAGGAAATAGACCAAGTTGCGCGCCGCCATCGAAAGATCGAACACATTCAACTGCGGTGCGAAACGGGCAATCACCATCAGCGCGAACATCGCAACGAACATGGCCGCCAGCACTGGGAATGCCAGGATCAATGCCAACTGCAGCACGCGGACGAGCATTTCCAGCGCCAATAGGCCGCTCTCCGCGCGTAGCAACGGCGCGAGCTCAATGACCGGCCAGAGCCTGTAGCTGCCATAAAGGGCTTCGACGACGCTATGAAAGCCGTCGGCTGCGACGAACAGAACCACCGCAGCGAGCATAAAAAGCGTGCCAGACGCGGTGGACTCGGTCATGGCGTTGGGATCCTGAAGCTGGGCATCGGGGGCCTGACGTTCGTAGTCGAGCAGGTCGCCCGCGACCTCGGCGGCCCAGAACGGGATCCCAAGCAGCAGACCAAGGAGCCCTCCGATGATCGCTTCCTTGAACCCGACCGCGACCAATCGCAATGTTTGCGTGCCGATCGGAGGAAGCACCTCAACAAGTCCGGTCATGACCGGTAGCGAGATCGCGACCACGAAGGCACCACGAATCAAGCCGGTCAGCCCGAGGCGAACAAACACCGGAAAGGTCATGACGAAGGCGCTGGGACGCGCGATGGCGAGCGCCAACGAAAGAAGATGACGGAAGACGAGATTGGCCCCCGCCTCGATGCTGTCCAACGGCATGAGGTCAAGCCCCATCGCCACTCCGCGTCGCCCATGTCCCTCCGAGCACGATGAAGGGAAGGCCCGTCAACGCGTCAGTGCAGGAAAATCCGCAAGGATCTGATCGGCATATTGGATCAGCGGTGCCGCCAACACTGCGCCGAACACCGCCAGCGTGGCCACGACGGCAATCAGTTTGATCGTCTGCGGCAGCACCTGATCCTGAATCTGGGTTGCGGCCTGAAGAATTGAGACGAAGAGGCCAACAACCATCGCCACACCCAGGGGAGGCATGGCAAATATGAGAACGACCGTCAGACCCCTGACCAGATGATCGACGATTGTCGCTTGGCCCATTGCTTCCCCTCCCCATCTCGCAGGCTATCCGTAACTCAACACCAGGCCATGCATCAGCTTCGACCAGCCCTCGACCATCACGAACAAGAACAACTTGAATGGGACGGAGATCGTCGATGGCGGCACCATCGACATGCCAAGGGACATCAAGACCGCGGACACCACGAGATCAATCGCGATGAAGGGCAGATAGAGCAGGAAGCCGATCTCGAAGGCGCGCTTGAGCTCCGAGCTCATGAAGGAGGGAACGAGGATAACGAGATCTTCGCTCGATAGCTTGGCTCTGCTGCTATCGGGCCACAAGCTGCCAGTGGCCGTGACGAAAAAATCTCGCTCCGCGACCGTCGTGAACCGGCTCAAATGTTCGCGAATTGGCTGGCCTGCCCGCTCAGCAGCATCTTTCCAGTCGGTAAAAGTTTGAAACTCGCTGGGCCGATCATTGACGCGCTCATACACGGCCTGCACCAGCGGCGCGCTGACATAGGCCGTCAGAACCAGCGCAATGGCATAGAGCACGAGGTTTGGAGGCGTCTGCTGCACTCCCAGCGCATTCCGAATCAGGAACAGCACCACGGCGATCTTGACGAACGATGTCATCGTCACGACGGCAAAGGTGACAAGGCCAAGCCCGGCGATGACCGCGAGAACAGCGAACAAATTGAACTGGGTCACGGCTTCAGCTCATTCGTGATTGAACAATCTGTTGATCCGCACGCCGATTGCCTCGCCGATCCTGACGATCTCGCCCTGCCCGATCCGCCGATTCCCCGCGTGAATCTCAATTGCATGTCGCGGATCCCGACCGAGATTGAAGACATAGCCGGGCGCGATCATGCGCAACTCGCCGAGAGGTATCTCGAGCTGGCCGATCTCAAATAGGAGCTTGATCTGGAGGTCGTCCAGGCTCACATCGTCTGCGCCTGTATCGACGCTTTCATGTGCAGTCATGTCCACAGCCGTCCAATGATGATGAAGATCGCCTCTTATCTGGTGCAACGTGTCCACCACTGTCGCGTCGCTTCCCTCGAAGCGACATGAGGTGAGACGACGCTCGCCGAAGACGGCGGCGACGCGTCCATCCGGCATCGCGTGTTCGACGATCACGACGTCTCCCGGCCGTAAGCTCGCAAGCAAGCGGGCGCTGACGCGCGTAGCACCAAGCCGGAAAGCCGCGCAGATCGGAACTCCGGCGGCAGCAGCCGGACCCAATGCTTGAACTTGATTTGCCAAGCGGGATTCGTATGGCTCTGGTAAAGACAGGTAAGCACTGAACGATCGTTCGCCAAACCTGCCGCGACACAGGATTCCAATCGAGTCCGGAACGCTGCCATCGAAGGAAGCATGCGTGAGGATGACGGGGAGGCCGAGCGTCTCCTCGATTGAATCAAGTATGGCGGCGCAGGCGAACTCGATCAGAAGCAGCAGATCGGGCTCGGCAAGCGTAGTTCGAGGCGGACCATCAATCGCCTGCAGCGTTGCATCGATCACCTCGACAGGCAGACTTACGGCGCATGGATCACCGCCGATCGTAAAATGAAGACGACACGCCGGCCGGCTCGAAACGCCCGAGGAGGCGCCCGAGAAGGAAATCCGCAGCGGCAGACCTGCCAACTCGCAGGTGAGTTCAGCCAGCCGCCGACACCAACGACGGGCACGTAGAACATCAGCAATGGATAGCGCGTCCGGATGAAATTCGGTGATCTCACCGTCAGGCGCTCCGCGCCTGCGAGCGGGGAATGGCGCGTTCATGCTTGCCGCCCCGCCGCCCTGCCGTCCGAATTAGCCATCTCCTCTAGCAACGTCTCACGGTCCTCGCGACGGCGACGTGATTGCTGCGATAACTCATCCCACTTGCGACGCCTCCGATGAGCCTTCACGAATTCGAGGCGTAGACCCTGAACTTCGTTACGCGCATGGTCGAGCGTACGGATGCTCGCAAGGCGCTGCTCGGCAAGCGCCATTGCCAGCGACTCGAGGCGCCTGAGTTGCGCGTCAAGTTGGGTGATCTCCCGCGCGGAAATTGGACGCCCTACCATCTGCTGGTAGATCTGACGTTCGCGTGCGCCACGCGCCGCTGCTTGCAACGCAAGCGCATGATTGATCTGCGTCAGTTCTGCAGTCGCTTCGACCTGTGCCTCCACGCCGCGCTGAAGCGCGGAATTCGCCCGCCGCTCCCTCTCTCCGAGAACGATCCGCATCCTGCGTATGCGCGTGAGCAGTGGATCGTACCTCATGACGCGAGCTGCTCGAGTTGATGGATCGTGCGATCCCACGGAACGACCTCGCCGAGGCCCTGCCGCAGAAAGGACTTGATAGCATCCTGCTTGGCGATCGCCTCATCGGCGATCGGATCGGATCCGGCCTTGTACTCCCCAACCTGCAGCAGGAACTCAAGCTCTGCATAGCGAGCTATGAGTTCACGCACCCTCCTGGCTGCAGAGCGATGACGGCTCGTCACGACCTGATCCATGACGCGGCTGAGGCTGGACACGATGTCAATCGCAGGGAAATGCGCCGACTGTGCGAGCTTAGGTGACAACGCGATGTGCCCGTCCAGAATGCTGCGCGTCTCCTCCGCGATCGGATCCGCGGTACCATCCCCCTCAACCAGCACGGTGTAAAATGCAGTGATTGAGCCGGCGACTCCGGGACCGGACCGCTCGAGCAACTCGGGCAATGCCGCAAACACCGACGGCGGAAAGCCCCGGCGCGTCGGCGGCTCGCCCGCGGCCAGTCCGATCTCACGCAATGCCCTCGCAAAGCGAGTGACACTGTCCTGCACTAGGAGCACGCGTGCGTTGCAATCCCGGAAGTACTCCGCGATCGTCACGGCGACATAGGCAGCCGTGACGCGCTCCGTCGGCGGCCGGTCGGAGGTTGCGACAATCACGACTGATCGCGCCCGAGCCGCTCCGGCCAGGCAGCGCTCGACCATTTCTCGAACTTCGCGCCCACGCTCGCCAATCAGTGCGACAACGCAGACGTCGACGTCCGCGTTCTGGACGATCTGGGCGACAAGCGACGATTTGCCCGCGCCGGGTTCGCCATAGATGCCGATCCGCTGCCCCTCGCCGCAGCTGAGCAGACCATCGATCGCCCGGATACCAAGTGACAAAGGGCCGTCAACGAGCCGCCGTGCCAAGGGCGCCGGCGCAGCTCCGCGGACTCGTCGAATCTGGTCGAACTCGGGCCATCCTCGTTCCTGAACGTCGAGAGGGCGCCCGAGCCCGTCGACGACGCGGCCGAGCAGCGCTGGCCCAACCATGATGCCGAGGGCCTGCCTTGTCGAGACGACTTCCGTTCTTGTTGAGAGACCCGCCACGTCTCCGAGAGGCGTCAGCAACGCGACTCCGCCTTCGATGCCCACGATCTCGGCCCGCAGATCAGGCGAGGCATGGGCAGAACGGAGCAAACAGATATCGCCAACACGCGCATCGGGAACGATCGCCCTGATGAGGGTCCCCGACACCTGAATCACGCGCCCGCGGATCGGGCGCAGTTGCGAACGGCCTGCAGCTTCACGCAACTGCGGCAGGATTCGCGCGAGTCGGTGCGTGGCAGAGCCTGCCGGCATCATGGCTCCACGCCCTCGAAACCGGCACGCAGCGCCAAGGCGAGCTGCTCCAGTTGAGCGTCAACGGAAACATCGATCTGCCCGAACTCGCTCCAAAGCATACAGCGCCCCGGCGCAAACTGCGGGTCGGACACGATGGTGAGCTGGTCGGCCCCATCCTCCAGCAGCGTCGCCACTCGTACACGGATGGACTCCATCTCCTGCGGCGCAGTCATCAGCACGAGGGCCGTACCGGAACGGATCTCTTCGAGTGCTCTGGTGATGGCGCGCGCGGCGAGATCGTCCGGCTCAAAACTTCCGAGGATCTCCCTGATGATCTCGACGACGAGCGTGATAAGTTCGTCTTGCAGATCGGCGACGAAATCATCAACCGTGACCTTCGTTTCCGCAATCAGGCGAGCCGCCTCCTCAACTCCCGCGAGACGACCATCCTCAAAGCCTCTCATGCGCTGCTCTTCGAACGCGAGCCGGGCCTGCGCGGCGATCTGCTCGCATTGCCGCCGGGCGTCGGCAAGAGAGGCAGCCGCGGAAAACCAGGTCTCCGCCTCTTCGGCTCGAACCACGGGTCCGAGCGGATGGAACGTGCCGACAGGCTTGTCACTCTCGCGGGCTTTCACGGCACCATCCCATCGGCTAGAACGCGATCAACAATCTCCGGACCAAGCTGCTGGTGTCGCCGCGAGACCGAGGAGCCCAGCGGCGAGTTAATCGGAAATCGAAGAAGGATGCGGCTGCGCAAGGTGGCGGGGAGTCGCCAGATTGCGGCATTGAGACATTGCATCCCATCACCTCGGATGAGGTCCGCAAGCGCAGATGGATTCGGGGGGCGATCGGGTTTGGGCGACAGATCGATATTGGCGAGCGCGACCTTGTGGAGTCGGGAATCGAATTCTCCGAGATGCTCCCGGAGCGTAGTCTTGAGGACCGTGGAACGAATTGCGTGGGCATGCCAAACACCGCCGGCCAGCTCACCGACGCGGCATAGTTGCTCGCAGTCGAGAAACGCAATGCGACTGCGCGTGTCAGCGACGTCGGCTGCCGTGCAGCAATCAAGCTCGTAATGCACAACGATCCGCTCTGAGATATCTCGGTGGAGTCGGTCGCAGGCGAGTATCCGTGCGGCAAGCCCGGGCGAAACGCCCGGTACGCACGCGAGAAATCGTTCAACGTGGATGTAGCGTGCCGGTAATCGACAAAACGTGTCCATATCCATCACCGGCCAATGCCCCACCGGCGCGCCGGGTTCGCAGCCACCGCCGACCTTCGGAGCACGCAAACCAAGGGATGCTCCAGGTTGCACAAGCCTACTCATTTGCCGGCCAAGCCCACTTCAATCGCACTAGGATACGACACGCAGCGGATCACGCGCCGGCATTCGCGCCTCACGACGCGGCGCGTTGCGTTGCGCATATCCCACGCGTGCCCGGCGCCAGAGCTGGAAGATTCCGATCGATCCCAGCAGCCCCACCCCTACCGCGGCTGACACCTGCAGGATGAGCGGACGGTCACGCAGGGCAGATCCGTCGTGAGATAGAACGGATGCCGTCGTCTCGATCGACGTGGAGGGGCTGACTTCGACGGGATCCGAACTGCCACGCACGAAAACCACGGCCACCCTGTCGTACGTCAGTCCTTCGACACTGTTGGCAATGAGGGTCTTGATCTGCGGTAGGAGCACGGCGATTTCGGCGCGCGCGTCGTGCTTGATGAACACCGATGCCGCCGACGACGGAATCTGATCGTGACGCAACGGGTCTATCTTAGGCAGCACCACGTGGACTCGGGCAGAGATGACTCCGTCGATCTCCATGATCGTCCTTGCCAACTCTTGATTGAGCGCGTGAATCAACCTGACTCGCTCCTCTGTGGGTGACGACACCAGACCATTGCTTGAGAATATGCTGCCCATGTCTTCGAACTTCGCGTGCGGCAACCCGGACGCATTCAGCAGCGTCACAGCGTCGGCAAATCGCTCCTGCTCGACCCTGACAGTATTGCTACCGTCCTTTGCCTGGAGTCGGTCGGCGGCGATGCCGTGGTGCAGCAGAAGGGCCACCATCAGATTAGCCTCCTTCTCGCTCAAGCGGCTATAGAGCTCACCCTTGCAACCGCTCAGCATGAACGCCAAGCCCAGCACCAGCGCCAAATTCAATCCGCGCCCTCGAGCGGCCAGCCATTGTTTGCCGCAACCGGCCATTCTCATTGTCCCTTCAAGAACGTGTTGAAGATCCGGGTCGACTCGGTCGAGATTTTCGACATCAGCGTCGCCTCAATGGCAAACGAGAATGCGTGCTCCAGCATTTGCAGGGCCTGACGGCCCGCGTCTGGCTTGTCCGCTCCCAGGGCCGTTCCGCCAATGTTGGAAGACGCTGGACCGGATGCTGCCGGCTCCGGCATGAGATTGAGCTCGGGCGCGACATTGCGCTGGACCCGCTCGTACGAACTCTCCATCCACTCCATCACCTTGCCGCCGAGTTGGTCGACGGCGTGCTCAGGCTCCATAGGCAGTTTAGTGACCGATCTATGCAGAGCGTCCTGAAACGACTGCTGGGCGGCCGCTCCGGGCTCAACGGCTCCGAAACTGACACCAACTGTTCCGGAAGCTGTGACGCCACCCAACGGCGCAATCGTCGTCATGTCACCGCTCCATGCCGTCTCAGGACCCCTCGTGCTCTCGCCATTGCTCACTCCAAACAAATAATGACTCACAAGGACAGCCGGACCATGGCTTGCACAACGGATCAGACAGAGCTTTGCACGGCGCCCAGCGGGGCAGAGCATAATATTTTCCTAATATATTCTCCGACGCACCCGCGACCGCTGTGATTGAATGAGATGAGCTTGATAGCAACAAGTACATGTGAGTCTGCTCGTGGGTACGCGCGATCAACTACACGATTGCCACGATTGTTCCGCGACAAGGCCGCACGAAGGCCACGTTTTCCCATGCGACCCTTTGGCATCTCGGGTTCTGGTCCCATTGCGCAGCGGGGCTGCGATCGCGACCGTCTGCCTGACGCTCTCGGCGGCTGCAATCCACACCACGTCCGCAGACGCGGGTGAACCTGCTTGGCCGACCGAGTCCTACAGGTACACCATCGTCGACCAAGACCTTGGCAACGTTCTTCAGGAATTCGGACGAAATACCGGCCTGCGGTTAGAGGTGAGCCCGGAAGTACGGGGACGTGTGCGCGGGCCTCTGCCTGAACTCAAGGCAAGAGAATTCATCGAGCATCTATCCCGGAACTACGGACTCGACTGGTATTTCGACGGCTTCCGGATTTATGTCACTAGCAACAAGGAAGCTTCGAGCAGGCTCGTTCAACTCGGTGCCGTGCCGCTCCAGCGTCTCGAAGCCGCACTTCGCGATCTCGCGCTCTCCGACGCGCGATTCTCACTCAGATCCATCAAGCAGGCCGACATGGCCCTGGTCTCGGGTCCCCCGCAATACATCCAAGCGGTGGAGCGTACGCTCGCAGCACTGAAGCCTCGAGCTGACCAGCCATCGTCCGTCACCGTCTATCGCGGGGAGCACGTCCAAGTGGTCAAGCTCAACGCCCCAGGCGACGTGCCATGACGCAGATCAACGGGTTCGCAAGTCCTGCCAGATCGACCGGACGGATCAAAGGAGGGTCAGAATGGCCGTAGAAGCATCGAGCATGACGACCGCGATGGCAAGCGCCTCGAGCAGCAGCGAGGCAGTCTCGGCTGAGGATCAAGCAAAGTTCGAGGAGGCGTTTCTCAGCGCAATGCCGCAGGCGGCCGCGTTCATGCTCATGACTGTTGCTCAGGACGGTATTCAGGAGATGGCATCCGTTGGCGACGAGAATAGTGCAACCCCGGATCCGTGACGGAGCCTGCCGACTGACGCCTCGTTAGACCCTTTGCTCAGAACAAGACAGATAAGACATCGGATCGCAAACAAGGAGAGAGTTGCATGTCTAGGGTCAGCTCCCACGCATCATCCTCACGTGAAGCTCACACCGGTCACATGATGGGTCCGCACGGACACGCGTCGTCCTGGCCCGGCTTTGCAGGATTTCAGCCCACGCTCGGCGGGTCGTCAGCTCATCCGGCTCATCGCTGTGATGCGGGGGATTGGTGGCAGTCGTCGATGCCGCCCGCTTCGCAGCAGCAAGATCCGCGGACGTCTTCCATAGCATCGGACGTTCTTGGATTGGTCGCGGACGCAAAGACACCTGCAGACAAGGCGGCTCTGATCTCGGCGGCCATCAGCATCCTGAGGGGCGGACCGAGCCAGTGCGACGCGCGGAACAACGGCCGCGTTGCCAAGATCCTTGGTGACCTGACCCATCAGATCACGAATTCCACTGGGCCCAGCGATCCCGCCAAAGGTCAGCTGCTCGACGGGATCGCGAAGATCCTGAAGCAACTCGTGTCCGGCCCATCCCATCAACCCGGCGCGAACAGCTCGATACTCAAGACGCTGAATCAGCTCGTCAGCCAAGTCTCAGAGGCAAAGGGCCTTGACCAAGCGACGAAGAACAACATCCTCGACAAGCTTTCCTCGATCATTCTGCAACTCGCGGATTCAAGCTCGGGATCGCCATGCGACCGCTCCGCGGGACACCTCTCGGCCGACAACCATATCACCGACAGAGCTGAGTAAAGCAACGAGGCCTCATTCTCGCAACGCGACGAGAGCGATGAGACCAGGACGTTGAAGGAAGCGCGAGAGGCGTACCTCACAAGGTGCGCCTCGGGACGGGATCCAAGCCGCCGCTTCAGCCGAGAGGTGATCAGCGTGGACAACGCTAACGATCACTTCCCGGCTGGAGGGCATTCCCCGACAGCCCAATCCTCAACGCAACACGAACATAGAGAGATAAAGCGATGTCCCATTCAACAGGCTCCGTTTCTTCGACGACGTCATCGAACTCGAGCATCGATAGCGCGATCGCGAAGATGAAGAGTGCCTTCGACGAAGCGATCAAGACGAATGCCGAGATCACGACCAAGAAGACGCACTGGGGATCGATCGAGACGGTCGCGCAGCAGCGCCCGAACGTCGGCTGATCCAGCGATCGCCCTCGGACAGCTACCAACCGCTTACGGCACGGGGCGTTCGTACCGAGCGCTCCGCTGCCAACATGGCTGCTAGGCCCTGATGGAGAGGCAGAGAATGCCGGCATCACCGTCCCCATTCGAACTCACAATCCGATCGGGCCTTCATGCCGGGGTCAGGCAAGAACTCGACGCCGGGACCTATCTGGTGGGTCACTCGATGGACGCCGATGTCGTTCTCATGGATGACTGTCTGGCTCCTTTGCACGCGCGGTTCGCGCTAGAGGCGGACTGTTGCGAAATCGAAGGCACCGCAGATAATGTTCTGCTGAACGGCACCCTGCTCGGTGCCGGAGAAGCACGGATCAGTCGTTATCCGGCCGATGTCGTTCTGAATGGAATTCAGCTCCGCTTCACCCGCAAGCGCAGAACGACCCGCTATACCTTCTTGAGGTATGGACTCGGCACCGCCGCGATCCTGGTCTGTCTAGCCCTGCTTCTGCAGGGATTTCCCGCTGGTGCGGACAAGGTGCCCGGCGATGGCGGCTATGCCACAGCTGAGCGGCTGAGATCCCCCCGCTGCGACTCCGACTGTTCGACGAAATATCCGAGCAGGCACGCGCCCAATTCGCCCGCCCCCACCCTTACGCCCGCACGACTGCCCGGCCAGGACAGAACGGGACGGGCCGGCGCGGAGCCCGGCGCGCCGGTGGCGGATTTGAACAGCGCGGCGGACGCGCTGCGCCAGCGATTGCTGACTGCGGGCCTCACGACCGTCGAGATTGTCAGCGACTCAAACGCCATCACGGCGAGAGGAAGCATTGAACCCGCGGCGTTAGGCAGGTGGCGCGACATTGAGCGATGGTTCGACGGCACGTTCGGCATTGCCATCGTGTTGACGAGCCAGGTCGAGGCGAAATCTGTAAAGCGTAGCGCCCCTTTGACCGTTCAGGCGATTTGGGCCGGAAATGGGCCGTATGTCATTGATGGACGCGGTCAGAAGCTGTTCGCAGGCGCCGTTATCAGCGAAGGGTGGATCGTCGATCGAATTGAACAAGATCGGGTCGTATTGCGTCGCGGCGCAGACCTGCTCGCCGTGAGCTTGTAAGACCATGCCGCTCTGCGTTTCGATCAATGTGACGAAGGTTTCGATCCCGCTTGGATGGAACCGCAGATTATGACGGCCATTGTCGAGAGCTTGACCCGCTGGTCGAACGACAAGCGCGAGCTTCTCGTCGTCATCCTGATCGTCAGCACGATCATGGCGATGATCCTGCCGATTCCGACGGCGCTCGTCGACGTCATGGTGTCCGTCAACATCGGCGCGTCGATTCTGCTGCTGATGGTGGCGTTCTACTTGAACGCCGCGGTCGAATTCTCCGCACTTCCGGCAATCATTCTCATATCCACGGTGTTCCGGCTCTCGATTTCCATCACCATTACGCGCCTAGTGCTCAGCCAGGCCGATGCCGGGTCCATCGTTCAGACCTTTGGCGAGTTCGTCGTTTCCAGCAATGTCGTGGTTGGGCTCGTGGTGTTCCTGATCATCACGATCGTCCAGTTCGTCGTCATCACCAAAGGATCTGAACGGGTCGCCGAAGTTGCTGCCCGATTCACGCTCGATGCGCTGCCGGGGAAGCAGATGAGCATCGATGCCGACCTTCGCAACGGCGACATCAACCAGGCCGAGGCCCGGCGCCGCCGACGCCGGCTGGAGCGCGAGAGCCAGCTCTACGGAGCGATGGACGGCGCCATGAAGTTCGTCAAAGGTGATGCGATCGCCGGTCTCATTATCATCGCCGTCAACCTCGTTGGCGGCATCGTTGTCGGCACCGTGCAGCACAGGCTGCGTATCAGCGAAGCGATCCAGCTCTACTCGTTGTTGACGATCGGCGACGGCTTGGTCTCCCAAGTCCCGGCGCTGTTCGTGTCGATGGCGGCGGGAACGGTCGTGACCCGGGTTGCGACAGAAGCGCCGAGCAATCTTGGTTCCGAGATCATGGAGCAGATCACGTCGCAGCCGCAATCCCTGCAGCTGGCCGGTCTCATGATGCTCGGGCTGGCGTTCGTACCGGGTTTTCCGGCGCCGATTTTCCTTTTTATGGCCACCGTGTTCGGCGGCTCCGGCGTTGCGATGCTCTTGGCTCGACGGCGAGCCCAACGAACCTCCGGCACGGCGCAACCGTCCGACCCGTCAGAGCCCACGAGAAGTTCGCGGATCGCTATCCCGGCGGCCAAGTCTGCACCGATCATGATCCTCGCGGAAGCCGCCTTGTGCGATGAACTGCGGAGAGCCGGCATTCATGATCGGATCAGGCGGACGCGACAGGACGTGGCAGACTGGCTCGGATGCGCCTGTCCAGGGGCGGCAGTCGACGAAAGCAGCGCCCTGGCGCCCGGTCATTTCAGGATCGAGCTGCATGGCGTGCCTCTTCTGCTCTCGTCCGGTGAACTGGATCAGCCGACAACCCGAACGGCGGGGGGAGCGGCCATCTCCGCAGTCGATGCCGAGCTGCGGCGCGTTCTTGTCCGCTATGCGCCGGAGTTCCTCGGCATACAGGAGACCAAGCGCCTGCTCAACCAGTTAGAGGCTGACTACGCCGACTTGGTGCGCGAGGCCTTGCGTGTGGTCCCTACACAGCGCATCACCGATGTCCTTCGCCGGCTGCTCGACGAGCGGGTGTCCATCCGCAATCTGCGGCTGATTCTTGAGACGCTGGCCGAGTGGGGAATGCGGGAGCAGAGCAGCGTCATGCTGGTCGAGCACGTGCGGCTGGCGCTGCGCCGGCAGATCTGCTTCGAAAGCTCAGGATTTGATCGGACCTTGCGCTGCTTCGTGCTTGATCGACAGACAGAGGAAGCGATCCGAACGGCCGTGCACGCCCTCGATGAAAACGCTCAGACGTCTCTCGATCCTGCCGTCAGCACGCGCCTGCTTGATGCGTTGACCCGGCAGCTTGCCGACGTCGATCATCTTGCCGCATCGCCGAGTATTGTACTGGCCTCCGCCGACCTGCGCCGGGTGGTCTGGACGCTGCTTGCGCCGTCCGGTCTCAATGTGGTCGTGCTCTCCTATCAGGAAATCTCAAAGGACTTTCGGGTCGAGCCGATCGCCGTCCTTGGATTGGATGAATCACGCGAGCAGGCTGAACCTTCCCCGATCCCGGCGATGCAATGAACCAGTCAACCCGCGACGACACCTGCGAGGTTTCGAGACCTGAACTATAAGACAGTGCAATATACGTAGGAAGTACATGCGTAGCTCTGAAGGCCGGGAAACCGCGTTCAACAACCATCTGAAACCAAGTGCCGGTGTTTGCAGGCGAATGGCGCTGGCTGGCAGCATCGCCGGTCTGCTCTGCGCCTGTTCGTCGCTGAGCCCAGACATTGGCGGACCGGTGCCGACGCCCACGACCGCACGCGCCTCGGTCGAGGGTCGCAATCTCCCGGCCTCCACGGCAGCCGCAGCAGCTCCCGCCAACCAAGTCGCCGGGATGGAAGACAAGGACGATCGAATCAGAAAAGCGCGAAGCGAGCTCGCCAGACATCAAGCCGAGCCTGCCCTGGCAATCTTTACCAGCGTGCTCACCTCGGACCCCGAGAACATTCCGGCGCTCAACGGCCTCGGAGTGGCTCTCGACATGCTCGGCCGCCATGACGAAGCTCAGACAGCCTATCGTCAGGTGCTCGCAATCGCCCCCGCCGACATGATCGCAAGCAACAATCTGGGCCTGTCGCTTACCTTGACGGGCCGGTACGCCGACGCGATGACGGTTCTGCGGCCGATCGCGCTCGGTGAGAGCGCCTCGCCTCGTGCACGCCAGAACCTCGTGATCGCTATGGCGCTGAGCGGAGATCGCGATGGCGCCGCCAAGCTTGCGCGGGTCGACCTTCGGGAAGAGGACGTGAGGCTCAATCTCGAGATGCTTTCGGCGATGCGGCGCTGACGATGGGACCGTTTCGAATTTCGCCATCCGCCTGGCTGACCTCGATCGTGGTGATCCTTACGATGCTGGTTCATTGCGCGCCGGCATCATCCAACGCGCGGCAACAGGTGCGAATCTACGCGTCTCAGGGCGAGATGCTGACCTTGCCCCGTCCGGCTTCCAAGGTCTTCGTCGCCGAGCCGGCTGTTGCGGACGTCCAGGTCGCGGCCGCCAACCGCGTCTTCGTTTTCGGCAAAAAGCCCGGCCGTACGACGCTCTTCGCGCTCGACGATTCCGGCGCGACCGTCGCGACGTTCCGGATTGCGATTGCCTATGACGAGAGTGATCTACGGCAGCTGCTGCGAGCTCAATTCGCAGACCTCGACGTCAGGCTGTCGCGGACGCCGCGCGGCGCGGTGCTGAGCGGGCTGGTGCCCAACGCCGACATCGCCGAGAAGGTCCGCTCCACCTGCGCGCAGTTCCTCGGCGAGGACGAGGTGCTGCTCAATCAGTTGAAGATAGGCGGTAGCACGCAGGTGAACCTGCGGGTCCGTATTGCCGAAGTCTCGCGCAACGCGGTGAAGCAACTCGGCGTCAACTGGGAGGCCGCAGGCTCGGCCGGTGGCTTCAGCTTTGGGCTCTCGTCGGCGGCCTCAGGGAGGATCAATACGCCGGCAAACGGCAGCTACAGTGTGACTGCCATCGTGGATGCGCTCGCTCAGGAGGGACTGGTTTCAATCCTGGCAGAACCGACGCTCACCGCTGTTTCGGGTCAGAAGGCGAACTTCCTGGCAGGCGGCGAATTTCCGATCCCCGTCGCCCAAGGGCTGGACCGCATCTCGATCGACTTTCGTCGCTACGGCGTGGGACTGGAGTTCACACCGACGGTACTCTCCGATCGTCTGGTCAACCTGCAGGTCAAGCCCGAGGTCAGCGAGCTCTCGAACGAAGGCGCCCTGATCATGAACGGCGCCCGCGTCCCGAGCCTGATTACCCGGCGGGCGGAGACCACAGTCGAGCTCGGCAGCGGGGAGAGCTTCGTAATCGCCGGACTGCTGCAGAACAAGTTCAACACCGGCCTGGACATGTTGCCGGGGCTGGGCGACCTGCCGGTACTGGGCGCTCTGTTCAGGTCGACACAGTTCCGGAAGAACGAATCCGAACTGATCATCATCGTCACGCCGACAATCGTTCGCCCGATCAGCGAATCGGCACGCATACCGGTCCCGACCGACTTCGTCGGGCCGCCTTCCGAGCTTGAGCGCATCATATTCGGCCGTCTTGGAACGACTCGCCCCGGGGCAGGCCCGATCGAGGTGCCGGTGCCGGGCCGGAGATTGCGTGGCGATGCCGGCTTCCTGATCGAATGACGGTCCTCCAAGGAGCGATAAACATGGCACCGATCAGAAGCGGCCTCGCCATTGCCCTCGCGGTGCTGGCTGCAGGCTGCGCTGTGGACCGGACGGCACCGCCACCGCAGCTCGCAGGTGAGACCGTTCATTACGTCTACGATGTACCTGCAGGACGCTGTTCTGCGGCGAGTTCCGGCGTCGAACACTTCGTGGCCGCGACGGCGAATGGCCGCCCTGAAAGCGTCCGTGCCTGGATCGAAGGACCGCCGGGGCCATGCACGGCGGCGATCGAGCATTCCATCATCCGAGCCGGCGTGGATCGCTCCCACGTCAGGCACGACGTTGCCTCGGCAGTGCACCACGCGACGCGTGTTCACATCGATCGCCTGCTCATCAGCTCCGTTCGCTGCCATCTGTCGGATGGCTTCAATCGCGGCATCTTCGCCGACAATGATGCCGATCCGGCCCTCGGCTGCAGCACGGCTGCGGCCTTTGGCGGCATGGTTGCGGATCCGGAGGATCTTCAAGCCGGAAAAGGACGTAGCCGCGCGGAAGGGGAACCGGCCACCCGCGCGGTCGCGAATTTGCGCGGGGAGCAACCAACCCGTGCCGAACCAACCGGCGAGGACCACCCGCAGACCACGGCTCATCCCGCGCAATGATTGTTCAAGCCGGAGAGCTCAGCCAGTCGCCATTCCGACCTGGAGAAACTTCAGCGTCGCACGTTGCTCAAGGATAAAGCGGAAGCGATGGTGCCGTTGATCCGCAGATTTCTTGATCGCAAGCCCTCGGAGAGCTCTAATATTTTCCTGCGAAAGAGGTCGGGGGCGAAGTATCCAGAGGAGGTACGCCTCCGACTTCCACTTGAAGACGCGGTCGGGTTCGAGACAGCGGATCTCGACGTCGCAGCGTCACGGCGCGTTGGCTCAGCTATCAAGTTGTCCGTGTTGGATTACGCGGCTAAGTCGCTCTCTCCATCGGTCTCTTCGAGTTCGCTGCACGAAGACGTCGCTCCCCCCCAAAGGACTCTTTTTCGAGCCTGTCCGCGGCGACATAGATGACATCGGCTTTTGCAGCGGCCTGGATCGGGCTTTGACGCAGCGACCGCCGCGCCACGACATCGTCCCTTACAATCACATGTGTTCGGACCGCTTCTTCTCTTTTCGGCCGGACGAGAGCGGCAGCGCACTGGGCAGCGTCGAGGTGAAGGAGGCACTGGTCTACGATCAGTACATGCGCGGCGACATCGACTTCACGGGCTTCAGGGTGACCATCTCGCTACGAGAGCAGGCCTGCCAAGCCTATCTGAGTCACGTCGGCATGCGGCAACCTGAGCTGCGCGATCGCGAGTCCCGGGATGGCCGCCTTCTCTTCCGCATCCCCTCGCGTCCTTTCGCGTTTCCCATGCCGCGCGGAAACTCCGATCCGTGGACGTTCGGAAAACGGGTGGTCGACCCATTGCAGGCGATCGCCCGGTTCGCCTTCGACGAGATCGAAATCCAACTGCTGCGTGACGACCGAGGCCGCCGCGTGACCATGGGCGAGGCTGCGTGCGACAGAGATCCCGGCTGGCACGCGCCCTTGCGTCTGCGGGCCTGACGCGCAGCGCGCCTCAGCCGCGCACCACGCCGGCCCGCGACTTCAGGAACTCGCGCGCGACGATCAGCTTCTGCACTTCGGTCGCGCCTTCATAGATGCGCAGCGCGCGGATCTCGCGGTAGAGGCTCTCCACGATCTCGCCCTTGCGGACGCCGCGGCCGCCGAACATCTGCAGGGCACGGTCGATGACGCGCTGGGCGGTCTCGGTGGCCGTGAGCTTGGCCATCGCGGCCTCGCGCGTGGTCGGCAGCTTCTGCACGTCGCGGCGCCAGGCCGCGCGGTAGGTCAGGAGCGCGGCGGCATCGGTCTCGGTCGCCATCTCGCCGAACGCCGCCTGCGTCATCTGCAAGTCCGACAACGTGGCGCCGAACATCTTGCGGCTCTGCGCATGCGCCTGCGCCTCGTCGAGCGCGCGACGGCCGAAGCCGAGGGCGGCGGCCGCCACCGAGGCGCGGAAGATGTCGAGCGTCTGCATCGCCAGCTTGAAGCCGCCGCCGGGCGCGCCGAGCCGGCGGTTGGCCGGGATGCGGCAATTCTGCAGGCGGAGCGTCGCCAGGGGATGCGGTGCGATCACCTCGATGCGCTCGGCCACGGAGAACCCCGGATCGTCGGGAAACACGACGAAGGCGGAGATGCCGCGCGCGCCGGGCGCCTCGCCGGTGCGGGCGAACAGCGTGTAGACGTCGGCGATGCCGCCGTTGGAAATCCAGGTCTTCTCGCCATCGAGCACGTAAGTATCGCCGTCCAGCCGCGCCGCGCAGGCCATCGCGGCGACATCGGAGCCCGCCTCCTTCTCCGACAGCGCGAAGGCCGCGAGCCATTCGCCGGCGCGCACCTTGGGCAGCACACTGGCGCGCAGCTCCGGCGAGCCGCCGAGCGCGATGGCGCCGGAGCCCAGTCCCTGCATGGCGAAGGCGAAATCGGCGAGGCCGTCGGCATAAGCGAGCGTTTCGCGCGACAGGCAGATCGCGCGCGAGTCGATCGCGCCGGCATCCGCATCGGGCGCCACGACGGCGCTGTCGAGCAAGCCTGCGGCACCAAGCGCGCGCACGATCTTGCGGCAGGCGGTGTCAACGTCGTCGTGATCGACGTCGTCGAGGACGCCGGAGCCGACGAAGCGATCGAGCGCCTCGCACAGCCGATGATGCCGCGGCTCGAAGAACGGCCAGTCGAGCCAGTCGCGCGGGATGACCTTGGCCGATGCACTCATGATGGATCTGTCCGCCATATTATTTTAAGTATAAAATAATTGGCGATCGATCGGCTTGTCAAGGTTCCGGCAGCGTCATCCGCGACCCGCCGCGTCCGGTGCGCTTCACTCCGCCGCCTTGCCGAGCTTGCCGAACACGCGCGTCGGCGCCGGGAAGCCGCAGGAGGTGCCGTCGGTGATCTTGACATGATCCTCCCACGGCAACCGATAAGTGCCGGCGACCATGTCGTGCATGAAGGTGTAAGGGCAGTCCATCGCGCCACCTTTCACCGCGACATAGCCGCGGTGCCAGAGCTGGTAGATGTTGTTCTCGACGCCCCAGTTGATGCGAGCCTCGCGCACGAGATCGGGGCGCACCTCGGCGGTGATGATCTCGTCGGCGCGCCCCGTCGTGCCGTGCGCGATGATGCTGCCGTCGAAATTGACGATCATGCCCTCGCCCATCGAATCGAACGAGCCGTCGGAGCCGCACATGCAGACATTGGCCGTCACCATCAGGTTCTGGAACGCATTGGCCTGATTGGTGAAGCGCCAGCTGTCGCGGATCGGCGCGGTGTAGCCGGCGGTGCGAATCATGATTTCGGCGCCCTTGTAGGCGCATTCCCGCGCCATCTCCGGGAACATGCCGTCATGGCAGATGATGAGCGCGATCTTGGCGCCGCGCGGTCCCTCGATCACGGGTATGCCGAGATCGCCGGGCTCCCACGGCTCGACCGGAATCCACGGATGCAGCTTGCGGTAATACAGCTTGATGTCGCCGTGGTCGTCGATGATCAGACCCGAATTGTAGGGGTTGCCGTCGGGGTTGTGCTCCATGATCGAGAAGCAGCCCCAGATCTTGTTGTCGATGCAGGCCTGCCTGAACGCGGCGACCTCCGGCCCGTCGAGCCGGCACATGATCTCGGGATTGGTGTCCATCGACAGCCCGTGTAGCGAGTATTCCGGGAACACCACGAGATCCATGGTGCCGAGATTCCGCCGGGCCTTGCCGACCATCCAGACGATCTTCTCGGTCTGCCGCGCGAGGTCGTCCTTGCTCACAACGACCGGCAGCTGCAGCTGCACCAGGCCGATGACCACGCCGTTGTCGGATTTATTGAGACCGCCTAACCCGTTCATGCCGGACCTCCCTGGATGTCGCCGCTGCTCGAGACGTTGCTCGAGACAACCACGATTTCACGAGGGCCGCGCGCCGATATTTCAGCCCGCCATTTGCCGCTTGCTGAGGCAGCGGTCGCCGGCGCTTCGGGAATCAGACGCCGGATGATCGTTGCAGGCGCGCTTGGAACCGCGTCAGCGCGCGGCCGAAAACGGCCGCCTCACCGGTTGCGCGCGCCAGCACCAGTGCACCCTGGATGCCGAGCACCACCTCCTCGGCGCTGTCGGCGGCCTGTGCCGCCGGCCAGCCGTCGCGGATCAGCGCCTCGCGCAAGGCCTCGATCCAGCGCGTGAAGTAGCTGGCGATGGCGGCGGCGAAGCGATCCCGCGTCTCGTCGAGCGCGAACGCCCCGACGAGGCAGACGCGGCGGCCGGAGCGGAAGTAGTCGTCGACGCCACGCCACATCCGCGCGATCGACTGCTCCGGCGGATCATCGCGCAGCGGCGCATAGATCTCGCGATCGAACCAGGCGTCGACATGCGCCAGCACCGCCCGCCCCATCTCGTCCTTCCCGCCTGGAAAGAAATGATAGAGGCTGCCTTTGCCCAATCCCGTCATCTCGGTGATCCGGCTGAGCGAGGTGCCCTCGAAGCCGAACTCGCGGAACACCTCGGCAATCAGCGGGATGACGTCGGCGCGCTCGTTGAGCGTCCGCATGGCTCTCCCTGCGTCAAAGTCCCAAGTCGGTCAGTCCGGGATGATCGTCCGGCCGGCGCCCGAGAGGCCAGTGGAATTTGCGATCGACCGCCTTGATCGGCAGGTCATTGATGCAGGCGTAACGGCGCTGCATCAGTCCCTGCGCGTCGAACTCCCAGTTCTCGTTGCCGTAGGAGCGAAACCAGTTGCCGCTGTCGTCGTGCCACTCATAGGCGAAGCGCACCGCGATCCGGTTGTCGCTGTGGGCCCAGATTTCCTTGATCAGGCGGTAGTCGAGCTCCTTGGCCCATTTGCGGGAGAGGAAGGCGACGATCTCGGCGCGGCCGGTGATGAACTCGGCCCGATTCCGCCACCGGCTGTCGGGCGTGTAGACCAGCGACACGCGCTCGGGGTCGCGACTGTTCCAGCCATCCTCGGCCATGCGCACCTTCTGGGTGGCGGTCTGCAGCGTAAATGGCGGGGCGAGAGTGCTCACGGGACATCTCCTTGTGTACCACTTCGCATATACTGTACCGATTGGTACAGTACGTCAAGCCGCCTATGTCGAACGGAGCTCCCGGCACAAGCTCGGCCGCATGCAATCCGGCGGACGTGCGAAGGCCCATGCCTGCGGTGCCCCTCTACCAAATGTGCGCGTCGCGACAGTCAGGACCCTTGTGTGCTCAACGGAAATTCGATGATCTGCTAAGGGAACCGACCGCGCCGCGGGGGCGACACGGTCCGTCGGCCACACTTTTGGGGATATCGGACATGTCGATGCTCACGCCGCATGGCGAGTGCCTGCTGTGGACACCTGAGCTGATCTGGGTGAACACGGTGTCCGACATCCTCATCTCCTTCGCCTTCTTCACCATCGCGTTTGTGCTCGCCTTCATCGTCTATCGCCGCCGCGACTTTCAGTTCAGCTACATCTTCTGGGCCTTCGCGCTGTGGGTGTCCGTCTGCGGGCTGACACGGCTGATCGAGGTGCTCACGATCTGGGTTCCGGCCTACAGCCTGGAGGCGGCGACCAAGGGCTTCCTGGCCTTCATGTCGGTCGGCATCGCCGCCGCGCTGCTGCTGCTGCTGCCGCGGGTGCTGACGATGCCGTCCCGCGCCGAGCTGCGGAACGCCTATGCGCAGCTCGAGGAGGAGACGCGGCAACGGCGCAGTGCGGAAGCCATGGTCCGGCGGTTCCAGGAGATCGAGGCCACCGAAGCGCAGGTGCGGCAGGCGCAGAAGATGGAGGCGATCGGGCAGCTCACCGGCGGCGTCGCCCACGACTTCAACAACATCCTCACCGTGATCACCGGCACCATCGAGATCCTGGCCGAGGCGGTGAAGGACCGGCCGCAGCTGGTGCAGATCACCAGCCTGATCAACTCGGCGGCGGCGCGCGGCGCCGACCTGACGAAGCACCTGTTGGCGTTCGCCCGCCGCCAGCCGCTGCAGCCGCGCAGCGTCGACATCAACGGCATGGTGGTCGACACCGCGCGCCTGCTGCGCCGGACGCTCGGCGAGCAGATCGAGATCGAATCCATGCTGGCGCACGATTCGGCGCCGGCGATGATCGACCCCAGCCAGCTGTCGACCGCGATCCTGAACCTCGCGCTCAACGCGCGCGATGCCATGCCGAACGGCGGCAAGCTCACGCTGGAAACCAAGAACGTGCTGCTCGACGCCGCCTATGCGCGCATGAACCCGGAGGTGATCCCCGGCAACTACGTGATGATCGCGGTCAGCGACACCGGCGAGGGCATTCCCGCCAACCTGCTCGACAAGGTGTTCGAGCCGTTCTTCACCACCAAGGACGTCGGCAAGGGCGTCGGCCTCGGCCTCAGCATGGTCTACGGCTTCGTCAAGCAATCCAACGGTCACATCAAGATCTACAGCGAGCCGGGGCACGGAACCTCGGTCAAGCTGTACCTGCCGCAGGCCAATGCCGATGCCGATGCCGCACTGTCGACCATCGGCGCCGAGGGCATGGAGCGCGGCGACGAGACGATCCTGATCGTCGAGGACGATTCGCTGGTGCGCGAATATGTCATCGCCCAGATCAAGCGGCTCGGTTACACGACGCTCGCGGCCAGCAAGGCCGACGAGGCGCTGGCGCTGATCGACAGCGCGACGCGGATCGATCTTTTGTTCACCGACATCATCATGCCTGGCGGAATGAACGGCCGCCAGCTCGCGATCGAGGCGCTGAAGCGGCGTCCCAGCCTCAAGGTGCTGTACACGTCGGGCTATACGGAGAACGCGATCGTTCACCACGGCCGCCTCGATGCCGGTGTGCTGCTGCTCACCAAGCCGTATCAGAGCGCCGATCTCGCACGCATGCTGCGGACCGCACTGAACTCTTGACCGTGCGATGCGCGACGCATGATCCGGCCTGCAGGGGCGCGCGTTTCCGGGCCGGTGATGCGCACCTTCTTGCGGAGCTGAGGGACTTGAATGGCTCAGATGTTTTCACGCGGGCTGGCCGCCGTGCAGGCCTATGCGTCGGCCGATGACCCGCAGTCCGACATCGCCGCCAAGGTCGCGCTGGTCATCGTCTCCAACCAGCCGTTCTATCCGCTCTATCTCCATGCCATCGTAGGCACGGCGGCGTGGCCGGCGTGGCTGACGCTGCTTACGACGCCGTTGTTTGCCAGCGTGCCCATGCTCGCGCGGCGCAATCCGTTCGCCGGCCGCGCCCTGATGGTCCTGACCGGCACGGCCAACACGGTGTTCTCCGTCAAGCTGTTCGGCGCGCAGAGCGGCGTCGAGCTGTTCCTGCTGCCTTGCGCTCTGCTCGGCGCGCTGCTGTTCCGGCCAGCGGAGCGCCTGATGTCGTTGCCTTTGCTGGGACTGCCTTTCGTGTCCTATCTGCTGATCGATGCCCGCCTTGGCGCGCCGCTGATGAAGGTCGCCAACTCCAATTACGGGTCGCTCGTCGCAATCAACGCGACCAGCGTCGGCGCGCTGACGGCCCTGATCGGGATCCTCGCTGCCGGACGCATGGCGACGCAGTAAGGCGCAGCAGGCCCGCCTCGTCCCTGCTCAAGACTTCGACGCCCAGATCGGCCCTGGCGCGCCGCCGCTGCTGCGGCGGTGCCACATCTGGTCGTAGAGATCCTGCAGCGACCGGGCATAGGCGGCAGCGTCGAACAGCGGCGCGGCCGGCCGGTTGCGCCAGAGCCTGGCCTTGGCCGCCCGCAGCAGATCCGGCTCGGCGGCGAGCGTCAGCGCCACCGCCAGATAGTCGGCCTCGTCCGATGCAATGAGCTCGGGACATCCGACCGCATGTAACAGGCTGCCAGCCACCCGCGAGGCAAACGTATCCCCGGCGCAGCTCACGATCGGCACGCCGGCCCACAGCGCGTCGCTCGCCGTGGTGTGGGCGCCATAGGGCGCGGTGTCGAGCACGAGATCGGCGAGCTGGAGCCGGCGCAGATGCTCGCCTTGCGTCGTTTCCGGCGCGAACACCAGGCGACCGGGCGCCACGCCGCGCCGAAGCGCCTCGCCGCGCAGATTGCCCTCGGCCCGATCGGACGCCAGCAGCCACAGCACGCTGTCCGGCGTCGCGTCGAGCAGGCGGCACCACAGGTCGAACACCGCGGGCGTGAACTTGTAGGCCTGGTTGAAGCAGCAGAACACGATGCCGGCGTCCGGCAGGCCGACCTCCGCACGGGTCGGCGCCGCGCCCAGCGCCGCCCGGCCGTGCGGCTGGTACGAATGCGGCATGTAGGCAAAACTCTCCGAATAATCGCCCGCAACGGCCAGCGGCGTCATGAACGGATCGGTGATGATGTAGTCGCAGATGTCGCCGCCCAGCGTCCCGGGATAGCCGAGGAAATTCACCTGGACCGGCGCCGGATGCAGCATCAGGATGCCGGTCCGGGCGCCGCGCGTATAGCCCTTGAGGTCAACCAGAATATCGATCTGCGCGGCATGCACCGCGGCCGCAGCGGCGCTGTCGCTCAGCGCGGTCACATCATGGAAGCCGTCGAAGACGGCGTGCAGCCGGCCCCGCATGGCGCCGCGATCGTCGGCGCCGAACGAGAACGCATGCAGCTCGCAGCGATCGCGGTCATGCGCCTCGAGCGCTTCGATCAGCAGATGCGCCGTGGCGTGGTCGTGGAAGTCGTTTGAAAGGTATCCGACACGAAGCTTGTCGCGGAATGTCAGATCGAAGCGAAAATCCAGCCGCGCCCGCTCGGCGCTGCTGGCGGCGATCCGGTCGCGGGTCCACAGCTCGGAGCAAAGGCGATGCTCGCCGGCGCTCATGCCGGGCACCGATAGCAGCAGGAATGGCGGAATTTGCCCCGATCGCGCCTGCGCCAGCGACAGCCGGGCATCGGTCGACGACCGGGCGAAATCGTCCCAGGCACACATGCCGCGGTCGCGCCCGAGCGATCTCATTCAGGTCCATCCATGGCGGAGCTGACATCAGACCCAGCAAGTCCTGCGCCAGACCCCGGCCTTCGGATGAAATGGAGACGCGCTGTGACAACTCCCTCGCTGTCGCTCGGGCGCCGATCGCGCCGCAGGAATGACGCGCTGTGTCCGAAGAACTACGCGGCCGCCATCTGCCGGTGCGACGGCCGGTAGGAGGCCCCGTGATGGCCAATATTGTAGTTGATGTTCGCCGGCGGTTGCGATGGTGCCTGGCGAGCGACGAAATAATCCTCGAGCTCGGCGACCGCACGGCTTTCCCATTCGGCCGCCTGCGCCAGCAGCGAGTCACGCTGATGTGGGCGAAATGCCGCAGTCTGGCGGTACAAGGAGGCGATGGTCCGATAGCGCCGCACGTTCTCGAGAACCGCTTCCCCATTCATCATCATGATGCTCTCCCCTCTCCGTCCCCCAGGACGCGCCGAAGGTGCACGCGCCCGATTTGCGAAATCGTTAGCGGGCAAGACCGCGTGCCCGGATGGTTGGCGAATCCTTGACTAACGCGGTGCGGCCGATTGTCCGCTTCGTCGAAACGGCTCGGTATCAGTTGACCGCCTCGTCGGATTTACAATGACTTAAGGTTAAGACCACACGCGCGGAAAGTGACGTCGTCACAGATACTTACGCTCACGAGTGTTGTAGTTGAACTACAGCCTAATCGGCCGAATTGTGAGAAAAGCTTGTCTCAATGTTGCTGATTTTGATTGAGGATTGTGACCGATGAAGACTCTTGCCTCAGCCGTCTCTTTGCTCCTCGCCAGCTCGCTCGGCGCATTCGCCGCGGATCTGCCGGCCCGCTACACCAAGGCTCCCCCTCCGGTCGCGATCTACAACTGGACCGGCTTCTACTTCGGCGGCAGCGTCGGCTACGGCTGGGGCCGGTCGAACTTGAACACGACGCTGGACCAGACCAGCAGCTGGGCGGTCGAGGGCGCCGCCTTCCAGAATGAGTTCGTCAACATCAGCAACAACCGGCTCAATCCGGCCGGCGTGCTCGGCGGTCTCCAGGCCGGCTACAACTGGCAGAGCGGCGCCGGCGTCTTCGGCATCGAGGCCGACATCAACGGATCGGACCTCAACAAGCGGACTGTCTACACGGCGGCCAACCCGCCCACGACCCGCACCTTCAACGAGAGCATCCGGAACGACTGGTTCATGACCCTGCGCGGCCGCGCCGGTTACGCGGTCGATACGACGCTGTTCTACGTCACTGGCGGTCTCGCGGTCGGCAATGTCAAGGGCAGCTGGGATCTGACCTCGGCAAACGGCTACACCAAGACCGCCTCGGCCAACGAGACCCGGGTCGGCTGGACCGTCGGCGCGGGTGTCGAGCATGCGTTCGCACCGAACTGGACCGTCAAGGCAGAGTATCTCTACACCGACCTCGGCAGCATCAACTACACCTCGGCCTACGTCCCGGGCAGCGCCTTCGCCCCGCCCGGCTCGAACTACGTCGAGCGCCTGTCCCAGGACTTCTCATTCCACACGGTCCGGGTCGGCGTGAACTACAAGTTTGGCGGCCCGGCGGCCGCGCGCTACTGATCGCCGTCATCCATAGCGACGCCATTCAAGGAAGAGCCTCGGCCCAGTGCCGAGGCTTTTTTGTTAGGGTCGAGGGCGGGCTCAGGCCGCCGCGATCGCCGCCCGGAAGCGGCGCAAGGTCAACGCCAGGACCACCGCGCCGATCGCCGCCACCGCTACGAATTGCGGCCAGACGACATCGATGCCGGCGCCGCGATAGAGGATCGACTGGGCGAACGACACGAAATGCGTCGACGGCGACGCCTTCATGATGGTGGCGAGCCACACCGGCTGGCTTTCCACCGGCGTCATCCCGCCCGACAACAGGTTCATCGGCACGGCGACGAGGATATAGAGCAGACCGAGCTGGGGCATCGACCGCGCGATGGTGCCGAGAAACAGCCCGACGGCGGTCGCGAAGAACAGATACAGCACGGTGCCCACCATGAACAGCGGGATCGAGCCCATGATGGGCACGCGCAGATACCACCGCACGACGGCGTAGAGCGCGATGGCGACGGCGACCGCGATCACCAGCGCATTGGCCCAGATCTTCGACATCGCGATCTCGAAGGGCGACAGCGGCATGACCAGCAGATGATCCATGGTGCCATGTTCGCGCTCACGCACCAGCGCCGCGCCGGCCAGGATGATCGCGAGCATGGTGACGCTGTTGATGATGCCCATCACGCCTTCGAACCAGGCCGTCGTGACGTTGGGATTGAACGCGATCCGCGTCACCAGGTTGACCGGGGCGGACGAGGATGTCTCGGAGCGGGCGACGAACCAGGCGACCTCCGTATTGATGATCTGCAGCGCATAGCCGGATCCGATTCCCGCCTGGATCATCGCGGTCGCATCGACGTTCACCTGCACCGACGGCTTGCGCCCGGCAAGGACGTCACGCTGGAAATTCGGCGGGATGTCGAGCACGAACGTGAAGCGGCCGCTGTTCATGAGCCGCTCCACCTCGCCTTGGCTGATGTAGACAGGCGGCTGGAAGTAAGGCAGCTGGAATACGCTGGCGATCCGGCGCGACAGCTCGGAGCTGTCCTCGTCGACGACGGCGATCGAGGCGCGATGCAGCTCCTGCGAACTGCTCTGCGCCTGGCTGATCACCGCCACGGTGAACGAATAGATCACGAGCCCGATCAGCACGACGTCGCCGAACAGGCTACGCAGCTCCTTGGTTCCGAGCCAGAACACGTTGGAGAGCGAGCGCATCATGGCTCACGCCTCCTGCTTCGGCAGCATCGCCAGGCTGAACCCGGTCAGGACGGGAATGAAGATCAAAAGGATCAGGATGTCGGCGCCGACATCGGCAAAGCCCAGCCCCTTGGTGAAGGTGCCGACCGCGATCGGGCGGTAGTACGTCATCGGGAAGACCATGCCGATCAGCTTGGCCACGCCGGACAGCGACGACACCGGGACCAGCATGCCCGAGAATTGCGTGGCCGGCAGCACGGTCAGGATCGCGGTCCCGAACAGGGCCGCGATCTGGGTGCGGCAGAAGGTCGAGATCAGCATGCCGAAGCCGGTCGTGGTGACGACGTAGACCAAGGTGCCGACCATCAGCGGCAGAAAGGCGCCCTTGAGCGGGACTCGGAACAGGACCATCGCCATCACGTACATCAGCGCGAAATTCACCAGCGCGACGGCGATGTAAGGCAGCTGCTTGCCAAGCAGGAATTCGAGCCGCGTCACCGGCGTGACATAGAGATTGGTGATCGACCCCAGCTCCTTCTCGCGCACGACCGCGAGCGCCATCAGGATGGCCGGAAACAGCGCGAGCAGCAGTGCGATCGTGCTTGGGGCCATCGCGTAGATGCTGTCGAAGGACTGGTTGTACTTGAACCTGATCTCGACATTGACCGGCGAGGCCGGCAACGGCTGCGTCGTCTTGACGGCGGGATCGGAGAGATAGAGCTGATGCGTGCCTTCGAGGTAGCCTCGGATGGTCTCGGCGCGGAACGGCATCGCGCCGTCGATCCAGGCCGACACGAAGGCCGGCCGGCCGCGCTTGATGTCGACACCGAAGTTCGGCGGGATCTCGATCGAGGCCTTGATGTCGCCGCTCTTCATCCGCCGTTCGAGCTCGGCATAGTTGGCGAGCGGTGGCCTTTCGACGAAATAGCGCGAGCCTCTGAGCTCCGACAGATAGGCGCGACTCTCCGGCGACTGATCGCGGTCGAGCGCGGCGAAGGTCAGGTTGTTGACGTCCGTGGAGATGCCGAAGCCGATCACGATCATCAGGAACGCCGTTCCGAACAGCGCGAACATCAGCCGGATCGGGTCACGGATCAGCTCGAGACCTTCGCGGATCGTATAGGCGAGCAGCCGCCGCGGGCTGACGGCGGCCTGCCGTTGCTCGTCCCGCGGCCGATCGGCGGGGCGTGGATAGGGTCGCGCCTGGGTCAGCGTGACCGGCGGATCGGCGACGCCGGCATCCTGCTCGAGGAAGGCGATGAACGCCTGCTCCAGCGTCTGCGCGCCCTTGGCGCGGATCAGGCCGTCCGGCGTGTCGGTCGCCAGCACCCGCCCCTCATGCATCAGCGACAGCCGGTCGCAACGCGCCGCCTCGTTCATGAAATGCGTCGAGACGAAGATCGTCATCTCATCTTGACGCGAAAGTTCGATCAGCAGGCGCCAGAACTGATTGCGCGCGACCGGATCGACGCCCGACGTCGGCTCGTCCAGGATCAGCAGATCGGGTCCGTGGACGATCGCCACCGCGAGCGACAGGCGCTGGCGGATGCCGAGGGGAAGATCGGCCGCGAGGCTGTCGATATGGTCGGTGAGGTCGCAGCGCTCGACCAGTTCGGCAATCCGCTTCCCGGCAGCGGCCAGCGGCAGATGGAACAGCCGCGCATGCAGCACCAGGTTCTGCCGCACGGTGAGCTCGCCATACAGCGAGAACGCCTGCGACATGTAGCCGACGCGGCTGCGCGATTCATGATTGCCGGCCTCCATGGAGCGGCCGAAGATCAGCGCCTCGCCGGCGCTAGGAGGCAGCAGCCCCGTCAGCATCTTCATCGTCGTGGTCTTACCGCAGCCGTTGGAGCCGACGAAGCCGAAGATCTCGCCCTTGCGGATCTGGAAGTTCACGCCGTCGACCGCGGTGAAATCACCGAAGCGGCAGGTCAGGTCGCGCGCGACGATCACGGTCTCGTGGCTGCCGTCGAGCTCGGACTTGGCCGGCATCTCGGCGCGGTCGCGCGCCGGCCGGTCGGGCAGCAGCGCGACGAACGCGTCCTCGATCGACGCCGCGTGGGTCTGCGCCTTGAGCTCCGTCGGCGTGCCGGTCGCGAGGATGCGCCCGTCGTTCATCGCGATCAGCCAGTCGAAACGCTCCGCCTCCTCCATATAGGCGGTGGCGACGATGACGCTCATGCCCGCCGCGCTGCGCGCGCGCAGACGGTCGATCAGGTCCCAGAACTGCCGGCGCGACAGCGGATCGACGCCGGTGGTCGGCTCGTCGAGGATGAGCAGATCGGGATCATGGATCAGCGAGCAGCACAGGCCGAGCTTCTGCTTCATGCCGCCGGACAGCTTTTTTGCCGGCCGGTCGGCGAAATCGGACAGCGCCGTCGCCTCCATCAGCTCGGCGATGCGCCAGTCGCGCTCGGACCTCGACTGGCCGAACAGCCGGGCAAAGAACGCGATGTTCTCGCGCACGCTGAGATCGGGATAGAGATTCTTGCCGAGACCCTGCGGCATGTAGGCGATCCGCGGACACACCTGCGTGCGGGCGCGCCGGTCCGCCATGTCGGCCCCGAGCACGCGCGCCTGCCCGTCCTGGATCGCGCGCGCGCCGGCCAGGATCGACAGCAGCGACGACTTGCCGACGCCGTCCGGGCCGATGAGCCCGACCACGCGGCCGGCGGGAATGTCGATCGAGACGTTGTCGAGCGCGATCACGCCGCGATAGCGCTGCGAGACGTTCCTGACCATCGCGACCGGAGACGCATCGCCGATCATGTCGGCCATCATGGCGAGACTTGCAGACGCGCCGGCCATGCGACGTCGGGATTCCACCTGACATACGCCACGCCCGGCAATCCGCTCCTCACGGCATCGGCATGCGCAGCCAGTCTATCCGGATCGACGCGTACACGGATGCGAAACATCAGCTTGTCACGCTCGCTGCGGGTCTCGACCGTCTTCGGCGTGAACTGCGCCTGGCTCGCCACGAACGCAACTTTCGCCGGGATCGGACGATCCGGATAGGCATCGAGCACGATCCGCGCTTCGGTGCCGATCTTGACCTTGCCGACCTCCTCGGTCGGCAGGAACACGTCCATGTAGACATAGCCGATGTCCAGCATGGTGAAGACCTTGCCGCCGGCGGCGAGAACTTCGCCGACATTGGCGAGACGATATTGAATGCGGCCGGGCTTCGGCGCGATCAAGGAATTGTCGGCGATCTGAACGGTGTAGAGCGCGACGTCGTGACGAACCGCTTCGAGCCCGCGTTCGGCTTCGAAAATCCGCGCCTGCGCGCCGGCAAGGCCGGCGGTCGCATTGTCGAGCGCCTGCTGGCGCTGATCGGCCAGCTCGCGTGTGGTCCAGCCGCTCTGCAGCAGGCTGCGGGTGCGCTCCATCTCCTGCTCGGCGAGCGTCTTCTGCGCCTGCAGTTGCGCGAGATTGGCACGGGCCTGGTCGACGACGTGCTGCGCCTGCTCGGCCTGGGCTTGCGCCTTCGACAGCGATTGCTGCAGCTCCTTCGTGTCCATCCGCGCCACGATCTGCCCGGCCTCGACGCGATCGCCGATATCGGCGCGCAGCTCGGCAACGCGCCCGGCATATTTGGTCGCGATGTCGATCTCGTCAGCCTCGATGCGGCCGTTGCTGACGCTGATGCCCACCGGCAGCGGCGGATGCAGGCGCTGCCACCAGACGTAGCCGCCACCACCGGCCGCCCCGACGGCGAGCACGAGCAGCAGAAACGGCCACAACGCCCACCTGCGCCGCGGCTGATGGGACACGGGAACAGACACCGCCGACGAGGGAACGACAGCGCCGGGCGCAGCATGCGTATCCCGAACAGGCCGGATGTCACTGACAAGCTCGGATTCCTGCTGATTCATTCCAAAAACGCCTTCGTCGCTGAAGCAGGCGTACCGTGTGCCATACGCACGCAGAAATCCGTTGACGCAGCTCAATCGCCATCGGGCGGCACGTGCCGGCGGCTCAGCCAACCGATCACGTTTCAGTTATGGCGTCGTTGGTGCTCAAACGTTCAGCACACGCTGACCGTCGCGAGCTGTGCGGCGAGCGCCTCGCGCACGCGCGCGACGACGTCGGCATAGTCACGTCGCGTGTCCTGGCGGAACAGCCGCACGCTCGGATACCAGGGACTGTCGTCACGGCCGAGCAGCCAGCGATAGTCCGGCGTGAAGGGCAGCATGATCCAGGTCGGCTTGCCCAGCGCGCCGGCCAGATGCGCCACGCTGGTATCGACGGTGATGACCAGGTCGAGATTGTCGATCAGCGCCGCCGTATCGACGAAGTCACGGATGTCGGCGGTGAGATCGAGAATGTCGTCGCGCGCGGCGAGCGCGGCCTTGTCGGACGGCCGAGGCTCCTTCTGCAGACTAACGAACCGCGCGCCGGTCTCAAGCAGCGGCGCGAGCGTCGGCAACGAAATCGAACGGTTGTGATCATTGAGATGCGCGGGGTTGCCCGACCAGACCAGGCCCACCCGCAAGCGGTCATGCGGACCGAGTCGCTGTTCCCAGATCGCCCGGCGCGCCTTGGGAGGGCGCGGCAGATAGCACGGCGCAGCAGGGATGGTGTCGAGCCGGGTGGCGAAGGCGAGCGGCAGGCTCGACAGCGGGCAGTGATAGTCGATGGCAGGCAGCGCATCGATGCCGCGGGCAAGGCACTGCGCCACGCCATCCAGGCCGGACAGAAGCGGCTGCAGCGGCGCGTCCACCTCGAGCACGACGCGCGCGCCCTGCGCGGCCACCAGGGTGGCGTAGCGCGAAAACTGGATCGTGTCGCCGAGCCCCTCGTCGCTATGGAGCAGGATCGTCTTGCCGGCGAGGGGCGCGTCCGCAAGCCACAGCGGCGCCTCGAAGCTGCGCTCGACGAAGCCGACGGCGCGACATTTTCGTCCCCATTCGCGCGCCGCCCAGCCGCGGGCGAAGTCGCCGGTCAGCAGCCGGAACAGCGCCGCGTTCCAATGCGCATCGGCCAGATCAGGCTTCAGCGCGACGGCGCGATCGAAGCTTTCGAACGCCTCTGCAAAGCGATGCAGCTCGGCCAGCGACGTGCCGCGATGATTGTGGAAATCCGCGGTCTGCGGCCGGAGCGCGATCGCCTTGTCGAACATGGCGACGGCGTCATCGTGACGGCCGAGATTCTGCAGGATGCATCCATAGCCATTGGCGAAGTCGGGATTGTCAGGCGCCAGCACCTGCGCGCGATGGCCGAGAGTCTCGGCTTCCTGGTAGCGGCGCAGCCGCCGCAGCGCGATGCCGTTCAGGTACAGCACACCCGCCTGATCCGGCATCACTGCCAGCGACTGCCCGAAGCGCGAGATGGCCTGCTCGTAATGGCCAGCATCGAAATGAAGCGCTCCGGCCTTGTTGGCCGCCTCGAGGTGATCGGGCCTGAGCTGCGCCACCTGATCGAAGGCCAGCGCCGCCTCGTCGCGCCGGCCCTGGGCTTCCAGCACCTCGCCGAGACGAAACCAGGTCGCAGCACGATCGGGCGCGAGCTGCAGCAGCCGGTCACAGGCCAGCGCCGCCTCGGCGTGTCGCTGCCTTAGTTGCAGCAGTTCGCCAAGCGCATCCCAGCTCTCGATCGCGTCCGGCTGCAGCTGCAGCGCGCGATCATAGGCCTTGATCGCTTCATCGGTGCGGCCAGCGAGCCGCAGCGCCTGCGCCAGGCCGACGAAGGACTCCGCTGCGGACATGTCCTGCCGAACGGCGCGGGCAAACCACTCGATCGCATCATCGGCGCGCTTGAGCGCCAGGCAGACCTGCCCCATCGCACGCAGCGCGTCGAGCGAGGCCCCGTCCAGCGTCAACGCGCGGCGGCACGCATCCTCGGCCTGCGCGAGCTGGCCGGCGCGCAGCAGCCGCAGGGCGGCGGCGCACAGCGCATCGGGCGTATCGGTGTGGCCCATCGATCCGGATCTGACCGGAGGCTTGCCGGCAGGCCGGCGCTGCTTGTGCTTCATCAGGGGATCTCTGCGCTCGTGCTGCGAGCGGTAGATGATTCCCCGATGTGCGGAAAGATTGGGCCGTCGTCAGGCGACCGGTGCCGGCGCCAGCGGCACCGCCTCGAGTCCTCCGAAGCGGCGCTCGCGGCCGCGGAACGAGGCGAGCGCCTGCGCCAGATCTGCGGCATCGAAATCGGGCCACATCCGCTGGGTGAAATGCAGCTCGGCATAGGCGCCTTCCCAGAGCAGGAAATCGGACAGGCGCTGCTCGCCGGAGGTGCGGATGATCAGGTCAACGTCGCGCAAGCCGGCTTCGCCGGTCACGAGGTCGGAGAACGCCGCACGCGTCAGGCCGTCGATTTCGCGGGCTTTCGCCGCGGCCTCGAGGATCGCGTCGCGCGCCGAATAGTCGACGGCGATGCGCAGATGCAGGGTGCTGCCGTCGCGGGTTGCCGCTTCGGCCCGGCCGATCGCATCGGCGATGCCGCCGGGCAGCCGGTCGCGACGGCCGATCACGGTGAGGCGGACGCCGTTGCGTACCAGCGACTCCACCTCGCTGGCGAGATAGACCCGCAACAGCGCCATCAAGGCGGCGACCTCGGCACGCGGGCGTCGCCAATTGTCGCTGGAGAACGCATACAGCGTCAGGGTCCCAATGCCCTGGTCGGGCGCGGCTTCGACGACGCGCCGGATCGCCTCGACCCCCGCCTCGTGCCCGCGCAGCCGCGACAGGCCCTTGCGCGTCGCCCAGCGGCCGTTCCCGTCCATGATGATGCCGACATGCAGGCCATCCACCACAGCAGGCGATTTAGGTTGCAGACTACTTTGCATTGCAAAGCTCCAGGTCAAAAAAGTGCGATGCGCGATTCAGATGCGGCCCGGGATCAGGCCGACCGACGATGGCGTATGCTCTTTGCCGGCAGCGGCCGCGGCGTCGCGGACGAGGCGCTCGAGCACGGCGAGATAATCGAGGAAGCGGCGGCGTCCCGCCTTGGTCAGCCGGCAGGTGGTATGTGGGCGATTGCCCTCATAGCCCTTGGTGACCTCGACGAGACCGGCTTCCTGCAGCACCTGCAGATGGCGCGACAGATTGCCGTCCGTCAGCCCGCAGAGCTGCTTGAGGTCGGCAAAAGCGAGACCCTTCGGGTGCGCCATCAGCGAGGTGAGCAGGCCGAGCCGTGCCTTCTCGTGGATGACGCGATCGAGGCCGTCATAGGAGAACGGCGCGCTGCCGTCAGTCTTCGACATCGGACTCTCCGGTCGCAAAATACAGAATGCCCGCCATCAGCCCCTGTCCGATCGCGAACGGAAGCCCCATCGTCCAGGGCGACAGCGCATGCGTGGCGCTGCCGACCAGCAGCACGGCGAAGCCGGCCATGAAATAGAACGCCCCGGCAAGCGCCACCGTGCGTGGCAGCGAGCGCACCGACGCGAACACGCCGAGCGACATCAGGATCTGCCACAGGCCCGGCAGCATCCACAGCGCCTCCGGCGCGAACTTCCACAGCAGCACCGCGAGCAGGACGCCAGCGATGCCCGCTGGCAGGAACTGCTCGACCGCCTGATGAATCATCGCGTCCGCAAGGCCGGAATGATGCCGGCGCGACCGCGCCCGCATCTCGAACCAGATCATCGTCAGCGACACGCAGGCTGCCGCCGCCCATCCGAGCAGGAACGTCCACGCGTCGGCCGTCGGGTCGCGCAGAAACAGCTGCTGAAGCAGCGCAGTGACCAGCGCTACGGCCGAGGTCGCGGCCATCGTCGCCGGCCCGTAGCCGCGAAATGCCGTGCCCGCCGCAAGCTGGCTGCGGATCGCGATGATGTCCGCCAGCGCCTTATCGAGGTCGCGCATGTCTCACCTGAGGCCCGGAACGGCTCGTTTAACTTTGCAATACAAAGTATATACGAACGCAAAGTCGATGCAAGCCCGCGCGATTCCGGAAGCGCGCCTGCGTCAGCCGCTGGGCCGCGCGTGCCAACCCGCTCCGTAGAGGCGTCAGTAATACTGATACCGGTGCACGCGGCGCGGCGGCGGCATGTCGACATAGACCGAGGGGCCGCGGCGGGCAGGATCGAACGCGACGCGCGGATTGATGCCACAGCCTGCATTGCGCCCGGAGGCACTCGCCCGGCATTGCTCGAAGGTCTGATAGGAGCAGTCGCCGGGGTAACCGACGCCTCGGCCCTGCACACACCAGGGATAGTCGTAACCGCCTGCGGAGGCCGGCGCGATACCGCCACCAAGTGCAACGCCGACGAGGCCGGCTGCCATCATCATAACCTTGCGCATGATCTGTTCCTCTTTTGGCCGGAGGGTTGCACCACACCGGCATGGTCAAAAAACGACAAATCGGCGGAACGGATCACCAACCAAGGCCGTGACGTGTCGCATGCGCGGCACGTCACCTTCAGCCCTCGACGCCCGTCTCGCGGGCCGGCGCCTCATCGAAGACCCGTCGCGGCACGCGGCCCAGCGATTGCGGCGTCGCCAGGTCGTCTCATTCGACCTTCAGGCCGGCGAACTCGACGACCTTCTTCCACTTCTCGGTCTCGGCGGCGATCTGGGCGCCGAACTGCTCCGGCGACTGGATCAGCGGCTCGCCGCCGAGATCGACCAGACGGGCCTTGATCTCGGGCTCGGCCAGGATGGTGTTGACCTGCTTGTTGAGCTTCTCGACGATCTCCTTTGGCGTGTTCTTCGGCGCGCCGATGCCGAACAGCGCGCTCGCCTCGTAACCGGGTACGGTCTCGGCGACGGCCTGGACGTCCGGCAATTGCGGCGAACGCTGCTGCGTGGTGACGCCGAGCGCTCGCAACGAGCCGGAGCGGATGTGCTGGATGATGGAGGGCATGTTGTCGAAGATGACCTGCACCTGGCCGCCGAGCATGTCGGTGATCGCGGGCGCCGCGCCGCGATAGGGCACGTGTTGCATCTTGGTTCCGGTCATCGCCATGAACATCTCGCCCGACAGATGCACCGAGGTACCGTTGCCGGACGAGGCCATGTTCACCTTGCCGGGGTTTGCCTTGAGATAGGCGATGAACTCGGCGACGTTCTTGGCCTCGATGTCCTTGTTGACGGTCATCACGTTGGGGACGCGGTTGAACGAGGCCACCGGCGCGATGTCGCGGACGAAGTTGAACTTGAGATTGGTGTAGAGGCTCGCATTGATGTAGTTGGCCGGATTGACCAGCAGCACGGTGTAGCCGTCGGCCGCCGCGTTCACGACGGCATCGGTGCCGATATTGTTGCCGGCCCCCGGCTTGTTCTCGACGATGAACTGCTGACCGAGCGTCTCGGACAGCCGTTGGCCGATCAGCCGCGCCAGGATGTCGGTCGCGCCGCCCGGAGGATAACCCACCACGAAGCGGACGGGACGGGTGGGATAGTCGGCCGCGGACGCCTTGCGAACGCCAGCGATGGACGGGACGGCGGAGGCGATCAGACCAAGCGCGGTACGACGTGAAATCATGCGTTTCCTCAGGCATTATCGTTGAGCGGCGGTTAACGAGCCGCCGGGATCGATTGTAGCAGAGTGCCGCGATTGCGGCGAGATCGATGCCCCATCAGGAGGGAAGAGCCCCATGCCGGTCAAGGTCGATGCGCTCGATCATCTGGTCATCAATGTCGCCGACGTGGACCGCACGACGGCGTGGTACCAACAGGTGCTGGGCATGACGGTCCAGGTGTTCGATCCCGGACAAGGCAAGGCGAGGCGCACGTCGCTGCTATTCGGGAACCAGAAGATCAACGTGCGACCGAAGGACGCGGACAAGGTCGATTGGTTCACGGCCGACCATGTCGCGGCCGGCAGCGACGACGTTTGCTTCCTCACCACCAGCACCCCCGACGAGGTGGTGGCGCATCTCGAGGCGCTCGGCATTGCCATCGAGGAGGGCCCGGTCGCCAAGCAGGGCGCGCGCGGCACGCTGCGCTCGGTGTATTGCCGCGATCCCGACGGCAGCCTGATCGAGATCTCCTCGTATCAGGATTGAGCCGAGGCCGCCCTTAGGTCATTTCGTCACGGTCTCGCCGCTCTTGTCCATTTTCGCGATGATCTCGCTGCGCGACCATCCGGTCAGTTGCGCGAGATCCGTCGCCTGCGTGGCGAAACGTGCGGCGAGACTGTCCCGGTAGGTCTTCGCCGCGGCACAGGACGCCTCGCCGCGCCAGGGATGGTGCTGGACATAGCGGCCCTGGAAATTGCTGCGGTCCTTGGTCTCGGCGAAGACGATGTCCTCGGGGAAGGACTTCGCATCGTAGCGCACGTGCAGCCGGGTCACGAAGGCGCTGGCTCCGGCCGTGCCCCGGCGGAGACTGAAGGCGGTGTCATCGTCGCTGCCGATCCAGCGCGCGCCGAGCTCGACCAGTTCCTTGTTGCTCATGGGATCGGCGGCGCAGGGGTCGCACCATCCCATGTCCCAGGCATATTCCACGAACACCGCCTGCATGTTCTCGCGCGCGACCGCCCGCTCGAACAGCGCCTTGTAGAACGGCCCGAACTCGTCCTTCACATAGAGCGGAACATCGATATCGGATGGGATCTTCACCGTTCGATAGTTGGCCGCCTCGATGCGGCCGCTCCTGGTGAGCGCATAGATGATCAGGTCCTGCGGTCCCCTGGCGTTGACCGTGCCGAGCCGCAGCGGCACCATGAACTTGGCGCTCCGGTAGCGCACCTGCAGGGGCCGCAGGGAGCCGTTGCCGATCCCCTTCATCCGCTCGACATTGACCTTCGCGACGAAGAACCGCATGCCCTGCCTGATGTAGCTGCCGAGCACGGCCTCGGCGCCTTGCGGGATGCGATAGTCGTTGTCGGTCAGCCAGCGCGTCAGTCCGTCGCTCTCCTGCGCCGACAGGATCAGCACGTCGTATTCGGCGACGTCGTAGCTGGCCTCGACGGTGACGCCGTAGTTCCGCCGGGTCATTTCGTAGACAGCGCCTGCCATCATCGGCGCCGCCGGCATCGCCCGCGCCGCAACGACGACCGGCGCGCATGGATCGGCATCATGATATTCGACCAGCCGCGGCGCGGTGTATTTGTCGAGATGGTCGATGGTCTTCGGCTCGACCACGCCGATCTGCTTGCGCTCGATGAAGGTCGGCACGGGGACGACCACCGCGAACTCCTTCACGTCGCCCTCGAAGTCGCTGGCCATCGTGATCGCCGTCTGCTCGCCGTCGCGGGCCAGCACGACCTTCGATGACTGGTTGAACAGCTTCGCGTCGGCCTGGGCGACATAGAAGCCGCAAAAGGCATTCGCGGGCGCCATCGCTGCGTTCGCCAGGATCGCGGCGGCCGCGACGCCGGTGCGGAAGAGCTTGCTGTAACGCAGGGTCATGTCGACACTCCTTCGGGAACGGGCGAACGCCAGGAAAAGCGGGTCTCAGGGACGAGCCGGTCGAGCAGCAGCGTGAGCGGCGACAGCGCGATCAGCGACACGTAGAGCGCCGGCCGCATCTGCATGGCGAAGGTGAGGTAGTGCGCCGCGACCGCAACGCTCAGCGCGAACAGCAGCCGGCCGACGCGCGAGTCCGGCGAGGTGCGCGGGTCGGAGATCATGAAGAAGGTGAAGATCAGCAGCGAGCCGCTCTGCAACTGATGCAGCGGAATCGCCAGGGGATCGCCGAGCCAGGCGGCGCGCAGCAGCAGCAGTGCGGCATGGCTGGCGAAAAAATAGAATGCGATGTCCGCGCGTCGAGAGGCGCCGAGCACCAGGATCGCGAAGAAGCCGGCGAGGCTCGCGAACCAGATCTCCGTCCCCCATTGGCCGGGCGAGATCCACACGCCCTTGGAGCTGAACAGCAGCACCACGATCGCCAGCCCCGCCGGGTTGAACACGTGCTTGCCGTCGACGCGCAGCACGAATTTCGAGCCGATGGCGATCACGGCTGCCGCCGCATGCAGCCACAGCGCGTCGGCGCGCAGCAGCAGGCTGAGCGACAGGCCGGTGATCAGCGGTGACTTGAGATCGAGCGGCGCGCCGGAGATGCGGCAGCAGACCACTTGCGTGAGCAGCGCCATGGCGACCGCGACCACGCTCGCTGCGGGACGCGCGCCGAAATCGATCATGGCGAAATTGATCGCCAGCAGCGTCGCCAATGCCGCGATCTGGAAATAGCGGGCATCGGGCAGCCGCCATGGTCGTGGCTCGGCCTGCATGCAAACCTCCGGGCGTGTCTTGCCGCGCCATTGGTCGCCCGCGAACGGAGACGGGTTCAATCCCGATTTGATCGCGACGGCGCAAGGTGGCAGAAGATGACGACGAGAACGAAGCGGCCGGAGACAGGCCGTACTCAAGAACGACGGGAGCGAAGATGACGGGAACGACGATGGCAGCGGGCACGGTGACGCCGTTCGACGGCATGGACGTGCCGTGGCTGTTGAAGCTGCGCAGCGAGACCCGGCGCGATCATCCGTTCCTGATCTCGGCGCCGTTCGAGGCACCGGCGCGCCGCTGGACCTATGGCGAGTTTCACGAGCGTGTCGGCGCATTGGCGGCCGGGCTGGTCAAGCGCGGCGTCCAGCCCGGCGATGCCGTGCTGATCCATCTCGACAATTGCGTCGAGGCGATGCTTGCCTGGTTTGCCTGCGTCGAGCTGGGCGCGCTCGCCGTCACGACCAACACGCGCTCGGCAGCCGCCGAGATGAGCTACTTCGCGGAGCACTGTCGCGCGGTGGCTGCGATCACGCAGCCGGCCTATGCCGAGATGATCGCAGCGCATTGCCGCGGCCTCAAATGGATGGCCGTGATCTCGCACGATCCGGGTCAGGCGGAGGCGTCGGCCGTCGAACGAGGCGAGCGCTTCGAAGCGCTGTTTGCCGACAGCGCCGATCGGCCGCGGCGGCCGGCCGATCCGCTGGCGCCGTGCAGCGTGCAGTACACCTCGGGTACGACGTCTCGGCCGAAGGCGGTGCTGTGGACGCATGCCAACGCGCTGTGGGGCGCCAAGGTCAACGCCGTCCATGAGGACCTGCATCAGGGCGACGTGCACCAGACCTATCTGCCGCTGTTCCACACCAACGCGCTGGCCTATTCGATGCTTGCCACACTCTGGGTCGGCGCGACCTGCGTGATCCAGCCGCGCTTCTCCGCGAGCCGGTTCTGGAGCGCGGCGCTCGAGCATGGCAGCACCTGGACCTCGACCATCCCGTTCTGCATGAAGGCGCTGCTCGACCAGGACGTGCCGAAGCATCACAAGTTCCGGCTGTGGGGCACGGCGGTGTCCGAGCCGCCCGCCTTCGCCAAGTTCGGCATCAAGATCATCGGCTGGTGGGGCATGACCGAGACCATCACCCACGGCATCGTCGGCGAGGTCGATCAGCCGAACGCGCCGATGTCGATCGGCCGCGCGGCGCCGGAATACACCATCCGCATCACCGACGATGACGGCCGGCCGACCGAGGTCGGCGCCACCGGCAATCTCGCCATCAAGGGCGTGCCCGGCCTGTCGCTGTTCGCCGAATATCTCTACAACGACGAAGCGACGCGCACGAGCTTCGATGCCGACGGCTTCTTCCTGACCGGCGACCGCGTCACGCGCCTGGCCGACGGCTTCATCAAGTTCGGCGATCGCACCAAGGACATGCTCAAGGTCGGCGGCGAGAACGTCGCGGCGTCCGAGATCGAGCAGGTCATCATCACCGTGCCCGGCGTACGCGAGACCGCCGTCGTCGCCAGGAAGCATCCGATGCTGGACGAGGTGCCGGTCGCGTTCGTGATCCCGCAGCCCGGGATCGCGCGCGAGGAGCTGCCCGACAAGGTGCTGGCCGCCTGCCGCGCCGGGCTCGCCGACTTCAAGGTGCCGCGCGAGGTCAAGCTGGTCGACGAGATGCCGCGCTCAACCTTGGAGAAGGTCGCAAAGGCCGAGCTGCGCAAGCTGCTGGATTGAGCGCCGCGTCAGCCCATCGTGACGCGGATCGGCAGCTTCTTCGGTCCGTTCACGAACGTTGCCCGCGTCATCAGCACCGGCCCTGCCGGCGACAGCGATGTGAGCCGCGGCAGCAGTTCCTCGAACAGGATGCGCATCTCGAGCTTGGCGAGATGCTGGCCGAGGCAGAGATGCGCGCCATAGCCGAACGCGACGTGGCGGTTCGGCTTGCGGTCACAGCGGAACGTGTCGGGCTGCTCGAACACCGCCTCGTCGCGATTGCCGGACGCGTAGCACAGCATCAGCCAGTCGCCCTTGGCGATCCTGCGTCCGCCGAGCTCGGTGTCGGCGGTGGCGCTGCGCATGAAATGCTTGACCGGCGTCATCCAGCGGATCGCCTCGTCGACGAGGCCCGGGATCAGCTCGGGATTGGCCTTGACGCGCGCGAACTGCTCGGGATCTTCCGCCAGCGCCCAGATCGCGCCTGCCGTGGACGACGACGTCGTGTCGTGACCCGCGGTCGCCACGATCATATAGTAGCTGGTGCGGTCGTGCAGCGGCATGTCCTCGCCATTGATCCTGGCGTTGGCAATGACGGTGGCGAGATCGTCGCGCGGATGAGCCTTGCGGTCTTCGGTGATGCGCTGGAAGTAGGCGGCGAAATCGGCCACCACCGCCTGCAGCATCGCCGCGAACACCTCGGCCGACAGCGCCTCCCGCACCCGCGCCGTGTCCGGATCCTGCGGGCCGAACAGCTCCTGCGTCAGCTTGAGCATGCGCGGCTCGTCCTCCTCCGGCACGCCGAGAATCTCCATGATCACGTGCAGCGGATAATGGAGCGCGACGTCGGCGACGAAATCGCAGACGCCGCCATTCGCCGCGGCCTTCGCCGCCATGCGGCCGACGGTCGCCCGCGCGATCTCGCGAATGCGCGGCTCGAACTTGGCGATGTTGGCCGGCATGAACCAGCCCTGCGTCAGCGCGCGATATTTCGGATGGTCCGGCGCATCCATCTGCACCAGCGAACGCACGAGATTGGGCTGGCCGGTAATCTTGTGAACGCGCTCCAGCACCGCCTTGTTGGTCAGCGTGGTCGCACGGTCGGCATTGTGGAACAGATCGTTCTGACGGCTGATGGCGAGAATGTCAGCGTGCCGCGTCACCACCCAGAACGGATCGAACGCATCGAGCTCGGCCCGCCCGAGCGGATTGTTGGCGCGCAGCCAGCGATAGGCATCATGGATGCGGTGGTCGGCATAACAGGCCGGATCGACCAGCGCGGCGGCGATGTGCCCGGGAATGACCTCGCCGGCCTGTTCGGCTGCGCCCATGCTGCTCCTCCCGCCTTTCACCGATTGGCGGGTAGGATAGTGCGCCTCGGCCGAGATGCACTTGCGTCGAGCGGCTACCCTCGGGCGATGGATGCGCTCTCAGGCGATCGCGTCAATGCGCGCCCATCGCGACCGGGCGGAACGCCTGTAGCAGCTGCTGGTCGAGCTTCGGGCCCATGTTCTCCATGATCTGGAACGCGCGCGCATGGGTGAAGGCCGGCCGATAGGCGCGGTGCTCGATCAGCGCGGCGTAGATGTCCACGATCGTGGTGAGGCGCACGATGTCGCTGATCTGCTCGTTGTGCAGCGCGTCGGGATAGCCGGAGCCGTCGAGGAATTCGTGGTGATGCAGGATGACGTCGAGCATCTCCGGCGGGAAGCCGCCCTGCCGCCACAGCGCCTCGTAGCCGCGGCGCGGATGCTGGCGCAGCAGCGCGATCTCTTCCGCCGTCAGCTTGCCCTGCTTGTCGAGGATCGCGACCGGGATGAATGCCTTGCCGACGTCGTGCAGCAGCGCCGCGCGGACCAGCCGGCGCTGGTCGTCGTCGCGCATGCCCAGATGAATCGAGAAGCCGACCGCAAGGCCGGTCACGAACAGGCAATGCCGATAGGTGTCGTTGTGATGACAGCCGACCACGGTCATCCATTCGCGCAGCGAGGAGTGCTTGATCGCCTTCAGGATCTTGTTCTCGGCCGCGACGATGTCCTCCATCGTCAGATGCGCGCCGGTGGGCAGCTTCTCGAAGATCTTGACCATGATGGCCTGCGCGGCCTCGACGCCGCGATTGAGCAGCTTGCCGCGATCGGTCTCGTCATAGCCGTCGTCGGCGGGAAGCGCCGAGCGGATGCGCTGCAGCACGTCGGCGGGGCTGAACGGCCGCGCGATGGTATCGGTGGCGCCGAGCGCCCATGCCTGCATGGTGGCGTGGTGCAGCGCCTCCGCGAGCACGAACAGCCGCGGCACGTCGCTATAGGCGCGTGACGACAGCTTCTTGCGCACCCGCTGCACGCTCTCGGGCGAACGCAGGTTTATGTCGACGATGACGCCGGAGAAGCGGTTGCCGGGGTTCTCGGGGATTTCGGTGGTCGGCATCATGTCGACGTCGCCGACCGAGCGCAGGATGCGCGCCAGCTCGCTGCTCTGGTCACCGCGATCCGACGCGAGCAGGAGATGGCGCCTGTTCGCGGTCTGGGTCACGGTCTGCTTGGCTGTCGCGCTCATACGTGCTCGCCCCCTGCGGTTTGCTGCCCATGCAAGTTACCGGGATACGGGTTCGTCGCGGCTTAAGCCGATCATTCAAGCTGTATCGTTTCAGGTGAGCGAGACGTTAAGAGGATCATTCAAATCGTGCCGCGCGAGAACCTGACCGCAGCGCAAAAAAGACCCGCCGGAGACGAGCTCCGGCGGTTCCCAGATACAGGAATGGTCTCGCGACGACGCTAGGCCCTCATCGCCGCCTTGACCGCTGCGGCGGTGATCGGCAGCGAGCGCAACCGCGCGCCACAGGCGTTGTAGATGGCGTTGCCGAGCGCTGGCGCGACCACGGTCACCGCGGGCTCGCCGACGCCGGTCGCCTTCTCGCCATTGGCGATCACGGCGATCGCGACCTCCGGCACCTGGCTCATCCGCAGCGGCGTGTAGCTGTCGAAGTTGGTCTGCTCGATGCCGCCGTCTTTCAGCGTCGCCTTCTCGTACATCGCCAGCGACAGCCCCCACAGCGCCGCGCCCTCGACCTGGGCGCGGATGTTGTCGGGATGCACCTGGGTGCCGACATCGGTCGCCACGGTGAGCTTCTTCACCGTGACCGCGCCCGTGGGCGCAACCGCGACATGGGCGACGCACGCCGTCCAGCTCGCCGTGGCACGCTCCTGCGATGAAACGCAGGAGACGCCCATGCCTTCGCCTTGCGGGAGCTTCCTGGCGCCGTAGCCGGACAGGCCCATCGCTGCCAGCAGCGTGTTGCGCAATCGCTGCGCGCCGCCGTCGTTCTTGCCCTTGCCGTCGAGCAGCGCAATGCGGAACTGCGCCGGGTCCTGCCCCGAGGCCACCGCGATCTCGTCGATCATGCTCTCGACCGCCCAGAACGTCCAACCCGGCGCCACCGAACGGAGTTGTCCCGATGGCGTCGCATTATGCGCGAGTTCGTTCTTGATCGCGCGCACATGATGATTGGGCACGGTGTAGAAGAAGTCGGCGCCATTGACCGTGAACGAGTCGAGCGGGCCCTTCTTGTCGACCGAGGGCGACAGGAAGTCCGGGATGCCCCAGCGCGCCGTCGGCCAGGCCGAGACGACGTCATGGCTGAGCGCGATCAGCTTGCCGTTGCTGTCGAGCCCGGCCTTGACCTTCTGGTAAGTGAGCGGCCGCGAGTAGTCCATCGTCATGTCGTTCTCGCGCGAGTAGATCACCTTGACCGGCTTGCCGACCGCCTTGGCCGCCTGCACCGCCGGCACCATCATGTCAGCATCGAGCCTGCGGCCGAAGCCGCCGCCGAGCCAGGCCTGGTGCATCACGACGTATTTCGGATCGATCCCGGCCGCAGCCGCCGCGATCGCGCCGGAACGGGTCGCGAACTGATTGCCGGTGTAGATGTGCAGGATGTCACCCTTGAACTCGGCGGTCGCGTTCATCGGCTCCAGCGGCGCATGGATGTTGATGCTGGTGGTGTACTCCGCCTCCAGCACCTTGGCCGCGCCCGACATCGCTGCAACGGGATCGCCGTCCTTGACGAAGAACTGCCCGGCATCGTCCTGCGCCTGCAGCCGCATCGCCTCGGTGATGATGGTGTCGGTGCTGACATTGGCATAGGGGCCTTTGTCATAGCTGATCTTGAGCGCGTCCGCCGCCTTCCTGGCGTTGGCATAGGTGTTGGCGACCGCCACCACCCAGCCCGAGGTCGAGCCGGTCTTGTCGTCGAGCGTCACCGCCTTGATGAAGCCCGGCACCTTCTTGGCCTCGGAGTCGTCGACCGCCGTGACCGTCGCGCCGAAGCGCACCGGCGGCGTGACGACCTTGCCGTAGACCATGCCCGGCAGCATCGTATCGATGCCATATTTCGCCGTGCCGTTGGTCTTGGAGGGAATGTCGAGCTGCGGCACCGAGACGCCGATCATCGTGTACTGATCGGGCGTCTTCAGCGTCAGCGCCTTCAATTCGTCAGGCGTGAAGCTCTTGGTGATCTTGCCGCTCCTGACGATCTCGGCGTAGCTCATCTGCTTCTTGGACTTCGGATGCATCACGACGCCGTCGCGCACCACGAGTTCGTTGGCCGGCACGCCCATCGCGGTCGCAGCGGCTTCGGTGAGCGCGATGCGGCCCGCGGCGCCGGCGCGGCTCATGGCATCGAAGTTCATCATCGTGCTCCAGCTGCCGCCCGTGATCTGGGCGCCGAGCACGGGATCGTTGAACTTCGGATCGTTGGAGGCGAGCTGGACCCGCATGTCCTTCCAGGCCGCGCCGAGCTCCTCGCAGACGATCTGCGCCATGGTGGACGCAATGTGCTGGCCCATGTCGGCCTTGCCGCAGGTCACTGTGACCAGGCCATCCGGCGCGATCGCATACCAGACGCTGGGTTCGAAATTGGCCGGCGCCGCGGCCGCCAGTGCGCTGTCGGCGAGGCCGGCATAGCCGAGCACGAGGCCGGTGGCGGCGGTGCCGACCAGGAAGGAGCGGCGGCTGAGATCGGTCGCGACCGAGGAATTGGTTTTGACGTGCTGGTTCATGTCGCTCTCCGGTCGCTCGAGTTGGACGCGGTGCGCATTTCGGACGCGGCGCGCTGGATCGCCTTCTGAATCCGCGAATAGGTCATGCAGCGGCAGAGATTGCCGTCCATATGCGCGACGATCTCCTCCTTGGTCGGGCTCGTGGTCTTGGCGAGCAGCGTGGCCGCCTGCATGATCTGGCCGGACTGGCAGTAGCCGCATTGCGGCACCTGCTCGGCGATCCACGCCTTCTGCAAGGGATGATCGCCCTTCTGCGACAGCCCCTCGATGGTCGTGATCTTCTTGTTCGCGACGTCGCCGACCATGGTCTGGCACGAGCGCACGGCCTCGCCGTTGACATGCACGGTGCAGGCGCCGCACAGCCCGGCGCCGCAGCCGAACTTGGTGCCGGTCATCTGCAACTGCTCGCGGATGACCCATAGCAGCGGCGTGTCGTGCGCCGCGTCGACGGACATGGTCCGCCCGTTGATGGTGAGATTGGGCATTTGGTTTCTTCCCCGCCCGGCGTGCGACTTCGCTTACGGCGAAGTTCGGTTTTATCGATTCGCTGGGACCCACCGGATAGATGCCAGCCATCATAAGAATGATCGCGTTGCGACGGCGACGCAACGGGATTTGAACGCCGGCCTGCCACATGAAACGGCATTTGTGTTGTGCAGCGCGAACGATGCTGGGCTGGTGACGCCGGGCACGCTAAGAAGAGATGCAGCCAACGCCGACAGCGAAAGGAGATTTCGGCCCATGAGACCATCCGTACGCATGACGCTGTGCCTGGTTGCGGCCATGCTGCCGAGCCTGTCGGCCGTAAGCCCTGCTGCGGCGGGGCAGACGCTCGGCGTCGCCGACGCGCCTTTCACAGCGATGTTATCCAACGTCACGCCGCTTGCCTTCGGCATGGATGTCGGTGAGACATCGCGCGTGCTGGAGCAGCCGTTGATCTATCTGAACGGCGCGCCCGGCAACGAGACCTTTCTGGCACTGCGTAATCTCGGCGGCAGCGGACTGGTCCCGCACCATCACCGCCTCTACCTGAAGTTCCGCAGGGGACGGCTGACCGGCTGGAAAGAGGACTACGGCACCAACTGGATGTGGCGTTGACGCGCGCCTGACGACCGCAAGAGGACAGAACGTGGGACAAGATATCAAGCTGACGGCATCCGACGGCTTCCAGCTCGGCGCCTATCGCGCCGATCCGACGGGAACTGCAAAGGGCGCGCTGGTCGTCATCCAGGAGATCTTCGGTGTCAACCATCACATCCGCAACGTCTGCGACCGCCTCGCCGCCGCGGGTTACGTTGCCATCGCGCCGGCGATCTTCGACCGCGTCGAGCCCGGCTTCACCTCAGGCTATTCGCCCGACGAGATCGCGGTCGCGCGCAAGTTCGTCGCCAATCCGGATTGGGCGGCCTTTTTGCGCGACACCCAGGCCGCAATCGACGGCGTGAAGAATGTCGGGCCGGTCGGCATCATCGGTTTCTGCCTCGGCGGCAGCATCGCCTATGCGGCTGCGACCAAGCTGTCGGGCCTCCGCGCTGCCGTCGGCTATTACGGCGGCGCTGTCGCGCGGTTCGCCGACGACAAGCCGACGGTGCCGACCCAGCTACATTTCGGCGAGAAGGACGCGGGCATCCCCTTGCGCGACGTCGAGGCCATCAAGGCCAAGCGGCCGGACGTCGAGATCTTCGTCTATCCCGGCGCACAGCACGGCTTCGGTTGCGACGAGCGCGCCAGCTACGACCAGCCGAGCGCCGATCTCGCCTGGACGCGCAGCCTGGCGTTCTTTGCGCAGCACCTGCGCTGAACGTCCAACCACCGTCATTGCGGGGAGCCTCGCGTCACTCAGCGTCGGGTCGACGCAGGTGCTCAGGTAGGCGTTGAGCCGCAATCACTCGTGCGGAGATCAGAACCAGCGCTCGCCGACCTGGATGGTGTCGCCCGGCTTGAGCGAGGTGCCGAGCGGCACCTCGTAGCGCGCGGCTCCGGAAGCATCGGTGTGGGTCAGGGTGACGACGTCGCGCCGCGCCCGAGGCGAGAAGCCGCCGGCGATCGCGATCGCGCTCTCCACCGTCATATTGGGCACGTAGGGGTATTGGCCGGGCGCCTGCACCTCGCCGAGGATGAAGAACGGGCGATAGGCTTCGATCTCGACGGCCACCGAGGGCTCGCGGATGTAGCCGTTGCGCAGCTTGGCGGTGATCTCGGCAGCGAGGCCGGCGGTGGTGCGGCCGCGCGCCGGCACGCTGCCGATCAGCGGCATCGTGATCGATCCGGACGCATCGATCGCATAGGTGTTGGTCAGGCCCTCCTGGCCGTAGACGACGACGCGCAGCTTGTCGCCAGCGTCGAGATGATAGGCGGAGTCGCGGCGCGCCGGCGCATAGCCGGCGGGAACGACATAGGCGCCTGCGCCGGTGGCGGCAGCGAACGAGTTGCGCAGCGCCGGGATCGCCCCGCCCTGCCCGGTGGCGGCAACCGGGCCGGTGGAAGGCGTTCCATAGGCCATCGCGTCGAGATCGCTCTGCGGCTGGACGGCAGCGACGGGGGAGATCGTCTGCATGCAGCCCGACAACAGGATCGCGGACAGGACGGCAATGACCGGAACAAACAACGCGCGCACTCGAACAATCCTTGAATGAGGATGTGCGCTAGTCATGCGCGGTTAAGGTTAACAAACCGTTGGCGCGTGTAGTCCCCGTCGCAAGCGGGCGACGGTCAAAGCCGCCCGAAAAAATCCCCCTCCCACGGCGTGGGAGAGGGATCCAATGTTCACCGTGATCGGGCGCGCTCAGCCTGCCTATGCGCTCACGCCGACTCCGATCGGGCACGCGACGCCCGTTCCGCCCAGGCCGCAATATCCGGCCGGATTCTTGGCCAGGTACTGCTGATGATAATCCTCGGCGAAATAGAACGGCCCTGCCGGGACGATCTCCGTCGTAATCGCTCCGAGCCCCTTGGCGCGCAGCGCCGACTCGTAGGCCGTCTTCGACGCCTCGGCCGCCTCGCGCTGCGCGTCGCTGAACGTGTAGATCGCCGAGCGATATTGCGTGCCGACGTCGTTGCCCTGACGCATGCCCTGGGTCGGGTCGTGGCTCTCCCAGAACGTCTTCAGGAGGCGCTCGTAGGACATGATCTTGGGATCGAACACCACCAGCACGACTTCCGTGTGCGCCGTCTGCCCCGAGCACACCTCCTCGTAGGTCGGGTTTGGCGTATGGCCTCCGGCATAGCCGACGGCGGTGACGTGGATGCCGTCACCGAGCTGCCAGAACTTGCGCTCCGCGCCCCAGAAGCAGCCGAGCCCGAACACGGCCTGCTCGAGGCCGTCCGGATAGGGCGGCAACAGGCGGCGACCGTTGACGAAATGCGTCGCGGCGGTGGGGATCGGCTGGGCGCGGCCGGGCAGCGCCTCGGCGGCAGACGGCATGACAGGGGCTTTGCGCATGAAGAACATGGGATGTCTCCGCTCATGGCCAGCGCCCGCGGGACGGCCCACGGCGCGATGACCTCTTGTCAGGGGAATATATAGGGCTCTACGGGTCCGGCAGTAGCGCTGTTACGCCGCGCCAGCGGTTCCCGCGCCGCGCTGCCAGCGGAATCCAAGACAGCTGCCGGCGCGGCGAGACGAACAGCCGCGCTCAGTCGCGCCCGTAGCCGATGAGCGGCTTGCGCGGCCGGAACAGCAGCATCAGCAGGATTCCGAGCAGGCCAAGCACCGCAAACACTGGCTGGTCCAAAAATACCTTGACGATCCACTCCCACAGGAACGGGGCCTTGGCCTCGATCCAGGCCTTGAAGGCGGCCTGGCTCGCCTGGTGGACGTCGTTCCAGAGCTGGCCGAAACGGGTGAACTGCAGGGTCTGGTCGGCCACCCAGCGCGCGCCGTCATAGACCAGGAAGATGAAGCTTCCGGCCAGCAGCAACAGCCCTACCAGACGGAAAAAACCGCGGATCATGCCTCACCTGCCCTCTCTCGCTCGCCCTTGCGGGCAGCAAGGCCATAGCGGGGGCCCCGCAGAAATTCAACCTCGTCAGGGGCTTAGAACCGGGTTTTGGTCGATTCCGGCCGCCGCGGGCCGCTCCGAGACCGTTGACGCTCGGCAGGGCTGCCCCTATAAGGTCGCCATTGGCGGTGGGCGCAATCCCGCCGCCGCTGTTCTTTGAGCAGCGCCGATCCGCCGAGCACCCGCTCCGGTCATGGCATTCTCAGAGAGGCGTCCGAACAACCCACCGCGTCGATGGGGCCGCGTCAAGCGGGCCGCGCGCGTACCCGCAAGAGCGGCGACTGCTCGCCGCCGAAGGATATTTGAGAGCATGGCCAACACGACTTCCGCGAAGAAGGCGACGCGCAAGATTGCCCGCCGCACCATCATCAACAAGTCGCGCCGCACCCAGATGCGCGGCGCGGTTCGCTCCGTCGAGGACGCGATCAAGAAGGGCGATCGCGACGCCGCGCTGAAGGCGATGGCCAATGCCGAGCCGCAGCTGATGCGCGCCGCGCAGCGCAACATCATTCACAAGAACAACGCGAGCCGCAAAGTGTCGCGCCTCACGCATCAGATCGCCAAGCTCGCGAAGTGACGCTGACGATCGGCTGACGAACTATCAAGATGCAAACAGCCCGGCTCGCGCCGGGCTTTTCTTTTGTACCATCTTCAATTGCGCGTTCGGCTGTCGCGCATCCCTCCATCGCTCGCCGCGCCTTCTCCATTTGATGGTCACATCTTGATGGTGATATCGCATCGCGAATACGATCTTCGCGCGTGGTGGAACCCGCGCGATGTCGTGCGCGCCTGACACATGTTCCGTCGGAACTACACGAAGTTCCGTATTTTTACGCAGTGACAATATTGTCTCATCTGAAACAGCTGCGAATCTGCGCGCCGCGCTTGCGCATCGATGTCAAGAGCGCGCGATGCGCCGCTCACTTTGCGCACCGCGCATCGCGGGAGTTACCCGCTTCGAGCAATCGCGAAAAACATCGTTTCGAAAATGACTTAAGTGCATAGCGCGACCAAGTGATTGGAAAAGCGGGTGAGGCCGGTCGAAACATAAAAAAATTATGAAGAAATTTTGGGCAGACGATGTTGTTTGTCACATCCGAGATTCCTCGCGATGATTCAAAACGTTGCTTTCTTAACGCGCAACACCGCGTCGCAACCGCTGCGAAGACTCGTAACGCGTGCTCCGATCTTATGGATTGCGAGTCCTGACGCATCGTGTATTTCTTTAATCACTCGCGGCGCCCACGATCTTGAGACCAGCGCGGTTTTAGAAACGGGGCGGACGTGCAAATCGGCGGCGGTGTGCGCGTTGGCGACGCTTTCCAAAGCGATGGCCGGATCTGTACCCATAGCAATATGGGGAACGATCGAACTTTGTCGAAATTTCTCGGGCGCAGCATCATCGTTGCGCCGCTTTGAACAAGAGAAATACGACATCGGTCGACCCGGCTGGAGCTCGTGGCGGCTTCGCTCACCGAGTGGACAAGTTGGACGGGGATGTACGGCGGTGCGGCTGAATCTTGGGGTTCGGGCGCGGCGGCATTGGGATGACAACTTGCCGTGAGCAATCACGGCAGGGCGGGGAGGTTGCATGTTTTACGGACACATTGCGAGCACACACTATAGGCTGGTTCCGGACAACGCACCCTTGGCGGTCAACACTGAAGTGATCGACATCTCCAGCCCGGCCATTGCCAGCACGGCGATCGGCCCTCCCGCGTCCATCGCGCATCTGAGTATGCGCTGACCTCGCGGAGAAGCTTCTTCCACCAGCATTGATGGCCCGACGGCGTCCACGCCGAACGGCGAGCCATGTCTGGAGTTGAGCCTCCGCTCGAGGTCTCGCTGCGGCACACGTGTCCTTTCACGGGACGTCTGCCCGGCGATCACACGACACCACCACTCAATTCGAAAAGTTGCGACTGCCATGACAAATTCGGAACAGGAACGCTGGTCTCGCGTGAAGGGTCGGCTGCGCTCGACCGTCGGCGAGGACGTCTATACGAGCTGGTTCGCGCGGATGGACCTCGAAGCCGTCCAGGACGAAAGCGTTCATCTGTCGGTGCCGACGCGTTTCCTGAAGAGCTGGATCCAGGCGCATTATGCCGAGCGCGTGCTGTCGTGCTGGCAGGCCGAGATGCCGGAGGTGCACCGTATCGATCTGTCCGTTCGCACCGCGATGCGCTGCGCGGCGCCGGTCAAGGAAGCTCCCGTCGCCGTCGAAGCCCGCCGCGCCGAACGCAACGACGCCAGGCCGGCGACCAGCGCCGACGCGCGAACGGCGTCGGCTGCGGCTTCGCTCGCCACGAGCCATGATGCGCTCGGCGGCTCGCCGCTCGATCCGCGGCTGACCTTCGCCAGCTTCGTCGTCGGCCGCGCCAACACGCTGGCCCATGCGGCGGCGCGCCAGGTCGCCGACGGTCGCCGCGGCGATCCCGTGATGTTCAACCCGCTCTACATCCATGCCGGTGTCGGGCTGGGCAAGACGCATCTGCTGCAGGCCGTGACCTGGGCCGGCAACGCCGGCGGCGAACGGAAGGTGCTGTACCTCACCGCCGAGAAATTCATGTACGGCTTCGTCGCAGCGCTGAAATCGCAGACGGCGCTGGCCTTCAAGGAGGCGCTGCGCGGCATCGACGTGCTGGTGATCGACGACCTGCAGTTCCTGCAGGGCAAATCCACCCAGGCGGAGTTCTGTCATACGCTGAATGCGCTGATCGACGCGGGGCGTCAGGTTGTGATCGCAGCCGACCGGCCGCCGTCCGACCTCGAAAGTCTCGATGATCGCGTCCGCTCGCGGCTTGCCGGCGGCCTCGTCGTCGAGATGGCAACTTTGGGCGAGGATCTGCGCCTCGGCATTCTCAAGTCGCGCGTCGCGGCGGCCCGCGCCCATCATGCGAGCTTCGACGTGCCGGAGCCGGTGCTCGACTATCTCGCCCGCTCCATCACCCATAACGGCCGCGATCTCGAGGGCGCGATCAACCGCCTGCTGGCGCATTCCAAGCTCAACAACCAGCCGGTCACGCTCGACATGGCCGAGCGCGAGGTGCGTGACCTGGTGCGGCCGCAGGAACCGAAGCGCATCAAGATCGAGGACATCCAGCGCGTCGTGGCGCGGCAGTACAACGTCAGCCGCTCCGACCTCCTGTCGTCGCGCCGCACCGCCAACGTGGTGCGCCCGCGCCAGGTCGCGATGTACCTCGCCAAGACGCTGACCCTGCGCTCGCTGCCCGAGATCGGCCGCCGCTTCGGCGGGCGCGACCACACCACCGTGCTGCATGCGGTGCGCAAGATCGAGGCGCTCGTCGGCAAGGACGTCGCGCTGAACGACGAAGTCGAGTCGCTGAAGCGCCAGTTGCAGGATTAGAGGGCACGCACGGCCAGGGGAGCGGACAGAAGGTTCGCCCCCAGCCGGGCCGTTGTCCCGGCCGTTCGACGCTGTCCTCGGACGTCATGCTCGGCCCCCGCCTCCGGGTCACGGAAGAGCCTGCCGAAACATGGGAAATCGGCTCCGCATCCCTTGCGCTTGAGCCCCATCCGCGCCACTTTACGCCTCCCCCTCACGCTCCTGGACGCTGGCCAAGCGCCGTTCGGGCGCGAGGTGCCATCGGCCGCGGCGCTGCTATAGCCCGCCGGCATTCCAGGACAAGCTCAGTTGGAACGGGCGGGTATAATACAATGAAGGTGACCGTCGAACGCGCACAGCTCCTGAAGTCGCTGGGCCACGTCCATCGTGTGGTCGAGCGCCGCAACACCATCCCGATCCTGGGCAATGTGCTGGTGCGCGCCGAGAATGCCCGGCTGTCGCTGCGCGCGACCGATCTCGATCTCGAAGTGACGGAAACCCTGGCTGCCGAGACCGCCACCGCGGGCTCGACCACAGTTCCGGCGCACATGTTCTACGACATCGTCCGCAAGCTGCCGGACGGCTCGCAGATCGTGCTGGAGAGCGACGGCGAGCGCGCGGTGCTCGCGATCCGCGCCGGCCGCTCCAAGTTCACCTTGCAGACGCTGCCGGAGAGCGACTTCCCGGATCTCGCCGCAGGCGACATGACGCATGCGTTCGGGGTTCCCGCCAAGGACATCAAGAGCCTGATCGACCGCACGCAGTTCGCGATCTCCACCGAGGAGACGCGCTATTACCTGAACGGCATCTATCTGCACGCCGGCGGCACCGCCAAGCAGCCGACCTTGCGCGCCGTCGCCACCGACGGTCACCGCCTCGCCCAGGTCGACCTGCCGCAGCCGGCCGGCGCCGCCGAGATGCCCGGCGTGATCGTGCCGCGCAAGACCGTCGGCGAGGTGCAGCGGCTGATCGAGGACAATGACAGCGAGATCAGGATCGAGCTGTCGCAGGGCAAGATCCGCTTCACCTTGGGGCAGGTGGTGCTGACTTCGAAGCTGATCGACGGCACCTTCCCGGATTACGGCCGCGTCATTCCGCAGAACAACGACAAGGAGCTGGTCGTCGACAAGGCCGATTTCGCCGCCGCCGTCGACCGCGTCTCCACCATTTCCTCCGAGCGCGGCCGCGCCGTGAAGCTGGCGCTGGCGCCCGGCAAGCTGGTGCTGTCGGTGACCAATCCGGATTCCGGCAGCGCGACCGAAGAGCTCGAGGTTGAATACGCCGCCGACGCGCTCGATATCGGCTTCAACTCGCGCTATCTGCTCGACATCGCTGCCCAGATCGAGGGCGAGGTCGCCGTGCTCCGGCTCGCCGATCCAGGCTCGCCGACATTGATCCAGGACCGCGACAACAGGAATGCGCTGTACGTGCTGATGCCGATGCGGGTGTGAGGCGAGACTTCTGCGAGATCGAGTTTAACCCGTCATGGCCGGGCTTGACCCGGCCATCCATCCTTACAAATGGCCTACTGGGTTTACATCCTCGCGAGCAAGCCGGGCGGCACGCTGTATGTCGGCGTGACCAATGATCTCGTCCGGCGCGTCTATGAGCACCGCGAAGGTCTCGCCGAGAGCTTTACGCGCCGCTATGGCATCGAGCGCCTCGTCTATTTCGAGGCGCATGAGACGATCGCCGCAGCATTGCAGCGTGAGAAGAACATCAAGCACTGGTCACGCGAATGGAAGGTCGACTTGATCGTCGCAAACAATCCGGACTGGCGCGATCTCTATGATGAAATGGTCCGCTGACGCGGACGATGGATTGCCGGGTCAAGCCCGGCAATGACAGAACTGGGCTTGCAACTCCACCCCATGACCCCCTCCCGCATCCACCGTCTCGCGCTGACGCATTTTCGCAGCTATCGCGCTGCCAGCGTCAGCGTGCAGGCGGACATGGTCGCGCTGGTCGGGGCCAACGGCGCCGGCAAGACCAATTGCCTGGAGGCGATCTCGTTCTTCGCGCCGGGCCGCGGCCTGCGCCGTGCCACCCTGGAGGACGTCGCCGACAACCAGGGCGACGGGTCGTGGGCGGTCTCGGCGGAGGTCGAGGGCGCGCTGGGGCTGACGACCTTCGGCACCGGCATCGAGCCGCCGCGCAGCGATGCGAGCACAACACGCCGCTGCCGCATCGACCGCGAACCGGTCGGCTCGGCGGCCGCCTTCGGCGATCACATCCGCATGGTGTGGCTGACCCCTTCGATGGACGGCCTGTTCATGGGCGCGGCCTCGGAGCGGCGGCGCTTCTTCGACCGCCTGGTGCTCGCGATCGACAGCGAGCATTCGAGCCGGGTGTCGGCGCTGGAGCGCTCGCTGCGCTCGCGCAACCGGCTGCTCGAGGTCCGCAATTTCGACGATCATTGGTGTGACGCGATCGAGCGCGAGACCGCGGAGCTCGCGGTCGCCGTCGCCGCGAGCCGCGGCCAGACCGCGGTGAAGCTCGCCGCGATGCTGCGGCAGCGCGGACAAGCCTCGGCGTTCCCGTCCGCCGAGATCGCGCTCGACGGCTGGATGGAGAATGCGCTGCTGAGCGAGCCGGCCCTCGCCGTCGAGGACCGTTATCGCGCTGTCCTGCGCGACAATCGCGCGCGCGATGCCGCCGCCGGCCGCACGCTCGACGGTCCGCATCTCACCGATCTCCATGTCGTCTATGCGCCGAAGAGCATGCCGGCGCGCGACGCGTCGACCGGCGAGCAGAAGGCGCTGCTGATCGGCCTCATCCTTGCGCATGCGACCTTGGTCGCCGAAACCACCGGCATCGTGCCGATGCTGCTGCTCGACGAGATCGTCGCCCATCTCGATCCCGGCCGCCGCACCGCTTTGTTCGCCGAGCTCGGCACGCTCGGTGCCCAGGTATGGCTGACCGGCGCCGATCCCGCGGCGTTTGCCGAACTACGCGAGCTCGGCGAGATCTTCGACGTCGAGGCGGGGCGGATCAGCGCGCGGCGGTAGCTCATTCCGCCGTTGAACCTACCAGTTCGCCGGCTCGACTAGTTGTCGTTGGATGGCACGCCGGCGCCAACCGCTCTCCTCCAGCGCCCGAGGGCACAAGCGCCCCGAACTCGAAATCCCGGAGATCGATGATGTCAGAGCTTTGGCAGCAGGCCATCGCCGCGCCGCGGCTGAGTCGGTTTGCGTGCGGGCTGTTGCTGCTCGCGAGCTGTGCCGGACCTGCGCGCGCCGACGACGCCATCGTCGACGTCCACGCGCTGCCGCGGCTCGAGGGTGCGGTGGAAGACACGTCGCATCCCGATCGCTACCGCGCCATCTATCGTCTGCCGGCGCCTGTCGCAGCGGCCAATGCCGCCACGCAGCAGTTGCTCGGCGCCGACGGCTGGGTGCGCTATGTCAGGCCGCTCGAAGAGCGCAATCCGACGCTCAGCTACAAGAAGGACAAGCAGGGGCTCCTGGTCTTCTTCACAGGCAGCGCCGGCCGCGCCGGGCAGTCGGAGGTGACCTACTCGCCGCAGCGGATCTACGCCAATTTGCCGTTCCCCGATGGCGCTGCTGACATCGTGTTCGACGAGACGCGGCCTTATCTGTCATGCATCGCGCCGATGACGCTGGATGCGGCGCTGACCTTGTTCCGCAAGGAGATGTCCGCCCTCGGCTGGGAGCCGCTGACGGCCGAGGCCGCCGCGCGCTGGCGCAATGCCGATCTGGGCGAGACCGCGCCGGGCGGCGTGCGCGCCTTCTACGGCCATGACGACGGCGACGGTTATCGCCGGCAGAATCCGGTGATGCTGACGCTGACCCGGCGCGACGACGGCCGGACCCATGTCGAGATCCGGATCGCGCCATTCGCGCTACCCTCCACCCTCGAAGCCGGCGACGACCACGCCGGCCTGCCGATGCCGAAGCCGACCAAGTGGTCGCAAAGCCTCGGCAGCGCGGCCTCGTCGAGCCGCCAGGCCAATGGCGCCGTCATCGCCGAGCTGCCGGCCGTGCTCGCCTTCTACACGCGGCAGATCCCCGCGCGCGGCTGGCGGATCGAGACGGCCGGTCCGGGAACGCCGGACGAGGTCACGCTCAAGGTCGTCGCGCCCGAGGACAACGGGACCTTGAAGCTGTCCCGCAAGTACGATCTCACCATGGTCGAGCTATCGATGCGCACCACCGAAGCCGCCCTGGCCGCCCGCGCCAAGGCGAAGAAGGACGCCGACGACAGGTTCATGGCGGATGCCGCCGCGATGGCCAAGCAGGTGATCGCCGCCGACGAGGCGCGCCGCGCCGTGCAGGCCGGCGCCATGTCGGATGCGCCCGTGAAGCCGCTGGCCGGCAATCCGGCGCCGATCGCGCTGCCCGAGACCGCCGAGGCCGTGAGCTTCGATGGCGACCGGGGACAGCTCGCGTTCAAGTCGGCTTCGTCGGTGAAGACACTCGCCGGCTTCTTCCGTTCCACGTTGAAGACGGCCGGCTGGAAGGAGGCGCCGACCGTGATCGACAATCCGACCATGGCGCGCCTGGAGTTCTCGGCGAAGGGCAAGTCGGTGGCGTTCACGATCATGCAGATGGGCCCCAAGGTGAACGTCACGGCCGACGGCACCGGCCTGCTCGCCGCCGCCAGGCCTTCGGCCGCGGCCCGACCGGCCAAGGACGCGACGCCGCTCGAGGCCGATCCCGACTCGGCGCTGCCGGTGCCGAAGCAGCACAGCGCGACCGCGCTGTCGCGGTCCAGGGCGCCGGGAATGGACACGCCGCTGCGGCTGGAGCTGGAGGCCAGCGTCCCGGCCGAGCTCGGTGCCGTCACGGCCTTCTACCGCGCCGAGCTGACCAGGCTCGGCTGGCGGGAGAAGCCCGAGGACGCGCAGGCCAGCCCCGATCGGGTCCGGCTCACCTTTACCTCGTCGCAGGGACCCGCCGTGCTCACGCTCGGGCGCGCCAAAGGCGAGACCTCGGTCAACCTGGTGCAAAGGAATGCAGAAGCGGCGGCCAAGGCCGGCATCCTGCCGAAGCCTGGCCGGGCCAAGCTGATGCTCGGCAATATCGGCGACACCGACGCCGTGCTGACCATCAACGGGCAGACGATCAGGATCGCGGCCGGCACCGGCAGCCCGCAATCGCCCAAGGGCCCGCTGCTCGACCTGCCGCCAGGCAAGCACCGCTACGAGCTGAAGATCGCCCGCCGGCCCGCCGTGATCGACACGCTGGAGCTCGCCGCCGGCGATGCCTGGGGCCTCATGGTTGGCCCGGGTGGCACCGCCCTGCCGCTCCCGCTCTACTGAGGCGGCACCTGCCGCGTCACGCGTGACTCGTGCCCTGAATCGCACGCGAAAGCGCCCCGCTGCACGCCTCAAAACCAGCCGCGGGAATGGCCTGAATCCGGCTTTCGGAGGGGACGAAAACGACCCTCGCCAGGCCTTGAAAAACCGTTAAAAAGCGCTATCTCTTCAATGTCTTACGACGGGCCACTTTGCGCTAGGCGCGTGGCTTCTTTCGTGAGAGAAAGAGCGCTCTCGGCATGCGATCTGCAATGCCGATTCGACCACCCCTTCCGAAGGCCCCACATGACCGAACCCGCCCGGCAAACCATCGCCGACAACGAGCCTGCAACCGCGAACGAATACGGCGCAGAATCGATCCGGGTGTTGAAGGGCCTGGATGCCGTGCGCAAGCGCCCGGGCATGTATATCGGCGACACCGATGACGGCTCCGGCCTGCATCACATGGTCTACGAGGTCGTCGACAACGCGATCGACGAGGCGCTGGCTGGTCACGCCACCGCGGTCGAGGTGGTGCTCAATCCGGACAATTCGGTCACCGTGCGCGACGACGGCCGCGGCATTCCTGTGGACATTCACAAGGGCGAAGGCGTGTCCGCCGCCGAGGTCATCATGACCCAGCTGCACGCCGGCGGAAAGTTCGACCAGAACTCCTACAAGGTGTCCGGCGGACTGCACGGCGTCGGCGTCTCCGTCGTCAACGCGCTGTCGAGCAAGCTGCAGCTTCGGGTCTGGCGCGACGACAAGGAGCATCTCATCGAGTTCGCCCATGGCGACGCGATTGCGCCGCTGAAAGTGGTCGGCGAGGCCAAGGGCAAGCGCGGCACCGAGGTGACGTTCCTGGCCTCGACGGAGACCTTCAAGAACGTCGAATACGACTACGCGACGCTCGAGCATCGCCTGCGCGAGCTCGCCTTCCTCAATTCCGGCGTCAACATCGTGCTCTCCGACATGCGCCACGCGGTCGAGAAGCGCGAGGAGATGCATTACGACGGCGGCGTCGAGGAGTTCGTCAAATATCTCGACCGCAACAAGAAGGCGATCGTTCCGGCGCCGATCATGGTGCGCTCGGAGGTCAACGGCATCACGGTGGAAGCTGCGCTGTGGTGGAACGACAGCTATCATGAGAACGTGCTGTGCTTCACCAACAACATCCCGCAGCGTGACGGCGGCACCCATCTCGCCGGCTTCCGCGGCGCGCTGACGCGCCAGGTCAACGGCTACGCCGAGGCCAATGCGAAGAAGGAGAAGATCGCGCTGACCGGCGACGACTGTCGCGAGGGTCTCACCGCCGTCCTTTCCGTGAAGGTGCCGGATCCGAAATTCTCGTCGCAGACCAAGGACAAGCTGGTGTCCTCGGAAGTGCGTCCCGTGGTCGAGAACGTTCTGAACGAGGCGCTCGCCGCCTGGTTCGAGGAGCATCCGGGCGAGGCCAAGACCATCGTCGGCAAGGTGATCCAGGCCGCAGCGGCACGCGAGGCCGCGCGCAAGGCGCGCGAGCTGACCCGCAAGAGCCCGCTCAGCGTCTCCTCGCTGCCCGGCAAGCTCGCCGACTGCCAGGAGAAGGATCCGGCCAAGTCCGAGCTCTTCATCGTCGAGGGTGACTCGGCCGGCGGCAGCGCCAAGCAGGGCCGCAACCGCGAGTTCCAGGCGGTGCTGCCGCTGCGCGGCAAGATCCTCAATGTCGAGCGCGTGCGCCCCGACAAGATGCTGTCGAGCGAGCAGATCGGCACCCTGATCACCGCGCTCGGCACCGGCATCAGCGACGAGTTCTCGATCGACAAGCTGCGCTATCACAAGATCATCGTGATGACGGACGCCGACGTCGACGGCGCCCACATCCGCACGCTGCTGCTGACCTTCTTCTACCGGCAGATGCGCGAGATCATCGATCGCGGCCACCTCTACATCGCCCAGCCGCCGCTCTACAAAGTCACGCGCGGCAAGTCCGAGCAGTATTTGAAGGACGAGCGCGCGCTCGAGGACTATTTGATCGGCACCGGCCTCGACGATTGCGTGTTCAAGACGGCGGAAGGCGAGGAGCGCAAGGGGCGTGACCTCCTGGCGCTGGTCGAGGAAGCGCGTCTCGTCCGCAACATCCTGCGCAACCTGCACACGCGCTACGACCGCAAGGTCGTCGAGCAGGCCGCGATCGCCGGCGTGCTGCGCCCGGACATCACCCGCGACATCCCGACGGCGGACGCCGCGGCCGCCTACATCGCAAAGCGGCTCGACGTGCTGGCCGACGAGGTCGAGCGCGGCTGGATCGGCCACTTCGTCGAGGGCCAGGGCTTCACCTTCGAGCGCACCGTGCGGGGCGTCAAGGACGTCGCCGTCATCGACGACGCATTGCTCGCGTCCGTCGATGCCCGCAAGCTGGACGAATATGCGGCCCGCCTGCAAGAGGCCTATGCGAAGCCCGGCGCCTTGCGCCGTGGCGACGTCCAGACCGTGATCCATGGCCCGGTCGATTTGTTCGAGGCGGTCACCGATGCCGGCCGCAAGGGCATCAACATGCAGCGTTACAAAGGCCTCGGCGAGATGAACCCGCAACAGCTCTGGGAGACCACGCTCGACACTGAGGCCCGTACGCTGCTCCAGGTGAAGGTCAAGGAGGTCGACGAGGCCGACGACATCTTCACCAAGCTGATGGGCGACGTGGTCGAGCCGCGCCGCGAGTTCATCCAGGACAACTCGCTGTCGGCCAACGTGGACGTGTAGTCGCGACGTCCAGCCCGAGTCTACCTCGCACTGGCGCGATAGACGACCAGGCGCACCCTGAGTCTGCGGAGCAGTGGCCTGCCCGTGCCTTCCGTGTTAATTCCGTTGAAGATCGATGTTCCGCTTTCGCCGGTCCCCGGGCGAATCACCATCTCAGAACGGACTTTTCGCGCATGGCGCCCATTCAATACATCGTCGAGGGCGGTCACCGGCTCAAGGGCGCGATCGAGCCGTCCGGCAACAAGAACGCCGCGCTGCCGATCATCGCCGCCGCACTGCTGACCGAGCATCCGGTCACGCTCGACAACGTGCCGCGCATCCGCGACACCGAGACACTGGTCGAGCTGGTGCGCTCGGTCGGCGCCTCCGCCGAATGGCGCGGCCGGAACAGGCTCACGATCCATGCCAAGGAGATCCGCGCCGCGGACCTCGATCCGGACCTCTGCGCGCGCATCCGCGCGTCGATCCTGCTGGCAGGGCCCCTGCTCGCCCGCTGCGGCGAAGTGGCGCTGCCGCCGCCAGGCGGCGACGTCATCGGCCGCCGCCGGCTCGACACCCATTTCCTCGCCTTCGAGCAGCTCGGCGCCACCGTCACCGCGACCGACAGGATCGAGCTGCGCGCCTCCGGCCTCAAGGGCGCCGACGTCTTCCTGGACGAGCCCAGTGTCACCGCGACCGAGAACGCGTTGGTGGCCGCGGTGGCCGCGCATGGCACGACTTACTTGCGCAACGCCGCCTCCGAGCCGCACGTCCAGGATCTCGCCCATTTCCTGGTCGCGCTCGGGGCCAACATCGAGGGCATCGGCACCAACACGATGGTGATCCATGGCGCCAGCACGCTGGGCCAGGCGAGCTACTCGATCCAGCCCGATCACATCGAGGTCGGCTCGCTGATCGGGCTCGCCGCGGTGACGCGCTCTCCCTTACGCATCGTGCGCGCCGGCACCGAGCATCTACGCTCGATCCGCATGGGCTTCGAGCGGCTCGGCATCGTCTGCGAGGTTGCCGGCGACGATCTCATCGTGCCCTCGGAGCAGACGCTGCGGATCAAGGACGATTTCGGCGGCCGCGTGCCGAAGCTGGAGGACCAGCCCTGGCCGGCCTTTCCCGCCGACCTGATGTCGATCGCACTCGTCACCGCCACGCAATGCGAGGGCGTGATCCTGATGTTCGAGAAGATGTTCGAGTCACGGATGTTCTTCGTCGACAAGCTGATCTCGATGGGCGCGCGCATCGTGCTGTGCGACCCGCACCGCGCCATCGTCGCCGGCCCGAGCCGCCTGCGCGGCGCCCGCGTCGTCTCCCCCGACATCCGCGCCGGCATGGCCATGCTGCTGGCCGCGCTGTGCGCCGAGGGGACCTCGTATATCGACAATGCCGACCAGATCGAGCGCGGCTACGAACGCATCGACGAGCGGCTGAATGCGCTGGGCGCCAAGATCACGCGCGTTCCGGAACGCGGACGGTAGCGCTATTCGCGCAGGATCTCTCCGCCGTCATTGCGAGCAGCGCTATGGCATTCGCGTGCTGGCTTCGCGGACATCCGTGTGCGATGATGCTTCGTATCGCGCACAGCGCGGGAACAACCGTGACATGTGAGGCTCATTGCACATGGCCATCAGCGAGATCACTCCCAACGTCGACCGTACCAGATGGCTCGCCGGCGCGGAGTTCGCTGATGCATTTCGCATCGCGATTGACGAGCCGGCCATCGATGCCCGCACGGCGGCCGAGCGCATGCTCGGTCACGCGCCCTGGTGGATGGCGGCGCTCCTGAAGCTCCGTAACCTGCTGGTCAGACCCTTCGGTCTGAAGACCTCGGGCGCGGACCCAGGCAACCCACGTCCTCTGATCGGGATGTTTCCTGTCGTGGACGAAACGCCGCAACGAATCGTGCTCGGCTTCGACGACAAGCATCTGGATTTTCGTGTCCTGGTCGACGTGGTCTCTCATCGCGCGACCACGCAAGTAACAGCGAGCACTCTGGTGCAGACCCACAACGCTCTCGGCCGCGTCTATCTCGCCGTGATAAAGCCGTTTCACCGCCTCGTCGTGAAGGCGATGCTCCGGCAGGTCGCAACGGCCGCCTGATTCCGCGCAAGTCTTCGACCCGCTGCCGCGCCGGCTCTCCGTCCCCGGATTGAATACTCCGCAAGCAATGACGGAGAACGCATCGAACCGCGCGGCAGCCCAGCCGAGCCACCACGTTGCGTTTTGCCGGTTTTCAGAATTTTTCGCTTGCTTCTATTTCGAAAATCAGAAACAATGCACCCGTCCCGTCCTCATGAGAGGGGCGCTTCGCGATCGTCACGGACCGTTGAGGGTGGGATGCGATGGATGCGGCGGCTCACAACGCGCACTCAGGTTCTCTTGAGGCTGGCGCGTGGACGAAGGGGCTGTCGCATACGGCGAAATCGTATGGTCCTGGCCTCCCGATGCTGAGGTCAAGCCGGCGAGCGATCTGCAGGTGACGGGGGCAAACAAGCCCGGTCCCCGGGGAGAGTACGTATAAGCCGTTCCAACCATGGCGCAGGGAAGGCCGGATGTGCGGCCCACCTGTGGTGACTGCCGCCTGCTACTTCTTTTGCAGGCGGGCCATGGGTGTGGTCAAGCACCCGGCCTTCCCTGCCCCTCTTCCTGTTCGAGGGGAGCAAATCGAGCATCACCCGGGCACGCCGTGTCGCGGGAACGTGTGTGGCCGTCCGATCCGATCTGGTTCGGCACGAGAGCAGTCCGCGATGGCCGACGTCGCGAACCCAAGCTCCAACGATGATGTTGCCGCGACGCTCGCATCTCGCACGGCCCATGACGACGACGGCGTGATGTGCACGACACTGCGGGGACTGCTATAGCCTCGATCATGACCTCCACAGCCGGAACCGACCACGCGCCGCCGCCGGCGGCGCCGACACCTTCTCTCGCGCTCGACCTCTGGGAGACGGTCCGCCTCGCCGCGCCGATGGCGCTGACGCAGCTGTCGCAGATCGCGATGATGTCGACCGATCTCGCCTTCATCGGCCGTCTCGGCGGCGATGCCGTTGCAGCGGCCGCGTTAGCGGGCACCGTCTACTTCGTCGGCTCGACCTTCGGCATGGGTCTGATGTCCGCGGTGGCGCCGCTCGCCGCGCAGGCGTTCGGCGCGGCCGATGCCGGGCTGGTCCGGCGCGCGCTGCGTGTCGGGCTGTGGGCCGGGCTGTTCATCGCGTTGCCGATCATGCTGATCGCGCTGAACGGCGAGATCATCCTGCTCGCACTCGGACAGGCGCCGGACGTGGCGCATCTCGCGCAGGACTATCTCGCCGGTCTCGCCTGGGGGATCGCGCCGATGCTGTGGTTCCTGGCGCTGCGCAGCTTCATGGGCGCCGTCAACCGCCCCGAGCCGGTGCTTTGGATCACCTTGGCCGCGATCCCGCTCAACGCGCTGCTGGTCTATCCGCTGCTCTACGGCCACTGGGGTTTTCCGCAGCTCGGCCTGACCGGCGTCGGCCTCGCCACCTCGACCGTCAACCTCGGAACGTTTCTTGCCGGTCTGTGGTTCGCCGCGTTGCGCCCGCCGTTCCGCGACTATCATGTCCTGGCCCGGCTCGGGCGCATCGACTGGCGGCTGATGCGGCAGCTCCTGATCATCGGCGCGCCGATCTCGCTGTCGTTCCTGCTCGAATATGGCCTGTTCTCGGCGGCGGCGATCCTGATGGGACTGATCAGCACGGCCGCTCTCGCCGCGCATCAGATCGCGCTGCAGATCACGGCGATCCTGTTCATGGTGCCGTTCGGCATCAGCATGGCTGCGACCGTGCGCGTCGGCCACGCCGCCGGACGTAACGATGCGGCCGGAGTCCGTCGCGCCGGACTGATGGCAATGTCGCTCGGCCTAGGTCTCGCAATGCTGTTCACGCTCGGCATCGTCATTGCCCGCTATGACATCGTGCAGCTGTTCCTCGGCGCCGGCATCGCCGATGCGGAAGCGACGGCGGCGCTCGCCGCGATGCTGCTTCTGATCGGCACGACCTTCTTCATCACCGATGCGCTGCAAACGATCGCGGTCGGCGCGCTGCGCGGCATCAAGGACACGCGCATCCCGCTGCTGCTCGCCGTGCTCGGCTACTGGCTGATCGGCTTTCCCGCCTCCTATGCACTCGCCTTCCACACCGCGCTCGGCGCGACCGGGATCTGGATCGGCCTGTCGGTCGGCACCGCCATATATGCAGCCCTTCTGGTGCTGCGCTTCCTGCGGTTGTCACGATGAGGAGATCAGGCCCCCGCTGTATCCGGCGTCTCGTCGCGCTCCGGTCGATGCGGTTTCCCGGTCGACGCTCCCGCCCATTCGGCGACGACGCGCTCGAGATCGATCAGGTTCTGGCGCATCTGCTCCAGCGAGAAGCCGAGCGCGAAGAAGCGCTCGGCGGCGTCACCCGGCAGGCCCCGCGTGAGACCGTCGCTGCGGACGGCGGCGACCTCTTCCGCATAGGCCTTCACCGCGACGTGGATCGGCCAGATCGCCGGCGGGCCGGAACCGTTGCGGATGGCTGCGGCACAGCCGCGCAGATAGCTCGCGATGGCATCGCTGACGCGCGCCACCGGTCCCGACAAGCGCGCCTGCAGCTCGGATGGCAGCGGCACTACGCTGGCACGGCCGATCATCACGACGTCGTGGCGCAGGCGCAGGATCGTCCGCAGCAGCGGGCCGGTATCGGCGCCGGAGGACAGCCGCGCCGAGCGCTCCCGCTCGGCCTCCGCTCCTGTCGCATTCAATTCGGTGAGCGCGGTACCGATGCCGTCCTGGATCCGATGCAGCGCGTCGTTGTCGCGGCCGCGCGACAGGCCGGCCAGCAGCTCGGTGAAGGCGGCTGCGATCAGTTCGAGCAGACGCCCCGCCGCGCTACGCATCTGCACATGCGCGCGCGACGGCAGCACGATGAACGAAACGGCGAGCCCGGTCAGCGCGCCGACCGCGACCTCGAACACACGGTCGATCGCCGATCCCAGCGGATCGAGATGGCCCATCGTGGGCACCAGCAGCACGATCACGGCCGTCACCGTCGCCGCGTTGAGACTTGGATTGATCGCGGCGATGAAGGCGAGCGGCGTCACCGCCAGGATCAGCATGCCGAGCAGTTGCAGCTCGCCCGAATGCGGGATGAAGACCGTGATGGCGCCGCCATAGATCGCACCGCCGATGGTACCGAACATGTAGTCGCGCGTTGCCTTCAACGAGCGCCCGACGCTGCCTTGCGTCACGATCAGCGAGGTCAGCACCGCCCACAGCGGCAGCTTCAGGTGGAAGGCCGTGGCGATCGCGAAGGCAAGCGTCGCCGCCACCGTGCCGCGGACCGCCAGCGACATCGGCGCCTTGCGGGCGCGCAACCGGCCGAACAGCCGTTTCAAGGACACCATCAGTCGCTCACCTCGAAAAGCACCAGCGCGATCGCGGCATGGCAGCTCCCCACCGGGCCGAACCGGCTTGAAAGGCGGAATCGGCTTGCCTACGGTCATTGCAACGATGCGAGGAAACACGATGGCCCAGGAAACCGCAACGCTCGCCGCCTATGTCGCGGAGCTGAAATATGACGATATCCCGCCCGAGGTGCTCGACCGCGCCAAGGTGCTGACGCTCGACTTCCTCGGCAGCGCCATCCGGGCCCGGCGCGAGGCGGAATCGACGCCGTCGGTGGTGAAGATGCTGGCGGCGCTGAAGCTCGATGCGGCGGGCGAGGCGACCGTATTCGGCGACGGCAGAACCTGGACGCCGGCGGTGGCGGCGCTGCTCAACGGAACGATGGGCCATTCGCTCGATTTCGACGATACCCACGCCGATTCCTCGCTGCACCCGAGCGCGCCGGTGGTGCCGGCCGCCTTCGCCGTCGGCGAGATGGTCGGCGCCTCGGGCCGCGAGGTGCTGACCGCGATCGTCGCCGGTTACGAGGTGTGCTGCCGGCTCGGCAACGCGCTCGATCCGACCTCGCATTATGCCCGCGGCTTCCACCCGACCGCGACCGCAGGCACCTATGGCGCGGCGGCCGCCGCCGGCAAGCTGTTCGGCCTGTCGGAGCAGCAATTGATCTACGCTTTCGGCGTGTCCGGCAGCCAGGCCGCGGGCTCGCTGCAGTTTCTCGTCAACGGCGCCTGGAACAAGCGCTATCAGGTCGGGGCGTCGGCGATGAACGGCGTGATCGCGGCGACGCTCGCCAAGAACGACTTCGTCGGCGCGATCGAATCCGTCGAGGGCAAGCACGGCCTCCTCGTCGGCTACACCGACACGCCGCATCACGACAAGGCGGTCGCAGGGCTCGGCTCCACCTATGAGACGATGAAGATCGGCGTGAAGCCGTATCCGAGCTGCCGCTATACCCATGCTGCGATCGACGCCATCATCGCCCTGCGCCGCGAGCACAATCTGACGCCGGACCAGGTCAAGCGCGTCGAGATCGGCCTGCATCGCAACGGCATCACCCTGACGGGCGATGCCGCCACCAAGCGCCATCCGACCTCGATCGTCGGCGGCCAGTTCTCGATGTTCTTCACCGGCGCGCTTGCGCTCGACCAGGGCCGCTTCGGCTGGGACGACTACACGCGCCTTGGCGACGCCGCGATCAATGCACTGGCCGACAAGTTCGACGTCGTGCAGGACGACAAATTGGAGATCGGCCGCAGCCATCCGTTCGGCGCGCGCGTCACCATCACCACCGCGGATGGCGTGCACGAGCGGCTGCACGACGATCCCTCCGGCGAGCCGACCTCGTTCCCGACTGCGCAGGCGATGAGCGACAAGTTTCTGACGCTGGCGCGGCCAGTGCTGAGCAGCCGGGCACAGAGCTTCGCCGACGCGATCCTGTCGCTGGAGCGATTCGAACGTGTCGAGCAGGCCACCGCTTTGGGAAGAGCGTAACGCATGCGTCATTCTCCCTGCGTCGCCGCGATCACGTCGCTCACGAGCTGCGCCACGCCATCGGCCTCCGGCGGCCAATTCACGGTGCGGCCGAAACGCGTGATGACGAGACGCTCCGACGGGACGACGATGACATATTGGCCGAGCGTGCCCTTGGCGAAGAACGCGTCGCGCGGCCAGCCATGGGAGGTGCGGTAGTTGGCGCCAAAGCTGTCGCCACTGTTGGTCCAGAAGCCAGCGCCGAGGCCGACGAACGCGCCGGGCGTCGGCGCGCTGGCATACGCGACCCAGCCCGCGGGCAGGATGCGCCGGCCGGCGACGACGCCGTCGTCGAGATAGAGCTGGCCGAGCCGCGCCCAGTCGCGCGCCGAGGCCAGCATCTGGCTCGATCCCTCCGGTGTGCCGGCGGCATCGAATTCGAGGGTGACGCTGGTCATGCCGAGCGGATCGAACAGCTCGCGATGCGCAAAGCGCAGCACATCCGCAGCGCTGCCGCCGACGGCGTCGCGGATGAGATGAGAGAGGATGACGGTGTTGCCGTCGTGATAATTGCTGACCGCGCCCGGCGTGGTTTCGAGCGGCATGGTTTCGGCGAAGGCGGCGCGGTCCGTTTCGACGAATTTCATGCGGTTGACAGGCTCGAGCACAGAGAACAGCGAGGCCTGCAGCGAGCTGCCGAGCGCGAGGCCTGCGGTGTGGCGCAAGAGGTGATCGACGGTGATGGCGTGGCGCGGATCTTTGTCGTCCCGCCACGCCGCGATGGGCGCGGGCGTATGCAGCGCGAGCTTGCCCTGGCGGACGAGAATGCCGATCAAGGTCGCGGTCATCGACTTGGTCGCAGAGAAGCCGAGCAGCGGCGTGTCGAGCGTGAAGCCCTGGGCGTAGCGCTCGGCGATCACCTTGCCGTCCTTCATCACCAGGACAGCATGGGTATGCCGGAACGGCGGCGAGTCCGGCTCGGCAAAGGCGCGATCCAGCGCTGCCGCGAGGGCCGGAGTGACCGGCGCGACGACGCGTGGCGGAGCGACGTCGGGCAGCAAAGCGGGGGTTGGCGCAGCGGGCCGGATGGCCGGCCAATCCGCCGCTTCGCCATGGTCCATGTGGCAGCCGAGCCCGTCGCGATACACGGCCCGGCTCTGCCCGATCCCGAGCAGCGTCACGGTGACGTCCTTGGCGGCGCGATCGACGCGGACGTCCATCGCCCAGCTCAGCAGGCCGGCGCCGGGCATCGCGGCCCGGGTCTCGGAGAGCGTGCGGTCCGGGTCGAGACCGGAGACGAAGGTCTCCGAGCACAGGAGGCTGGCGATGAAACCGGTTGCCACCTTCGGCACATCGCGGGCGCGGGCGCCGCCGACCGCCAGGGCGGTCAGCGCGGTGGTGGCAACGAGAGCAAGCAGCAGGCGACGTTTGGTCATGAGGAGCTCCGGCAGTTGGATCTGCCGGACCAGACTGCGGCCGCGGCCCGGACGCTCGCCGATTTCGGAAATCATCCCAGCCGAGAATCGTCGGGATCTCGCCGATTCTGGAATTCCTTTGCAGTTTCAAGGCTGAACAGATCACGCCGCCGACAGCCTCATGCGCCGGTATTCGGTCGGCGTCACCCCGGTCACCGCCTTGAAGGCGCGGTTGAAGGGCCCAAGCGACTGGAACCCAGCGTCCATCGCGATGGTGATCACGGGCACCTCGGCCTGGGCAGGATCGGCGAGCGCGGCCTTGGCCTCCTCGATGCGGTGGGTGTTGAGGAAGGTGTTGAAGTTGCGGTAGCCGAGCTCGCCATTGATCAGCCGCCGCAGCCGGTATTCAGGAATGGAGAGCTTCGTCGCCAGCATGCCGATCGTGACGTTCTCCTGACGATAGATCCGCTCGTCCGCCATCAGCCGCATCAGCGCGTCCACCAACCTGCGGTCGGCGGCTTTCGGAGCCATCGCTTCGAGCGCCGCGGCCGGTGGCGCCTCCGGCGCGAGCACATCGCCGGCACCGACCTTGAGCAGCATCAGCGCAACGGCGCCGACCACGACCAAGAACATCGCCGCATTGACCACATTGGCAAGCTCGGACGGGCCGCTGCCGGCGGACGCCATCTGCAGCAGCGCATTGACGCCACCGTAGGACAGCGCCGCGATCACGACGAAGGCGCGGATGCGCCGCCGTCCCTCGACGAGATCCGCCGCCCAGGAACGGATGGTCTGCGCCAAGGTCAGGCCGAGGAAGCCGAGAGCCAGCACATTATTGGCGACGATCACGAGCCGTCCATGTCCGGCAGGCCCCAGCACGAGACAGCTCAGCAGGCTGAAGCCGAACACCGCGAGCCAGATCAGGCCGTGCAGCCAACGCAACGCAAAGCCGTCGTCGAACAGCGCGCGGCAGAACAGCCAGAGCACGACGATATCGGCGGTCGCCACCGCAATCAGCGGCGCGGAAGCGAGCGATGGCGCGGCCGTGCCGCCGATGTTGAAGGTCGCGGCATGCGCGGCCGAGCCCAGCGCCAGCGCGATCGCGAGCCGGCCGCGCCATTGCCTGCCGAGATCGCGTCCCAGCGCGACGGCGAGCACGGCCAGCAGCGCGATGGCGGCGGCGCGAAGCGCGAGATCGAGGCTTTCGAGCGTCATCGTCACGGGTCCGTTGTCAGCGCCGGAACTCTAGGCCGGAGCTTCGCTTCGTTCAAATCGCGGATGCCGCGACCTCGTGCCCTGCCCTCGCCTTCGTGAAGCTGCTAAGCTCGCGCGACCACATTGCAGGAGCGCCCCATGAGCTGGCAGCCATCGATCGATCCCGAGTTCGGCGATCCCACCTCGTGCGATGCGCTGGAGCACGTCATCGTGCCGCGCACCCGCGATCTCGGCGACGGTTTTGCGGTGCGCCGCGCGCTGCCGCACGGCCGACGCCAGATGGTCGGCCCGTTCATCTTCTTCGATCATTTCGGCCCGGTGCAGTTCATGTCCGGCAAGGGCATGGACGTGCGGCCGCATCCGCATATCGGGCTTGCCACCGTCACCTATCTGTTCGACGGCGCCATCATGCATCGCGACAGCGAGGGCAACGTGCGGGAGATCCAGCCCGGCGCGATGAACCTGATGACGGCGGGCCGCGGCATCGCCCATTCCGAGCGCACGCCCGACCTGCAGCGGCAGAACGGGCAGAGGATGCTGGGCCTGCAGAGCTGGATCGCGCTGCCGGTCGAATCGGAAGAGATCGCGCCGAGCTTCCAGCACTACGCGGCGGACGCGCTGCCGACGGTCAGCGACACCGGCTTCTCCGCGCGCGTCATTGCCGGCAAGGCTTTCGGCGCGACCTCGCCGGTGACGATGGTCTCGCCCTGGTTCTATGTCGAGGTCACGGCGCAGGCCGGCACGGTGGTGCCGCTCGATCCCGATCACGAGGAGCGCGCCATCTATATCGTCGATGGCGAGGTCGAGATCGCGCGCGAGCGCCACGAGGGCCCGCGGCTCCTGATCTTCCGCCCGGGCGACGCCATCAGCGTGCGCACGGTGAAGCCGACCCGGATGATGTTCCTTGGCGGCGACGCCCTGGAAGGGCCGCGGCACGTGTGGTGGAATTTCGTCTCCTCCAGCAAGGAGCGCATCGAGCAGGCCAAGCAGGACTGGAAAACCGGCCGCTTCGCCGCCGTTCCGCAGGAGCACGAGTTCATTCCGCTGCCGGAATAGGCTATTGCGGTCGCAACGCTCCCGTTTCGAAGGCTCTGCACGATGACCACGCTTCTCGCCAGCAATCTGCCGCTCCCGAAGATCGGCCGCGGCAAGGTCCGCGACATCTATGCCGTCGGCGACGACCGCGTGCTGCTGCTGACCACCGACCGCATCTCGGCCTTCGACGTCGTGATGAACGAAACCATCCCGATGAAGGGCGCGGTGCTGACGCAGATCTCGGCCTACTGGTTCAACGCGCTCGAAGGCGTGGTGCATCACCACATGATCTCGGCCGACACCGACACGATCATCGCGGAGGTGCCAGCGCTGGCGCCGCATCGCGACGAGATTCTTGGGCGCGCGATGCTGTGCAAGCGCACCACCGTGTTCCCGATCGAATGCGTGATCCGCGGCTATCTCTCCGGCTCGGCCTGGAAGGAATATGCGGCCCATGGAACGCTGGCCGGCGAGCAGCTTCCCGCCGGCCTCGTCGAGAGCCAGAAGCTCGACCCCGCGATCTTCAGCCCCGCGACCAAGGCCGAGACCGGCCATGACGAGAACATCACCATTGCGCGAATGCGCGAGGTGGTCGGCGACGACACCGCGTATACGCTGGAGAGCATGACGCGCGCGGTCTACACGCTGGGTGAAAAGCTGGCGCGCGAGCAGGGCATCATCATCGCCGACACCAAGTTCGAGTTCGGCCGCGACAAGGACGGTCACATCATCCTGATCGACGAGGTGATGACGCCCGACTCGTCGCGCTTCTGGGCGGTCGATGCCTATCAGCCGGGCCAGCCGCAGCCGAGCTTCGATAAGCAGCCGCTGCGCGACTATCTCGATGCCGAGCGCCGTGCCGGCCGCTGGAACGGCGACGCCCCCCCGCCGCCCTTGCCGCAGAGCGTGGTGGATGCGACCAGCCAGCGCTATCTGGAGGCGTTCCGGCGGGTGACGGGCAGCGAGCTGAAGATCTGAGCACTGCACGTCTCTCGCCGCGATGACGGATCCGAAGGCAGTATTTTCTTCGGAGTGGGAGTCGAACTGGTACCGTATCGGCGGTGCGCTCCCCCGCCCCGCTTGCGGGGAGAGGGCTGGGGTGAAGGGGACTCTCCATGCACACCAGACTCGCGGAGAGCCCCCGTCACCCGGATTGCATCTTCGATGCAATCCGACCTCTCCCCGCAAGCGGGGCGAGGTGAGAACTGATCGTTCTGCGAGGCGCGTGCTCACATCAGCCAAGGCATCGTTGATCATCGGAGAGTTGCTAACGAGACGCGCTGCGTCGATCTCGCGGCCATGCTTGCCCGAGCTATGCTGATCGATCTCGCCCTCTTAAAATGCGAGGGCGCAGGGAAGGCCGGGAGCTGGCCGCCCCCATGGCCCGCGTGCGAAAAAAAATGCACGCGGCGGTCACCACAGGTTCAGCCGAGACATCCCGGCCCTCCCTGCGCGATGGGTTTAACGGCTGCTCCGTACTCTCCCCGGGGACCGGCTTGTTTGCCCCCGTCGCCCGCCACGACGCACGAACGTCATCGCGAGCTTGGCGCCAGCATCGGGGCGCCAGGACCACACGGCTTGACCGTCCGCGCGCTGCCGTTCGTCAGCGCAAGAGCGCCTGACAGGCACGCGGCCACCGCTCCCCGCCTCTACGTATCGTGACGACGCGTACGCCCCTCTGCATGAGGACGGGATGCACGGATAAGAGCACGACTTCGGAAAAATAGCAATCAAAATCTCATGCGACAGATTAGCCCGACGGGCTATCTGCAGGCAGCGGATATGCGGCGCGGCACCAGACCGAGATCACTCTCCGTCCGTAAAGCGCCGCTCGACATGAAACGACTTGGCCGTGACCAGCCACTCGCCATCGATCAGGTGAAGGCAGAGATAGTCGAGATAGAGGATCGGATCGATCCTGACGCGCACCTTCACGACCGCCTGCGAGAGCGACGCGAAGTCGATCAGCAGAATCTCCTGTTGGCGGAGCGCTCCCTTCGACTGCGGAGAGGGAGTGGTCGCCAGCAGCTGACGATAGTCGGTCGCGGTCAGAACGCGCAGAGCCTGGTCACGCAGACCATGCAGTTGCGCGGTCGGCGCAAACACGCGGTCAAACCGGTCGACGTCGGAATCGAACATCAGGTCGAAGTATCGCTCGACGGCGGCGAACAGTCCTTGATGGGTAGCAGTATCGGTCATGTCGAGGGATCTCCGGGCGGGTTGATCTCACCTCATCTTCGCTCCGGACCGGCGGGCATGTCCTTGCGAACTGTGCTACCATAACGGCCTGCCGCGCAATAAACCGTCCTCCCGGCGCGCCCGGATTGTCAGAAATATGCCAAAAGCCAAGCTCGATGCGATCGACCAGCGCATCATCGGGGAATTGCAGGCCGATGCGCGGCTCAGCAATGTCGAGCTTGCCGATCGGGTCGGTCTGTCACCCTCGCCCTGCCTTCGGCGTGTCAAGCGGCTGGAGCAGGAGGGCATCATCCAAGGCTATCGCGCCGTCCTGAATCGCGATGGCGTCGGTCTCGGCTTTTCGGCGTTCCTGGCGATCAAGATCGAAGGACACGCCAACGAGCACGCCCTGGCGTTCGAGGAGACCGTCTGCGCCATGCCGGAAGTCTGAGTTCGCTTTCCCCATACCAGCTTCCAGCCTTCTGCAGACCGAGTCGCTTGGGCTTCTTGCTCGAAGGATCCGTCGTGATCACTAACGATGACTTTGAAGTTGATTAGTTCATCTCCGACCCATGTGAAGATGTTCCAATTTTCGTACCGCTTAGCTGTGTATTTAAGCTGTTGTGTCGGCGGATCGGAATCGGTTGACCAAATCGAGACGTCGTAGGGACGACTGCATTCGTCGCTCCGATCAATGGATACCAGATACCGGCCGTTCGGTGACTGTACCGGCCTCGTGGCATTGGACATTTGGACGATACTGCCGGTCTTGCGGCTAATGAACTCATAGTGCCCCGCAGTCGCCCAGAATTGCCTCAATCAGGAGCGAGTTCTGCGAAGGATATAGTGCGTCTAGCCGGAAGACGACGCACCTCTCGCCGTTTGGATCTCGCCGACATGCCTCTCGATCACTCCTGTAGGTCTTAATTTGCCTATTCTCTAGCAGCAGCAGCAGATCGCCCTTTCGCGAGGCAATCCCCTGAAAGCGTTTCAAGCAAGAGGGATCTTCCGCTAGGGCGCTTTGATCGGCCTCGCAAACTATTGGCAGTGGAGCTAGCTGGCCATCGTTGGCAAGGGAGAGATAGGGTACCGCCCCGGCAGCGACCAGAACGGATGCGGTCGTAATTCGACGAACTTTTCCAGCAACGCCAGGGAATATTAGATCGATTTTGCAAGGCAACTACGCCTCCTTTACGTACCGACCAACTTACTGAGCCAGCGACCGACCTTCGGTTGCAACCGAAACCCGATATTTGCGTTCGAGACCTTCTGCGATGGCCCAACGAGTGAGCGACCTGCGGCCGAGAAGAAAGTGACCTAAAATGGCCTGAACAAATTAATCGCTGCCACGGCACGCCGAACTCAGCAGCACTTCAACTGGACGGAAGCTGACCAATTCGACACGATCAAGAAAACCGGTGATCGGTTCCCAACCGGACAGGAGGGCCTTGAGAGCCGCCCCCGGGTCATGCAAGGCACCCGATAACGTCACGTGTGGCACCCACGCTCCTGGTCGATAGTGCTCGTGCACATTAAGATCGCCCAGTGCGGAGTGGATAGCGTCATGACGAGCAAGCAAACCGGCCGTCACTACTGGTACTGCCCATAGAACGGCGCCGTCTCCGGGAAACACACCCAATCCGCTCAGGCGAACAGGGAGCGGCTCCCAGTTTCGGCACGTATCTTCAATAGCGCTGCGCAGCCTGTTAAGAGGTGTTTCGTCCGGATAGATGGCAACGGTGACGTGTGGAGCGTAGCCAAGCTGATGCCGATCGGCGTCGATTCCGTCGGCGGCGAGATGACGCCACATGGCTTGGATCTTGCTAGCGCTGATGTGGTCGAACGGAAGTGTGATTGCGAACGGCATGGACACGAGATTTACTCTGCCCCCCTCGTCCATGGCAATTGATCAGTGCTCGCTCCAACGTCTGCGTCCGCCGACTTTAAAACTGACATTCCTCTCGAGGTGAGCAAGTTGGCCTCCGCCCGTCGGTTGTAGTGGGTCACAAGCCCTAATAACTCTCGGGAATCGCATGGATACGGGTTGTGACCCACTCGGCGCTAACACCTTTGATCCGGATCCTCCGGAGAGCCTTGCTGGGATCGCCAGTCGTCATCGTTGAAAACCTGGAAAAATAGATGTTTGCGAGCACCATCGCGTCTGGGTCTCATCGAACTCTCGCGAAACAAATGAGGATCAAAGTGGACATTCCGGGACCGATGTCGATGAAAAGTCCCGGAACACGTCCCGGACCGGAACGCCACATTGCGGTCGAAAAACTACGAACGCGACGCTGATGAAATTCGCCTCTCCCCGCCCCTATGCCGCCCCGGAGACCGCCGCGCGCGAGCTGGTTAGGATTTCAGCCGGCATCGAGCCGGCTCAGACGGCCGCGTCCACATCGAGAAGATCAACTGGCCGATGCTGGCCGACCTGAAAGCCACGCCGGCGGAGTACAAGGCCGGCCTCGACCTGGCGGTCCCTCGGGGCTGGCTCTGGCTGCACGAGAGCGGCACCTATGTGAAGCTGACCGAGGCGGGCAAAGAGATCCTCGCCTGAGGTCAGACTTGCGCGACATCTTCACATGCAGTTCGTGAAGCGCCCCGTCGTGACGCAGTGCACCGGCGGGCGCGAAGGATACGAGGCTTCCGGGATCGGCGGCGGGCTGGATGGCGGAGGCGCCGCAGCCTGGACGGCGTCGGCCGTCTCGTGAGCAGATGCGCGCGTCGCCCGGCATTGAACATAGGCGTCCGTGCCCGGCTGCGCGCCGTAGCTCCGGCAGTCCTGGTCATCCTTGGCGGCGATTTCGGCGCACGCTTGCGACGCGCAGTCGGGCGCGGCCGCGCGAGCGGCATGGCCGGCGAACTCCTCGATCACCCAGCGCCGCGAAAAGCCGGTGGGCACGCCGACATGCGGCGGCTCGCGGCCGAACAGCTCGCGCTGCACCGCCGCCGCAAACTGCCAGCAATTGTGCTGGGCCCAGGCCCAGGGCTCGCCGATCAGGAGGCTGAGAAAGGCCGCTCGGTCGCCGCGTCCCATGTCAGTTGAATTCTCTCGGCCACGCTGTCATATTGCGCCCTGCAATTGGAGGTTGCGACATGGTCGATAACCATAAGCCCGACACGCCGACGGCATTCGTGGAGAAGCCAAAGGTGGAATCCGTGCACCGCAAGAGGCGATGGTGGGAAGACCTCTTCAGAGGTCCGACAGCCGGGCGCGGTTCTTTAGAGGCAAAACAAAGGGAGCGGTTTGGTCGCCTGAAGATCTTCAGCCGTGACTCGAAAACACGATGAACCTTCAGGACTGCCGAGACGCGTTCGCGACGTACTCCGGCAAGGTAAGCGACATCTGTCGTCATCTGGGCCTGACAGGCGTTGTTATCATTTGGACGTTCAAGAAGGACGTCACAGGACGATCCGCTATTCCGCGCGAGCTATTGATTCCGCTCCTTCTGATTGCGTGCGGTCTACTGGCTGATCTCCTCCAGTATTTCCTCGGAGCAATCATCTGGTTCTTGTACTATCGGAAGCAGGAGATCGTTGGCATCAAGGAGAACGAGGATTTCCGTCACACACCGCTGCTCGATCTTCCCATGCACATTCTGTTCCTGCTGAAGGCCGTCCTGCTCGCTGTCGCTTATGGATACATCGCGAGCTATTTCTATCGAGCCATCTCATTTTCATGATCAGGACAACAGGCTCGGAAACTGCTGATAGTCGTAGTTCTTGGTGATGCGCGGAAAGCGCTTGTTCTGCAGATTCTTCGCGATGACCGTGCCAGTCACGGTGGTCCCCGTCATCTGATTGTTGCGCAGCTCGAACTGCACGGGACCATAGGCCGGGCCGGTCAGGTCGCTGCCGAGATATTCGCGGTAGAGCACATCGATATAGGCGCGCACCCCAAGCGCAGCGCGGATCTGCGGCACCACATCGCGCGCGACATTGTCGATCGAGATCCTGCAGAAAGGCGGCTGGCCCTCGCGCTGTTTGCCCACGCGCCCTTCTTCATGGCAAGCTCCCTGATCCAGTCGGCGTCATAGCCACGGTCCGCAAGCAGCATTGATCCGGATTTCAGACGAGACAGCAGTTTCCCGGCAAGTCGAACGTCGTGAGCTTCGCCGGGGCTCAACGCAAGCCGTACCGGCAGATCATTGCTATCGACAACCGCGTGAATTTTGCTCGTCAGGCGGCCGCGTGACCGTCCCATCGATTGACGCTGGTTCTTTGTGATGCAAGCTCCATGCTGATGGACGCGGACGATGGAGGTGTCGATCATCTGGACAGCGGCATCATGGGCGCCTGCCAGTGCGTTCAGAATCTTGGCCCAAACACCGACTTGTCGCCAACGAACAAAGCGATTGTAGCAGGTCGTGTACGGGCCGTAGGCGTCTGGCAGGTCGCGCCATGGCGCTCCAGATCGCAAGACCCAGAAGATGCCATTAAGGACCCGACGGTCGTTCACCCGAGGAACGCCACGCGGCTTGTTGGGCAGCATGGCTTGATGGCAACCCATTCATAGTCGGCGAGTTCGTAGCGCATGATTCGCTCCCCAGTTTGGGAGTTCGAATCACATGCACCCCGCCAAACACAATGCCCACAGCCTAGCACGACAACGGATCGCTATTAGGACTAAACACAAGCCAGCAGATAAATTGCAGTCGAGAAGACCAACAATGAAAGCGCTCAGCGCAGATACGTGGTGAAGAAATCGACCGCAAGTCTGATCGTCTCGGCATGAACTGCCTCACGGTCGGCGCCATCGGGATCGCGGCACGTGCTCCGAAAGAATGCGCTTCCGACCAGAGTGCACGTGTCCAGAAATATGAAGTGGCCGGCCTTCGGAAATATCTTCAGAGTCGAATGCGGGATCAACCTAGCGAATGTCTCGGCAGCGGCGGGTGTCGGGACAATTTCGTCGGCGCTTCCGGCGACAATCGCAACGGGAATCGAGATTTTCTCAAGGCTGTTCGGTGCGAAGATCGGGCCTGGCCCGGGCGCCATGGCGAAGGCCGCGCGGATGCGTTCGTCCCGATAGGACTTGCCGGCCTCGCTGTAGCGTTGCCGGAAATTGGGATCGACGCTCAGACGTGCTAGGGTCTCCCGGCGCATGACGGCAGCGGGCGGCGGCGGTTTGCATGACGCGTCGGCCGCAGGCGAGCGGCAAAACACCTGCAGCAGTTCCGGATTGCTGATGCCACCGGCGGCCGCGAGGACAGTGTAGCCACCGAGCGAATGACCGGCGGCACCGATGCGCGCGGGATCGACTCGGCTGCCAAATGTCTTGTCGACGAGCATCGCATCGATGACGGCGCTAACATCCACAGCTCGCAGCCACCACAATGACATACCCTCGACGGTATAGTCCTCGAGAGCGCTATTGCCGGGATGATTGACTGCGACGACGATAAAGCCAGCCCCCGCCAGTGCTGCGCCGAGCCAAGCGATTTGGAACGCTGCGCCGCCGTTACCGTGGGACAGGACGACGAACGCACGCCGGGGTCCCGATGCCGGCTCCGCATCGGGCGCGGCGCTGCCGGCGCTGAAGAACGGGATGATGCGCGGCCCGATCCACTGCGGTCTCTCGGGCGCATCCGCTGCGGCCGGATACCATATCGTTGCGCGGAGCGCATGTGTCTGGGCGCCGCGCCAATTGTAAGGCTCAGCAGGAACAAAATCACGCTCGGTTACACCGACCCTAAAGACTGCTCCTTCTGCGCAAGCACCATTTGGCGCTGCGAGAAGGGCCAGCAACAGGGCCAGAAATTTCATCAGATGTCCGATCCTAGACGCGCAAAACATGTAGGCCGGCAACGCAATGACCGCTGCGAAGTCGGCCAGCTCTTGATACCACGAGGCCCTTCAGCTTCGAAATACTATCGCGTCACTTCGATGTCGCGCAGCAGCCAGGTTGGCCTTACCTCCAAAGTGGACCTGATCGAGCTTTATGAGTACGCGCTCTAGTCCTCGAACCCCACGAACACCGTCGCTTCCTTCACCGGCTTCCGCTCCGACACCACGGCATTGGCGGGGAAATCGTGATCCGGCCAGCCCAGCGCGATGCTCTTCATGATGACCTGGTCGTCGGCGATGCCGGCGTGCTCGCGGACCACGGGCGATTGCATGATGCCCTGGCTGTTGATGACGGCGCCGAGGCCGCGCGACCAGGCGGCGTTGACCAGCGCATTGGTGACGGCGCCGCAGTCGAACGGCGTGTCGTCGCTGCCGTCGAGCGCACGATCATAGGTCACGATGATGCAGACCGGTGCGTCGAACTGGCGGAAGCCGCGCAGCACCCAGTCCTGTCGCTTGTCCTTGTCGTCGCGCGCGATGCCCATGGCGGAGAACAACTGCTTGGCGACCTGCACCTGGCGCTCGCGATGCGCGCCCGCGAAGGGCTGGCCGATACGGAATTCACGCGACTGCGGGACGCCGGCGACCATCCGCTCGGTGTTGCCGGCGCGGATGCGGTTCAGCGGCTCGCCGGTGATGACGTAGAAATTCCAGGGCTGGCTGTTCATCGACGACGGCGCGCGCATCGCAAGCCCGATGATCTCCTCGATCAGCGCCCGCGGCACCGGATCGGGCTTGTAGCCGCGGATGCTGCGGCGGCCGAGGATGACGTCGTCGAACTGCATGTGTGTGATAGTCCCGTGATGACAACTGACCTGCCGCGAATATTCGCGGCTTTCCGGTTCCGGTGCAAGGTTGACGCGCGGACCGATCGGGGTGTCGCGAACACAGGAGGTTGTGATCGAGCTAGACCTTCAGCATCGACAGCACGGCGCGCGCGAGATCGGCCGGACATTCCACGAGGCGGTCGGCGCCGGCCATCTCGAGCTCGTCGCGGCTGCCATAGCCCCAGAGCACGCCGAGGCTGCGCATCCTGACGGCATGGGCGCCGGCAATGTCGTGGCGGCGGTCACCGACCATGATCGCGTCGGAGGGTGCGATATTCCGCTCGGTGAGAATATGCGCGAGCAGCTCCGGCTTGTGGTCCAGCAGGCCTGACGGCACCGAGCCGTGGATGGCGTCGAACAGCGACGCGAGATCGAGATGCTCGAGGATGCGGCGCGCAAACACCTCCCGTTTGGATGTCGCGAGATAGAGCCGCACCCCCGCGCCATGCATCTCGTGCAGCGCGTCCCGGATGCCAGCATAGAGCGCGCTGCCGAACAGTCCGCTCTCGCCGTAATGCTGGCGATAGGCGGTCACCGCTTCGTCGACCCGATCGTCGTCATAGGCCTGCAGCAGCGCCCGCAACATGTCCTGCAGCGGCGGCCCGATGACACGGCGGATATCGAGCGTCTCGTCCGGTGCATGCCCGAGCGCGCGCAACGCCGCTAGGGCGCTCGCGGCGATGCCGGGCTGGGAGTCGATGAGAGTGCCGTCGAGGTCGAGCAGGACGGAGTGACGACCGAGGCTCATCATATCAAGCCTTCGCACTGGGACGGCTCGAAACTACACCATACCACCGCGCGAGATGGTGGAGGTGATCCGGCGGATCGAGCTTGGCGCGGACCGCGAAATCCACCGTCACCATGGCGCTGATGTCGGCAATGGTGAAGTCGGGTCCGCAGACGAAGGCGTGATCGGCCAGCCGCGCATCGAGCCACGCGAAGTAGTGCGTGGCGCGGAGACGCCCGCGCTCCGCCAGCGCCGGAATCTGCTCGAGCGGCAACGGGCCGGGCAGAGCGCGGCTCTCCAACCCTGGCGCACTGTTCCGGAACGCTTCCTGGATGGCGTAGATGCCATCCCATTCGATCCGCCGCACCCAGCATTCGATCAGCGCGCGTTCCTCCGCACTCCGCCCCATCAGGGCCGGCTCAGGATGCAGCTCCTCGAGGTAGCGGCAGATCGCGATGATGTCGGTGATCGCAGCACCGCTGTCGAGCTGCAGGACCGGCACCGTGCATTGCGGGTTCAGCGCGCGAAATTCCGGCCGGAACTGCTCGCCGGCGCGCAGGTCGAGCTGAACGGTGGGAATCGTGAGGCCCTTCTCGCTGAGGAAGATGCGCACGCGGCGCGGGCTTGGCGCCGTCGCGGAATCGTACAGCCTCATGAGCGTCCTCTCTGCGGGATTTGGGCTGGAAGCTTGGCAGCTTCGGCGGATGGCGCAGCTACTCCGCGCCGAAGATTTCGTCCTGGTCCATGCGCACCGCGCGCAAGGCGCGGGTCCGTCGCCACGCGTCCAGCTGCACCGAGGTGGCGTAGGTGATCAGCAGCGAGCGACGGCGGGCGCCGCTGCGGTTGCGGGTCGCGCCGTGCAGCAGGTTGACGTCGAACAGCAGGATGTCGCCGGCTTCGCCTGTCGTGACGAACGGGGCGGCCTGCGCATCATCCGTGTCGCGGCGATGCGTGCCCGGCGCCACCTGCGTCGCGCCGTTGTCGGGGCCGAACGGATCGAGGAAGGCGAGCGCCGAGACGGCGTCGGTACGGAACCGGTCGACGCCGTCGCGATGCAACGGCTGCTGGCCGCCATCGGCGAGCGGCTCGCGGCCCTCGACTTGGCCGAGGAAGAACGGCGCCTTGAGAATGTGAGACACGGCCGCGAGCATCACCGGCAGCCGGCAGGCGCGCTGCACCCTGGCATCGAGATCGACCATCGCGTGGCGCCAGTCGCGGCCGCGCGGCACCGGCCATTGCTCGGATGGCAGCGTGCCCGCCTCGAACGCATCGCGCAGCGGCGGGAGCCAGTCCGCCGGAATCGCGCCGCGCAGCAGCAGATAACCGTCCGCATCGAGGCGGCGCGCATCCGCGTCCGGAAGCTGGCCGACACCGACGCGCGTGAAGGCTGCGGTCATGGTGAGCTCGCACATTGAAAGGTCGTGGTTCGCCGCGTCATGGTCGACGATCCGGCGCGTCTGGGCAAGCGGCTCGCTTGCGCCCGTGCAGCCCGGTGGGGCTTCGCGCCGTCGCATTCATCCGAGGGCTATTCGTCGCCACAGGAAGACGCTGAGACGATGGGCCGCAGCGCGGAACGGGCGGCTCGTAGCCGCAGTTCACCGTTCGTTAACCCCCTCGACCTACGTCTCGTTAGCAACACTCTGCAACGATCCGACACACGGGGTAAACGAGCAGTCGAGCTCCTTGGAAGCACACATGGTCGCCATCCAAAGCACCAACCAGATCTCGCCCGCCAACGAGCGGGTCTATCGCCAGAGCAACCTGCTGGGCGAGTGGAAGGGCAGTTGGACGGCCAACGGCCAGGCCGTGAGCTTCAAGGTCGTCAACATCAGAGGCGCCGCCGCCACGGTGGAATACACCCATAACGGCCGCACCGAACGCGGCATCGGCCAGGTCAACGGCTCGACCATCGACTTCGGCGCGGTCACGCTCGGCACCAAGAACGGCAAGAACGCGGTGCTGCTGTTTTCGGCCGGCGGCGGCAAGGCCACCGCGATGCTGGAGAAGCAGGCGCCTCCCGCCGACGAGAGCAATCTGGTCGGCAGCTGGGCCGGCTATAACGGCGAAAACGGCCAGAGCGCGAGCTTTCGCGTGCTGTCCGTCAGCGGCAAGGAGGCCCAGGTCAGCGTCACGACCAACGGCGTCACGCGCCAGGGCACGGGGATCGTCTACAACAACGTCATCATGTTCGGTCAGTCGCAGATCTCGACGACCGACGGCAAGAGCGGCAAGGTCATCTTCCAGGTCGGCAACAAGTCCTATCTTGTGCCAGTGGACAAGCTGCCCAAGACTGCTTGAGCTCGGCCTGAGCCCAGGCGTCCAGAGCTCAGACGCCCGCCATCATCACGTATTTGATCTCGAGGTATTCCTCGATGCCGTGATGCGAGCCCTCGCGGCCCAAGCCGCTCTCCTTGACGCCGCCGAACGGCGCGACCTCGGTGGTGATCAGACCGGTGTTGACGCCGACCATGCCTGATTCCAGCGCCTCCGCGACGCGCCAGACCCGGCCGAGATCGCGGGCATAGAAGTAGGACGCGAGACCGAACGGCGAGGCGTTGCACATCGCAATGACGTCGGCCTCGTCCTTGAAACGGATGACGGGGGCGAGCGGGCCGAACGTCTCCTCCTGCGCGACCAGCGCGTCGGCCTTGACGTCCCGAAGGACGGTCGGCTCGAAGAAGGTGCGGCCGAGCGCATGGCGCTTGCCGCCGGTCACGACCTTCGCCCCGCCCTTGACCGCGTCGGCGATGTGGCGTTCGACCTTCTCAACCGCCTCTTCGTTGATCAGCGGCCCCTGGGTCACGCCGGCCTCGGTGCCCTCGCCGATCTTCATCGCCGCGACCTTGGCGGCGAGCTTCGCGACGAAGGCGTCGTAGATGCCGTCCTGCGCATAGAGGCGATTGGCGCAGACGCAGGTCTGGCCCATGTTGCGATATTTCGAGACCATGGCGCCTTCGACAGCCGCATCGACATCGGCATCGTCGAACACCACGAACGGCGCGTTGCCGCCGAGCTCGAGCCCGAGCTTCTTCACCGTGCCGGCCGACTGGCGATAGAGAATCTTGCCGACCTCGGTCGAGCCGGTGAAGCCTATGAAGCGCACCGACGGATGCTCGCACAGCACCTTGCCGATGTCAGGCGCGTCGCCGGTGACGATGTTGAGCGCGCCCGCCGGAATCCCGGCGCGTTCGGCCAGCACGGCGAGCGCCAGCGCCGACAGCGGCGTCTCGTTGGCCGGCTTCAGCACCACGGTGCAGCCGGCGGCGAGCGCAGGCGACACCTTGCGGGTGATCATCGAGTTCGGGAAATTCCATGGCGTGATGGCGCCGCAGACGCCGATCGGCTGCTTCAGCGCCAACAGGCGCGCATCCGGCTTCTGGGTCGGGATGGTCTCGCCATAGACGCGACGCGCCTCCTCGGCGAAGAACTCGATATAGGCGGCGCCGATATCGACCTCACCGAGCGCCTCCGTCAGCGGCTTGCCCTGCTCGGAGGTGAGGATCAGCGCGAGGTCCTCGCGGTTGGCCGTGATCAGCTCGAACCATTTGCGCAAGGTATTGGAGCGCTGCTTGGCGGTCAGCCGGGCCCAGGACGGGAACGCGCGCGCGGCGGCCTCGACGGCTTGCGTGGTCTCCGCCGCACCGAGTTGCGCGACCTTGGCGAGCTCGGCGCCGGTGGCCGGATTGTTGACCGGGAGCACCGGCGTACCGACCCACGCACCATCGATGTAGCACTGCTCGCGCAGCAGCGACGGATCCTTCAGGCGGTCACGCAGGCTCGGGGCGGCAGTGGAGGCACGGGCGGCGGCGGGCGGTGTCATCGGGCTACTCCTCGAAAGCGAGCGATCGTCTCCGAATATAGCCACGCCCCGGCGGCGGCGCACGGCGCGTGCGCCTCCTCAACGGTACATTCGATCCGGCGATCCGTGCCTGTACGGCACCAAATGCTGAATGCTGACGAGCCGACCCGGGATCAGGCCGCGCCGCTCATATAGGTCTCGCGCCGGCCGATCATGCGCTCCGCCGCCGCCTTGGCGTCGGCCTTGGTCGAGGTCGCGCAGGTGCGGTATTCCAGGTCCGGCAAGGCGGCGGGATCACGGCGGCCGAACCATGATTTCTGCCCCACGGGCAGCAGCGCCAGGGCCTGCGCCACATTGTCGACCGCGCCGAACGCATACAGCGCTCCGGTCGCCGCAATGCGCACTTCGTAGATGCCGGGCGTGATCGGCGCCTCGATATTGTCGCCGCGCCCCGGGCGGGGATACCGCTTCCACTCGCTCCACGTTGAAATCATATCGCCCCCAACGGCGGACATTGCCGCCAAAGCCATGCCATCGGCTCGAAAAAGCCGGTTCTTCAACCCTTTAATGCAAAAATGGTTGCAACTCACAACAGTCGCAAGCCCGTGGTGGGAACATGGCCCCCATGTGTCGGACTCGCGACTGAGTGGAACTAATCATGATTCTGGCGAGAAATTGAAGCGCTGTGGCCTCCGCGGCGCTGTTGTCCCCGCCTGCTTCGTTCGCGCCGCATCATCACGAGATCGCGACCGGCCGTGAGACCGGCGGTCCTTGCTGCCCAGGCCGGCCCGAGAAACAATCGCCTACCGTCATCAAGAACGGAACGGAGGAGACCATGCAGAACAAGACCGACATCGACGGCGTGCTGCGGCAGAAGGCGGAGGCGGGAGAGATTCCCGGCGTCGTCGCCTTTGCCGCTGACAGCAACGGCATCATCTATGAAGGCGCCTTCGGCAAGCGCGACCTCGGCCGCGACGACCCGATGACCACCGACAGCGTGTTCTGGATCGCCTCGATGACCAAGGCCATCACCTGCGCGGCCGGGATGCAGCTGGTCGAGCAGGGCCGGTTGTCGCTGGATGCGCCGATCGGCACGGTGCTGCCGGACCTCGCCGCGCCCAAGGTGCTCGACGGTTTCGACGCCAATGGCGAGCCGATCCTGCGGCCGGCGAAGACCGCGATCACGCTGCGCCATCTGATGACCCACACCGCCGGCTTCTGCTACGACATGTGGAACGGCGATATGGCCACCTATGTGCAGAAGGCCGGAACGCCCGGCATCATCACCTGCAAGAACGACGCTCTCAAATTGCCGCTCGCCTCCGATCCGGGCACGCGCTGGGAATACGGCATCAACATCGATTTCGTCGGCAAGGCGGTCGAGGCCGCCAGCGGCCAGAAGCTCGACGCGTACTTGCGCGACCATCTGTTCGCGCCGCTCGGCATGGACGATACCGGCTTCAAGCTCGGTCCGTCGCAGCGCGCACGTCTGGTCGGCATGCATGCCCGCGGCGAGGACGGCAGCCTGGCGCCGATCCCGTTCGAGCTCGAGCAGGAGCCGGAATTCCACATGGGCGGCGGCGGGCTCTACGGCACGGCCGGCGACTACATCCGCTTCACCCGGATGATCCTCAACAATGGCCGCGGCAACGGCAACCAGGTGCTCAAGCCCGAGACGGTCGCGGCGATGCGCGACAACCATATCGGCGAGCTCGAGATGACGAAGATGGCCGCGGCGGTGCCCGGCGTGACCAACGACGTCGATCTCTATCCCGACATTGTCAAGAAATGGGGCTTGAGCTTCATGATCACGACGGCGCAGACCCCGGAGGGCCGCAGTGCCGGCAGCCTCGCCTGGGCCGGCCTCGCCAACACCTACTACTGGATTGATCCTGCGCGCGACGTCACCGGCGTGATCCTGATGCAGCTCCTGCCGTTCGCCGACCGGCTGTGCCTGGAGACCTTTGCCGGCTTCGAACGCGGGGTCTATGCCGGGCTCGATGCCGCGGGCGGACAGAAGGCGGCGTGATCAGATTGATAGCTCGGTCCCGCTCCGAGCGGACTCGTTGTTAGTTCGACGTCATGTCCGGGCTCGGCCAGGGCATCCTCGTCTTTCACGACGACAACTCAAGAAGCGTGCATGGCCGGGTCAATCCCGGCCATGACGGTGCAGAGATATCACGGTGCAGAGAGTGGTGTCGGAAGCGCAAGAGAACGGCTGCGTGACCACAGCTTCGACCTACACCTTCAGTCCGTTCTGAGCCGCCAATTCCTTCAGCGACACCTGCGGCCTTGCACCAATGTGCTGGATCACCTCGGCGGCGGCGAGGCCGCCGAGGCGGCCGGCCATCTCATAGCCGGTCTTGCGCACCAGCCCGAACAGGAAGCCGGCGGCGAACAGATCGCCCGCGCCGGTAGTATCGACCAGGCTCTCGATCGGATGCGCCGGCACCGAGATCACGCCGTCATTCGACACCACGACGCAGCCTTGTTCGCTGCGGGTGACGATGCCGAGCGTGGCGTCCTCACGCAGCTGCTTCAGCGCGCCGTCGAAATCCGAGGTCTGGTACAGCGAATGCAGCTCGGCCTCGTTGGCGAAGACGAGATCGACGGTGCCGCCGCGCATCAGGTCGAGAAACTCCTCGCGATAGCGATCGACGCAGAACGAATCCGACAAGGTCAGCGCGACCTCGCGTCCGGCGTCATGCGCGATCGCCGCCGCCTTCACGAACGCATCCTTGGCGTCCTTCGGGTCCCACAGATAACCTTCGAGATAGATGATGCGCGCCGCCGCAATCTGCGCGGGATCGATGTCCGCGGCGGTGAGATTTTGCGCGGCGCCGAGATAGGTGTTCATGGTGCGCTCGCCGTCCGGCGTCACCAGGATGTAACAGCAGCCGGTCGCCGGGCCGTCGGCAGCGGGCACGGTATCGAAGGTGACGCCGGCGGCGCGGATATCATGCCGGTACATCCGGCCGATCTGGTCGTCCTTGACCTTGCCCACGTAAGCGGCACGCGCGCCCAGGCTGGCGAGGCCAGCGATGGTGTTGGCCCCCGAACCGCCGGACATCTCGGTGGCCGGACCCATATCGGCATAGATCGCGGCCGCGCGGGCCTCGTCGATCAGCGCCATGCTGCCCTTGGTCATGCCGTGCCGGGTGAGAAAGGCTTCATCGGCATGCACCAGCACGTCGAAGATCGCGTTGCCGATCCCGAGAACATCGTATTTCGCGTCAGTCATCCACTGGCCCCGTTTACGGCGTTTTGCAAACGCTGCGGCCTATCACAAGCGGCGCTGCTATAGAAGCCTGATGATCCGCTCATTCGTGACTGTGTTGTCAGGAACACTGGCCTCGCGCCTGCTCGGCTTCGTCCGGGATGCGCTGATGGCCGCGCTGCTCGGCGCCGGTCCGGTCGCGGACGCATTTCTCGCGGCGTTTCAGCTCGTCAACGTCGTCAGGCGATTGCTGACGGAGGGCGCGCTCAATGCAGCCCTGGTGCCGGCCTGGCTGCGAATATACCAGCAGTCTGGTAGGACACATGCGGCAGCTTTTGCCGGCCGCGTGCTCGGCACCGTCAGCGCCGGCCTGCTCGCCGCCACCTTGGTGCTGGCGCTGCTGATGCCGTTCGTGATGACCGTGCTCGCGCCGGGCTTCGCCGGTGAAGAGACGCTCACCCTGGCCGTCAACGATGCCAGGCTGATGCTGCCCTATCTCGCCTTTGCCGGCCCCTCGACGGTGCTGCTCGCACTGTCCAGCGCGCAACGACGCTTTGCGCTCGCGGCCTTCGCCCCGCTGCTGTTCAACGTGGCATTGATCAGCGTGACCATCGTGCTGCTGATGCAACATCCGGACCCTGGAAGCGCCGCGCTGCTGCTCGCCGCCACGATCGGTGTCGCCGGGCTGCTGCAGCTCGCGATGCTCGCGCGGCGAGGCCGCGACGGCCCCCTCGCCTCGCCGGTGCGCGTCACCTTCCATGGCGAAATGCGCGGCTTCTTCGCCAAGGCGCTGCCCGGCATGGTCGCCAGCGCCGGCCCGCAATTGCTCGCGGTCGGCGGCGCGGTCATCGCCTCCACCTCGCCTTCCGCGGTGTCGTGGCTGTATTTCGCCAACCGCCTGATCGAGCTGCCGCTCGGGCTCGTCGGCGTTGCCATGGGCACGGTGCTGGTGCCGGAGCTGACGCGCGCGCTGCACGAGGGCAACGAGGAGGCTCTGGCGGAGGTGCAATCGCGCGGCCTCGAGCTGACGATCGGGCTCGCGCTGCCTGCGACGCTCGGACTCATGATCCTGAACGAGCCGATCATTCGTTTGCTGTTCGAACATGGCGCATTCAGTTCGGACGATGCCGCCGCGACGGCGCAGGTGCTGACCTGGCTCGCGGCAGCGTTGCCGGCGCAGGTGCTGACCAAGGCGCTGCAGCCCGCCTTCTTCGCGCGCGAGGACACGCGGACGCCGCTGCGCGCGACGTTGATCGGATGCGGTGTCGCGATCGCGCTGGCGTTCCTGCTCGCACAATTGTTTGCGGCAAGTGGCATCGCGGCAGGGCTCGCGCTCGGTGCCTGGGCCAATGCGGCGGTCCTGATCCGGCGTGGCGCCACGCGCTTCGGTTTCGCGCTTCCCCCTGCCTCGCGGCGCCGGCTGCCGCGCATCACGTTGGCTGCGATGGTCATGGGCGCGGTCCTCTGGACCGTCGCCGGACGCTTCGCCGGCACGTGGAGCAGCAGCCATCTCGGCGCGGCCGCCCTGCTCGCCGCCCTGATCAGCGGCGCCATCATCCTCTACGGCGTGCTTCTGTTGTCCCTGGGCGCCGTAAGCTGGCGCGAAACCGTCCGGGCGATCCGGCAAAAGCCCGCCGGCGACTTGCACCTTTGAGGCGCACGTGCCAAACGACCCCAAATCCATTCATCCGGAACAGTGACCATGGCCTTCGTGGAACGGGTTTTCTCGGGCGTCCAGCCGACCGGCAACCTGCATCTCGGCAACTATCTCGGCGCGATCGTCAACTTCGTGAAGATGCAGCAGACCCACAACTGCATCTATTGCGTCGTCGACATGCACGCGATCACCATGCCGATCGATGTCTGGGGCGGCCCCGCCGAACTCGCGCGCAACACCCGCGAGGTCACCGCCGCCTTCATCGCCGCCGGCATCGATCCGAAGAAGCACATCGTTTTCAACCAGAGCCAGGTCTCAGGGCACGCGGAGCTCGCCTGGATCTTCAACTGCGTTGCGCGCATCGGCTGGCTGAACCGCATGACGCAGTTCAAGGAGAAGGCCGGCAAGGACCGTGAGAACGCATCGGTCGGTCTGTACGACTATCCGGTGCTGATGGCCGCCGACATCCTGCTGTACCGCGCCACCCATGTTCCGGTCGGCGAGGACCAGAAGCAGCATCTCGAGCTCTCCCGCGACATCGCGCAGAAGTTCAACAATGACTACGGCGACTCGATCCGCAGCCACGGCTTCGGCGACGGCCTGTTCTTCCCGCTTCCGGAACCCTTCATCACCGGTCCCGCGACGCGCGTGATGTCGCTGCGCGACGGTACCAAGAAGATGTCGAAGTCCGATGCCTCGGACTATTCGCGCATCAACCTGACCGACGATGCCGATACGATCGCGCAGAAGGTCCGCAAGGCCAAGACCGATCCGGAGCCGCTGCCGACCGAGGAAAAGGGGCTGGACGCGCGTCCCGAGGCCGACAACCTCGTCGGCATCTACGCGGCGCTGTCGGACCGCAGCAAGGCCGATGTGCTCAGGGATTTCGGCGGCGGCCAGTTCTCCAGCTTCAAGAACGCGCTGGTCGAGCTGTGCGTCACCAAGCTCGGGCCGATCGCCGCGGAGATGAAGCGCCTGACCGCCGATCCCGGCTACGTCGAGTCCGTGCTGGTCGACGGCGCCGACCGCGCCCAGGCCATCGCCGCGGAGACCATGAAGACGGCCAAGGACATCGTCGGCTTCATCCGCAAGCCCTAAGCAGCACGGCGCGCGCTCCGGAGTCGGCCTTGCGGCCGTAGCCAGGATGAGCGAAGCGACATCCTCGCTACTAGAAGCCGCACCACCGCTGTCGTTGCGGGCGCGATGGAACCCGCAGCCCTCTCCCCAACGGAGATGGGCTGTGGCAGCATCGCGGCCGGATCGACTCGCAGCAGCAGGCGGGAACGCGATGGCGGCGCAGCGGCAGAGCTACCAGACCGGCCATGCGCCGAAATGCCTGGTCGTGGTCGACGACAGCGAGGAGTGGGACCGCGCGGTCCGCTATGCCGGCCGCTGGGCGGTCCGTTCCGGCGGCCGTATCGTCATGCTGCACGTCATCGAAACGGAGGACCAGAACCAGCAATGGCTGGGGGTCGCCGATCTGATGCGGGCCGAGGCGCAGGAGCAGGCGCATGCCGAGCTCGACCAGGCCGCGGCGCTGCTGTCGGCGATCGGCGTGACCGCGCCGGAACGGGTGATCCGCGAGGGTGAGCCGACGGCGCAGATCCTGGAGACGATCGAGCACGACAGCGACATCGCGCTGCTGGTGCTCGCCGCCCATTCCGGCCCCGAGGGCCCCGGCCCGCTGGTCACCCATGTCACCAAGACGAGCGGTGCCTTCCCGATCCCGCTGGTGATCGTGCCGGGCGATCTCGGTGACGCCGATCTCGACGCTCTTTCATAGGCTTAGATCGGAAACGCCGGCCATGCCCCCTTGATCGTGCGCGCGTTCGCGCCATCTGCTATGAGGACACCACAGGCCGGCCTTGAACCGGCGCTGCCGGAGAAAACCATGTTCATCCAGACCGAAGCCACCCCCAATCCCGCCACCTTGAAGTTCATCCCGGGCCGCGTCGTGTTGCCCGCGGGCACGATGGAGTTCGGCAGCCGCGACGCCGCCGCACGCTCCCCGCTGGCCGAGCGCCTGTTCGCCGTCGACGGCGTCAGCGGCGTGTTCTACGGCGCCGATTTCATCACCGTCACCAAGAGCGGCGGTGAGTGGCAGCACCTCAAGCCGGCGATCCTCGGCGCGATCATGGAGCACTACATGTCGGGCGCGCCGCTGCTCGCCGACGGCAGCGCCGCCAATGACGAATCCGCCGACGAGGACGACGAGTTCTACGACGAGGCCGACACCGAGACGGTCGGCATGATCAAGGACCTGATCGAGAGCCGCGTCCGCCCGGCCGTAGCCAATGACGGCGGCGACATCACCTTCCGCGGCTTCAAGGACGGCATCGTCTATCTCAACATGAAGGGCGCCTGCTCGGGCTGCCCGTCATCGACCGCGACCCTGCAGCACGGCATCCAGAACCTGCTGAAGCACTTCGTGCCTGAGGTGGTTGAAGTCCGGCCGATGTAGGAAGGCAATGGCGAATGGGGTTGGCGAACAGATCTGCGCGCTAATCATCATTTGCCTCTGCTCACGCTGCGCTGCCGAGGGTGGCGGCCACGGCCGCCCCCACCGCATGCTCGACGGTATCTCGCTCGTCACCGCGCTCGGCGCGCCGACCGGCTTCGCCGGCGCCGCCCAGACTTGCGCCAATCGGTACTTTCGCCGGACCTGTTCGTCGCCCCCCACTGCGCTCGAACTTGACCGAGCGGAATTGGGCGTTTGAGGCTGGTCCGGATGAGGCGGCGACCCCCATGCCATCGGTGCCGAACCCGAGCACCGGCTTGCGAGCGATTGATCGCCTCGACCCGGCCCCATCGCGCCGGCATCGCCTTTGCCACCGGGATGGCGCGGCGGCCTGAACGTCGAACCGGACGATCAATCCAACAGCCCGGAAAGATTTGCTTGAATGAGCGCCAATTCAGTAGTTTGCGGTCGTGCGCCGTGATGCGTTTTTCCCGATCAGGATGTAAGAAAGCGGCAACCGACTTTATCAAAGCCCCAAAAAGGTATTCGGCGCTCCTTTCAATGTGAATCTGACCGGATGTTGATCCTCGCCATCGATACTGCCCTCGACCATTGCGCGGCTGCCGTTCTGGACACTGATTCGGCCGCGATGCGCGCCGAGGAAACGCTGCCGATGAAGCGCGGCCACGCCGAGGCGCTGATGCCGCTGATCGCGCGCGTGATGCGCCAGTCGGGCGTCGGCTTCCACGAGCTCGACCGCATCGCGGTGACGACGGGTCCTGGTAGTTTCACCGGGCTGCGCGTCGGCCTCTCCGCCGCGCGCGGCATTGCCTTGGCGGCGCACAAGCCGGTCGTCGGCGTGACCACGCTGTCCGCCTACGCGGCGCCGATCGTCAGCGAGGACCGCGCCAACCCGGTGATCTCGGCGATCGATGCCCGGCACGACCATGTCTACTACCAAGTCGTGAGCGGCAGCGGCGAGGAACTGGTCGCGCCCCAGGTCGCTGCGACAGACGACGTCCTGGCGGCCGCGCGGCTCGGCGCCCCGCACCTCGTCGGCAACGCCGCGGCGCTGCTGGCCGAGCGGTGGCCCAAGGACGCAGCCGCGCCAGTTGCGGTCGACTCGCAAGACGGGCCCGACATCGGCTGGGTCGCCTGGCTCGGCGCGGCCGCCGACCCGGCGCACGCGCCGGCGCGGCCGTTCTATCTGCGCGCGCCCGACGTCAAGCCGCCCGCCGGTGCGGCGCGTCAACCGGCGCAGACGGCCGTCTCGTCATGAACATGTTCTTCCGCTGGCTCGGCAGCCCCAAACCGTTGATCGAAGCGGCCGCGCCGCGCGACGCCGCCCGGCTCGCCCTGATCCACGCCGCCTCGTTTCACCGCGGCTGGGGCGAAGGCGAGTTCGAGGCGATGCTGGCCGAGCGCAACACCATGATCCATCGGCTGCGGCTCGGGCGGAAGCTCATCGGCTTCATCGTCTCGCGAATCGGCGCGGACGAAGCGGAAATATTGTCAGTTGCACTTGACCCAAATCAGCGCGGCCGCGGATTTTCTCGTGATCTGTTGCTGCAGCATCTCGGGCACCTCGCGGGGCGCGGGGTCCGGACGGTCTTTCTCGAAGTGGAGGAAAACAACCAGCCGGCCCGCCGACTCTATGAACGCGCCGGATTTGCGACCGTGGGCCGTCGGGAACGCTATTACCTTCAGCCCGGCGGGGAACAGTTGAATGCGCTTCTGATGCGCCGGGACTTGTCGTAACCTGCGCTTGGTGGCAGAAAGCGCATCCTTGAGGCGAGACACGATGACCTCCTTGAAAACCACGCCAGCGCTCAATTCCACCGGAATCGAGGCCCGCTGTGCCGCCACCGGCATGCGCATGACCGAGCAGCGCCGGGTCATTGCCCGCGTGCTCGCGGAAGCCTGCGACCATCCCGACGTCGAGGAGTTGTACCGGCGCTGCGTCGCCGTCGACGACAAGATCTCGATCTCCACGGTCTATCGCACCGTGAAGCTGTTCGAGGATGCCGGCATCATCGAACGCCATGATTTCCGCGAGGGCCGCGCCCGCTACGAGCAGATGCGCGACAGCCATCATGATCATCTGATCAATCTGCGCGACGGCAAGGTGATCGAGTTCACCTCCGAGGAGATCGAGAAGCTGCAGGCCGAGATCGCCCGCAAGCTCGGCTACAAGCTGGTCGATCACCGGCTGGAGCTGTATTGCGTGCCGCTCGACGAAGAGACGAATGGCTGACGCGGCGCCGGCTTCGAACCTCGATCTCGTCATTTTCGATTGCGATGGCGTGCTGGTCGACAGCGAGGTGATCTCCTGTCAGACGCACGCCGACGTGCTCAGCCTGTGCGGCTATCCGATCACGACCGAGCAGGTGTTCGCGCGGTTCCTGGGCCGCTCCCTGAAACAGGCGAAGCTCGAGGTCGAGGCCGAGCTCGGTCGTTCCCTGCCCGACGATTTCAACCCGAAACTGCAGGATCGCCTGTTCCGCGCCTTCGAGCAGGACCTCGCGGCCATCGACGGGATCGCGGAGGCGCTCGACGCCATCGACGCGCCGGTGTGCGTCGCCTCCTCCGGCTCGCATCAGCGCATGCGCGTCAGCCTTGGCGCCACCCGGCTCTACGATCGCCTCGCCCCGCACATCTTCTCATCCTCCCAAGTCGAGAACGGCAAGCCCGCGCCCGATCTGTTCCTGTTCGCGGCAGCGCAGATGAAGGCGCGTCCCGCGGCCTGCGTGGTGGTCGAGGACAGCACGGCCGGTATCCGGGGCGGTGTCGCGGCCGGCATGACAGTGCTCGGGTTTCACGGCGGCAGCCACTGCCGGCCCGGGCACGCCGACGACCTGCGAGCGGCCGGCGCCACCGTGGTTTTCGACGACATGCGGCAGTTGCCGGCGATTCTGAGCCGGCTGGCCGAGAAAAAGCCCGCGATCGCTGGATTTTCGGCCCCCTAGCCTATATCTGAGCGCGGCGCCGAATTGGGCGCGCCTCCGACTGCATGCAAGGGTTCATGACGCCGCCGCGCAAGCTGCACATCAAGTCCTATGGCTGCCAGATGAATGTCTACGATGCCCAGCGCATGGTGGACACGCTGGGGCCTGAGGGCTTCGTCGAGACCGCCGAGGCCGGCGACGCCGATCTCGTGATCCTCAACACCTGCCACATCCGCGAAAAGGCCTCCGAGAAGGTCTATTCGGAGCTCGGGCGGCTGCGGGTCGCGAAGGAGGACGCCGCGCGGGCCGGCCGGACGATGCAGATCGCCGTGGCCGGCTGCGTGGCGCAAGCGGAAGGCGAGGAGATCATCGCCCGCGCCCCCACCGTCGACGTCGTGGTCGGCCCGCAGAGCTACCACCATCTGCCGCAGCTCCTGGCCCAGGCCCGCCGCGGCGAGCGGGCGATCGAGACCGAATTCCCGGCCCAGGACAAGTTCGGCTTCCTGGCGAAGCCCAGCCGCGAGGCGATCCGCGCCCGCGGCGTCTCGGCCTTCGTGACCGTGCAGGAAGGCTGCGACAAGTTCTGCACCTTCTGCGTGGTGCCGTATACGCGCGGCAGCGAGATGTCGCGTGCGGTGACACGCATCGTCGACGACGTGACGCAGCTCGTCGACAATGGCGTTCGCGAGATCACCCTGATCGGCCAGAACGTCAACGCCTATCACGGCGAAGGCCCTGACGGCCGGCCCTGGACGCTGGGGCGGCTGCTCCATGGGATCGCCGAGATTCCGGGCGTGGCGCGGATCCGCTACTCGACCAGCCATCCCAACGACGTCGACGACAGCCTGATCGCGGCGCATCGCGATCTCGAAGCGGTGATGCCGTTCGTGCATCTGCCGGTTCAGTCGGGATCTGACCGCATCCTGAACGCCATGAACCGCAAACACACGGCGACTGACTATCGCAAAGTCGTCGACCGTTTTCGCGCCGCCCGTCACGACATTGCATTCTCTTCGGATTTCATCGTCGGGTTCCCGGGCGAGACCGAGGAAGATTTTCGCGCCACCCTCGCCCTGATCGACCAAATCGGCTACGCTGCGGCGTATTCGTTCAAGTATTCGCCGCGCCCGGGAACTCCGGCAGCGGACATGCCGGAGATGGTGTCAGCGACCGAGATGGACGAGCGATTGGAGCGCCTCCAGAGCTTGATCGACAGCCAGCAAGCAGCCTTCAACAAGGCCGCGATCGGCCAGGTCGTCGACGTGTTGTTCGAGCGGCCAGCGCGCAAGCCCGGGCAACTGGTCGGACGGACCGCGTATCTGCAACCGGCCCACGTCATGGCGTCCGACGACATCATCGGCCAGGTTCTGCCGGTGCGGATCGACAGTCTCGAACGCTACAGCCTGCTCGGCGAGCTCGTCACGGCCGCGCCGGCAGTGATCTCCCCCACGCCCCTCGTGTCCATCGGAGGCTGAGCACTTGCCCAAGAGCGCATCGGATCCGTCTTCCCTCGCTCCCAGCCGCAAGTACGACCGCGACATGTCCATGCCCCCCGAGACCCAGGTCGTCATCGATTTCGACGACAACCGTGCCGCCTCCGCCCTGGTTGGGCCTTACGGCCAGAATCTGGCCCTGGTCGAACGACGGCTCGGCGTCGTCGTCGATTCCCGCGGCAACCACATCACCATCGGCGGAACACGCGACGGCTGCGATGCCGCGCGGCGCGTGCTCGAATCGCTTTATGCGCAGGCCGTGAAGGGCCACGATCTGGCGCAGGGCGACGTCGAGGGCGCGATCCGCGCCGTGGTGGCGCAGGGCTCGCTGTTCGAGTTCGACGCCAAGAACGCCAAGAACGCGTTCGAGAGCATCAACCTGCGCAAGCGCCCGGTGCGCGCCCGCACCGCCGCGCAGGATTCCTACATCCGCGCGCTGAAGCGGCACGAGCTCGTGTTCGGCATCGGCCCGGCCGGCACCGGCAAGACCTGGCTTGCGGTCGCGCATGCCGCGCAGCTCTTCGAGCGGAAGGAAGTCGACCGCATCATCCTCTCACGCCCGGCGGTCGAAGCCGGCGAGCGGCTCGGCTTCCTGCCTGGTGACCTCCGCGAGAAGGTCGATCCCTATCTGCGCCCGATCTACGACGCGCTGTACGATCTGATGGACGCGCGCATCGTCGAGCGCGCGCTGCAGGCCGGCGAGATCGAGATCGCGCCGCTCGCCTTCATGCGCGGGCGCACCTTGACCAACGCCGCGATCATCCTCGACGAGGCGCAGAACACCACATCGATGCAGATGAAGATGTTCCTCACGCGTCTCGGCGAGAACAGCCGCATGATCATCACCGGCGATCCCTCGCAGGTCGATCTGCCGAACGGCCAGACCTCCGGACTCGCCGAAGCCGCGCGCCTGCTCGACGGTGTCGAGGGGATCGCACAGGTCCGGTTCACCGGCGAGGATGTCATCCGCCACGAATTGGTGGCGCGCATCGTCGCCGCCTATGAGGGGCCGAAAGCCCGCTGACGCGAGAGCAAGCACGCCGATGGTCGCGTCGTTCCAGCGCCATCCGCACAGATATCGACCAGGATGCCACAAAGTCCCATTCCAACGACCGAGGTGATCGTCGCAGCCGATTGCTGGCAGGACCAGCCTGACGCCGAGGACGTCATACAACGTGCCATTCTCGCCGCGGCCGAGATGGTCGATGCCGATGTCGGCGACGCCGAGATCGCCGTCATGTTGACGGACGACCAGGGCATCCGCACCCTGAACAGCAATTGGCGCGGCATCGACAAGCCCACCAACGTGCTGTCGTTTCCGGCGCTGCAGCCGACCGGACCGCGCGGCGAGGATGATGCCCCGCGCATGCTCGGCGACATCGCCATCGCCTATGAGACGATGCGGCGCGAGGCCGACGACGAACAGAAGCCGTTCGAGCATCATCTCAGCCATCTCGCCGTGCACGGCTTCCTGCATCTGATCGGCTACGATCACGAGACCGATGACGAGGCCGAGGAGATGGAGGCGCTGGAGACCGAGATCCTGGCCCATCTCGGCATCCCCGATCCCTATGCCGATCGGGAACGGATGACCTGACCATGGCCGATTCCGAGCCCATCCATGACAATCCGCGCCAGACGCGCAATCTGCCGGCCGTGGTGCCGCCGGCCGAGCTCGGCCGCTCGCCGGGCGAGAACTGGCTGATTCGCGCGCTGCGCAACCTGTTCGGCTGGAAAGGCGGCGGCTCGGTTCGCGACGACCTGCAGGTCGTGCTCGATGCCTCGACGCCCGATGACATCGGCTTCTCCGCGGTCGAGCGCACGCTCCTGCGCAACATCCTCGATTTGCACGAGCGGCGCATCGCCGACGTGATGGTGCATCGTGCAGATATCGTCGCCGTCCGGCGCGACATCACGCTCGGCGAACTGATGAGCCTGTTCGAGAGCGCATCGCATTCGCGCCTCGTCGTCTACAACGACACGCTCGACGACCCCGAAGGCATGGTGCACATCCGCGACCTGCTTGCCTTCACCACGGCGCAGGCCCGGGTCTCCGACGAGGTGAAGGCGCGGCGCAAGAAGCCGCTGCCCGCCGGCCTCGATCTCAAGGCCGTCGATCTGTCGATGCCGCTGTTCGAGGCCAACATCATCCGCAAGCTGCTCTACGTGCCGCCGTCGATGCGCGCGATCGACCTGCTGGCGCAAATGCAGGCCTCGCGCATCCATCTGGCGCTGGTCGTCGACGAATATGGCGGCACCGACGGGCTGGTCTCCATCGAGGACATCGTCGAGCAGATCGTCGGCGAGATCGACGACGAGCACGACAGCGACGAGCCGCCGGCGATCGTGCGGCAGGCCGACAACGCCTTCATCGCGGACGCCCGCGCCAGCCTCGACGACGTACGCCGGGTGATCGGCGAGGAGTTCGTGACGGGAGAGGCGGGCGAAGGGGTGGAGACGCTCGGCGGCTATCTCGTCAACCATGTCGGCCGGCTGCCGGTGCGCGGCGAGCTGATCTCCGGCCCCGGCAATTTCGAGGTCGAGGTGCTCGATGCCGATCCGCGCCGGGTCAAGCGCCTGCGCATCGCGCCGCGCAAGGAACGCCCGACGCCCCGCCCGCAGCGCGAAAGCCGGCGTCGAGACGTTGCGCCGGAAGTGACCCCGGCGGACACGGACGTCCCGGCCGAGCCGCCGCCGACAGAGGCCGGCCCTGCGCCGGTCCACGACGATAGCAGCCCGCCACGGGGCGATGGAGCCAGCTCACAGTGATCCGCCCATCGACGATTCGCGGCCTCGCCATTGGCGTTGTCCTGGCCTGGGGCTGGAAGCGTGCGGCGATCGCGCTCGCCGCCGGCGCGCTCTCCTCGCTCGCGATGGCCCCGTTCAACGCCTGGCCGGTGCTTGCGATCACCTTCCCTGTTCTGGTCTGGCTGATCGATGGCGCCGCGGCGGGACGGCGGCGCGGCATCCCGGCTGCCGCCTTCACCGGCTTCTGCTTCGGCATGGGCTATTTCGTGCCCGGCCTTTACTGGATCGGCAACGCGTTCCTGGTCGATGCCGACACCTTCGCCTGGCTGATGCCGTTCGCCGTGCTGGGCCTGCCGGCCTATCTCGCGCTGTTTCCGGCCCTAGGCTTCGCCTTGGCCCGGTTGATCTGGACGCGTGATGCAACCCGCATCCTGGCGCTCGCCGTCTGCCTGACCGCGAGCGAATGGCTGCGCGGCCACGCGCTCACCGGCTTCCCCTGGGACACGTTCGGCTATGCCCTGTCGCAGCCGCTCGCGCTGGCGCAGACGGCCTCGCTGATCGGGATCTGGGGCATGACGTTCCTGGCGATCGCGATCTTTGCCAGCCCCGCGGTGCTGATCGACGGCAAGACATGGCGTGAGCGCTGGCGGGCGCCGGCCGCGGCCGCCGCCCTGCTCGTGATGATGGGCGTGTTCGGCGCCATCCGGCTCGGCCTGCATCCGACAGCCTTCGTCGCCGACCTCAAGCTGCGGATCATGCAGCCGAATCTGCAGCAGGACGTGAAGTTCAACTATGGCGCCAAGGCCGATGTCATGCGCCGCTATCTGGCGCTGTCGGACCGCGCCTCGGGCCCGAACGCCACCGGCGTCCGGGACACCAACGTCCTGATCTGGCCGGAATCGGCGTTCCCGTTCTTCCTGACCCGCGAGGCGGACGCGATGGGCCAGATCGCCGACCTGCTGTCGCCGGGCACGGTGCTGATCACCGGTTCGGTCCGCGCCCCCGACGCGCCTCGCAACACCCCCATCACCCGGGCCTACAATTCGATCTACGTGATCGATCACGACGGCACCGTGCTGTCGGTCTACGACAAGCTCCATCTGGTCCCGTTCGGCGAGTTCCTGCCGTTCCAGAATCTGCTGGAGCGGATCGGGCTCGAGCAGCTCACGCGGGTGCAGGGCGGCTTCATCCCCGGCACGGCGCGACGCAACCTGGACGTGCCACACGCTCCGCGTGTTCTTCCCTTGATCTGCTACGAGGCGATCTTTCCGAGTGACAGCGTGCCGACCGAAGAACGACCGGGCTGGATCGTCAACTTGACGAACGATGGCTGGTTCGGCATTTCGACTGGGCCTCATCAGCATCTGCAGCAAGCGCAGTGGCGCGCGATCGAGCAAGGACTTCCATTAGTTCGATCTGCGAACACCGGCATCTCCGCAGTGATCGATCCCGTCGGCCGTATCGTTAAGCAATTGCCTCTCGGCGCAGAGGGCGTGCTGGATTCCGCGCTGCCTGTTGCGTTGCAGCCGACAGCTTATGCAAGGCTCGGCGACATTCCGGTTGCGATCCTGTTAGTGATCGCCCTGAGCACCGTCGTTCGCAGACGTGTTGCTCAAAAGCTTCCCTGACGACAGCAAGATCTCGATTCTTTCCGGGTCCGTAAGATTTTTTTTGACAAGCAAAACCCCAAGTGTTGACAGATAGCTGCTGCAATTCGCATTCTCGCGCGGCAGCATGAGCCGTCCAGTTCGTTGCTCGGCCGTCTTCGTTAGTACGACATGCGAACATAAATTGACGGTGTGAGCGCCTGAGGCATACTGCGACCGCCTCGTTCCGAGGCCCATTCTAAGGAGTTGAGAGATGTCGACGAAAGCGCCCAACCCTGTTGACAAGCATGTCGGCAGCCGGGTGCGGATGCGCCGTATCATGTTGGGCATGAGCCAGGAAAAACTTGGCGAGGCTCTCGGACTCACGTTCCAGCAGATACAGAAGTACGAAAAAGGCACCAATCGAGTCGGCGCCAGCCGGATTCAGCAGATCTCGGAGGTTCTGCAGGTCCCGGTCTCCTTCCTGTTCGAAGGGGTCCCGAGTGGCGGGACCAACGGTGAAGCTTTCGGCGAAGGCGCTTCGCCCGCCTATGTGTCTGATTTCCTGGCAACCTCCGAAGGACTGGCGTTGACCCGCGCATTCACGCGGATCCACGATTCGAAGCTTCGTCGCAGCATCGTCGACCTGGTCGAGCAGATCGCTGATCGTGAAGCTCCGGAAGAAGGCTAGCTGATGCGCCGGCGCTGACATTCCTATCGTGATCACTCTCATAGGAATGTCAGCGCCCTCGGGGGGCCATCAGCGGGGCACGTTTGCGGACGACGCGCTGGGCACGCTGCGTTCCGCCAGACGAATGAGCCGATAGACAGGTTGGATCACGACCAATAGAGCGCGATGGCTCCCCTTCGGGAAAGGCTATCGCGCTCTAAATCTTTTTATGCACATGTGGCCTGGAACTCCGGCGTCCCAGCCGCCAACCCGCCCAGCGACGCGCCAAGCGCGTCCACCGCCTGCTACCACTTCGTAACCATCGAGAACGATTTACAAAGCTCATGACCGCCAGCAGCAGCCCGTTCGATAGTCGCACAATTCTCGAAGGCATCCGCCAATGGGTCGAGATCGAGACCCCGACCGAGGCGCCTGATCAGGTCAACAAGCTGGCTTCCCTTGTCGCGGATGGCTATCGCGGGCTCGATGCCACGATCGAACGGATCGCCGGACGCGACGGCTGCGGCGACCACCTCGTCGCACGGTCGTCGTGGGGACAGGACGAGCCGGGCATCCTGGTCCTGAGCCATCTCGACACGGTACATCCGATCGGGTTCATCGCGCGGCTGCCGTTCGCAGTCGACGGCGACGTTGCGTACGGTCCCGGGATCTACGACATGAAGGGCGGCGCCTATCTCGCCTTTCACGCCTTTCGTCAGCTCTGCGCAGAGGGTCAAAAATCGCCCCTCGGCATTACTCATTTGTTCGTCTCGGATGAAGAGATCGGCAGCCCGACCTCGCGCGCGCTGATCGAGGAGGAAGGCCGCAAGGCCAAATACGTCCTCGTCACCGAGCCGGCGCGCGACGGCGGCAAGATCGTGACCGGACGCAAGGGCGTGGCGCGGTTCGACGTGGCAATCCGCGGCGTGCCCGCGCACGCCGGCGCGCGTCCACAGGATGGACGCAGTGCGATCCGCGAACTCGCCAACGTCATCCATGCGCTCGAAGCGCTCAACGACCCCGCCCGCGGCATCACCGTGAATGTCGGCGTCGTGCGTGGGGGCACCCGTCCCAACGTGATCGCTGAGGAAGCTTATGCCGAGGTCGATGCACGGCTGCCGACGCCTGCCGATGCCGAGGAAATCCTGCCCAAGATCCTGGGGCTGACCTCGCGCAGCGATGGCGTCACGGTCGAAGTGAGCGGCGAGGTGAACCGGCCGCCTTACGTCAAGGGCAACGCCGGCGCCGCCCTGTTCGAGCATGCGAAATCCCTGGCCGACGAGATCGGCTTCGAGCTGGTCGACACCTATACCGGAGGCGGTTCCGACGGCAATTTCACCGCACCGTTCACGGCGACGCTCGATGGGCTCGGCGTCGATGGCAAGGGCGCGCATACGCATTACGAGCAGATGTACATCTCCTCGATCGAGCCGCGGACAAGGCTGCTCTACCGTCTCTATCAAACCCTGCGATGAGCCCCGCGATCAACATGCCCGTCGACGACGATCACACCGGCACCGAGGCCCTGCACGGTCAGGGCTCGTTCTTCGGCCGGCGCAAGGGCCACAAGCTGCGGGCGCATCAGGCCGGCCTGGTCGACAACCTGCTGCCGCACCTCGCGCTCGATCTCGCCGCGCCCGCGGAAGCCGTGCTGCCCACGCTGTACCATCCGCCGGTCGACGCGCTGCGGCTGGAGATCGGGTTTGGCGGCGGCGAGCATCTTGCCGCCGAAGCGAAGGCGTTTCCGACCACCGGCTTCATCGGCTGCGAGCCCTATGTCAACGGCATGGCCAAGATCCTGTCGGCCATCGAGGCCGACAACATCGGCAATATCAGGCTGGTGGCGGGTGACGCCGCCGAGCTGTTGGCCTGGCTGCCGCCGCAGTCGCTGCAGCGGATCGACCTGATCCATCCCGATCCCTGGCCGAAGCGGCGGCACTGGAAGCGGCGTTTCGTGCAGGATGCGACGATCGCAGCGATGGCGCGCGTCCTGAAGCCCGGCGGCGAGTTCCGCTTCGTCAGCGACATCGCCGACTATTGCGCCTGGACGCTGTGGCATCTGCTGCGTTCGCCGGAGTTCGCCTGGACGGCCGAGCGCGCCGACGACTGGCGTCTGCCCTGGCCGGGCTACACCATGACGCGCTACGGGCGGAAGGCCACGCGCGAAGGCCGCGTCGCCAACTATCTGATCTTCAGCCGGCGCTGACCGCTGCGCCGGCGAGGTCACTCAGTGTCGTGTCTTCCAGAACGCGACGACGCGTTCGGCGGTCGATGGCAGCAGGCGCGCGTAGTTGACCCTGATCGCATCGATATCGCGCTGCGCCGGCACGCGTTTCGGTCCGAGGCGCAGCAGGATCAGTGAGTGCACGGTGCGCCAATCGAGCCCGATCATGCGCCCCAGGATCAGCAGCGGATCGTGACGATCGCCCGACACCAGTCGGTCGAGCGTCGCGATCTTCAATCCCGTCATTGCGGCGAGCGCCGCGATGACCTCCTCGTATTTGTGCTCGGATGCGAAGCCGAACAACGCCGACTGGTCCAAGGCACCGGCTTCATACAGCGACAGGATGGTCCGCTGCGCCGGCACGAAATCGCGCGTGCTATGCGCTGTACGCGCCGCATCGGCGAGTTCGGCGAGAGCCTGCCTGATCCTCGCCTGCTTGTCCGGCGGCACGACATCGAACAGCCGCCGCCTGATGACATCGAGCGAGCCGGCCAGCAGTTGTTTCAGATGATCGTCGGAAACATCTGCGCGCCGGCCGACCGTGAGCGTCAGCACGCCGTCTGAACTCGCGCGGTGGATCAGCGCGGCATAGCCGCGCGGGGAAAACGCTGCGCCGTCATTGGCAGCGGTCCGCCGCACCACGTCGCGATCCCCTCGGCGCACCAGCACATCGGTCGTATCGGCCGATAGGCGCGTCCGCTCTGCCATCGCGAGCAAATGACCCTGGCTCTTGTCGCGCGCAATAGCGATGAGCACGGGATCGTCGAGCACGAGCGAACGGCGCAACAGCGGACCCGCCACCGCAACCTCGTCGTCGCGCGCCAGCCGGCTGACGACGGCACGGGGCGCCTTGAGGAGCCGCGACAACCGCTCCGCCAGATCGATCCGCGTCGGCAGATCCGCGAACGGGACCAGATCGATCAGGAGACCGTCGAACAGATTGATATGCTCGGGACGCAGCTTCGTCGCATCCTCGAAGAACAGGTCGGCGATGCGGCGCGTGGCCTCGAGGCCGCGTTCAGCATTGCCCTGCCTGACGATCCCGCCAAGGCCGGGGATCAGCGCGGTTGCCGGGGTCATGACGTCTACTCGATACGCAACACGACACGTTTCCGTGCGCTCCACTCCGTGCGGCACGACGACGGGGGCGAAAAGCACGAACTCAGCTCATTTTTAAGCGATCTTGGTGAATGAAGGGTTAGACCCTGCGGCATTCGGCCGTTCCCGGTCAGGGAAAACGATCCGATCCGCAGTCCGGGCGCGGAGCAAATTCCCAGTTCCAGGCGCCGTTTGAGGCGACACGACCCTTGCCGTCAGGCGGCAAAGCGGCTATATGAGCGCCATCAAACATCATCTCATATACGATCGCGTAGTGAGGGTGGGCCCTTCCGGACCCGCTCTTTTTTGTTACCTGGATCGCTCCGCCACGGGCGGGATCGGTCCGGTGAGCGCGATCGAACAGGCCCGACGGCCCAACCAAGCAAGACACGCGATCGACGCCTCGATGACGGAACCTACGTTCGCAACCGCTGACACCGACCTCCTGACCGAGCCCCGCCTCGTCGTCGAGCCGGGCGTCGCGGCGCGCGTGGCGGCGGTGGCCGACCCGGTGCTGCAGGGAATGGGGTACCGCCTGGTGCGGATCCGCATTTCGGGCGAAGGTGGTTGCACGGTCCAGGTGATGGCCGAGCGTCCCGACGGCACGATGCAGATCGAGGATTGCGAGGCGGTGTCGCGGGCGCTGTCACCGGTGCTGGACATCGCCGATCCGATCGACCGCGCCTACCGCCTCGAGATCTCCTCGCCGGGCATCGACCGGCCGCTGGTCCGCCGCTCCGATTTCGAACGTCACATCGGTCATCTCGTCAAGATCGAGATGGCGGTGGCGCATCAGAACCGCAAACGCTTCCGCGGCATCATCGCCGGCGTCGAAGGCGACGGCGTGCGCATCACCCGCGATGACGTGGCCAAGGACCAGGAGCCGGATGTCGTGCTGCCGATGGCCGACATCGGCGACGCCAAGATGGTGCTGACCGACGAGCTGATCGCCGAATCCATGCGCCGCGGCAAGGCGGCCGAGCGCGAGAAGAAGCGCGAGCTTGGAATCGTCCCACCGCTGGCGCCGCACGCCAAGCCGGCGGCCCAGGCGAAGCCCAAGCCGAAGCCGAAAGCAAAAGACGACAAGCCGGCCAAGAAGCCGCTGCCGACCAATACCAAGAAACATCGCCTCGCCGCCGATCGCGCGCGCAGAGGCGAGATCGATCCTGATTAGAGGAGATTTGAGCCATGGCCGTCAGCGCCAACCGGTTGGAACTGCTGCAGATCGCCGACGCCGTCGCGCGCGAGAAGTCGATCGACCGCGGCATCGTGATCGCGGCGATGGAAGACGCGATCGCCAAGGCCGCCCGCGCCCGCTACGGCAGCGAGACCGACGTTCATGCCGAGATCGATCCGAAGAAGGGTGAGCTGCGGCTGTCGCGCCACATGCTGGTGGTCGAGAAGGTCGAGAACCCCTCGAACCAGATCTCGCTGGATGATGCGCGCCGCGCCAACCCGGGCGCGCAGATCGGCGACACCATCGCCGACACCCTGCCGCCGCTGGAATATGGCCGCATCGCCGCGCAGTCGGCCAAGCAGGTCATCGTGCAGAAGGTGCGCGAGGCCGAGCGCGACCGGCAGTACCAGGAGTTCAAGGACCGCATCGGCGACATCGTCAATGGCGTCGTCAAGCGCGTCGAATATGGCAGCGTGATCCTCGACCTCGGCCGCGGCGAGGCGATCATCCGCCGCGACGAGATGCTGCCGCGCGAGGTGTTCCGCAACGGCGACCGCGTCCGCGCCTACGTCTTCGACGTCCGCCGCGAGACCCGCGGCCCGCAGATCTTCCTGTCGCGCACCCATCCGCAGTTCATGGCCAAGCTGTTCGCGCAGGAGGTGCCGGAGATTTATGACGGCATCGTCGAGATCAAGGCGGTCGCTCGCGACCCCGGCTCGCGCGCCAAGATCGGCGTTGTCTCCCGCGACTCCTCGGTCGACCCTGTCGGCGCCTGCGTCGGCATGCGCGGCTCGCGCGTGCAGGCGGTGGTGAACGAGCTGCAGGGCGAGAAGATCGACATCATTCCGTGGTCGCCCGACATCGCGACCTTCGTGGTCAACGCGCTGGCGCCGGCCGAGGTCGCCAAGGTCGTCATCGACGAGGACCGCGAGCGCATCGAGGTCGTGGTGCCCGACACCAACAACCAGCTCTCGCTGGCGATCGGCCGCCGCGGCCAGAACGTCCGCCTCGCCTCGCAGCTGACCGGCTGGGACATCGACATCCTGACCGAGCAGGAGGAATCCGAGCGCCGCCAGGCCGACTTCGAGAATTCCACCCGCGTGTTCATGGAATCGCTGAACGTCGACGAGGTCGTCGGCCAGCTGCTGGCGTCCGAAGGCTTCACCTCGGTCGAGGAGCTCGCCTTGGTCGACCTCAAGGATCTCGCCGGCATCGAGGGCTTCGACGAGGAGACCGCGACCGAGCTGCAGACCCGCGCCCGCGAATTCCTCGAGCAGCAGGAAGCCGAGCTAGAGGCCAGGCGCAAGGAGCTCGGCGTCGAGGACGCGGTGAAGGACGTGCCCGGCGTCACCACCAAGATGCTGGTCAAGTTCGGCGAGAACGACATCAAGACGGTCGAGGACCTCGCGGGCTGCGCGACCGACGATCTGGTTGGCTGGACCGAGCGCAAGGAGGGTGGCGAAGCCACCAAATTCCCCGGCATTCTCGACGGTCTCGATATCTCCCGCGACGATGCCGAGGCCATGGTCATGCAGGCCCGCGTCAAGGCCGGCTGGGTCAGTGAGGCTGACCTCGCCAAGGCCGAAGCCGAACCCGAGAATGAGGACGAAACGACCGAAGGACAGCCCGCCTGACCCGCTTGGCTCGTCCCATGGACACCACGATGACCCCCTCCCTGACCCAGCTCGCTTGAGATGAGGAGCCGCATCACCGCATGCTCGCTTTGGCCGACCCCGAGCTCGACAATGGACCGCGGACCGAGAAGTCCGCGACCATGCGCATGTGCGCGGTCAGCCGCGAAGTGCGGCCGATCGGCGAGCTGATCCGCTTCGTCGTCGGCCCGTCGGGCGAGGTCGTGCCCGACATCAAGCGCAAGCTGCCCGGACGGGGCTTGTGGATCACCGCCTCGCGCCAGGCGGTTGCGGAGGCGGTGCGGCGTCACCATTTCAGCCGGGGCTTCAAGACCAACGTCCGCGTCCCGCCAACCCTTGCCGCAGACCTGGAAGCCTTGCTGGCCCGTAGCGCGATCGAAGCGCTGGGGATTGCCGCCAAGGCCGGTCAGGTCGTCTCCGGTTTCTCCAAGGTGGAAGCGGCGCTGTCGCAGCGGCCATCACGGTCGACATTGGCAGCCCTCGTCCATGCCGCGGACGGCGCAGCCGACGGGATCCGCAAGCTCGACGCGCTGGTGCGGCCGAACGACGGGGGTCAGGACCAAGCCCCGACAATTCCGATCATCTGCTGTCTCACTTCGGCAGAATTGGATTTGGCACTTGGGCGCTCAAATGTGATACATGCTGCCGTGCTCGCAGGCCCGGCGAGCAGGACATTCCTGTCGCGCAGCCAGACACTGGTCCGATACCGGTCGGCCGACGCTGACAAGATTGCCGGAACCGCGGCCACGAAATCTGCTTCGACTTCGAAGACATAGCACTTTGAAGCCATAGCTACGAAGACATCGCGACGATTGCACGAATGAGACGGTGCGGTAGCCCGCACGCTGGTAACGAGATTAGGACGACTGAATGGCCGACAACAACACTCCGGGCGACAAGAAACTGAGTGTCCCGAGCAAGACCTTGACGCTGAAGCCGCGCGTCGAGACCGGCACGGTACGCCAGAGCTTCCCACATGGCCGGAGCAAGCAGGTGGTGGTCGAGAAGCGCGGCAAGCGCCGCGTCGGCGATGGGGGGCCCGATGCGCCGCATGCGCCGGAGCCGACCGTCGCCAAGGCGCCGCCGCCCCCGCCATCGCCGCGCTCATCCGGACCGCGCCCATCCGGCTCGTCGCAGCGCGGCGGGTCCGGCGTCGTGCTCCGCACCCTGACCGAGGACGAGCGCTCGGCGCGCGCCAGCGCGCTGGCCGATGCCCGCGTGCGCGACATCGAGGAACGCCGCCAGGCCGAAGAGGAAGCCCGCCGCCGCGCCGAGCGCGAAGCCGCCGAACGCGCCGAGCGCGAGGCTGCCGAGGCGCGCCGCAAGGCCGAGGAAGAGCGGCACCGTCACGAAGAGGAAGCCAAGCGCAAGGCCGAGCTCGAAGCCAAGAAGCGGTTCGGTGAAGGCGAGGCGCCCCGTCCGGCGACATCCGCGCCCCAGCCCGCCGCAGCCGCACCGGCCCGCTCGACGCCCGCCCCCGGCAGGCCCGTCGGCGCACCGGGCAGCCGGCCGCAGCAGATTGGTGGTCCGAGCTCGCGGCCCGGTGGCGCTCAGCCGGCGGGCGCACGCCCGGCCGGCGCCCGTCCTGCCGCCGGCGGTCCGCTCGGCCGCGCGCCGGCGGCGGTTGCCGCCGGTCCGGACGAGGATGAGGGTCCGCGCCAGATCCGCAGGGGTCCCGGCGGAGCCGCACGTCCCGCGCCGCCGCCGAAGACCACGCACAAGCCGGGCCCGCAGAAGCAGCGCGGCCGCCTGACGGTGGTCACGGCGCTCACGGCCGACGATGTGCGCGAGCGCTCGATCGCGTCGTTCCGCCGCCGCACGCAGCGCCTGAAGGGCCATGCCGCCAACGAGCAGAAGGAGAAGCTCGTCCGCGAGGTGACGATTCCGGAAGCCATCACCATCCAGGAGCTGGCGAACCGCATGTCGGAGCGCGCGGTCGACGTGATCCGTCTGCTGATGCGCCAGGGCGCGATGCACAAGATCACCGACGTGATCGATGCCGACACCGCGCAGCTGATCGCGGAAGAACTCGGCCACACCGTCAAGCGCGTCGCCGCCTCGGACGTGGAGGAGGGCCTGTTCGACGTCGTCGACGATTCGACCGACACCGAGCCGCGCTCGCCGGTCGTCACCGTCATGGGCCACGTCGACCACGGCAAGACCTCGCTGCTCGACGCGCTGCGCCACGCCAACGTGGTCTCGGGTGAAGCCGGCGGCATCACCCAGCACATCGGCGCCTATCAGGTGACCGCGCCGGATTCCGGCAAGAAGATCACCTTCATCGACACGCCCGGCCACGCCGCGTTCACCGCGATGCGCGCCCGCGGAGCCAAGGTCACCGACATCGTCGTGCTGGTGGTCGCGGCCGATGACGGCGTCATGCCGCAGACGATCGAGGCGATCAATCACGCCAAGGCGGCGAAGGTGCCGATGATCGTGGCGATCAACAAGATCGACAAGCCCGACGCCCGTCCCGAGCGCGTCCGCACCGAGCTGCTCCAGCACGAGGTGCAGGTCGAATCGCTGGGCGGCGAGGTCGTCGACGTCGAGGTGTCCGCCAAGAACAAGACCAATCTCGATCGTCTGCTCGAGATGATCGCGTTGCAGGCCGACATCCTCGACCTCAAGACCAATTCGGATCGCCCGGCCGAAGGCACCGTGATCGAAGCCAAGCTCGATCGCGGCCGCGGCCCGGTCGCCACCGTGCTGGTTCAGCGCGGCACCTTGCGGGTCGGCGATATCATCGTCGCCGGCGCCGAGATGGGCCGCGTCCGCGCGCTGATCTCGGACCAGGGCGAGACGCTGCAGGAGGCAGGCCCGTCGGTGCCGGTCGAGGTGCTCGGCTTCAACGGTCCGCCGGAAGCTGGCGATCGCCTCGCCGTCGTCGAGAACGAAGCCCGTGCCCGCCAGGTCACCAGCTACCGCGCGCATCAGAAGCGCGAGAACGCGGCAGCCTCGATCTCCGGCATGCGCGGTTCGCTCGAACAGATGATGTCGCAATTGAAGACTGTGGGCCGCAAGGAATTCCCGCTGATCATCAAGGCCGACGTGCAGGGCTCGCTGGAAGCCATTCTCGGCTCGCTGGAGAAGCTCGGCACCGAGGAGGTCGCCGCCCGCATCCTGCATGCCGGCGTCGGCGGCATCAGCGAGTCCGACGTCACGCTGGCCGAAGGCTTCAACGCCGCGATCATCGGCTTCTCGGTGCGAGCCAACAAGGAAGCGGCCGCACTCGCCAAGCGCAACGGCATCGAGATCCGCTACTACAACATCATCTACGACCTCGTGGATGACGTGAAGAAGGCGATGAGCGGCCTCCTGGCCCCCACGCTTCGGGAAACCATGCTCGGCAATGCGCAGATCCTGGAGGTGTTCAACATCTCCAAGGTCGGCAAGGTCGCCGGCTGCCGCGTCACCGACGGCACTGTCGAACGCGGCGCCAATGTCCGCCTGATCCGCGACAACGTCGTGGTTCACGAGGGCAAGCTGTCGACCCTGAAGCGCTTCAAGGACGAAGTGAAGGAAGTGCAGGCCGGCCAGGAATGCGGCATGGCCTTCGAGAGCTACGGCGACATGCGTGTCGGCGACGTCATCGAGTGTTATCGCGTGGAGACCATCCAGCGCTCGCTGTAAGTCCGAATCCTACAGAGCGCTGCAATTCGAGCGAGCAGCGATTCCGTGCACCTGCGGAATCGCCGCGCCTCTTGAACTTAACGAAGCGTCGTTGAACTCAATCAGAATGATCCTCTCGCCCGTGCTCACGCCGGGCGACGATCCATTGGATTTTTGAAAAATGCCTCGCCATCACCAGAGGGGAAGCGCCGCTTCCGGCGGCTCGCAGCGTCAGTTGCGCGTGGCCGAGACCGTGCGTCACGCTGTCGCCGACATTCTCAGCCACGGTGACGTGCACGACCCGGACCTGGAGGGACACATCATTACGGTGCCCGAAGTCCGCATGTCGCCCGATCTGAAGCTCGCCACGATCTACATCATGCCGCTCGGCGGACAGGATACGGACGTGGTGCTCACGGCGCTGGAGCGCAACAAGAAGTTCCTGCGCGGCGACATCGCGCGGCGCGTTAACCTGAAATTTGCACCTGACATCCGCTTCCGCGTCGACGAGCGATTCGACGAAGCGGAACGGATCGAGAAATTACTGCGAACACCCGCGGTGCAGAGAGACCTCAATTCGGATTCGGAAGAGAGCTGATGACCATTCCCCCCGAAACCGGCACTGTCGACGCGCCGAGCGCCGAACCGACCGCGGCCAAGACGATCCATTCTGCCGACGGACGCCCGCCGCGCGACAACAACGATCCGCGCAACAAGCCGCGCCAAGGGAACGGTCAGGGCAGCCAGCCGCGCCGCGATCGTCGCGACGTCCATGGCTGGGTCGTGCTCGACAAGCCGATCGGCATGACCTCGACCCAGGCCGTGGCGGTGGTGAAGCGCCTGTTCCAGGCCAAGCGCGCCGGCCATGCCGGCACGCTCGATCCGCTCGCCTCCGGCGGCCTGCCGATCGCGCTGGGCGAAGCCACCAAGACGGTTCCCTTCGTGATGGACGGCCGCAAGCGCTACCGCTTCACCGTGACCTGGGGCGAGGAGCGCGATACCGACGACACCGAAGGACGGGTCGTCGAGACCAGCGACGGCCGGCCGGATGCCGCGGCGATCCGGGCGCTGCTGCCGCAATTTACCGGCCGGATCGAGCAGACGCCGCCGCGCTATTCCGCGATCAAGATCCAGGGCGAGCGCGCCTATGATCTCGCCCGCGACGGCGAGGTCGTCGAGCTCCAGCCGCGCCCGGTCGAGATCCATGAACTGACCCTCGTCGACCAGCCCGACCCCGACCATTCGGTATTCGAGGCGGAATGCGGCAAGGGAACCTATGTCCGGGCGCTGGCCCGCGACATGGGCCGCCTCCTCGGCTGTTACGGCCATATCAGCGCGCTCCGGCGGACCCTGGTGGGTCCGTTTACCGAGAACGACATGATTCCGCTGGAACAGTTGGAGGCTTTGTGCAATAGAGCCGCGTCCGGTGAGGGAAGCCTCGCCGACGCACTCCTGCCCGTTGAGACCGCGCTGGACGACATCCCGGCACTGGCCGTCACTCGGGCTGATGCGGCAAGGCTCCACAGGGGCCAGGCCGTTTTGTTGCGCGGACGGGATGCGCCCAATAGTAGCGGCACAGTCTATGTCACGGTCGCAGGCCGCCTTCTGGCGCTTGCCGAAATTGGCAATGGCGAACTCATCCCCAAGCGCGTGTTCAACCTGACCGGACTGACTGCCAGCTCCGGTCGCAACGAAAGAGACTGACGATGTCGGTGACCGCAGAGCGCAAGGCGGAAATCATCAAGGCGAATGCCACCAAGGCCGGTGATACCGGTTCTCCCGAGGTGCAGGTTGCGATCCTGTCGGAACGCATCAACAACCTGACCAGCCATTTCAAGACCCACGGCAAGGACAACCACTCCCGCCGCGGTCTCCTGAAGCTGGTGTCGACCCGCCGTTCGCTGCTGGACTATCTGAAGAAGAACGACGAGGCGCGCTACAAGGCGCTGCTCGAGAAGCACAACATCCGTCGTTGAGCTTCGCGTTGGAATGAGCGCGCGCGGTCCAGCGCGCGTTGATGGCATGATGCCGAGGACGCCGCTTCGATCGCGGCGTTCGCGAGTCCGGGATCATGCGGTCTGGCTGGATCTGGAAAGAGGCAGATACGCTCTTCGACTGATCCTGCCCGGACCATGCAGTACGCCTCAGCAGCAATCCGGCCGCTGGGCGTAACGGGCAAGGTGCCCGTTATTTACGAGAAGGATGGACGCCATCCGAAATAAGAAAACCATGGCAGGATCGCAGGGCGCTGATCGTTTTCCAGCGCCCTGCAATCTTGCGCATGGTTTTTTTGTTTCCGGGGGGTCTGCCTTCGATCATCTCATGAAAGAAGATACCCATGTTTACCAAGCATTCCGTCGAGATCGACTGGGGTGGGCGTCCGCTCAGGCTGGAAACCGGCAAGATCGCCCGCCAGGCTGACGGCGCCGTCGTCGCCACCTATGGCGAGACCGTCGTGCTCGCGACCGTCGTCGCCGCCAAGGCGCCGCGCGAGGGCGTCGACTTCCTGCCCCTGACCGTCGACTATCAGGAAAAGACCTACGCCGCGGGCCGCATTCCCGGCGGCTATTTCAAGCGCGAGGGCCGTCCGACCGAGAAGGAGACGCTGGTCTCCCGCCTGATCGACCGCCCGATCCGCCCGCTGTTCGTCGATGCCTGGCGCAACGAGACCCAGGTGATCGTGACCGTGCTGTCGCACGACATGGAGAACGATCCGGACATCGTGGCGCTGGTCGGCGCGTCGGCCGCCCTGACCTTGTCGGGCGTTCCGTTCAAGGGTCCGATCGGCGCGGCCCGCGTCGGCTTCGCCAATGACGAATACATCCTCAATCCGACCCTCGACGAGATGGCCGACACCCAGCTCGACCTGGTCGTCGCCGGCACCTCGGACGCCGTGCTGATGGTGGAATCGGAGGCCAAGGAGCTCAACGAGGACATCATGCTCGGTGCGGTGATGTTCGGTCACCGTCACTTCCAGCCGGTGATCAACGCGATCATCGAGCTCGCCGAGAAGGCCGCCAAGGAGCCGCGCGACGTCGCGATCATCGACAACGGCGCGATCGAGAAGGAGATGCTCGGGATCGCCGAGCAGGACCTGCGCAACGCCTACGCGATTCCGATCAAGCAGCAGCGCTATGCTGCCGTCGGCGCCGTCAAGGAAAAGGTGATGGCCTACTTCTTCCCCGAGGGGCAGGAGCCGAAATACGACAAGCTCCGGATCGCCGCCGTGTTCAAGGAGCTCGAGGCCAAGATCGTCCGCTGGAACATCCTGGACACCGGCAAGCGCATCGACGGCCGTGACGCCAAGACGGTGCGCAACATCGTCTGCGAGGTCGGCGTGCTGCCCCGCGCCCACGGTTCGGCGCTGTTCACCCGCGGCGAAACCCAGGCGCTGGTCGTAACCACGCTCGGCACCGGCGAGGACGAGCAGTACATCGACGCGCTGTCGGGGACGTACAAAGAGACGTTCCTGCTGCACTACAACTTCCCGCCCTACTCCGTCGGTGAGACCGGCCGTCTCGGCGGCACCAAGCGCCGTGAGATCGGCCACGGCAAGCTCGCCTGGCGCGCCATCCACCCGGTGCTGCCGCCGCATCACGAGTTCCCCTACACCACGCGCGTGGTGTCGGAGGTGACCGAGTCCAACGGTTCGTCGTCGATGGCCACCGTCTGCGGCTCCTCGCTGGCGCTGATGGATGCAGGCGTGCCGCTGAAGCGGCCGACTGCGGGCATCGCGATGGGTCTGATCCTGGAAGGCAGCCGCTTCGCCGTGCTGTCCGACATTCTCGGCGACGAGGACCATCTCGGCGACATGGACTTCAAGGTTGCGGGCACCGAGAGCGGCATCACCTCGCTGCAGATGGACATCAAGATCGAGGGCATCACCGAGGAGATCATGCGGGTTGCGCTGGGCCAGGCCCGCGAAGGCCGCATCCACATCCTGGGTGAGATGTCCAAGGCGCTGACCGCCGCGCGCGCCGAGCTCGGCGAATACGCGCCGCGCATCGAGACCTTCAAGATCCCGACCGACAAGATCCGCGAAGTGATCGGCACCGGCGGCAAGGTGATCCGCGAGATCGTCGAGAAGACCGGCGCCAAGGTCAACATCGAGGACGACGGCACCGTGAAGGTCGCCTCCAACGACGGCGAGGCGATGAAGGCCGCCATCAAGTGGATCAAGTCGATCGCCTCCGATCCGGAGGTCGGCCAGATCTATGACGGCACCGTCGTCAAGGTGATGGAGTTCGGCGCTTTCGTGAACTTCTTCGGCACCCGCGACGGCCTCGTGCACATCTCGCAGCTCGCCGACAAGCGCGTGCAGAAGACCACCGACGTCGTCAAGGAAGGCGACAAGGTCAAGGTCAAGCTGCTCGGCTTCGACGACCGCGGCAAGACCCGGCTGTCGATGAAGGCGGTCGACCAGACCACCGGCGAGGATCTCGAGGCCAAGCAGAAGGACGCGCCCGCCGAGGCGCGCGAAGCCGCCGGCGAGTAAAGCCGGGGCACCATTCGAGTGAAACACAAAGGGCGGCTTTCGGGCCGCCCTTTTTTGTTGTCCTATCGGTCGCGCACCCTCGCGCGTCCCGGGTCACGGCTGCGGATGCAGAGGCCGTCACCCCGCTTAAGGTCACCCACATGCACCATCCTATCATCCGCCCTGCCCGCCCGGACGAATACGACGCCGTCGCCAGGCTCTGGATGGAGAGCTGGTGTTCGACGGGCCTGGAAACGCAGAGCGAGAGGCTGCTCGCGGTCCTCAGGGAGCGCGTGCCGCGCGAAGTCGCCGGCGGTTGGAGCCTGTATGTCGCCGACGACCGCGGCGGCCTCGCGGCGATGCTCGCGATCAACGTCCCCACGCTCTATCTCGACCAGCTGATGATCGCCCCGTCCCATCAGGGCCGCTCGCTCGGCCGCCGGCTGCTCGCCTTCACCCGCGAGCTGCTCCCCGACGAAGTGTGGCTGCGCTGCGCGAAGGGCAACGACAAGGCGTGGCGCTGGTACGAGCGCGAGGGCTTCGTGCTGGAAAAGGAGGAAGCTGACCCGCTGCACGGCCGGATCATGAAATACTATCGCTGGAAGCGTGACGGTCAGGCGGCGGCCTCCTGATCGCAGAGCGTGCAAGCGCAAATCTTGCGCGTGGCGACCGGAAACCGTTGCGTGCGCCTTCGCAGGCGAACTAAGTTCGAGTTCCCGACGACCTTGCATTCTCGAACCGTCCCCATGTCCGTGCCGCTCCTGCCGATCCGCCGCCTTGCGCTCGTCGTCCTCGCCGCTGCCTTCGCAACCGGGGCTTGGGCCCAGGCTCCGTCAGCAACGGCGCCCAAGGCCGCCCCCGCGGCCAAGAAACCCTCCGGAAAGACAAAGGCGATGGCGAAACCAGGCGCCATCGAAAGCGGTCCGTGCCGTCTTGGCGTCATTGCCGCACTCGGCGACCAGCTCGCCGTCAGCAAGTTCGGCCTCACCGTGTTTGAAATCGAAGAGGACGAAGTCACGTTGCCGGGATGGGGACTGGACGACCTCGCCATGGCGCGCGTGCGCGCGGCCACCGGCGGCGACCCGGCCGTGCACAGGATCGGCTATCCAAAAGGCGCGTTCGAGCCGTACTACCATCCGACGTCGCGCTTCCTGCCCGATCCGAAGGAGAGCCTGGCCTCGATCGTGCGCAACGTCACCACGAATGCCAACTGCGCACGCTACCTCGTCGTCACCAGGTTCGAGACGACCATTCCCAACACCACCCTGAGGCTCAGAGGCATCGGCGCCTACAATCAGGGGGTCGGATCGATCCTCAGGCACTCGCATCTGTTTGCGAACGTCAACATCACGCTCATCGACGGCCAATCCTACGAGAAGATCAGCTCGTTCTCGGCGGATACCGGCGCCAGGCTGGCCGAGACCATGAGGCTCACCGAGGATCCTCTCAACAAGCTCAACAATGCCGACTTCCCCGAGCCTCTCGCGGCTGCGGCCTCCAGCACCGTCCTGCGCGAGCGGCTGCGCACCCTGGTCGCGGCGAAGCTCGATCGCGACCTGCCGAGCTATCTGAAGATCGAATGATGCCGTCGCCCGCGTTCACACGGTTCGAACGAGCTTCATTGGCCCAATCCTCTCCCTTATGCGACGAGCTCTCCCAGTGACAATCTCTCGCCGACTGGCGCCGCTGTTCATGGCCGTGATCTGGTCATGCACCAATGCCCTGGCGCAATCGGCGCCGGCGCCGCTGAATGCCAAAACAACGCCAAAGACCGCGGGCACCGCTGCCAAGGCAGCCAAGCCCAACGCAGCCAAGCCGACGACGGCCCTCCGCGAGGGCGGACCGTGCGAGGTCGGGGTGATCGCCGCGCTCGGCGATGTCTTCACGGTGCAGAAGAACGGCATGACCCGCCTGGGCAACGAGTACGCCGAAGTGCCGGTGTCCTGGGGTTTCGACGACATCGTCTACACGCGTGTGAAGGCAGCCGCGGGTGATAGCGGGATCCGCCGCATCAGCGTCCCCAGGGGCGCATTCGATCCGTTCTATCAGTCGCCACCGGTCAAGGCCGAGAACGGGAAGCTCACGCCCATCGTCAGGAAGGTGGCCGGCACGGCAGGGTGCGCTCGCTACCTCGTGATCACCCGCCGGACCGACAGCGAACCCTCGACAAACGACGAGGTTACCGGCGTCGGTGTCATCAACCGGGGCGAGGGATTCGGCCGGATCAGCCACGTCTTCACCATGATCGATATCCAGCTCTATGACGGCGCGACGTTCGAGACGCGCGAGCCTGCCACGAGCTCCAGATCGCTGCTCTCACGGCTGACGTCCGGCGTCGGACCGCCGTCTCACGCCGGGGACGTCGACAACTCCGCATTCCCCGCTTCGCCGCCGGAGGCTGCGAACAACAATGTGCTGCGCGACATGGCGCGTTCGATGCTCAAATTCCGGCTCGACCAGCGCTTGCCGGCCTATTTCGGGCGCGAATAGAACGACGAGCTCGGCGCGTCACAGCCTGATCTTCAGCACCGCGTGGCCCGACTGCTGGACGAGACCGGACGATGTCGCGTTGATGCCATAGCGGATGCTGAGGTCGAGCCGGTCGTTGCCGGCGGCCACAAGACCAAGGCCCGCCGAATAGATCCATGGCGACAGGCCGAGGCCGTGGGTGACGAAGCTCTCGCCGCCGCCCGAGAACGTCGCGCGGATCTGCAATGGCTGATTCAGCGTGTTGTAGCCGACGCCTATATCGCTGGTCAGACGAATCTGCCTGGTGGGCGCGTAGACCGCTTTCAGCTGCGCCGTCGTCACGAGCTCCTGATAGATCTGAGGATCGACGTTGAGGCTGAAGCCGCCGGCACCGTTCTCGCCGTAGGAATTGCTGCGAACCGTGCCGTAGTCCAGGCGCAGTGCTGGAACGAGCGCGAATCCGTCCTGCAGCGGAATGCGCGTCTTGATGCCTGCGCCGGCATGGCCGCTGTAGGAGCGATAGCTGCCGCCGGCGGATGCGCCCATGAAGCTCAGCGACCGGTTTTCGCCGTTATCGGTCGATCCGCCATCGAGCTGATAGTCGAAGAGGACATCACGGGTGATCGCGTAGGCTCCATAGAGCCCGAGCTGATAGGAGGCGAGACCGAGACGGTTCGGCACGGCCGCGTCGCTTCCGGTGATCGTGTGATGAGAATAACCGAGAACGCCGCCAATGATGGCGCGGGACGAGACTGCGACGTCGGCGCCGAACGCCAGACCGCCGCCGGAGGCGTCATAGCCGGGAACGCCATCGCGTCCCGTCTGCTGCGCGGTGCTGCCGAGAGGCTGCATCCAGACATTGCGACCAGCGGCCCAGCCGATGCTGCCGACATCGTCGAGCCTGTTGGTCATCGTCTGCCGGAACGCCTGCTGGCTGACATGGGTCGCCTGCGAGGCCGCCCCGGTCAACACCGGCAATGTCTGCTTCACGGCAGCGCCGAGAGAAGGGCCGTCGAGATTGTCGAGTGCGGCAAAGCCTGAGACCATCGATCCGGTCCAGCCGGCCGACGTCATCGACAGCCGGTACAGCACGTCAGCCGCTTCCAGTCCGACGCGGCCGCCCGCAGACCGCAGCGTATCCGCATAAGGCCGGATCAGCGACATCGTCGCCAGTCCTCCGGTCAGGTTTCCGGTGAGGTCGTAGGTCGACACCAGCATCTGCGCGCCTGCGGCGTTGCCGCTCGCCGTGCCATAGAGGCTGGTCAGGGTGCCGCGCGAGAGGGTGTTGAACAGCACGCTGCCCTCGGGAGTCACCGAGCCGAGCAGCGTGAAGCCGGCCGCGGCGCTGCCGGGCGGCGCGACGCCCGCACCCCAGAAATAGCCGTTCTGATAGTTGGTGATGACGAAACGGCCCGGCGCCTGCGTGCCGAACAACGTCGGACTGACGATCCGCCAAGGCGTGCCGGCGGTCCACGCCCATTGCGGCACGGAGTTGGCCGGCACCGGTGCCGAGGGCGGCGGCGTGAAGGTCGCGGGATCATAGGGCAGCATGTAGGCCCAATGCGTCACCAGCAGGCTGTCGCCGGTGATCATCTGCATTTCCATGCTGGTCACGCCGTTGACGTTGCGCATATAGCCGAGTCCGACCGTCACGGTGCCGCCGCCGGTCGGCGTGAACAGCATGGTGATCTGGCCGCTGGTGGTGACGAAGCCCTGGATGGTCGAGGTGTCCGTCAGCAGCGCCAGCCCGATCCTGAGCTGCGCGACGCTGGTGCCGGTGAAGGCGCCGTTGGTCGCGGTGCCCAAGGTCCACAACGTCTGGTCACCGATCGGGACCGGATTGGAGAAGCCCGTCTTCGGCGACATGTACGCGAGCAGCTGCGCCGTCGGCACATACCAGCTGGTGTTGGAGATCGTGGAGTCCCAGACGCTCGATTGCGCCTGCGCCGGCCCGGCGCCCCCTGCCACAAGCGCAATGCCGGTCATCGCGCAGAGAGCGATGACACGGGCCTTCGAACGCAGCATCAATCGCCCCCACGACTTGTCTTGCTGCCGGCGCGAGCGGCTGGCTGACGGCCGCGGCCGATGCACCGGTCATGATGCATCGCAGCGTCGTCGCAACAACCAACACGAGTTGCGCCAATGCTTCCTGATTAGCCGTTCAGGAACATTGTCTTCAACTGGGAAAATTTGGGTCGATCGGGGGACGGAGTCTCGCGTTCCCCTGATACCGCCGATGCGCGCGGAGGTCAGTCCGCCTTGAGATCCTCGGGGCGCGGCATCGAGATCACGTTGTAGCCGGAATCGACGTAGTGGATCTCGCCGGTGACGCCGCCGGACAGCTCCGACAGCAGATAGAGCGCCGAGCCGCCAAGCTCCTCCAGGGTCACGCCGCGACCGAGCGGCGAGTGCTTCTGCTGGAAGGCGAACATGAAGCGGGCATCGCCGATGCCCGAGCCCGCCAGCGTGCGCACCGGGCCGGCCGAGATCGCGTTGACACGGATGCTGCGGCGGCCGTAGTCGGCGGCGAGATAGCGCACCGAGGCTTCCAACGCGGCCTTGGCGACACCCATCACGTTGTAGTTCGGCATCACGCGGTTGGAGCCGTCGAAGGTCAAGGTGATCATGCTGCCGCCGCTCTCCGGCATCAGCTCGGCGGCGCGCTTGGCGATCTCGGTGAAGGAGAAGCAGGAGATCAGCATCGTGCGCGCAAAATTCTCGCGCGAGGTGTCGGCGTAGCGGCCCTTGAGCTCGTTCTTGTCGGAGAAGGCGACCGCATGGACGACGAAGTCGAGCCCGCCCCAGGCCTCGCGCAATGTGGTGAACACGCCGTCGACGCTGGCGATGTCCTCGACGTCGCAAGGCAACACGTGCTTGACGCCGAGCTCGTCGGCGAGCGGACGGACGCGCTTGCCGAGCGCGTCGCCCTGATAGGTGAAGGCCATCTCCGCGCCATGCGCAGCCAGCGTCTTGGCGATGCCCCAGGCGATCGAATGGTCGTTGGCGATGCCCATGACCAGGCCGCGCTTGCCTGCCATCAGTCCCTGCATGATGTCTCTCCTTCGTCATGCCGGGATCGACCCAGCCAGGATGATCGTTCCGCCTTCGAGACGCCAATGGCCGGACATCGGTGCGAAGAATGAGCTTCGCGCTGCTGCCCGGCCATGACGCCGACGAAACCACTGCTGTTGGAAATCTTAGGCGTCGAGCTGCTTGAACACCAGCGTCGCGTTGGTGCCGCCGAAGCCGAACGAGTTCGACAGCACGGTGCCGAGCTTGGCGTTGTCGATGCGCTTGCGCACGATCGGCATGTCGGCGAAGGCGGGATCGAGCTCGGTGATGTTGGCGCTCTCGCAGATGAAGCCGTTCTTCATCATCAGCAGCGAATAGATCGCTTCCTGGACGCCGGTGGCGCCGAGCGAGTGGCCGGTCAGCGCCTTGGTCGCCGAGATTGGCGGACATTTCTCGCCGCGGCCGAACACCTTGCGGATCGCCTCGATCTCCGGCGGATCGCCGGCCGGCGTCGAAGTCGCATGCGGATTGATGTAGTCGATCTTCGTCTTCACGGTCGACAGCGCGAGCTGCATGCAGCGCTCGGCGCCTTCGCCCGACGGCGCCACCATGTCGTAGCCGTCCGAGGTCGCGCCGTAGCCCACGATCTCGCCGTAGATCTTGGCGCCGCGCGCCTTGGCGTGCTCGAGCTCTTCCAGCACGAGGACGCCGGCGCCGCCGGCGATCACGAAGCCGTCGCGCGTGACGTCATAGGGCCGCGACGCGGTCGCAGGCGTGTCGTTGTGCTTCGACGACATCGCACCCATCGCGTCGAACAGCACCGACAGCGTCCAGTCGAGCTCTTCGCAGCCGCCGGCGAACATCACGTCCTGCTTGCCGTACTGGATCATCTCGTAGGAATTGCCGATGCAATGATTGGACGTCGCACAGGCCGAGGAGATCGAGTAGTTGACGCCCTTGATCTTGAACCAGGTCGCCAACGTCGCCGAGGCCGTCGACGACATTGCCTTCGGCACGGCGAACGGACCGACGCGCTTCGGGCCCTTGGTGCGGGTGATGTCGGCCGCTTCCACCAGCGTGCGCGTCGATGGCCCGCCTGAGCCCATGATGATGCCGGTTCTGACGTTGGAGACGTCGGTCGGCTCCAGCCCGGAATCGAGGATGGCCTGCTCCATGGCGACATGATTCCACGCCGCCCCCTCGCCGAGGAAGCGCATGGCGCGGCGGTCGACCACATCGGCGGGATTCAGCGTCGGCGCACCTTGCACCTGCGAACGAAAACCAAGCTCGGCATATTTCTCGGCGCGGGAGATACCGGACTTCGCCTCGTACAGGCTGGCGAGCACCTCCTGGGTGTTGTTGCCGATCGATGAGACGATGCCCATGCCCGTGATGACAACCCGCCTCATGATGTCCGCCTCACCTTGCTCGTGTGTTGTGTTGCAGCCGTGCCTGCTGCACTGTCTGTGGTCGCAGCCTGCCGGTTCAAGTCGGCGCGGCGCCCTGCTTGAACAGGCCGACCTTCAGGTCCTTGGCGCGATAGATAATCTCGCCATCCATCGAAAGCCACCCGTCGGCAATACCGAGCACCAGCTTTGAGCGCATCACGCGCTTGATGTCGACGTTGTACACAACCTTGCGGGCGGTCGGCAGCACCTGGCCGGAAAACTTGAGATCGCCGAGGCCCAGCGCACGGCCGCGCCCCGCGCCGCCGGTCCAGCCGAGGTAGAAGCCGACCATCTGCCACATCGCATCGAGGCCGAGACAGCCCGGCATCACCGGATCATTCTTGAAATGGCAGCCGAAGAACCAGAGATCCGGCTTCACGTCGAGCTCGGCGCGGACGACGCCCTTGCCGAACTCGCCGCCGGTCTCGGAGATCTCGACGATCCGATCGAACATCAGCATCGGCGGCAGCGGCAGTTGTGCATTGCCGGGGCCGAACAGCTCCCCGCGGCCGCAGGCCAGCAGGTCCTCGTATTCATATGCGCTGCGCCGATCCAGCATGCTTGGTGGCCTTTCTCAACGATCCCCGGTGGAATTTGTGCCGCGCGACATGGACCCTTCCCGCGCGCCGCCCCCTTCCGCGCCGCGCTGGCCGGTCATCGCGTCGGCACGAAGGCTGGGCCATCGCACTTGGCGAACATGACCGCTGTCAGCGGCGGGCCTAACGACGCCTGGATTCGCGCACATGGCCATCACGGCCGGCGGCGCTCACCATGGCAGGGCAAATCGGGTCCGGGCGCTCTCTAACATAGAGGATTGCGGCGTCAATGCGCGTATCCAGGTAAATCGACGCAGCACCAGGGCCGGCGCCCGAACCGGGCGGCAAATGCAGTTTAGGAGCGTTCTAGATACGTTAGTTGCGATAAGCTTGCATCTGAATGGGTTTCTTCCTATATCGGTTGTGGATGAGAGCGAGATTGTGCGGTGCTTGAAGTGGATGTCAGCAACAACGCCTCGATGAGTGGTCATGACCGCGGCAACCCGGATCTCGGGAACGGCCGGCAGCCAGCACTCAATGGCTGCCCATGGCACGACGTCAACGAGATGCTGCAGGCGGCCGGGCTGCGCCCGACCCGCCAGCGCATGGCCCTCGGCTGGCTGCTGTTCGGCAAGGGCGCGCGGCATCTGACCGCCGAAATGCTCTATGAGGAAGCGACGCTGGCCAAGGTTCCGGTCTCGCTCGCCACGGTCTATAATACGCTGAACCAGCTGACCGACGCCGGCCTGCTGCGCCAGGTCAGCGTTGACGGCACGAAGACGTATTTTGACACCAACGTCACCGCCCACCATCACTTCTATCTCGAGAACAACCACGAGCTGGTCGACATCCCGGACCAGCATCTGGCGCTGTCGAAGCTGCCGGAGGCGCCCGAAGGTTACGAGATCGCCCGGATCGACATGGTCGTCCGGCTGCGCAAGAAGCGCTGAGCCTCCGGAAGGTCTTCATCGAAGCACCATGCCCGCACCCGCTGCGGGCATTTTTGTGTCGGGAGCGCGTCAGGATGGAGGTCAGCGCATTGCGCTGACCTGGGCCTTCAATTGACCTGCTCGTCGGCGTAGACGCCCCACAGCCGCTGCTGCTGGATCCAGCCTTCGAAACCATTGCCGAGCACGCGGCACCAGCCGTTGCCGCATTTCTTCACCTGCGCGACAACGCCGGCCTGCAGCCGCGCGGTGACCGCGCTGGTCGCGTCGGCGCTCTCGTAGATCGGGGCGAGATCGTCCTTGTTCTTCATCGTGACCACCGCCGTGCGGCGCCCCGACAGCAACGAGTGATAGACCCACCCCTCCGAGCCTTCGGAATCGCGCACGCGGCGCCAGTTCTCATATTCCGCAGTGATCTCGACCGGCAGGCCGGAGCGCGTATAGACCCAGGCCACGTCGTTGTCCTTGGTCGGACCGGCGCGAACGTTCACATGATCCGACTTCAGGCTGACATAGCGCGGCACCGGCAGGCCGCTGGTGGTGAGAACGGAGTCCTTCGCCGCAACGCCGCCCCTGCCGACGGCAACGTCGAACAGACAGACCAGCAGCACCACGACAGCACCGAAACGCCACAACGTCAATTTACTCAACTCACTCTCCCTCGAAAGGATCGACCCGCGCTCCGATCAAAGCGGATTACGTTGCGATCCTTCGCCCGATCCCCATCGAACCGCCCGGCTGCCCCCCTTCGTGCTCGGAGAGGGCTTGCCGAAAGCGCCAGTCCCGACCTGCCGTTGGCTTCTTGTCTTGGCCGGGCCTTCTGCTAGACAGGACCGAACACAAGCGGCCAGGAAGCGCCTGAGAATCGCTCGCGAAGCCCTGTCAGGGACGGATCGGCCCACCTGCGAGATCCGACACGACCAGTCCAGGGAAGCGCCGCTCTCAGGCGACGACGGTAGTTTCGGCGAACCCGGTTAATGAGGTCTGAAGGATCTCATGAGAGCAGCACATGTCAGGTAGGAAAAAGCCCCTCGTCGTGGTGACACGCAAGCTGCCGGACTCGGTCGAGACGCGCATGCGCGAGCTGTTCGACGCCAGGCTCAATCTCGACGACGAGCCGTTGAGCCAGGAACAACTCGCCGACGCCGTGCGCACCGCCGAGGTGCTGGTTCCGACCGTCACCGACCACATCAGCGCCGACATCCTCAATCAGCCCGATTGCAAGCTGCGCATGATCGCCAACTTCGGCAACGGCGTCGACAACATCGACGTCGCGGCGGCGGTGGCGCGCGGCATCACCGTCACCAACACGCCGAAGGTCCTTACCGAGGACACCGCCGACATGACCATGGCGCTGATCCTCGCCGTGCCGCGGCGGCTGATCGAGGGCGCCTCGATCCTCACCGAGGGCAAGAACTGGGCGGGCTGGTCGCCGACCTGGATGCTCGGCCACCGCATCGGCGGCAAGCGCTTGGGCATCATCGGCATGGGCCGGATCGGCCAGGCCGTGGCGCGGCGTGCCCGCGCCTTCGGCCTGCAGATCCACTATCACAACCGCCGCCCGGTCGCTCCCGTGATCGCCGACGAGCTCGGCGCTACCTACTGGGAGAGCCTCGACCAGATGCTGGCGCGGATGGACATCATCTCGGTCAACTGCCCGCACACGCCGGCGACGTTCCATCTGCTGTCGGCACGCCGGCTGAAGCTGATCCGCAAGGACGCCTACATCGTCAACACCGCACGCGGCGAGGTGATCGACGAGGAGACGCTGACGCGGCTGATCGAGGCCGGCGACATCGCCGGCGCCGGTCTCGACGTGTTCGAGCACGAGCCCGCGGTGAATCCGCGCCTGGTCCGGCTCGCCAAGGCCGGCAAGGTGACGCTGCTGCCGCACATGGGCTCGGCCACCATCGAAGGCCGCGTCGAGATGGGCGAGAAGGTCATCATCAACATCAAGACCTTCCTCGACAACCACCGCCCGCCGGACCGCGTGCTGCCGAGCATGTTGTAGGCCGGTCACTCGACCCCATAATCAGCGTCGCCGCTGCGAACGCAGGGACCCGTACCGCGTAATGCCCGCGTGGGACATCGCTGGTCGTCATCGTCTCGTTCACGCTGGTGGTTATGGGTCTCGGCTCAAGGCCGGGACGGCAGCTGGGTGCGGGGCGCCCGCGCGCTTCCGCCCCTCCCCGACGAACGCGACGAACGCCGCCAGCGCCGGCGGCGGTTGCCGGCGGCTCGGGTAATATAGATACGGTCCGGGGAACGGCGGGCACCAGTCGTCCAGCACGCTGACGAGGCGGCCTGCCGCCAGCGCATCGCGCACATGTCCCTCGAATGTCGCCCAGTAGCCGACCCCGTCGCAGGCGGCACGGAAGGCCAGACCGAGCTGGACCGCGATCAGCCGGGCCGGCGGCGCGATCCTGATCACCTGCCCGTCCTTCTCGAACTCCCAATCCAGCATCGCACCGGACGAGAAGCGCGTGCGAATGCAGCCATGCTGCAGCAGGTCGCGCGGATGCGCGGGACGGCCATGCTGCGCCACATAGTGCGGTGAGGCGACGATGGCGTAGCGCTGCGTTTCGCCGAGCGGCACGGCGATCATGTCCTGCGCCAGGTGCTCGCCATAGCGCACGCCGGCATCGAACCCGGCCTGCACGATGTCGACGAAGCCGCTGTCGGCGACGATCTCGAGCTCGATCAGCGGATAGGCCTGAAGGAACGGCGCGACCATCGGCGCCAGCACCAGATCGACCGCGGGCGGCGGCGCATTGATGCGCAGGCGCCCCGCCGCGACCTGCTGCTGGCCGCGCACCTGATGGATCGCCGCTTCGATCTCGCACAGCGCCGGCTCGAGCCGTGCCAGCAGCGCCTCGCCGGCCTGCGTCAGGCCGACGCTTCGCGTGGTCCGGTTGAGCAGCCGGGCGCCGAGCCGCTGCTCCAGCTCCTTGAGCCGCTGGCTGAGGCTGGATGCCGCGAGGCCCTGCTCGCGCGCAGCCCGGCGGAAATTGCCGCTGCGAGCCACGGCAGCGAAGGCTTGAAGATCACGGAGGTCCGGCTCGCTCATTGTTCGATATGTTGAACAGTCCATTCGAAATTGTCCAGCTTATCGAACCGAGGAAATGCGCCGATATCCGCGTTGTCCGGGCGGGCCAGCAGGCCGCCTGCGCCAGCAAGAGGAGATTGATCATGCAAACCCGCCAACTCGGCTCGACCGGCCCCGACGTTTCGGTCATCGGACTAGGCTGCATGGGCATGTCGGACTTCTACGGCCCCACCGACCGGTCCGAGAGCATCGCCACCATCCACGCCGCGCTCGACGCCGGCATCACGCTGCTCGACACCGGCGACTTCTACGGGATGGGCCACAACGAGATGCTGATCCGCGAGGCGCTGGCGTCCGCAGGTCCGCGCAACGTCCGGATCTCGGTAAAATTCGGCGCGCTGCGCGGCCCCGACAGGAGCTGGCTCGGCTATGACAGCCGGCCCGAGGCCATCAGCACCTTCCTGTCCTATTCGCTGCAGCGGCTCGGCGTCGACGCCATCGACATCTACCGCCCGGCGCGGCTCGATCCCAAGGTGCCGATCGAGGACACGATCGGCGCGATGGCCGAGCTGAAACAGGCCGGCTACATCAGGCATATCGGGTTGTCGGAGGTCGGTTCAGAGACGATTCGCCGGGCGCACAAGGTGCACCCGATCTCGGATCTGCAAATCGAATATTCGCTGATCTCGCGCGGCATCGAGAGCGACATCCTGCAGACCTGCCGCGAACTCGGCATCGGCATCACCGCCTATGGCGTGCTGTCGCGCGGGCTGATCAGCGGGCACTGGTCGAAGGACCGCGCCAACGCTGCCGACTTCCGTGGCCATTCGCCGCGCTTCAGTGGCGACAATCTCGATCGCAATCTCAGCCTGGTCGACACGCTGCGCAGCCTGGCAGGCGAGGTCGGCGCCACGCCGGCGCAAGTCGCGATCGCCTGGGTGGCCGCGCAGGGCAACGACATCGTCCCGCTGGTCGGCGCCCGCCGCCGCGACCGTCTCGACGAGGCGCTCGGCGCGCTCTGCGTCAAGCTCACCGAGATCCAACTCGCCGCGCTGGACAAGGCGTTCCCGATTGGTGTCGCCGCCGGAGAGCGCTATCCGGAGGCGCAGTTGGTGCATATGGACAGCGAGCGCGGTCAGCCGGGCTGAGCGTCATGCGAGTCCAGGTCGCGCAACAAACTCGGTGTCGTCCCCGCGAACGCGGGGACCCATACCGCGTGATGTCTGGAACAGGCAGATGACCCGTTCCGCGCGCCTCATTGCATACACGGAGTATGGTCCCGGATCGGCGCCCGACGACGCGTTGCGTCGCCGGGCTTGTCCGGGACGACAGTGAATTTGTGGCGCGCCTCTCGACTCAAGCGGCCGTCACTTCCGATGCGCGCTCAAGTCCGCAATGACAGGTCCATCACCGTTCAGCGGATTCGTCGGATCGCGCCCATAGCGCAGGGTCTCGAACCGCATCGTGCGCGCATCCAGCATCAAGAGCCGTCCCACCAGCCCCTCGCCGAAGCCGACGATCTCGCGGATCGCCTCCAGCGCCATCATCGAGCCGAGCATGCCGGCGAGCGCACCCATGACGCCGGCTTCGGCGCAGGCGGGCACCGTGCCGGGCGGCGGCGGCTCGGGGAACAGGCAGCGATAGGTCGGATTAAACTGGCCCTTCTCATTCCGCTCATGCGCGCGGATCGTCGTCAGCGACGCATCGAAGGTGCCGAGCGCGCCGGTGATCAGCGGCTTCTCGGCCAGAAAGCAGGCATCGGAGACGAGATAGCGGGTGTCGAAATTGTCGGAGCCGTCGAGCACGAGATCATAAGCGCCGATCAGATCGAGGGCGTTGTCGGCATTGAGCCAGGTCCGATGCGCCATGACGCTCACATGCGGATTGAGCGCGTTGATGCGCTCGGCAGCGCTCTCGACTTTGGGTCTGCCGATGTCGGGGGTCGCATGGATGACCTGGCGCTGCAGATTCGACAGCGACACGACGTCGTCGTCGACCACGCCGATCGTGCCGACGCCAGCCGCGGCGAGATACATCAGCGCCGGTGCGCCGAGGCCGCCTGCGCCGACCACCAGCACCGCAGCGCGCTTCAGCGCCGCCTGACCGGGACCACCGACATCGCGCAGCACGATGTGACGGGCATAGCGCTCCACTTCTTCGTCGCTCAGCATCGTTCCACCACGCCCTTCCGCTGCCGCACCGCTGTCAGCCCATTGCCGGCCCATGGCGAAGACGGCGGATCTCCGCACTGAACCCTCGCCGGATTGTGACCGACCAAGCAGATGTGCTTATTTAGCGGCGCGGCAAGAGCATCGGGATTTGTCATGAGACGGCTGGCCACGGCAACCTTCATCTGCGGGATCGCCGCATGCGCGTCGGCGCAGGCACAGACGCCGCAGGGCGCGTCGCCGGGCGCCAAGCCCAAGCCCGTCGCGACCCAGCCGGCGCGCCCGGGCGTGCAGGCTCCCGCCGACACCGCCAATGCGATGAGCCAGGCCGAGCGGCTCGCGCTGCAATCCGATCTCGCCTGGGTCGGCCAGTACAATGGCGCGATCACCGGCGACGTCAGCGAGCGCATGGTCAACGCGATCAAGGAATACCAGAAGCTCGTCGGCGGCAAGCCGACCGGCGTGCTGAACCCGCAGGAGCGCGCCGTGCTCGCCGACACCGCGCGCCGCAAGCAGGAGGGCGTCGGCTGGAAGCTCGTGACCGAGCCGGTCAGCGGCGCACGGCTCGGCATTCCCGCAAAGCTGGTGCCGCAACAGACCAGCGACGGCACCGGCTCGAAATGGACCTCGCCCACCGGCACCGTGCAGGTCGTGCTGTCACGCCGCAAGGAGGCGAACCCGACCACCGCGGCGCTCGCCGACCGCGAGAAGAAGGAGCCCGGCCGCACCGTCGACTACAGCGTGGTGAAGCCCGACTTCTTCGTGCTCTCGGGCCTGCAGAACCTGAAGAAGTTCTACATCCGCGGCACCTTTCGGGGCGACGAGGTGCGTATCCTGACCATCCTCTACGATCAGGCCACCGAGAACACGGTCGAGCCGGTCGTGATCGCGATGTCGAGCGCTTTCACCGCGTTTCCGTCGACATTGGCCGCGCAGCCCGCGCCACGGCGCCGCGTCGATTACGGCACCGGCATCATCGCTACCCAGGACGGCGCCATCATCGCCGATCGCGAGGTGACCGATGCCTGCGTGGCGATCACCATTCCCGGTTTCGGCCATGCCGAGCGCGTGGCCGAGGACAAGGAGCGCGGCCTGGCGCTGCTGCGCATCTACGGCGCGCGCGGCCTGAAGCCGCTGGCGCTGTCGGGCGGCAGTGCGAAATCGTCGGTCGACATCGTCGGCATCGCCGATCCGCAGAGCCAGGGCGGCGGTGCCGCGATCAGCACCGTCAAGGCGCAGCTCGCCGGCAATGGCGCCGGCGACGCCTCGCTGGCGCCGGCGCCCGGGCTCGGCTTTTCCGGAGCGGCGGCGCTCGACGGCGACGGCAAGTTCGCCGGTGTCACCTTGCTCAAGCCCGGCGTCCTCGCCGGCACGGCGCTGATCCCATCGACGCAGGTCGTGATGGTCAGCGCCGATGCGACGCGCGCCTTTCTCGCCACGCATGGCGTCAAGCCCGACGGAACCTCGCTCGACGCCAAGGCGGCGACGGTGCGCGTGATCTGCGTGCGGAAGTAGCGCCTGCGCCAAACCGGTCCGGCATCGCGATCATGCCGCCGCGCCCTGCGGCGCGGCGGCGTTTACGCAATGTTAAGCATGTCGTTTTAGAAAAAATTAAGGGCCCAACGGCGGCCGGCGGGGATCGGACGTGCAGCATCGCGACTGCATGGGATGATGCTCGGCGATGCCGATCGCTCGCCCGCGGCTCGCTGCCACTCAACTTCCTAGCACCTTGCTATCAACTCGGAACGGCTCCCGCCGTAGTCAACCGGTCTGTGCAGGCACAGGCCGAGCGTGAAATAGTTCGAACAGTTTTGTCGGCGTGCTGATTCGGACCACCGCGATCGCTCTTCATGAGTTGGATCGGGCCGGGACTGTCCTGAGCGAGAATAGCTCTGCACCGCGATCGCGATGCGCTCAGCTTTGGCGTTCTCATAAGTTCCGTCAACATCCGAAGGACTGTCTCCCGATGTACACGATCGTTTTGGCCACGCAGAAGGGCGGCAGCGGCAAGAGCACGCTGGCGATTGGTCTGGCCGTGGCGGCCCAGCAGGCCGGCCACAAGGTGCGCGTGATCGAGACCGACCGTCAGGGCACGCTGACCAAATGGCAGGCGCGCCGCGCCGCGAGCGAGCCGATCGTCGAAGCCGTCTACGATGCCAAGACGATCGAGCCTCGCCTCGAAGCGCTGGCCCGCGACGGCGTCACCCTCTGCGTGATCGACACCGGGGCCGGCATCACGGCATCCACAACGGCCGCGATCCGCCACTGCGATCTGTGCCTCATTCCGGCGCGTCCGAGCGTCGCCGACATCGAAGCGACGGCACCGACCTTGAGCGTCGTGCGCGCCTGGCGCAAGCCGTTTGCCTTCGTGCTCAACCAGGCCCCGATCCGCGGCGGCCATCGCGTCACCGATGCGACGACTGCACTCGACGCCGACGCGCCGCGCGACATCGCAGAAGTGCTGGCGCAGCCCTTCATCATGATGCGCAACGACCACCAGGACGCGCTCGCCGCCGGTCTCGGCGTCAGCGAATTCGATGCGGCCGGCAAGTCGGCGCAGGAGATTCGCAGCCTGTGGCGCTGGACCGCGGGCAAGCTCGCCGGCGACCACGTCATGCATGACGCTGGCGAGCTGAAGGACGCGAGCGAGCACGCCGAGGTCGAATTCCCGATCATGCTGACGCCGCCCGCCGAGGAAGCGAAGCTGCCGGTGACGCGGGCCTACCCGACCTGGGCCGACAATGGCATCAACTGGAAGGCGGGGCTGTAAAGGCGGGCTGTGGTCGTCATCGGATACGAGCTACCGCAAATGCGGTGCGCTCCCTCGCCCCGCAAGCGGAGCGAGGGAAACATCACCGACCGCGGGATCGAGTCCACCGAATCCAACCGGGCCTAGCGCTCTCCAGCCTCGCGCATCTCCAGCTGCTTGATCCGCGCATCGGCGCGACGCAGGCGGCGGCATAGCTCGCGATTGATGTTCTGCAGCACGATCACATAGGCGTGGATGTCAGCCTTGTAGAAGGCATACAGCTTTTGCGCCGTCAGCTCGTACAATACGGTCGGCGCTTCCGCGACGACGGTGGCCGATCTGTTCTGCATGTCGAGCAGGGTCATCTCGCCGAAGAAATCGCCGGGCTCGAGACGCGACATATGGATCGCAACGCCCGTCTCCAGGCGCTCGCTCACCTCCAGCGTGCCGCTGTGCACGACGAACATCGAACGACCCGCCTCGCCTTCGGCGACGACCACGGCGCCGCTCTCGAACTCACGCGCGACCAGCATCGAGACCAGCAGATCGAGGCTCGCATTGGGCAGGCCGCCGAAGAACGGCGTCGCGAGCAGGAATGCTTTCAGATCGGGCGAGCTGACAGCCATGGCGGCAGTATACCCCCACCCCCGTCCGTCACAAGCAGACTGGGGCAAGCCGGCCATGCCGGCTCGTCGGCCGCTGCATCACTTCTGGCACTTCGGGCACCAGAACGTCGACCGCCCGTTCTGCACGAAACGCTTCACCACGCCCTCGCAGCCATCCGTCCGGCACGGCTCGCCCTCGCGGTCATAGACCTGGAACGAGTGCTGGAAATAGCCGAGTTCGCCTGATGTCTGGCGGTGATCGCGCAGCGACGAGCCGCCGGCGCGGATGGCCTCGTTGAGCACGGCGTGGATCGCTTCCACCAGACGCCTGGCGTGATCCGTGGGCTCGCCCTTCTTCGTTGCCAGCGTTGCCGCCAGCCGTCGCGGCGACAGATGGGCGCGGAACAGCGCCTCGCAGACATAGATGTTGCCGAGGCCGGCGACGACGCGCTGGTCGAGCAGCGCCGCCTTGAGGCTGGTCTTCTTGCCGGCACAGGCGCGCGCCAGCATGGCGGCATCGAATTCGTTGCCGAGCGGCTCGGGCCCGAGATCCTTCAGGTGCGGCTCGGTCTCGATCTCGCCGCGGCCGATGATCTTCATGAAGCCGAAGCGGCGCGGATCGTTGAACACGATGTCGGCGCCGGACGACATGTGAAACACGACATGGTCGTGCACGCTGTCCTTGCCGCGCGGATAGTGAAACTCGCCCGGCGTCTCCTCGTGCTCCTGCTTGATCACCCGGAACGAGCCGGACATGCCCAGATGCATCAGCAGCACGTCGCCGGAGCCGAGGTCGGCCAGCAGATATTTGGCACGCCGGCCGAGACCCCTGACGGTCTGGCCCTGCAGGCGCTTCGCAAAATCGGGCTGGAACGGAAACCTGAGATCGCCGCGCCGGGCCTCGGCCTTGACGATGACGGCGTCTTCCATGACGGGCTGCAGCCCGCGCCGGACGGTCTCGACTTCGGGCAGCTCAGGCATGCCGGCTCATTTCACCTTTTGCATCCGCGACCATTCACCTTGTCCGACTGACGTGATAGCGCCTTGGCCGCATCAGCGCTATGGTGCCGTATCGGAGTAAGGGTGATGGATCAGCCGGACCAAACCACTCATTTCGGCTTCAGGGACGTGCCTCTGGGCGAGAAGCAGACGCTGGTGAACGACGTGTTTCACAGCGTGGCGTCGCGCTACGACCTGATGAACGACCTGATGTCGGGCGGACTGCACCGCGTCTGGAAGGACATCATGATCAACACGCTGAACCCGCCGAAGAGCGATGCGCCGTTTGCGCTGCTCGACGTGGCCGGCGGCACCGGCGACATCTCCTTCCGCGCCGCCAGGAAGGCCGGCGCCGGCTTCCATGCCACCGTGTGCGACATCAACAGCGACATGCTCGAGGTCGGGCGCCAGCGGGCGCTGAAGCAATATCTCGACGACAAGGTCTCGTTCGTCGAGGGCAATGCCGAAAAGCTCGCTTTTCCCGACCGCTCCTTTGACGCCTATACGATCGCCTTCGGCATCCGCAACGTGCCGCAGATCGAGCTCGCGCTCGCCGAGGCCTTCCGCGTGCTCAAGCATGGCGGCCGCTTCCTGTGCCTGGAGTTCTCCACCGTCGAGATGCCAGGGCTCGACAAGCTCTACGACCTGTTCTCCTTCAATGTCATTCCGCAGCTCGGCCGCGCCGTCACCGGCGATGCCGAGTCCTACCGCTACCTCGTCGAATCGATCCGCCAGTTTCCGCGCCCCAGCGCCTTCGCCGAGATGATCTCGGCGGCCGGCTTCTCCCGCGTGTCCTGGCAGACCCTCTCCGGCGGCATCGTCGCGCTTCATTCCGGCTGGCGTTTGTGATCTCCGCACTCACCCACATTACGCGGCTCGCCCGGGCCGCCTTCGTGTTCGCGCGCGAGGGCGTGTTCGGCGCCGTCGATCCGAGCCTGGCGCCGCCGCCGGGCCAGCTCGCGCTGAAGCTGGCGCGCCTCGTCGAGCGCCCCGGCGCCAAGTCCGGGCCAAGATTGTCGCGGGCGCTGGAGCGGATGGGCCCGGCCTATCTCAAGCTCGGCCAGTTCCTGGCGACGCGGCCCGACGTCGTCGGCGTCATCATGGCGCGCGACCTCGAATCGCTGCAGGACCGGCTGCCGCCATTCCCGCAGGCCGAGGCCGAGGCGGTCATCGCCACCGCGCTCGAGCGCCCGATCAGCCAGCTGTTCACGCATCTCGGTCCTCCGGTCGCCGCCGCCTCGATCGCGCAGGTGCATCGCGGCGAGGTCGAGCGCGACGGCATTCGTCGTCCAGTCGCGGTGAAGGTGCTTCGGCCGAACGTCGCCTCGCGCTTCCGCCGCGACCTCTCCGATTTCTTCTTCGTCGCCGAAAAGGCCGAGGCGCATTCGTCGGAGGCGCGGCGGCTGCGGCTGGTCGAGGTCATCAACACGATGTCGCGCTCGGTCGCGATGGAGATGGACCTTCGCCTGGAGGCCGCTGCGCTCTCCGAGATGGCGGAGAACATCAAGGACGATCCGGACTTCCGCGTACCCACGGTCGACTGGGATCGCACCGCCAACACCGTGCTGACGATGGAGTGGATCGACGGCATCGCGCTGAACGATCACGCCCGGCTCGCGGCGGCCAATGTCGATCTGCCCGACGTCGGCCGCAAGGTGATCCAGAGCTTTCTCCGCCACGCGCTGCGCGACGGCTTCTTCCACGCCGACATGCACCCGGGCAACCTGTTCCTGGACCAGCAGGGACGGCTGGTCGCGGTGGATTTCGGCATCATGGGCCGGCTCGGCATGAAGGAGCGGCGCTTCCTCGCCGAGATCCTGCTCGGCTTCATCACCCGCGACTATCGCCGCGTCGCCGAAGTGCATTTCGAGGCCGGCTACGTGCCGCCGCATCATTCGGTGGAGAATTTCGCACAGGCCATCCGCGCCATCGGCGAGCCGATCCACAACCGCACGGCCGAAGAAATCTCGATGGCCAAGCTGCTGACCCTGCTGCTCGAGGTCACCGGCCTGTTCGACATGCGCACCCGGCCGGAGCTGATCCTGCTGCAGAAGACCATGGTGGTGGTCGAGGGCGTCGCGCGCGGCTTCGATCCCAAGCTCGACATCTGGAAGGTCGCCGATCCCGTGGTGCGCGAATGGATCGAGCGTAATCTCGGCCCGCTCGGCCGCATCGAAGGCGCCGTGTCCGGCGTCGGCGACCTGGTCCGGCTCAGCGCGACCCTGCCCGTGCTCGCCGCCCGCGCCGCCGCCGTGCTGGAGCACATGGAGACCATGACCCGCGACGGCCTGCGCCTGTCGCCGGAAACCATCGCCGCCATGGGCCGCACCGAAGGCAAGAAGAGCCGCTGGCGCGCCATCGCGCTATGGGTCATCGCGCTGACCTTCATCGGCATTCTGTTCGCGGTGCTCAGGCTTTAGACTCGCAGCCTGGGCAAAGGCGCAGGGCCGCCGCCCATGGCGGCCGCTTTGCCCACCTTCCTCTGATTGCACTGCTGTCATTTTCTGCTAGCATTGCCTTCACAAGGGCAATGCTGGGGAGGCGGTCATGGCGAGCCTGACCATCCGCAAGCTGGACGACTCTCTCAAGACTTATCTGCGACTGCGCTCGGCGCAGAACGGGCGCTCCGTCGAAGAGGAAGTCCGGGTCATCCTGCGCGCGCTGATCGAGCCCGCCGATCCATCCGAGCCGCCGATGGCGCCGCCTGCTCCAGCCAACCTGTCCGCTCCGCTCGTCCCCCAGCCCGGCCAGGCGCGCGAGGCTCGCGTCACCCTGATCATCGGCGGCGGCATCGCCGCCTACAAATCGCTCGACCTGATCCGGCGGCTCAAGGAGCGCCACATCCACGTCCGCTGCGTGCTGACCAAGGCGGCGACGCAATTCGTGACCGAGCTCGCCGCATCGGCGCTGTCGGGAGATCGTGTCTTCACCGATCTTTTCGACGCGCGCAGCGAGTTCGACGTCGGCCACATCCGGCTCGCGCGCGACTGCGATCTCATCGTGGTGGCACCGGCGACCGCCGACCTGATGTCGAAGATGGCGCACGGCGCCGCCGACGACCTCGCCAGCGCCATCCTGCTCGCGGCGAGCCGGCCGATCCTGCTGGCGCCGGCGATGAACCCGATGATGTGGAGCAATCCGGCGACGCGCCGCAACGCCGCGACCCTGCAGCGCGACGGCGTCCAGATGATCGGGCCGAACGCCGGCGAGATGGCGGAGAAGGGCGAGGCCGGTGTCGGCCGCATGGCCGAGCCGACCGAGATTGCGGACGCCGTCGTCGCCATGCTCAAGCCGCCTGTGCCGCGCCCGCTCGCCGGCCGCCGCGTACTGATCACCGCGGGCCCGACCCACGAGCCGATCGACCCGGTGCGCTACATCGCCAACCGCTCCTCCGGCAAGCAGGGCTTTGCGATCGCCGCCGCCGCGCAGGCCGCCGGCGCCGACGTGCGGCTGATCGCAGGACCGGTGGAGCTTGCCGACCCCAGGGGCGTCAGCGTCACCCACGTCGAATCGGCGCGGCAGATGCTCGACGCCGTCGAGGCCGAGCTGCCCGCCGACGTCGCGATCTTCGCCGCGGCGGTGGCCGACTGGCGCGTCGCCAATGAGGGCGGCCAGAAGCTGAAGAAGACGGACAAGGCGATCCCGCCGCTGACGCTGGTCGAGAACCCCGACATCCTCGCCACGATCTCGAAGCTGAAGGAGAAGCGGCCTGGTCTCGTCATCGGCTTCGCCGCCGAGACCGAGCACCTGATCGACAACGCGAAGGCAAAGTTCGCCCGCAAGGGCTGCGACTGGATCGTCGCCAACGACGTCTCGCCCGCGACCGGTGTGATGGGCGGCGACCGCAACACCGTACATCTCTTGACGAAGGACGCCGATGGCGTCCATGTCGCGTCCTGGCCGATCATGACCAAGGACGAGGTCGCGACTGCGCTCGTCGCCGAGATCGCCAGAACCATGGGACCCGTTGCGTGACACAGACGATCGCGATCGACGTGCAGATCCTGCCGCATGGCGAGGGCCTGCCGCTGCCGGCCTATCAGACCGCACATGCCGCGGGGCTCGATCTGCTCGCCGCGGTTCCGCCCGATGCGCCGCTCGTCCTTGCGTCAGGCAGCCATGCGATGGTGCCAACGGGACTGTCGATCGCGCTGCCCGACGGCTACGAGGCCCAGGTGCGGCCGCGTTCGGGGCTCGCTGCGCGGCACGGCGTCACAGTGCTGAACTCACCGGGCACAGTGGACGCGGACTACCGCGGCGAGATCTGCGTGCTGCTGATCAACCACGGCAAGGAACCGTTTACGATCCGCCGCGGCGAGCGCATCGCGCAGATGGTGATCGCCGCCGTCGCGCGCGCCGAGCTCAGCCTCGCGACAACCTTGACGACGACCGCGCGCGGCAGCGGCGGCTTCGGCTCGACGGGCCGTTGAACTACGGGCTGGCCACTGTTCCGACTCGAAAGAGTCGATCGGCGGACGCATTTTCCTCAGGCGCAACCATCGTTCACGGTCTGGACTCTTACCGCTGGAGTCCCGAAGCGGTTATGGTTGATTGATTCGTGAGACGGCGCGGTCGACGCGATCGGCGCCCGGAACTTCGTGCGGTTTGGGGCAAATATGTCGGGCGTGATCGTGGTGATGCGTCAGACGCTGCTGTCGTGCACGTCACTTGCGCGCAAGGGCCTGATGGGTCTCGCTGCGACTGCGCTTGCGCCGGCGACACCGGGCTTCGCAGGCGATGGCGTGCCGCCGGATGCGATCACGACGCTGTTCGAGCTGAGCCGTCCTGATATCGCCGAGGTCACGGCGATGCTGGCGCTGCTCGGCTTCTCCGTCGTCGCCGCGGTCGCGCTGGTGCGCACGCGTCTGGCGGCCGGCCGGAAGGAAGCGCGGCTGCGCGCCGACGTCGCCGGGCTGCAATTGCAGGCCGATCGCTACCGTGCGCTGCTGTTCGCCGAGCCGCAGATCCTGATCGCCTGGCCGGCCGGCGGCCACCGCCCGCAGATCTCCGGCGACACCTCGATGCTGGTACCGCAGGATCAGCCGCAGCGCATTCTCGCCTTCGGAACCTGGCTGCCGCCGGAGCCCGCGCTGCAGCTCGACCGCGCCGTCGACGCGCTGCGCGAGGCGGGCGAGGGCTTCATGCTCAATCTCACCACCTCGCACGGCCATGCCATCGAGGCGATGGGCCGCGCCATCGGCGGCCAGGCCATCGTGCGCATCCGCGAATTGTCCGGTCTGCGCCGCGAGCTCGCCGAGACGCAGCTCCGCTTCAAGGCGCTCGGCGAGGAGACGGAGTCGCTGCGCGCGCTGGCAGCGGCGCTGCCGTGGCCGATCTGGGCACGGCACGCCAATGGCGCCCTCGCTTACGTCAACACCGCCTATGCCCGTGCCGCCGATGCCCGCGACGTGCCGGACGCGATCGGCCGCAACATCGAGCTGCTCGACTCGGCCGACCGTATCGATCTGCAGCGCGCGCTCGCCACCAACGGCCGTTTCGAGGGCCGGCTGCCGATCGTGACCGGCGGCGAGCGCCGCATGTACGACGTGCGCGCCTTCTTGCTGGGAAACGGCAGCGCCGGCGTCGCCATCGACGCCAGCGAGGCGGCGGCGCTGGATGCGGCCGTGGTGCGGATGCGGGAAGCACACCGGCGCACGCTCGATCAGTTGTCCTCGGGCGTAGCCGTGTTCGACGGCCAGCGCCGGCTCGCCTTCTACAACGACTCCTATCGCCGGCTGTGGCGTCTCGATCCCGCCTTCCTGGACAGCCAGCCGGATGACTCGTCGGTGCTCGACCGTCTTCGCGCCGCGCGCAAGTTGCCCGAGCAGGCCGACTTCCGGGCCTGGAAGGCCAAGCTTCACGAGGCCTATCGCGCCGTCGAGGCCGCCAAGGACACCTGGTTCCTGCCCGACGGCCGCGCGCTGTCGGTCGTCACCACGCCGAACCCGGAAGGCGGCGTCACCTATCTGTTCGACGACGTCACCGAGAGCTTCGCGCTTGCCCGCCGCTTCGACGGCTTGATCCGGGTCCAGCGCGAGACCCTCGACAGCCTTGCCGAGGGCGTCGCGGTGTTCGGCTCGAACGGCCGGGTCGAGCTGTTCAATCCGGCCTTCGCCAAGATGTGGCGGCTGTCGCCGGATCAGCTGCGCGAGCATCCGCATATCGACACCGTGGAATCCTGGTGCCATCAGCTCTATGACGATGCGGTCGCCTGGCGCACCATCCGCGAGGCGATCACGTCGATCGAGAACCGGCTCGACGTTGCGCTAAAACTCGAGCGCAAGGACGGCAGCGTGCTCGACTGCATGAGCCGCCCGCTGCCCGACGGCGCGACCATGCTGACCTTCCAGGACATCACCGACACCGAGAATGTCGAGCGAGCCCTGCGCGAGAGCAACGAGGCGCTCGAAGCCGCCGGCCAGATGAAGATCGACTTCGTCCACCACGTGTCCTACGAGCTGCGCGCGCCGCTGACGACGATCATCGGCTTCGCGCATTTCCTGTCCGATCCGTCGACCGGGCCGCTGACGCCGAAGCAGGCCGAGTATCTCGACTACGTCACCAAATCCACCAACGCGCTGCTGGCGCTGACCAACAACATTCTCGACCTCGCCACCATCGATGCCGGCGCCATGAAGCTCGAGCTCGGGCCGGTCGACGCCGCCAAGGCGATCGAGGCCGCCGCCGAGGGCGTGCAGGACCGGCTTGCCACGGATCGCATCCGATTGACGATCGCGGTGGACCCCGACGTCGGCTCCTTCGTCGGCGACGAGCGCCGCGTCGTGCAGGTGCTCTACAATCTGCTCGCCAATGCCGTCGGCTTCTCGCCGCCGGATTCGAGCGTCGTCGTCAGCGCCCGCCGCACCGACCACAGCGTCATCTTCGCGGTCACCGATTCCGGCCCCGGCATTCCGCCCGAGGTGAAGGACAAGGTGTTCGAATGGTTCGAGAGCCATTCGCAGGGCTCGCGCCATCGCGGCGCCGGCCTCGGACTGTCGCTGGTGCGCTCCTTCGTCGAGCTGCATGGCGGCAGGGTGCGGATGGATTCGGTGGTCGGCAAGGGCACCACGGTCACCTGTGACTTCCCGACCGACCACGTCGCGCAACGCAACGCCGCGGAATGACGGACCAGCTGACATTCACCACCACGCTGGCGGATGAGACCGCCACCGCCGCCCTGATGGCCGATCTCGCGCTGCTGATCGGCCCGGGTGCACTGATCACGCTCACGGGCGATCTCGGCGCCGGCAAGACGGCGGCGGCGCGGGCGATGATCCGCTATCTCGCCGGCGACGACGAGCTGGAGGTGCCGAGTCCGACCTTCACTCTGGCGCAGAGCTACGACCTGCCGAGCTTCCCGCTGGTGCATGCCGATCTCTATCGCATCAGCGACGCATCGGAGCTCGAGGAGATCGGCCTGTCGCCGCTGCCGGAGGCGACCGTCGTGCTGATCGAATGGCCGGAGCGCGCCGGCGGCACTCTCCCGCTGGATCGCGTCGACATCGCGCTGCGCCACGATCCATCGCAGGGCGACACCGCCCGCAGCGCCGAGATCACCGGCGGCGGCAAGGCGGCCGCGGTGGTTGCACGGCTGAAAGCCTTGCGCGAATTCCTCGCCGAGGCCGGGCACGCCAAATCGCGCCGCGAGCGCATGGCCGGCGATGCCTCGACCCGCTCCTATGCGCGGCTCCACAAGGGCGAGCGCGTCTCCATCCTGATGAACTCGCCGAAGCGGCCCGACGGCCCGGCGATCTACAACGGCAAGCCCTATAGCGGCGCCGTGCATCTCGCCGAGGACGTCCGCCCATTCGTCGCGATCGCCGCCGCCTTGCGCGGGCGCGGCATCTCGGCGCCGAAGATCAACGACGCCGATCTCGGCCACGGCTTTCTCATCACCGAGGATCTCGGACGCGAGGGCGTGATCGAGGGCGACCCGCCACGACCGGTCGTGGAGCGCTACGAGGCCGCGACCGATCTGTTGGCCGCGCTGCACGCGCAGGACGTCCCCTCGGTGCTGCCGCTGGCGCCGCAGGTGACCTACGAGGTCCCGACCTTCGACGTCGAAGCCATGCTGATCGAGATCGGCCTGATGCTCGAATGGTACCTGCCCGACCGTGGCGTGGAGCTGTCGCAGGTGCGGCGCGCCGAATTCCTGGAAATATGGCGCGAGTTGCTGGAGGCGCCGCTCGCATCTAAGCCGACCTGGGTGATCCGCGACTACCACTCGCCCAACCTGCTCTGGCTGCCCGCGCGCGAAGGCATCGCCCGCGTGGGCGTGATCGACTTCCAGGACGCGGTGATGGGACCGCCGGCCTACGACGTGGTCTCGCTGGCGCAGGACGCCCGGATCGACGTGCCGGCAGAGCTCGAGCGGGCGCTCCGAGAGCGCTACATCGCCGCACGCCAAGCGGCGTCGACGGACTTCGACGCCGACGCATTCAGCGCCCACTACGCGGTCATGTCGGCCCAGCGCAACACCCGCCTGCTGGGTACCTTCGCCCGCCTCAACCGCCGCGACGGCAAGCCGCAGTACCTCAAGCACCAGCCTCGCATCTGGGACTATCTCCACCGGTCGCTGGCGCACGCGGCGCTCGACCCAGTCCGCGACTGGTACGCGGCCAACGTGCCGCCACCGGCAGGGGTGGCTTAAGGCAGCGTCTCGCAGCACCACCGGTGCGCTCCCCCTCCCCCTTGCGGGGAGGGGAGCCGATCGCCGCCGTGGAGAGAGAACGCGCCAAAACCGCGCACCTCCGTGGCTTTACCGGTTCTTAGCCATCCCCCTTTACCTTGCGCCCGTGGCGCCGGTTGCGCGCCGCGCGTGAATGGAGGTTGCGATGGCAGAGCGGATGAAGGGCGAACGCGTCGTCTTCGAGCGCGGCATCCCGGCTTTCATGATGGGCATCGACGGCACCTGGCGGCGCAACTGCACCATCGAGGACGTCTCGGAGACCGGGGCGAAGCTGACGGTCGAGGGCTCGGTCGAAGGCCTGCACCTGAAGGAGTTCTTCCTGCTGTTGTCGTCGACCGGCTTGGCCTACCGGCGCTGCGAGCTGGCCTGGGTCAATGGCGACCAGATCGGCGTCACCTTCCTGAAGCAAGGCAAGAAGAAGACCAACAAGCGCGCCGCGGCCGAAGCCTGACCGAGCCACGACTGCGGCATCTTGCATTCACGATGGCCGGGCAGCCGTCGCATATTCGTCATCGGCCCGGGCTATCGCAACCGGCCGAGACGATAGATGTTTTTGCGTGGTATGATTCGCACATGCCACCGTTGATCGAGATGCCCTGAAGATGCCCGTCAAGCCGCACAAAGCCATGGTCCTCGCCGCCGGTCTCGGATTGCGCATGCGCCCACTGACGGAGACGATGCCCAAACCGCTGGTGCGCGTCGCCGGTCGCCCGCTGCTCGACCATGTGCTCGACCGCCTCGCCGAGGCCGGCGTCACCGAAGCCGTCGTCAATGTCCACTATCTCGCCGACCAGATCATCGCGCACACGGCCGCGCGCAGCACGCCCCGCGTGATCATCTCCGACGAGCGCGACCAGGTGCTCGGCACCGGCGGCGGCGTCGTCAAGGCGCTGCCGCTGCTCGGCCACGAGCCGTTCTTCCACGTCAACTCCGACACGATGTGGATCGAGGGCGTGCGCCAGAACCTGTCCCGGCTCGCCGACGCGTTCGATCCGGAGCGCATGGACATCATGCTGCTGATGGCGCCGACCGCGACCTCGATCGGCTACGCGGGTCAAGGCGACTACGCGATGCTCGCCGACGGTACCTTGCGCAAGCGGCGGGAGCATCAGGTGGTGCCGTTCGTCTACGCGGGCGCCGCGATCATCTCGCCGTCGATCTTCGACGGCGCGCCGAACGGCGAGTTCTCGCTGACGAAGATGTTCGACAAGGCGAACGAGCAGGACCGCCTGTTCGGCCTCCGCCTCGAAGGCGTCTGGATGCATGTCGGCACGCCAGCCGCGGTGGCGGAAGCGGAAGAGGCTCTGATGGAGAGTGCGGCGTAGCGGACTGCCCGACGGGCGAATCAGGTCGGCGCGTTGCGCGATTTGCTCCACCTCGTCGGCGCCGACCCTGCGCTGGGATCACTCAAATCATCTGCGTCGAGAAACGATTTTCGTCCGCACATTCAACCCGATCCCGCTCGTCGCGTCCGACGCGCACAAGATTCTTCTTTCGCTTTTACAGAATTCATGTTCTCTCATGCGCATCCCGCCTCGTTGCGAGGGGCGTATCGCGGTCGTCACGGACGTTGAGCGCGGGATGCGATGGCCTGTCAGGATTGCAGCGTGCTTTCGGGTGCGCGGACGAACGGTTCGGGCAGGACGGCGAAATCGTAAGGTCCCGGCATCCCGATGCTGATGCCAAGCTCGCGCCGCTGCTGACGCCGCGCGCGGGCGACGGTGGCTACAAGCCGGCACACCGAGGAGAGGACGTATAAGCCGTAACACCGTCGCGCAGGGAAGGCCGGGTCGTTCCGGCTGAACCTGTGGTTCCTGCCCCGTGCACTCTTTCACGCACGGGGGCCACGGGCCTCAGCCGAGGCCCGGCCTTCCCTGCGCCCTTGCTTCGGATGAGGGCGAACGATTTGCATCACTCGGGCGCGATGGCGTCGCGAGGGCACAGGGGTTTGTCTCCGGCGCGAGATCTGTACCCACAATGGAGGACGATGCTGGGCGTCCCCGTCATTGCGAGCGGGTGGGCAGCTTGGCTTTCCAGACTCAGTCGTCCGGCGAAAGCGGGCGATGACGGCGGGGGTGAATGGGTCCAGCCGGGCTCATCCGCGCGGCGCGCTCTGAGCCCGCGACAAAGGCCACGCACCTATCAACACCCGTCCACACCCCGGATATGACCTCCGCCCGATCGCTCCCTATATAGACGGCACAGCAACCCGAATCTCAGGCCATGCGCGTCTTCACCGTTCCCATCTCGGCGCCGTTCCTGCGCAGCGTGATCGCCGCGCTGGTCGACGGCCGGCTGGTCGACGGCTTCGAGGCACGCAGCGATCCCGCCCGGCTCGCGACCGCGACGCTGTATCTGCCGACGCGGCGCTCCCTGCGGGTGGCGCGCGAGATGTTCCTCGACGAGCTGAAGACCGATGCCGCGGTGCTGCCGCGCCTGGTCGCGCTCGGCGACATCGACGAGGACGAGCTCGCCTTCGCGGAGGACCGCGACGCGTTCCTCGGGCCGGCGCCGCTGGAGATTCCGGAACGGCTCGACGACCTGCAGCGCCGGCTGACCTTGGCGCGGCTGGTCGCGGCCTGGGCCAAGACGCCGGTGTCGGCGCCGCTCGTGATCGGCGGGCCCGCCTCGACGCTTGCGCTGGCCGGCGACCTCGCGCGGCTGATCGACGACATGGTGACGCGCGGCGTGTCCTGGGATGCGCTCGATGCGCTGGTGCCGGATCAGCTCGACAAATACTGGCAGTATTCGCTCGAGTTCCTGCGCATCGCGCGGACGGCGTGGCCGGCCTATCTGCAGGAGATCGAACGCATCGAGCCGGCGGCGCGGCGCGATCTGCTGATCGCGGCCGAAGCGGCGCGGCTGTCGGCGCATCCCGATGGTCCCGTCATTGCCGCAGGCTCCACCGGCTCGATGCCGGCGACGGCAAAATTCCTGCTCGCCGTCGCCAAGCTGCCGCATGGCGCGGTGGTGCTGCCTGGGCTCGACACCGATCTCGACGAAGCCGCGTGGAATTCGATCGGCGGTGCCAAGGACCGCGCCGGCCGCGTCTTGACGCCGCCCGCGGTCAATCATCCGCAATATGCCATGCACCTGCTGCTCAAGCGCTTCGGCCTGGAGCGGCGCGACGTGATCCGCCTCGCACCACCCGGCCGTGGCGGCCGCGAGGTGCTGATCTCAGAAGCGATGCGGCCGTCGGAAGCCACCGCTGTCTGGCACGAGCGCCTGCGCCAGTTCGACATCGCCGCCAACATTGCCGAAGCGATGGACAATCTCGCCGTCGTCGCCGCGCCCAACCCCGAAATGGAGGCGCTGGCGATCGCCATCGCGATGCGCGAGGCGCGCCATCTCGGCAAGTCCGCTGCGCTGGTGACGCCGGACCGCGCGCTGGCGCGCCGCGTGATGGCGGCGCTGACGCGCTGGCACCTGACGTTTGACGATTCCGGCGGTGACGCGCTGTTGGAGACGCCGGCCGGCATCTTCGCGCGCCTCGCCGCCGAAGCCGCCGCGCGCGGACTGGAGCCGCCGACTTTGCTGGCGCTGCTCAAGCATCCGCTGTGCCGGCTCGGCCGCGCCGCGAATGGCTGGAAGAGTGCCATCGAGACGCTGGAGCTCGCGGTGCTGCGCGGCACGCGGCCACAAGCCGGAAGCAGCGGGCTCGCGCGCGACTTCGCGCGCTTCCGCGACGAGCACACCAAGCTGCACCAGGGCGAAGCATCATCGCTGCACAAGGCCGAGCCGCGCGCGCGTCTCAGTCCCGAACAGCTCGACCGCGCCGGCGCGCTGATCGCGCAATTGCAGACGGCCCTGGCGCCGCTGGAAAACCTAGCCTCGCCGCGCCCGCAGGATTTCGCCGAGCTCGCCGCGCGGCATCGTGAGGTGTTGATCGCACTCTCGACAGACGATGTCGGTCTCAGCACCGCGTTCACCGATCGCGACGGCGCGGCGCTGGCGCGCTGCTTCGACGACCTGCTCGCGTCCGGCGAGCGCTGCGGCCTGATGGCGCCGCTGTCGGACTATCCGGACCTGTTCCATACCGCCTTCTCCGATCGCGCGGTGCGCCGCCCCGAGCGCCACGGTGCGCAGCTGCAGATCTACGGTCCGCTCGAAGCGCGGCTGATGCAGGCCGACCGCATGATCGTCGGCGGCCTGATCGAGGGCATATGGCCGCCGGCGCCGCGCATCGATCCCTGGCTCAGCCGCCCGATGCGGCATCAGCTCGGCCTCGACCTGCCCGAGCGCCGCATCGGACTATCGGCACACGATTTCGCACAACTGCTGGGCGCGCCCGAGGTGATCCTGACGCACGCCGCAAAGTCGGGCGGCGCGCCGGCCGTGGCCTCGCGCTTCCTGCACCGTCTCGAAGCCGTCGCCGGCGCCGAGCGCTGGAAGGCGGCGACCGCGCGCGGCGAGACTTACGTCCGCTATGCCGAGGTGCTCGACCAGCCCGCCGCGGTGAAGCCGGTCGAACAGCCGGCGCCGAAGCCGCCGCTGGCAGCGCGGCCGCTGCGCATGTCGGTGACCGCCATCGAGGACTGGCTGCGCGATCCCTACACCATCTTCGCGCGCTACATCCTGCGGCTCGATCCGCTCGATCCCGTCGACATGCCGCTGTCGGCCGCCGATCGCGGCTCGGCAATCCACGAGGCGATCGGCGAATTCACGCAGACCTATGCTGATGCCCTGCCGCTGCATCCGGCGCATGCGCTGCGCGTGATCGGCGAGAAGCACTTTGCGCCGCTGATGGAGCGGCCCGAGGCGCGGGCGCTGTGGTGGCCGCGTTTCCAGCGCATCGCCGGCTGGTTCGCGGCGTGGGAGACCGCGCGGCGCGCGCAGATCGGCGCGATCACCGCGGAGATCCGCGGCGAGATCGGCATTCCCTTGGATCAGGGCCGCACCTTCATCCTGTCGGCGCGCGCCGACCGCATCGAACAGCGTGCCGAGGGCACCTACGCCATTCTCGACTACAAGACTGGCCAGCCGCCGACGGCCAAGCAGGTGCGCATGGGGCTGTCGCCGCAGCTCACACTCGAAGCCGCGATCCTGCGCGAAGGCGGCTTCGACGGCATTCCCGCCGGCAGCCTGATCAGCCAGCTCGTCTATGTCCGCTTGTCCGGCAACAACCCGCCGGGCGAAGAGCGCATTCTCGAGCTGAAGATCAACAAGAGCGACCCGCCGCAACATCCGGACCAGGCCGCGCAGGAGGCGCGCGAAAAGCTCGAGGCATTGATCCGCAGCTTCGAGGACGTCAATCAAGGCTACACCTCGCTGAACCTGTCGATGTGGGCGAACCGCTACGGTAGCTATGACGATCTCGCCCGTATCAAGGAATGGTCGGCGGCCGGCGGCCTGGGGGTGGAGGAATGGTGAAGGTGCCCCGCCCCATTCCGCAGGCCGTGCGCGAGGCGCAGACGCGCGCATCGAACCCGGCTGCCTCCGCGTTCGTGTCGGCCAATGCCGGCTCGGGCAAGACGCATGTGCTGGTCCAGCGCGTGATCCGGCTGCTGCTCGACGGCGTGCCGCCGGAGAAGATCCTCTGCATCACCTTCACCAAGGCCGCGGCCGCCAATATGGCCGAGCGCGTGTTCTCGACGCTCGGCCATTGGGTGACGCTCGACGACGACGCGCTTGACAGCGCGATCCAGTCCACCGGCATTCCCAATCCCGACAAGAAGCTGCGGGCCTCGGCGCGAAAACTGTTCGCCAGCGCGCTGGAGACGCCGGGCGGACTGAAGGTGCAGACCATTCACGCGCTGTGCACGCGGCTGCTGCAGCAGTTCCCGTTCGAGGCCAACGTGCCGGCGCGGTTCTCGGTGCTCGACGAGCGCGATCAGACCGAGATGATGGAGCGCGCCAATCTCAAGGTGCTGCTCGACGCCGCCCGCGCGCCCGACAGCGCGGTCGGCCGCGCGCTGCAGGTGGCGATGGCCAATGCGGCGGATTCGACCTTCAAGGACGTCGTCCGCGAGGCCTGTCTGAGCCGCGATCACTTCATGGCCTGGACCGATGGCGCCGGCCGCGTCGAGGTTGCCGCGCAACATCTCGGCGAGGTGCTCGGCATCAGCGCCGGCGAGACGCTGGAAGCCATCGAGCGCGACATCGTCGACGGCCCCAATCTGCCACTGAGGGATTGGGCCGATATCGCCGCGCGGCTCGACGGCGGCGCCAAGACCGACCAGAAGCAGGCGGAGCAACTCCGCGCCGCACTGGCGTTCTCGGGCGCCGATCAGGTCGATGAATATCTCCGCGTATTCTTGACCGAGGACAAGGAGCCGCGGAAGTCCCTGCTCACCAAGAAGTTCGCCGACGCCAATCCCGGCATCGCCGGCCTCTTCGAATCGGAGGCGCGCCGGCTCGATCGCCTGATCGAAAAGCGCCGCGCGGCGGTCGTGCGCGATCGCACCGAGGCGCTGTTGCAGATCGCGACCGCCGCCGCCGCGAACTATCGCCGCGAAAAAGAAGAGCGCGGCCTGCTCGACTACGACGACCTGATCGACAAGACGCTGGCGATGCTGAACCGCGTCTCCGCCGGCTGGGTGCACTACAAGCTCGACCGCGGCGTCGACCACGTGCTGATCGACGAGGCGCAGGACACGAGCCCACGGCAATGGGACATCGTCGCCCATATCATCGAGGAGTTCACCGCCGGCGCCGGGGCGCGCGACGGACTCACGCGCACGATCTTCGCGGTGGGCGACGAGAAGCAGTCAATCTTCTCGTTCCAGGGCGCCGACCCGCACGAGTTCGATGCGCGCAGGCGTCAGTTGCAGAAGCGCTTCACCGATGCCGGGCTGCTGTTCGATCCGGTGTCGTTCACCTATTCGTTCCGCTCGGGCCCGACGGTGCTGCACGCGGTCGACCACGTGTTCCGCGAGCGCGACGTCTACAGCAGCATTCACTCGCCTGACATCGGCCACCCCATCCACAACGCGCTGACCGATGCCGGACCGAGCATGGTCGAGCTCTGGAGCCTGTGCGAACGCGACGACCGCAAGGAGATCGAGGGCTGGCGCGCGCCGTTCGACGGCGTCTCCGTCACCAGCCCCGAGGTGAAGCTTTCCAGGCGCATCCAGGCAGAGATCAAGCGGCTGATCCAGACGGGCACGATGACGGGCCATGACGGCGCGCGGCGGCGGCTGAGCTATGGCGACATGCTGATCCTGGTGCGCCGGCGCGGCAACGCCTTCGATGCTGTCATCCAGGCGCTCAAGCACGCCGGCATCCCCGTCGCCGGCGCCGACCGGCTGAAGCTGACCGAGCACATCGCGATCATCGACCTGATGAACCTCGCCGACGCGCTGCTGCTGCCGCAGGACGATCTGGCGCTGGCGACCGCGCTGAAGAGCCCGCTGTTCGGGCTCGACGACGACGATCTGTTCAAGCTGGCGTGGCAGCGTCGCGGCTCGCTACGCGACGCACTGACGGCGCACGCCGCTGACGAGGCGCGGCTGCAGGCGGTCGTACGGCGCTTGCAACAATGCGAGCGCCGCGCCGCGGAGGACACGCCATTCGCCTTCTATGCCTGGCTGCTCGGCGGCGATGGCGGCCGGCGCCGCATCCTGGCGCGGCTCGGCCACGAGGCCAATGATGCGCTCGACGAGTTCCTCGAGCTCGCGCTGTCCTACGAGCGCAAGGCGCCGGCCTCGCTGCAGGGCTTCGTCGCCTGGCTGCGCGCCGCTGACACCGAGGTGAAGCGCGACATGGAGATCTCGCGCGACGAGATCAGGGTGATGACCGTGCATGGCGCCAAGGGCCTCGAGGCGTCCGTCGTCTTCCTGGTCGACACCACCTCGTCGCCGGCGGATTCGCAGCGGCTGCGGCTGATCCACGTGCCGCATGGCGAGCAAGAGATCGTGGTCTGGGCCGGGCGCAAGGCCGACGATCCGCAGCCCGTCGCGGCGGCACGCGTGGCGATGCTCAAGGAGACCGAGGACGAGTATCGCCGGCTGCTCTATGTCGCGATGACCCGCGCCGCGGATCGGCTGATCATCGGCGGCTGCATGCCGGGCAACATGAACAACGTCCGCGGCGGCAGCTGGTACGATCTGATGGCGCGCGGATTGGACGCCGCCGGCCTGCAGGTCGAGGTGATCGAAACCGAGGACGGGCCGGTCAAGCGCTATGCGCGGGCCGAGGACATCGCGGAAACCGCTGCTGACAAAACGCGGCCCATGGTCGAGACGGCCGTCGAACTGCCGGCGTGGCTGCGCACGGCGGCGGTGGAGGCGCCCGGCGAGGTCGCTGTGCTCCGGCCGTCCGATCCATCCGCCGACGAGCGGCCGGTGCGCACGGGCGAATCGCTGGCGGCGCGCAGCCTCGCGATGCAGCGCGGCACGCTGGTGCATCGCCTGCTGCAGTCGCTGCCCGACGTGGCGCCGGAGCGGCGGCGTGATGCCGCGCTGCGATATTTGATTCGCAACGCCGCCGACTGGCCGGAGGACGAGCGCGTGGGGCTTGCGGAACGGGTGCTCGCCGTGGTCGAAGACCCGCGCTTTGCCGCGGTGTTCGCGGCCGGGAGCCGGGCGGAAGTCTCGATCGTGGGCCGCCTCGCACTGGCCGGCCAGCCTCCGGCACTGGTCTCCGGCCAGATCGACCGCCTGGTGGTCACCGGGACCGAGGTGCTGATCGTCGACTTCAAGACCAACCAGCAGCCGCCCTCGGGACTCGCCGACGTGCCCCCGGCCTATGTCCGGCAGCTCGCGCTGTACCGCGCCGTGCTTGGCCAATTGTACCCCGGACGAAACGTCCGCGCCGCGCTGCTCTGGACCGAAGCCGCTGAATTCATGGAGCTTCCGGCCTCCGCGCTGGACGCCATGCTGCCATCCCAGCACGTCTGAGCGAGCCCGCTTGACCCGGCATCACGCCATTCCTACTTTGACGCCCACGCAGAAGCGGCGCGTCCGCGCCGCTCCCTCCAACCGAACGAGGTAATTCCATGGCCGTTGGCAAGGTTTCCGACGCCGATTTCGAAAGCGAAGTGCTCAAGGCCGACGGCCCGGTCGTGGTCGACTTCTGGGCCGAGTGGTGCGGCCCGTGCCGCATGATTGCGCCGGCCCTCGACGAGATCTCGAGCGCGATGGGCGACAAGGTCAAGATCGTCAAGCTGAACGTCGACGAGAGCCCGAAGACGGCCTCGAAGTACGGCGTGATGTCGATCCCCACCCTGATGGTGTTCAAGGGCGGCGAGATGGCCTCGCGCCAGGTCGGCGCCGCGCCGAAGGCGAAGCTGCAGCAGTGGATCTCGTCGGCGGTGTGACGCTTGCGGAACAATGATTTTTGTCGAACGGCCGGCGGAATCGCCGGCCGTTTGCGTTGAGGGGTGTGATCCAGCGTTTTCGGATGTCGCCATGCCCGCCCGCGCCCATCGCTCGCCCTCCCGCAAATCCGGCCTGCTGGCCATGGAGGCGCGCTCGGTGGATGCGATCCCGCGCGGCGAGGACTGGCAATACGAGCCGAAATGGGACGGCTTCCGCTGCCTGCTGTCGCGCGACGGCGCAACGGTGACGATGCAGTCGAAGGCCGGCGAGGACCTCGCGCGCTACTTCCCCGAGGTCGTCGCCGCGGCGCGCGAGCTCGAGGCGACGAGCTTCATCCTCGACGGCGAGCTGGTGGTGCCGCAGGCGAAGTCGTTCTCGTTCGATGCATTGCTGCAGCGGATTCATCCCGCCGCCAGCCGGGTGAAGAGGCTATCGGTGGAGACGCCGGCGCTGTTCCTGGCCTTCGATCTGCTGGCGAGTGGCAAGAAGGAGCTAGTGACGCACACGCTGCACGAGCGGCGGCCGGCGCTGGAAGCATTCGCGAAAGCGAACTTCGCGGATCATCCGACGTTCCGGCTGTCGCCGGCGACGACGCGCTTCGCGACCGCGCAAGACTGGCTGGCGCATTCCGGCAGCGGCTCGGACGGGGTGATCGCCAAGCGGACCGACCTGCCCTACCAGGCCGGCAACCGCGACGGCATGCAGAAGATCAAGCGCTATCGCTCAGCCGATTGCGTCATCGGCGGCTTCCGCTACGCCACCAACAGGGGCGCGAACGGACGCAGGCTGGTCGGCTCGCTGCTGCTCGGGCTCTACGACGATGACGGTCTGCTGCATCACGTCGGCTTCACCTCCGCGCTCAAGAAGGACGAGAAGCCCGCACTGACCGACAAGCTCGAGCCGCTCATCTCGCCGCCCGGCTTCACCGGCAATGCGCCGGGCGGGCCGAGCCGCTGGTCGACCGAGCGCTCGGCGGAATGGTGTCCGCTGAAGCCGAAGCTGGTGATCGAGGTCTGCTACGACCATTTCTCCGGCGAGCGCTTTCGCCACGGCACCTCGATCCTGCGCTGGCGCCCGGACAAATCGCCGAAGCAATGCACCTTCGAGCAGCTCGAGCAGAAGGTCGCCGATCCCTTGAAGCTGCTCGCGTGAGGTCAGCGGATCCAGCCGGTCGCGAGAACCGAGGCGAATTCGACATCACCATTGGCGCGGGCCAGCGCGGCCATCGGCTGATGATCATAGGGCACGTGGCGGAACGTCACGCTCCAGCCTGCGGGCTTAAGTTCAAGGATCGCATAGCGGGCGTCGGGCGTGCCGGCTTCCATCACATGCGGATGCGGTAAGTTGTAGGAATAGCCAGGGCTGCCCACGCTACCGGGATTGACGATCAGCCGCCCGTCGCGAAGCCGCACGGCGCGCGCGGTGTGGGTATGGCCACAGAGGATCAGTGACTGCGGGATGCCCTCGGCCGTTGTCTCGATTGCATCGAGCGGAGCGCATGTGACCGCGCCATCCGGCGCGACGCTCTCGAGCCAGTAGACGTTATCGTCCTCAGGCGTGGCGTGACAAAGGAAGACCTCGTCGCGATAGATGGCCGTCGGCGGGATCGTGCCGAGCCAGTCGAGATGCTTGGCTACGAGCTGCGCGTAGGCCGGCCGCTCCCAGGCGCCCATCCTCTCCGGCGGCCGATCGATCAGCCAGCGGTCGTGATTGCCGCGCACATGGACGGCATCGAGCGGCATCAGCAAGTCCATCGTCTTGCGCGCATCGAGCGGGCCGCTCGCCATATCGCCGAGATTGACAATGTCATCGACGCCTTGCGCGCGGATGTCGGCCAGCACGGCTTCGAGCGCGAGGTGGTTGCCGTGGACGTCTGCGATCGCGGCAAAGCGCATGCGCTATTCCCCTCAGGTCGGCGGCGTGCCGTTGAGGTCGAGCACGTGGCCCGCGAGATAGAGCGACCCCGTGATCAGGATACGCGGCGGGACCTCATAGGCAAGCCGCGCGATGCCGGCGAGCGCCGACGCGACGCCATCGGCGATCTCGACGCGCATGCCGAGCGTGCGCGCGGCGGCGGCCAGATCAGCCGGTGCCATCGCCTTGCTCTCGTTCGGAATCGGCACGACGATGATGTGGCGCGTCAGGCCGGCGAAGTTGGCCAGGAAGCCCGCGGCATCCTTGTTGCCCATCATGCCGACGATGACGACGAGCTGCCGCGACACGCGCTCCTCGAGGTCGCCGATCGCGGCCGCGACGACGCGACCGCCCTCGGCGTTGTGGCCGCCGTCGAGCCAGATCTCCGCGCCTTGCGGCGCGATCGCGGTGAGCGCGCCGTTCGACAGCCGCTGCATGCGCGCCGGCCATTCGGCGCCGACGATGCCGTCCTCGAACGCCTTGGTGGTGAGCTTGAAATGATCGACCGCCCGCAAGGTCGCGATCGCCAGGCCCGCATTGTCGAACTGATGCCGGCCGAACAGTTTGGGTGCCGGAAGATCGAGGAGACCGCGATCGTCCTGATAGACCAGCCGGTTGCGCTCGACATTGACGTGCCAGCTCTCACCGGCCGCAAACAGCGGCGCGCGCTGGCGCCTGGCCTCGCGCTCGATCACGGCCATGGCATCGGGCTCCTGCGCCGCCGAGATCACCGGGCAGCCACGCTTGATGATGGCGGCCTTCTCGGCCGCGATCAGCGCGCGGGTGTCGCCGAGGAACTCCATGTGGTCCATGCTGATCGGCGTCAGCACGGAGGCCGCGACCTGCTCGACAACATTGGTGGAATCGAGCCGGCCGCCGAGACCGACTTCGAGCAGCACCGCATCGGCTGGATGCCTTGCGAACAGCACGAAGGCCGCGACGGTCTTGACCTCGAAGAAGGTGATCGGCGCGCCGGCGTTGACCCGCTCGCACTCCAAGAGCGCGGAGATCAGCTCATCGTCCTCGACCAGGACACCACCGCCGACCTGGCCGAGCCGATAGCTCTCGTTGATGCGCACCAGCCAGGGCGAGGTGAAGACGTGGACGCGCAGCCCCGCGGCCTCGAGCATCGCGCGCAAATATGCGACCGTGGAGCCCTTGCCGTTGGTGCCCGCGACATGGATGACCGGCGGCAGCTTGCGCTCGGGATGACCGAGCTGCGCCAGCAGCCGGTGCATGCGCTCCAGCCCGAGCGAGATCCGGCTCGAATGCAACACAGAAAGCCGCGTGATCAGCTCGTCGAGCGACGGTCTTGGCTGGGCGGCAGAATCGTTCACGCGCTCGTTGCGACCGCCGGCGCTTCCGCGGTTTCGGCGGGCTTGGCCGGCGGCGGCAGCTGCGGCGCGGGCTTGGCGTGTTCAACGGCCGGCGCCTTGGTCAGCAATCGGCACAGCCGCGCCAGCGTCGGGCGCAGGTCATGACGGTGCACGACCATGTCGACCATGCCGTGGTCGAGCAGGTATTCAGCGCGCTGGAAACCTTCGGGCAGCTTCTCGCGAATGGTCTGCTCGATCACCCGGGCGCCGGCGAACCCGATCAGCGCGCCGGGCTCGGCAATGTGGACGTCGCCGAGCATCGCGTAGGACGCGGTGACGCCGCCGGTGGTCGGATTGGTCTGCACGACGATGTAGGGCAGCTTGGCCTCTCGCAGCATCTGCACGGCCACGGTCGTGCGCGGCATCTGCATCAGGGACAGGATGCCTTCCTGCATGCGCGCGCCACCGGAGGCCGCGAATACGATGAACGGCGACTTCTTCTCGACCGCGAGTTCGAGCCCGCGCACGATGGCTTCACCCGCGGCCATGCCGAGCGAACCGCCCATGAAATCGAAATCCTGCACGGCGATGACGACGCCCATGCCTTCCAGCTTGCCGAAGCCGACCTTCACCGCATCGTTCATGCCGGTCCGCGCCCGCGCATCCTTGATGCGGTCGGCATAGCGGCGCTCGTCACGGAATTTCAGCGGGTCGGGTGTGACCTCGGGCAGCGCGACGTCGAACCAGGTCTCGTTGTCGAACATCGACTTCAGCCGCGCCACGGCGCCCATGCGCATGTGGTAATTGGAGCCCGGAATGACGAACTGGTTGGCCTCGACGTCCTTGTAGAACACGAGCTGTCCGGAATCCGGACACTTGATCCAGAGGTTCTCCGGCGTCTCACGGCGCAGGATGTTGCGGATCTTCGGCCGGACCACGTTGGTAAGCCAGTTCATGTGTCGCTCCGTGTTGCGGTCGCCCGGATATATGGCGGGACGGCGGGGTCACGGCAAGACGGCCGCGACGCCCGGTCGAATAGTGGTTGACGGCCTATTCCGCGGCCTGTTGCGCCCCGTGCACGCCCCTTGCCAGCGCAGCGGCCAGATCGGCGACGGCGCTCACGGTCTTGGCGGTCGCGCGGCCCTCGGCGTCCAGGCTGGCGCGGAGCGCGTCAACCAGGGCGGTGCCGACCACAGCGCCGTCGGCATTGGCGGCGATGGCGCGGGCGGTCTCCGGTGTCCGGATGCCGAAGCCGACGCAGACAGGCAGCGCCGTATGCCGCTTGATCCGGGCCACGGCGGCACCGACGGCGGACGAATCCGCCGCCGCCGCGCCGGTGATGCCGGTGATAGAGACGTAGTAGACGAAGCCCGAGGTGTTCGCGAGCACCGCCGGCAGCCGCTTGTCATCGGTCGTCGGCGTCGCCAGCCGGATGAAATTCAGCCCCGCCTTCAGCGCGGGAATGCACAGCTCGCTGTCTTCCTCCGGTGGCAGGTCGACGATGATCAGGCCATCGACGCCGGCGCTCTTCGCATCATCGAGGAACTTGTCGACGCCGTAGATGTAGATCGGGTTGTAGTAGCCCATCAGCACGATCGGCGTCGCCGCGTCGCCCTCGCGGAAGCTGCGCACGAGCTGCAGCGTCTTCCTCAAGGTCATGCCGGCCTTGAGCGCGCGCAGACCCGCCGCCTGGATCGACGGACCATCGGCCATCGGATCGGTGAACGGCATGCCGATCTCGATGATGTCAGCGCCAGCCTGCGGCAGCGACTTGACGATCGCGAGCGAGGTTTCAGGATCAGGGTCGCCTGACATCACGAAGGTGACGAACGCCGAGCGGCCTTCTTGCTTCAATTGCGCGAAGCGCGCATCCATCCGGCTGGTCACGATGCCTTGGCCCTTCCTCGCAAGATGTCGCCCACCTGCGGCACGTCCTTGTCGCCGCGGCCGGACATGTTGACCACCATCAGATGGTCCTTCGACTTCTTCGGCGCGAGCTCCATCACCTTGGCGATCGCGTGCGCGGGCTCCAGCGCCGGAATGATGCCCTCGAGCCGCGACAGCAGCTGGAACGCCGCCAGCGCTTCCTCATCGGTCGCCGACAAATAGTTCACGCGACCGACCTCGTGCAGCCAGGAATGCTCCGGCCCGATGCCGGGATAATCGAGACCGGCCGAGATCGAATGCGCCTCCTCGATCTGCCCGTCCTCGTCCATGAGCAGATAGGTGCGGTTGCCGTGCAGCACGCCGGGGCGGCCGCCGGCGATCGAGGCGGCGTGCAGATGCGTCAGGCCATGGCCCGCCGCTTCCACGCCATAGATCTCGACCGAGGGATCATCGAGGAACGGATGGAACAGGCCCATCGCATTGGAGCCGCCGCCGATGCACGCGATCAGCGAGTCCGGCAGCCGGCCCTCGGCCTCCTGCATCTGCGTGCGGGTCTCGTTGCCGATCACCGACTGGAAGTCGCGCACCATCATCGGATAGGGGTGCGGACCGGCGACCGTGCCGATGCAGTAGAACGTGTTGTGGACGTTGGTGACCCAGTCACGCAGCGCCTCGTTCATCGCATCCTTCAGGGTCTTGGCGCCGGACTGCACCGGCACCACCTTGGCGCCGAGCATCTCCATGCGGATCACGTTGGGCTGCTGCCGCTCGACGTCGACCGCGCCCATGTAGACGACGCAATCGAGCCCGAAACGCGCGCACAGCGTCGCGGTCGCCACGCCGTGCTGGCCGGCGCCGGTCTCGGCGATGATGCGCTTCTTGCCCATGCGGCGCGCGACCATGATCTGGCCGAGCACGTTGTTGACCTTGTGCGAGCCGGTGTGATTGAGCTCCTCGCGCTTGAAGTAGATCTTGGCGCCGCCGAGATGCTCGGTCAGGCGCTCTGCGTAGTACAGCGGCGAGGGCCGGCCCACGTAGTTCTTCAGATAGCCGTTCATCTCGGCATGAAACGCGGGATCGGCCTTGGCCTCCGCATAGGCCTTTTCCAGATCGAGGATCAGCGGCATCAGGGTTTCGGCGACGAAGCGGCCGCCGAAGATGCCGAAGTGACCGCGGTCGTCCGGACCGCTGCGGTAGGAATTGGGAATGGCTGTCGTCATTGAACGCTCAACTCTTCAGCGGCCCGCGCCGCGCGAATGAAATCCCGGATCATGTCGCAATCCTTCACACCCGGCGCCCGTTCGACGCCAGATGACACGTCGACGCCGCCCGCGCGGGTGATCCGCACGGCCTCCGCGACGTTGTCGGCGCTCAGACCGCCGGAGACCATGAACGGGCGATCGAGCTTCACGCCCTGTAGCAGACGCCAATCGAAGGTGGCACCGAGGCCGCCGGGGCGGGTCGCCTCCTTGGGCGCCCGCGCATCGAACAGGATGCGGTCGCACACGTCGGCATAGCTCGCCAACGGCGCGAGATCGGCGTCGGTCGCGACCGGAATGGCCTTCATGATGGGTAGGCCGAAGCGCTGCTTGAGGTCGCGGACGCGCGCGATGCTTTCGCGGCCATGCAGCTGCAGGAGATCAGGCCGCAGCGTCTCGACGATGTTTTCGATCATCGCGTCGTCGGCATCGACGGTCAGCGCCACCTTGAGCGCGCGCCCCCTGACGTCACGACCCAGCTCACGCGCGGCCGTCAGGCCGACATGGCGTGGGGACGGCGGAAAGAACACGAAGCCCACCATGTCGGCGCCCGCGTCGAGCGCCGCAGCGAGGGTGTCGGGCGTGGTCAGGCCGCAGATTTTGACGAGCAGGGACATCAATGAACAACGCACGTCCGGGCGGAAAGGATCACCAGAAGCCGGCGGCTTCCAGGGCCGCCGAGCTTTCGCGCCTTCTACAACGCGGCGCCCTGCTTGTCTCGCCCATAAGGGGCGAAAAGCCGCGCCGGCGCAGCCGGAACCAGAGATTGCGCAGAGCCCTGTTTTGCACGCGCCGCGGCGCTCAACTGCGCCACCTGCGCGCGGGCCGCTTCGGCATCGGCCTGATGGCGGCGCGCGGCCCGCCGCCAGCGGCGCTGGCCGATCCAGGTGGCACAGCCACCCGCGATCACGCCCAGGATCGCGACGGCGATGATCAAGGCGAACAGCGGGACCGACGCCGAGAGCGCCGGATCAGTCGCGTTGAAGGGATCAAACGACACGGTAACGAAATGCCGATTGGCGACCGCGAAGATGACGAACAGCACCAGCAGCGGAAGGACGACCACGACAGTGAAGAATTTTCGCATGCGCTCGCTCGTGTCGGTCAGGCCGGATTCGCCTCGAAATCAGCCGCAGACGATTGGCACGGCCGGCGCGAGATGCTTCAATCGTCGGCGTCGTCAGCCGCGGCGCCGGCGGGATTGTCCCGGTTCAGCCGCTCGCGCATTTCCTTGCCCGTTTTGAAGAACGGGACGCTTTTCTGGTCCACCGGGACATGAGCTCCGGTCCGTGGGTTGCGCCCGGCGCGGGCCGGCCGATGCTTGACCGAGAAGGCGCCGAAGCCGCGCAACTCGACGCGGTCACCGCGGGCGAGCGCCGCGACGATCTCATCGAGGATCGCATTGACGATGTTCTCGACATCCCGCTGGTAGAGATGCGGGTTGTGCTCGGCGATACGCTGAACAAGCTCGGATTTGATCATCGAGAAAATGTACCCGGGGAGACAAGTCCCATTTCCGTGAAAATATGCTGGACTGTCAAGACGCTAAATCATTCATCGCGGCCGTGAATCGGGGTGCGGGGCCCGGTACGGGGTCTCGCCACGGCACACGCGAAGCGGGAAGATTGCCCTGGGAATGGTCTTTGCGGGTTCAATTGCCCGGCGCGGGCGTCCAGAGCGCGAGCATGCCGTCGAGACCGATCCGGTCCACCGCCTGGACCACGCCGGTGCGCTCGATCTGGCGGGCGATTCCGGAGAGGCCGACGGCGTCGAGCGCGATCGAGGTGGCCGTTCGCAGGAAGGTGAGATCGCCGAACCGCGGCGTGAGCTTGTAGTCGCGCACCGGAAGGTCCTTCTTGACGTTCTTGTTGGCGACGAGCCAAGCGACCGCGGTCTTCTCGTCGCCGAGCTCGTCGATCAGCTTCAGGTCGATTGCCTGCCTGCCGGTGAAGACGCGGCCATCGGCCACCTTCTCCAACTGCTCATCGTTCATGGCGCGGCGGTCCTTCACCAGTCCGCGGAACCAGGCATAGGAATCCTTGACCAGGGCGTCGAGCGCCGCACGCGCTTCCGGGCTGGTCGGCTCGTAGCCGTTGGGGGCGGCCTTCAGCGGCGAGGATTTGACCTCCTCGATCTTCACGCCGACCGTCTTCAACAGCTCGCCGACATTGGGATATTGAAACAGCACGCCGATCGAGCCGACCAGCGAGCTCTGCTGCGCGACGATGTGGTCGGCAGCGATCGCGCCGATGTAGCCGCCGGACGCCGCGAGGCCTTCCACGACGACGACCAGCGGCTTCTTCGCCTTCAGCCGGACCAGCGAATCGTAGAGCTGCTCGGAGCCGGCGGTGGTGCCGCCCGGCGAATTGATGTGAACGATGACGGCTTCGGCCGAGGAGTTTTCGAGCCGCTCCAGCGCCTCGACGCGCTCATGGTCGCTGCGGATCAGGCCCTCGATATTGACGCGAGCGATCGAGCCGGAGGTCGAGAGCACGGTGCGGCCGCGCGGCGACATGGCGAGACCGATGGCGGACAGAGCCGCAATCGCGATCAGCACCGCGACGACGCGCCAGAACGTCAGCTTGCGGCGCAGCCTGCGGCGATCGACGATCACATCCGAATCAAGCGACATGGGCAGCTCCTGGAAGTCTCGGCGCGTTTTGCATCCGCAGCCTGAATATCTCGTTATCCGATTACATCAATCGCGGCGCAATTTGAAGAAAGGAAGGCTTGCGGCGAGGCCGGATCCGCGCGGCCGGCACGCGCGTCCTTGCCTCGCCGGAACAAAAAAGCCCCGGCTTGCGCCGGGGCTTTGATCTGATCGCAGGACGCGAAGACTTACTTCGAGTCGCGGTTCTTGAGCGCGGTGCCCAGGATGTCGCCCAGCGTGGCGCCCGAATCGGACGAGCCGTACTGCGCGATGGCTTCCTTCTCTTCCGCGACTTCCAGCGCCTTGATCGACACCTGCACCTTGCGGGCCTTCTTGTCGAACTGGATCACGCGGGCATCGACCTTCTCACCGACGGCGAACCGCTCGGTGCGCTGGTCGTTGCGATCGCGCGCCAGCTCGGAGCGCTTGATGAAGGTGGTGAAGTCGGTGCCGGTGATCTTGACGTCGATGCCGCCGTCCTTGACGTCGAGCACCTCGCAAGTGACGACCGCGCCCTTCTTGACATCGCCCGGCTCGGCGAAGGGATCGCCTTCGAGCTGCTTGATGCCGAGCGAGATGCGCTCCTTCTCCACGTCGACGTCGAGCACCACGGCCTTGACCATGTCGCCCTTCTTGTAGTTGTCGATGACCTGCTCGCCCGGCAGCTTCCAGTCGAGATCCGACAGATGGACCATGCCGTCGACGTCGCCTTCGAGACCCAGGAACAAGCCGAACTCGGTCTTGTTCTTGACCTCGCCCTCGACCACCGAACCCGTCGGATGCTTCTCGACGAAGACCTCCCACGGATTGCGCATGGTCTGCTTGAGGCCGAGCGAGATGCGGCGCTTGACGCTGTCAACCTCGAGCACCTGCACTTCGACCTCCTGCGAGGTCGACACGATCTTGCCGGGGTGCATGTTCTTCTTGGTCCACGACATCTCGGAGACGTGGATCAGGCCTTCGATGCCCGGCTCGAGCTCGACGAACGCGCCGTAGTCGGTGATGTTGGTGACGCGGCCGTGGAAGCGGGCCTGCAGCGGGTACTTCGCCTCGATGCCCTGCCACGGATCGTCCAAGAGCTGCTTCATGCCCAGCGAGATGCGGTGCGTCTCGTGGTTGATCTTGATGATCTTGACCTTGACCGTCTGACCGATGCTGAGCACCTCGGTCGGATGGTTGACACGGCGCCAGGCGATGTCGGTGACGTGCAGCAGGCCGTCGATGCCGCCGAGGTCGACGAACGCACCGTAATCGGTGATGTTCTTGACGACGCCGTCGATGACCTGACCCTCTTCGAGGTTCTGCACCAGCTCCTGGCGCTGCTCGGCGCGGGTCTCTTCCAGCACGGTCCGGCGCGACACGACGATGTTGCCGCGGCGACGGTCCATCTTGAGGATCTGGAACGGCTGCGAGTTGTTCATCAGCGGCGCGACGTCGCGGATCGGACGGATGTCGACCTGCGAGCGCGGCAGGAAGGCCACGGCACCGTCGAGGTCGACGGTGAAGCCGCCCTTGACCTGGTTGAAGATGACGCCGTTGACCTTTTCGTTGTTCTGGAACGCCTTCTCGAGCTTGCCCCAGCTCTCTTCGCGACGCGCCTTGTCGCGCGACAGCACCGCTTCGCCGAGTGCGTTCTCGATACGATCGAGGAACACTTCGACCTCGTCGCCGACTTTCAATTCACTGTCACGGCCGGGCCCGGCGAATTCGCGCAGCGCCACGCGGCCTTCGGTCTTCAGGCCGACGTCGATGACGGCCATGTCCTTCTCGATCGCAACAACCTTGCCCTTGACGACAGAGCTTTCCTGCAGGTTGCCCTTCGTGAAGGACTCGTCCAGCATCGCGGCGAAATCATCGCGGCTGGGATTGTAGGAAGAAGCAGAGATACTCGAAGCCATTTGTTCTCCAGATGCGGACATTCTCGCCAGCTTGGGTTGATCGGCGCATCGAATGGACAGTGCCTGGAGGTCCACAAATCCCCAGACGTCCGCGCGATGCGCGATAAGCGCAAACGACGCGGGCCGGCAGTGCCTGCACATGCGATACGTATGAAGTGCGTCCGGATGATCGGACTCGATTGAACCGCAATCGAGCTATCGACGGTCAAGGGCGGGAGCGGGCATTCCTCCAATGACGCCGGCGGAAATCAAACCCGCTGGCGGCCCGCTCGAACGGCCTCGACGATATCGATGGCGGCCCGGACGCCGCCTTCTATATCCAAATGGGAGTTGTCAAGCAAGTAAGCATCCGGGGCTTGTTTTAAAGGCGCGACGGCCCGGTTCTGGTCACGCTCGTCGCGCGCCAGGATGTCGGCCAGAATGGCCGCCTCATCGGCCGGTTCCCCACGTGAAAGCGCCTCGAGGGTGCGACGATGCGCCCGGATGCGGGGATCGGCGACGACGTAGATCTTCACCTCGGCGTCCGGGCAGATCACGGTTCCGATGTCGCGGCCGTCGAGCACGGCACCGGGCGGCCGGCTTGCGAACTGGCGCTGGAAAGCCACCAGCGCTTCGCGCACTTTCGGCAACGCCGATACCACCGAGGCCACGGACCCGACCTGGTGCGACCTCAGCGCCGGATTGTCGAAGCTAGAGGGATCCAGGCTCATGGCGACGTCCGCTGCCCGCGCCTCGTCCTTGAGGTCGATGCCGGCGGTCAGTAGCGCATGCGCGACCGCCCGGTAGATCACGCCCGTATCCAGGTGCCTGAGGCCGTAATGCGCCGCGAGACGCTTGGCCAGGGTGCCCTTGCCCGAGGCCGCCGGGCCGTCGATGGCGATGATCATGCGAAATCCGCGCCCGCCTTGCACATCAGCGGGATGAAATCGGGGAAGCTGGTGGCGATGAAGGCGGTGTCGTCGACCCTGACCGGCTTGTCGGACGCGAGACCCATCACCAGGGCGGACATCGCGATGCGGTGGTCCATGTGGGTCGCGACGATGCCGCCGCCCGGCACGTGACCGCGGCCCTCGACGATCAGATCGTCGCCGGTGATCTCGACCTTGACGCCGTTGACACGCAGCATGGCCGCGGTGGCCTCGAGCCGGTCGGATTCCTTGACGCGCAGCTCATGCAGGCCGCGCATGATGGTCGTGCCCTCGGCATAGGCGGCGGCGACGGCCAAGACGAGATATTCGTCGATCATCGACGGCGCCCGCTCGGGCGGCACCACGACGCCGCGCAGCTTCGAGGCGCGCACGCGCAGGCGGGCCATCGGCTCGCCGGCATCGCCGCGGACGTCGTCCTCCTCGATCGAGGCGCCCATCTCGCGCAAGGTCGTGAACAGGCCGGTGCGCAGCGGGTTGGTCATCACGTCCGACAGCACGAGGTCCGAGCCGTCGACGATCAGCGCGGCGACCAGCGGGAACGCGGCCGAGGACGGGTCGGCGGGAACGATCACTGGCGCACCACGCAGCTCCGGCTGGCCGGTCAGTGCGATGCGGCGGCCATGAGACCCTTCCGGCGTGGTCACGATCTCCGCGCCGAAATGCTTCAGCATCAGCTCGGTGTGGTCGCGGCTGGCCTCCTGCTCGATCACGGTGGTCACACCGGGCGCGGCGAGGCCCGCGAGCAGCACCGCCGACTTGATCTGGGCCGAAGCCACCGGCGTGCGGTACTCGATCGGCACCGGGTTGCCGGCGCCCTGCAGGGTTAACGGAAGCTTGCCGCCCTCGGCGCTGGCGGTCACCTTGGCGCCCATCAGCACCAGCGGGTCGAGGATGCGCCGCATCGGACGGCTGCGCAGCGAGGCATCACCGTCGAAAACGGCCGTGATCGGGCAACCGGCCACGGCGCCCATCACCAGCCTGCAGCCGGTGCCGGAGTTGCCGAAATCGAGCGGCGCGCTCGGCTGGGCGAAGCCGCCCACCCCGACGCCACGGACGGTCCACGCGAAATCGCCGGTGCGCTCGACCTTGGCACCCAGGGATCGCATCGATTTGGCGGTGTTGAGGACGTCCTCGCCCTCCAGCAGGCCGGAAATCCGGGTCTCGCCGACCGACAGCGCCCCCAGGATCAGTGCCCGGTGCGAGATCGACTTGTCGCCAGGCACGCGAATCGTGCCCGAGAGGGGCCCTGAGGCGCGTGATTCCAGGGGAGTCGGGGCGATTGACGTGCTCACGGCAGGATCCTCGTGTTTCGGACGCGGCAGGTATCACAGCCCCCGCCCTCCGTCACGAGCGGTGATTTTCCCGTTGACAGCGCTATTGACAGCGGCGCGGCAACTAGCCAAGTGAGACACCGCTTTTCAGACATTGCCAGGACGCCTGCACGTGGCCAAATCCGAGCTCGGAACCAAACGCATTTGCCCGACGACGGGCAAAAAGTTCTACGACCTCAACAAGAACCCGGTGATTTCGCCCTACACCGGCGAGGTCGTGCCGATTGCGCCGATCGCGCCCACCCGCGCCATGCGCGGCGAGGCTGCGCGCGCTGCTGCGGCGGCCGACGTGGTCGAGCCCGCGGAGGCCGAGGAGCTGGTGCCGCTCGAGGAGGCCGACGCCGAGGAGAACTCCGGCAAGGTCAAGGCCGTCGTTCCCGAATCGGAGGACGACATCGAGATCGACGAGACGCTCGACGATGACGAGGATGATGACTCGACCTTCATCGCCGACGAGGAAGAAGGCGACGAGGACGTGACCGACATCATCGGTGATGTCGGCGGCGACGAAGAATAATCGTCGAAGACACTTGAGATCAGCCGCGAACTGTGGTTCACGGTGCTCCCCGGCGGTCACCCAGACCGCCGGCTCGGTTCAGGGGCCATAGCTCAGCTGGGAGAGCGCTTGCATGGCATGCAAGAGGTCGGCGGTTCGATCCCGCCTGGCTCCACCAGCCTTCGCTCGCTTCGCGAGCTTCGGCTCGGCAAGCCACCCCAATCTGCCGGTTGCGCGAAGTGAGCGAAGGCTGTCGCGCCGTAGTCTGGACGCCGAAGCCCCCTTGGGCGGAGGCGGGAAGGCGAAGGCGGACTAGGCTCCGGGCCATGATGCCCTTCATCAATCGACTGAGCAGTTCAGCCCATCCAAGCTCTGGACGCCACGCAGCACGACCTGCCACATTCGCGCCCGTGAAGGGTCGAGGGCGGCCTGCGATGAAGTTCGTTTACATCCTGGAAAGTCTCAACGGCGAGCATTTCTACGCAGGCATCACCGACGACGTTCCGGCCCGCGTCACGAAGCACAATGCCGGTGAAGTCCCGCACACATCGAAGTTTCGGCCTTGGCGGCTCAAGACCTACGTTGCCTTCAGCGATGTGAAGCAGGCATTTGCCTTCGAGAAATATCTCAAGTCGGGTTCAGGCCGGGCTTTCGCGAAGAAGCGCCTTTAGAGCCCCCTCACCCCTCCACAACCGCATCGAGCCGCTCCCGCAGGCGCACCAGCTTGCCGTGCAGGTCGGCCAGCTCGGCGATCGAGCAGCCCGTCGCATCCAGGATCGCGGGCGGCACGATCGACCTTGCCTTGTCGCGCAGGCCCGCGCCCTGGGCGGTGAGGGTGACGATCACCTGACGCTCGTCCTCGGCCGACCGGGTCCGCTTGATCAGGTGCGTAGCCTCCATCCGCTTCAGCAGCGGCGTCAGCGTGCCAGAGTCGAGGAACAGCCGCGCGCCGATGTCCTTCACCGTCAAGCCGTCCTGCTCCCACAGCACCAGCATGACCAGATATTGCGGATAGGTCAGGCCAAGGCGGTCGAGCAGGGGCTTGTAGACGCGGTTGAAGGCGTGCGCGGTCGAATAGACTGCGAAGCAGAGCTGGTTGCCGAGCTGGAGCGGCAGGTCTGCCGCGGACTTCTTTCGCATCGAGGTCACCACAGGTCGATCCTATCGGCATCTTGAGCCCGCACGCCTCGGATCGACAACCGGCCCGGCGCACCGATCACGAATTTTCTACCGAACAATTATATTGTACACAATCTAATTGTGTGCAATATGGTCGCGCTGAATTCGTCCATCCAACCAGGAGACACCCATGTCCGTGAACGTGCTCTACAAGACCAGCGCCAAGGCCACCGGCGGCCGCGACGGCGAAGCCGCGACCCTCGACGGCTCGCTCAAGGTCAAGCTTTCCACCCCGAAGGAGCTCGGCGGCGGCGGCGGTGCCGGCAACAATCCGGAGCAGTTGTTCGCGGCCGGCTACGCAGCCTGCTTCATCGGCGCGATGAAGTTCGTCGGCTCGCAGGGCGGCCCCAAGGTTCCCGCCGACACGTCGGTGACCTCGACGGTCGGCATCGGCCCGCGCTCCGAAGGCGGCTTCGGCATCACCGTCGAGCTCGCAGTGTCGCTGCCCGGCCTCGCCAAGGCCGACGCCGAAGCGCTGGTCGCCAAGGCGCACGAGGTGTGCCCCTATTCCAACGCCACGCGCGGCAATGTCGACGTCAAGCTGAGCGTCGTCTGAGCTTCAATTCCGTCATGCGGCAGGACGGCCTCCGTTGTCCTGCCGCATGGCAGCCCTCCGTTTGCGCCGCCGCCGCAGCAATGCTTAATGATCGCGAGCTGAAACCAACCTCGCGACATCCGATGACACCCCAATTTGCTCCCGGCGCCATGGCCGGCCTGCGCGTGATCGATCTGACGCGCGTGCTCGGCGGCCCCTATTGCACGCAGATCCTGGCCGATCACGGCGCCGACGTGATCAAGGTCGAGCCGCCGGCCGGCGACGAGGTGCGTGACTGGGGTCCGCCCTTCCACGATGAGGACGCCGCCTATTTCGTCGGGATCAACCGCAACAAGCGCTCGATCGGCCTCGATCTCGCCTCCGAGGGCGGCCGCGTCGTGCTGATGCGGATGCTCGAGACGGCCGACGTGCTGATCGAGAACTTCAAGCCTGGCACCTTGGAGAAATGGGGCATCGGCAGCGACACGGTGCGCGAGACATTCCCCAAGCTGGTGCACTGCCGCATCTGCGGCTTCGGCGCGGATGGCCCGCGCGGTGGCAATCCCGGCTACGACGCGATCATCCAGGCGATGACCGGCATGATCGCGGCGACCGGCTCGCCGCAGAGCGGACCGATGCGGATCGGCGTGCCGCTGGTCGACATCACCACCGGACTCTATGCCGCGATCGGCATCCTGATGGCGCTGTCGGAGCGGCAGCGCTCGGGCATCGGTCAGTTCCTCGAGGTCACGCTGTATGAGACCGGTCTCGCGATCATGCATCCGCATACCGCAAACTACTTCATGCATGGCAAGCCGCCGTCGCTGACCGGCAACGAGCACCCGAACCTCGTTCCGTATGCGATCTTCGCGACCAAGACCGACGATATCTTCATCGGCGTCGGCAATGACGGCACCTTCCGCAAGCTCGCCAAGGAGATCGGCCGCCCCGAACTCGGCACCGATCCGCGCTTCGCCCGCAACAAGGATCGCGTCGCCAATCGCGAGGCGCTGCGCGCCGAGCTTGCCGCCGTGTTCAGCCAGTTCGAGGCGGAGCCGCTGTGCGACCGGCTGCTCGCGGCCGGTCTGCCGGCAGGACCCGTGCAGAAGATCGACCAGGCGCTGACCAATCCGCACACGATCTACCGCGGCGATGTCATCGAGAAGGACTGGTACAAGGGCGTCGCGTCGCCGATCCGGCTCGAACGCACCAAGCCGAGCCTGCGCTCCACCCCGCCGAAGTTCAGTCAGCACGCGCAGGAGGTGCTGACCGAGTTCGGTTACACGCCGAGCGAGATCGAGGCGCTGCTGTCCCAGGGCACGGTGTGCGCCGAGCGCAAGCGCTGAGGCGCCATCAGCCTGTCGTCTCTCACCGCCAGCGCCGGCCGGGGCATCGCCCCGCGGCACCGTCTCCCGCAAGTCGCTGCGTTCCGCCGCGATGAACGCGCTTTCCGCTGACGATCCAACCGGTTATACATTCACGAAACTGTCATCTCGCGCTGCTACGGCCGCGACGCCGATGACGTTTCACGGGAGGTATTCTTTAATGTCACTTCGCCAATTCTGGACGGCCGCGACTGCGGCAGTCACGCTGGTCCTGAGCGCCGCAGCCCCTGCGCATGCCGTGACCGAAATCCAGTGGTGGCATGCGATGACCGGCGCCAACAACGACGTCATCGTCAAGCTCGCCAACGATTTCAACGCCTCGCAATCCGACTACAAGGTCGTCCCGACCTACAAGGGCAACTACGCCGACACGATGAATGCCGGCATCGCCGCCTTCCGCGCCGGCAATGCGCCCCACATCATGCAGGTGTTCGAGGTCGGCACCGCCACCATGATGGCCGCCACCGGCGCCGTGAAGCCGGTCTACAAGCTGATGCAGGACGCCGGCGAGACGTTCGACCCGAAGAGCTATCTGCCTGCGATCACGGGCTACTACTCGACCTCCAAGGGTGAGATGCTGTCGTTCCCCTTCAACTCGTCCTCCACGGTGATGTGGGTCAATCTCGACGAGCTGAAGAAGGTCAACGCCGAGATCCCGAAGACCTGGCCCGAACTGTTCGAGACCGCCAAGAAGCTGAAGGCGGCCGGCCATGCGACCTGCGGCTTCTCGGGCTCGTGGGTCACCTGGGTCAATCTCGAGCAGCTCTCCGCCTGGCACAACGTGCCGCTGGCCAGCAAGGCGAACGGTCTCGACGGCTTCGACACCGTGCTGGAGTTCAACGGTCCGCTGCAGGTCAAGCATCTCGAAAACCTGGTCGAGCTGCAGAAGGACAAGACCTACGACTATGCCGGCCGCACCAACACCGGTGAGGGCCGCTTCACCTCGGGCGAATGCCCGATCTACCTGACCTCGTCGGCGTTCTTCGGCAACGTCAAGGCCCAGGCCAAGTTCGCCTTCACCGCCGCGCCGATGCCGTATTATCCGGACGCCAAGGGCGCGCCGCAGAACTCGATCATCGGCGGCGCCTCGCTCTGGGTGATGGGCGGCAAGAGCGCGGACGAATACAAGGGCGTGGCGAAGTTCCTGACCTTCCTCTCGGACACCGATCGTCAGGTCTACATCCACAAGGCCTCGGGCTATCTGCCGATCACCAAGGCGGCCTACGCCAAGGCCAAGGCCGAGGGCTTCTACAAGGATCAGCCCTATCTGGAGACGCCCCTGCTCGAACTGACCAACAAGGAACCGACGGAGAATTCCCGCGGCCTGCGTCTGGGCAACATGGTGCAGCTGCGTGACGTCTGGTCGGAGGAAATCGAGCAGGCCCTGGCCGGCAAGAAGACCGCCAAGCAGGCGCTGGACGCCGCCGTCGAGCGCGGCAACCAGATGCTGCGCCAGTTCGAAAAGACGGCCGTGAAGTGAGGCCATGAGCCGGCAGGCCGCCCCGCGGCCTGCCGGTTCGCCGACCGACCATGCAGAAGAACGCCATCTTTCAGTCAAAACTGCTGCCGTTCGTGCTGGTCGCTCCCCAGCTCGCGATCGTGCTGATCTTCTTCTATTGGCCCGCGATCCAGGCCGTCATCCAGTCGTTCCTGCTGCAGGACGCGTTCGGCCTGTCCACGAGCTTCGTCTGGTTCGAGAACTACGCCGACCTGCTCAGCCAGCCGGACTATTTCCAGGCCATTCTCCGCACCTTCGGCTTCTCCTTCGCGATCGCGCTCTCGTCGCTGTCGGTCGCACTGCTGCTCGCGGTCATGGCGGATAAGCCGTTGCGCGGCGTCACGCTGTACCGGACGCTGCTGATCTGGCCCTATGCCGTGGCGCCGCCGGTGGTGGGCGTGCTCTGGATCTTCATGCTCCACCCGTCGCTCGGCGTGATCTCGCGCTATCTGCGCGCTGTTGGCATCGACTGGAATCCGCTGCTCGACGGCGACCAGGCGGCGCTGCAGATCATCCTCGCGGCCGCCTGGAAGCAGATCTCCTACAACTTCCTGTTCTTCCTCGCCGGGCTGCAGAGCATCCCCCGGAGCGTGCTCGAGGCGGCCGCGATCGACGGCGCGCGGCCGATGCGGCGGTTCTGGACCGTGACCTTCCCGCTGCTGTCACCGACCATCTTCTTCCTGCTGGTCATCAACATCGTCTACGCCTTCTTCGAGACCTTCGGCATCATCGACACGATGACCCGCGGTGGTCCTGGCAAATCCACCGAGACGCTGGTCTACAAGGTCTATACCGATGGCCTGCTCGGCGGCAATCTCGGCTCGTCGGCCGCACAATCCGTCGTTCTGATGGTCATCGTCATCGTGCTGACGGCGATCCAGTTCCGCTTCGTCGAGCGCAAGGTGACCTACTGATGGTCGAGCAAGAAGGCATTCGACGCTACGTCGCGCACGCCATCCTGTGGATCGGAATCGCGATCGTCGCGTTCCCGGTCTATCTCGCATTCGTCGCCTCGACGCAGGACAATGCGGTGATCGCCAACGGGCAGATGTCGCTGCTGCCTGGCGGGCACTTCCTGTCGACCTACTATCAGACGATCTTCGTTGGCACGAGCGGCTCGACCCGCGAGCCGGTTGCGACCATGCTTTTGAACTCGCTGGTCATGGCGCTGCTGATCGCCGTCGGCAAGATCGCGATCTCGATCATCTCGGCCTATGCGGTCGTCTACTTCCGCTTCCCGTTCCGCATGGCGATCTTCTGGCTCATCTTCATCACCCTCATGCTGCCGGTCGAGGTGCGCATCTATCCGACCTACAAGATCGTCGCCGACCTCCACATGCTCGACAGTTATGCCGGGCTCGCGCTGCCGCTGATCGCGTCCGCCACCGCCACGCTGCTGTTCCGCCAGTTCTTCATGACGGTGCCGGACGAGCTGCTGGAGGCGTCCCGCATCGACGGCGCCGGGCCGTTCCGCTTCTTCTGGGACACCCTGCTGCCGCTGTCGCGCACCAACATGGCGGCGCTGTTCGTGATCCTGTTCATCCTCGGCTGGAACCAATATCTCTGGCCGCTGCTGATCACGACGCGCGACGACATGCAGACCATCCAGATCGGCATCCGCAAGATGATCACGACGACCGACGCGCTGACCGAGTGGCCGATCGTGATGGCGACGGCCGTGCTCGCGATGCTGCCGCCGGTGTTCGTCGTCGTCGTCATGCAGCGCCTGTTCGTCAAGGGGCTGGTGGAGACGGAAAAGTGACGAAGGGGCGAATAGCGAATGGCGAGTGGCGAATAGGGATGTTCGCGCAACGGCTCGCTTCGTCCCCTTCCCTATTCGCCACTCCCCATTCGCTATTCGCTAGGTAACCACCAATGGCCAACGTCACCCTCCGCAACGTCCGCAAGGTCTACCAGGGCGGCTTCGAAGCCATCAAAGGCGTCGATGTCGATGTCGGCGACGGTCAGTTCTGCGTGCTAGTCGGGCCGTCGGGCTGCGGCAAATCCACCCTGCTGCGGATGGTCGCGGGGCTCGAGACGATCACCTCGGGCGAGATCGACATCGGCGGCCGCATCGTCAATGCGATCGAGCCGGCGGATCGCGACATCGCGATGGTGTTCCAGAACTACGCGCTCTATCCGCACATGACCGTCTACAACAACATGGCCTACGGCCTGCGCAATCGCGGCATGGCGGAAAAGGAGATCAGGACGCGGGTCGAGGACGCCGCACGCATCCTCGAGCTCGGCACCATGCTCGAGCGGAAGCCGCGCCAGCTCTCCGGCGGCCAGCGCCAGCGCGTGGCGATGGGCCGCGCCATCGTGCGCCAGCCCAAGGTGTTCCTGTTCGACGAGCCGCTCTCGAACCTCGACGCCAAGCTGCGCATCGCGATGCGGGTCGAGATCCGCAAGCTGCAGCGCCGGCTCAACACCACCGCGATCTACGTCACCCACGACCAGCTCGAGGCGATGACGCTCGCCGACATCCTGGTGGTGATGAACGGCGGGAAGGTCGAGCAGATCGGCAATCCGCTCGAGATCTATCAGCGTCCAGCCACCACCTTCGTCGCGTCCTTCATCGGCGCGCCGCCGATGAACCTGATGCCGACCGATGGCGTGCGCGCCCAGTTGCTCGGCGCCGACGCGGTTCCCCAAGAAGCGGGCCAGCTCGGCATCCGGCCTGAGGATTTCCAGCTTGGCGACACCGTTCCGGCGGGCGGGATCGGGCTCGACCTCCGCGTCGAGGCGATCGAGCATGTCGGCGCCGAGACCTATGTCTACGGCGCACGCCAGGACACGGGCAGCGATGACCGGCTCTCCGCGACCGCCAACGACATCATCGTGCGGCTGCCGGGTACCGCCGCGCCGGAGATCGGCGCACGGATTCGCGCCGTGGCACCGCGGGCCAAGCTGCATCTGTTCTCGGCCGACGGCCGTCAGCGGCTGTCCGTTTAAACCCTTCCACAGACAGGCTGTTCCGGCGCATTCGGGGTGCTTGAACGCGCCCCGGATCGTGCCCATATTGCTGCTCAAGGGGTGCCGTCAGGGCCCTGATACATCAAAGTCGCTTCGAGAGGACTTTGTAAACCATGTCTCGTGTTCCTTCGCTCTCCAGTCCGTTCCTGCTGGGCTTCGACGAGATCGAGCGCGTGCTCGACCGCGTCGTCAAAGGTGCCGACGGCTATCCGCCCTACAATATCGAGCGGTTCGAACGCACCAATGGCCAGCCCGAGCGTCTGCGGATCACGCTGGCGGTGGCGGGTTTCACCCGCGACCAACTCGATGTCACCATTGAGGAAAACCAGCTCGTCATCCGCGGCCGGCAGCAGGACGACAAGACCAGGCAATACATTCATCGCGGCATCGCCGCGCGCCACTTCCAGCGCACCTTCGTGCTGGCGGAGGGAATGCATGTGCTTGGTGCGGACCTGAAGAACGGGCTGTTGTCGGTCGATCTGGCCAGGCCAGAGCCTGAGCGGATCGTTAAGACAATAGCGATCAATGAACACGAATAATGGTTTGATGGAACGAGTAGCGGACTCGACCGCTTGAGTCTCAGAAGGAGTCGAGACCATGACTGAAGGTAATGTTGCGTCGGAATCCCCCGTCTCCCTGGAGTCGCTGGCGACCTTGGGCGAGGGCCACATCGCTTACGTGAAGCAGATCCGCTCCGAGGACGTACCGGGACTGTTTCCGCAGGCGCCGCACATCGCGCCGGGACTGAAGCTGTTCGCCTTGCATGCCGCCGACGGCACGCCGATCATGCTCACCGACAGCCGCGAAGCGGCGATCGCGAATGCGTGGAGTCACGAACTCCAGGCCGTGAGCGTCCACTGACGCAAAGGCCGAGCCGCAGCGCTGACAACGGCCGCTTCTCGTGAGACTCAACGCTCATTGAGACGCGATGCTCACGAGGAGCATGCAGCTCACGGACTGACACGAGGGCGGTCCCTGGAAACGGGGACGGCCCTTTTTTCTGCTCGTAACGATGGCCGCGCATGACCTTGATGACGACACCCATGAGCCCGGCCGGACTGCGTGCAGATCCTGCGCTTGCGGACGCGCTGCTCGCGCTCAACAATGCGCATGCCTCCGAGCTGTCGTGGCTCACGCCCGAAACGCTCATGCAGCTGCTCGATCGGGCATGGCTGGCCTGGCGAATTGGCAGGGCCGATGCGCTGATGATCGCGCTCGACCACGCCGCCGTCTACGATAATCCCAATCACCGCTGGTTTCGCGCGCGCTACGATCGGTTCGTCTATGTCGACCGCATCGTGGTGGCGCCGGCCGCCCGCGGCCGGGGCCTGGCGCGGCAGCTCTATGAGGAGCTGATTCGGGAGGCGACCGCGGCGGGCCACGACCGCATCGTCTGCGAGGTCAATCTGGATCCGCCCAATCCGCAGTCGGACGCGTTTCATGCTGCGCTCGGCTTCGCGCCGCTGGCGACGGCCGGCATCCATGGCGGCGCCAAAACGGTGCGCTACATGGCGAGATCATTGCGATAGCCGGCCAAGGACGAAGCGGCTGCTGAAGTGCGTTTGAGAAATTTGTTTCCGTCGATGTCCGGAACGGTCGATTTGACAACCAGATACAATCCGACCCGGTTTAAGGCGAAGGTGTCCAATCCTTAAGTTGTCCCTGTTGCGGCACGCGCTAGTCCGATGTGTGACGAGCATGTGTAGGGATGGCAGATGCATGGATCACGGCTTGATGCAGGCGTCTTTCGAGAGCTTGCGCTCGGGACCCTACCCAACCGGCACGTCTTTCTTGACAGTCCTCCGCCTGGGCCCAGCCCTTACTACGTCATCTGCAACAGCGTGCCGAAAGCGGGGACGTACCTGCTGGTCGAACTCGTCAGAGCGCTGGGCGGTCATGTCGATGTCGGCTATCACACCTACACGTCATCGATCAGCAAGCTGAATCCCGACGGTTCGCTCGACTACGGACGCGCGCTTCCGGCCCCGCTCTGGGCGTCGGCCCTGCGCTCCGGCTACTCCTGCGCCTCGCACACCGAGTATTGTCCGTATCTCGAGCAATACCTCCTGGGCAGACCGGAACACAAGATGCTGTTCATCGTCCGCGATCCCCGCGACATCGTCGTGAGCTGGGTCGACTTCGTCTACCACTCGGCGGCCTATCCGAAGATGCGGAAGTGGAACGCCTATCTGCGGTCGGCCGGATCGGCCGCTCACCCCGATGACGCCTCCCGAATCACATCGACCCTCCTCTCCTTGCCCCGATCGGGCATCAAGAAGTTCATGAGCTGGCTGGACTCGCCAGCCTGCCTGACCGTGAAGTTCGAAGAGCTCTATTCAGAGCTCGCGATCGACGATGTGGCGCGGTCGTCGTTTCCTGTCCTCAACCGCATCTGCGACTACCTGGGACTTCCGCGCAAGACGGCCGCGGAGCTCGATGTGCTCGGCCGCGGCCTGACGTCGTCGGGACGCGGCCGGAAGGTCGGCATCTACAGGGAGCGAATGACGCCGCATCATTTCGACCTGCTCCGCAGCGAGGCATTCCAGGAGCTCGTCGTCGAGTTCGGCTACGAGCCGACGCCGTTGCACACGCCCGCGCGGACGAACGGGTTCGGGGCCGCGCGGAGGCTCGCCAGCAGGCTTTGTCGGTCCTTGCGGGGCGGCGCGATACGACGTCAGGCGGCGGAAGCGGGCGGCAGCGCCAACACCGAATAGATCGCCTGGGCGTCGCGCGAGGCACGGAGCTTCTTGGCGACATCCTGGTCGCGGAGCAGCCGGGCGATCCGCGCCAGGGCCTTCAGATGGTCGGCGCCGGCGCCTTCCGGCGCCAGCAGCAGGAACACCAGATCGACCGGCTGGCCGTCCATGGCCTCAAAATCGATCGGCCGCTCCAGCCGGGCGAACAGGCCGAACAACTTCTCCAGCTTCGGCAGCTTGCCGTGGGGAATCGCGACGCCATACCCGACGGCCGTGGTTCCGAGCTTCTCCCGCTGCAGCAGCACTTCGAACACGTTGCGCTCGTTCTGCCCGGTCAGCGCGGCCGCGCGCGCGGCAAGCTCCTGCAGCGCCTGCTTCTTACTGATGACCTTCAAAGCCGGCACGATCGCCTCGGGTGCGACCAGATCGGTAATCGGCATAGGGCGTTCCGAGGTGATTGAACCGTCAGGGTGCGAAATAGGTCGGGACAGACCGGCGTCAAGAAGCTGAGGCGGCAGGCGGGCTTAACCCGTGTCCGATGGGTGGGCTTCTACCCCAACGCAACGGCCGTGCCAACACCCGCAAGCGCGTTCCCGCAGCCTATCCTTAAAGATCGCCGGAGCGTGGCGGCCTGAAGGCGCCAGCGCCCCAACCGCTTGATCGCATCCCTTCATTGCCGTGGCGTGACGTCGCAACCGGTCCGCCAACCACCTGATCGGGAACCGGTTTTCGTGCCGCCGGGAGATCCCTGGAAGGCGTCCGCGCGGCTACGGTTTCACCGCCGGCGGATCGACCCAGCCGATATTGCCGTCGGCGCGGCGGTAGATGATGTTCACCCGGCCGCTGGAACCGTGCTGAAACACCATGCAGGGCGCGCCCGAAAGATCGAGCTCCATCACGGCTTCGGACACCGACAGGCGCTTCAACGCCGTGGTGTTCTCGGCAATGATCACCGGGCTGTAGCCGGTGATCTCCTCGTCGCCCTCGGCCGGCGCCTCGATCACGTAGCTCGGCGCATCCAGCACCGCGCCGTCGAGATTGGCGAGCGCCGCATTGGCGGCGTGGGATTTGCGCCCCGAGCGGTCCTTCAGCCGGCTCTTGTAGCGGCGCAGGCGCTTCTCGATCATCAGGAGCGCCTGGTCGGCGCTGGCATAGGCGTCCGGCGCGTTCGATTCGGCCTCGAGGGTGATGCCCGAATCGAGGTGCAGCGCGCAATCGGTCTTGAACCCGAAACCGTCCTTGGAGAGCGTGACATGGCCGGAATAGTTGCCGTCGAAGTATTTTCGCAAGACTTCGTCGGTGCGCTCGCTGACGCGCCCACGCAGCGCTTCGCTGACGCTGATGCTCTTTCCGGAAATCCGCAGGGTCATGTGTCGCCTCGATTCATGTGAACCAAGTATGACACTAAGCCTATTTGGTTAAGGCGCAATCGCGGGGCACGGTCAAACTGACGCGGCATCCCGGGTGCGGTCGGCGCTGGCGGGAGCCGAGAGGGCATGCGCCAGCATGCTCTGCTTGTCGCGGCGGCGCTGCACCGAGGACGGGATCCGCATCGCCTCCCGGTATTTCGCGACCGTGCGGCGGGCGATGTCGATGCCGGCGGTCCGCAGCTTCTCGACGATGGTGTCGTCGGAGAGAATTGCGGAGGGATCTTCCGCATCGATCAATTGCTTGATGTGATGGCGCACGGCTTCCGCCGAATGCGCCTCGCCGCCATCAGCCGATGCGATCGAGGCGGTGAAGAAATATTTCAGCTCGAACGTGCCGCGATTCGTCGCCATGTATTTGTTGGCGGTGACGCGCGACACGGTCGATTCATGCATCTGGATCGCATCCGCAACGGCCTTCAAGTTGAGCGGCCGCAGATGCGCGACACCGTGGGTGAAGAAGCCGTCCTGCTGGCGCACGATTTCGGTCGCCACCTTCAGGATCGTGCGGGCGCGCTGATCGAGCGCGCGCACCAGCCACGTCGCATTCTGCAGGCAGTCGGTGAAGTAGGACTTGTCGCCGTCCTTGCGGATCGTCTTCGACAGCTCGGAGTAATAGTGCTGGTTCACCAGGACGCGCGGCAGCGTGTCGCTGTTGAGCTCGACCAGCCAGCCGCCGTCGGGACCCGGGCGCACGTAGACGTCGGGCACCATGGTCTGTGTGCGCGTGGTGCCGAACTTCAGCCCCGGCTTCGGGTCGAGCCTGCGGATCTCGCCGATCATGTCGACGAGGTCCTCGTCGTCGACGCCGCACAGCTTGCGAAGAGCGACGAAGTCGCGCTTGGCCAGGAGATCGAGGTGCTCAACCAGCGCCTGCATCGCCGGATCGTAGCGATCGAGCTCGCGCAGCTGGATCGCGAGACATTCGCTCAAATTGCGGGCGCAGATGCCGGGCGGATCGAAGGTCTGCAGCACGCCGAGCACCGCATCGACGTCGGCCTGCTCGGCGCCGAGGCGGTCGGCGGCCTGGCCGAGATCGGCGGGCAGATAGCCGGCCTCGTCGACGAGATCGATCAGGTACTGGCCGATCATGCGGTCGGCCGGCGCGGTGAAGGCCACCGCCGCCTGCTCGGCGAGATGATCCGACAGCGTGGTCTCGGCCGCGACAAAGGCTTCGAGATTGTAGTCCTCGTCGCCCGAGGCGCCACCGCCCCATTCGGTGTAGGTGGTCGGCGCGGCGTCCTGCGCGTTGCGCGCCGCGGCCTCCGCCGGCTCCTCGGAGAACACGTTGTCGAGTCCGGTGTCGAGCGTCTGTTCGATCTCCGTACGGGTGCCGAGATCGCGGCTCATCCAGTCTTCCTGGGCGCCCTCGAAGCTGTCGCCGCCGCTGCTGCCGGCCTCGCCGAAATCGTCGCCGCCGGTCTCGCCACCTTCCGGGAACTCGGCGCGCTCGGACATCTGCTGCTCGCCCGCGACCGGCGTTTCCGGACCGTCGCTGGCCCGCTCCAGCAGCGGATTGCGCTCCAGCTCCTCTTCGACGAACGTGGAGAGGTCGAGATTGGACAGTTGCAGCAGCTTGATCGCCTGCATCAGCTGCGGCGTCATCACCAGCGACTGCGACTGGCGGAATTCTAATCTCTGCGTCAACGCCATGGGAGCAAGAACATTCCCTTACTGGTCCAATTCTTGCTTATCCTAATCCGCGCGCGATGTACACGGCTTGACGAATAAGAAAAACGGAGTATGGCGCGCGCGGAAGACGCCGTTACCGGCCCGCGAGGACTCGCTGGAAACAGCGTTGATCGTAGTGGTTCCGTCGCCTGTCGCGATCGCGACAACAGCCTGCGAATACCGCGTCGGCAATCCTACAGCCGGAATTCCTCACCGAGATACAGCCGGCGCACGTCGGGATCGGCGACGATCTCCTCCGGGCTGCCTTCGGTGAGAATCTGCCCCGCGTACACAATGTAGGCGCGGTCGGTGAGGCCGAGCGTCTCGCGGACGTTATGGTCGGTGATGAGCACGCCGATGCCGCGGTTGGTGAGATGGCGCACCAATTGCTGGATGTCGCCGACCGCGATCGGATCGATGCCGGCGAACGGCTCGTCGAGCAGCATGTAGTTCGGGCGCGTCGCCAGCGCGCGGGCGATCTCCACGCGGCGACGCTCGCCGCCGGACAGCGCGATCGACGGCGACTTGCGCAGCCGCGTGATGGTGAATTCTTCCAGCAGCGCGTCGAGCTCGCGCTCGCGCTTCTTGCGCGAGGGCTCGACCACTTCGAGCACGGCGCGGATGTTCTGCTCGACGGTGAGGCCGCGGAAGATCGAGGCCTCCTGCGGCAGGTAGCCGATGCCGAGCCGCGCGCGCTGATACATCGGCAGCCGCGTCACGTCGTGGCCATCGAGCTCGATGGCGCCACGATCGGCCTTGATCAGGCCGGTGATCATGTAGAAGACGGTGGTCTTACCGGCGCCGTTCGGCCCGAGCAGGCCGACGGCCTCGCCGCGGCGGACATAGATCGACACTCCCCGCACGACCTGGCGGCTGCCAAAGCTCTTCTCGATCGAATGCACGGCGAGGAAGCCCGGCCGGCGCAGCAGTTGCGGACCGCCCCCCGCGCCATTGTTGCGCGGCTTGGCCGGCATCGGCTGCGAGGCCGGCCGCTTGCGCTGGATCTGCTCGGTGTTCTGCGGCGAGCGCGGATTGATGCGCGGCACCGTTTCATCGCGCACGGAGTCGGCGAGCGCGGCGAGCGGATCATCGCTGTAGGAATTGCCGAACGGATCGTCCATGGCCGTGATGTCGTCGCGCCGGCGCGAGGAGCCTCGCTGGCCGCGCTTGGCGGGACGCCCACGAAACATGCCGAGTAGATCCACCATCCCCGCTTCGCTTACGCCCTTCGAGGCTGCCCGTCATCGACCGCAGCGCTGGCTCGCCCGCTCACCGCGAGCGAACGCATCTCACCTCTCGCGGATCACAGGGAGCGCGAGGCCGGCCAAAGCGCGGCAGGCCGCGCTTCGGAGTTTGTCGTCTGACGGCGAAGTCGCGGTCGCCACGCAGGCGACCGATCGCAAGATCGCAATCGTGTCCGGCATCACTCTTTCGCAGCCACGCAACGGGTTCCACGGCCTCCCGTTGCATCGGCCCTGCGACAGAACCGCCCGCTCGCTAGATAGAGGCAGCAACGGCGCGGTTCAACTGGGCCGCCGGCGTTTTGCTAAATAATTGAAGTCACTTCGATTTGCCTGGACCGAGCTGCAGCGGCGCGGCGCTGCCCGGAGCCGAGGCCGTCGACGAACCGCAGCCGCCGCCGGCGCCGGCGCCCGCGCCCGCCTGCGGCAGCAGCACCTGGACGCCGCGCCCGCTGTCGGATTCGACGCGCGACACGCCGGTGGTCATGTCCACCGTCAGCCGGTCGCCGCGCATCACGTTCTTGCACTGGGTCAGCACCACGCCGCCCTGCATCGAGATCATGTTGGTCTTGGTGTCGTAGACCGCGGTCTCGCCGGTCACGACCTGGTCCTTCTGGGTCACCTTGACGTCGCCGCGCGCCTCGAGACGGCGGATCGCCGAGCTGCCGTCCGGCCCAGGCGTCGCCGCCGGCGTGGCCTTGGTCGCCTTGGCGCCGCCCGGCTGGGCGCCGCCGTCGTAGAACACCACCAGCGACTTCGAGGTCATGGTGGTGTCGCCCTGCACGACCTTGACGTTGCCGGTGAAGGTCGCCTCCTTCTTCTTGTCGCGCATCTCGAGCGCGGCGGCCTCGATCTGGATCGGCTGGTCGCGATTCTGCGAGAACCCCTGCAGCGCGTTGGGCACGCCGGTGGTCGCGCTCTGCGCCTGCGATGAGTCGGCAAGCGCGAGCAACGCCAGCGCGGCGAAGCCGGCGCCGCGAATCGCTACGGGAATGAAACGGCACGTGGTCATGAGGTCACTTCACGTTGCGGGCCGGACGGCCGGGATCGGCGCTCGCCGTCGTGGCCGGAGCGGCATTCATGTTGTCGAGGTTCATCATCACATTGCCCTCGAAGCGGATGACCTCGCCATTGTCGGTGATGCGCAGGCGGTCGGCGGAGAGCGTGCCGTTGGTGAGCTTGACGTCGACGCGCTCGTCCGAGCTCACGGTGCCCTTGGCCATGTCGACCGAGGCCCGGCTCAGCCGCGCCTCGTAGCCCGTCGACGTCGTCAGCAGGATATCCTTCGTCAGCTCGAGCTGCTGCTGCTTGGTGTCGAACACGCCGGTATTCGCCTTCAACGTCACCGTCGACTGATCCTCCATCAGCACCTTGGCGCGGAGGATGTTGAGCTCGACGTGATCGGGATCGGTGAGGTCCTGCACCGCGCTCCGGGCGACGAGATCATACGGCCGCTGGTCCGGCGTGAAGCCGGTGAGATGCGGCGTCTCCATCGTGATCTTGCGGCCGGAGATGACGAGGTTGCCGGTGAGATTCGGGGTGTTGATCTCCATGTGGAACGGATTGAACAGCGCGATGCCGATCACGACCGCCATCGCCAGTCCCACCGCCGCCGGCACCGCGACCCGCAGCACGCGCACGAAGCGGCTGTGGCGCGCCGCGACCGCGAAGCGCGCCTGCAGGGTGGGATCATAGGCGGGGTTGTGGACCGAGTTCACCAGGGCTCCGACGGACACGGGGAGGCGCGCGAAACAGCGCCCATCCTACCATGGACGCCTTCACCATTGCAGCCTGGAACTGGCGCGAAATCGCGACGCGGGGCGGCTTGCGATCATTACGAGACATTAATGATCGTGAACGCGCCCGCGATTCGCCGGCTTCAGGAATGCGCGAAGATGTCCTCGGCCTCGAATCCGCCCAGATCGAGCGTCGCGCGGTGGGGCAGGAACGCGAAACAGGCCTGCGCCAGCGCCAGCCGCCCTTCGCGCGCCAGCATCCCGTCGAGCTTTTCGCGCAGCGCATGCAGATGCAGCACGTCGGAGGCGGCATAAGCGAGCTGCGGCTCGCTGAGCTGCTCGGCGCCCCAGTCGCTCGACTGCTGCTGCTTGGAGAGATCGACGTTGAGCAGCTCGCGCACGAGATCCTTCAGGCCATGGCGGTCGGTATAGGTGCGCGCCAGCCGCGAGGCGATCTTGGTGCAATAGACCGGCTGCGGCATCACCCCGAACGCGTGAAACAGCGCCGCGACATCGAAGCGCGCGAAGTGGAAGATTTTGGTGATGTCCGGGTTGCCGAGCAGCGCCTTCAGGTTCGGCGCGTCGGTGTGCCCCTTGGGAATCTGCACCACGTCGGCCGAGCCGTCGCCGGGCGACAGCTGCACCACGCACAGCCGGTCGCGGTGCGGATTGAGCCCCATCGTCTCGGTGTCGATCGCGACCGACGAGGTATAGCGGGAAAGATCAGGCAGGTCGCCGCGGTGCAGGCGTACGGTCATGGCTCTCAAAACCTCGTCGAATCGAAATCGGACGCGACGGGCCGGAGCAACGCCGCGGGAAGCGCTCGGGAACCGGCTGTAGCCCGGCGCTGGTAACCAACCGGCAAACGCGCCGGGCCGGTCCGGAGATCAGCCGTGGGAATGCCAGCCCCGCCGCCCGGGCGCAAGGGCCGGACAGGGCCAGGTGATCGCATCTCAAGTGATCGCATCTGAGGCGGCGCCGGCAGTGTCTCCGCGGCCGTTCGAGGCGGCGCCGTCGTCATTGAGGGCGGTCGACCCGCTGGTTGCATCGCGCCAGATCGCACCCGATCGATCGATGCAACTCTTGCATTGATCGATGCCGCCTTTGGCTTGGACAGAAATAGCCACTGGCCCTACGCGTGATATTGTCGCAGGACTTCGCATCTGGAGCGCAGCGACCCAAGGCGGTCTGCAGCATCTGCCCAACAACGACATAATCAACTGAGGAGGAAGCCAAGATGAAGGCACTTACAGGTATCATTGCGGCCGCTGTGCTGGCGGTCTCGTCGCCGCTGGCGACCGCGCGCGATTTCCGCTCCGCCGACGTGCACCCCGCCGATTATCCGACCGTTGAAGCCGTCAAGTTCATGGGCAAGCAGCTCGCTGCCGCGAGCGGCGGCAAGCTCGGCGTCAAGGTGTTTCCGAACGGCGCCCTCGGCTCCGAGAAGGACACGATCGAGCAGCTCAAGATCGGCGCGCTCGACATGATGCGGATCAACTCCTCGCCGCTCAACAATTTCGTGCCGGAGACCGTCGCGCTGTGCCTGCCCTTCGTGTTCCGCGACACGCAGCACATGCGCAACGTCCTGGACGGGCCGATCGGCGACGAGATCCTGGCGGCCATGGAGCCCGCCGGCCTGATCGGCCTCGCTTATTATGACAGCGGCGCGCGCTCGATCTACACGGTCAAGGCGCCGGTGAAGTCGCTCGCCGACCTCAAGGGCCTGAAGATCCGCGTCCAGCAGTCCGACCTCTGGGTCGGCATGATCCAGAGCCTCGGCGCCAACCCGACCCCGATGCCCTATGGCGAGGTCTACACCGCGCTCAAGACCGGCCTCGTCGACGCCGCCGAGAACAACTGGCCGTCCTACGAATCCTCGCGCCACTTCGAGGCCGCCAAGTTCTACAACGTCACCGAGCACTCGCTGGCGCCCGAAGTCCTCGTGATGTCCAAGAAGGTCTGGGACACGCTGAGCAAAGAGGATCAGGCGATGATCCGCAAGGCGGCAAAGGAATCCGTGCCGGTCATGCGCAAGCTCTGGGACGAGCGCGAGCAGACCTCCCGCAAGACCGTCGAGGCCGCTGGCGTCCAGGTCGTGACGATCGCCAACAAGCAGGAATTCGTCGACGCGATGAAGCCGGTGTACCAGAAGTTCGCTGGCGACGAGAAGCTCTCGAGCCTCGTCAAGCGCATCCAGGACACCAAATAAGAGTAGCGACGCAAAAATCGCGACTTCAAAGACATCTACCAAGAACAACAATCATACGGTCCGGCGTCGCCATCAGGCGGCGCCGCAGGAAAGCCAGGGGAGGGACGGGAATGACAGATCCACATGTCGGAGACCACGAGCAGCAGGAGGGACGTCCGTCGACCGGCCTGCTCTCGCGGATCAACGCCGTCATCGCGCGCGTCGGCATGTATCTGTCCGTCGCCGGCCTGCTCGTCATCGTCACCATCGTCTTCTACCAGGTGTTCGGACGCTACGTTCTCAACTCCAGCCCGACCTGGACCGAGAACCTGGCGCTGGTCCTGATCCTCTATGTCACGCTGATCGGCGCCGCCGTCGGCGTTCGCGACGCCGGCCATATCGGCATGGACAGCCTCCTCGTGATGCTGCCGGATCATATGCGTGAAAAGATCGAGCTCGTCATCCACGTGCTGGTCGCGATGTTCGGCGTCGCGATGGCCTACAACGGCTGGATCCTCGGCGCCTCCGTGGGCACCGTGAAGATCGCCAATCTCGGCCTGCCCGAAGTCGTCCGCTACGTGCCGCTGATCGCTTCGGGAATCCTGATCGTCATGTTTTCCATCGAGCACATCATTGCTCTCTTGCGCGGCGAAGAGGTCGTCCCCTCATGGAACTGATTATTCTCGGCGTCACCTTCTTCGGCTTCCTGGTCCTCGGCGTTCCCGTTGCGTTTGCGATCGGCCTCTCGGCGATCTGCACCATCCTCTATGAAGGCCTGCCGGTTGCCGTCATCTTCCAGCAGATGATGTCGGGGATGAACATCTTCTCGTTCCTCGCCATCCCGTTCTTCGTCTTCAGCGGCGAGCTGATGCTGCATGGCGGCGTCGCGGACAAGATCGTGCAGCTCGCCAAGAATCTCGTCGGTCACATCCGCGGCGGGCTCGGCATGTCGAACGTCGTCGCCTGCACGCTGTTCGGCGGCGTCTCCGGCTCTCCCGTGGCCGACGTGTCGGCGATGGGCGCGGTGATGATCCCGATGATGAAGAAGGAAGGGTTCGACACCGACTACGCCGTCAACGTCACCACCCACGCCTCGCTGGTCGGCGCGTTGATGCCGACCAGCCACAACATGATCATCTATGCGCTCGCCGCCGGCGGCAAGGTGTCGATCGGCGCGCTGATCGCCGCCGGTCTTCTGCCGGCGCTCGTGCTGATGGTCTGCATGCTGGTCGCCGCCTACGCGGTCGCCGTGAAGCGCGGCTATCCCGCGGGCAAGTTTCCCGGCTGGGCGGAGGTGTTCCGCTCGTTCGCCGCGGCGCTGCCCGGCCTCTTGATCGTCGGCATCATCCTGGCGGGCATCCTGTCCGGCGTGTTCACGGCCACCGAGTCCGCGGCCGTCGCCGTCACCTACACGATCCTGCTGACGTTCTTCATCTACCGCACGATGACCTTGCAGAACTTCCTGCGGGCCGCCGCCAAGGCGGTCAAGACGACCGGCGTGGTGCTGCTGCTGATCGGCGTCTCCACCATGTTCCAGTACCTGATGGGATTGTACGAGGTCGCCGATTTCGCCGGCGACCTGATGAGCAAGGTGTCGACGCAGCCCTGGATGATCTTCCTGCTGATCAACGTCATCCTGTTCCTGCTCGGCACGTTCATGGACATGGCGGCGACCATCCTGATCTGCACCCCGATCTTCCTGCCGATCGCGATGAAGGCGGGCATGGATCCGGTGCAGTTCGGCATGCTGATGCTGATCAACTGCGCGCTGGGCCTCAACACCCCGCCGGTCGGCACCACGCAGTTCGTCGGCTGCGCCATCGGCGGCATCTCGGTCGGCGCCGTCATGCGCACCATCCTGCCGTTCTACGCCGCCCTGATCGCCGCTTTGATGTTCGTGACCTACGTGCCGGCGTTCTCGCTGTGGCTGCCGCGGCTGCTGATGGGGTATAAGGGATAGCGGTCTGAAGGTTCGCCGGCTTCGGCCGGCGAACCTTGGCCGCATCCCGATGCGTTCGGTCCCGACTTGCCGCTAGCGCTCGCGGAGCTTCGACACCCGTCGTCCGCAGCAACCCGCGCGAGCGAGCATGGCCGCACTCTCGCATTTCCTGAATCTCGATCTCGTCCTGAAGTCGAAGTCCGACTTCTCGCCGCTGATCGCGCATCTGCATCAGAACGCGCATGTCCTGCATCATGAGGAGCATGAGCAGGAGTTTCTGCTGGTGCTGGAGATCAACGATACAGGATCCCCGCATCCGACCACATCCACCGAGCAATTCCTTACGCTGATCGAATCGCTGCCCCAGACCCCGAGGGAGCTGTGGGACAGCTGCACGTCGCGCACGTTCTCCTATGGCTTCGAAGGCGGCCGCGACTTCCCCGCGCTCGACACCACCATCCCCGCCGACCTGCTGCTGCGGATCGCAACGCTCGGCGCGGCTATCGGCATCACCGTGTATCCTTTTCGCAACCCACCCGGTCCCGAGCGCAAGGACGAACCAGATGCGCTCCCCTGACGGTCAGATCGCCAGGCTCGGCGACGAGATCCGTGTCACCGGCATGAGCGGTAGGATCGTCTGCTCGATCGACACCTGCGACTATTCAGACGACTATCCGGAACGGGACTGGGCCAACCTGCAGCGCGGCGCCATGGTCGATTGAACAGGCAGGTCCGAATGAAGAGGAACTTGCAATGGGGGCGATCGGATTTATCGGGTTAGGCGTCATGGGCGAGCCGATGTGCCGCAACCTAGCCCTCAAGTCAGGCGTCCCGGTGCTCGGCTTCGATCGTGCGGACGCGCCGCTGCAGCGCCTCGCCGCCGTCGGCGTCAAGCGTGCCGTGTCGCTCGCGGAGCTGGCGCGCCAGACCGACGTGATCTTCATGGCGTTGCCGAGCGGCAAGCATGTCCAAGCCGTATGCGACGGCGACGACGGCTTGCTCCGCCACGTCGAGGCGCGTCACACCATCGTGGACCTCGGCACCTCGCCGGTGCAGGCCAGCCGGGAGCTCGCCGAGCGTTTCGCGGCCGAGGGGGCCGCCTACGCGGATGCGCCGATCGCCCGCACCCGGCAGGCGGCCGAGGACGGCACGCTGAGCGTGATGGTGGGGGCCGACGCGGCAACGTTCGAAAAGCTGCGGCCGCTGATTGCGATGTTTGCGACTGACATCACCCATTGCGGCGGCGTGGGCGCCGGCCAGGTCGTGAAGATCCTCAACAACATGGTGCTGATGCAGACCGTGGTGGCGCTCGGCGAAGCGCTGGAGACTGCCAAGCGCGCTGGCCTTGATGCCACGCTGCTGTTCGAGACCCTGGCCAAAGGCTCGGCCGACAGCTTCGCGCTGCGCAACCACGGCATGAAGGCGATGCTGCCCGACACATATCCGGAGCGCGCGTTCTCGACCGAATATGCGCGCAAGGACATCGGCTATGCTCTCGATCTCGCCAGGTCCGTGCAGATCGACCTGCCGGGCGCGGAGCTTGCCGACAGGCGACTCGGAGAGGCGATCGAGGCGGGCTATGGCGATCTGTATTGGCCGGTGCTGGCGCGCGTGATCGCGGCATCACGCACGGCATGACCCGCCCATCGGGCTTTGTCGGCCTCCCCTGGACGGGCGAACTGCGCCTGTGACGGCCAGCTGACAACGGCATCCTCTGTCGTCGCCGATAAGCTCGCCGACGCAACGCGTCGGCGGGCGCCGATCCGAGACACATGGTCACCGGCTGCGACGAGTCGCGCGGAACGTACCGCCTGCGCGGTATGGGTCCCCGCGTTCGTGGGGACGACACCGGCGGTGAAGCGAAAGCTCTGCGCCGAACTCACGTGCTAATCCTGTGCGCCAATGCAAGTTGATTGGTGAGGTTGCTCCTAAGCCAGCTCGGGGCGTAGTGCTCACCACCATCATTGTGAGGAGCGAAGCGACGAAGCGATCCCGGGCGACACCCGTGGCTCTGGATTGCTTCGTTCGCAATCACGGTGGAGATGGCATGCCTGTCATGCGCAAATCGCCCGTCGTGCCAGTCTGTCGCAACATTCTCCCTTGCGCCGTCGGGCAAATCACCTGCACATTTCCGCGCGTCCCTGCTGCCGCATGAGGGGCGTGTCGCGACCGTCACGAGACGTTGGCAGTGGGATGCGATGGGCGTGTGTCGTTGCAGCGTGATCAGTTCGCGCGGACGAACAAGGATGCACGCACGGTCAAGTCGCGCGGTCCTGATATCCCGACGCTGATATCAACTCATGACGAAGCTTTCGCTTCGCGTGGGGATGGTGGCCACCAAGCCCGGCGCACCAGGGAGAACGCGAAGCAGCCGTTAAAACCAATCGCGCAGGGAGGGCCGGATGATCCGGCGCGTACCTGTGGTTCCTGCCGCCAGCATTTTCCTTCGCTGGCGGGCCATGGGTGCGGTCGGCACCCGGCTCTCCCTGCGCCCTCATGATTTCGAGGGCGAGACGATCGGCATGGCTCGGGCGCAAAGCGCGCCGCGAGGCTGATAGGTCTTGCCCTAAACGAGAAAGACCACGGCGGTCATGGTGATCACTCAACACGAAGGCGGTGCCCACCCTCCCCTGGAGGGGGAGGGTCGCCTCACGGAGAGCGAAGCGAAACGTGAGGCGGGGTGGGGTGATCTCTCCTCTGGCGCTGGCGTGCGTGGAGAGATCGCCCCACCCCGCTCGCCCGCTTCGCGTGCGATCGACCCTCCCCCTCCAGGGGAGGGTGGAGGCTCGCAGCCGGCAGCAGCGGCTACATCACGGGCGTTGAAAGGAGGATTATCGGCTGGCTCGGGGACGAGCGTGTCGCTGATGTCGCGAAGACATCAGCTAAATCGATGCCACCCAATCAGATCGCGAGGCGCATCAGCGCCGTCGTCTGTCACAGAGTTCTGTGCGGGGGAGGTCACCACCAAAAATGGTGCCCAGGAAAGGACTCGAACCTTCACGGCCGTTAAGCCACTGGCACCTGAAGCCAGCGCGTCTACCAATTCCGCCACCTGGGCATGGGGGCGCTGTGTACGGATCGAACGGGCGCTTGTCAAACCGCTGAACGCCCAAGATGACAATTTTTCTCACCCCATGCGCAAAAACACGGCTCCCTTTTCCGCGGTGCGGGCGATGGGCTATACAGCGGCCCAGGATGGCGGGCCGCGGGGTGCGAATCGCCGCTGACAGCTATCTCGTCCGGGGCGGACCGACCGCCCGGCAATCCCAGGACTCATTCCATGGCATCGAATCTGGACACATTGGTTACCGTCTTCGGCGGCTCCGGCTTCGTCGGGCGCAACGTGGTCCGGGCGCTGGCCAAGCGCGACTACCGCATCCGCGTCGCGGTGCGCCGGCCGGAGCTCGCCGGCCACCTGCAGCCGCTCGGCCGGGTCGGCCAGATCCACGCCGTACAGGCCAATCTGCGCTATCCCGACTCGGTCGCATCGGCGCTGCGTGACAGCCATGTCGCGATCAACCTCGTCGGCGTCCTGACCGAGAGCGGCGCGCAGACCTTCGAGGCCGTACAGGCCGAGGGCGCCGCCACCGTCGCCAAGGCGGCGGCCGCCGCTGGCGCCCGCATGGTGCACGTCTCGGCGATCGGCGCCGACGCAGAGTCGGCGTCGAGCTATGCCCGCGCCAAGGCGGCCGGCGAGGCCGCCGTGCTGGCCGCGGTGCCCGAGGCCGTGATCATGCGCCCCTCGGTCGTGTTCGGCCCCGAGGACCAGTTCACCAACCGCTTTGCGGGGCTCGCGCGGATCTCGCCGTTCCTGCCGCTGATCGGCGGCGGCGAGACGAAGATGCAGCCGGTCTATGTCGGCGACGTCGCCACCGCGGTGGCCGATGCGGTCGACGGCAAGGCGCAGCCGGGCGCGACCTACGAGCTCGGCGGGCCCGAGGTGCTGAGCTTCCGGGAAATCCTGAAAATCATCCTCGACATCACCGACCGCGACCGCGCGCTGCTGCCGCTGCCGTTCGGGCTCGCCAAACTGCAGGCCGCAATCCTGCAGTTCGCGCCGGGCCCGCTGAAGCTGACGCCGGACCAGGTCGAGCTCTTGCGCCACGACAACGTGGTGTCGGAGGCGGCAAAGGCGGCCGGGCTGACCTTGCAGGGCCTCGGCATCACGCCGGATTCACTCGAGGCGATCGCCCCGCAATATCTGTGGCGCTTCCGTCCGTCCGGCCAGTTCCAGCGCAAGAACGCGTGAGGCCACGACTGCTGGTCCTCGTCATTGCGAGGAGCGAAGCGACGAAGCAATCCAGAGTCCCGGACACCACACTGGATTGCTTCGCTTACGCTCGCAATGACGGTGGATGGAGCTGGGGCTCAGCTCACTTCCCCAGCGCCAGCGCGATCAAGCCGAGGGTGCCGACGATGACGCGCCACCAGGCGAACAGCACGAAGCCGTGGCGGGTGACGTAGCCGAGGAAAGCCTTCACCACGATCATCGCGGTGATGAAGGAGACGACGAAGCCGATCGCGATCAGACCGAGATGGTCCGCCGTCATCTCGGCGCGGCTCTTGTAGAAGTCGTAGACGAAGGCGCCGACCATGGTCGGGATCGCCAGGAAGAAGGAGAACTCCGCGGCCGAGCGCTTGTCGCCGCCGAGCAGCATCGCCGCCACGATGGTGGCGCCGGAGCGCGACACGCCGGGGATCATCGCCGTGCACTGCGCGACGCCGATCCACAGATACATCATGAGCGGATAGCGCGTGGCGTCGTGCTCTCGCGGCTTGAAATCGATCTGATCGACCCACAGCAGGATGGCGCCGCCGACGATCAGCGAGAAGCACACGACCCAGGGATCGAACAGGAGCGCCTTGATGTACTTGCCGGCGATGAGGCCGATGATGACCGCGGGCAGGAAGGCGATCAGCACGCCGATGATGAAGCGGCGGTCGTCAGGGTTCGTCAGCGCGCCGATCGCGACGCGGTACAGCTTGAAGAAGTACAGCGCAACGATGGCGAGGATGGCGCCGAGCTGGATCAGGATCGCAAAGCTCTTCCAGAACCCCTCGTCGCCGAGCCCGAAAAAGCGCTCGGCGAGCAGCAGATGGCCCGTCGAGGATACGGGAAGAAACTCGGTGACGCCCTCGACGATGCCGAGAAGCACCGCCCGCAGCGTATCTGACATCATTGATCGGATCCTGGATGGCCGGCAAAACGCCGCCCTTCTCGCCTATTCGGCCCGCGCCCGCAATTGCAAAAAGCGCTCGAACCAGCCACATCCGATGAATGAACCGGCGTGTGATCGGCCATGCGAATCAGAACGGGGCAATGCCGGACGGCGGATCGGGCGCGCTGATCGCTGTTCCCGAAAGCGTCGCTTCCCGCATGACCGCCCGTCGCCCTACTGCTTACACTTTCGCCGACCATGCGCTAATGGTCCGATTCGCGAGCGCACCCGCGCGCCGGTATCGGGACGAGGCGTCGGTGCGAACCGATGGTTGATTGTTCGTTAAGCGCCGTAGCCGCGGAATCGTCGAAAGGCTCCATGTACACGCTCTACCACCATCCCTTCTGCCCGCATTCACGCTTCGTCCGGCTGGTGCTCGGCGAATACGGGCTCGATCTGCGCCTGGTGGAGGAACGCGCCTGGGAGCGCCGCGAGGCGTTTCTCGTGCTCAACCCCGCGGCCACCACGCCGGTGCTGTCGGTCGAAGGCCTGCCGCCGGTGCCCGGTGTCGGCGTGATCGCCGAATTCATCGACGAGACCTGCGGGCCCGAGATGGGTGATCGCCGGCTGATGCCGGCCTCGGCGGCCGAGCGCATCGAGGTGCGCCGACTGATGGACTGGTTCAACACCAAGTTCTTCGAGGAGGCCTCGAACCTGCTGGTCACCGAGCGCATCTACAAGCGCTTCATGAGCGAGGAGGATGGCGGCGGGCCGCCGTCGACCGACGTGATTCGCGCCGCCAAGACCAATGTGCGCTATCATCTCGCCTATATCGGCTGGCTGGCGCAGCGGCGCAATTTCCTGGCCGGCGACCGCCTGACCTATGCCGACCTCGCCGCCGCCGCGCATCTGTCGGCGATCGACTATCTGGGCGACGTGCCATGGATCGAGGACGACGCCGCGAAGGCGTGGTACGCGCGGGTGAAGTCGCGGCCGTCGTTCCGGCCGCTGCTCTCCGACTGGCTGGCGGGCGTGCCGGCGTCGCGCACCTATGTGGATCTGGACTTCTGAGCGCCGCTAGGCCCGCGCCGGAGACGTTGAAGGCGGCGCTGGCCGCCGAGGCGCAACGGCTGGGCTTCGATGTCGTCGGTATCACCGCTCCGGTCATGAGCGCCGAACGGGCCGCTGCGTTCGAACGCTTCCTCGCCGCCGGCCAGCACGGCGACATGGACTGGCTGGCGCGCGAGCCGTCCCGCCGCACCGATCCCACCACGCTGTGGCGCGAGGTCCGCAGCATCATCATGCTCGGCGTCAATTACGGCCCCGACGAGGACCCGCGCGCGGTCCTGTCCCGGCGCAGCAATGCTGCGATTTCGGTCTATGCCCGCGGCGACGACTATCACGACGTCATTAAGAAGAACCTCAAGGCGCTCGCCCGCTGGCTGGTCGCGCAGGCCGGTTGTGATGTGAAGGTGTTCGTCGACACCGCGGCCGTGATGGAGAAGCCGCTGGCCGAAGCGGCCGGGCTCGGCTGGCAGGGCAAGCACACCAACCTGGTGTCGCGCGACTTCGGCTCCTGGCTGTTCCTCGGCGCCATCTACACCACGCTGGCGCTGCCGGCGGACGCGCCGGAGCGCGATCATTGCGGCTCGTGCCGGGCCTGCCTCGACAGCTGCCCGACCGCGGCGTTCCCGGCCCCCTACAGCCTCGATGCGCGGCGCTGCATCTCGTATCTGACGATCGAGAACAAGGGGCCGATCCCGCGCGAGTTCCGCAAGGCGCTGGGCAACCGCATCTATGGCTGCGACGACTGCCTCGCCGCCTGCCCCTGGAACAAGTTCGCGCAGGCGGGACGCGAGGCGAAGCTGGCGGCGCGCGACGCGTTGCGCGCGCCTTCGCTGGCGGAGCTGGCGGCGCTCGACGATGCCGCGTTCCGCGCACTGTTCGCGAAATCGCCGATCAAGCGCATCGGCCGCGACCGCTTCCTGCGCAACGTGCTGATCGCGATCGGCAACTCCGGCGATGCGGCGCTGACGTCGTCAGCCGAGCGGCTGGCCGCCGATCCGAGTCCGCTGGTGCGCGGTGCCGCCGCCTGGGCGCTCGCTGGGCTGCTCGACGAGGCTGCTTACGCGCGACGTGCGGAGGCCGCGCTGACGTCAGAGACCGACGAGAGCGTCCGCGCGGAATGGCAGGCGCGATGCTGAAGCGGGCCGCGTCAGCCCATCTCGCCGACGGCGGCCAGCATGCGCGTGATGTCCTGCGGACGCGACAGCCGGTGGTCCCCGTCCTGGATCATGGTCAGCACCACGTCTTCGGCCGGCAGGCGGTGGGTCAGTGCGAACGCATGCTGCCAGGGGACGTCGCGGTCCTGCGCGCCCTGCAGGATGCGCACCGGGCAGCCGACCTTGATGGCACCGCCGAGCAGCAGATGGTTGCGCCCGTCCTCGATCAACGCCCTGGTGATGGGATAGGGCTCGCCGTACTCCGACGGACGCATCCAGACGCCGTTGGCCTCGATCTCGGTCCGGACCGCCGGCGCAAAGCCCTTCCACATCAGCTCCTCGGTGAAATCGGGCGCCGGGGCGATCAGGACCAGGCCCGCCAGCGTTGCTTCGGCCGGCTCCTTGAGCAGCTCGCGCGCCAGCAGCAGCGCCATCCAGCCGCCCATCGAGGAACCGATCACGACCTGGGGTCCGCGGCAGAATTGCCGGAACACCGCGACGCTCTCCTCGAGCCAGCGGCTGATGGTGCCGTCGACGAAGCGTCCGCCGGATTCGCCGTGCCCGGAATAGTCGAAGCGGACGCAGGCGCGGCCGCGCTCGGCGGCCCAGGCGTCGAGGGCCAGGGCCTTGGTGCCTTTCATGTCGGAATTGAAGCCACCGAGCCAGAACAGCCCGGGCGGACGGCCTGGCCGCGCCCGCACCGCGATCCGGCGCGACGATTCGCCCGCGCCGACGGTGACGAAGACGGGCGGATCGGCATTTTCTGCAGCAGGGTTCATGGATCGTTACTCGCTGTCGGGTGTTGTGTGGGCGAACCGGCCGTTTCCGTCAATCGGCGCGGCCCGACGCGGCCGCTTGCGAAAGCGCGCCGCGCACTCTATGTCCCCCGGCGGAACCACGAGGGCCCGAAAAAGCGCGAGTTTGATCGCATTTCTCGGCCGTGTGGCTTCCTTGGGGGAATGCATCGACGCGCAAGTCTCGCGCATGCGACGCAGGAGCCGCGACGACCGGGCGGAATTTCGACGCACCGGACCGTTGCGACCTTGCCCGCGAAAGCATCTTCCTTCAAACTAGCCGCCTTCTTCCACAACCTTGGAGCACTACCCATTCGCCGCCCCAATCGAGCCCCGCCCGCTGCCGTCAAAGACGGGCCGCGTACCAATGATGAGATTCGCAATGCGCAGATCCAGCTGATCGATGCCGAAGGCACCAACCGTGGTGTCGTCGAGACCGTTGTCGCGATCAAGATGGCCGCTGATGCCGGCATGGATCTGGTCGAGATTTCGCCGAACAACTCGCCTCCCGTCTGTAAGATCATGGACTACGGGAAGTACAAATATTCGGCGCAGAAGAAGGCCGCCGAGGCCCGCAAGAAGCAGAAGGTCGTCGAGATCAAGGAGATCAAGCTCCGCCCAATGATCGACGACCACGACTACGACGTGAAGATGCGCGCGATGCAGCGGTTCTTCGAAGAGGGCGACAAGGTCAAGATCACGCTGCGCTATCGCGGCCGCGAAATGGCGCACCAGGAGATCGGCACCAAGCTGCTCGACAAGGTGAAGTCCGACGTGGCGGCGTTCGCCAAGGTCGAGCAGGACGCCAGGTTCGAGGGACGTCAGGTGGTCATGGTTCTGGCGCCGCGCTAGGTCCAGCACGCCGACACCTGAAGCCGGGCCCGCCACGCGTTTGGCGGGCTTTTCTCTTGGGGCGTCCGTCAGGGCCGCTCTTGCGGGCCCGGGTCAGGACCGCGTCGCCTGCCACCGCCCCCTGCAGGTCCCGGACGAGCCTTTTCCGCTCCAGCGACCGACGCCGGACGTGGCGCCAAGCCGGCCGGTGCCGCTGGCCGAGGCGCCACCCTGGGATACCCGCACGGTGACGGCGCCGCCGCGGCCAACCGAGCCGGTAATGTTGGCGGTGCTGTTCGAGAGGACCCGGCCGCCGCTGATCCGGATCGGGAAGCTGTAGCCCTGGTCGCAACTGCCGGCCTCGGTGATGATGAGCACGGTCCAGGCGCCATCGAAGCCGGCAGCGTACGCGGGCCTTGCCGTCAGGCCCGCGAGGCCCGTCAGCAGCGCGGTCGTGAAGGCGGCGGAGATGGCGCGGCGAATGAGGCGGGTCATGGTCGATCCTCGACTGTCATGGTCGGCTGATCATGGGTCGGAATAGCTGATTCCGTGGTTCGACGTTGCCAACGGGCTTTGTCTCTGGCATAAGCGCGGCCTTCGTCGCCCGGCTGATCAAGGGCTGCCGTGGCGATGTTTCTGTGCGGGTGGGTCCTCGTTTGGACCCGAAACCTGAGCACAACCAACGCTCTAACGAGCATTTTCGCCGGATGGCGCCGCTTTTGCGGGCGGCTTGCCGTTGGCATCAAGGAGAGCCAAATGCCCAAGCTGAAGACCAAATCCGGCGCCAAAAAGCGCTTCAAGGTGACTGCCACCGGCAAAGTGATGCACGCCCAGCGCGGCAAGCGCCACGGCATGATCAAGCGGACGAAGAAGCAGATCCGGCAGCTGCGCGGCACCCGCGTGCTGTTCAAGACCGACGGCGACAACGTCAAGAAGTACTTCTTGCCGAACGCCTGACCGGCCTCTCGCTTCCGAACCCTGGCCGCCTCAAAGCCGCGGCTGATCGTCATCTCTGAATCCAAGGATTTCCGGCATGTCTCGCGTCAAACGCGGTGTGACCGCCCACGCCAAGCACAAGAAAGTCTTCAAGGCCGCCAAGGGCTATTACGGCCGCCGCAAGAACACGATCCGTACCGCCAAGCAGGCCGTCGAGAAGGCCGGCCAGTATGCGTTCCGCGATCGCAAGCGCAAGAAGCGCACCTTCCGCGCGCTCTGGATCCAGCGCCTGAACGCCGCCGTGCGTCCGTTCGAGCTCACCTACAGCCGATTTATCGACGGCCTGTCGAAGTCCGGCATCACCGTCGACCGCAAGGTGCTGTCGGATCTCGCGATCAACGAGCCCGCCGCGTTCCAGGCGATCGTTGAGAAGGCCAAGGCGGCGCTCGCCGCCTGATCGCCTCCGCATCGTGAGGATTTCAAAAGCGGCCGATGCTCTCGGCCGCTTTTTGCTATCCGGCAACATGCCTGCTTTCGCTTGACCCGTGTCGCCCGCGCGGCGACAACCCAGCCGCCTTTTGTCCCGCGGAGATTTTGACCGTGTCCGACCTCGCTACGCTCGAAACCTCGATCCTCGACCAGATCGCCGCCGCCGGCGATGAGGCCGCGCTGGAAGCCGTCCGCGTCTCGGCGCTCGGCAAGAAGGGCTCGATCTCGGCGCTGCTGGCGACGCTCGGCAAGATGTCGCCGGACGAACGCAAGACCCAGGGCGCGGCGATCAACTTCGCCAAGGACAAGGTCACGCAGGCGCTGGCCGCGCGGCGCGACGTCCTCAAGGCCGCCGCGCTCGACGCCCGTCTCGCCGCCGAGACCATCGACGTCACCCTGCCGCTGCAGGATTCGCCGGCCGAGACCGGCCGCATCCATCCGCTCAGCCAGGTGATGGACGAGCTGACCACGATCTTCGCCGATATGGGCTTCTCGATCGCGGAAGGTCCCGATGTCGAGACCGACGACTACAACTTCACCAAGCTGAACTTCCCGGAAGGCCATCCGGCGCGGGAGATGCACGACACGTTCTTCTTCAATCCGAAGCCGGACGGCTCGCGCATGCTGCTGCGAACCCACACCTCGCCGGTACAGGTGCGGACCATGCTCAGCCAGAAGCCACCGATCCGCGTGATCTGCCCGGGCCGCACCTATCGCATCGATTCGGACGCGACCCACACGCCGCAATTCCACCAGGTCGAGGGCCTCGTCATCGACAAGGGCTCGCATCTCGGTCACCTCAAATGGATCCTGCATGAGTTCTGCAAGGCGTTCTTCGAGGTCGACCACATCAACATGAAATTCCGGCCGTCGTTCTTCCCGTTCACCGAGCCGTCGCTCGAGGTCGACATCCAGTGCCGCCGCGACAAGGGCGAGATCCGCTTCGGCGAGGGCGAGGACTGGCTGGAGATTCTCGGCTGCGGCATGGTGCACCCGAACGTGCTGCGCGCCTGCGGCATCGATCCCGACGAATACCAGGGCTTTGCCTGGGGCATGGGCATCGACCGCATCGCGATGCTGAAATACGGCATGAGCGACCTGCGCCAACTGTTCGAGGGCGACGTCCGCTGGCTGTCGCACTACGGCTTCAAGCCGCTGGAGGTCCCGACCTTGGCCGGAGGGCTGAGTTCGTGATGAGCCTCGCCCTCTCTCAGCAAACGCTCGAACTCCCTCTCCCGCTTGCGGGGGAGGGCTGGGGTGGGGGTCTCTCCGCGCAGGAGGTGTCGATGGACGACGAGAAGCCCATCTGGACAGTCTCGCCGAAGCTTCGAACGAATGCGCGCGCCCTCCGCCAAAACTCGACGGATGCCGAGAGAATATTATGGTCCGAGCTGCGCGGCCATCGCCTGCTCGGCGCGGGCTTTCGCCGTCAGGTCCCGATCGACCGCTACATCGTCGACTTCGTCTGCCACACCGCACGTCTCGTCATCGAGCTCGATGGCGGACAGCACTTCTCAACTGAAGGCGAACAGCGCGACGCTTCACGCTCAGCTGCGATCGAAGCCAAAGGATTTCACATCCTGCGCTTTGCCAATAACGACGTCCTGGCCAATCGCGCCGGCGTTCTTGAAACCATTGCCGCTGCCATTGCGGCGAGAGCCCCCACCCTGACCCTCCCCCGCAAGCGGGGGAGGGAACGGGACTGAATCAGCGGAAAGAGCCATGAAATTCACGCTGTCCTGGCTGAAGGACCATCTCGACACCGACGAGTCGGTCGAGACGCTCGCCAACAAGCTCACGATGATCGGCCTCGAGGTCGAGCATCTCGAGGACAAGGCGAAGCTGCTCGCGCCGTACAAAATCGCGCGCGTCGTCTCCGCCGAGCAGCATCCGAATGCGGACCGGCTGCGGGTCTGCATGGTCGACACCGGCGACGGTGGCGCGCCGGTGCAGGTGGTGTGCGGCGCGCCGAATGCGCGCGCGGGACTGGTGTCGGTGTTCTCGCCGCCGGGCACCTACATCCCCGGCAAGAACATCACGCTGTCGGTCGGCACGATCCGCGGCGTCGAGAGCCGCGGCATGCTGTGCTCGGCGGCCGAGCTGCAGATCTCCGACGATCACGACGGCATCATGGAGCTGCCGGCGGATGCGCCGATCGGCACCCCCTACGCCGAATGGGCCGGGCTCGGCGATCCCCAATTCGAGATCAACCTGACGCCCAACCGCCAGGACTGCACCGGCGTGCACGGCATCGCCCGCGACCTCGCCGCCGCCGACATGGGCAAGCTGAAAGATCCCGGCATCAAGCCGATCAGAGGCGAATTCCCTTGCCCCGTGAAGGTCAAGGTCGAAGACGAGAAGCTATGTCCCGGTTTCGCGCTGCGGCTGGTGCGCGGCGTCAAGAACGGACCATCGCCGAAATGGCTGCAGCAGCGCCTGACCTCGATCGGACTGCGTCCGATCAACGCGCTGGTCGACATCACCAACTACATGACCTTCGACCGCGCCCGCCCGCTGCACGTGTTCGACGCCAAGAAGGTCAAGGGCAATCTGGTCGTCCGCCGCGCGCGCGATGGCGAAAGCTTGCTGGCGCTGGATGGCCGCACCTACACGCTCGACAATGCGATGTGCGTCATCGCCGATGACGCCGGTGTCGAATCGCTCGCCGGCATCATGGGCGGCGAGGCTTCGGGCTGCGATGAAGGCACCACCGACGTGCTGATCGAATCGGCGCTGTGGAACGAGATCAACATCGCCCAGACCGGCCGCAAGCTCGGCATCAATTCCGACGCGCGCTACCGCTTCGAGCGCGGCGTCGATCCGGCCTTCATGGTGCCGGGCCTGGAGATGGCGACCAAGCTCGTGCTCGACCTGTGCGGCGGCACGCCATCGGAGACTGTCGTCGTCGGCAATCCGTTCGGCGATGACCGCATCGTCGACTTCCCGTTGACCGAGGTGAAGCGGCTGGCGGGCATCGAGGTGCCGCTGACCGAGATGCGGCGGATCCTGACGCATCTCGGCTTCGTGGTCGCCGGCAACGGCCCCGTCGTGAAGGTCGCGGTGCCGTCCTGGCGCAGCGACGTGCACGGCAAGGCCGATATCGTCGAGGAAGTCGTGCGCATCGTCGGCGTCGACAAGGTGCCGATGACGCCGTTCGAGCGCGGCGACGCCCCGCGCAAGCCGGTGCTGACGCCACTGCAATTGCGCACGCGGCGCGCCAAGCGCGCGCTGGCCGCGCGCGGCATGGTCGAAGCCGTGACGTGGTCATTCATCTCCAAGCCGGCCGCCGAATTGTTCGGCGGCGGCAAGGCCGAGCTCGCGCTCGCCAATCCGATCGCGGCCGATCTCTCGGACATGCGCCCAAGCCTGTTGCCGGGCCTGACCGCGACGGTGCAGGCCAATGCCGATCGCGGCTTCGGCGATGCGGCGATCTTCGAGGTCGGGCAGGTCTTCAAGGGCGATGGCCCGACGGATCAGTTCGTGGCCGCGAGCGGCATCCGCCGCGGCATCGCGCCGGCGAAGGGACTCGGCCGGCACTGGACCGGATCGCAGCCGGCCAGTGCCTACGACGCCAAGGCCGATGCGCTCGCGGTGCTCGCGGCGGCCGGCGCGCCGATGGCGTCGCTGCAGATCGTCGCCGGCGGGCCGGCCTGGATGCATCCGGGGCGCTCCGGCACGATCCAGATGGGCCCCCAGAACGTGCTCGGGCATTTCGGCGAGCTGCATCCGCGCACGCTGGAGGCGCTGAAGGCGGACGGGCCGCTCATCGCCTTCGAGGTGATCCTGGATCGCATTCCGGCGGCCAAGGCGAAGCCAACGCGCGCCAAGCCGGTGCTGGAGCTCTCGGCATTCCAGCCGGTGTCGCGCGACTTCGCCTTCATCGTCGATCGCAAGGTCAAGGCCGGCGACATCGTCCGCGCCGCGCAGGGCGTCGACAAGAAGCTGATCACCGATGTCACCGTGTTCGACGTCTACGAGGGCAAGGGCATCGAGGACGGCAAGAAGTCTGTCGCGATCGCGGTGACCTTGCAGCCACGCGACAAGACGATGACTGACGAGGAGATCGACGCCATCGCGGCGAAGATCACGGCCGACGTGGCCAAGAAGACCGGCGGCACGTTGCGCGGATGAGCCTCTCCGGGCTCATCCCTGCCGATCTCAGCCTGTTCGCGACGATCGCGCTGGCGATCGTCGCCTTCATTGCCGCAACCGCGCGCGGCTTCTCCGGCTTCGGCGCGGCGCTGATCTTCATGCCGCTGGCGAGCAGTTTTGCGACGCCCCGTCTCGTTGCGCCCCTCCTGCTCGTGATCGACTTCGTCTCGATGGCCCCGATGGTGGCGCCGGCCTGGCGCGAGGCCGACCGCAAGGCCACCGCGGTGATCGTCGCGGGTGCGTTGGTCGGCGTGCCCGTGGGCACCTATTTCCTCAGCCGGCTGGACCCGGTCACCGTCCGCTGGATCATCACCGGTTTCGTGATCGCGCTGCTTGCGCTGCTGCTGTCCGGCTGGCGCTATCGCGGCAGGGAGTACACCGCGCTCTCGGTCGCTGTCGGCTGCATCTCCGGATTCTGCAGCGGACTGGCGCAGACCGGGGGCCCGCCGATCGTCGGCTACTGGCTGGGACGCCCGATCCCGCCAAAGATCGCACGGGCGAACATCGTGCTGTTCTTCGGCGCATCGGACTTCTTCGCGATGGTGAGCTACGCAATGAGCGGGCTGATCACCTGGGATTCGCTGAAGCTCTCGCTGCTGATCGGGCCGGTCTACGCGCTTGGTGTCGCGTTCGGCGCGTCGCTGTTCGGTCGCGCCAGCGAGCAGGTGTTCCGCGCCATCTGCTATGCGCTGATCGCAATCGCCGTGATCGCCGGCCTGCCGGCCCTCGACGGCGTGCTCGGGCGAGGTTAGCCTTCCAGCAACGAAGCAGACAGGGAGGCCACCGTGATCCATCGGCGAACAATGCTCAAGCTCGCGCTGGGAACGGCCGGCGCCATCGCGGCGCCCGCGGCGTTCGCGCAAGGCGCGAAGACCGGCACGCGGATGGTCTTCCTCGGCACCAAGGGCGGCCCGCGCGTCGGCGTCGGCGCTTCGAATCCGGCCAATCTCGTCGTCGTCAACGGCACGCCGTTCGTGATCGATTGCGGCATGGGCGTCAGCCGTCAGCTCGTCAGCGCTGGGGTTCCGATCCCATCGATCAAGTACATCCTGATCAGCCATCACCATTCCGATCACAATCTCGAATACGGCAATCTGTTCTACAACGCCTGGGCCGCAGGATTGTCGACGCCGATCCAGTCGTTCGGACCGAAGGGCCTGGAGGCGATGACCAGGAGCTTCTGGGAAACCAACAAGTTCGACGTCGAAACCCGCATCGCGGACGAAGGCCGGCCAGATCCGCGGCCACTCCTGGTCGCGAAGGATATCGACGCGGACGGCGTCGTGCTGAAGACGGCGGACGTGACGGTGACCGCGTTCCGCACGCCACATCCGCCGATCACCGACAACTTCGCGTACAAGTTCGAGACGCCCGAGGGCACGATCGTGTTCTCGAGCGACACGGCCTATAACCCGAAGCTTGCAGAGTTTGCCAAGGGCGCCGACGTGCTCGTGCATGAATGCCTCTATGTGCCCGCGGTCGATCGGCTGGTCGCCAAGACGAAGAACGGCTCGACACTGAAGAAGCACCTGCTCGACAGTCACACGACCACGGAAGACGTCGGACGCATCGCCGCGGCTGCTGGCGTGAAGGTGCTGGTGCTCAGCCACTTCGTGCCCGGTGATGATCCCGAAGTGACGGACGAGGACTGGACGCGGGACGTGAAGAAGAACTACACGGGCCGCATCGTGGTCGCGAAAGACCTGATGGAATTGAAGCTGCCGGTGTAGCCAAGGCTGGGCGTGCTTCAATCGGCAACTCGCCTGCATCAGCCGTAGGGTGGGCAAAGGCGCAGCCGTGCCATTCACGCTTGAGATCGCAGTTGCGCCGTGCCCACCCTCTTGCTGATGAGCTTGCGGATCGACGGTCAATCCTCCGGCGAGGCCGAGCGCACCTTGCCACGACGGCGCGGTCGTTGCCGCTCACTGCTCGGCTCCGGTTCGGCGTCCTTGATCGCGCCGATCCGGCGCAGCGCGGCTTCCGCGGCGCGCTCGCCGGAGTCCCAGGCGCCGTCGACCGTGCCCCACAGCGCTTCGTGCGTGGCCTCTCCCGCAAGAAACAGCGGACCCAAGGGCTCGCCCAATATTTTGCGGGCGCCCTGGCTGCCGGGCGTGGCCGCCGACATCGCGCCGAGCACGCCCGGCGCCAGGTTCCAGCGCGTCGCTGCGGACGACTTCACCGCTGCGGCGGCCTCGCTTCCAAACAGCTTGCCTATCCACTCCCTGGCGAAGTCGACCATCGCCGCCTCGCCCTGCGCTGATAGTTCGCGGCCGAAGGCGCCGGCAACATCGACGGTACAAAGCGACGATCCGCCGATATTGGCAAGCAGCAGACCTGTGCGACTGGAATTGCTCTGCTCGATGATGACCTCGTCCCGCGACAGGCCGAGCGGATTGCCCGCCAGCATCAGCGCAATGTGATCATAGCTGCCGAGGTTGAGCTTCGCGGCGGCGTCGAGCTGCCGCTTGGGCAGCTCGGGCGCGAACTTGATGGCGCCTGATGTCAGCACGTTGGTCGACACCGTGAGGATGACGGCGCGCGCCGCGATTCGTCCCGCCGGCGTTTCCACCGCGACGTCGCGGTTGGCCCACACGACGCGCGTTGCTGGAGTCGACAGCGACAACGGCAACGATTCGCCGAGCCTGGCGATGAACGTGCCCAGCCCCTGGCGGCAGGCCAGCGGCGCGCTGCGATCCTGCGCACGCGCCTTGTCCATCGCGGAGAGATCGGCGAGATCCTTCCCGGTCGCGCTGGCGCCGAGCACGAACGCGGTGGTGCTGGTCCAGTCGCCCAGATCTTTCGGCAGCGCCGCGGCGCAGGAGGTGTCGAGCTTGCCGCGCGCCGCCTCGTCGATGGCGCGATTGGCGCGCACCAGCCCCGCCAGGAACTGCTCGGTCTCGCCGGGCCGCGCATTGCGCCGGCCGACGCGGATCTTCTGCCCGACGGGAGCCGCGACGAGATCGAGTCCGAGACCGCGCGCGAGCCTGCTGATGGGATTGCCGTCGGCGTTGAGCAACCAGCGGGCGCCGCGATCGAACGGCACGCCGAAGGTGGCTGCATCCGTGCGGCAACGGCCGCCGAGCTGTGGCGCGGCCTCCAGCACCACGACCTTGCGATTGGCCGCGACGATGCGGCGGGCCGCGGCGATTCCCGCCGCACCCGCCCCGATCACGACAATGTCAGCCTCTCGTGGAACAGCCGCCTGCGCAGCGCGGCCGTCGATGGGCAGCACGGCCAGCGCCGCGGAAGCGGAGAGGAAGCCGCGGCGCGTGACATTCATGACATGGTTTCCGAAAGCTTTGAACCAAACGAATACCGTCGAATTTGCCGCATCTGCCGCGCTGCGGCAACCGGGATGGTAAACGTGATACCGTGCAGAACGCGTCGACTATGAACCAAATTGCAACCGCAATCGACCATCATGGAAGAAGGGAAAAAAGCCGGCGACCGGCCAAGGTCGCCCGGGGAGCGTTATGGGTATCGTGCTCGATCAGATCGGCAAGCTGATTGCCGCCTATCTCCAGAAGGAGATCCCCGGCTATGAGCCGTTCACGCCGAGCGATCCGGACTATCTGCGCAAGGACGTCCAGCCCGGCGACGTGCTGCTCGTCGAGGGCAACAGCCGCATCTCCGGCATCATCAAATACCTCACGCAGTCGACCTGGTCGCATGCCGCGCTCTATGTCGGACCGATCGATGGCGCCGTCGAGCCCGACGGGGAGCCGCACGTGCTGGTCGAGGCCTATGTCGGCGACGGCGTGATCTCGGCGCCGCTGTCGAAATATTTCGCCTATCACACCCGTGTGTGCCGTCCGGTCGGTCTGACGTATGAGGACCGGCACACGGTGTGCCGCTACGCCATCAATCGCATCGGCTTCGGTTACGACACCAAGAACATCATCGACCTGATGCGCTATCTGATCCCGATGCCGATTCCGCAACGCTGGCGGCGGCGCATGATCGCGCTGGGCTCGGGCGATCCGACCAAGATGATCTGCTCGGCGCTGATCGCGCAGGCCTTCGATGCGGTGCGCTACCCGATCCTGCCCAAGATCACGCGGGCGCCATCGCGGCGCGCCAAGCGCGAGATCCTGCACATCCGTGATTCCTCGCTCTACATGCCGCGCGACTTCGACATCTCGCCCTATTTCGAGATCGTCAAGCCGACCATCGTCAATGGATTCGACTACACGACCCTGCATTGGGCCGACAAGCAGAAGCCGCTCGCGGAGGTAGCGGGCGAGTTCGCCGTGTTTCCAGGAGCCATCACAGCGCCGCCGCTCGTTCCTGAGACGGCTGACGAAGAGGCGACGCAGCAGGCTGCGGCTGAGGAAATAGTTGCGAAGCTCGGCGAACGGCTCGTGGTCAACGAGCATTTTCTCGTCGCCGAGCCGGTACGAAACGTCGCGCCACGTCCGACCGCACGACGCCGCAACAAGGTGGCGGTCTGACCTGGGCTGACCTCAGCGATCCGACCGGCCGATCACATCCATCAACTCCGCGATCTTCTGCCGTTGATCGGCCTTGTCGCCCGACGCGATGGCGTGCTCGACGCAATGGGCGACGTGGTCGCGCAAGATCTCCTCCTCGACCCGGCGCAACGCCGCCCGCACAGCGGAGATCTGGGTGACGATGTCGATGCAGTAGCGGTTGTCCTCGACCATTTTCGACAGGCCCCTGACCTGCCCTTCGATCCGACTCAAACGTTTCTGACAGGATGTCTTGATGTCCTCGCGCATGGAGCCTATATACCCCTACAGGGTATAGGTTTCAAGAGGCTGAGCGATGTCGGAAACCAGACACGAGCATGGCGGCGCGGCGGCCGGCGAGGGCGGATGCGGCCGTGGATCGCGCGCGCGCGCGGTGGAAACCGGACACGAACAGGTCTCCGCCGACAGCTGTTGCAGCGATCGTGCCGGCGCGGCACCTGCCAGCGATTCGGGGGCCTGCTGCGGCGGCTCGGACCACGCTGCGCCTGAACCAGCGAAGGTAACGGATCCGGTCTGCGGCATGTCGGTCGATCCCGCGACCTCGAAGCATCGCTTCGGGCATCAGGGACAGACCTTCCATTTCTGCTCGGCCGGCTGCCGCGCCAAGTTCGCCGCCGATCCGGCCAAGTATCTCGCAGCCGCCGTTGCGCCGGCAGCCATGGGGTCGTGCTGCGGCGGCCACGTTCATCACGCGCATCAGCATGGCGAGACGGCAAAGGTCATCGATCCCGTCTGCGGCATGAGCGTCGATCCTGCGACCTCGAAGCATCGTTTCGACCATCTGGGTCATACCTTCCATTTCTGCTCGGCCGGCTGCCGCACCAAGTTCGCGGCCGAGCCGGACAAATATCTCGGCGAACGCGAGCCGCCGCCGGAGATGCCGGCAGGCACGATCTACACCTGCCCGATGCATCCCGAGATCCGTCAGGAAGGCCCAGGCACCTGCCCGATCTGCGGCATGGCGCTGGAGCCCGACGTCATCAGCCTCGACGATGCGCCCAATCCCGAGCTCGCCGACATGACGCGACGATTCTGGATCGGCGCGGTGCTGGCAGCTCCAGTGGTCGTGCTGGAGATGGGCGGCCACCTCGTCGGCGGCCACGGCCTGATCGATCCCGTGCTGTCGAACTGGATCCAGTTCGCGCTGGCGACGCCGGTGGTGCTGTGGGCCGGATGGCCGTTCTTCGTGCGCGGCTGGCAGTCGGTCCAGACCCGCAATCTCAACATGTTCACCCTGATCGCGATGGGCACGGGCGTCGCCTATGTCTACAGCGTCATCGCGACCTTCGCGCCGCAGGCGTTTCCGCCGGCCTTCCGCGGCCATGGCGGCGCGGTGGCGGTGTATTTCGAGGCGGCCTCGGTCATCACCATCCTCGTGCTGCTCGGCCAGGTGCTGGAGCTGCGGGCGCGCGAGGCGACCTCGGGCGCCATCAAGGCGCTGCTGCAGCTGGCGCCGAAGACGGCGCGGCGGCTCGACACCGACGGCAACGATCATGAGGTGGAGATCGCCGAGCTCGCGGTCGGCGACCGGCTGCGCGTCCGTCCCGGCGAGAAGGTACCGGTCGACGGCGTCATCCTCGAAGGCCGCTCGTCGCTCGATGAATCGCTCGTCACCGGCGAGTCGATGCCGGTCACCAAGGACGAAGGCGAGCGCGTCATCGCCGGCACCTTGAACCAGACCGGCAGCTTCGTGATGCGCGCCGACAAGGTCGGCCGCGAGACCCTGCTGTCGCAGATCGTGCAGATGGTCGCCGATGCGCAGCGCTCGCGCGCGCCGATCCAGCGCCTCGCCGACCAGGTCGCGGGCTGGTTCGTGCCGACCGTGATCGCTGCTGCCATTGCCGCGTTCGTCGCGTGGTACGCGTTCGGTCCCGAGCCGCGCTTCGCATTCGGCCTCGTCGCCGCCGTGAGCGTGCTGATCATCGCCTGTCCCTGCGCGCTCGGTCTTGCGACACCGATGTCGATCATGGTCGGGGTCGGCCGCGGCGCCCAGGCCGGCGTGCTGATCAAGAGCGCCGAGGCGCTGGAGCGGATGGAGAAGGTCGATACGCTGGTCGTCGACAAGACCGGTACCCTGACCGAGGGCAAGCCGAAGGTGACCAGCATCGTCACCGCTCAGGGCTTCGACGAGGCCGACGCGCTGCGGCTGGCCGCCAGCGTCGAGCGCGCCAGCGAGCATCCGCTGGCCGAGGCCATCGTCCGGCATGCCGCGGAGCGCAACATCAAGCTCGCCGACGTCAAGAACTTCGACGCGCCGACCGGCAAGGGCGCGCGTGGCGAGGTCGACGGCAAGGCGATTGTGCTGGGCAATGCCACCTATCTCGCCTCGCTCGGCATCATCACCGATACGCTCGGCGTCGAGAGCAAGCGGCTGCGCGAAGATGGCGCCACCGTGATCACGATGGCCGTCGACGGCAAGCCGGCTGCGCTGTTTGCGGTCGCCGATCCGGTCAAGGCGTCGACGCCGGAGGCGCTGAAGGCACTCGCGGCCGACGGCATCAAGGTGATCATGCTGACCGGCGACAACCGCACCACGGCCACCGCGGTCGCGCGCAAGATCGGCATCACCGAGGTCGAGGCCGAGGTGCTGCCCGAGCAGAAGAGCGCCGTGGTCGCGCGTCTGCGCGCCAGCGGCAAGATCGTCGCGATGGCCGGCGACGGCGTCAACGATGCGCCGGCGCTCGCCGCGGCCGACGTCGGCATCGCCATGGGCACCGGCACCGACGTTGCGATGGAAAGCGCCGGCATCACGCTGCTGCAGGGCGACCTCGGCGGTATCGCGCGGGCGCGAAAACTGTCGGCGGCGACGATGCGCAACATCCGCCAGAACCTGTTCTTCGCGTTCATCTACAACGCCGCCGGCATCCCGATCGCCGCCGGCATCCTCTACCCCGTGTTCGGCATCCTGCTGTCGCCGATCATCGCAGCCGCCGCGATGTCGCTGTCGTCGGTCAGCGTGGTCGGCAACGCGCTGCGGCTGCGGGCGACCGATCTTTGATACGATGCCGGCGGACTTGCCGAAGCCCGCCGGCATGTCTACCTCTGCCGCGGGCTTTGCAGCGAGGGACCCCCGCCATGATCGACGCCGCCATCAAGGCGATTTCGCAGATTCTGTCGCCGCCGATGCGCTCGATCCTGTGGCGCTCGATCGGGCTGGCGCTGGTGCTGGTCACGGTGCTCGCGATCGGGCTGCAGCGGCTCCTGACCTGGCTCGCGACTGCCGGCGAGGGCTGGGCGGAGGCCATGCTCGGGCCGAACTCGCACGGCACCCTGGAGGTGCTGACCTGGATCATCTCGATCGCCGCCGGCTTCGGCGTGGTGTTCGGCGGCATCATGCTGATGCCGGCGATCACCTCGGTGATCGCGAGCCTGTTCGTCGACGACGTCGCCGACCTGGTCGAGCGCGAGCATTATCCGGCCGAGCGCCCCGGCGTCGCCCTGCCCTTCGGTGTCGCCATCATCGAGGGCCTCAAGGCCGCCGGCCTCACCATCCTGGTCTATCTGGTCGCCCTGCCCTTCGTGTTCCTCGCCGGCGCCGGCTTCGTGATCTTCTTCCTCGCCACCGCGTGGCTGCTCGGCCGCGAATATTTCGAGCTCGCCGCGATGCGCTTCCGGCCGCCGGCGGAGGCCAAGGCGATGCGGCGCGACAATGCGATCACGGTGTTCACCGCGGGACTGATCATCGCGGCCTTCGTCACCATCCCGATCGTGAACCTGGCGACGCCGCTGTTCGGCATGGCCTTCATGGTCCACCTGCACAAGCGCCTATCCGGACCGCGGCCCGAGCTGATCGAGCCGTCGCCGGAGCGCCGGCTGCGCAGCCTCTAGCGCCATCATCCGCGGCGACAGGCTCGTCGCCTTGCTGCGGGCGAAGGGGATCAGCAGGAAGCCGAGCAGCGCGACACCAGCGAGCAGCGACCAGGCCTCGTTGACGCACAGCGCCAGCGAGGCCTTCTCCACCAGCGGCCGGACATAGGCGATCGCCTGCTCCTCCGAGACGCCGCGCGGCCGGTTGCGCAGCAGCTCCGGCGCGAGCCCGATCGCCTTGGCCGCCGCGGTATCGCCGGCCAGCAGGCGGTCGCGAAACGCCTGGGCATGCATGGCGACGCGGCCATAGAGGATGGTGTCGATCAGCGCGATGCCGATGGCGCCGCCGAGATTGCGCATCAGGTTGAACAGCCCGCTGGCGTCGGCGACCTCGGCCTGCGGCAGGTCGCCGAGCGCGATCCGCGTCGGCGGCAGCAGGCAGAACATGATGCCGACGCCGCGCACCACCTGCGGCCAGAACATCTCCTGATAGTCCGCGGCCGGCGGCTGGAGCGCGCTCGCGGCCAGACCGGAGCCGAACAGCACGAAACCGAACGCCGTCAGGAGACGCGCGTCGACCTTGCCGTCCAGCGCCGTCACCATCGGAGCAGCGATCAGTTGCGCCACGCCGGTGACCAGCATGATCTTGCCGATCTCGAACGCATCGTGCCCGCGCACGAAGGCGAGGAACACCGGCATCAGGTAGACCGAGCCGAACAGCCCGATGCCCAGACAGAAGCTCGACAGGCAGCCGAGCGTGAACGACCGCCGCTGAAAGCTGCCGAGCCGCAGGATCGGATGCGGTGAGGTCAGCAGGCGCTGGACGAGCAAGGTGAGGCACGACGCGCTCAGCACCAGGAACGCGATGCAGTTCGACGACAGCCAGCCGCCCTTCGGCGCCTCCTTCAGCCCGAGCTCGAGGCTGGCCAGGGACACCGCGAGCAGCAGCAGCGCAAACAGGTCGAGCTTGTCGAGCTCCGCGAGGTCCATGCGTTGCTTCGGCAGCAGGCCGGGCGTCGCCAGCGCGGCGACGAGGCCCGGCACGATGTTGATCAGGAACAGCCAGGGCCACGACCAGGTGTTGGTGATGAACCCGCCGACGACCGGGCCGATGGTCGGCGCGAGCACCGCGACCACGCCGCCGATCGTCGTCGCGACCGCGTGCAGGCGCGGTGGAAACAGCAGGAACACGGCGGAGAACACGACCGGAATCAAGAGACCACCGAAGAAGCCCTGCAGCACGCGGAACGCCAGCAGCGTGTGAAAATCGCCGCTGAACGCGCAACCGAGCGAGGCGGCGGTGAAGATGCCGACGGCGCCGACGAACAGCCAGCGCAACGTGAACACCCGCGTGAGCAACCCGGTCAGCGGAATGGCGATGATCTCGGCGATCAGATACGCCGTCTGGATCCAGCTCATCGCCTCCGGCGTGATGCCGAGCGCCTCCTGGATGGTCGGCAGCGACGTCGCCACCACCTGGATGTCCAGGATCGCCATGAACATGCCGACGCACATCAGGATGAAGCCGAGCCAAGTGGCGAGGCTCGGACGATCCTGCGGCTCGGCCGATGCGCTCATGCGGTCTGGCCGCCGCCGATGCCGGTGAGTGCTTCCGATTCGGCGCGGATGCGGATGAACAGCACCGCCGCATTCAGGCCGGAGAAGATCAGGGCGATCAGCGGCAGATGCAGCGCCAGCGGCAGCAGCGCGATCTCGGCTGCGACCACCAGATAGTTCGGATGCGAGATGTAGCGATAGGGACCATCGGTGACGAGGGGCGTCCCCGGCAGGATGATGATGCGCGTCGTCCAGCGCGGACCGAGCGTCGCCAGCACCCACCAGCGCAGCCCCTGCAGCAGCACGAAGCCGCTCAAGAGCCACGGGTCGACCTCCTGGTCGGCGCCGAGCAGCCACAGCGATACCAGCCAGGCCGCATGCATCGAGATCATCAGCGGATAATGATCCGCCCCGACCTCGACCGCGCCCATGGCGCGCAGGCGCTTGGTGTTGTGGCGGGCGAGCACGAGCTCGCCGAGCCGCTGCATGGTGACGAGGGCGAGGACGAAGGCGGCGAAGGTCATGCGGCGTGCCTCAATGAAACGCAGCTTGCGGTGAACCCAGGTCCGAGCGCAGTGAGCACCGAGCGCGGCGGCAAGCCCCGGGCGCGGGCGCGCTCCAGCACGAACAGCACCGTCGGCGCGGACATGTTGCCGTAGTCGGCGATGATCTCGCGCTCATGATCCAGCGTGCCCTGATCCAGCGACAGCGCGCGCTCCAGCGCCGTGATCACCTTGGCGCCGCCGGGATGGCAGACGAAGCGGTCGACGTCGGCAGGCGCGAGCTTCATCCGGTCCAGGATCTCGTTGACCGCGGGGCCCATGTTCTCGGTGACGAAGTCCGGAATGGTGCGCTGGAAGATCACGCCAAAACCTTCGGGATCGACGCTCCAGCCCATGATGTCGAGCGTATCGGGCCACAGCTTCTCGCCGGTCGCCTCGACGCGGATAGCGCCGCCATCGCCGGCGCGCAGGATCGCGGCCGCCGCGCCATCGCCGAACAGGCTCAGCGCGACGATGTTGGCCTTCGTCAACTCATCATGGCGCACGGCGAGCGTGCACAATTCGAAGGTCACCAGCAGCACGTTGGTGCCGGGCCGGGCCTGCGCCAGGCGCGCGGCGATCGACAGGCCCGAGACCCCACCGGCGCAGCCAAGCCCGAACACCGGCACGCGCGACACGTCCGCGCGAAAACCCAGGCGGCCGGCGACGCGCGCTTCCAAGGTCGGCGTCGCGATCCCCGTCGAGCTCACGGTGACGATGGTGTCGATGTCGGCGGCGTTGAGATCGGCCTGCGCAAGCGCCTTGTTCGCCGCGTCGACGAACAGCGCCTCGGCGCCTTCGAGATAGGCTTCGGTGCGCTCCGGCCAGCCGCGCCGCTCCATGTACCATTCGATCGGCTTGACGCCGTAGCGCTGGCGGATGCCGGTGTTGGCGAACAGGCTCGCCATCGTGTCGAACTGCGGGAAGCGCGGCGCCAGCACCACGCGTGCGGCCTCCATCACTTCGTTCTGGCGAAGCTGATGCGGTGGCACCGAGGTCGCGAGCGACACGAGTGCGGCAGTGTTGTCCATGCGGCTGATCCTTCAACGTCCCGGCGCAGAAAGGTCCGAGAACGCGGGAATCGTCACGCGCCACTCACATCGCCCCGGATTACGGGTGTCATCTTATGTCCAATGCGGGCGGCGATGTGGCCCGGCCATGGTGAGACGGCGTCGCGGCGTGACACAATAGTGACTGTCAAACGCGTTCTCAGGCGAAACCGTTCGTCACGCACGACGTATCAGGCCGTCTTCTCGGGCCAGCGGCAGAGGTCCTTGATCAGGCACAGCTCGCAGCGCGGCTTGCGCGCCAGGCACGTGTAGCGGCCGTGCAGGATCAGCCAGTGATGGGCATGCAGCATGAACTCGGCCGGGATCGCCTTCTCCAGCCCGAGCTCGACCTCCAGCGGCGTCTTGCCGGGTGCTAAGCCGGTGCGGTTGCCGACGCGGAACACATGGGTGTCGACCGCCATCGTGTGCTCGCCGAACGCCATGTTGAGCACGACGTTCGCGGTCTTGCGGCCGGCACCGGGCAGCGACTCGAGCTCGGCGCGCGTACGCGGCACCTCGCCGCCGAACTCGCTGATCAGCTTTTGCGACAGCGCGATCACGTTCCTGGCCTTGGTGCGGTAGAGGCCGACGGTCTTGATGTAGTCGCGGAGTTTGTCCTCGCCGAGCGCGATCATCTTCTGCGGCGTGTCGGCGACGGCGAACAGCGGCCGCGTCGCCTTGTTGACGCCGGCGTCGGTCGCCTGCGCCGACAGCACCACGGCGACCAGCAGGGTGTAGGGGTTGAGGTGCTCGAGCTCGCCCTTCGGCTCCGGATTGGCCTGTGCGAAGCGGCTGAAGGCCTCGCGGATCTCGGCCGGGGTCCAGGGCCTGGCCGCCTTCGACGCTGTCTTGACCGGCCGGGCAGGGCTCTTCGGCTTGGCCGTCGGAGCCTTCTTGGCGGCCCGTTTCGAGGCGGCCTTGGGGGCTGACTTGGGCCCGGCCTTGGGAGCGGCCTTCTTCAAGGGGCTGCGAACCGGCGCCGGTTTGGCGCGTTGGGGGCGGGTGATTTTGGCCATGATCCGGGTATACTGAGGCCCCATGACGCCAGGCAATGCTTTTGCGTATCAGGAGACCGGCACCGACGCCGCTGATCCCGAGCTGTTCGCGGCCCGGCTGACGCCGCATCGCTCGCTCAACCGCACCGGCTTTCTGGTGCTGATGGTCGTGGTCTGCGCCATCAGCTTCATCGGCGGCATCGCCTCGCTCATGATGGGCGCCTGGCCGGTGCTCGGCTTCTTCGGCCTGGATGCGCTGGCGATCTACTGGGCCTTCAAGGTCAACTTCCGCCGCGCCAACGCCTATGAGGACGTGTCGATTACGCTCACCGAACTGCGCCTGCGCCGCGTCAGCCACAAGGGCCACGTCATGGAATGGCGCTTCAACCCGCTCTGGGTGCGGCTCGACCAGGAGACTCACGAGGAGTTCGGTATCGAGCGCCTCTACCTGGTGGCGCGCGGCCAGCGCGTCGCCATCGCGAGCTTTTTGGGCCCGGAGGAGAAAGCCAGTTTTGCGAAGGCCCTCACGGCCGGGCTGCAGGCCGCGAAGCGCGGGCCGGTGTACAACCCGCTGTAGCGCGTCCAAGGGCACTGACTGCGGGCAGCTCTACCCAGGCGAAAGCGCCGCTAACACCCTCCGGCGTCGTTCCGGGGCGCGCGCAGCGCGAGCCCGGAACCCATACCCACAGGACCTTGTGTGGGGCACGCGGGTAGTGGGCATCTCGCCTCACACGTCTTCTCGTGGTTATGGATTCCGGGCTCATCGCTGCGCGATGCCCCGGAATGACGGAGCAAGCCGGGAAACTCCTGTTTCAAGCCGAAGCCGATCGCAACGCCCCTAGCCTCCCGATCGGAAATCGGGTGGAGTCCGCGCCCCGGCCGCCCTACATCCGGATCATGATGACCCTCGCCATTCACGATTCCGCCCTGGCCAAGCCGGGCCCGCAACAATCGGCCGCGCTGCGCGACTACGATGCGGTGCGCCGCGCGATCGCTTTCATCTCGGAACACTGGCGGCGGCAGCCGACCATCGAGGACATGGCCGACGCCGCCAGCCTGACGCCGGACGAGCTGCACCATCTGTTCCGGCGCTGGGCCGGGCTGACGCCGAAGGCGTTCATGCAGGCGCTGACGCTCGACCACGCCAAGGGTCTACTGAAGAGCTCGGCCAGCGTGCTCGACGCAGCGCTCGACTCGGGGCTGTCAGGCCCCGGCCGGCTACACGACCTGTTCGTCACCCATGAAGCGATGTCGCCCGGCGAATGGAAGACCGGCGGCGCCGGCACCACCTTGCGCTACGGCTTCCACCCCTGCCCGTTCGGCATCGCGCTGGTGATGGCCACCCCGCGTGGCCTCGCTGGCCTCGCCTTCGCCGACCCCGGCGAGGAGGCTGGCGCGCTCGCCGACATGAAGAGCCGCTGGCCCCGCGCCACCTATATCGAAGACGTCCCCGGCACCGCCGGCCTCGCCCAGCGCATCTTCGACAAGACCCTGTGGCGGCCCGACCAGCCCTTGCGCGTCGTCCTGATCGGCACCGACTTCGAGGTCCGCGTCTGGGAGACCCTGCTCAAGATCCCCATGGGCCGCGCCGTCTGCTACTCGGACATCGCGACCCGGCTGGAGTCGCCGAAAGCCTCGCGCGCGGTGGGCGCGGCGGTCGGCAAGAACCCGATCTCGTTCGTGGTGCCGTGTCATCGCGCGCTCGGCAAGACCGGCGCGCTGACGGGCTATCATTGGGGGCTGACCCGGAAGCAGGCGATGATCGGGTGGGAGGCCGGGCAGGTGGGGATGGGGTAGAGCGGCGAGGCCGCTGCTACTCTCGCTGTCACCGTCCGCGAACGCTGACGATCCAGTAAACACCGACGTCTCGAGTCTCGCGACCGTCACGGCGTACTGGATGCCCCGCCTTCGCGGGGCATGACGACTGAGAAACTACGCAGCTTTTCGTACGACACGAATTCCAGTCAGGCGCCGCGATCTCAGTCTCACCCTCCCCTGGAGGGGGAGGGTCGATCGCGCGCGAAGCGGGCGAGCGGGGTGGGGTGAGCCGCGGAAACCGGTGCGAGTGGAGAGATCACCCCACCCCGGCTCACATGCGCTCCGCGCATCTGAGCCGACCCTCCCCCTCCAGGGGAGGGTGACAGCGGGGCTCGCCTCGGCTGCTCTCAATTCTCTGCCCTTGAGAACGGGCAGAGGGAGCGCAGCGTCGATACGGCGGGGGCTGGGCTTCAACTCATGGGGATGCGATCACCCATGAGCAGTGGAATCTTGCGACGGTCCTAGCCCGCCAGGTCCAGCTTCGACTCCACCGTCGAGTCGGCGTTCAGGCGATAGATGATCGGCACGCCAGTCGCCAGCTCGCGCTTCAGGATGCCTTCCGGCGTCAGCTTCTCCAGCACCATGATCAGGGCGCGGAGCGAGTTGCCGTGGGCGGCGACCAATGTGCGCTGGCCGCGGAGAACGCCGGGGAGGATCTCCTGGACGTAGTAGGGCAGCGCGCGGGCGAGCGTGTCCTTGAGGCTCTCGCCGCCGGGCGGCGGGACGTCGTAGGAGCGGCGCCAGATGTGGACCTGCTCCTCGCCCCATCTGGCGCGGGCGTCGTCCTTGTTGAGGCCGGAGAGGTCGCCATAGTCGCGCTCGTTGAGCGCGAGGTTCTTGGCTGTCGGCAGGCCGGTCTGGCCGAGCTCGGTCAGGATCAGGTCGAGCGTGTGCTGGGCGCGCGTCAGCACCGAGGTGAAGGCGACGTCGAAGACCAGTCCCTGCGCCTTCAGCTTGCGCCCGGCCTCCTTGGCCTCGGCCACGCCCTGCTCGGTCAGGTCCGGATCCTTCCAGCCGGTGAACAGGTTCTTCAGATTCCACTCGCTCTGGCCGTGGCGCACCAGCACCAGGAGACGTTCGCTCATCAGTTCGCTTCCATCGACGTTGAACTAGAACAGGTCCTTGAGGCCGAGCACGTCGTCCATCGTGTAGTAGCCCGGCGGCTTGCCATGGGCCCACAGCGCCGCCTTCAGCGCGCCATGGGCGAAGATCATGCGGTCCTCGGCCTGGTGGGACAGCACCAGCCGCTCCGAGGGACCGGCGAAGATGACGCTGTGATCGCCCGCCGCCGTGCCGCCGCGCAGCGAGGCGAAGCCGATGTCGCCGCTGCGGCGCTCGCCGGTGATGCCGTCGCGGCCGCGCGCGGAATGCTCGTCGAGCGCGATGCCGCGGCCCTCGGCGGCGGCCCGGCCGAGCATCAGCGCCGTGCCCGAGGGCGCGTCGACCTTGTGCTTGTGGTGCATCTCGAGGATCTCGATGTCGAAGCCGGCATCGAGCGACTTCGCCACCTGCTTGACCAGCGCCGCCAGCAGGTTGACGCCGAGGCTCATGTTGCCGGACTGCACGACGATGGCGCGCTTGGTGACGCTCCTGATGACGGCGTCGTCCGACGCGGACAGGCCGGTGGTGCCGACGACGTGGACGATGCCGCGCTGGGCGGCGATGGCGACATTGGCGATGGTCGCGGCCGGGACGGTGAAATCGAGGATGCCGTCGGCCTCGGCCGACATGCTCCAGAGGTCGCCCGACAGCTTGATGCCGTTGGCGGGCAGGCCGGCGAGGGCGCCGGAGTCCTTGCCGATCAGCTCCGAGCCGGGGGCTTCGAGCGCGCCCGCCAGCACGGCGCCGTCGGTCTCGGCGATCGCGCGCACCAGGGCGCGGCCCATGCGGCCGCCGGCTCCGGCAACGATCAAGCGCATCTTGGACATGTCAACTCCTCTGCCCCTTCAAGGGCTATAGCCGGGGCTGATAGCGGCGGCAACCGAGCGAGGCCACGTCGACGGTGGCCGGGGCGGGCGGCGATCAGGGCTGCGGGCCGTCATAGCCCTCGATGATCACCAGATCGCCTTGCGAATGCGGCGCGCGCATCGCCACCAGCCGCTGGTATTCAGGGGAATTGTAGCACGCCAGCGCGGTCGCGTAGTCCTTGAACTCGATCACGACGTTGCGCGAGCGCGAGGTGCCTTCCTTGGTCTCGTACTGGCCGCCGCGGACCAGGAATTTGGCGCCGTACTGGTGGAACACGGCGCCGTTCTGCGCGACGTAGTCCTTGTAGCCGTCCATGTTGTGCACGTCGATCCGCGCGATCCAATAGGCCTTGGGCATCCCTGTCGTCTCCTTGCTCTCTGGCGCGCTTGCTCAAGCTCGGTTGGTCTTGCCGACCAGCGCGACGGCGCTGGCGATGTCGGCGACGATGCTCTCGGCGGCCGCCACCGGATCGGCGGCGCCGGTGACGGGACGGCCGACGACGAGGCGGTCGGCGCCGCCGGCGATCGCCAGCGCCGGGGTCATGATGCGCTTCTGGTCGCCAACGTCCGATCCCGCCGGGCGGATCCCGGGGGTCACGAGCTGCATATCAGGGCCGACCAGCGGGCGGATGAGCTGGGTCTCCTCCGGCGACAGGATCAGGCCGTGGATGCCGATCTCCTTGGCCTGCCTGGCGCGGTGCGCCACGAGTTCCTTGACACCCATGGCGTAGCCGGCGGCGGCGAGATCGGCATCGTCGTAGGACGTCATGACGGTGACGGCGAGCAGCTCGAGGCTGGAGCCGGCGGCGCCGGCGAGCGCCGCCTTCATGCTCTGGGAGAAGCCGTGCACGGTGAGGAAGCGGGCGCCAAGCCTGGCGATCTGCCGGGTGGCGCGCTCGACGGTGTTCGGGATGTCGTGCAGCTTGAGGTCCATGAACACATGCTTGCCCTCCGCCGCGAGCCGTTCGGCGAGACCGAGGCCGCCGGCATAGGTCAGCTCCATGCCGATCTTGTAGAACGTCACGGCGTCGCCGAGCCGTGCGATCATGGCTTCGGCCTCCGCCACGCTCGGCAGATCGAGCGCCACGATCAGGCGGTCGCGGGGAGCAATCTCGGTCGGCATGTCACCTCACATCGTATGTTGCGCTGTTGCGATCAGCTCCCGCACCAGCGCGTCGAGCGCCGTGATGTCGGCGGGCAGTTTGAGCCGGTCCATGTCGTTGTAGGCCTTGTCGGCGAAGGCCAGCGCAAGCTGGCTCGGGATCACCGTCGCGTTGCAGGCCGTCAGCATCAGCCGCAAGGCCGAGAGCGCACGCACGCCGCCAAAGCGGTTCTCGGAGGCGGCGGCGATCGCAAACGGCCTGTTGCGGAACACCGCGCCGCGGCTGCCCGGCGGCTCGTCGACGCGCGAGATCCAGGTGATGGCGTTGGTCAGCAGCGGCGGCACCGAGGCGTTGTATTCCGGCGTCACCAGCAGCACGGCATGATGGACGCCGATCATGCGCGTCAGATTCACGGCGTGAAGCGGAATGCCCGATTGCGCCTCGAGGTCGGCGTCGTAGATCGGCAGCGGGAAGTCGGCGAGCGAGATGCGGGTGATGTCGGCGCCGGCCTGCACGAACTGATAGGCGGCGGCCGCGGCGAGCTTCGCGTTGTGCGAGCCGGCTCGCGTCGAACCGGGGATGATGAGCATCTTCAGCGCGGACATCGTGAGGTCGGTCAACGACCCGCCACGAAGGATCGCGGCCGCCGGTCAGGGCTTGCGATACACCCAGACGCGCGCTGGCGGAAGATTCATCCAGATGCGCTCGGAGGCCTGCGTGGTAACGCCGGGCAGCGACTTCGGAATCGGCGGCACGACGGAGTAGGTGAACTGCACGAACGGCGCATTCGGCGACATCGCCGCGAACGCATCGCGGATCAGCTTCATGCGGGTCAGCATCGGCTTGGTCACGAGCGGCAGGCCGGAGACGACGGCCGAGGCCGGGGCGCCGAGCACGTTCCAGAGCGTGTCGCGAAGGCGATAGGCGTCGCCCTGGACCACCTTGGCCTGCGGGTAGCGGTCGCGCAGCAGGGCGCAGAAGCCCGGATTGTACTCGACCAGCACCAGCCGCTTCTGATCGACGCCATGTTCGACCAGCGCATTGGTGATCGCGCCGGTGCCCGGTCCGAGCTCGATGACGGGGCCTGTCCCGTGCGGATCGACGTACTGCGCCATGGTGCGGGCCAGCAGTCGGCCCGACGGCATGACGGCGCCCATGTGCAGCGGCTTTTCGATCCATGAGCGGAGGAAGCGCACTTCGTCGTCCAGACGGAGAGGCTTTTTCGACGCACGCACGGACGTTTGCAGGGGCATCTCAGTACCAGACGGGACCGTCTTCACGGCGATGTCAGAAAAGAGTCACAAAGACGTATAGGGCGCAGGCGGGGCGGTCAAGCCGAACCGTAACGTACGATTAAGGCTGGCGGGCCCGCGCTCTTACAGTTGCATTCGATAATTTTTTGCATGTGCGGAGCAGCAAATTCGCTCGAAATCGACATTCCGATGCCAATCAGCGAAAGCACCAGGTCCCGCGGTTCTGCACTCACGGCTCAGCTCGCCGCCTTGCCGAAGAAGTCCTTGACCTTGGTGAAGAAGCCGGCGGCCTCGGGCTGGGTCGCTCCTGAGGACAGCTTCTCGAACTCGGCCAGCAATTCCTGCTGCTTCTTGGTCAGGTTCTGCGGCGTCTCGACAACGATCTGGACATACATGTCGCCGGTCTGGCGCGAGCGCAGCACCGGCATGCCCTTGGCCGCGATCCGGAACCGGCGCCCGGACTGCGCACCGGCGGGAATCTTCACCTTGGTCTTGCCCTTGTCGATCGTGGGCACCTCGAACTCGCCGCCGAGCGCCGCGGTCACCATCGAGATCGGCACCCGGCAGTGCAGGTCGGCGCCGTCGCGCTGGAAGAACTCGTGAGCCGTCAACGACAGGAAGATGTAGAGATCGCCCGGCGGCCCGCCGCGCAGGCCCGCCTCGCCCTCGCCGGCGAGACGGATGCGGGTGCCGTCCTCGACGCCCTGGGGAATGTTGACGGACAGCGTGCGGTCACGGGTGACGCGGCCGGAGCCGGAGCATGACGGACAGGGGTCCTCGATCATCTGGCCGCGGCCGTGACAGCCGGGGCAGGTCCGCTCCAGGGTGAAGAAGCCCTGCGCCTGCCGCACGCGGCCGGCGCCGCCGCACATCGCGCAGGTCTTCGGCTTGGTGCCGGCCTTGGCGCCGGTGCCGGAGCAGGATTCGCAGGTCACCGAGACCGGAATTTCGATTTGTGCGGTCTTGCCCTGGAACGCCTCTTCCAAGGTGATTTCCATGTTGTAGCGCAGATCGGCGCCGCGCTCGCGTCCGGTGCCCCCACGGCGCTGCCCGGCCATGCCGAACAGGTCTTCGAAGATGTCGGAGAACGAGGAGGCGAAGCCGGCGCCGAAGCCGTGCGCCCCGCCCATGCCGCCCTGCTCGAAGGCGGCGTGGCCATAGCGGTCGTAGGCGGCGCGCTTGTCGGCGTCGCGCAGCACCTCATAGGCCTCGTTGATTTCCTTGAATTTCACTTCGCTGGAGGCATCGCCCGGATTCTTGTCCGGGTGCCACTTCATGGCCAGCTTGCGGAAGGCGGCCTTGAGTTTGCTCTCGTCGGCGTCGCGCTCGACTTCCAGGGTCTCGTAGTAGCAGCGCTTGGTGGACATCAATCAAACCCGCCCGAACTTCGCCCAACAGGAACGGCTGGCGCGATCGCCGCGCGCGTTCCGGGTCAATGAAAATGACCCCCATCCAACGAGCCGCTGAAAGCGCTCTTTGGCATGGGGGTCATGGTCACTACCTCTGCCTCAGTTAAGCAGATTTCTTCTTGTCGTCGTCGACCTCGGTGAACTCCGCGTCGACCACGTCATCCTTGGCGGCGTCGCGGGCCGCATCGCTCTCGGCCTGCTGCTTGTACATGGCCTCGCCGAGCTTCATCGACGCCTGGGCCAGCGTATTGGTCTTGGCCTTGATCGCCTCGGCATCGTCGCCCTTCAGCGCTTCCTTGAGATCGCTGACGGCATCCTCGATGGCACGGCGTTCGGTGTCGGCGACCTTCGAGCCATGCTCGGCCAGAGCCTTCTCGGTCGAGTGCACCAGCGCGTCGGCATGGTTCTTGGCGTCGACCGCCTCGCGGCGCTTCTTGTCCGCCACGGCGTTGGCCTCGGCGTCCTTGACCATCTTGTCGATGTCGGCCTCCGACAGACCACCCGAGGCCTGGATGCGGATCTGCTGCTCCTTGCCGGTGGCCTTGTCCTTGGCCGACACGTTGACGATGCCGTTGGCGTCGATGTCGAACGTCACCTCGATCTGCGGCATGCCGCGCGGGGACGGCGGAATGCCCATCAGGTCGAACTGGCCGAGCATCTTGTTGTCGGCCGCCATTTCGCGCTCACCCTGGAAGACCCGGATGGTGACCGCGTTCTGATTGTCCTCGGCGGTCGAGAACACCTGGCTCTTCTTGGTGGGGATCGTGGTGTTGCGGTCGATGATGCGGGTGAACACGCCGCCCAAGGTCTCGATGCCCAGGGACAGCGGGGTCACGTCGAGCAGCAGCACGTCCTTGACGTCGCCCTGCAGCACGCCGGCCTGAATGGCCGCACCGATCGCCACGACCTCGTCGGGGTTGACGCCCTTGTGCGGCTCCTTGCCGAAGAACTGCTTCACCATCTCCTGGATCTTCGGCATGCGGGTCATGCCGCCGACCAGCACCACTTCGCCGATCTCGCCAGCGGTGAGGCCGGCATCCTTCAGCGCCTTGCGGCACGGCTCGATGGTCTTCTCGACGAGGTCGGCCACCAGCGCCTCGAACTTGGCGCGGGTCAGCTTCATCGTCAGATGCTTCGGACCGGACTGGTCCGCGGTGATGAAGGGCAGGTTGATCTCGGTCTGGGTGGTCGACGACAGCTCGATCTTGGCCTTCTCGGCAGCTTCCTTGAGGCGCTGCAAAGCGAGCTTGTCGTTGCGCAGGTTGATGCCCTGCTCCTTCTGGAATTCGTCGGCGAGGTAGCTGACCAGACGCATGTCGAAGTCTTCACCGCCGAGGAAGGTGTCGCCATTGGTCGACTTCACCTCGAACACGCCGTCGCCGATCTCCAGGATCGAGACGTCGAAGGTGCCGCCGCCGAGGTCGTACACCGCGATGGTGCCGGCCTTGGTCTTGTCGAGGCCGTAGGCGAGCGCGGCCGCGGTCGGCTCGTTGATGATGCGCAGAACCTCGAGGCCCGCGATCTTGCCGGCGTCCTTGGTGGCCTGACGCTGGGCGTCGTTGAAATAGGCGGGGACGGTGATGACGGCCTGGTCGACCTTCTGGCCGAGATGGGCTTCCGCGGTCTCCTTCATCTTCTGCAGGATGAAGGCGGAGACCTGCGAGGGCGAATAGGTCTTGCCGTCGGCCTCGACCCAGGCGTCGCCGTTGCCGGCCTTGACGATCTTGTAGGGGACGAGCTTCTTGTCCTTCTCGACCATCGGGTCGTCGTAGCGGCGGCCGATGAGGCGCTTGACCGCAAAGAAGGTGCGCTCGGGGTTGGTCACGGCCTGGCGCTTGGCCGGCTGACCGACCAGACGTTCGCCGTCGTCACTGAAGGCGACGATCGACGGCGTGGTGCGCATGCCCTCGGCGTTCTCGATGACTTTCGACGATTTGCCGTCCATGACGGCCACGCACGAATTCGTGGTGCCGAGATCGATCCCGATGACCTTTCCCATGGTCTCATATCCTTCTTTTTGCGGCAGGTTGGGTGGGGCCCTGACGGCGCCCCCATCCAAAACCCCCTCAGATCAAATGCTCGCGATATTGCGACGATGAGCGTCATATAGGAGGGGGGGAGTGGCCCGCAAGGACCGGACCAGGGGTTCGACCCCACGAAAATCACGGCCGCCGCCCAAGGTCATCATGGAGACATCAGAGCGGCCCATCGGGCCCGGCGGCGACGCGGAACGGCGGCTCGGACCGGAGGCGACTGCGCGGGTCCACCTGTCGGCACATCGAACGGCTGGTGCGAAATGCAGGGTGCGATCGCCGACAAGTGCGACAGACCCGGTACCGCTGATCTGCCCCAACGACCGAAATGCGTTGTTAACCCACGGGCCCTAGCCTGCCGCACTCCTGGGACGGGAATGAGGCATGGTCATCGACACCGATTGGGGCTTTCCGCAACGCGCGCGCGAAGCCGGCCAGGCCACGTTCCCGGGACTGCTGATCTGCGCCATCGTGGTTGCAGCGGCGTGGCTGCGGTACGTCCTTCCCCTCAATGTCGACGTCAGCTGGTGGCTCCTCGTCAGCGAGCGCATGCTCGATGGCCAGCGACTCTACGTCGACATCCTCGAGACGAATCCGCCCATGGCGGGATCGGTCTATCTTCTGGCGGTCGCACTGGCGCGTGCGATCCATCTCAGGCCCGAGCTGGCGACGAATATCCTGATCTTCGCACTGACCGCGGCATCCCTGACGCTGGTGTGGCTGGTGCTGCGGACATCGGCCCTGCGCCATCGGCTCGCGGACGGCCGGCTGGCGGCGTGGACGACCGCCCTGCTCCTGATCGCGCCGATGTATGATTTCGGCCAGCGGGAACATCTGGCCCTGATCACGATATTGCCGGCGATCGCGGTGTATATCCTGCGCGCCGAGGGCGAGCGGGTAGCCCCGACGGCCATCCTCATCGCCGGGCTCAGCGCCGGCCTCACGATGAGCTTCAAGCCCTATTTCGCCTTCAGCGTCGGCTTCTGCATTCTCGCCGCCGCCGCGCAGGCGCGCGACTGGCGCGTGCTGCTCGCGCTGGAGAACTGGATCGCCGCGGCCCTGGTGCTGCTCAACGCGGCGTGCATCTACCTGTTCTTTCCCGAATATTTCACGGTCATCTATCCGCTGGTCCGCGACGTCTATCTGCTTCTGAAGGCGCCCGTACCGACCATCCTCGTCACTCTGCCGATGGGCCTGTGGCTCGCCGCGGCAATCATCGTCCTCCTCCTGCAGCGCCGGCAATACGAGCGCGACGCGGCGTCCTTCACCACGCTGGCCGGATCGCTCGGCTTCCTGGTGTCGTTCGTCGCGCAGCAGAAAGGCTGGGGCTATCACGCCTACCCCATGGTCGCGCTGGCGCTGCTGGCCGCCGGCCTTGCGCTGTCGGCGATCGACAGCAGCCGCGACGCGCGACGCTGGCCGCGTGCCGCCACCGCTCTCGCCGGCGCCGTGCTGTTCGTGCAGACCTGCTTCTGGTTCAATGGCAGCGTCGACGTCCGGCAGATCGAAGCCCAGGTGGCGCGGCTCGGTCCGCACCCGAGCATGCTGGTGCTCAGCGCGGCTGCGGTCATCGGCCACCCCATGGTGCGGACCCTCGATGGCACCTGGATCTCGCGCCAGGAGGCGTTCTGGGTCCGGGAAATCGTTCGCCGCTCGCAACAGGACGGAACCATCGATTCACAGACGGCGCAGAGGCTCGCGCCCTACGTGGAACGCGAACGCGCCGGGATCGTCGCCGACTTCCGGAAACAGCCGCCCGACGTCGTCCTGATCGACAATCAGAACAGCGACTGGGGCGATTGGGCGCGTTCCGACCCCGAACTCAGGGCTCTGCTGGAGCCCTATGTGCTGGTACAGACCGTCGACGGCGTCGAAATCCTGAAGCGCAGCTAGCGCTGGACCATCCTGAATCCGCCTTTCGAGGCGAATTATCCGCGAAATGCGCCCCCGCGGGGGTCCCGCCAATCGCCGCAGGCGATCAAAACCGCGCGCCCGGCCTGTTGCGGGGGGCGTAAAGCCGCTAAAAGCGTGCCCGCCGAAGACCACGCTGGCGAGGATCCCGACCGCCTCGGCACGAGGCCTCGGTCAACGAGGCAATGTTGATGATGATCGTTCGATTTTTCGCCGCGGCCACCCTGCTGATGTCGCTGCTGCACCCCGCATTGGCCGCCGACGCCATATTTCCGCCCGGCGTCCGCATCGGGCTCGCGCCCCTGGTGGGGCTCGCCAAGGCCAAGACGTTCTCCGGCTTCGAAACCGAGGACCAGAGCGTCAAGGTGCTGCTGACCGAACTGCCGGCGGCCGCCTATGGCGAGGTGAAGAATGCGTTTACCGCCAATCCCGCCGGGACCGGCAGCGTCAAGCCGGAGAGCATCGAGACCGCTGCCGGCACCGCCTACTACACGGTGGAGAACGGCCGGGATGGCGCCACGCCAGTGCGGCGCTACTCGATGATCCTGCCCGGCAACGGCTTCTCCGGCTACGTGGCCGTGCAGATCCCGGAGACCGCGAGCCGGATCTATACCGACGATGCCGTGCGCCAGATGTTCGCCTCCGCCGTCGTCCGCAAGGACGTTCCGGTCGACGAGCAGCTCGCGATGATGCCGTTCAAGGTCACCGACCTCTCCGGGTTCAAGACCATCCGCACGCTCGGGCCGGGCGCCCTGATCCTGGCCGATGGCGAAGAGGACAAGGGCTTCGAGGCCGCGCCCTTCGTGGTGATCGGGCTGGTGGCCGGCGTCGCCCCGGAGGCAGGCGACCGCGCGCGCGTCGCGCAGCAGGCGGCCACCACCATTCCGGGCGTCCGCGAAGCGCGCATCACGATGTCCGAGCCGATCCGCATCGACGGCCAGCCGGCCTATGAGACCCGGATCGACGCCACCAGCGGCAAGGACAATACGCCGGTGACGGTGGTGCAGTGGCTGCGCTTCGGCGGGCCGAACACGTTGCGGATCATCGGCAGCGCGCCGCGCGACCAGTGGTCGGCGGCCTTCCCGCGCTTCCGCGCCGTCCGCGACGGCATCCAGCCGAGAGGCTGAGACCAGCCCGGCATCGGACGTCGTGATCACGTCGGCCACTCGCCGTGAGACGGACTACAAAGTCGCGGTGACAAACAAGAAGCCACGGGCATCGTTGCCCGTGGCTTGTTCATTCGATCGACAGGACGGCAGCGGGACGCCTGCCTAGGCTCGCCGTCAGGCGGCGCTGTTCGACTGATCGTTGCTCGCCGCCGGCGCCGCCTTCGCGCCACCCTTGGACACGCCGACCAGCGCGGGGCGCAGCACGCGCTCGCCGATCATGAAGCCGGCCTGCACGACCTGCACCACGGTACCGGACGGCACCGACGGATCCGGGACCTCGTACATCGCCTGCTGGAAGTTGGGGTCGAACTTCTGTCCCGTCGGATCGAACTTCTTGACGCCGTTCTTCTCCAGCGTGTTGAGCAGCGAGCGCTCGGTGAGCTCGACGCCCTCGATCAGCGACTTCAGGCCCGCATCGGCATTGGCGCGTGTCTCGGCCGGCACGGCATCGAGCGCGCGCTGCAGATTGTCGGCGATATCGAGCACGTCACGGGCGAAGCCGGTGATGCCGTACATGCGCGCATCGGCGACTTCACGGGCCGTCCGCTTGCGCAGGTTCTCCATCTCCGCGAGCGTGCGCAGCATCTTGTCGCGCGCGTCGGCCGCCTCCTTGGCAAGGGCCTCGGCCGAGCCGGCCTCAGGATCATCGGGCATGATGTAGGGCTTGGAGACGACGGGTTCGCTGGCCTGCGCCGGGTTTTCCGGATCATTCTTATGCAGGTCGGGATCGGTCATGGACAGACTCGCAAGTTCGGCTGACGGGTTTGGGGGATATGGGGCGGGATATCGTGCTTTGGGCGTCGAAAATCAAGCGCAGCCTGACCATTGCGCCCGGAGGCGCTGTCCGCGGGTGAACCAAGTCACGCGTCAGCCACCCAGCAGCCGGCTGACCAGACGCGCGGCATAATCGACCGTCGGAATCACCCGGGCATAGTTGAGCCGGGTCGGACCGATGACGCCGAGCACGCCGACGATGCGCCCCGTGGCGTCGGAATAGGGCGACACGATCGTCGACGAGCCCGACAGCGAGAACAGCTTGTTCTCCGAGCCGATGAAGATGCGGACACCTTCCGCGCTCTCCGCCCGTCCGAGCAGATCGACGACGCCGCGCTTGGTCTCGAGATCGTCGAACAGCCGCCGGACACGCTCGAGATCTTCGAGCGCATGCAGGTCCTCGAGCAGGTTGGCGTGGCCGCGCACGATGAGCTGCCGCTCGTCGCTGTCCCCTCCGGACCAGCTCGCGACTCCGGCGGCGATCACCTTCTGCGTCAACTGATCGAGCTCAGCACGGTCATGCGCCAGCGCGGTCTCGAGCTCGAGCCGCGCTTCCGCCAGCGTCCGTCCTCTGATGCGGGCATTGAGGAAATTGGACGCCTCGGTCAGCGCCGACGACGGCACGCCCGGCGGCAGGGTCAGGACCCGGTTCTCGACCTGTCCGTCTTCACCGACCAGAACGACGAGCGCGCGCTCGGGCTCGAGCCTGACGAACTCGATGTGCTTCAGGCGGGTGTTGGATTTGGCGGTGAGAACCACGGCAGCGGCACGGGTCAGACCCGACAGCCGGGTCAGCGCTTCGTCCAGCGCCGCTTCGACCGACTGCGCCTGGCCGACGGCCGCGAGCTGGCTCTGGATCGACTGCCGCTCGGCCTCCGTCATGTCACCGACCTGCATCAGGGCGTCGACGAAGAAGCGCAGGCCAGCCTCGGTCGGCAACCGGCCGGCCGAGGTGTGCGGCGCGTAGATCAGGCCGAGCTGCTCGAGATCGGCCATGACGTTGCGCACCGAGGCCGGCGACAGCGGAACCGCGATCAGCCGCGAAATGTTGCGCGAGCCGACCGGTTCGCCGGTCGCCAGATAGCTTTCGACGATCTGCCGGAAGATCTCGCGCGAGCGCTCGTTCAGATGCGCCAGACCGGCCGGCGGTGTCATCAGGTTGATCGGATCGTGGTGGGCCACCAGATGCACTCCTCCCAGCTGCCTATAATGTGTCCATGCGGCGGCTCGGTGGCAAGCCGGTCGGCGCTCGCGGGCGAAGCCATGATAAACCCTTGCCGCTGCCGTTCCCGGCTCCTACAAGGCCGGTCAAAGTCGGTCTTTCGCGCGCTTTCACGGAGAGAATCATGCGGCCGAGCCGCCGTGCACCGGATGAACTGCGGGCCGTGAGCCTGGAACGCGGCGTCGTCAAATACGCCGAGGGCTCCTGCCTGGTGAAGTTCGGCGACACCCATGTCCTGGTCACCGCCACGCTCGAGGACCGGCTGCCGCCCTGGCTGAAGGGCCAGGGACGCGGCTGGATCACCGCCGAATACGGCATGCTGCCGCGCGCCACGCTGGAACGGACCCGGCGCGAGGCCTCCGCCGGCAAGCAGACCGGCCGCACCGTCGAGATCCAGCGCCTGATCGGCCGCTCGCTGCGCACCGCGATCGACCTGGAAGCGCTCGGCGAGCGCCAGATCACGGTCGATTGCGACGTGCTGCAGGCCGATGGCGGCACGCGCACGGCGTCGATCACCGGCGCCTGGGTGGCGCTGGCCGACTGCATCAAGTGGATGAAATCGCGCAACATGATCAAGACCGAGGTGCTGCGCGCCAACGTCGCCGCAATCTCCTGCGGCATCTACAACGGCACGCCGGTGCTGGATCTCGACTACGCCGAGGACTCCGAGGCCGAGACCGACGCCAATTTCGTCATGACCGGCGACGGCCGCATCATCGAGGTGCAGGGCACGGCGGAGAAGACGCCGTTCACCGAGGCCGAATTCCTGGCGCTGATGGCGCTCGCCCGCAAGGGCGTCGCGCGGCTGGTCGACCTGCAGAAGATGGCGGTCGCGTGAGCAGCCCGCACCGCAAGCTCACCGGTCGCATCATCATTGCGACCCACAATCCCGGCAAGCTTGCCGAGATGCGCGAGCTGCTCGCTCCCCATGGCGTCGAGGCGGTGTCGGCCGGCGATCTCGGCCTGGACGAGCCGGATGAGACCGGCGAGACCTTCCAGGCCAACGCCCGCATCAAGGCGGTCGCCGCGGCCAGAGCCGCGCAGCTTCCTGCCTTTGCCGACGATTCCGGCATCGTGGTTCATGCGCTCGATGGGGCGCCGGGGATCTATTCGGCGCGCTGGGCAGGACCGGACAAGGATTTCGCCGGCGCGATGACGCGCATCGAGCGCCTCCTGCAGGAGCGGGACGCGACTGGTGCCGACAAGCGTAGCGCCCATTTCGTCTCGGCGCTGTGCGTGGCGTGGCCGGACGGTCACGTCGAGGAGGTCGAGGCGCGGGTCGACGGCACCCTGGTCTGGCCGCCGCGTGGCACGGCGGGCTTCGGCTACGACCCGATGTTCCTGCCCGAGGGCCACGACCGGACCTTCGGCGAGATGACCAGCATCGAGAAACATGGCCTGCCGCCGCTCGGGCTCGGCCTGTCGCACCGGGCGCGCGCCTTCGTGAAACTCGCGGAGATCTGTCTTGAGCAGCGCTGACAGCGAAGCGTTCGGCGTCTATGTGCACTGGCCGTTCTGCCTGTCGAAATGTCCGTATTGCGACTTCAACAGCCACGTCCGGCATGCCGCCATCGATCAGGACCGCTTCGCCCGCGCCTTTGCGCAGGAGATCGCGACCACGGCCGCCCGCATTGGGCCGCGCACCGTCACGTCGATCTTTCTCGGCGGCGGCACCCCGTCGCTGATGCAGCCGCAGACGGTCGGCGCCATTCTCGACGCGATCGGCCGGCACTGGCACGTCGCTGGCGATGTCGAGGTGTCGCTCGAAGCGAACCCGACCAGCGTCGAGGCGACCCGCTTTGCCGGCTATCGCGCCGCCGGCGTCAACCGGGTCTCGCTCGGCGTCCAGGCGATGGACGATGCGTCGCTCAAGATGCTCGGCCGCCTGCACACCGCTGAAGAGGCGATGAGGGCGGTGGCGATCGCGCGCCATGCATTCGAGCGCTATTCGTTCGATCTGATCTACGCGCGGCCCGACCAGACGCCGCAGATGTGGACCGAAGAGCTGACGCGGGCGATCGGCGAGGCGGCTGAGCATTTGTCGCTGTATCAACTGACCATCGAGGAAGGCACGCCGTTCTTCGGCCTGCACGCCGCAGGCAAGCTGAAGACGCCGGACGAAGGCCTGGCGCGCACCTTGTACGACGTCACGCAGGAGATCTGTGGCCGTCACGGACTGCCGGCCTATGAGATTTCCAATCACGCCCGGCCCGGCGCGGAGTGCCGGCACAACCTCGTCTACTGGCGCGGCCAGGAATATGCCGGCATCGGCCCGGGCGCCCATGGCCGCCTCGACATCGGCGGCATCAGGCACGCGACAGCGACCGACAAGCGGCCGGAAGCCTGGCTGATGCGGGTCGAATCCAACGGTCATGGTGTCATGACCGACGACGAGCTCAACCGCGAGGAGCGCGCCGACGAATTCCTGCTGATGGGGCTGCGACTGGCCGAGGGCATCGACCCGCAGCGCTACGCAAGGATCTCCGGCCGCAGGCTCGATCCGCGCCGCATCGCGCTGCTGCGCGAGGAGGGCGCGATCGCGGTCGATCCGGACGGGCGGCTACGGGTAACCCAGGACGGCTTTCCGGTGCTCGACGCGGTCGTCGCCGACCTCGCCGCCTGAGAAGTGCTGCGACTCACGTCGCGCTGAAGCTCTTCGGCGCGCCGGCGACCGCCTGTCCGCCAGCCGAACCGACGCGCATCACCGCAAGCCCGCGCTCATTGGTGCCGTCGCTGCGGAACCGGAACAGCCCGTCGATGCCGGCGAAGCCGGATGCATTGGTCAGGACATCGGGCGCGAAACGCTGGTTGCCCTGGGTGCGCGCCAGCGCGGCCACGAGCGCCACCGCATCATAAGCGAGGGTCGCCGTACGCACGGGATCGCCGCCGAATCGCGTCCGGTAGCGGCCGGCAAAGGCGCGGAAGCCGGAGGGATCCGGCGCGGCATAGAGGCCGCCCTGCAGGCTGGCGCTGGCATAGACGCGCGGATTGTCCCACAGCCCTGTGCCGAGCAACTGGATGTTGCGCAGATTGGCGCCGGCAGCGGTCAGCGCATCGGCCGTCGCCGCGACCGATTCGCCGTCATCGGCCAGCAGCAGCGCATCGGCGCCGCCGAGCGCCTGCGCCACCGTGCGCGCAGGCCCAGTGCGGTCGCCGGAATATTTCTCGAATGCCACGATGCGTCCGCCGCGGCGGCTGACCGCGGTCTTGAACGCCCCCTCGACGACGGTGCCGTAGGCATTGTCGGGCAGCAGCGCCGCGAACGAGCGTTTGCCGACGCTGGCGGAATATTCGACGATGCGGCTGGCATCGGACTCCGGCAGGAAGCTGAGCAGATAGACGCCGCGCCCCGCCACGCTCGAATCGGTCGAGAAGGCGATGACCGAGATGTTGCGCGCGCGCGCCACCTGGGCCGTCGCCGGCACCGAGCCCGCGAACAGGGGGCCGAGGATGATCTCGGCGCCTTCGTCGCAGGCCTGTTGCGCGCCCTGCTGCGCCCCTTGCGGGCTGCCGGCGTCGTCCTTGATCAGGAGCTGGATGTTGGGGTTCTGAAACTCGGCCAGCGCCATCTCGGCGGCGTTCTTCATCGATTGCGCGGCGACGCCGGCATTGCCCGACGCCGACAGCGGCAGAATCAGCCCGACCTTGACCTGGCCGTTGCCGGCCACCGCCGGCTGCTGCGGCGGTCCCGCCGGCGCGGTCGGCTGCTCGAACGGATTGAAGCCCTGCTGGACGTTGGAGCACGCCGACAGCAGCGGCGCGCCGACGATCAGGCCCAGCGCCGTTCGCCGGGCGACCCCATGGGGTCCCGGACCGAGAGAGTTGGGATGACGCGGGCCCACCATGGCATCTCTTCGTTCGGCCGAGTCCGGCCAGAAGTTCCCCAAACGCACGTCCCGCAGGCCGTGCAGATTCACTCATATTGTCGACGAATAGTTAAGCAAAACAAAAGGCTGTCAGCGCCACACAGCCGATCAATTCGACGTTTTGCACGGCCTATCCCCTGCTCGTACACACCCTCATCGAGGTGCAGCTTCGAACTTGAAGCTGCGATGAACGGCCCCCCCGTGCCGATCGGCACTTCAAAATCGCTGCGCGGCTGTTCCCCTGTGGCAATCCCGCGGCAGGCCCTTTAAATTACCTCGATGGGCGCGAAGGCAATCCCCAAGACGTCGCCGGATGACGGCAAATCTTCCACCACGTCGACCTATCTGGTGGCGGGGCAGATCGTTGCGGCGCCCAAGGCGCGGCCTGGATTGCATCTGGTGGCGACCCCGATCGGCAATCTCGGCGACATCACGCTGCGCGCGCTGGAAACCCTGGCCGGCGCCGACCTCATCTTGTGCGAGGACACGCGAATCACCCGGCGCCTGACCGAGCGCTACGGCCTCAGCGCGGAACTCGCAGCCTATCATGAGCACAATGCCGAAGCCGTCAGACCCAGGATCCTGCAGCGCCTCGCCGAAGGCGCGGCCATCGCGCTGGTGTCCGACGCCGGCACGCCGCTGATCTCCGATCCCGGCTACAAGCTGGTGCGCGAGGCGTGTGAGGCCGGGCATGTTGTCACCGCGCTGCCGGGACCTTCCGCCGTGCTCGCGGCGCTCAGCGTGGCCGCGCTTCCGACCGACCGTTTCTTCTTCGAGGGGTTCCTGCCGGCCAGGCAGCAGGCGCGGCGTACGCGGCTGTCCGAGCTCGCGCGGATCGACGCGACGCTGGTCCTGTTCGAAGCCGGCAGCCGGGTGCAGGAGACGCTGGCCGACCTCGCCGATGCCATGGCGGGACGCCAGGCCGCGATCTGCCGCGAGCTCACCAAGCTGCACGAGGAGGTGCTGCGCGGCGCCATCGGCGATCTCGCTGCGGAGGCCGGCGATCTCGAAACGCGCGGCGAGTTCGTGCTGGTGATCGGTCCGCCGCCGCGCGGCGCCGGGGTGCTGACGCCGGATGCGCTCGACGCCGTGTTGAAGGATCTGCTGCAGCGATCGAGCGTCAAGGATGCCGTGATGCATGCCGTCGAGCTGTCCGGCCGGCCGCGCCGCGAAGTCTATGCGCGCGCGCTCGAGCTGGTGAAGGACGCGCGGTCAGGGTCGGCCGATGGCGAAGACTGAGCGCGTCTCCCCTGACAAGCCGGCGAAGACGGCGGCACCCGAACGCGTCGCCGCCTTCCGCACCGGGTTATCGGCGGAAGCCCGCGCCGCAGCGCTGCTGATCGCCAAGGGCTATCGCATCCTCGCCAAACGCTTCCGCACGCCCCAAGGCGAGATCGACATCATCGCGCGCAGGCGCGGCCTGGTTGCCTTCGTCGAGGTCAAGGCGCGTGCCTCGCTCGACGATGCCGCCTATGCGGTGACGCCGCGCCAGCAGCAGCGCATCATCGATGCCGCGCAGGCCTGGTTGATGGCGCATCCCGACCATGCCGAATTGGAGCTGCGCTTCGACGCGATTCTGGTTGCGCCGCGCAGCCTGCCGCGCCATCTGGTAGCGGCGTTCGACGCCAGCACCTGACATGAACTGATTGCAGAGAGCAGGGACCTTCCCATGAAACTGAACGTCGCCGTCCAGATGGACCCCATCGCGCGCATCAACATCCGCGGCGACTCGACCTTCGCGATGCTGCTCGAAGCGCAGCGGCGCGGCCATGGCCTGTGTTACTATACGCCCGACAAGCTGTCGCTGCGCGGCGGCGAGCTCTATGCGCCGGTGCAGGCGCTGACGGTGCGCGACCAGGTCGGCGACCATTTCACGCTCGGCGAACCGAAACCGACCGCGCTGACATCCTTTGATGTCGTGCTGCTGCGGCAGGATCCGCCGTTCGATCTCGCCTACATCACCTCGACGCATTTCCTCGAGCGCATCCATCCGAAGACGCTGGTGGTCAATGATCCCGCGAGCGTTCGCAACGCGCCGGAAAAGCTGTTCGTGATGAACTTCCCGCAACTGATGCCGCCGACCTTGATCTCGCGCGATCTCGACGAGATCAACGCCTTCCGCGATCAGCACGGCGCTGTCGTGATGAAGCCGCTGCATGGCCATGGTGGCGCGGCGGTGTTTCGGGTGATGCCGCAGGATATGAATTTCGGCTCGCTGTTCGACATGTTCTCGGTGACGTTCAAGGAGCCCTGGGTGATCCAGCGCTTCCTCCCCGAGGTGAAGCACGGCGACAAGCGCATCATCCTGGTCGACGGCGAGTTCGCCGGCGCCGTCAACCGCGTGCCGGCGGCAGACGATCTGCGCTCCAACATGGTGCGCGGCGGCGCCGCGCAGGCCACCGATCTCAGCGCACGCGAGCGCGAGATCTGCGACACGCTCGGTCCGGAATTGCGCGCGCGCGGCCTGCTGCTGGTCGGCATCGACGTGATCGACGGCAACCTCACCGAGATCAACGTGACTTCGCCGACCGGCATCCGCGCGATCTCGCGGCTCGGCGGACCCGACATCGCCGCCCGCGTATGGGACGTCATCGAGAGCAAACGGCGCTGATCAGGCGCCGTCCCACATGGCTGGGGATAACGCCAACCAACGCGGTCAGTCCGATGCGTCGGAGGCGAGGCGGAGTCGCTGACATCGCCGCAATTCATGGTATGACGCGGGTCTCATGCGTCTCGTCCTGACCACCTGGAACATCAACTCGGTGCGCCTGCGCATCGACCTCGTCGCCAAGCTCATCAAGCAGGTCAGGCCCGATGTGCTGTGCCTGCAGGAGACCAAGTGCATCGACGACGCCTTTCCGCTGAAGCGCTTCAAGCGGCTCGGCTATGAGCACGTCGCGCTGAACGGGCAGAAGGGCTATCACGGCGTCGCCGTGATCTCGAAATGGCCGTTCGAGGAGACCAACGTCCGCACCTTCTGCGACAAGGTGGATTCGCGCCACATCACGGTGGCGTTCGGCGAAAAGGCGCAGCTCGCGCAGCCGCTGGTGCTGCACAATTTCTATGTGCCCGCAGGCGGCGACATTCCCGACCCCGCGCTCAATCCGAAATTCGAGCACAAGCTGCAATTCCTCGACGAAATGAAGGCGTGCGAGCCGCTGCATCCACGCGGCGACGACCGGCATATCCTGGTCGGCGATCTCAACGTCGCGCCGCATGAGCACGATGTCTGGTCGCACAAGCAGCTCCTGAAGGTGGTGTCGCACACGCCGATCGAATGTGAAAAGCTGTTGGCGGCGCAGACCCATGGCGAATGGGTCGATGTCGCTCGCGAGCGCATCCCGATGTCGGAGAAGGTCTACACCTGGTGGAGCTACCGCGCGGCCGACTGGACCGTCGGCGATCGCGGCCGAAGGCTCGACCACATCTGGGTGTCACGCGCACTGAAGGACCGGGTCAGCGATTTCAGGATCCTGCGCGACGCCCGCAGCTGGGAGCGGCCGTCGGATCACGTGCCGGTCACGGTGACGCTGGACGTGTCGTAGCAGACCCGCGCGGTCACGAAGATCACGACGTGAGCTTGGCCCCGGCCGCCATGATGTCGTTGGCGATTCGGCTGGCGCGGTGGGCGAACTCGTCGCGCAGCCGGCGCGCCGCCTTGGCGTCGCTCTCCAACACACGCTGAAACAGGCTGCGCGAGATCCGCACCACGGTCGAATATTCCAGGGCCGCCGCGGTCGCCGGGCGCCGCATCTCGACCAGCAGCGCCAGCTCGCCGATCAGCATGGTCGGCGTGGCGACGATCTCGGCACCGACCTCGTCGCTGATGCGCAATGACCCGCGCTGGACGACATAGCCGCAATCGGCGGTGTCCCCCTCGCGGAACAGGGTCTCGCCACTCTGGATGTTACGCTGCTCGGAGCCGATGGCGATCATGCGCAGCGAGTCGCTTCCCAGCAGGCGCAATGTTGGGACGCGCTCCAATAGCGCAATATCGTCTTCGATCGACATCAAGGGCCCGGGGAAGGCTGAATGGAACCAATATCATAAATGGCGAAACCGCCATCCCCGAACCTATCACGGTACCAACTTGTAGCCACCGGCCTCCGTCACCAGAATCTCCGGATTCGCGGCATCTTTCTCGATCTTCTGCCGCAGACGGTAAATGTGCGTTTCCAGCGTGTGGGTGGTGACGCCGGAATTGTAGCCCCAGACCTCCTGCAACAGCGTCTCGCGCGACACCGGCTGCTGGCCGGCGCGGTACAGGAAGCGCAGGATCGCCGTTTCCTTCTCCGTCAGGCGGACCTTGCGGGCGTTGGCGCCGGTCAGCATCTTCGAGCCCGGCCGGAAGCTGTAGGGGCCGACCGAGAACACCGCGTCCTCGCTGGCCTCGTGCTGGCGAAGCTGGGCCCGGATGCGGGCCAGCAGCACGGCGAAGCGGAAGGGCTTGGCGACATAGTCGTTGGCGCCGGATTCGAGCCCGAGAATCGTGTCCGAATCGGTATCGTGCCCGGTCAGCATGATGATCGGCGCCTTGAAGCCGCCCTTGCGCAGGGACCGCACCACTTCGCGGCCATCGGTGTCGGGCAGGCCGACGTCCATTAGAACCAGGTCGGGTGAATTGGCCTTTGCGGCGGTGGCGCCTTTGGCGCCGGTATCGACGGCCTGGGCTTCGAACTCGTCATGCAGCGAGAGCTGCTCCATCAGGGCATCGCGCAGATCGGTGTCGTCATCCACGATCAGGATCTTGCGGGCATTGGCCATTGTACAATCCTCTAGGTGGCGCCGGCGGGATCGAATGGGTGGCGCCGTCAACGGTGGGCAAACAGGCTCATCAGCCCTGTTCCGTCTTGAAGTAGGGGGCTGTTACCGATTCACAAGCGCCCGGGACTCTACTCCAGAATTGAGCAGGGATTGAGATGATTGTCCTGTTCGACCCTCGCGGCGGACCATTTGCCGACATTAAGGCAATTACCGGGCAATCCATGGCAATGAAAAGGCACGTTGTTTCATGTCGTTAGCGAAGGTGAAGCCTGGCATGCCAGCATCGCGGATCTCGATTCGCACCAAAGCCGGGTCGCGGCAGCGCGGCTGGCTCCATGTCTGGGGCCATGTCATTCCGGTGGCGCTCGGGCGCGGCGGCGTCCTGGCCAACAAGCGCGAGGGAGATGGCGGCACCCCCCGAGGGACCTTCCGGCCCCGGCGGCTGTGGTGGCGGGCCGATCGTCATTCGCGTCCGCGCACCTTTCTGCCGATCCAGCCGATTGGCCCGGAGGATGCGTGGTGCGAGGACCCGGCCGACCGGCACTACAACCAGGCGATCCGGCTGCACGGCGACCATCCCGGAGACCGGCTGGCGCGCCAGGACCATCTGTACGATTTCATCATCGAGATCGACCACAACACGCGGCCGCGGATCGCGGGCCGCGGCAGCGCCGTGTTCCTGCATCTGGCGCGGCCGAATTTCGGCCCGACCGCAGGCTGCGTGGCCATGACCCGGCCGGCGATGCTGCGTCTGTTGCAAAGAATCGGTCCGCGCACCAGAATCGTCATCGAATGAGAAGCGAGTTGGGGGAGGACGTCATGCGCGCACTGGATCAGCCAGCCAGCGCCGCTGGCATCCTGCGCCAGCATTGGAGCGAAGGCAGCAAGCTGGCAGAGCTGCCGACTGAGCTGCGTCCGAGAGATCGCGCCGAAGGCTATGCCATCCAGGCCGAGCTCGAGCGCCACTCGCCCAAGCCATTATTTGGCTGGAAGATTGCGGCGACCAGCGAGGCCGGCCAGCGCCATATCAATGTCGCCGGTCCGATGGCCGGGCGGATCCTGGCCGAAACGGTGCTGCCGGTCGGCGGCACCGCATCGATGGCCGGCAACGCGATGCGGGTCGCCGAGCCGGAATTCGCCTTCCGCCTCGGACGCGATCTGCCGCCCAGACCGACACCTTATGATGTCGCGGAGGTGCTGGCCGCGGTCGACACGCTGCACCCCGCGATCGAAATTCCCGATTCGCGGTTCGCCGACTTCGTCAGCGCCGGCGAGGCGCAACTGATCGCCGACAATGCCTGCGCGCATCTGTTCGTGCTGGGCGAGGCCGCCACCGCCGACTGGCGCAGCCGCGACCTGATCGCGGAGCGGCCGCGCATCGCGCTGCGTGGCGAGACCTTCATCGGCCACGGCCGCAACGTGCTCGGTGATCCGCTGATAGCGCTGGCCTGGCTGGTCAACGAGCTCAGCGCGCTCGGCGTGCCCGCGCGGGCAGGGCAGGTGGTCACGACCGGCACCTGTCATCCGCCGCTGCCGATCGGCAGCGGGGACCACATGGAGGCCGATTTCGGCGATCTGGGGCAGGTATCGGTGCGGTTCGAGTAGGGACCGGCCGCGACCGCGCCCCCCTTCAGCGATGCCCGAAGATCGCCGAGCCGACCCGCACATGCGTGGCGCCGAACTGGATGGCGGTGGCGAAATCGGCGCTCATGCCCATCGAGAGATGCGCGAGGCCGTTGCGGGCGGCGATCTTGGCGGTCAGCGCGAAATGCGGCCCCGGTGCTTCATCGACCGGCGGAATGCACATCAGTCCTGAAATCGCCAGCCCGTAATCCGTGCGGCAGGCGGCGATGAAGGCGTCGGCGTCGCCGGGCGCGATGCCCGCCTTCTGCGGCTCCTCGCCGGTATTGATCTGGACGAACAGCTGCGGATGCCGGCCCTGGGCGGAAATCTCCTTGGCAAGCGCCACGCACAGGCTTGGCCGGTCCACCGAATGGATGGCGTCGAACAGCGCGACCGCCTCCTTGGCCTTGTTGGATTGCAGCGGCCCGATCAGGTGCAGTGCGAGCCCCGGATGCGCGGCCATCAGCGGCGGCCACTTGGCTTTGGCTTCCTGAACGCGATTTTCACCGAACGCGCGCTGTCCGGCCGCGATCACCGGCTCGATCGCGTCGGCATCGAAGGTCTTCGACACAGCGATCAGCGTGACCGAGCCGCGATCACGATTGGCGTCGCGGCAGGCGCGCAGAATCTCCTGCTCGACGGCGGCGAGCGCGGACGGCGAGGACGAGGTTGAGGCGTTCGATTCATCAGGCACGATGGCGTCCGTCGGTAGATTTACGGGTTTGGCTGCAATTTTACAGAGTTCGAGAAAGGGTTCTTGAGCCCTTCTCCTTACCCTTCACGGCCGGGGGTAGGGGGAAGAAATGCCAAGCATCCGGTTCAATCGCAATAGAGTGAAGCTGAACCGGCTGATGGGGATCCGCGCCCGGCTGGCGCTGCTCGCCCTGATCCTGGTCGCGCCGCTGATGCTGGAACGCGCGCGCTCGCTGGAAAGCGCCAGGACAAGGCAGATCGCACTCGCATCGGAGGAATTCTCCGGCCTCGCCCGGCAAAGCGCCGACATGCAGCGCGAGGTCATCATGTCGGTGGAGACGGTGCTGAAGTCGACGGCCTATGTCCGGGCGTCGAGCACCGGCGTGAGCCGCAGCTGCGACATGATGCGCGCCAGCCTGCCGGCGACCCTGCCGTGGATCCGCACCCTGATGATCGCCGGCCGCGACGGCCGCATCCAGTGCTCGACCAACAACCAATATGTAGGGCTCGATTTCAGCGACCGGCCGTATTTCCGTGGCGCCCAGGAATCACGTGATTTCGTGTTCAGCGACTACCTGCTGTCGAAGCCGTCGCACGTGCCGATCGTCATGGCCGCCTATCCGGTCGGCGCGATCACCGGCGAGCCGGACGCGGTGATGCTGGCGAGCGTGAACCTGGAATGGATGTCCAAGATCATGAACAATCTTGGCGGCCGCCCCGGCATCACGGCGGTGCTGGTCGACAGCGAAGGAACCGTGCTGGCGGCGCCCGCCGACCGCAACGAGCTGATCGGCCGGCCGCTCGACAGCGTGCCGTTGTTGTCGGCCGTTGCCGAGACTGCCCTGAGTTCGGGGAAGCCGAGCGAGACGATGAGTTTCACGGCGGCGGATGGTTCTAAGCGCGCGATCACCTTCACTCGGATCGCCGACACCGGATCGCGGCTGATCGTCAGCATCGATGAGACCCGCGTCACCGCCGCCATCGACCGCGAGATCCGCAACGCCTATCTGCAGGCTGGCCTCGTCTGCCTGATCGTGCTGCTCGGCGCGCTGATCGCCGCCGAGAAGCTGATCGTGAAGCCCGTCAGCATGCTCGCCGCGACCGCCAAGCGCTTCGGCCACGGCCACTGGTCGGCGCGCGTCACCACCAAACATCTGCCGTCGGAGTTCGTTCCGCTGGCAAAGTCCTTCAATGCGATGGCCGCCAAGCTCGGCCAGCGCGAGCGCGAGCTGGTCGCCGCCAATGACCGGCTGACGGTGATGGCGTCGATCGACATGCTCTCGGGCCTCGCCAACCGCCGCGGCTTCCAGAACCGCATCGACGTCGAATGGAGCCGCGCGCAGCAGGCCGGCACCGAGCTGTCGCTGCTGATGATCGACGTCGACCACTTCAAGCTCTACAACGACACCTATGGGCACCCTGAGGGTGACGCCTGCCTGTCACGTCTCGGCGAGACGCTGTCGCAGATCGCCGGCGCCATGACGGCTTTCGCCGGCCGCTATGGCGGTGAGGAGTTCTGCCTGTTGTTGCCGGGCATGGGTGCCAGAGAGGCGCTCGCGGTCGGCGAGCAGGTGCGCGCCACGGTGCTGGAGCTCGAGCTGCCGCACGCGACGTCGGCGCATCGGTGCGTCACCGTGAGCGTCGGTGTCGCCTCGACCCGGCCGAACGAGTCGCTGATGCCCTCCGACCTGATCGAAGCCGCCGATGCCGCGCTCTATGCGGCCAAGCATCGCGGCCGCAACACGGTCATCGCGCATGGCTTCGCGGATGTCGCGGATGACAGGAGCGGCGTGGCACGCGCAGGATAGGGCTGCGGCGGCGGCCTGCGATCAGCCGACCGCGAGCTTCTGGTCGAGCTCGAGCTCGCTGACCACGCGGTTGCGGCCGAGCTTCTTGGCGAGATACAGCGAGCGGTCGCAACGGTCGATCAGATCAGCCATCGATTCGCCGAACTGGAACTGGCCGACGCCGATCGACACCGTGATCTGCGGCAACACCTCGCCGGTCGAGCGCCGCGTGAACTGACAATCGGCGATGGTGCGCCGGATGCGCTCGGCGATGACGGTGCAACCTTCGAGGTCGGTCTGCGGCAGCACCGCGATCAGTTCCTCGCCGCCGTAGCGTGCGGGAAGATCCTTGTCGCGGACGCGCTCGCGCAATGCCTTGGCGACGAGGCGCAGCACCTGATCGCCGACGCCATGGCCGTAATTGTCATTGAACTTCTTGAAGTGGTCGACGTCGATCAGGAGAATGCTGAGCGGTTCGTCGCGCTCCATCGCCTCGACCTGCGCATGGCGGAAGAACTCTTCGAGCGCGCGCCGGTTCGGCAATCCTGTCAGCGTGTCGGTGCGGGCGCGCTGCTCCGACTTGTTGAGCGAGTCTCGGATGGTGTCGAGCTCGCGTGACTTCTCGGCAAAGCTCGCTTCGAGTTTCGCCGCACGCGCTGTCGCCTGGGCGAGCTCACTGACCAGGTTCTCGATCAGGATCTTCGGATCGACGCCCTGCTCGCTGCGTTCGGCGACGCCATCGATCGCCGCCATGTGCGTGCGGTTGTCGGCGATCGCGGCCGTCAGATACTGCTTGGCGGAGTCCATCACGCCATGCAACTGCTGCGAGACTTTGTGGACGACAGCCGCTTCCGTACCCTGCTGGCCGATGTACGTGTCGAACAGCGCCTGGTTGGTGGTCTTGTCGAACTTGCGCTTGTTGCTGACCAGGATGTCGACGGCGCGCTTGAGATCCGACGCCGAGCCCAGTGAGTACTTGAACCACAGATGGAAGTTGTTAGGCGTCGGTGGCACGCGCTGTTGAGCCATGGATTTCATGGCCTTTTCCGCGACCGTCGTCGCGTACTCGAAGTCAAGCTCGTCGAACGTAGCGCCGGACACGATGTGGAGTGATCCCAGATGCGGGCTGATGCCTGGATGTATGCACTCAGTCTCCCATTCAAGTCTTAACCGTGCCTCAATCGAACCTTCGACACTGCCGGCAGAGGCTGCAAAAAAACTCACGATTACCGTCGCTTAGCGGATGCCCAAAATGGTATCATCATCTGTCGCCCCATTGACCGGGCTGCCGCTTTTGTGGCCTAGTCCGCCGTCTTCAAACGACGCGAATCCTCGAAAATTACAAGCGATTCCATGACATCCGAACGCTACAACGCCCGTGAAGCCGAGCCGCGCTGGCAGCGCCAGTGGGACGAAAAGGCGATCTTCGCCACCAGGAACGACGATCCGCGTCCGAAATACTACGTGCTCGAGATGTTTCCCTATCCGTCGGGACGCATCCATATCGGCCATGTCCGTAATTATACGCTGGGCGACGTGCTGGCGCGCTTCATGCGCGCCAAGGGCTTCAACGTGCTGCACCCGATGGGTTGGGACGCGTTCGGCCTGCCGGCGGAGAACGCAGCGATCGAGCGCAAGGTGGCGCCGAAGGCGTGGACCTACGACAATATCGCGGCGATGAAGAAGCAGCTGCGCTCGATCGGCCTGTCGCTCGACTGGGCGCGCGAGTTCGCGACCTGCGATCCATCCTACTACAAGCACCAGCAGAAGATGTTCCTCGACTTCATGCAAGCGGGGCTGGTCGAGCGCGAGAAGCGCAAGGTGAACTGGGATCCGGTCGACATGACCGTGCTCGCCAATGAGCAGGTCATCGACGGTCGCGGCTGGCGCTCCGGTGCGGTGGTCGAACAGCGTGAGATGAACCAATGGGTGTTCAAGATCACGAAGTACTCGCAGGAGCTGCTGGACGCGCTCGATAGTCTCGACCGCTGGCCCGACAAGGTGCGGCTGATGCAGCGCAACTGGATCGGCCGCTCCGAAGGCCTGCTGATCCGCTTCGCGCTGGATCCCAAGACGACGCCGGCGGGCGAGACCGAATTGAAGATCTTCACGACGCGGCCGGACACGCTGTTCGGCGCCAAGTTCATGGCGATCTCGGCGGACCATCCGCTGGCGCAAGCCGCGGCCGCCAAGAACCCGGAGCTCGCCGCGTTCATCGCCGAGATCAAGCGGATCGGCACCGCGCAGGAGGCGATCGACACCGCGGAGAAGCAGGGCTTCGACACCGGCATCCGCGCCGTGCATCCGTTCGACCCGAGCTGGACCTTGCCGGTCTATGTCGCGAACTTCGTGCTGATGGAATACGGCACCGGCGCCATCTTCGGCTGCCCGGCGCATGACCAGCGCGACCTCGACTTCGTCAACAAATACGGTCTCGGCAACACGCCGGTCGTGTGCCCGGAGGGCCAGGACCCGGCGAGCTTCGTCATCACCGACACCGCCTTCGACGGTGACGGCCGCCTGATCAATTCACGCTTCCTCGACGGCATGACGATCGCGCAGGCCAAGGACGAGGTCGCCAGGCGGCTCGAGAGCGAGCAGCGCGGCGGCGCAGCTGTCGGTGAGCGCCAGGTCAATTTCCGCCTGCGCGATTGGGGCATCTCGCGCCAGCGCTATTGGGGCTGCCCGATCCCGGTGATCCACTGCCCGACCTGCGATGTCGTGCCGGTGCCGGCCAAGGACCTGCCCGTGGTGCTGCCGGACGACGTCACCTTCGACAAGCCGGGCAATGCGCTCGACCACCATCCGACCTGGAAGCACGTCACCTGCCCCGCATGCGGGGGCAAGGCGCAGCGTGAGACCGACACCATGGACACCTTCGTGGATTCGTCCTGGTACTTCGCGCGCTTCACCGATCCATGGAACGAGGCCGCGCCGACGACGCCGGCCGTGGCCAACCGGATGATGCCGGTCGACCAGTATATCGGCGGCGTCGAGCACGCGATCCTGCATCTGCTCTACAGCCGGTTCTTCACCCGCGCGATGAAGGCTACCGGCCACGTCGCGATGGACGAGCCGTTCGCCGGCATGTTCACACAGGGCATGGTGGTCCACGAGACCTATCAGAAGGCCGACGGCACCTACGTCAACCCGGCGGAGGTCAAGATCGAGATCGGCGGCAACGGCCGCCGCGCCGTGCTGGCCGCCACCGGCGAGGACATCACGATCGGCCCGATCGAGAAGATGTCGAAGTCGAAGAAGAACACCGTCGACCCCGACGACATCATCGAGAGCTACGGCGCCGACGTCGCGCGCTGGTTCATGCTGTCGGACTCGCCGCCGGACCGCGACGTGATCTGGAGCGACGAGCGGGTGCAGGGCGCGGCGCGCTTCGTCCAGCGGCTGTGGCGGCTGGTCAACGAATCGGTCGCGGCAGCGGCCGAGGCCCCCTCCTCCCGCCCGGCCGCGTTCGGCCCCGACGCGCTGGCGCTGCGCAAGGCTGCCCACGGCGCCCTGGACAAGGTGACCGGCGGCATCGAGCGGCTGCACTTCAACGTCTGCCTGGCGCATATCCGCGAGTTCGCCAATGCGCTGGCCGACGTCCTGGCGCGGCCGGCCAAGCCGGCGGCCGACCTGGCCTGGGCGATTCGTGAGGCCGCCGGGATCCTGGTGCAGCTGTTCTCGCCGATGATGCCGCATCTGGCCGAAGAATGCTGGCAGGTGCTGGGCCAGACCGGGCTGATCTCGGAGGCCTCCTGGCCGCAAATCGAACGAGATTTGCTGGTTGAGGACAGCATGACCCTGGTCGTCCAGGTCAACGGCAAGAAGCGCGGAGAAGTCACAGTCGCCAGCAACGCGCAGAATCCGGAAATTGAGGCTGCCGTTTTGGCCCTCGATGCAGTAAAACTGGCGCTGGATGGTAGACCCGTCCGCAAGGTGATCATTGTTCCCAAGAGGATCGTGAATGTCGTCGGCTAGGTTTCGGATCGCTGCTCGGCTTGTTGCCGTGGCCGCTTTGGCCGCGCTGACGGCAGGCTGCTTCCAGCCGATGTATGCAGAGCATACCGACGGCACGCCCGGCCTGCGCGAAAAGCTGATGGGCATCGAGCTGCCGCCGGTCGACAAGCCGAACGCCTCGCCCGAGGCGCGCATCGGCGTCGGCATCCGCAACGCGCTCGCCTTCAAGCTGTACGGCACCGCAACCGGCACGGCGCCGACCCACAAGCTGGTGCTGCGATTGCAGACCAGCCGGTCCTCGCTGATCGTCTCACAGACCACCGGCCTGCCGACCACCGAGAATGTCGGCCTCGACGTGCAGTACAATCTGGTCGAGTTGGCGACCAACAAATCGGTCATGACCGGAACGACCTTCGCGCGCACCTCCTATGACATCCCCGGCTCGTACCAGCGCTTCGCCCGGCAGCGGGCCTTCCGTGACGCTGAGGATCGCGCCTCCGAGGAGGTCGCCGAGAAGATCAAAACGCGGCTCGCGGCCTATTTCACCGCGGGCACCTGACGCACGGCTGACATCGCCGTGGTCGCGCTGCGCGGACGAGACATCGATGCCTTCCTGGCCAAACCGGACGCCGCTCGTCCGCTGATCCTGTTGTACGGTCCGGATACCGGCCTGGTTCGCGAGCGCGCCGAGGCCCTCATCGCTTCGGCCGTCGACAACCCCGATGATCCCTTCTCCGTGGTCAGGCTCGACGGTGACGAGCTCTCCGCGGAGCCGTCGCGCCTCGTCGACGAAGCCATGACCGTGCCGCTGTTCGGCGGCCGCCGGGCGATCCGGGTGCGCGCCGGCTCGCGCAATTTCGCCAGCGGCGTCGAGACGCTCAGCGAGATGAACGTGCGGGACTGCCGCGTCGTGATCGAGGCCGGCGACATCCGCCCCGATTCGCCACTGCGCAAGATTTGCGAGAAGGCCAGAACGGCGGTGGCGATCGGCTGCTACCCGGACACCGAGCGCGATCTCGCCAAGCTGATCGACGACGAATTGCGCTTGGCCTCGCTGCGCATCTCTCCGGAGGCCCGCGCCTATCTGATGGCGCTGCTCGGCGGCGACCGCCAGGCCTCCCGCAACGAGCTGCGCAAGCTGACCCTGTTCGCCCACGGCGAAGGCGAGGTGACGCTCGACCATGTGATGGCCGTGGTCGCCGACGCCTCGGAGATGAAGCTCGATCCGATCGTTGACGGCGCCTTCGGCGGCAAGCCGGAAATGGTCGAGACCGAGTTCGGCAAGGCGATGATCGCGGGCACCTATCCCGGCGTCATCATCTCCGCCGCGCAGCGACATGCCGCATGGCTGCATAAATCGGCGCTCGCCGTCGCTTCCGGCACGCCAGTCTCGTCCATCCTCGAAGGCGGCTTCCCCCGGCTGCACTTCTCGCGCAAGCCGAGCGCCGAGACGGCGCTGCGCAATTTCTCCCCTGCCCGCCTGCTGCCGATCATCGACCAACTGGCGACAGCCGCGCTCGACATGCGCAAGCAGCCGGGATTGGCGGCAGCGATCGCGCAGCGGACGCTGCTGTCGATCGCGGTCGCGGCACGGCGGAAGGGGTGATGGTCGGTGCGCCGGCTCCCTGAATACGGCGTCGAGAACTTCAGCCCGAGTGGACCCGAGATCGCTCTCCAACCTCAGCCGTCATTCCGGGGCGCCCGAAGGGCGAGCCCGGAATCCATCGGGCTACAGGATCTGCTGAGAGATGGATTCCGGGTTCGTGCTTCGCACGCCCCGGAATGACGGAGGAGAGAGTCGTGTGCTCGCTTTGGCAATCGCGACGAAAAACACAGCCGTAGCTCTTCCAAATTATTAGCTCGTCATGCCCGGGCTTGACCCGGGCATCCATCCGCTTCGTCCAAAAAAATGGATGGCCGGGTCAAGCCCGGCCGTGACGTAGGTGAGAGCGGAGCAACGAACTCATGGAGGCCCGAGGCACAGCCGCGGCGGCGCAATGAGCGCCACGACCTAACAACCTAGCCCTGCTCCAGCCGGCGCATCACCTCGTCGAGCTGCTCGAGGCTGCGGTAGGTGATCTGCACCGTGCCGCCGGGGTCGCGGTGGCTGATCGACACCGAAAGGCCGAGTGCATCGCCGACGCGCTTCTCCAGCGCGATGGTGTCGGCGTCCTTCTTCTCCGCCGGCGCGCTGCCGCTGCTGCGCGGCTTCTGCGGCTTGCGCTCCGGCACGCCCTCCTCATGCGCCAGCGCCTCGGTCTGCCGGACGTTCAGCCCTTCCGCGATGATCTTCTTCGCCGCCGACATCGGATCCGGCAGGTTGATCAGCGCTCGCGCATGGCCGGCCGAGATCTGCCCGGTCGCGATGAAGCCCTGCACCTCGGCCGGCAGCTTGGTCAGCCGCATCATGTTGGCGACGTGACTGCGGCTCTTGCCGACGATCTTGGCGATGTCTTCCTGATTGCGTTTGAACTCGTTGGCGAGCGCGTGATAGCCCTGCGCCTCCTCCATCGGATTGAGATCCTCGCGCTGCACGTTCTCGATGATCGCGAGCTCCAGCGCATCGCTGTCGCTGACATCGACCGGAACGATCGGCACCTCGTGCAGGCCGGCGGCCTGCGAGGCGCGCCAGCGCCGCTCGCCGGCGATGATCTCATAGCGGTCGTGCTGGCCCTTCACCGGACGCACCACGATCGGCTGGATCACGCCATGCTGCTTGATCGAGGCCGAGAGCTCGGCGAGCTCGCCGTCGGAAAACGTCTTACGCGGATTGCGCGGGTTCGGCTTGAGGAATTCGATCGGCACCTTGCGCTGATTGCGCGGCCGCTCCGGCGGCGCGCCGGCCTCGCGGCCGACGTCACCGATCAGACTTGCGAGACCCCGGCCCAATCGCGATCGCGACTCGTCGGCCATCGCCTTCTCCTTTGGATTCACGTCACGCTCCGCTTGCGTCTGCTGCCGATCGGGTCCCGCCGGCACAATGAACGAGGGAGCGGATTCATTTCGGAATCCGCTGCCGTCCTCGAATGAGATCCGGGCGACGAGGTCCCCCGGAGCAGAGGCAAAGTCAGTTCGTGCGCAGGTCACGCTCGCGCTGAATGACTTCGGTCGCGAGCTTGAGATAGGCCTCGCTGCCGACGCACTTCAAGTCGTAGACCAGCACCGGCTTGCCGTAGGACGGCGCTTCCGAGATGCGCACGTTGCGCGGGATCATCGTGTTGTAGACCTTCGATCCCATGAACTGGCGGACGTCGGCGACCACCTGGTTCGACAGGTTGTTGCGCGAGTCGAACATCGTCAGCACGATGCCGTGGATCGAGAGGTTCGGGTTCAAGGTCGAGCGCACCTGCTCCACGGTCTGCAACAGCTGCGACAGACCTTCGAGCGCGAAGAACTCGCACTGCAGCGGCACCAGGATCGCGTCGGACGCGGCCATCGCATTGACCGTCAGCAGGTTCAGCGACGGCGGACAATCGACCAGCACGTAGGTGTAGTCGTTCTCCGGCGAGACGTTGTTGTTGAGGCCGGCGATCGCATCGCGCAGACGGAAGGCGCGGTTGGCGGTGGAGCCGAGCTCGAGCTCGAGCCCCGACAGGTCCATCGTCGAGGAGGCGATGTGCAGCCGCGGCACGGCCGTCGCAACGACGGCGTCGCGCAGCGAGGCCTCGCCGATCAGCACGTCATAGGTCGAGCAGTTGCGGCTGCCACGGTCGATGCCGAGGCCGGTCGAGGCGTTGCCCTGCGGATCGAGATCGACGATCAGCACCCGCTCGCCGATCGCGGCCAGCGCCGTACCGAGGTTGATCGCGGTCGTGGTCTTGCCGACCCCGCCCTTCTGATTGGCGAGCGCCAGGATGCGCGGATGCCCCTCCGGGTGCGGGGCTCTATCTTCTTGATAAATCTGATCAATTACGGCCATGCGCGATCGCCATTGGTTGTCGTCTTGACGGAATTCAGCTCTGTCGCTCGATGCAATCGATTGCGACGATCCAGCCCTGCCCGCCCGTCCGGCTGGAGTGAAGTTTCGACTCAATTTTCCAATACTTAGTAGATTCGGTCAATTCCGCTTCTACATCTTGACCCTTGAGAAACAGCGCTCTCGCGCCTTTTTTCACCAGGGGCTCCGCAAAGCCGATGAGCTGATGTAGCGGAGCGAGCGCGCGTGCGGTCACGCAATCGACTCGCCCGCTCCACTTCTCCACGATATCCCCGATCTCTGACAAATGCACGATCCCCGGAGCGCCGGTGACGCGAATTGCTTCGCGCAGGAAGGCGGCCTTCTTGGCGTTGCGCTCGACCAGATGGACCTGGGCACCATCCCGCTCGGCCAGGGCGCAGGCGAGGACGACGCCCGGGAAGCCGCCGCCGCTGCCGAGATCAATCCAGATCCGGGCGTCGGGCGCGAGGTCCAGGAGCTGAAGCGAGTCGGCGATGTGGCGCGTCCAGAGATGCGGCAAGGTCGACGGCGCGATCAAATTGGTCTTCGCCTGCCACTCCAGCAGCAGTGCGACGTAGCGATCGAGACGCTGCTCCGTTTCACGTGAAACGGGAGTCAGCGCGAGCGCTGCCGCCTTGTCCGATTCGATCATCTTGGATGCCACCGCTGGCGATGCCTGTTTCACGTGAAACGCCTCAACCCGTGGCCTTGCTTCGACGCGCTTCGCGGCGGAGATAGGCCGCAAGGATCCCGAGCGCCGCCGGCGTCATGCCATCGATCCGGCCGGCCTGCCCGATCGTCCACGGCCTGGCCGCCGTCAGCTTCGCTCGCGCCTCATTGGAGAGACCTGGGACGAGCGCATAGTCGACGTCACCGAGCACCAGGCTTTCGTCGCGCCGGAAGGCGTCGACGTCCTGGCTCTGCCGGCGGACATAGACATCATATTTGGCATCGATCTCGAGATGGATGACGATGGCGGGATCGATCGCGCCGAGCTCCGGCCAGATCGCCCTCACCTCGGAGAAACCGATCTCCGGATAGGCCATCAGTTCGAAGGCCGAGCGGCGCTGGCCATCCTTGTTGAGCGTGAAGCCATGCTTCGCCGCCTCGTTGGGCGTGATCGTCAGCGACCTCGCCATCGCGCGGGCAGCCTCCAACGCGCCCATCTTGCTTCGATGGAAACGCGCACGATCAATGCCGACACAGCCGAGCGCGATGCCTTTGTCGGTCAGCCGCTGGTCCGCGTTGTCCGCCCGCAGCGTCAGCCGATACTCGGCGCGCGAGGTGAACATCCGATACGGCTCGGTGATCCCCCGCGTGACGAGGTCGTCGATCATCACCCCCAGATAGCCATCGGCGCGATCGAATACGGCCGGCCCGCCGCCGCCCGCGGCCAGCGCGGCATTGAGGCCCGCGACCAGACCTTGAGCTGCGGCCTCCTCATACCCGGTCGTGCCGTTGATCTGGCCAGCGAGGAACAGACCCTTCATCCGCTTGGTCTGTAGGGTCGGTTCGAGCTCACGCGGATCGACGTGGTCGTACTCGATGGCATAGCCCGGCCGGATCATCCGGACCCGTTCGAGACCCGGGATGGTCGGCAGCAGCGCGAGCTGGACCTCCTCCGGCAGCGAGGTCGAGATGCCGTTCGGGTAGACCGTCGTATCGTCGAGCCCTTCGGGCTCCAGGAAGATCTGGTGACCGTCGCGGTCACCGAAGCGGACGATCTTGTCCTCGACCGAGGGACAGTAACGCGGCCCGGTCGACTTGATCTGCCCGGAGTACATCGGCGAGCGATGGACGTTGGCGCGGATCACCTCGTGGGTTGCAGTCGTCGTCCGGGTGATGCCGCATTGGATCTGCGGGGTGGTGATCCTCTCCGTCAGGACGGAGAACGGCTCCGGCGGATCGTCGCCGGGCTGCATCTCGACCGCGCTCCAGTCGATCGTCGATCCATCCAGGCGCGGCGGCGTGCCGGTCTTGAGGCGGCCGAGCCGAAATCCGATGGCTTCGAGCGACTGGGACAGCCCCAGCGCCGGCGCTTCGCCGACCCGGCCGGCCGGCCAGGTCCTCTCACCCAGGTGGATCAGACCACGCAGGAACGTGCCGGTCGTGATGACGACAGCGCCACAGATGAAGGTCCGGCCGTCAGCCAACCGCACCCCTGCCACCCGTCCGCCGGTAGCGATCAGTTCGTCCGCCTCGCCTTCAATGACGGTGAGGTTCGGGGTCTCCCGGATCGCCGACTGCATCGCCGCGGCGTAGAGCTTGCGGTCGGCCTGGGCGCGTGGACCTCGAACGGCCGGTCCCTTGCGGCGATTCAGCACGCGAAACTGGATGCCGCCGGCGTCGGCGACGCGACCCATCAAGCCGTCGAGAGCGTCGACCTCGCGAACCAGATGTCCTTTTCCCAGTCCTCCGATGGCCGGATTGCAGGACATGGCCCCGATCGTCGCGAACTGATGCGTGATCAGCGCGGTTCGGGCGCCCATGCGCGCCGCGCCCGCCGCCGCTTCACAGCCGGCGTGGCCGCCACCGATGACGACGACGTCGTAGGATGTCAGATGCTGGATCATGGGGCTTATCTAACGCTCGCAGACAATGCTCGGAAGACGTTTCACGTGAAACATTCGCCGACATCGAATCCTCGTTGTTTCACGTGAAACATGACCAACTCCGCGGTCCCATCGTGTTTCACGTGAAACATCCCTGACGGCGTCCGTACATCCTGTTTCACGTGAAACAATTGACGATCGATTAACCAAGCAACGCTTCATTAAGTATATCCGACCCGGTTCGTCGGGAACCGCGGCTACTTGCCGATGCAGAACTCGCGAAAGATCACGTCGAGCAGGTCTTCGACATCCACTCGTCCCAAAAGACGCCCTAGCGCAAGCGCGGCGATCCGCAGCTCCTCCGCAGCAAGCTCCTCGCCCAGGTCGATCGCCGAGATGCTACGCTGAAGCGCAGCGGCGGTGTCGGCGAGCAGAGTCCGCTGCCGCTGCCGTGTGATCAGGCCGCTCTCAGTTGATCCAAAATAGTCCCGGGCAAAGCCAACCAGCGCATCCAGCAGCTCGACCAGCCCTGCCCCGCTTCGCGCGGAGATCTGAAAGACCGGGTTATCTCCGCTGGACGATGGACGACTCCCCTCCCGACCTCTGCTCAGATCGATCTTGTTACGAACGAGCCAGACGGGAGCCGCGCTTTGGCGCTCAACCTCGGCCTGCTCATCCTCCGACAGCCACAGCACCAGATCCGCCTGCGCCGCTCGGTCTCGCGCGCGCCGAACACCCTCCTGCTCGACCGGATCGTCCGTCTCGCGAATGCCCGCGGTGTCGATCACCGTCACTGGATAGCCGTCGAGATCGAGCTGAACCTCGATGAGATCGCGCGTGGTGCCGGCCTGCGGAGAGACGATCGCGACCTCGCGACGCGCAAGCTGGTTCATCAAGGTCGACTTGCCCGCGTTCGGCGGTCCGGCAATGACGACCGTCAGGCCGTCGCGCAGACGTTCGGCCCGGCCCTCGGCCGACAGCACCGACTCGATCTCGGTCAACAGCCGGCCGATCCGGGCGAGCGCCGGCGCCATCAGCTCGGTTGGCACGTCGCCTTCATCGGCAAAGTCGATCCCGGCCTCGATCAGCGCCGCCGCCTCGATGATCTGCTCACGCCAGCTCCGCGCCTTGTCGCCCAACAGGCCCTTCAGCTGCCGCAACGCCTGGCGCCGCTGGCGGTCCGTGTCGGCGTGGATGAGGTCGTCGAGACCTTCGGCCTCGGTCAGATCGATCTTGCCATTCTCGAACGCGCGCCGCGTAAACTCGCCCGGCTCAGCAGGGCGCATCTGCGGCATCGTCGACAGCACCGAGAACATTGTCGCCAGGACGGCTCGACTGCCGTGCACATGCAGCTCGGCAACATCTTCGCCGGTGGCGCTTGCGGGTCCGGGAAACCACAGCACGACGGCATCGTCGATCGGCTCGCCACTACCATCCCGCAGCAAGGCGCGCGTCGCCATCCTCGGCAGCGGCAGTTTCCCCGCAAGCATCTGAAGGGCGATGCCGGCGTGAGGCCCGGAGAGTCTGACGATCGCAATCGCACTCGGCAGGCGTCCGGAGGACAGCGCGAAGATGGTCTGGTCGTGAGGATGCATGATCCTCAGTTGGGCTCACCGGCAGCGAAAGACAATCGGTTTGCAGCGGCATGCTTTACGCCGGCGAACCATGGCGGGCGGATAAGCATCGAGGTCTTCACGCGGGGCGCAGCGACAAACACGTCAAACAAAAAGGGCGCTCCGGAGAGCGCCCTTTGCAGATTGAAGCAGTGCCTCGATCAGGTGTTCATCGACTCGAAGAACTCGGCATTGCTCTTGGTGCTGCGGAGCTTGTCGAGCAGGAAGTCGATCGCGTCCATGGTGCCCATCGGGTTGAGGATGCGGCGGAGCACGTACATCTTCTTGAGGTTCTGCGGCTCGGTGATGAGCTCTTCCTTGCGGGTGCCGGAGCGGGCGATGTCGATCGCCGGGAAGGTCCGCTTGTCCGCGACCTTGCGGTCGAGGATGAGCTCGGAGTTGCCGGTGCCCTTGAACTCCTCGAAGATGACCTCGTCCATGCGGCTGCCGGTGTCGACCAGCGCGGTCGCGATGATCGTGAGCGAGCCGCCTTCCTCGATGTTGCGGGCGGCGCCGAAGAAGCGTTTCGGACGCTGCAGCGCGTTGGCGTCGACACCGCCGGTCAGCACCTTGCCGGAGGACGGCACGACGGTGTTGTAGGCGCGGCCAAGGCGGGTGATCGAGTCCAGGAGAATGACGACGTCGCGGCCGTGCTCGACGAGGCGCTTGGCCTTCTCGATCACCATCTCCGCGACCTGGACGTGACGGGCGGCCGGCTCGTCGAAGGTCGAGGACACGACCTCGCCCTTCACCGAGCGCTGCATGTCCGTGACTTCCTCGGGGCGCTCGTCGATCAGCAGCACGATCAGATAGCACTCGGGATGATTGGCGGTGATCGAGTGCGCGATGTTCTGCATCAGCACCGTCTTGCCGGTGCGCGGCGGCGCGACGATCAGCGCACGCTGGCCCTTGCCGATCGGCGCGACGATGTCGATGACGCGTGGCGACAGATCCTTGCGGGTCGGATCCTCCAGCTCGAGCCGGAAGCGCTCGTCCGGAAACAGCGGCGTGAGATTGTCGAAATTGACCTTGTGCTTGGACTTCTCGGGATCCTCGAAGTTCAGCGTGTTGACCTTGAGCAGCGCGAAATAGCGTTCGCCTTCTTTCGGGCTGCGGATATGCCCTTCGATCGTGTCACCGGTGCGCAGGCCGAAGCGTCGGATCTGCGACGGCGAGACATAGATGTCGTCGGGACCGGGCAGGTAGTTCGCATCCGGCGAGCGCAGGAAGCCGAAGCCGTCGGAGAGCACCTCGACGACGCCCTCACCGATGATGTCGGTTTCCTGGATCGCGAGCTGCTTGAGGATGGCGAACATCAGCTCCTGCTTGCGCATCGTGCTGGCGTTCTCGACCCCGTTTTCCTCCGCGAAGGAGACGAGCTCGGCCGGCGTCTTTGACTTGAGGTCCTGTAGTTTGATTTCCCGCATTGGGGTGGTCCTGTGGAAGCGACTTGGGAGGGATGCGAGGTGGCTGTGGGAAGGCGGACGAAATGAGGTCCGCAGGTCTGAGCAAGGTTGGCGCCGATGAGGCACCAGACCTGATGCGGCGGCCGGTCAAGCCGGAACGCAACCACATCCGCCTGCGTGGGGTGGGATATCGATAATATAGAAAATCGCGCCGTCGTCTGCAAGGCATCTGCAGCGGAGCGGTATTCCGTGGGAAGCGGTCAGAACGGCTTGACGATGACGAGAATCACGATGCCGATCATCAGCACCGTTGGTACCTCATTGATATACCGGTAGAATTTCTGGCTGCGGGTGTTCTTGTCGGCGCCGAATTCTCTGACCCAACGGGTGAACAGTCCGTGGACCCCGGACATGATCAGGACCAGCAGAAATTTCGCATGAAACCAACCGCTGGTATACCAGTGGCCGGCCCAGGCCAGATAGAGTCCGGCAAGCCACGTCACGGTGATTGCCGGATTGATGATCGCCTTGAGCAGGCGCCGTTCCATGACCTTGAACGTCTCGGATTGCTTCGAGCCGATCTCGGCGTCGCAATGATAGACGAACAGCCGCGGCAGATACAGCATGCCGGCCATCCACGCGATGACAGCGATGACGTGAAGGGCCTTGATCCACTCATACATCGGAAACGCGTGATCCTCTCGGCTGGCGATCAGCTTGCGTGTCGAGACATATCCGCTCGCTCAGTCCCCTCCAAACCAAATAATTTTAGAATCTTAAGGTTTGAGTCTAGGTAGCGGTGGATTGGACTCATGCAATGTCATCCGCAGTCTGCCCGCAGCTTGTTCACATCCCTCAACATGCGAGCTGCGCACGCCGGATCGCCCCAGAGTCTGATGTGATTCAGACGCTTGTCGAAATCCTTCGACAGCTTATCCAGAGACAAATGGGCCTCGTCCCGATATCATCGCGCTGCTGCCTGACGTTGTCCCGGACGGCGACCATGTGCAGAACAATCGGGGTTATACAAAGGGAGCGGTCCGAGGCGACTTTTTGGCCCCATCCTTCACAGGGATTCACAGATCGTTAAGGATTTGATGCCCACCACCGGCAACTACTTTCACCTCCATCTGGTTTCCGATTCGACGGGCGAAACCCTGATCACGGTCGCGCGTGCGGTCGCCGCGCAATACACCAACGTGACCCCGGTCGAGCACGTGTACCCGCTGGTGCGGAGCCAGAAGCAGCTCGACCGCGTGCTCGACGAGATCGAGGAAGCGCCGGGCATCGTTCTGTTCACGCTGCTCGAGAAGGATCTGGTCAGCCGGCTCGAAGCCAAGTGCCAGCAGATCAACATCCCGAGCCTGTCGATCATCGGTCCGGTGATGCAGCTGTTCGAGGCCTATCTCGGCGCATCGACCGCCGGCCGCGTCGGTGCGCAGCACGTGCTCAATGCCGAATATTTCGCCCGCATCGATGCGCTGAACTACACGATGCTCCACGATGACGGGCAGATGGTCGACGGTCTCGAAGACGCCGAAGTGGTGCTGGTCGGCGTCAGCCGGACGTCGAAGACTCCGACCTCGATCTATCTCGCCAATCGCGGCGTGCGCACCGCCAACGTGCCGCTGGTCCCGGGCATTCCGATCCCGCATCAGCTCGAGACATTGAAGAAGCCGCTGGTGGTCAGCCTGCATGCGACCCCGGAGCGGCTGATCCAGGTGCGGCAGAATCGCCTGCTCAGCATGGGTGCGGAATCCGGCAATGAGAACTATGTAGACAAGCAGTCGGTGACGGACGAGGTCGCCTATGCACGCAAGCTGAGTGCGAAGTTCAACTGGGTCATGCTCGACGTGACGCGGCGCTCGATCGAGGAGACGGCTGCCGCGATCTTGAAACTCTATACCGACCGGCAGCGGCAGCGGCTTCCGGACTAGTGAGCGGATCAATGTCCATCTGGTGCAGTGACGAGCCTCTCATTCTGGCATCGCAGAGCCGCGCGCGGCGGATGCTGCTCGCGAACGCAGGACTCGCGTGCGAGGCGCTTCCGGCCGATATCGACGAACGCGCGGTGCAGGCCGAAGCCGGTCTGGTCGCGCCCTACGAGATCGCGTTGCACCTTGCCAACGCGAAGGCCGCAGCGGTCTCGGCAAACAGGCCCAATTCATATGTGGTGGGCGCGGATCAGACGCTGGCATTGGGTGAGCGCATGTTCAACAAGCCGGCCGGCCGCCAGCATGCCATGCAGCAACTGTTGGCGCTGGGCGGACGCACCCATGCGCTGCACTCGGCCATCGCCGTGGTCCGCAATGGCGAGGTGCTGTTCTCGCACGTCGCCGTCGCCTGGATGACGATGCGTGCCCTCACCGAAACCGAGATCGCAGCCTATCTCGATGCCGCCGGCGAAACCGTCACATCCAGCGTCGGCGCCTACCAGCTGGAAGGGCTCGGCGTGCACCTGTTCGACCGCATCGACGGCGATCACTTCACCATCCTCGGCCTGCCGCTGCTGCCGCTGCTCGCCTATTTTCGCGAAGCGAAGCTGCTCAGGATCTGAGGCCGACCGCAGCCACGCGCAAGGGGGAGTGACCGCGGATGAGAGTGCTGGGTCTGACCGGCTCGATGGGCATGGGCAAGTCGACGACCGCAAAGCTGTTCGCCGAAGCCGGCGTCCCGGTCTATGACGCCGACGCGACCGTTCATAAGGTCTATGAGGGCGAAGCCGCGCCGGCGATCGAAGCCGAATTTCCCGGGACCACGGTGGACGGCAAGGTGGATCGGGCCAGGCTCTCCGCCAAGGTCGTTGGCGATCCCGACGCGATCCGCAGGCTCGAAGCGATCGTGCACCCGATGCTGCGCTCCTATCATCAGAAGTTTCTCGACGACGCCGAGCAGTCCGGCGTGCCCGTTGCCGTCGTCGATGTCCCCTTGCTGTTCGAGACCGGCGGCGACAAGCGCGTCGATGCCGTGGTGGTGGTGTCGACCGCGCCCGAGATCCAGCGTCAGCGCATTCTGGCGCGCGGCACGATGACGGAAGAAGCGCTCGATACGCTGCTCGCACGGCAGATGCCGGATGCCGAGAAGCGCAAGCGCGCCGATTTCGTCGTGGATACCTCGCACGGGCTCGATCCGGTGCGGGCACGCATCCGCGACATCCTGGCGGAGGTCGTTAGAATGCCGCAGCGCCGGGGCTGATTCGCGAGCGCCGGCCGCGCGGAATTCGACGGATCAAATCAGATGCGTGAGATCGTTCTCGACACCGAAACCACCGGCCTCGACGCCTTGCGCGGCGACCGCCTGGTCGAGATCGGCTGCGTCGAGATCATCAACCGCATGCCCACCGGCCAAGTCTACCACCGCTACATCAATCCCGAACGTGACATGCCGGCGGAAGCGTTCGCGGTTCACGGACTGTCGAGCGAGTTCCTCGCGGACAAGCCGCTGTTTCACGAGATCGTGGAGGAGTTCCTGGAATTCATCGGCGATGCCCCGCTGGTGATCCACAACGCCTCGTTCGACATCGGCTTCATCAACGCCGAGCTCGACCGGGTCAAGCGCGCGGCCATTCCGAGGGACCGTCTGGTCGACACGCTGCTGCTGGCACGTCGCAAGCATCCCGGCGTGTCGAACCGCCTCGACGACCTGTGCTCACGCTATGCGATCGACAACTCACGCCGCACCAAGCACGGCGCGTTGCTCGACGCCGAGCTGCTGGCGGAGGTCTATGTCGATCTGGTCGGGGCGCGGCAGTCGCAGCTGATCCTGACCCAGGACAGCCAGGAGATCCGCATCGGATCTGCCGGCGAGACGCCGCGCCGTCAGCGCGAGCAGCCGCTGTTGCCGCGGGTCACAGATGCGGAGCGAGAGGCGCATCGCGCCTTCATCGCCACGCTCGGCGACAAGCCGATCTGGATGGAGTTTCTCGCCGGCACGTGATCCGCCTGATCGGCAGCGGATCACGCCCTGCAAGCATCAATCGTAAGCTGAACCGGATCAGCTCGACAGCACCTGGCCGCCCTGGGCCGCCGCCTGGCGCTCCATGTTCTGGCGGTACAGGCCGACGAAATCGACCGGGTCCAGCATCAGCGGCGGGAAGCCGCCGTCGCGCACCGAATTGGCGACGATCTCGCGGGCGAACGGGAACAGCAGGCGCGGGCATTCGATCAGCAGCATCGGCGACAGGTTCTCGCGCGGAATGTTGACCAGCCGGAACACGCCGCCATAGACCAGCTCGAAGCTGAACATCACCTGGCTGCCGCTCTCGGCCTTGCCCTCGATCGTCAGCGTCACCTCGTATTCGGTGTCATTCAGAGCATTGGCGCCGACATTGATCTGGATGTTGATCTGCGGCGGCTGGCCCTGCGGCGCCAGGGACTGCGGAGCGTTCGGATTCTCGAACGAGAGATCCTTGATGTATTGCGCTAGCACGTTCAGTTGAGGAGGAGGAGCCGCCTCGGGAGTGGCGCCGTTACCGTTGGTCATCGCAGTGTTCTCCAGGCAAAAAGGGCGGGTCGTTGCGGCGCGTGGCTACCATAGGGCCGGCTTGTTCCACAAGGACGAGGCACGGACGCCGCAAAAGGCCGAGGCAGAGGGTTGATCCGGCCGGCATGCCTCTATTTGTCGCATCGCCCCGGGGGCGGAACCAGCGACCGTCTACTCTGTTCCAATCCAAGGTCGATCGGATTTCCCCTTGAGAGGGAAAAGGGTTAGGATCACCGGGCCACAATGTGCCATTGGCCGGGCCCAATTCGATGACTACATCCGGGTCGACCGAGGGATTCACGGGTCTTTACCCGGATCCTGTAGAACGGGTGCCCGGTGGCCGGGCTCCGCGTTCGGCTCGACAAGTCAGAAAGCGAACACGAAGTGGACATTTATACCATCATCTTCCTGGCGCTGGCGGTCTTCATCTTCATCCGCCTGCGCGCCGTGCTCGGGCAGCGCACCGGGAGCGAGCGGCCGTTCGATCACGCCGCCCGAAACGCGGTCCAGGGCGCGCCGGACAACCACGTCATGCCGGTTCCCAACAAGCCCATCGATCCCTCGGCTGCGGTCCCCGGCGGCGAGATGCCGGCGCCGGGCGATCGCTGGCGTGGCCTGGCCGAGCCGGGCACACCGCTCGCCCGTGGCCTCGACGCGATCGTCGCCGACGACTCGTCGTTCGATCCGCGCCATTTCCTGACCGGCGCGCGCAGTGCCTACGAGATGATCGTGCTGGCGTTCGCCAATGGCGATCGCCGCGCATTGCGCGACCTGTTGTCGTCCGAGGTCTATGAGAGTTTCGACGCCGTCATCAAGGAGCGCGAGAAGCAGGAGCAGAAGACCGAAACCCGCTTCGTCTCCATCGATACCGCCGAACTGGTCGGTGCCGAGCTGCGCGACCGCACCGCGCAGGTGACGGTGCGCTTCGTCTCGCAAATGATCTCGGTGACACGCGACAAGGGGGGCAACATCGTCGACGGCAATCCGGACAAGGTGGCCGACATCACCGACATCTGGACTTTCGCCCGCGATACCGGCTCGCGCGATCCCAATTGGAAGCTGGTCGGCACCGGCAGCCATTGATGGAATAGGTTGCCGCCGCCGGCGTTACATCGGGAGATCGCCCGCTCTCGATGTCGACCCAGTTCTGCAAGGAGGACGACGAGCTCCATCCTCGGCTTTTTGACCCGGATCTTTTCAGCATCCCGTTTTCTCTGAATTTCGCGTTGAGTGGTACTTTGATGGTGCAAGCATGGTTCGCGAAATTTGGAAGCGGGGTTTCACCGCTCATCGCCTGAAATACTGGACGCCGGCGCTCGCCCTGAGCGTCGCCGCCGTGGCGCTCGCCCCTTATGCGGCCGAGGCGGTGCGCTCGCGCCACCGGGCGGCGGCGCCCCCGGTGCGCCACCTGCCCTACCCGCAACTCGACTGGCCGCTCGAGATCAGCAACAGCCAGTACCTGCCATTGGCCTGGAACGACGTGCCCGGCTGGAACGACGACGACCAGCTTGCGGCCTATCGGACGTTCCGCGCCAGCTGCAAGCCGATCGCCGCAAAGACGGATGCAGCGCCGGATGCCAAGGCGGATGGCAAGCCGCTGGGTGATTCCCTGCGCGACCCCTGTCGCGACGCTCGGGCCACCGATCTCGCCGACAATGCTGCGGCAAGGGCTTTCTTCGAACGGCACTTCGAGCCGCTGAAGATCTCCAAGCTCGGCGATGTCGATGGCTTCGTCACCGGCTACTACGAACCCGTCATCGAGGGCTCGCGGACCCAGAACGAGGTCTACAACGTTCCGGTCTATCGTCGCCCCTCCAATCTGTTCGTCCGTGGCTTCAAGCAGGACGCGACGAGTCTGCCCAACAAGGGTCCCGTCTATCGGAAGATCGGACGGCGCAAGCTGGTCCCCTATTACGACCGCGCGGAGATCGAGGACGGCGCCATCGAGGGCCGCGGCCTGGAGATCGCGTGGCTCAGGAATCAGACTGACCTGCTGTTTGCCCAGATCCAGGGATCGGCGCGCATCAGTCTCGACGACGGCTCGACCATCCGCATCAACTACGATGCCTATAATGGCCTTCCCTACACACCGGTCGGCCGCATCCTGATCGAGCGCGGCATCATTCCGCGCGAGCAGATGTCGATGCAGCGTATCCGCGACTGGATGGAGCAGAATCCGGAAGGTGCCAACGAGCTGCGGCGGATGAACCGCTCCTACATCTTCTTCCGCGAGGTGCAGCTGTCGGAGAAGGACGAGGCGGTCGGCGCGCAGGGCATCCCGCTGACGCCCGGCCGTTCGATCGCGGTCGACAAGTCGCTGCACGTCTATGGCACGCCGTTCTTCATCACCGGCGAGCTGCCGATCGAATCCGAGAAGTCGAAGACCGCGTTCCACCGGCTGATGATTGCGCAGGATACAGGCTCGGCGATCGTCGGACCTGCGCGCGCCGATCTCTATTTCGGCGCCGGCCAGGACGCCGGCAAGGTCTCCGGCCGTCTCAAGCACAGCATCCAGTTCGTGATGCTGGTGCCGAAGAGCCTCGATCCGGTCGCGCGTGGCCGCAAGATGCCGCTGCCGGATGCACGCCCGTCGGAGAAGATCGCAAAACTGTTTCCGCAGGTGCTGCCGAAGGAGGCCGCCAAAGCCGCCGCCTCCCCGGTCAACGATGCGAAGGCCCCTGCTTCCGCCGCGAGCGCAATCCCGGCAACCACGGTGGCGCAGAACGTTGTGGCGCCGCAGCCCGTGCCCCTGCCCGAGGCCCGCCCCCGTATCGAAAGTGATCGCAATATCCGCCGATTGCGTTATGGCAGGCGCCATCGCAACCGCCGATGACAAGCCGTCTCCATGTCTGAAGATCCCGAGCCGCCGCGCGGCCGTCGCAAGCGTGGCCTCTCCGAGGACGAGCGCACGCTGTGGGAGACGGTGGCGCGCCAGGTCAAGCCGCTGCGCAAGACGCACCGTCCGGTGCGGCCGCATCCGCCGATGGTGACGGCCGAGCCGCAGCCGGACAAGCCGATGATGACACCGCGGCCGGTCGCGCCGGTGGTCGTGCCCAAGCCGGCCCGGCCGGCGATCCCGCCGCTGGTCTCGCTCGGCCGCAAGGAGCGGTCGAAGCTGTCGCGCGGCCGCAGCGAGATCGATGCGCGGCTCGATCTGCACGGCATGACCCAGAGTCGGGCGCATCAGGCGCTGCATCATTTCCTGCATCGCGCCCAGCATGACGGTCTCACCTTCGTGCTGGTCATCACCGGCAAGGGCACCATCGGGGCGGATCCCGAACGCGGCGTGCTCCGGCGGCAGGTGCCGCATTGGCTTAGCCTGCCGGAATTCCGCTCGCTCATCGTCGGCTTCGAGGAGGCTCATGTCGGCCATGGCGGCGCCGGCGCGCTCTATGTCCGGATCAGGCGCGCCCGCGGCTGAGCGTCAGAACGGGCGGATGATCCCGATCCGCGGTACGGCGGTGACGATCCAGCCCAGGATCGTCGTCATGCGGTCGTCGGCGTCGATCGGAGTGATCGGCTTGGTCGCAGGAAGCGTCTTCAGCGCGTGCAGCATCAGTACCATGCAGACCACCCAGCTCGAGATCCAGCGCGAATAGTCGAACACCATGGCGAACATGACGAGGTAAGCGGAGCTGATGACGATCAGCGCGGCGATGACGATCTGGCGATGGCGCTTGTCAGCCAAGGCGCCGATGAGATCCTTGAGATTCCGCCACAGCGGCGCGTGCAGCCACAGCAGCAGCGCATAGATGGGCAGGCCCAGCAGGTTCGACGGCAGCCGCGCCCAGGTGTCCTGCACCTCCTTGGCGAGCGGCTGATACCAGACATAGGCGAACTGCAAGAGCTCGGTGCGCGACGGATCGACCATGCGCGAGCGCAAGTAGGACACGAAGTCGGCCTCGGGCAGCGGCATGGTGCCGAGGAATTGCGCCGCGAGGAACAGCGCGCCGAGGCCGAGCAGCGCGCTGGCGCCGACTGCAATATCCAGGCGAGTGGGGGGACGTGTCAGGTAGTAGCGCAGCACGACGATCGCGGTGATGGTCGGCACGTACATCAGCAGATGGATGTGATGAATCAGCACGAGCAGGGCCGAGATCAATGCCGCAAGCAGCACGTAGGCCAGCGAGCGCGCCGGCACCAGCAGCAGGACGATCGCGCCGAGACAGCCATAGATGTCGAAATGGCCGAGCGTGAACAGGAAGTTCTTGAACACGAACGGCGAGCAGGCGGTGAAGATGAACAGCGGCAGCTGCGCGCGATCGAAGCCGAACGTGCGGCGGAAGAGCTGCGCGAACAGCGCGAAGGTGATGAGCCAGACGCAACCGGCCAGCGCGAACACCAGCCAGACCGGCACCTTCGCGGCGAACAGGCCGACCATGGCACCGATCAGCGCGCGCTTGATGAAGCCGAAGTGATAGTCGACCAGCAGATGGATGTACGGAATGTAGGGCGGCAGCGTGAGCTTGTGCAGGAAGACGCCGAGCATCACGGCGGCGTTGACGGCGAGCATCAGGCGCCAGTGTTTGCTGGAGGCGGCGGTCATGCGGCGTCCGAGCGGTGATAGATGGAGACGAGGTCGTCGCCCCGTCCACCACTGTCGCCCCGGCCTTGAGCCGGGACCCATAGCCGCCGCCGTTCGTGGTGAGGCAAGGCTGGAGCCGCCATCGTGAGTCACAATCAGCTTTGGTGGTTATGGGTCCCCGCGTTCGCGGGGACGACAGCGGATTTTGACGCCGCGCCGGAGCGAAGAAGCTCAGCGCTTGCTAGGCGCAGCCGACTACAAAATGAACCGGCTGAGATCCGCGTTCTTGGCGAGGTCGCCGATGTGTTGCTGCACATACGCAGCGTCGACGCGCATGGTTTCGCCGTTACGATCGGACGCCGTGAAGGAGATCTCGTCGAGCACGCGCTCCATCACCGTCTGCAGCCGGCGCGCGCCGATGTTCTCGACCGTCGAATTCACCGCGACCGCGATGTCGGCGAGCGCGTCGATCGCATCGTCGGTGATGTCGAGCGTCACGCCCTCGGTCTGCATCAGCGCGACATATTGCTTGATCAGCGATGCCTCCGGCTCGGTCAGGATGCGCCGCATGTCGTCGCGCGTCAGCGCCTGCAGCTCGACCCGGATCGGCAATCGTCCCTGCAGCTCCGGCAAGAGGTCCGAGGGCTTGGCGATGTGGAACGCGCCGGAGGCAATGAACAGGACGTGGTCGGTCTTGACCGCGCCATGCTTGGTCGAGACCGTCGTGCCCTCGATCAGCGGCAGCAGGTCACGCTGCACGCCCTCGCGCGAGACGTCGCCGCCGGCGCGGTTCTCGCGCACGCAGATCTTGTCGATCTCGTCGAGAAACACGATGCCGTTGTTCTCGACCACGCTGATTGCTTCCTGCACCAGCTGCTCGCTGTCGAGCAGCTTGTCGGATTCTTCCGCGATCAGGATGTCGTGCGAGGCCTCGACCGTCACGCGCCGCGTCTTAGTGCGGCCGCCGAGCTTGCCGAAGATGTCGCCGATCGAGATCGCGCCCATCTGGGCTCCCGGCATGCCGGGGATCTCGAACATCGGCAAGCCGCCGCCGGAGGACTGCGTCTCGATCTCGATCTCCTTGTCGTTGAGCTCGCCGGCGCGCAGCTTGCGGCGGAACGAGTCGCGCGTCGCAGCACTCGCATTGGCGCCGACCAGCGCGTCGAGGACGCGCTCCTCGGCGGCGAGCTGCGCGCGGGCGGCGACGTCCTTGCGCTTGCGCTCCCGGACCTGGGCGATCGCGACCTCGACGAGGTCGCGGATGATCTGCTCGACGTCGCGGCCGACATAGCCGACCTCGGTGAACTTGGTCGCCTCGACCTTGAGGAACGGTGCGCCCGCAAGCTTGGCCAGCCGCCGCGCGATCTCGGTCTTGCCGACGCCGGTCGGCCCGATCATCAGGATGTTCTTCGGCAGCACCTCTTCGCGCAGGCCTGCATCGAGCTGCAGCCGGCGCCAGCGGTTGCGCAAGGCAATGGACACCGCCCGCTTGGCGTCGGCCTGGCCGACGATGTAGCGGTCGAGTTCGGAGACGATTTCGCGGGGTGAAAAGTCGGTCATGGGGCTCTAGCTAGGTTTGGATCGCAATCAGGGCAAGTCGCCGGGCTGGCTCACCATCAGCAGCGCAGAGCCCTCCGGCGTTTCGACGAGCCGATCGCGTCTGAATCCGGCCTTCTCGTAGGCGCGCACGGCACGGGCGTTCGCCGGATCTGGATCGGTCACCACGCGTGGCGCGGCCGATCGCAGCAGGTCTTCGACGAACTGCCGAATGAAACGCGCCCCATGGCCGCGCCCGATCATGTCGGGCTCGCCGATGAACTGATCGATGCCACGCGTGGCGGGCGGTTGAGGCCCGAATCCATGATCCCATGCTGAGAGCGCATAGCACTGGAGATATGCGAACGGCCGGCCATCGATCGCGACGATAAATTGGTCCATGTCAGGATGAGCGAGATCGCCGCTCACCAGCGCATATTGCTCGTCGGGCTCTCCCCACCACCGCATCACGTCCGGCGTGCCAAGCCAACGGCGTATCAAGGGCAGGTCGGCGGCAGCCATTGCGCGGATGGCGTAATCCTGAGCCATTAATCCCGCACCATGGCTGAGCCGCCCTGCAAGGTCTCGATGGTGATGTTGCGGTTGGTGTAGACGCAGATGTCGGCGGCGATGTCGAGCGAGCGCCGCACGATGCTCTCGGCGTCTTTGTCGGTGTCGAGCAGGGCCCGCGCCGCGGCCAACGCGTAATTGCCGCCTGAGCCGATCGCCATCACGCCGGCCTCAGGTTCCAGCACATCGCCGGTGCCGGTCAGGACCAGCGAGACGTCCTTGTCGGCGACGATCATCATGGCTTCGAGCCGCCGCAGATAGCGGTCGGTGCGCCAGTCCTTGGCGAGCTCGACAGCTGCCCGGGTCAACTGCCCCGGATATTGCTCCAGCTTGCTCTCCAGCCGCTCGAACAGGGTGAAGGCGTCGGCGGTGGCGCCGGCGAAGCCGCCGATGACGTCGCCCTTGCCGAGCCTGCGCACCTTGCGGGCGTTGGACTTGATCACGGTCTGGCCGATCGAGACCTGGCCGTCGCCGCCGATCACCACCCTGCCCCCCTTGCGGACGGTCAGGATCGTGGTGCCGTGCCAGACGGTGGGCTCGTTCGCGGATGCGTGCATGGGGGGTCCCTGGTTGATCCTCTGATTTAGGCGTTCAGGCGTCGGGATACAATTACCGGGTCCCTGCCCTGCCCTGGCGGGCCTTGAAATCCGCTCACCATGGCCCGAGATCAAGGCCGAGGGGCGTCATCCCGCAGTAGCTAAGGTGTCATCCGCCTGATAAAAGGGCCGCGTTTTCAAGGGAAAGCTGACCCCATGCGTAGCGCGACCATCAAGCGCAAGACCAAAGAGACCGAGATCGAGGTGTCCGTGAACCTCGACGGCACCGGCGTCGTGAACATCGCGACCGGGATCGGCTTCTTCGATCACATGCTGGATCTGCTGGCCCGGCATTCCCGCATCGACATGACCGTCAAGGCGGTCGGCGACCTCCATATCGATTTCCACCACACCACCGAGGATGTCGGCATCGCCCTCGGCCAGGCCGTGCGTCAGGCGCTCGGCGACATGGCCGGCATCACCCGTTACGCCTCGATCCACATGCCGATGGACGAGACCCTGACGCGCGTCGTGATCGACGTATCGGGCCGGCCGATGCTGGTATTCCGCACGACCTTTGCGCGCGACAAGATCGGCGAGTTCGACACCGAGCTGGTGCGCGAGTGGTTCAACGCCTTTGCCATGAACGCCGGCATCACCCTGCATGTCGAGACGCTGTACGGCGAGAACGCCCATCATATCGCCGAATCCTGCTTTAAGGGTCTGGCGCGGGCCCTCCGCGCAGCCCTTGCGATCGATCCTCGCAATCAGGGCGAAGTGCCATCCACCAAGGGTCAGCTCGGCGGCTGACCTCCCTCCTCCCAAGGGATTATCGACATGCCCGTCTATACGGTTCACGCTCCCCTGGCCGCCGGGGTCGATCTGCGTTCGACCGATCGCTTTGTCTTCATCCGCGACGGCTTCCATTTCTGGGCCGCCGTGCTCGGCGCCGTCTGGCTGGCCTGGCATCGCCTCTGGCTTGCGATGCTCGTCTGGGCCGTGCTGATGATCGCGCTCGACGTCATCCTGGCGCGCGTCGGCGTCAGCGGCGGCGCGATTGCCGGCATCGATCTGTTGCTTGCGATCCTGCTCGGGCTCGAAGCCTCGAGCCTGAAGCGCTGGAGCTACTCGCGCGGCAATTGGCGCCAGATCGACGTCGTCGTCGCCGACGATCTCGATGCCGCCGAGCGCCGCTTCTTCGAGCGCTGGGCCGCCCGGCGCAGCACGCTCGGCTACGACAATCACACCGTCGATCGCGGCGCGGCGCCGCCGACACGCGACAATGGCAATGGGCAGCACCCGCCGCCGCTGCCGCATGCCAGCATCATTGGCTTGTTTCCCGAACCCGGAGGTGGACGATGAGTGTTGCGATCATCGATTACGGCTCCGGCAATCTGCATTCCGCCGCCAAGGCGTTCGAGCGGGCTGCGCGCGGCATGGCGGATCCGCAGAAGGTCGTCGTGACACGCGATCCCGATACGGTCTATCGCGCCGATCGCATCGTGTTGCCCGGCGTCGGCGCCTTCGCCGACTGCCGCCGCGGGCTCGACTCCGTCGACGGCATGCTGGAGGCGATGACCGAAGCCGTGCGCCACAAGGCGCGGCCGTTCTTCGGCATCTGCGTCGGCATGCAATTGATGGCAACGCGCGGCAAGGAGCACGTCACCACCGACGGCTTTGACTGGATCTCCGGCGACGTCGAGAAGATCACGCCGCGCGACGAAAGCCTGAAGATCCCGCATATGGGATGGAACACGCTCGATGCGCTGCAAGAGCATCCGGTGCTGGAGCGGCTGCCGCTCGGACCGAAGGGCCTGCACGCCTATTTCGTGCACTCCTATCACTTGAATGCCGTCAACGAGAGCGACGTTCTGGCACGCGCCGATTACGGCGGACCGGTCACCGCGATCGTCGGCAAGGACACCGCGATCGGCACCCAATTCCATCCCGAGAAGAGCCAGCGTTTCGGTCTCGCCCTCATTTCCAACTTCCTGAAGTGGAAGCCGTGAGCGCAGCGCGCCTGTCCGTCCAAGAGGCGGGCAGGGCGCTTGCCTGAAAGACAGCTCCGATGATCCTGTTTCCTGCCATTGATCTGAAGAACGGCCAGTGCGTGCGCCTGGAGCAGGGCGACATGGCGCGCGCCACCGTGTTCAACCTCGATCCCGCCGCGCAGGCCAAGAGCTTCGCCGACCAGGGGTTCGACTATCTCCACGTCGTGGATCTCGACGGCGCCTTCGCCGGCAAGCCGATGAATGCGCACGCCGTGGAAGCGATGTTGAAAGTCGTCAAGATGCCGGTGCAGCTCGGTGGCGGCATCCGCGATCTCAAGACGGTGGAGGCTTGGCTCAGCAAAGGCATCACCCGTGTCATCATCGGCACCGCGGCGGTGCGCGATCCCGAGCTGGTGAAGACCGCAGCCAAGGCCTTCCCCGGCCGCGTCGCCGTCGGGCTCGATGCGCGCGACGGCAAGGTCGCCGTCGAGGGCTGGGCCGAGACATCCGAAGTGACCGCGCTCGACATTGCCAAGCGCTTCGAGGACGCCGGCGTCGCCGCGATCATCTTCACCGACATCGCACGCGACGGCCTGCTCAAGGGCCTCAACCTCGACGCCACGATCGCGCTCGGCGACGCCATCTCGATTCCCGTGATTGCCTCCGGCGGCCTGGCCTCGATCGAGGACGTCAAGGCGATGCTGACACCGCGGGCGAAAAAGCTCGAAGGCGCCATCGCCGGCCGCGCGCTCTATGACGGCCGCCTCGATCCCGCGGAAGCACTGGCGCTGATCCGCGCGGCGCGTGCGTAGGAGGAAACAGGATGTTCAAGGTCCGTGTCATTCCCTGCCTCGACGTCAAGGACGGACGAGTCGTCAAGGGCGTCAACTTCGTCAATCTGCGCGATGCCGGCGATCCGGTCGAAGCCGCGATCGCCTATGACGCGGCCGGCGCCGACGAGCTGTGCTTCCTCGACATCACCGCCACCCATGAGAACCGCGGCATCATGCTGGACGTCGTCCGGCGCACGGCGGAGGCCTGCTTCATGCCGGTCACGGTCGGCGGCGGCGTGCGCACCATCGACGACATCAAGACCCTGCTCCGTTCCGGCGCCGACAAGGTTTCGATCAATTCGGCCGCGGTGAGCAGGCGCGAATTCGTCAAGGAGGCGGCCGAGAAGTTCGGCGAGCAGTGCATCGTGGTGGCGATCGACGCCAAGTCCGTGTCGCGGCCGGGCGGCGGCAGCCGCTGGGAGATCTTCACCCATGGCGGCCGCAAATCGACCGGCATCGATGCCCTGGAATACGCCCAGGAGGTGGTCGCGCTCGGTGCCGGCGAGATCCTGCTGACCTCGATGGACCGCGACGGCACCCGCCAGGGCTTCGACCTGCCGCTGACCCGGGCAGTCGCCGACAGCGTCCCGGTGCCGGTGATCGCCTCCGGCGGTGTCGGTAACCTCGATCATCTGGTGGACGGCATCCGCGAGGGCCACGCGACCGCGGTGCTGGCGGCGTCAATCTTCCATTTCGGGGAATTTACCATCCGGCAGGCCAAGGAGCACATGGTGCGCCAGGGGCTGCCGATGCGGCTCGATCCCTGACGACATTGCGTCGCAAAAATGTTAGATGAACGCTGGTCCGGCCGCCGTGGTCGGGCAGGCGTTCCGAGTACCGGCTGATGTCCCGCTTCACGCTTCACGATCTGGCTGCCATCATCGACGCGCGCGCCGCGGCGGGCGGCGAGGCGTCCTATACGCGCAAGCTGCTCGACAAGGGTCCGCCGCAATGCGCCAAGAAGATGGGCGAGGAGGCGGTCGAGACGGTCATCGCCGCACTTGGCACCGACCGTGAGCATCTGATCTCCGAAAGCGCCGACCTGCTGTTTCATCTGTTGGTGTTGTTGAAGTCGCGCGACGTCCGGCTCGAGGAGGTCGAGGCGGCGCTCGGCAAGCGGACCGGCCAATCGGGGCTGGAAGAAAAGGCGTCGCGCAAGACGGAGTAGGGCGCGACGGCGGGGGAAACGAAGGGCAGCGTCATGGACATGCGCACCACCGAACAACAATATAATCCGTACCGCGTCTTCACCCGCGAACAATGGGCCGAGCTGCGCAACGACACGCCGATGACCTTGGAGCCCGGCGAGTTCTCCAAGCTGCGGTCGATGCACGATCGTCTCGACCTTCAGGAGGTCGAGGACATCTACCTCCCGCTGTCGCGATTGCTGTCGATGTATGTCGATGCGGCGCAGCGGCTGTACTACGCGCAGCGCCAGTTTCTCGGCATCCGCGACCGCAAGATGCCCTACATCATCGGCGTCGCCGGCTCGGTGGCGGTCGGCAAGTCGACCACTGCGCGCGTGTTGCAGGCGTTGCTGACCCGCTGGTCGCCGCGGCCCAAGGTCGATCTCATCACCACCGACGGCTTCCTGTATCCGAACGCGGTGCTGGAGCGGCAGGGCCTGATGCAGAAGAAGGGCTTTCCGGAAAGCTATGACCTGCCGCGGCTGCTCGGTTTTCTCTCCGACATCAAGGCCGGCCGCCATCCGGTGCGCGCACCGGTGTATTCCCATCTGAGTTACGACATCGTCCCCAATCAGTGGGCCGAGATCGACCAGCCGGACATCCTGATCGTCGAAGGCGTCAACGTGCTGCAGACCGGACCGCTGCCGCGCGACGGCCAGGCCGTGCCGGTCGTCTCCGACTTCTTCGACTTCTCGGTCTACATCGACGCCGACGAGGCGATCCTGCGCAAATGGTACGTCAAGCGCTTCCTGTCGCTGCGCGACACGGCGTTCCATGATCCGCGGTCCTACTTCAACCGCTACGCGCTGCTGTCGGACGAGGAGGCCATCGCCACCGCGATCGCCATCTGGGAGCGCACCAACCTGGCCAATCTCGAGGACAACATCCTCCCGACACGGCCGCGTGCGACCTTGATCCTGAAGAAGGGCGCGGATCACGAGATCGAGACGGTGGCGCTCAGGCGGTTGTGAGCGGGGCCCGCGAGCGCGGCGCCGAGCTGATCCGCTCCAACTAATGACCTACGCTGGCACCTGTCGTGCCGCCGCCAGATTCGCCAGCGCCTCGTCGAGCTTGTCGCGATCGATCGGCTTGACCAGGAACCCATCCATGCCCGCCTCGAAGCAGGCGTAACGGTCCTCGACCAGAGCATTGGCCGTGAGCGCCAGGATCGGGGTGCGGCCGCCGGGCTCGCTGGCCTCGATGGCGCGAATGCGCCTGGCGGCGGCAATGCCGTCGAGCTTCGGCATCTGCACGTCCATCAGGATCAGATCATAGGGCGCGCCGGCCGAGCGCGCCGCGAGCCAGGAGTCCAGCGCGGCTTCGCCATGCACGGCGATGTCGGCGTGGTGGCCGAGCTTGCTCAGCAGCGAGCGCATCAGCAGTGCGTTGATGTCGTTGTCCTCGGCGACCAGGATGGACAGTCCCGTGCCGGCCTGGGCCGCGATCGGCGGCGCGATGGTCGGGATCGGATCGTCGGCCATGACCGTGCCGTCGGTGTCGAAGTTCACGCGCGCGGCGAGCGAGGCAGCCCGCAGCGGCTTGACGAGGTAGCCGTTGAATGGCGCCCCCGGCGCCAGCTCGTGGCGGCTCGCCGGTGTCACCAGCACGATCAGCCGCGTCGTATGATGTCGCGCGACCCCGCCCACACGCAGCGATTCATCGCCGCCGATGCTGTCGTCGACCAGCACGGCGTGCCAGGCGCGTTCGGGCAGCAGGGCCTCCGCCACCTCGGCCTCGGCGACCAGGCAGGTCTGCGCGCCCCAGTTCTGCAAGCGCCGCTCGATCAGCTCGGCCTGCAGCCCGGCCGGCGCCACAAGCATGATCGACCGTCCTGCGAGATCGGGGCCGCGGAAGCTGTTCTGCTCGCCGCGCTCCAGCGCCGGCGGCAGCGGCACCGACACCTCGAAGGTCGAGCCGGCGCCGAGCGCGCTCTGCAGCGCGATGCGGCCGCCCATCCGCTTGACGATCCGGTCCGAGATCGCAAGGCCAAGCCCGGTGCCGCCGAAGCTGCGCGCGACGCTGTCGTCGGCCTGCTCGAATTCGCGGAAGATGCGCTCCTGCGCGTCGGCTGCGATGCCGATGCCGGTGTCGCACACTTGGAAGCTGATCTCGTTCGGCCAGATGCCGGGCTCGGCGATCAGGGCAACGCCGCCCGTCGCGGTGAACTTGATGGCGTTGCCGGCGAGGTTGAGCAGCACCTGGCGCAGCCGCGCGGCGTCGCCCGTCACCCAGGTCGGCAGCCGCTCGTCGAGATAGGCCGCGATCTCCAGTTGCTTGGCCTGCGCCCGTGGCGCCAGCAGCTCGGTGATCTCCTCGATCAGCGCCGCCAGCGAGAACGGCTGCGCCTCGAGCGCCAGCTTGCCGGCTTCGATCTTGGAATAGTCGAGCAGCTCGTCGATCAGCGACATCAAGGCCTCACCCGAGGTGCGGACCGCCTTGGCGTAGGTCGTCTGCTCCGGCGTCAGCTGCGTTTCGAGCAAGAGTCCGCTCATGCCGAGGATGCCGTTCAGCGGCGTGCGGATCTCATGGCTGGCCATCGCCAGGAACCGCGACTTGGCGCGGTTCGCGGCGTTGGCCTGATCGCGCGCGTCCGCCAGCGCCCGCTCGGTCTCGGTGCGGTCGGTGACGTCGCGGCCGACACATTGCAGCACGGCGGGCTGGCCGGCGTCGGAACGCACCAGCGCCTCGCGCCACGCGATCCAGCGCGGCCCGATCGCGCTCTCGATGCGCTGGTCGTGGACGCGCGTGCCGTTCGGCTCCAGCGCGCTGTCGCCCTGCTCGATCAGCTCGAAGGTGAACGCGCTGCCGAGCAGGTTGTCGCGATCGAGGCCCGCCATCCGGCAATAGGCGTCGTTGACGAAGATGATGCTGCCGCCGCGCTCGCGCATGACGATGAGATCGCCCTGCTGCTCGAACAGATTGCGGGCGCGCTGCTCGGCTTCCTGCAGCTCCCAGTTCCGGTCGGCCAGCACCTCGTTGTGGAGCGCAATCTTGTGCATCTTCCTGGCGACGAAGCGCAGCCGCATGCTGAGCGTGGCCAGGCCGACGCAGGCGAGCGCGAACAGGAAGCTGGCGCCGATCGCGAACGTGTGCGGGTTATAGCCGGAGTTCTCGGAGATGCTGGCCTTGATGAAGCCGTACGCGCCGCCGAAGCCGGCGGAGAAGATCATCAGCGAGCGCAGGATGGCGAAGATGGTGCGGTGACGGCGCATGAACCGGCGCAGGCGCAGCCTGACGTGAAAAATCCGTCCCATCTCGATCACCCCCGACGATTTCGATCCCAATGTCATGGCCGGCCCGCACCATGCGGCGTCGGTATTGCTGAGACTTTGAAAGGTCATGCACGCGCGATGAAGCCGTGCTGAGATGGTGAACCGGGCGTTAGCCCGACTCACAGAACCGGATCGGCGGGCGGTGAGTCGTGGCCGCGGGCCGAGACGATGAGCGCGGCGGCGTGAGCATCTGCTGCACTGTCCTTGGCGAGATGGATCCGGAGCGCGCCAGGATGCGGATCGGCGGCGATCGCGACGACCGCGGTCGCGGCAGTCATGCCGCAGCCACGATCCTCCTTGGCGAGCACATCGTCGACCACGACGAAATCGGCCGTCTCCGGACTGTCGGCCAGCGCCACGCGAACGGTGGCGAGCGCCGGGTCATCGGTGAAGTCGACATGGAGATCGGCGGTAAACGGCGCCGAGCCGAGCGAGATGCTGTCGGCACCGACGGCAATGCAGGGCTGCGGGGAGGGCGCCAATTCGAGTCTGGCGATGACCGCGGCCGCGATCAGCGGCACGGCCGAGACAAGGACCTTGAAACGCAACATGATACGCACCGACGCGGCAGGCCTAATGACGGAACGCGGGCCTTATGGTTGTCGGAGCGTAAAGAGAAGTCGTTACCAGAGTGTTGAGGGGGAGGGGGCGCCCTTACGCCGCGTGGCGATTGTCCTCCGCCAGCGCGCGATACGACAGCGCCTCGGCCAGATGCAGCCGGCCGATCGCATCAGTGTGGTCGAGATCGGCGAGCGTCCGCGCCACGCGCAGCACGCGGTGATAGCCGCGCGCCGACAGCCGCATCGTCTCGGCGGCTTCGCGCAGCAGCTTCTGGCCGGGCGCGTCGAGCCTGGCGATTTCGTCGAGCACGGCGGCGGGGGCCTCGGCGTTGGTCCGGATGTGCGGCAGGCCGGCTTTGGCATAGCGGGCGCGCTGCAGGTCGCGCGCGGCGGCGACGCGGGCGGCCACCTCGGCCGAGCCTTCCTTGGCGGGCGGCAGGATGAGGTCGGCGGCGGTGACGGCGGGGACCTCGATGCGCAGGTCGATGCGGTCCATCAGCGGGCCGGAGATGCGCGTCTGGTAGTCGGACGTGCAGCGGTCGATGCGGCCGCGCTTGCAGGCATAGCCGGGCTCGAACGCGTTGCCGCAACGGCACGGATTCATCGCGGCGACCAGCATGAAGCGGGCAGGGTAGGTGACGCGGTGGTTGGCGCGCGAGATCGAGACCTCGCCGTTCTCGAGCGGCTGGCGCAGCGAATCCAGCACGCGCGGATCGAACTCCGGCAGCTCGTCGAGGAACAGCACGCCCTGATGCGCCAGCGAGATCTCGCCGGGGCGGGCGCGCAGGCCGCCGCCGGTCAGCGCCGCCATGCTGGCGGAATGATGCGGGCTGCGGAACGGCCGGCGCGACGTCAGCGCGCCGCCCTCGATCTCGCCGGCGACCGAGGCGATCATCGAAACTTCCAAGAGCTCTGCCGGCGACAGCGGCGGCAGGATCGACGGCAGCCGCGCCGCCAGCATCGACTTGCCGGCGCCGGGCGAGCCGATCATCAGCAGATGATGCCCGCCGGCGGCCGCGATCTCCAGCGCGCGCTTGCCGCTCTCCTGGCCCTTGATGTCGCGCAGGTCGAGCAGGCTGGCGGGTGCCTCCTGGATCTTCGGCTGCGGCCGCGACAGCACCTGCGTGCCCTTGAAATGGTTGGCGATCTGGATCAGCGACGTCGCCGCGATGATCTGAAGGTCCGGGCTCGCCCAGGCCGCTTCGGCGCCGCAGGCGGCCGGGCAGATCAATCCTTCCTCGCGCGCATTGGCGCCGATCGCCGCCGGCAGCACGCCGGCGACCGGCGCAATCGAGCCGTCGAGCCCGAGCTCGCCGAGCACCGTGAAGCCGCCGAGCGCATCCGGCGGAATGGCGCCGATCGCGGCCATCAGGCCGAGCGCGATCGGCAGATCGTAATGGCTGCCTTCCTTGGGCACGTCGGCCGGCGCGAGATTCACCGTGATCCGCCGCGCCGGCAACGCGAGGCCCGAGGCGATCAGCGCCGAGCGCACCCGCTCGCGGGCTTCCGACACCGCCTTGTCCGGCAGGCCAACGATGGCGAAGGCCGGCAGGCCGGGCGCGACCTGGACCTGCACGTCGACCGCGCGGGCCTCGATCCCCTCGAAGGCGACGGTGGAAACGCGCTGGACCATGATGCCCCTCCCGGACAAGGAGGCTAGCGGAAGCCGGCATCGTTCGCAAGAACAATACGGGAACACTGTTGTTGCCGCGCTCTGCCGCAATCCATTAACGACAGCCGCGTGGGGTTTCAGCTCCGTCCGCTGCGCTTAACGCCCCTTTAGTCCGGCCTTCGCATTCTTCCTCAATTGAAGATCGACCCGCGCCTCCGTCACAGCCGAGGGAGGCGCCCAACGAGGGACGTGCGATGCCTCCAGCGCCTGCGGCAGCTCCGACCGCCAAGACGCCCCCCGGTGATGCGCGGACGGTGTCCGAGCTCGCCACCGACATGCTGCGCCGGACCACCAGCCTGTTCCTGGCCGGTCCGCGGCCGGCCTCGGCCGAGCAGCTCGATCTCTACGATCAGATGTTCGCCCGGCTGATGCCGCAGGTCGCGACCGAGCTGCTGGCCGAGCTGAGCATGGCGCTCGCCGGCGTCGAGCGCGCGCCTTACGCGACGGCGCGGATGCTCGCCGTTCACCCCGAATTGCGCGTCGCCGGGCCGATGCTGGCCAAGGCGGCGGTGCTGACCGAGCGCGACCTCGCCGAGTTCATCCGCACCGGCAGTCCGGCGCATCTCGTTGCGATCGCCAGCCGCAGGGGCATCGGCGACGGCCTCACGACGCAGCTGATCGCGCGCGGCTTTCCGGCGGTGCGCATGGCGCTGGCGCAGAATCTTTCCGCCCGGCTGTCCGAGGACGGCTATCGCAGCCTGTTCAAGATCGCCGAGCGCGACGAGGATCTCGCCGAGAAGCTGGCGCTGCGCACCGACCTGCCGGCCAAGCTGTCGCGGGCCTTCGTCGCCGCGGCCAGCGAGGGCGCCCGCGCCCGCTTCATCAAGGCCGCGCCGCCGGCGACCCGCGCCACTCTGCAGGCGACGCCGACCCGCTCGCCCGGCGCGGCAATGCGCGCGATCTGGGATTATCAGCAGGTCAAGGCCGAGGTTGCCGCCCTTAGCCGGACCGGCAAGCTCGGCGACTCCGCCGTCAACCGCTTCTGCGCCACCGGCGATTTCCCTGCCGTGATAGCAGCGCTGGCGCTGCTCTGCGTCGTCACCATCGAGACGATCGAATCGCTGCTGGAGGAGGACCGCATCACGGACCTGCTGCTGGCCTGCAAGGCCGCGCGGCTCAGCTGGGCGACGACGTCGATGATCCTGCGCGACCGGCCCGGCTGCGACGCGCTTCCGGCCGATGACCTCGAAGAGGCGCGCAAGCGCTTCGAGAAGCTCGCACTGTCAGAAGCGCAATGGAAGGTGCGCGGGCTCGAATCGCGCTGAGCGAGCGCGAGAGGCGGCGTCAGCCCGGCGGCGTGCTCGGATAGGCCGTGAAGTCGATCTTGAACATCGCCGGATCGAGCTTCTTGGTCGTATCCAGATTGTAGACGGCAATCGTGGTGTCGTAGCCCTGCGGATCGGTCACGGTCCACTGCTTGAGCTGGCCGTCCTTGGCGCCGAGCATCAGCATCAGCCGGCTGGTGCCGATCAGGGCCTGCTTCTCCTCGATCGTGATCGTGACGTAAAGGTCGTCGGCGGCGACCGCGATCACGTTGGTGTCCTTCAACAGGTCGATGCGGTCGGACAGCAGATAACGCAGCGGCGTCTGCGACAGCGGATAGACGTCCTGGGTCGCGAGCTTGCGGTCGCGCACCACCAAGGAAGAGCCGTCGGCGATGATGTCGATCGGCGTCGGCGGCTCGTATTCGAAGCGGACCTTGCCCGGCTTCTGGATGTAGAAATCGCCCTTGGTCTTGCTGCCGTCCGGGCCGACCTGGACGAAGTTCCCGACCAGGGTCTGCAGCGACGACAGATAGGCGCTGACCTTGGCCGCCTGCGCCTTCTGGTTGGCGTCGAACGAGGTGAAGATGCTGGCCGGCACGTTGCGCCGGGGATCGGGAATGACCGGGTTTGGCGGGGCCGTCTGGGTGGTCGAGGGGCTCTGGCCGGCCCGCTGCTGGTCGGAGGCGCTGAGCTGGGAGCCGCTCTTCGGGCCTGATTTCGGAGCCGGCGTGCCCTGCGCGGCGGCGTGACCGGACGCACCGGCGACAGAGCATATCGTCACGGCGCAGGCGACCAGCCAAGCGCCGATCCGGCGCCCGCGCCAAGCTGCGTGATACGAAAACGTGCTGTTCAACAAGGAGCTTTTCAAAACGACGTCCTGAGGTTTTACGCGTTCTATCCCGGTTCGGCCGGGCAGCGTGATCGTAATCGCGTGAAGATCGGGCACTGAAGCGGCGTTTCTGCGGCCATCGGGGCCGTCAGAACCCGCCTTCCTCCTCGGGCACCAGGATCTCGCGCTTGCCGGCGTGGTTGGCCTGGCCGACGATGCCTTCCTGTTCCATCCGCTCCATCAGCGAAGCGGCCTTGTTATAGCCGATCTGCAGCCGGCGTTGAATGTAGCTGGTGGAGGCCTTGCGGTCGCGCTTGACCACGGCGACCGCCTGGGAGAACAGGTCGTCGCCGCCGCCACCGCCGCCCATGCCGGTGGCATCGAACACGGCGCCATCCTCCTCGCTCGGCTCCTCGGCGGTGACCGCCTCGAGATATTCCGGCGAGCCCTGTGCCTTCAGGTGCTTGACGACCTTCTCGACCTCCTCGTCGGAGCAGAACGGGCCGTGCACGCGGCTGATGCGGCCGCCGCCGGCCATGTAGAGCATGTCGCCCTGGCCGAGCAGTTGCTCGGCGCCCATCTCGCCGAGAATGGTGCGGCTGTCGATCTTGGACGTGACCTGGAAGGAGATGCGGGTCGGGAAGTTCGCCTTGATGGTGCCGGTGATGACGTCGACCGACGGGCGCTGCGTCGCCAGGATGACGTGCAGGCCGGCGGCACGCGCCATCTGCGCGAGGCGCTGCACCGTGCCCTCGATGTCCTTGCCGGCGACCATCATCAGGTCGGCCATCTCGTCGACGATGATGACGATGTAGGGCAGGGGATCGAGGTCGAGCTTCTCTTCCTCGTAGATCGCCTTGCCGGTCTCCTTGTCGAATCCGGTATGGACGGTGCGCGTCAGCTCCTCGCCCTTGGCGCGCGCTTCGCCCAGACGGGCGTTGTAGCCGTCGATGTTGCGCACGCCGAGCTTGGCCATCTTCTTGTAGCGTTCCTCCATCTCGCGCACGGCCCATTTCAACGCGACGACGGCCTTCTTCGGATCGGTGACGACAGGCGTGAGGAGATGCGGAATGCCGTCATAGACCGACAGTTCGAGCATCTTGGGGTCGACCATGATCAGCCGGCACTGGTCCGGCCTGAGGCGATAGACCAGGCTCAGGATCATGGTGTTGATGGCGACCGATTTGCCCGAGCCGGTGGTGCCGGCGATCAGCATGTGCGGGGTGCGGGCGAGGTCGATGATGATGGATTCGCCGCCGATGTTCTTGCCGAGGCACAGCGGCAGCTTGGCGACGCTCTCGGTCGCCTCCTTGGCGACGAGCAGCTCGCGCAGGTACACCTTCTCGCGGTGCGCGTTGGGCAGCTCGATGCCGATGGCATTGCGGCCGGGCACGACCGCGACGCGCGCCGACAGCGCGCTCATCGAGCGGGCGATGTCGTCGGCAAGACCGATGACGCGGGACGATTTGATGCCCGGCGCCGGCTCCAGCTCGTACAGCGTGACGACCGGGCCGGGATGCGCCTTGACGATCTCGCCGCGCACCCCGAAGTCCTGCAGCACACCTTCCAGCGCGCGCGAATTGGCCTCCAGCTCGCTCTTCGACAGCGGCTGGCGGTCGGAGGATTTCGGCGCCGCCAGCATCGAGACCGAGGGCAGGTCGTATTTGTCGTTGGCCTTGCGCGCCGGCGTCTTGGCCGCGGGCTTCTTGCGGGCGCGGGGAGCGGGCTCCTCCTCCTCTTCTTCGTCCTCGCCTTCGTCGGCCTCGTCCTGGTCGCCGCCGTCCTCGTCCATCTCGGGCGCGAGCGTCGGCTTGCCGCGACCCAGGCTCGGCTCCTGCCGGCCTGCGGCGGCGGCGCGCGGCTGCGGGCCGGAGGAGACCAGCGCACGATAGGCCGTGCTCAGGAACCAGACGACCTGGGCCTTGGCGCTCATGATGGCGTGGAACACCCAGCCGAGCCGGATCGCCTTGCGGTCGTCGTCGTCCTCGGGGTCGGCCAGCGGCGTGTCGTCGTCCTCATCCGCGAGCAGGCTCGGATCGGCTTCCTTCGCGCCCATGCCGCCGGCCACCAGCAGGCAGCCGATCATCGCAACCAGAAGAAGGGCGCCGAGCACCAGCCGATAGATCACACCGGGCGGACCGAACACCACGGCCGGTGCGCGCACCAGGGCGTCGCCGACCACGCCGCCGAGACCGGTCGGCAGCGGCCAGGCGTGCGAGCGCGGCCAGCAGCTGGCAAAGCCGGCGGCGATGACGGCGCCGAGAATCCAGGCGCCGAAGCGCAGCGCCTCGCGGTCGAACGGCCGGTGCGTCATCATCCGCCAGCCGCGGATCGAAAGCGGCAGGATCGCCATGATCGAGCCGAGACCAAGGATCTGCATCAGCAGATCGGCGCTGATCGCGCCGGGATAGCCGACGATGTTGCGGATGGCGCGCGAGGTGGCGTGGCTCAGGCTGGGGTCCTGCACCGACCACGTCATCAGCGCCGCCGCGGCCACGCCGCACAGCGCGATCAGGCAGAGGCCCGCGAGCTCGCGCAGCCGCCGCACCAGCGCGTCGCGCAGCGACGTCGGCAGGTGGTTGACCAGAGGGATGACTCGTTCGATCGCCGGCATCTGCATCAGCCCCGCGATTATCCCAGGACCTCGACCAGCCGGTGCAACGCCTCACCGGTGGATCCGGCGTCCGCCACCAGCGCCAGCCTGATGTAGCCCAGGCCCGGATTGAACCCGTCGGCTTGCGGCCGCGCCAGGTAGCTGCCGGGCACCACGCGCACGCCGGCGTCGCGATACAGCCGCAACGTCACGTCCTCGTCGCCGCCGCGATCAGCCACGTCGAGCCAGACGCAGAAGCCGCCATCGGGACGCTTGTAGCCATAGCGGTTGCCGATGATCTGGTCGGCGAGATCGAACTTGGCGCGGTACAGCCGCCGGTTCTCCTCGACATGCGCCTCGTCGGCATAGGCGGCGACGGCCACGTGCTGCAGCGGCACCGGCACCTGCGGCGCCGCGACGTTGCGCAGCTCGTGAAAGCCCGCGAGGAATCGGCGGTCGCCGGCGGCGAAGCCGATCCGCATGCCCGGCACGTTGGAGCGCTTCGACAGCGACTGGAACGCGACCACGTTGGTATAGTCGGGTCCGGCATGCTCGAGCATGCTGCCGGGCGCCGCCTTCGTGTAGATCTCCGAATAGCATTCGTCGCTGAAGATCAGGAAGCCGTAAGCGTTGGCAAGCTGGACCAGCTTGCGCATGTAGTCCGCTGATGCCACCGAGCCTTGCGGGTTGGCCGGCGTCGCGAGGTAGAACGCGATCGTGCGCGCCAGGGTCGCCTCGTCGATCGCATCGAGATCGGGCAGGAAGCCGTTGTCGCGCGTGGTCGGCAGATAGATGGAGTCGCAGCCGGCGGTGCGGGCGCCGACGCCATACACCGGATAGAACGGGTTCGGCATCAGGATCGCCGGCCGTCCGCGGCGCGGGCCGACATGGCGGAGCGCCGCATGGGCGGCGAAGAACAGGCCCTCGCGGCTGCCGTTCAGGACCAGAATCTCGTGCTCGGGATCAACAGCGCGCGGCAGCGCGAATCGGCGCGACAGCCAGCCGGCGGCCGCCTTGCGGAACGGCTCGATGCCCTTGGCGGCCGGGTAGCGGCCGAACTCGGCGATGTGCTGGGCCAATACAGGCCCGACGAAGTCCGGCACCGGATGCTGCGGCTCGCCAACGGCGAGTGTGATCATCGGCTTGCCCGGCTTGTAAGGGGCGAGCAGCTCGTTCAGCCGCGCAAACGGCGAGCGTTCGCTCTCCGAATGGCTGGCGCCAGCGGGCGCGGGGGATGAAGCGGTCATTGCCATACGTAAAACGCGCGCCAAACCAGTGGAAGCCGCCGATCGCCCATGAACCGGTGCCTGTCTGGTCACCATAGGTGGGGCGAGGTTAAGACGCGATTAACCATCGGCGCTGCCGCCCGTTTTGATCGGTTTTCCCGCCCCGATCCAGAGGCAATTTCGCAACAGCGGCGGACATTGTGGTGATTCGGGTGGGGCGGCGGGAACCGTGGGAGGGCAAGGCGGCCGCCGAAGGCGGCGGCCGGCACACCGCCGCGCAGCGCATTCGCGCTCAGACCGTGGGCATGGCGCTGCCGCGACCTCGGATGGAGCCGCGGCACGACCGCCTCCGCCCATCCTACGGGCCATCGGCTCGCGCGCGAGGGAAAACGGGCGGCCCGGTGCGCCGGAATATAAATGGGAATCTACGCGCACCGGGCCTTGGCCGAACTACTTGGGGGCTTAGTTCGGATGACGATCAATTAGCACCCTCGTTTTTCCCTCGTATTGCCAATTTCCGAAGATTTGTAGAATTTGATTTCGGAAGCCACCGAATGCGGCGCGGCCGGGCCGATTGCTTAACGGAGATGTCCGTCTCAGCCGTGGCTTTCCGGTCGCAGCGCGGGCGACGCACTTATTAGCTGCTCATGCCCTCTGCCGCTCGGTTGGCCCGAGAATCTTGTCTGACCGGAAATACTCAGTCACATCCAGCATCATCAGACATTTCACGAAACGAGATCGGCGCATCGCGACCATCTTTGACGGGCATCAGCGATTCCGGTGGCGTGCCGACGAACGTCTGCGCGCCGAGGACTCTGACTTTCGAAAGAGCGTCGATGATGCGTCTGAGACTGCTGGGCGTGCTTGCCCTGATGCTGCTGGCCATGCCCGTTTCCTCGCTGCCCCGCATGGCCGCGGCGGCACCCGCCGTCGCCAGCGCGATCACCGTCGAGGGTAACAGGCGCGTCGAATCCGACACCATCCGCTCCTATTTCAAGCCGGGTCCCGCCGGCACGCTCGATGCCGGCCAGGTCGACGACGGCCTCAAGGCCCTGGTCCAGACCGGCCTGTTCGCCGACGTGAAGATCGACCGGCAGGGCGGCCGGCTGATCGTGCGCGTGGTCGAGAATCCCGTGATCGGCCGCGTCGCCTTCGAGGGCAACAAGAAGGTCAAGGACGAGCAGCTCTCGGCGGAAGTGCAGTCGAAGCCGCGCGGCACGCTGTCCCGTCCGATGGTTCAGTCGGACGCGCAGCGCATCGCCGAGATCTACCGCCGCTCCGGCCGCTACGACGTCCGCGTCACGCCCGAGATCATCGAGCAGCCCAACAACCGCGTCGACCTCGTCTTCACCATCGAAGAGGGCGTCAAGACGGGCGTGAAGTCGATCAGCTTCGTCGGCAACAACGCCTATTCCGCCGCGCGCCTGCGCGACGTCATCAAGACGCACGCAACGAACTGGCTCAGCTTCCTCGGCAACAACGACGTCTACGACCCCGACCGCGTCGAGGCCGATCGCGACCTTATCCGCCGCTTCTATCTGAAGAACGGCTATGCCGACGTTCAGGTCGTCGCGGCGCTCAGCGAATATGACCCGGACCAGAAGGGCTTCCTGGTCACGTTCCAGATCGAGGAGGGCCAGCAATACCGCGTCAGCTCGGTGCAGTTCCAGTCGAGCGTCGCGGCGCTCGACGCCAACACGCTGCGCGGCTATTCGCGCGTCAATGTCGGCGCGCTCTACAACGTCGAGCAGCTCGAGAAGTCGGTCGAGGAGATGCAGATCGAGGCCTCGCGTCGCGGCTTTGCCTTCGCTGTCGTGCGTCCGCGCGGCGACCGCAATCTGGAAGCGCATACGGTCGCGATCGTGTTCCAGGTCGACGAGGGCCCGCGCACCTATATCGAGCGCATCACCATCCGCGGCAACACCCGCACCCGCGAGTACGTGATCCGGCGCGAGTTCGATCTGTCCGAGGGCGACGCCTACAACCGCGCGCTGGTCGACCGCGCCGAGCGCCGGCTGAAGAATCTCGACTTCTTCAAGGACGTGAAGATCGCGGCCGAACCGGGCTCGTCGAGCGACCGCGTCATCCTCGTGGTCAATCTGGAGGAGAAGTCGACCGGCGACCTCTCCGTTTCCGGCGGCTATTCGACCACCGATGGCGCGCTGGGTGAGGTCTCGGTTTCGGAGCGCAACTTCCTCGGCCGCGGTCTGTACGCCAAGGCGTCCGTGAGCTACGGCCAATACAGCAGGGGCGTCTCGCTGTCCTTCGTCGAGCCCTATCTGCTCGACAACCGGATCGCGCTCGGCCTGGATGTCTACTACAAGCAGCAGCTGGCGAACAGCTATACGAGCTATGGTGTGACGACGATCGGCTTCAGTCCGCGGCTCGGCTTCCAGTTGCGCGAAGACCTCTCGCTCCAGTTGCGCTACTCGCTGTATCGCCAGGAGATATCGCTGCCGTCCTACTACAAGAACTGCAACAACAACGCCGCCAACAGCCTGCTCGCCTTCAACCCGACCCCGGCCTACATCAAGAGCGTGCTCGGCGGCGTCGATCCGACCAATTCGACCAGCTCGGGCTACTATGGTTGGGGCTGCTACGGCGATGGCGAGTCGAGCCTGCCGGTCCGCAAGGAGCTGAGCGACGGCGCCGCGCTGACCTCTGCGCTCGGCTACACGCTCAGCTACAACACGCTCGACAACAACAAGAACCCGACCGATGGTCTGCTGATCGACTGGAAGCAGGATTTCGCCGGCGTCGGCGGCAATGTCAGCTACCTCAAGTCGGCGGTGGATGCGAAATATTACTCGCCGCTGGTGGCCGACATCGTCGGCATCATCCATCTGCAGGGCGGCATGCTGAACAAGATCGGCGACAAGGATCTGCGGATGCTCGATCACTTCCAGATGGGACCGAGCCTGGTGCGCGGCTTCGCCTCGAACGGAATCGGGGCGCGCGACATCACCTATCGCAGCCTCGGTGCCACCGGCGATGCGCTCGGCGGCACCAAATATTGGGGCGCCTCGGCCGAGCTGCAGATGCCGTTCTGGTTCCTGCCGAAGGAAGTGGGCTTGAAGGGCGCCGTCTATGCCGATGCCGGTTCGCTGTGGGGCTATCAGGGCCCGACCTCCTGGGCGGCGACCGGCGAGGTCAACACCGCGACCTGCAAATGCGGCCTGCTGTACGATGACAGCAAGGTGGTGCGCTCCTCCGTCGGCGTCGGCCTGATCTGGGCCTCGCCGTTCGGCCCGCTGCGCTTCGACTACGCGGTGCCGCTGTCCAAGGGCAAATACGACACCGTCCAGGAGTTCAGGTTCGGCGGCGGCACGTCGTTCTGAGGCGCACAGCGACTGAGCTCCCAGAAGAGGTGCGCTCACCACGCGGGCGGTGCGCTCCCCTCCCCCTGTGGGGAGCGGGGCGGGTACACGAGTCCGCTCTCAATCGGAGTCCGAGCCCCCCAGCCAATAATCCGTCGATCGTGTTCATCGCACTTTGTTGTTCGAGGTCACGCACGCCACCGAATTCAACGCCCGCGGACCCTCAACCCCTCCCCGCAAGGGGGAGGGAGCAGACTGCTGTCGTGGTAATAGCTCGACCAGAATGATGAGGCGGCTGGGGATCATGCCGGCGGTCGATAGCGTGATGCTCGCCACCGTCATTGCGAGGAGCGAAGCGACGAAGCAATCCAGAGCTCCGGCGGGACTCTGGATTGCTTCGCTTCGCTCGCAATGACGGTGGGGCTGCCAGCATCCCTCCCATGCGCAAATTGCCCGTCGTGTTAGTTTGCCGCAGCAATAAGGCTTGCACCGTCGGGCAAATCACCTGCACATTTCCGCACGTCCCTGCTGCCGCATGAGGGGCGCTTCGCGACCGTCACGAACCGTTGGCAGTGGGATGCGATGGGCGTGTGTCGCCGCAGCGTGGATCAGTCTGCGCGGACGAACGGTGATGCACGCACGGTCAAGTCGCGCGGTCCTGACATCCCGATGCTGATGTCAACTCACGTCGAGGCTTTGCTTCGCGTGGGGATGGTGGCCAGACAGCCCGGCGCACCAGGGAGAACGCGAAGCAGCCGTTAAAACCGTTGCGCGGGGAAGGCCGGGCGTTCTCGGCCAGACCTGTGGTACCTGCCGCCTGCATTTTCTTTCGCAGGCGGGCCACGGGCGCGGCCAGCGCCCGGCCTTCCCTGCGCCCTCTGTTTGAGGGGCGACCAAATTCAGCACAGCTCGGGCGCGGATGCGTCGCGGGGTGAACACACACGTATTCAACTCTGTCTCGAAGGCAACGCTGCCAACGCCAACCTCCGCCGTCGTCCCTGCGAACGCAGGGACCCATAACCACAGGGTTCAGTTGTTTTGCACGGGACTCGCCGCCTGCCTCCTACAACAATCACGCGGTATGGGTCCCTGCGTTCGCAGGGACGACACCGGTAGCTGGGCATCACCTCGATCTTCATGACCCGCGCCGACACGATTGCCGCAACCGATATCCAGCCCCGCTCAATCCCGGTTGCCCGGCGTCTGGATAAATCCCCGATTCCACGTCGGACTGATCAGGATCTCGTTGACGCACACCCGCGGCGGCATGTTCGCCACAAAGGCGATGGTGCGGCCGAGGTCTTCCGGCTGCAGCATCCGCGCCTGCTCCTCGGCGCTCGGCACCACCGGGCGCTGCTGCAGGATCGGCGTGGCGACCTCGCCGGGCATCAGGCAGCAGGCGCGCAGGCCGTTGACGCATTCCTCCATGTTGAACGAGTGCGTCAGCGCCAGCACCGCGTGCTTGGTCGAGGTGTAGGCCGGCCCCGGCATCTTCGAGACATGACGGCCGGCCCAGGACGAGACGTTGATGATGGTGCCGTCCTGCTGCGCCCGCATCGCCGGCAGCACCGCCTTCATGCAGTAGAGCACACCGTTGAGGTTGATCTCGACCAGCTGGTTCCAGCCCTCGATCGTCAGGTCGTCCCAGCGCCGCTTCGGCACGTTGACGCCGGCCGAGTTGACCAGCAGATCGATGCGGCCATGCCGCGCCAGGATGGCATCAGCCGCGGCCTGCACGTCGGCGGCCTTGGCAACGTCGAGCGCGACGGCCTCGGCCGTGCCGCCCGCCGCGGCAATCTTGGCCACCACGGCCTGGAGCGCGGCCGTGCGCCGGCCCGAGACGATCACCGTCCAGCTGTCGGCCGCGAGCGCCAGTGCGCCGGCCTCGCCGATTCCGGTGCCGCCGCCGGTGATCCACGCGATCCGTTTTCCCTTGACCATATCCCAGCGTCTCCCGTTGCCTTCGAAAGGGCGTTTTTGCTAGAGCAGCCTCGATCAGAGATGGCGACCGTGGTGATGGCGATGTCACCGGTCTTGTTCGCTGTCCCGGCCCTTTTCGTCTTCGTCGAGCATGATGTTCCGCCGGCTGGCACTGCCGGCCTGCCCATGCTCCCAGGGGAATGTTGCATGAACCAAGCCGCCAACGCCAATCTGTTCTCCCGCCTGTTCGATGGCCTCGACGATCCCAGCCGCCTGGCGATCGAGACCCATGACGGTCAGCGCATCACCTACGGCGACCTGATCGCGCGGGCAGGGCAGATGGCGAATGTGCTGGCGGCTCGCGGTGTCAAGCCGGGCGACCGGGTCGCGGCGCAGACCGAGAAGTCGGTGTCCGGCCTCGTGCTCTATCTCGCCACGGTCCGTGCAGGCGGCGTCTATCTGCCGCTCAACACCGCCTATACGCTCAACGAGCTCGACTATTTCATCGGCGACGCCGAGCCGACCGTCGTCGTCTGCGATCCGGCCAAGGCCGAGGGCATCGGCGCGCTGGCGGCCAAGGTCGGCGCCAAGGTGGAAACGCTCGATGCGTCGGGCAGGGGCTCGCTGACCGAGGCGGCCGACAAGGCCGACAAGGCGTTCACCACGGTGCCACGCGGCGCCGATGATCTCGCCGCCATTCTCTATACGTCCGGCACCACCGGTCGCTCCAAGGGCGCGATGCTGTCTCACGACAATCTCGCCTCGAACTCGCTGACCCTGATCGACTACTGGCGCTTCACCAAGGACGACGTGCTGATCCACGCGCTGCCGATCTATCACACCCATGGTCTGTTCGTGGCCAGCAACGTCACGCTGTTTGCGCGGGCGTCGATGATCTTCCTGCCCAAGCTCGATCCGGACCTGATCATCAACCTGATGGCGCGCGCCACCGTGCTGATGGGTGTGCCGACGTTCTACACGCGGCTGTTGCAGAACCCGCGGCTGTCGAAGGAGACGACCAGCCACATGCGGCTGTTCATCTCCGGCTCGGCGCCGCTGCTCGCCGATACCCATCGCGAATGGTTCGCGCGGACCGGCCATGCCGTCCTCGAGCGCTACGGCATGACCGAGACCAACATGAACACGTCGAATCCTTACGAGGGCGAGCGCGTACCCGGCGCGGTCGGCTTCCCGCTGCCCGGAGTCTCGGTGCGCGTCACCGATCCCGAGACGGCCAAGGAGCTCGCGCGCGACGAGATCGGCATGATCGAGGTGAAGGGCCCGAACGTGTTCAAGGGCTATTGGCGGATGCCGGAGAAGACCAAGTCGGAATTCCGCGACGATGGCTTCTTCATCACCGGCGATCTCGGCAAGATCGACAAGCAGGGCTACGTCCACATCGTCGGCCGCGGCAAGGACCTCGTGATCTCCGGCGGCTTCAACGTCTATCCGAAGGAGATCGAGAGCGAGATCGACGCGATGCCGGGCGTGGTCGAGTCCGCCGTCATCGGTGTGCCGCATCCCGATTTCGGCGAAGGTGTCACGGCGGTCGTGGTGCGCCATCCGGGGGCCGATGTCAGCGAGGCCGGCGTGCTCAAGGGTCTCGACGGCCGACTGGCGAAATTCAAGATGCCCAAGCGCGTGTTCGTGGTCGACGAGCTGCCGCGCAATGCGATGAGCAAGGTGCAGAAGAACGTGCTGCGTGATCAGTACAAGGACATCTATACGAAGTGACGGCGGCCTAGCGCCGTCGTCCGATCGCGAGGCCGGCGAGCGCGGCCAGCGGCGGCGCGGCGCAGATCAGCACGAATTCGAGCACGGCGAGCGAGGCAATCTCATGCTGGATGGCCAGCGCGAGACAGGCGGCGAACAGGCCGGCGGCGGTGAAGCCGAGCACGCAGGTCAGGGGCTCCTCGACGGGCTCGTGCGACGACACCTTGCGCGCCGGCAGTGCCGCCGGGCGTTCGGTGGTTGTCGGTCGGACCGTCGGCAGCGGCATCGAGGCTCCCTGCACCGCGTCTGTTGCACCTCGCCTCAGACTAGGCCGCTTCGCCGGGCGGCGACATGCGGCAAAATCGACCGGCGGAGGGGCCCCGTGTGGGCGAGGAACGCGGGAGATCGAGGGAGATTTGCTGCAGCGCAGGCGGTCGCAACGCAGGTTGTTGCTCCGCGAATCGCTCCGGGCAGGTTTGCAGAATCATCAGATGGCGCTGGCGCTTGCCGCGAAACCGGCTTGCTCAGGACCGTAGCTAAGCGGTGAATCAACGCTCGACAGTCGGCGCTATTTGACAGTCTCGCCGCGTTGGTCGTGGCCTTGGTGAGGAGTTAGGAATGAATAATAGTTCGCCGCATCCGGGCGCGATCGGTTTCTGGTATACCACGACGGCCATTGATCCTTTTGCGATCGGTCGCCTAGGACTGAATCCTTGTTCGGATTTGGGCGATTTGTCCGTTGCAACACCTGTTCCTTCTCCGTAAATAAAGCCCGCCTGCCGATCCACACGGCCGCAAGCCCCCCGCGTTCACGGCCCACAAGAAATCATCAAAGCAACCAATGACAGCCAGGATCGAACGACCGCTTTCGCCGCATCTGCAAACCTACCGCTGGACGCTGACGATGATCCTCTCGATCGTCCATCGCGCCACCGGGGTTGCATTATATTTCGGGACGCTGCTGCTGGCCTGGTGGTTGATCGCCGCCGCGTCCGGTCCCAGCGCCTACTCCTACGTCCAGGGCTTCATGGGCAGCTTCCTCGGCCGCCTGATCGTGTTCGGCTACACCTGGGCGCTGCTGCACCACCTGCTGTCCGGCATCCGCCACTTCGTCTGGGACCTCGGCTACGGCTTCAAGGCCAATGAGCGCGAGGCGCTCACCTGGGGCGCCCTGATCGGCGGCATCACCTTGACCGTCCTGGTGTGGATCGTGGCTTACGCAGTGGGAGGCGGCCGATGAGCAACGCACACGCGAAATCGATGCGCACCCCGCTCGGCCGGGTCCGCAACCTCGGCGCAGCGCATTCCGGCACCGGCGACTTCTGGCGCCAGCGGCTCACCGCCGTCGCCATGACCCTGCTGATCGTGCCGGTCGTCGTGGTCGTGATCATGCTGCTCGGCCGCAACCAGGCCGGCGCGGCGCAGATCCTCGGCTCGATTCCGATTGCGGTGATCATGCTGCTGTTCGTGATCGCGAGCTGCTGGCACATGAAGATCGGCATGCAGGTCGTGATCGAGGACTACGTGCACAGCGAGCCGCTCAAGCTCGTCGCGATCATGGCCAACAACTTCTTCGCGGTGACCGTGGCGCTCGCCTCGATCTACGCCCTCATCAAACTGTCCACTGGAGTCTAGCCTATGGCCGGCGGAGCAAATGGCAGCGCGAATGGCGCGCCCGCGACGAACGGAAAAGCCTATCCGATCGAGGACCACACCTATGACGTCGTCGTGGTCGGCGCCGGTGGCGCGGGCCTGCGCGCCGTCGTCGGCTGCAGCGAGGCGGGCCTGCGCACCGCCTGCATCACCAAGGTGTTCCCGACCCGCTCGCATACGGTGGCGGCGCAGGGCGGCATCTCGGCCTCGCTCGGCAACATGCACCAGGACGACTGGCGCTGGCACATGTACGACACCGTCAAGGGGTCGGATTGGCTCGGCGATCAGGACGCGATCGAATACATGGTGCGCAACGCGCCCGACGCCGTCTACGAGCTCGAGCATTGGGGCGTGCCGTTCTCGCGCACCGAGGACGGCAAGATCTACCAGCGGCCGTTCGGCGGCATGACCCTGGACTACGGCAAGGGCCAGGCGCAGCGCACCTGCGCCGCCGCCGACCGCACCGGCCACGCGATGCTGCACACGATGTATGGCCAGTCGCTGCGGCACGCCGCTGAGTTCTTCATCGAGTTCTTCGCCATCGACCTGATCATGGACGACCAGGGCGTCTGCCGTGGCGTCATCGCGCTGAAGCTCGACGACGGCACGTTGCACCGCTTCCGCGCCCAGACCACCATCCTCGCGACCGGCGGCTATGGCCGCGCCTATGCCTCCTGCACCTCGGCGCATACCTGCACCGGCGACGGCGGCGGCATGGCGCTGCGCGCCGGCCTGCCGCTGCAGGACATGGAGTTCGTGCAGTTCCACCCGACTGGCATCTACGGCTCGGGCTGTCTGGTAACCGAAGGCGCGCGCGGCGAAGGCGGCTATCTCGTCAACGCCGAAGGCGAGCGCTTCATGGAGCGCTATGCGCCGTCCGCCAAGGACCTCGCCTCGCGCGACGTCGTCTCCCGCGCGATGACCATCGAGATCCGCGAAGGCCGCGGCGTCGGCCGGAAGAAGGACCACATCTTCCTGCATCTCGACCATCTCGACCCGAAGGTGCTGGCCGAGCGTCTGCCCGGCATCTCCGAATCGGCCAAGATCTTCGCCAATGTCGACGTGACGCGCGAGCCGATCCCGATCGTGCCGACCGTGCACTACAACATGGGCGGCATCCCGACCAACTATCACGCCGAGGTGCTGACCAAGAAGGATGGCGACGACAACGCGATCGTCCCCGGCCTGATGGCGGTGGGCGAGGCGGCCTGCGTGTCCGTGCACGGCGCCAACCGGCTCGGCTCGAACTCGCTGATCGACCTCGTGGTGTTCGGCCGCGCGGCGGCGCTGCGGCTGGCCGAGAAGCTGACGCCGAACGGGAAGCAGCCGGACCTGCCGAAGGACTCCGCCGACAAGGCGCTGAGCCGGCTCGATCATTATCGCTACGCCTCCGGCGGCACGCCGACCGCGAAGCTGCGCGAGAGCATGCAGAACGTGATGCAGACCAACTGTGCCGTGTTCCGCACCGGCGAGGTGCTGCAGGAAGGCCATAACCTGATCCACAAGGTGTATGGCGGCATCGGCGACATCGCGGTGTCCGACCGATCGCTGGTGTGGAATTCCGACCTGATCGAGACGCTCGAGTTCGACAATCTGATCGCGCAGGCAGTCGTGACGATGGACTCGGCCGTCAATCGCACCGAGAGCCGCGGCGCCCATGCGCGCGAGGACTTCCCGGATCGCGACGACAAGGACTGGATGAAGCACACGCTGGCGTGGATCGACAGCAAGGACGGCAAAACCACGATCGATTACCGCCCGGTGCACAACTACACCATGACCAACGACGTGCAGTACATCCCGCCGAAGGCGCGGGTGTACTGATCGCGTGTGACCTGAGCCCGTCCGTCAAACCCAAGAAGGCCTTCCGAAATGGCTGAGTTCGCACTTCCGAAGAATTCTCAGATCACCGGCGGCAAGACCTGGCCCAAGCCGGCCGGCGCCACCGAGGTCCGCGAGTTCAAGGTCTATCGCTGGAATCCGGACGACGGCAAGAATCCGAGCGTCGATACCTTCTACGTCGACGTCAACGATTGCGGCCCGATGGTGCTGGACGGGCTGATCTGGATCAAGAACCACATCGATCCGTCGCTCACCTTCCGCCGCTCCTGCCGCGAGGGCGTGTGCGGCTCCTGCGCGATGAATATCGACGGCCAGAACACGCTGGCCTGCACCAAGTCGATGCACGACGTGAAGGACGGCGCGGTCAAGATCAATCCGCTGCCGCATCAGCCTGTCGTGAAGGACCTGGTGCCGGACCTCACCAATTTCTACGCGCAATACGCCTCGATCGAGCCGTGGCTGAAGACGACCTCGCCGACGCCGCAGAAGGAATGGCGGCAGAGCCACGAGGATCGCGAGAAGCTCGACGGCCTTTACGAGTGCATCCTGTGCGCCTGCTGCTCGACCTCGTGCCCGAGCTACTGGTGGAACAGCGAGCGCTATCTCGGACCCGCCGCTCTGCTGCAGGCGACGCGCTGGGTCAAGGACAGCCGGGACGAAGCCACCGGCGAGCGGCTCGACAATCTCGAGGACCCGTTCCGGCTGTACCGCTGCCACACCATCATGAACTGCGCCAAGGCCTGCCCGAAGGGGCTCAACCCCGCCGAGGCGATCGCGGAACTCAAGTTCAAGCTGGTCGAGCGGCAGATCTAGCCTGACGGGCGGCTTTCGATCTCACCTTCCGCGCCCGATACCGGTGCAAGTTTCGGGCGCGGCTAGTTTGTAGCTGCCGTCGATTGCGTTAAGCTCGTGGCCCTTTGAAGCCGGAGCGACCGTGCAGACCGCACAACGCAAATCGATGACGATGCTGCGCTGGATGATGGTCGCGTCCCTCGCGCTTCCCGTCGCGCTGTTCGTGATCACGGCCTACGTATCCCACGGCACGACGTATGAGGAGGCCGATCGCGAGATCCGCCGCTCGCTCGAAATCGTCCACGAGCACGCGCTGAAGGTGTTCGAGACGATCGAGCGCAGCCTCTCGGAGATCGACGAGGTCGTCCGCGATCTGTCGGATGCCGACATCAAGGCGCGCGAGCAGGTGCTGCATGCCCGGTTGCGACAATTGTCGGACGCGCTGCCGCAGATGAAGTCCGCCTGGGTGTTCGACGCCAATGGCCGGCCGCTGGTCAACAGCATGATCTATCCGGCGCCGGACATGACGTTCCTCGACCGCGACTACTTCAGCGCCCACGTCAAGGACAGCATCGGCACCTTCATCGGCGCGCAGTTGACGCCGCGGCCGCCCTATCAAGGCGCGCCGTTCTTCAGCATCAGCCGCCGCCGCCAGAGCGACGACGGCAGCTTCACCGGTATCATCCAGGCCTCGGTGCTTCCGGATTATTTCGAGCACTTCTATGCCCGGATCGGCCGGGCGCCCGGCAGCTACTTCGCGCTGCGCCGCTTCGATGGTCTCGTTCTGGCGCGCTTCCCGGCCGGCGGGCGAAGCGCGGCTGCGGGGCCCAGCGACATCGCCGCCCGGGCCGCAGATACGGAGCAGCTCGTCACCGAGATCTCGCCGGTCGATGGCGTCGAGCGTCTCGTCGGGTATCAGCGGCTCGGCGGCTATCCCGTCTACGTCTCGGCAGGGCTTGCGACGTCGACCATCCGCAACCGCTGGCTCGGCACGATCGGCCGGCATCTCATCTTCGGCATCCCGGCAACCGCGCTGCTCATCGTCTTCCTGGCCCTTGCCCAGCGGCGGACCGAGCGCCTGCATGTCGAGGCCGCCCGCCGCCTCGAGGCCGAGGATGCGCTCAAGCACGGTCAGCGCATGGAGGCGCTCGGACAATTGACCGGCGGCGTCGCGCACGACTTCAACAATCTGCTGACCGTGATCCGGGCCTCAGCCGACCTGTTGCGCCGGCCGAATCTGGCTGATGAACGGCGGCAGCGCTATATCGACGCGATCTCGGATACGGTAGCGCGCGCATCGAAGCTCACGTCGCAGCTCCTCGCGTTCGCCCGTCGCCAGACGCTGAAGCCGGAGGTCTTCGACATCTGCCGCAGCGTCGTCACCCTGCGCGACATGACCAAGACCCTGGTCGGGTCACGCGTCGAGGTCGCGGTCTCCGTTCCCGACGAGCCGTGCTACGTCAATTCCGACGCTGGCCAGTTCGAGACGGCACTGATCAACCTGGCCGTCAATGCCCGCGATGCGATGGCCGGCCAGGGACGTCTCAGCATCACCGTCGCCCCTGCAGCGGCGCTGCCGACGCCGGCGGCGCCGCACGACCGTCCGCCGCTGGGCTATGTCGCCATCACCGTCCAGGACACCGGCGTCGGCATCCCGTCGGAGCATTTCGGACGCATCTTCGAGCCGTTCTTCACGACCAAGACCATCGGCCAGGGCACCGGCCTCGGTCTCTCGCAGGTCTTCGGCTTCGCCAAGCAGTCCGGCGGCGAAATCGGGGTCATGAGCCAGCCGGGCCGCGGCGCGACGTTCACGCTCTATCTGCCGCGCGTCGCTCCAGCCCAGGTGCAGCGCGGCGAGGACGGCAGCCATGCGGAGCCGATCGACGGTCGAGGCATGTCGGTGCTGGTGGTCGAGGACAACATCGACGTCGGCAGGTCGGCGACCGAAGCGCTGGCCGAGCTCGGCTATCGGACCACGCTGGTCGACAACGCCAGAGACGCGCTGGAGGAGCTGATCAGCGGCACCAGCCGGTTCGACGTCGTCTTCACCGATGTCGTGATGCCCGGCATGACTGGGCTGGAACTTGCCGAGGAAATCAGGCGGCTCGAGCTCAACGTGCCGGTCGTGCTCGCGAGTGGCTACAGCCATGTGCTGGCGCAGCAGGGCACGCATGGCTTCGAGCTGCTGCGCAAACCCTATTCGATCGAGGAATTGTCGCGCGTGCTGAACAAGGTCGTTCCGGTGCCGCTGTATCGCGCCCCACCAATGGCGCCGAACACGCAGGTGCCCTGAAACCGGCGCGCATCGCGCGGGAACCAAGCCGGGAACCTTCTGTTCGCACTGCTGTTATCGCGCGATGGGACAGGTTCAGGACACCGCGCGGCCGCCGGCACAGGCGCCCGAGAAGGCGCCGATCATCGAGATCGCGGCCGAGAATGGCGCCCAGGTTGAGCCGCCGCCGCCCGAACTGGTGGAGCCTGATCCGGAGCTGTCGCCCGAAGAGGCAGAGCAGCTGCGCAAGCGCTATCTGCTGACGCGGTTCTGGATCAGCGCCCGCGGTTATTGGGGCCAGAGCGGCGACCGTCTGGCGTGGGCATTCACGATCGGGCTGCTGTTCCTGATCGTTGCGACTGTCGGATTTCAGTACGGCATCAACGTCTGGAATCGGTCGATCTTCGATGCGATCGAGAAACGCGATTCGGCGACGGTCTTTCATCTCACCGCGATCTTCTTCCCGCTCGCGATCGGCAGCGTCATACTCGGGGTCGCCCAGGTCTATGCGCGCATGTCGATCCAGCGGCGCTGGCGCGCCTGGCTGACCAACAGCGTCGTCACCCGCTGGCTGGCCAGCGGGCGCTACTATCAGCTCAATCTCGTCAGCGGCGACCACAAGAATCCGGAATACCGGATCGCCGAGGACCTGCGCATCGCGACCGATTCGCCGGTCGACTTCATCGCCGGCGTGACCTCGGCGCTGCTGTCGGCTGCGACCTTCATCGTCGTGCTCTGGACCATCGGCGGCGCGCTGACGCTGCATCTCGGCGCCACTGAGATCACCATTCCCGGTTTTCTGGTCATTGCCGCGATCGCCTACGCCGCCATCGCCTCGGGCTCGATCATGACGATCGGCCGCCGCTTCGTGCAGGTCTCCGAGGACAAGAACCAGGCCGAGGCCGATTTCCGCTACACCCTGACCCGCGTCCGCGAAAACGGCGAGAGCATCGCCCTGCTCGGCGGCGAGACCGAAGAGCGCGCCGGCATCGACCGGACGTTCGGTAACGTGCTGCAGCAATGGGCGCGGCTCGCCGGCCAGCACATGCGCACCACCCTGGTGTCGCAGGGCTCCAGCCTCATCGCCCCTGTCGTGCCGCTGCTGCTGTGCGCGCCGAAATTCCTCGACGGCAGCATGACGCTCGGGCAGGTGATGCAGGCGGCGAGCGCGTTCACGATCGTGCAGACCGCGTTCGGCTGGCTGGTCGACAACTATCCGCGGCTCGCGGATTGGAATGCCTGTGCCCGCCGCATCGCCTCGCTGATGATGTCGCTCGATGCGCTGGAACGTGCCGAGAGAGGCGACGGCATCGGCCGCATCAAGCGCGGCGAGACCACCGGCGACGCGATGCTCAGTCTGAATGATCTGCAGGTGACGCTCGACGACGGCACCGCGGTGGTCGGCGAGACCGAGGTCGTGGTCGATCCCGGCGAGCGCCTGCTCGTCGCGGGCGAATCCGGCACCGGCAAGAGCACGCTCGTGCGCGCCATCGCCGGGCTGTGGCCGTGGGGCGGCGGCAGCATCAACTTCCACCCCGACCGCAAGCTGTTCATGCTGCCGCAGCGACCCTACGTGCCATCGGGCACCCTGCGCCGGGCCGTCGCCTATCCCGGGGCTGCCGAGGATTGGAGCGTGGCGCAGGTCGGCGAAGCCCTGCACAAGGTCGGTCTCGACCATCTCAAGGACAAGATCGAGGAGGACGCGCCCTGGGATCAGACGCTCTCCGGCGGCGAGAAGCAGCGTCTCGCCTTCGCGCGCCTGCTGCTCCACAGCCCCGACATCGTCGTGCTCGATGAAGCCACCTCCGCGCTCGACGAGAAGAGCCAGGACAAGATGATGGAGATGGTGACGAGCGAGCTGCCGAAGGCGACCATCGTCAGCGTGGCGCATCGGGCGGAGCTCGAGGCCTTCCACAGCCGCAAGATCGTGCTCGAACGGCGCAAGGGCGGCGCCAAGCTCGTCAGCGACATCGATCTCATTCCGCGCAAGGGGAAGCGCCGCCTCATCGGCCGCTTCCTGCGTCAGCGCAAGGCGGCCTGAACGGCTCGGGCGTTGCCTCAGCGCGGTCCTGGAGACGACACAATGCGGCCACGCCGCCTGCATTGGAGATCGCGGCGAAACCAGCTATCACACGTCGCCCTCAGCCCAGGACGCGACCTTGACGCCCGACAACGATCCTTCTCCGCCCCCCTTTGGTGCCTTCGCTCCGAATGCCGCCCAGGCGCTGGTGATCCGCATGGCGCACGGCTCCGGGCTGAAGCGCGGCGCGTTCCGGCCGATGTTGACGCGTGTCGTCAACATGCTCGGAGCAGGCCCTGTCGACGTCGGCTATCAGGGCGCCAATTTCCGCTTCTACCATCAGGTCAGTGCGACCGAGCGCGGTGCACTGTTCAATCCCGACTACAATCGCGAGGAGCTGGATTTCCTGCGCAGCCACGTTCCGCCGGGCGGCGTGGTGGTGGATGTCGGCGCCAATGTCGGAACGTTCGCCTTGCCGCTTGCCCGTCACGTCGGGCCTGATGGCCTCGTGATCGCAGTGGAGCCGCATCCGGTCACGCATGCGCGGCTGAGCTTCAACCGTGCTGCGTCCGCGCTGCCCCAGGTCAGGCTGCTCGCGGTGGCAGCGGGTGAGAGCGATGGCGAGGTGATGATCGAGACCGATGGGGACAATCTCGGCGCCAGTCACATCGTGACCGGCGAGGCCGGAGCGGAAGCGTTCAAGGTGCCGTCGTTGCGGCTGCAGACCATTCTCGCACAGGCCGGAGCGACCAGGGTTGATGCGCTGAAGATCGACGTGGAAGGTTTTGAGGACCGCGTGCTGACCGGCTTCTTCCGTGACGCGCCTGCCGCGTTATGGCCGCGTGCCGTCGTCATCGAACACCTGTCGCGCGACGAATGGCAGAACGATTGTCTCGCCGACATGCTCGGTCGCGGTTACCGTGAGAGCGGCCGCACGCGCAGCAATACGCTGCTGCTGCGCGGCTGAATGGCGTTCGCTTTCCCCGGGCGCGTCCGGAACATCGGCGCCCCACGCGGCGTTGTCGCCCCTGACATTGAGGGAGCCGACCATGAGCAATGACGACGCGCGCGACCAGGACCGCGTTTGGGACCTGATGAAGAAGATCGGCTTTGCGATGCTGGTCACCCGCGACGGTGACAGGCTGCGGGCACGGCCGATGAGCGCGTATCTCGCGCGCGGCGAGAACATGATCTATTTTCTCACTGACGCGCGGCATCACAAGGACGAGGAGATCGCGCGATCGCCGCAGGTCAATCTGTCGTTCGCGGACGCCGGCAACCAGAAGTACGTGTCGCTCACGGGTACGGCGGCCATTTCCAACGATCGCGGCAAGATCCGGGAGCTGTTCTCAACGCCGGCCAAGGCCTGGTGGGACAGCGCCGAGGATCCGAACATCCGCCTCTTGAAGATCACGCCCGACGACGCCGAATTCTGGGATTCCCCCGGCACGGTCGTGAGCTACGTCAAGATGGCGGCGGCCGCGGTGACAGGCACGCGTCCCGTTCTCGGCGACAATCGAAAGGTCGCGATGTGATGCCGATCGAACCGCCAGAGATTCCACCGGCGACGCCGGGCCGCCCGGTCGAACCGCCACCGGAGGATCCTGTCGGCAATCCGCAGCCCGACATTCCGCCGCCGGTCTACGAACCCGATGCGCCGGAGCCGCCGCGCGAGCTGCCGGGGCAGACGCCGGACGAAATCCCCGGCCGGGGGCCGCTCGGTCCGACCACACCGAATCCGGCCACGGATTGACCGCGATTGGACGGTCATGATGATCGCCTGCCAGGGGCTTGGTCGCGGGCCGGTCCCGCAGCCCTGCGGCTGCGCCAAGCCCTTGAAAATCAAGGCTGAATGAAACCTGAATGGCGGCCCTGCGGGGGTGGCTTCGCGTCGAAATAAATCCCCCTGCGGATTTGAACTGCGCCACAATCCGGCCTAACGCATACTTGTTGATCTCTCCGTGCTTGAAAAAGATCGTTCCGGGAAAACAAGACACATGAGCAAACTTCGCGTCCTGCTGCTGGCGACGACTGCGCTGTCGGCGATGCAACTAATGAGCTCCGGCTCCCATGCGCAGGGGGCGCCGATGATCGTCGCCCAAGGCCCGGGCGGCGGCGAAGTCGGTCCAGACGGCCGGCCGAAACAGCAGCCGCAGGGGCAGCCGCAGCGACCTGGCCCAGGCGCGCCGCCACCGCATCAGGCTGCGCCTCCGCCGCCTCCCGCGCCGCCGCCGGCCGCTGCTCCACGCCCAGCGCCTCCACCGCCCGCGCCGCCACCGGCAGCGGCCCCGCGTCCCGCACCCCCTCCACCACCGCCTGCTCCGCCGCGGGCCGAGCCGCCGCGTCCGGCGCCCCCACCGCCCCCTCCGCCACGGGCCGAGCCACCACGTCCGGCTGCTCCGCCGCCGCCCCCACCGCCGCCGCGGGCTGAGCCGCCACATTCGGCACCGCCGCCTCCACGGGCTGAGCCGCCTGCACCTCCGCCGGCGCGTCCTGCGCCACCTGTTGCGGCTCCGCCGGTGCATACGCCGCCGCCTCCAGCGCCTCCGCCGGGGCCGCCGCGTGAGCCGGCACGTCCTGCGACTCCGCCTGCGCCCCCGCCGACGGCTGCTCCCGCGCGTCCAACGCCGCCCACGCCGCCCGTGGCCACGCCCGCCCCGCCACCTCCGCCGAGTCCGGCACCGAACCTGCGGCCGGGAACGCCGCCGTCAGCCGTGACACCCCCGCCTTCGTCGCCAGCGGCCGGGAACGCGTCGCCGCCTGCGCACTCGCCGGCTCCGTCCGCGGCGCCGTCTCCGCAGCCGACGCCGGCTCCGACTCCTCCGGTTGGCCCCGGGCAGCGGCCGCCGACACAGCCAGGTGCCGGCGCCCCGCCGCCTGGTGCTCCCCAGGGAGCACCCCCGCCACGCGGCGCGCCGACGCCGCCGGCCGGAACCGTCGCGCCTGCTCCGGGAACTCCGCCGGCGCCACCCGCGCCTCCGGCCACCCAGACGCCGTCGCAGCAAGGCACGCCGCCCGCAGCCGGGAGCCCGCCCGGCGGACGTCCGGGGACGCCCCCAGGAGCCCCGGGTGGTCCGCCTCCGGCGGCAGGTCCTGGTGCTGCCGGACCGGGTCCGGGACCCGCCGGCGCGCCGCAGGCCGGTCCTGGCGCTGTGCCGCCAGCCGGCCCTCCGGCCATGTCCAATCGGCCGCCGCCGCAGGTCACTGCGCCCATCCCGGCGCCGCCGCCGCCGACGGCACAGCAGCTCACGCCGATCGCGCCCGGCGCGCCGTTGGCGGGGCCGCAGCGGCTGGACGATTTCCGCGGCCAGCGCCGCGAGGTCCAGGAGGGCGGTCGCACGCTGATCTACGAGCCGGGCCGCGTCATCGTGCGCGATCCGAGCGGTCAGGAGTTCGTGCGTCATGACGAGCTTGAGCGCTTCCGCTACGGCGCGCGGGACATCCGCGTCCAGCAGGAGCGGGGAGAGACGCGCACGGTGGTGATCCGTCCCGACGGTAGCCAGATCGTCACGATCACCGCGCCGGACGGCCGGCTGCTGCGCCGCATCCGCCGCGACATCGGTGGCCGCGAGATCATCATCATCGACAACACCTACCGCGATCCCCAGGCGGTCGGCGGCTTCTACGTCGACCTGCCGCCGCCGGAGATCCGCATCCCCTACAACCGCTACATCGTCGACGCGGATGAGGCCGAGCCGGATGTCATCTACGACACGCTGATCGCGCCGCCGGTGGAGCGCGTCCAGCGCCGCTACTCGCTCGACGAGGTCCGCTACTCCCCATCGGTGCGACAGCTGATGCCGTCGATCGATCTCAACACGATTACCTTCGAGACCGGATCGTGGGAGATCAGTCCCGACCAGGTGGCGAAGCTGCAGGTCATCGCCGACGGCCTCAACCAGGCGATCCAGCGCAACCCGCGCGAGGTCTTCCTGATCGAGGGCCACACCGACGCGGTCGGCAACGACACCGACAATCTGTCGCTCTCGGATCGCCGCGCCGAGTCGGCCGCCACCTTGCTCACGCAGCAGTTCGGCGTGCCGGCCGAGAACCTGACCTCGCAGGGTTACGGCGCGCAGTACCTGAAGGAGCAGACGCAGGGGCCGAGCCGCATCAACCGCCGCGTCACGGTCCGCCGCATCACGCCGCTGCTCAATGGCGGCCAGGCCGCCCTGCCGCCGCCACCTCCGGGCGTCGCGCCGCCCCGGTGAGACGCGACTGAGCGACAATGAAAATGGCCGGGAGCGATCCCGGCCATTTTTGTAAGCGGCAATCCGTTCCGTCCTGTTCGGTGTCGTCCCCGCGAACGCGGGGACCCATACTCACAGGATCCAGTTTTGCGATGGCTGGAGCCGCAGCCGGCTCTCACCGTGTCAGTCGGTGGATATGGGTCCCTGCGTTCGCAGGGACGACAGCAGTGGCGACGGCGCGGATTGCGCTCGACAGCTCCAACTCAGCCCTTGTCGTGGCCGAGCTGGAAGATCTGAGCGCCGTCCGCGCCCGACAGCAGCCCCGTGTCCGAATAGAGCTTCAGCTTGGAGCGGGTGTCGGTGATGTCGAGATTGCGCATCGTCAGCTGGCCGATGCGGTCGGCAGGCGTGAACGCGGCGTCCTCGACCTTCTCCATGCTCAGCCGCTCCGGCTGGTAGGTCAGATTGGGGCTCTCGGTGTTGAGGATCGAGTAGTCGTTGCCGCGGCGCAGCTCCAGGGTCACCTCACCGGTGACGGCGCGCGCCACCCAGCGCTGCGCGGTCTCGCGCAGCATCAGCGCCTGCGAATCGAACCACCGGCCCTGATAGAGCAGGCGACCGAGGCGCATGCCGCTGATGCGGTACTGCTCGATCGTATCCTCGTTGTGGATGCCAGTGACGAGCCGCTCATAGGCGATGTGCAGCAGCGCCATGCCCGGCGCCTCGTAGATGCCGCGGCTCTTGGCTTCGATGATGCGGTTCTCGATCTGGTCGCTCATGCCGAGACCATGACGGCCGCCGATCGCGTTCGCCTCCAGGAACAGCGCCACGGGATCGCTGAAGCTCTGGCCGTTCAGCGCGACCGGCTGACCCTCCTCGAAGCGGACCACGACCGTCTCCGGCTTCACCACGCAATCCTCGCGCCAGAACGGCACGCCCATGATCGGATTGACGATGCGGATGCCGCTGCTCAGGCTCTCGAGATCCTTGGCCTCGTGGGTGGCGCCGAGCAGATTGCTGTCGGTCGAATACGCCTTCTCGGCGCTCATCTTGTAGTCGAAGCCGTTGGCCGTGAGGAAGGCCGACATCTCGGCGCGGCCGCCGAGCTCGTCGATGAACTGCTGGTCGAGCCAGGGCTTGTAGATCTTGAGGCTCGGATTGGTCAGCAGGCCGTAGCGGTAGAAGCGCTCGATGTCGTTGCCCTTGTAGGTCGAGCCGTCGCCCCAGATGTTGACGCCATCCTCCTTCATCGCGGCGACCAGCATGGTGCCGGTGACGGCGCGGCCGAGCGGGGTGGTGTTGAAATAGGTGATGCCGCCGGTCGAGATGTGGAAGGCGCCCGACTGAATCGCGGCGATGCCCTCATGCACCAGCTGAGTGCGGCAATCCACGAGGCGCGCCTTCTCGGCCCCGAAGCTCACCGCCTTGCGCGGGATCTCGTCGTAGTCGGACTCGTCGGGTTGCCCGAGATTTGCCGTGTAGGCAAAGCAACGCGCGCCCTTCTGCTTCATCCAGAGCAGCGCGGCGCTGGTGTCGAGACCGCCGGAAAAGGCGATGCCGACCTTCTCGCCCTTGGGCAGGCTTTTCAGGATCGTGGTCATGGGAGAGTCCAACCGTGTTTGTGGCTGCGCCGTTCAGAAATTCGGGCGCGAATAACAGATTTTGCGTTGCTGGGCACGCCTTTAATGGCGACTGAGGGCGACCGGCCCGCGCTCAGGCCGCGGGGCTGGTATCCGCGGTACGGCGGCCGAACAGCCGGCGCATCAGGCGGAAGCCCGGCCAGGCGAAGCGGGTCAGGGCGGCGTCGATGCCGGCGTCGGTGAGGCGGGTGGACGGCCAGCGGTAGATGTAGCCGTGCAGCAGCCAGATCACGATGAAGGTGACGAGGCCGGCCGCGGCGATGTCGGTGAAGAAATGTCCGCCAAACGCCATCCGCAACACCGAGGTGGCGATGCCGAACAGGACGGCGGCGCCGTAGGCGACGGGCCGGATCGCGGGCGGCGTCAGCGCGGCCGGCGCCAGGGTCCAGAATGCGGTGGCTCCCTCTCCGGAGAAGAACGAGCAGTTGCGGCCGCAGCCGCCGCGCGGATCCCACCACGGCACGAACTGCATGTCGCCGCCGAACTCGGCCACCACAACCGGGCGCGGCCGGCCCCAATAGGATTTGAAGGTGAAGTTGGTGAGCACGCCGGCCGAGAGCGATAAGGTCAGCAGCAGGAACGCCACGGTGCGGCCCTTCACCAGCAGCGGCCGGTCGGGACGGACGAGCTTCACGACGAGCGCAACGATGGACGGCAGCGCGATGCCCCAGGCGACCCACATCGCGGCATCGCGCGCGAACGCAGCATAGCCGTCGAGCTTCACGGGGAAGCTGTGCGTGCGCGGATCGTAGAACAGCGCGGCCAGCTTGAGGTCGAGCTCGGGAAAGACGCCGAACAGCACGCCGATGACGAGCGCGAGCGACAATGCGATGAAGAGGCCGGTCCGGTTCATGGCGCGCGGTTTAGCGAAAGCGGATGGCGATGGAAAGGCCGGCGGCTCAACGTGGCGATCCCGACGGCAATGGCGGCGGTGGCGGCAGGCGCGGCGACGGCTCGCGCCAGCGGCCGGCGTTGCGGCCGGCAATCAGCCAATAGACCAGTCCGCCGACGATGCCGGCCCCGGTCAGGATCTCGAGATGGCGACGCACGATGCCCTCGAACCGGAAGGTCTCGGGATCGAACGGGACCAGGCCGAGATAGCAGGCTGCGCCGACCACGCCGCCGCCGATCGCGTAGGCGAGCACGCTGCGGATCGAGAAAGCCTCGGTGATCAGTGCGATCAGCAGCGCCGGGATCAGCGCGAAGCCCGACACGAAGATGAAGCCGAAGCCGATGATGACCTCGAACGCACCCTGATCGATCGGGCCGTTGCCGAGATCGGAGAACTCCGGAAACAGGACTGCGGTCACCACGATCAGCCCCGCGAGGAAGCACGCGGCAAGAAACGCGAACGCGATCACGACGAGACGGCCGATCAGCGCCATGGCTTTAGACCCGTGTTACCCAAGCGACGCTCCGCTTTCTTCGCTCGTCATGGCCCGGCTTGAGCCGGCCATCCATCACTCAGTCGATGAATTGCTGGCTGCCCGGGTCAAGCCCGGGCATGACGATCTCGTTCGGATGTGCAGGCGCGATCAATCATCAATCCGTCATCGCCATCGCGCGCAGTGCCTGACGCTCCCGCGCGGACAGCTTCTCCGTCTCCGACTTCAACTGGCCGCAGGCGGCGAGGATGTCGCGGCCGCGCGGCGTGCGCACCGGCGACGAATAGCCGGCGTTGAAGACGTACTCCGAAAACTTCTCGATCTGCTCCCAGTCCGAGCACTCATACGCCGAGCCGGGCCAGGGATTGAACGGGATCAGGTTGATCTTGGCCGGAATGCCCTTCAGCAGCTTGACCAGCAGCCGGGCGTCGTCGAGCGAATCATTGACGCCCTTGAGCATCACATATTCGAAGGTGATGCGGCGCGCGTTGGATGCGCCGGGATAGTCGCGGCAGGCCTGCAGCAGCTCGGCAATCGGATATTTGCGGTTGAGCGGCACCAGCTCGTTGCGCAGTTCGTCGCGCACGGCGTGCAGTGAGATCGCCAGCATCACGCCGATCTCCTCGCCGGCGCGCTTGATGTTCGGCACCACGCCGGAGGTCGACAGCGTGATGCGGCGGCGGGAGATGCCGATGCCCTCATTGTCGGAGACGATCAGCAGCGCGTCGCGCACCGCGTCGAAATTGTACAGCGGCTCGCCCATTCCCATCATGACGATGTTGGTGATGAGCCGGTTGCCGAGCGGGGTCTCGCGGTCGGCCCAGTCGTTCAGCCGGTCGCGCGCCACCATGACCTGGCCGACGATCTCGCCGGCCGTCAGGTTGCGCACCAGCCGCTGCGTGCCGGTGTGGCAGAACGAACAGTTGAGCGTGCAGCCGACCTGGGAGGAGACGCAGAGCGTGCCGCGATCGGTCTCGGGGATGTAGACGCACTCGACCTCGTGGGCCTTCTGCAGATTGTCGCCGCTCGGCAGCCGCAGCAGCCATTTGCGGGTGCCGTCGTTGGAGATCTGCTCGGCCACGACCTCGGGACGGTCGACCGTGAAATGTTCGGCCAGCGCGGTGCGTGTGTCCTTCGATACCGATGTCATCTCGTCGAACGACCTGGCGCCCCGGAAATAGATCCAGTGCCACAACTGCTGCACCCGCATCTTCTGCTGGCGCTCTGGCACTCCGACCTGGCCGAGCCTTGCTGCCAGCTCCGCGCGTGACAGGCCGATCAGCGAGGGCTTCGCCGGCGGGACGTAGGTTTCGAGCGGAGTCTTTTCGAGGGGCGCAGAGGAGTCGCGCAGCCCGGCAGTCGTTGCCATGTCGATGGGCCCAAAGTGCTGCCCGGCCGCGGCGGCCGAAGGCGTTCAGCGGGTTTATATAACGATCCGGCCGGCAAATGCGACCCGTCTGACGAGCGGTACCAGCGGCCGCCGTCTACCGGCGGCAATCCTGCCCGATGCGGTCGAGCGCCTGGGCGAGGCCCTTCAGTGAGAACACGTCGGTGGTCTCCGTGCCCTTGGCCGAGACGCCCTTGACCACGGCCTCGGGCGCCTTGCGCATGGCATCGACCATCCGCTCTTCCTCGGCGGCGTTCTTGATCCAAAGTCCGTCGCCCTGGGTATACATGGCATAGGAGGCTCCGCCGACCTCCACCGTGGCGTCGGATCCCGGCTTCAGCGCATAGCCGATCATGATCGAGACCTCGTTGAAGACCTTCTCGGAGGGCCGGGTCGACACGAAGGCATAGGCGGGATCGCGCGGACGGTTGGGCGGATTGGTCTTGGAGGATGTCGGCTTGGCCAGCGCGAAGCAGACCTTCTTGCCGCCGGGCATCGCGGTATAGGCGCCCCAGCCGCCGAACTGTCCGATCAGCGTCGGTTCCGCGCCGCCGATGTTGGGAACGGCCGGCTTCGATTCCGATTTCGGTGCGGCCTTCGGATGCGGAGCTGCGGCCTTTGGCGCGGCGCTCTGTGCCGCTACGAGGCTCGGAGCTCCGAACAGCAGCACGCCGCCGACCAGCGTTGTCAACAATCGCCCGAACAACATGATACGTTGAGTTCCCCCGCGACTTCGTTCCACCAATATTGTGACTGGATAATGGCCCGGAATCGCTGACCGTGGTCGCGATGGATAGCGGCTAAATGCACCGCTTGCAAAGGCCGCAGAGCCGGATTGTCCGGCGCTCCGCGTCCCTGGCCCGGCGCTGCGCAGCTGCCGCGGCCTGATGATGATTGTGGCGCGGCGGCAAATCCGGCATGACGTTCCCAAAGCCGGACCTCGATCCGGCGGCAACGACCAAGGAGCGCCCATGAAAGCCATTCTCTGCTCGCAATTCTGTCAGCCCGACGATCTCGTCCTCACCGAGGTGCCAGATCCGGTGGCCGGTCCCGGCGAGGCCGTGATTGCGATCAAGGCGGCGGCGCTGAACTTCTTCGACATCCTGATGATCCAAGGCAAGTACCAGATCAAGCCGCCGTTCCCGTTCTCGCCGGGTGCGGAGGTCGCGGGTGTCATCGAGAGCGTTGGCGATGGTGTCACCGAACTGAAGGTCGGCGACCGTGTCGTCGCCTCCTGCGGCCACAACGGCGCGCGCGAAAAGATCGCGCTGCCGGCCGCGTCGATCGTCAAGATTCCGGACAATCTCGATTTCGATCGCGCCGCCGGCATCATCATCATCTACGGCACTGCGCTGCATGCGCTGGAGGATCGTGCCAGTCCGAAACCGGGCGAGACGCTGGCCGTGCTTGGCGCCGCCGGCGGCACCGGCCTGGCGGCTTGCGAGCTGGGCAAGCTGATGGGGTTGAAGGTCGTCGCCTGCGCCTCTTCGGACGAGAAGCTCGAATTTGCCAGGCAGCACGGCGCGACGCTGACGTTGAACTACGCCAAGGAGGATCTCAAGGAGGGACTGCGGCGGCTCACCGACGGCAAGGGTGCCGACATCATCTTCGATCCCGTCGGAGGCGCCTACGCCGAGGCGGCGCTGCGTTCCATCGCGTGGGAGGGCCGGTTCCTGGTGATTGGCTTCGCGGCCGGCGACATCCCGAAGATGCCGCTGAACCTCGCGCTGCTGAAGGGCTGTGATATCCGCGGCGTGTTCTGGGGCGCCTGGACCCGACTCAACCCCGCCAAGAACCGCGCCAACCTCGAAAAGCTCGTGCAGTGGACCGCGGAGGGCAAGCTGTCGTCGCATGTCGACCGCACCTTCCCGCTGGCTCAGACCGCCGATGCCTTGAAGGTGCTGGCCGGCCGCCAGGCGATGGGCAAGGTGATCCTGCACCCCTGAGGACGTCGCGCAATGAAGGCCCCCGGGGGGCTGTACTCCCCGGGATAGCCTCGCCCTGATCCGTGCAACCAAACCGAGCAGAGCCCCGGCTGTTGTGCCGATGGAATGCTCGAGCCGGCCCGGCGTCGCTGTGACATCCGCGCGCTGCGCGGCGGTCGCAAATTTGTTCGGCGGGCTGCCGCGCCGGCGCCACGGATTCGCAACCGGAAGCAGAAAATCCGAAAACGAGCGTTTCTTGGTTAACGCAACCGCGCCACATTGTGGCGTGGTTAATTTGAGGCTTTGCCGTTGTTATCACGACGTTTCTGGATTTGGTGCCGTGCGATGTCGCACGTGCGTTGCCACAATCAGATCAAAATGTTTCCAGAATCATGCCGGCTCTCGTCCACTTTTAGTCGGATTCAATTAGTCAATTAGTTGTCGGCAGTGGGGTGCCTCTGGCAATCGTGACGTGTCTCGAGCTTCTGACGGGCTTGGGACCAAAAGTATGTTGCGTGAAGTTGAGATGGGGATGAAGGCCATGGCTGAGCGGACGACGCGCGGGCGTTTCAACAACAGAACTCCTTCGGAGCCTGACTTCAGGCCTTTCCCCGACGAACTCCCTCAGGAGCGCCCACCGAGCTATCGTTTCGGCCGGTCGACCCAGGATAACTATCCAAACGACGAATCGATGCCGATGTTCCTCTCTGAGTATGAGAGCGGCAACCAGATCGACAGCACGCATTTCGAGGACCAGTGGCCGGAGCGGACCCGCCGCGTCTCGGTCTCGTCCCGGATTCTTCTCGCCGTGGTGGCTGCGGCCGGCGTCGCGGTGCTCTTCGCGCTTGTCACCTCGGATGCGACGCGCGACCTGATCGCCAGTGCCAAGGCTTCCATCATCGGCGCCACGCCGGACCCGACGGCCCCGCCGCAGGCCACCAACACGCAGCTCACCGCGCGCGACATGCAGCTGAACGAGCCGGCGCGACTGCCGCCCGCCGAGCCGCCGGCTGCGGCGGCGCCGGTGCAGACGGCAGCCGTGGCCCCGACGCGTGACGACATCGCCAACGCCTACCAGACAGCGCTGCAGAATCGCAGTGTGACGCAGCCCGCGCCGGTTGCAGCACCACCGAGCTTCGCCACGGCACCGTCCGCGCCGGCCCCGAGCGCGATGGAGCCATCCTCGATCAATTCGCCGGGCGCCGGATCGGCAATCGTCGCACCCGGCCTCGGCGCCGTGACCGCCGCTCCGCCGCCCGCGCAGGTCCGCCGGCTCGATCCCGACGAACTCGCGGGCATCATGAAACGCGCCAAGAGCCTGCTGGCCGCGGGCGACATCCCGCCGGCCCGACTGCTGCTGGAGCGCGCGGCCGAGGCGCAAGAACCGGCCGCGGCGCTGATGCTTGCCCAGACCTACGATCCCCACGTGCTGGGGACGAAGGACATCCGCAACATCAATGCCGATCCGGCTGCGGCTCGCAACTGGTACCGCCGCGCCGCCCAGCTCGGCTCGGCTGAAGCGCAGCGCAGGCTCGATCAACTGCAGAACTGAACGCTCGTGACGGCAGCGATGCCGCCTCGTTTCATTTTTTTGTTTCACGCGTGATTTTCGAGTCTGTTCATGGGCGATGCCAGGCGAGACCTGGTGCTGCCCGCGTTCCGGCTCGCAAACATGTGCCAGCCTTAGATCAAGGGGGACAGATGCGACGTCTTGTTGGAGCGGCCCTGGCCGCAATGATGATTGCGTGCGGTTTCGCTGCCCACGCCGAGGAAGGCGAGTTCGACCCCGCCAAGGTGAGCGACAGCCTCAAGGCGATCTTCCAGTTCGGCTCGGTGCAGACCAAGCAGGCGCTGAACGCCAACACGGTGACGCTCATCACCGGCACCATTGGCGGCACCTATGTGCAGTTCGGCGCCGATCTGGCCTCGCTGCTCGACGACGGCAACAATCTGCGCGTCCTGCCGATCGTCGGCCGCGGCTCGGTGCAGAGCGTGGCCGACATCCTGTTCCTGCAGGGCGTCGATCTCGGCGTCGTCCGCGCCGATACGCTCGACTACCTCGAGCGCAAGGGTTTCGCCAAGGACATCAAGCGGCAGTTCACCTACGTCACCAAGCTCTACAATGAAGAGATGCAGGTGATCGCGCCGCGCGCGGTGCGCAACCTGCGTGACCTCGAGGGCCGCCGGGTCAGCGTCGACCTGCCGAATGGCGGCACCTTCGTCACGGCGCTGACGGTGTTCGAGCGGCTTGGCCTGCGCGCCAACTTCGCCTACATCGAGCAGCGCATCGCGATGGAGAAGCTGAAGCGCGGCGAGCTCGATGCCGTCATCGTGGTCGGCGGCAAGCCCTACAAGTCGGTCTCGACCTTCGTGAACGACGGCCGCTTCCATCTCGTCAACGTCGACTACGATCGACCGCTGCAGACCGACTATCTGCCGGCGACCCTGACGGCGAAGGACTACCCGAACCTGATCGCCGAGGGCGAGAAGGTCGACACGATCGCGGTGCCGGCCGTGCTCGCCGCCTATAATTGGGCGCCGAACACCGACCGCTATCGCAAGCTCGCGACCTTCGTCGACGCCTTCTTCACCAAATTCCCGGCATTCCAGAATCCGCCGTTCCATCCGAAGTGGAAGGAGGTTTCGCTTTCGGCGCCGCTCGCCGGCTGGCAGCGGCTGCCGTCCGCCAGCAAATGGCTGGAGAGCCACGCCATGGAAGGCGCACAGCGCGACCGCTTCGATGACTTCCTGAAGCAGAGCAGCGCCGGCAGGGCGATGCCGAGCGAGGCCGACCGCGAGGCGCTGTTCAAGCAGTACCAGGCCTGGGAGGCCGAGAAGACCGGCAGCGCCCGCGCCCAGGCGCGCGGCCAGCGCTGAGCTCGTAGCGTTCGACGAAGTCCCATCAGGAGAAAAGCCCCGCGGATGCGGGGCTTTTTGCTGTTGTGCCCTTCCGATGCGCTGACTGCGGGCGCCCGGCTTGCCGGCCGGAGCCGCCGTCAGCCGATATTCTCGCCGTCAGCGTTCTTGTCTGCCGCCAGCCGCGCGAGTACGGCGCGGGCTGCCGCATGATGGTCGGGCGTGATGTGCGAAGCGACCATGCGGATGGCGGTGGCGAGCACCGCCGCGTCGTCGGTGAAGCCGAGGATGGGCAACACGTCAGGCATGAAGTCGAACGGCACGACGAAGTAGGCGATGGCGCCGAGCAGGGCGACCTGTACGTGCCGGGGTGTCTCCTTGTCGAAGGCGCAGTAATACGCTGCAAGCAGCTCCTCGGCGAATGGCAGCCGCGCGACAACCTTCTTGAACTTGATCCAGAAACGACGGCGAAGGGTCTCGCGATCCCGGGCCAGCCGCTCCGCGGGCTCGAAGCCAACGCTGTAGTCGGTCGCATCCGACATGATGTCCGATCTCCGGTTCCAGACGGCGCTGGGGGTGCGGTCCTCGCCCTCGGATGTGGTGATGGCGACGCCGGCCGCAAGGCGCGTGCCGTCGTCGCCAAGATCTCAGCCGCGCATCGTCGCGGCGATCGCATTCATCGCCTTGGCGAGCGCGATGTCGCGCATGGTCACGCCGCCTGCGTCATGGGTCGTGAGGACCACCTCGACGGTGCGGTAGACGTTGCGCCACTCGGGATGATGGTCAGCCTTTTCAGCGACCAGGGCGACGCGGGTCATGAAGCCGAAGGCTTCGTTGAAGTCTGTGAATGTGAACGTGCGGGCGATGGCCTCACGGCCCTGCGCCTCGGACCAGCCGGGAAGCTCCCGCAAGGCGGTGGCGCGTGCCTCCGACGACAATGGTTGCGGCATCTCGATCTCCTCTCGTGGTGCAATCGACCGGACGCGTGGCAGCATCCGGGCGACTGCGGGGCTACCTCCGGCTGGATCGCGCCGGTGTCCGGTTGCCAAGACTAACCGAAAACGCATCCCGATCAGAGCCTTGTCACAGGCGCGATGCCGGAGGCGCTTGGAACTGCCCCGATCCTCCGGCGACTGGTGCGATGGTAACCATGACGCAGATGTCACTCCGGGCGGACAAGAAATTTGCTACAGTTCGGCTCTATTGAAGGACGACGTGGCCAGACGAAGCCGCCTGTGGCATCGCCCGGGCCTGGACCACCGGAGGACGGGATCTGGTAGATACTCAGACCACGCCAGCGCAGCGCTCACGGATGCGCCCTGCCGTGTTCATCGTCATCGCCGGGATCCTCGCGGTCGTCGGCGCTTTGACGGGTGCCTACTATTTCGCGATGCGTCCCGTGGTGCTCAAGATCGCGGTCGGTCCGCCCAACAGCGACGACCTGAAGGTCGTCCAGGCCCTGACCCAGGCCTTTTCCCAGTCGCACGCCTCCGTCAGGCTGCGGCCGGTTCCGACCGAGGGCGCCGCACAGAGCGCGCAGGCGCTGGCCGCAGGCAAGGTTGATCTCGCGATCGTCCGGGGTGACCTCGAGGTCCCAAAGAACGCGCAGGCCGTGGCGACGCTGCGCAAGAACGTCGCCGTGCTCTGGGTGCCTCCGGGCGGCAAGGGCAAGGGTCGCAAGGGCGCCAAGATTACCAAGATCTCCCAGCTCGCGGGCCACAAGGTCGGCATCATCGGTCGGACCCCGGCGAACGCCAATTTGCTGAAGGTGATCCTGCATCAGTACGGCGTCGACGCCGGCAAGGTCGAGATCGTCCAAGTCCCGATCACCGAGGCCGCCGAAGCCGTGCGCAACCAGCGGGCGGACGTCTATCTTGCGGCCGGACCGATCAATAGCAAGATCACGGCGGATGCGATCGCCGCTGCCACCAAGGACGGCGGCACGCCGACCTTCCTGGCGATCGATTCGGCCGAAGCGATCGCGCAGAACCACCCCGAATATGAATCGACCGAAATTCCCGCCGGCGCGTTTGGCGGCTCGCCCGATCGTCCCGAGGACGAGGTGAAGACCATCAGCTTCAACCACCACATCGTGGCGCGCAAAGGCCTGTCGGATTCGACCGTGTCCGCGTTCACCCATCAGCTGTTTTCGGTGCGCCAGCAATTGCTGTCGGAGTTCCCGCTGGCTGCCAAGATCGAGACCCCCGACACCGACAAGGACGCCGCGATTCCGGCGCATCCCGGCGCGGCGGCGTTCATCAACGGCGAGGAGAAGACATTCCTCGACCGCTACAGCGACTACATCTGGTGGGGCCTGATGGCGCTTTCGGCGATGGGTTCGGCCGGTGCCTGGTTCGCCGGCTATCTCAAGCGCGACGAACGCACCATCAACACCTCGCTGCGCGATCGTCTGCTGGAGATGATCACGATCGCGCGCAAGAGCGATTCGACCGAGGAGCTCGACCAGCTGCAGAGCGAGGCCGACGAGATCCTGCGCAACACGCTGACCTGCTTCGAGGACGGTGCAATCGAGCACGGGGCGTTGACCGCGTTCAACATCGCGCTCGAGCAGTTCCACAACGCGGTGGCCGATCGCAAGCTCATCCTGATGAGCATGCCCGCCAATCTGCAGCGAACCGGCGCGCAGTTGCGTGCCGCCGGCACCTGAGGTCGGACCACGCTTGCCCTGCGGCCGTGTCACGCGCTGTCCACGGCGCGATTGTAATTCCAGCGTCATCAATCTTTTCTAGGTCTGCCGGGCCGTGGCTCGCGCCGGCTCCCGCGCGCGATCCGACCAGGAGATCCGCATGACGCTTCGCATTCCTCGACCGCACACCGCCCTGTCCCGCCGCCGCTTCCTGTCGACGGCCGCCGCAGCCGGCGTCACGACGCTGGCGATGCCCTATCTGAGCCGCGCCGCCGACCGGCCGCAGATCACGCATGGCGTGCAGTCCGGCGACGTCGGCATGGATGGTGGCGTGGTCTGGGCGCGCGCGGACCGGCCGTCGCAGATGCTGGTCGAGGTGGCGACCACCGAGTCGTTCAAGGACGCACGGGCGCTGCCACCGATCGCCGCGCTTCCGGAAAGCGACTTCACGGCCAAGATGCTGATCGACGGCCTTCCGAGCGGCCAGGACATCTTCTACCGTGTCAAGTTCCGGGACCTGTCGCATACCGCCGTCGAAAGCGAGGCCGTGGCCGGCCGCTTCCGCACCGCGCCAGGCAACAAGCGCGACGTCTCGTTCGTCTGGGGCGGCGACGTGGCTGGGCAGGGCTGGGGCATCAATCCCGATGATGGCGGCATGTTCACCTTCTCGACGATGAAGAAGCACCGCCCGGACTTCTTCCTGCACTCCGGCGACACCATCTACGCCGACGGTCCGATCAAGTCCGAGGTGAAGCTGCCGGACAACAAGGTGTGGAAGAACCTCACCGTGGAAGAGAAGGCCAAGGTCGCCGAGACGCTCGACGAATTCCGTGCCGCCCACAAATACAATTTCCTCGACGAGAACGTTCGCGCCTTCAATGCCGAGGTGCCGATCTTCGTGCAGTGGGACGATCACGAGGTCACCAACAACTGGTCGGCCTCCAAGGAGCTGCCCGCCGCCTACAAGGAGCGCAACATCCAGTTGCTCGCGGCCCGCGCGGCGCGCGCCTTCCACGAGATGTATCCGATGCGCGAGAGCATCATCGAGCCGGGCCGAGTCTATCGCACCATCAACTATGGCCCGCATCTCGACGTGTTCGTGCTCGACGAGCGCAGCTACCGCGGCGCCAACGGTCCCAATCTCGAGGACAAGTATGGTCCGGCGTCCTACTTCATCGGGCCGGAGCAGATGCGCTGGTTGAAGCAGGCGCTGCTCAATTCCCGCGCGACCTGGAAGGTGATCGCCTCCGACATGCCGCTCAGCATCATCGTCTATGACGACGCGGCCAACAAGAAGGGCTCGGAAGCCATCGCCCAGGGTGACGGCCCGGCGCGCGGCCGCGAGCTCGAGATTGCCGAGGTCCTGCGCTTCATCAAGACCGCGCCGATCCAGAACACGGTGTGGCTGACGGCGGACGTGCACTACGCGGCCGCGCATTATTACGATCCGAACAAGGCGCAGTTTCAGGATTTCGAGCCGTTCTGGGAGTTCGTCTCCGGTCCGCTGCATGCCGGCACGTTCGGTCCGAACGAGCTCGACAACACCTTCGGCCCCGAGGTGCGCTTCATCAAGGCGCCCGGCCTCGACAAGCAGAATCTGCCGCCGTCGGCCGGCATGCAGTTCTTCGGCCACGTCAAGATCGAAGGCGCCACGGGCCAGATGACCGTGACCCTGCGGGATCGCGCCGACGTCGCGCTGTGGTCGACCACGCTCGATCCGAAGCTGGGCTGAGCCTTCCGCGTCGGCGACCGCGTGCGGCGACCGCAACTAATCGCGTCGCCGCAGCACCGCCTCCAGCGCCTCGGTCGGGCAAGGCTTCGGCAGCCGCGGCCGGTCGGCGAACGCGGGTGGCACGCGGTCGGCGCCATAGCCGGTCGAGAAGGCGAAGGGAATGCCGAGCGCCGTCAGCCGCTCGGCAATCGCAAAGCTCTTTTCGCGGACCAGGCCGACATCGAGCAGCGCGAATTGCGGGACGCGCTCGGCGATCATGGCGAGCGCGGTTGCGACGTCGGCTGCGATCCTGATGTCGGGAACGCCGAGGTCGGTGATGGTGTCTTCCAGTCCGAGCGCAATGATGGGGTCGTCTTCGACGACCAGCACATGCTGATAGAACTCGGGCACGCCTGATTGCGAGCTGGTCATGGGATCTGCGGGTTCCAGGATGAGGGATGGACCCCGCGGCCGGCGCCTCCTCTCGAGCGCGCTGGCGGGTTCCTGGAACCAAGGCAGCATATCAGAGTTCCTGTGTCGGTGCACTTGTGAACACAAGGTGCACGGATCACGCACATGCGTTGCGCACGGGGATGACGATGCTGAGCCAAGGTGTGACCACGCTGAGCCGGGAGCGGCCCTACAACAACCTGCTGCGGCGGCTCAGTCCGGCCGACTACGCGCTGATCTCGCCGTATCTGGTGGAGGATGAGGCAACGCCGAACGAGCTGCTCTACAGTCCGGGTGACGACGTCCAGATCGTGCATTTTCCCTGCGGGCCGGCGCTGACGTCCTATCTCGTTCCCAATGAGGATGGCCGCGACGTCGAGACCATCCTGGTCGGCCGCGAGGGCGCCGTCGGCGGGATCGTCAGCGAAGGCTTCCTGCCGGCCTACACACGGATCGTCGTCAAGTTCGGCGGCCCGTTCGCACGGCTGCCGCTGTCCCGCCTGGCGGCCGCCAAGCTGCAATCCAAGACGCTGCGCAACGTGTTCGCGCGCTACGCCGATTGCATGCTGGCACAGATGTTCCAGTCGACCGCCTGCAACGCGATCCATTCGATCGAGCAGCGGACGGCGAAGTGGATCGTGGCCGCGATGGACCGTACCGATGGCGAGCCGATCGTGCCGCTGACGCATGAGCAGCTGGCAACGCTGCTGGGCGTCGGCCGCAGCTACGTCAGCCGGGTTGTCCAGACCTTCAGGGCCGAGGGCATTCTCGAAACCCGCCGCGGCGCCTTCATGGTGCGGGACTTCGACGCGCTGAAGCGCCGCTCCTGCCTGTGCAACGAGGCCGTGAAGACCCATTTCGAGGAGGTCCTGCGCGGCGTCTATCCGACCGAGCAGGCCGCGGCGGGCTGAGCCTGCAGGCGCCAGTGACTTTCCGCGCACAGACACCAGCCAACCGCGTTGGCTGTCAGCGCTGGTCCTCGTGGAATTGCCGGTCGGAGTGGTTGGTCTCGTCTTCTCCCGCGCTGCCCGGAAGCGTGCGGTCGCGGAGGCGTTAGCCAGCCGCTTGGAAACCGCTCCTCGTTCCTGAAAGCAGTCATTGTTTTTTGGCATTTTCTGCCTATATTGCGCCGCAACGCGTGAGGTCTGCCCGGTCGATTGGCCGGGCTTCCTATTTGGGGCTGCCGGCCCCTGCCGCCGAACGAGTTTCGCGAGCGCGCGTCGCAAAGCTAACAGCTTGATTCGACTATAACAAAGCGCGCGCCCCGCCGGGGACAGAGCACGAGCTCTTGAGAAAGCTTAGAAGACACCGACCATGAATCTTCGCAACATCGCCATCATCGCCCACGTCGACCACGGCAAGACCACCCTGGTTGATCGTCTCCTGCAGCAGTCGGGTACCTTCCGCGAGAACCAGAAGGTCGCCGAGCGCGCCATGGACTCCAACGATCTGGAGCGCGAGCGCGGCATCACCATCCTGGCCAAGGCCGCCTCGGTGCAGTGGAAGGACACCCGCATCAACATCGTCGACACTCCCGGCCACGCCGATTTCGGCGGCGAGGTCGAGCGCATCCTGAACATGGTGGACGGCGCCCTGGTGCTGGTCGACGCCGCCGAGGGCCCGCTGCCGCAGACCAAGTTCGTGGTCTCCAAGGCGCTCAAGGTCGGCCTCAAGCCGATCGTCGTCATCAACAAGGTCGACCGTCCCGACGCCCGTCCGACCGAGGTTATCAACGAGGTGTTCGACCTGTTCGCCGCACTCGACGCGTCCGAGGAGCAGCTCGACTTCCCGATCCTGTACGGGTCGGCCAAGCAGGGCTGGATGGCCGAGAGCCCGGAAGGTCCGAAGGACGCCGGGATGCAGCCGCTGTTCGACCTGGTGCTGCGCCATGTGCCGGCGCCGTCGGTCGAAGAGGGACCGTTCCGCATGATCGGCACCATCCTGGAGGCCAACAACTTCCTGGGTCGCATCATCACCGGCCGCATCACCTCGGGCAGCATCAAGCCCAACCAGGCCGTGAAGGTGCTGAACGCCGAAGGCAAGGTCGTCGAGCAGGGCCGTATTTCCAAGATTCTCGCGTTCCGCGGCATCGAGCGCGTGCCGCTCGACGAGGCCGAGGCCGGTGACATCGTCGCCATCGCGGGCCTGACCAAGGGCACCGTCGCCGACACGTTCTGCGATCCCTCGGTCGAGACTCCGCTCCCGGCGCAGCCGATCGACCCGCCAACCGTGTCGATGTCCTTCATCGTCAACAACTCGCCGCTGGCGGGCACCGAAGGCGACAAGGTCACGAGCCGCATGATCCGCGACCGCCTGCTGCGCGAGGCCGAGGGCAATGTCGCGCTGCGCGTCGTCGAATCCGCCGACAAGGACGCCATGGAAGTGTCGGGCCGCGGCGAATTGCAGCTCGCGATCCTGATCGAGACCATGCGCCGCGAAGGCTTCGAGCTGTCGGTGTCGCGTCCGCGCGTGGTGCTGCAGAAGGACGAGGCCACTGGCGCGTGGCTGGAGCCGATCGAGGAGGTCGTGATCGACGTCGACGAGGAGCATTCCGGCGTCGTCGTGCAGAAGATGAGCGAGCGCAAGTCCGAGATGATCGAGATGCGCCCGTCCGGCGGCAACCGCCTGCGGCTGGTGTTCTACGCGCCGACCCGCGGCCTGATCGGCTATCAGGGCGAGCTGCTCACGGACACCCGCGGCACCGCGATCATGAACCGCCTGTTCCACGGCTATGCCCCGTTCAAGGGCGAGATCGCCGGCCGCCGCAACGGCGTCTTGATCTCCAACGACCAGGGCGAGGCGGTGGCCTACGCGATGTTCAAGCTGGAGGACCGCGGCCCGATGATGATCGAGCCGGGCTGGAAGGTCTATCGCGGCATGATCGTCGGCGAGCACACCCGCGACAACGATCTCGAGATCAACGTCCTGAAGGGCAAGCAGCTCACCAACATCCGCACCACGTCGAAGGACGAGGCAGTCCGCCTGACGCCGCCGATCAAGATGACGCTGGAAAAGGCGCTCGCCTATATCGAGGACGACGAGCTGGTCGAGGTCACGCCGAAGTCGATCCGGCTGCGCAAGAAGCATCTCGATCCGAACGAGCGCAAGCGCGCCGAGAAGCAGAAGGAAGCGGTGGCGTAATTTCCGCCCTCCATTCTCAAATGCGTCATGGCCGGGCTTGTCCCGGCCATCCACGTTTTGGGGCTTGCGAGGACGACGTGGATGCCCGGGACAAGGCCGGGCGTGACGACGGAGTTGGATGAGCCAATGTCTTTCCCATCCTCCATCGACATCGCCATCATCGGCGCGGGTGCCGCGGGCCTCGGCGCCGCACATGCGCTGCAGGACAAGGGCGTCTCGTTTATCGTCCTGGAGGCCCGCGGCCGCATCGGCGGGCGTGCCCACACCATCATGGCTTCGCCTGATGTCACGTTCGATCTCGGCTGCGGCTGGCTGCATTCGGCTGATCGCAACTCCTTCGTCGCCATCGCCGGGAAGCTCGCTTTCGCCATCGACAAGTCACGTCCACCGTGGCGCGACCAGGCCTATGAGGCGGCATTCCCGCGCGAAGAGCGCGAAGAATTCATCCGCGCGCTGGAGGCGTTCTTCATGCGTACCGCGGAGGCTGCCAAGAGCGGCCGCGATGCGCCTGCGAGCATCTGCCTCGAGCCCGGCAATCGCTGGAACGGCATGATCGACGCGATCTGCACCTATCTCAACGGCTGCGAGCTGGAGCAGATGTCGCTGCTCGACTTCGAGGCCTATGAGGACACCGAGCTGAACTGGCGCGTTCGCCACGGCTATGGCGCGCTGGTCGCCGCCTATGGCGGGGGCCTGCCGATCGCCATGAGCTGCAACGTGACCCTGATCGATCACGGCGACACGCGCATCCGCCTGACGACCTCACAGGGCACGCTGACGGCCGACAAGGTCATCGTCACCGTGCCGACCAGTCTCATGGCCGACGAAACGCTCCGCTTTTCGCCGGCCCTGCCGAGCAAGGTCGAAGCCGCCGCTGGCCTGCCACTCGGGCTGGACAACAAGGTGACGCTGGCGCTCGACGGCTGGGAGCACCTGCCGAGGGATTCGGGCATGCGCGGCCGAAGCCACACCGCGCGGGTCGGCAGCTTTCAGCTGCGCCCGTTCGGCCAGCCCTGCATCGAAGGCTTTTATGGCGGCAGCTTCGCCCGCGAGATCGAGGCGGCGGGCGAGGGGGCCTTGGCGGCGCAGGCGATCGACGACATCGCGGCCCTGCTCGGCAACGACATCCGCAACAGCCTCCGTCCGCTCGCCGAGTCCCGCTGGGGCGCCGACCCGTTCGCGCGCGGCGCCTATTCGCATGCACTGCCCGGACATGCCGACAAGCGCGCCGTGCTGGCCGCGCCGGTTGATGATCGGCTGTTCTTCGCCGGCGAGGCGACGCCCTTGGATTTCTTCTCGACCGCCCATGGCGCGCGCGACAGCGGCGAGCGCGCGGCGCGGGAAGCTCTGGCGTCATTAACCAGGCGCTAGTCCATCGATCGTCATTGCGAGCGCAGCGAAGCAGTCCAGACTGTCACCGCGGTGGGATTTCCGGATCGCTTTCGCTGCGCTCGCGATGACGTGCCGATCAATACGTCTCCTCCACCATCCGCAGAAACTCCCGTGCGGCCTGCGTCTGGTGATGCTCTTTGTGGCGCAGGCTGTAGAAGTGCCGCTTGGGCAGCTCGATGTTGGCGACGGCGAGCAGCCCGGCCTTGACGGCGCGCATGACCACGAGGCGCGACAGCACCGTGACGCCGGCGCCGGCTTCGACGGCGCCGCGCACGGCCTCGTTGGACGGCAGGTCGAACACCACATCGAGCTCGGCCGGAGTGATTCCGAAGCGGCCAAGCGCTGTTTCGAGCGCGGCGCGCGTGCCGGAGCCCTGCTCGCGCAACACCCAGCGCGCCGTCTTCAGGTCGCTGGTTGTCACTGACCTTCCGCGGCACAGCGGATGATCGATCGGACCGACCAGCACCATGTTGTCCTGCGCGACCGGCTGAACGGTGAGCACGGGATCGTCGACATCGCCCTCGATGAAGCCTAGATCGGCAGAGCCCTCGCGGACCTGGGTCGCGACCTGCTCGGTATTGCCGATCGACAGCTGCAGCCTGATCGCCGGATGCGCGGCACTGAAGCGGTGAATGAAGGCCGGCAGCCAATAGCCCGCGATGGTCTGGCTGGCCGCCAGCGCCAGCTGCCCCCGCTTCAGGCCGGCGAGATCGTTCAGCACGGTCTCGGCGGCGGCCGCGCGCGCCAGCACCGCCTTCGCTTCGACGAGAAACGCCTTCCCGGTCGCCGTGAGCACGATGCGGCGTCCGACTCGATCGAACAGCCTGGTCTCGTAGCGCGCTTCGAGCGCGGCCACGGCCGCCGATGTCGCCGACTGGGTTAAATTGAGGTCGCGCGCCGCCTGGGTGACGTGCTCGCGGGTCGCGACCGCAACGAAGATCCTGAGCTGTTCGAGCGTCACAAGCGTCCTATGTGGTGAGCTTCACCAGGGCCAGGCTGAAGCCTGCGATGAACAGGAAGGCGAGCAGGCCCAGCGCCAGCGGCCGCAGGCCCTTGGCCTTGAGCTTGGCGAAATCCGTTTCCAGTCCCATCGCGGCCAGCGCCATCGACAGCAGGAACGTGGTCGCCGTCACGATCACCGTCTTCATCTCGGCGGCAATGCTGATCACGCTGTTGAGGCCGACCAGCGCGATGAAGCCGAACACGAACCAGGGCAGTGGCGGCTGCGCATTGCCTCGGGTCTCGCCGCCATGGCGCGCACGCCGCGTTGCCAGCAGGCCGAGCGTGAGCACGACCGGCGCCAGCAGCATCACGCGGGCCAGCTTGGCGATGGTGCCGAACTCGCCGGCCTGCTGGCCCTGCTGAAACGCGGCCGCGACCACCTGGGCGATCTCGTGAATGGAGGCGCCGCTCCACAGGCCGAAGGCGTGCGCGTCGAGATGCAGCAGCGCCGGAAGCAGCGGATAGATGAACATTGCGATCGAGCCGAACACCGTGACGCAGGCCACCGCATAGGCGACGTCCTCGTCATGGGCGCGCGTGACCGTGTTGGTCGCGATCACGGCGGACGCACCGCAGATCGAGGTGCCCGCGGCGATCAGCTCCGCCAGCTTGCGATTGACGCCGAGCAGCTGTCCCATCCACACCGTGAACAGGAAGGTGCCGGTGAGGCTCAGCGCGATCACGGCGAGACCACGCGCGCCGACCTCGACGATCTGCGTCGCCGTCAGTTGCAGGCCCAGCAGGATGATCGCCAGCCGCAGTACGCGACGCATCGAGAAGGCGACGCCGGGCTTGGCCCGCGCCGGTGTGCCGACCACGTTGTGCAGCGCCATCCCTGCCACGATCGCCAGGATCATCGGGCTGAACAGGCCGAGGCCCGGCAGCAGGCGCAGCCCGAAGGCGCCGGCCGCGAGCGCCGCGGACAGCGCGAGCCCGGGCAGCAGCGTCGGTGCCGCCGGCGTCGCGGGCGCGTGCGCAGGTCGATGATGAATGGCAACGGGCGCATCTGCGATCAGATCGTGCGAGGGGGCAGCCATGGAAATCTCTCCCAAACCAAGTGCGAGGAAGAGAATTTCATGCTGTGACCAATCGATCCAACAGATTATATCGCACGTATCATTCGGTTCAATCGATTAATCGGCGCTCGTGGCCGCATCTCACCGCCGACCGGATCACGACTCCAGCACCCGCTTGCGCAGCTCGGCATCCGGCACGAAGCAGGATTCGTATTTGCCGAAGATGTGGTAGCGGTTGCGTGCGACCACGCCATAGACCGCATCGCGCAGCGGCTTCGGAATGGCGCGCAGCGCGCGCGTCCAGCCCCAGCCCGGCAGGTTCGACAATACGGTCAGCGCAGCATCGGATTTCAGATGCGCCTTGCCGCCATGCACGACCGCGTTGGTGTCGGGGTCCTGGGGATCGATGCCGAAGGCCTGTGCCAGCCGGGTGCCGTAGGGCGACTGGATCGGCGTGAAGCGGAAGCGCCTGGCGGTGTCGCGCGCGATCACGAACTGCACCCAGCGGGAGCAGAACACGCAGACGCCGTCGTAGAGGATCACGTCATCGTCGGGCCAGTTGGTCATCAGCGATTGTCCATCATGAGCAGCGCGACCAGCATCAGCACGATCGCAGGTCCCGTCTTCACCAGGGCGCCGAGCGGCTCGAGCCAGAGATCGGGCGTGAGGATCGCGCAGCCGAGCATGTAGCCGAGCGAGACGAGGGTGCCGGCGGCGAGCCCGAATGCTGCGGTCCTGCGGAATGCGATCAATAGGCCGACCGAAATATCCATCATGCTGGTGATCGCCGCGAACGGAGTCGCAAAGCCTTCCGGCCAGCCGCGCGTGGTCAGGACCGCCGTGGTCGCCGGGAACGAGACGAACAGTGCAATCGACCCCGATGCGACCCAGAACAGCACGAGGCTCGCGATGATCAGTGCCTTGATCAGGAACAGCCGCGCGAACCATTTGTCCTGAATGGTGGCGCCACGCGCGCCGACGGCGTCCAGCGGCGTGGGGGTGATGCCGGTTGCCGCGATCCATGGTGCGGGATCGCCGTGCACCCCGCGGTGAAGCTCGGCGATCGCGGTGGTGCGCATCGGCGGCATCCAGCCGAGCCGGCTGCAGAGGTCACCGGCGAAAGCGCCGAGATTGATCAGTGGTGCGGGCACGGCAACGCGTGGCCAATCCGTCGTGCCGAAACTGCGCCGAAACGCATCGACGACGTCGCCAAGCGTCACCGCCTCGGGCTGCATCAGGTCCCAGCTCACCGCGCGCGTCGCCTCGTCATCGATCGGCCGCATCGCGAGCCAGGCGATGGTCGCGGCGATGTCCGCCACCGCCACCGGCTGGAACGGCGTCGCCGCATCCCTCGCCGGCAGGTCGACCGGAAGCGCCGCGAGCGCGCGGACCATCGCGCTGCCGCCATAGGCCGATGGCGCGATCACGAAGCCCGGGCGCAGGACGGCGTAGGGAATGTCTGAGGATGCAATCAACTGCTCCGCCTCGCGCTTGGTGGTCGCGAAGGCGGTGCGATCCTGATCGGCCGTGCCGGGGATCGAGATGTGAATGAAGCGTACGCGACGGCCGCAGGCCGTGATCGCTGCGAGCACGCGCGCGACGAACTCACGATGCACGGCAGCGGTATCGCTGCCCGGACCATCCTGCAGGACGCCGAGGCAGTTGACGACGACGTCGATCTCGTGGGCGCGGATCAGACTCGCCAAAGCCGGCGCATCGAGCGCCATGATAGGCAGCTCGATGTCGAACGGTGACGTGCGTTGTGATGGCGAGAACGCGCGCGCCACACCGACCGTCGCACAGCCGCGCTGGCGCAGATCGTCGGTGATGAAGCGTCCGATCAGGCCGGAGGCGCCAAGCACGAGGATGCGGGGGTTGGTTGACGTGATCATGCGCGTCTCGTCAGAACGGCTTTGCGATCATCAGCCAGAGAGTGGCCATGACCGCGCCGAAACCGGGGATGCCGCACAGGAACCAGCGGCGGAAGACGATGAAGTAGCGCGGCGGCAGCGCCTGGGCGCTGATATCAGCAGCACGGGCGAGGTCGCGCAGTTCGATCTGCATGAAGATCACGGGGACCCAGAACAGGCCGGCGACGGCGTAGAGCGCGAGCGAGGTGAGCAGCCAGCGCTCGGTCATCGCCGTCGACGACAGCCACATCAAGGTGCCGCCGGTGACTGGTTGCAGCAGCACCGCCGAGAGCGTGAACAGCATGTCGGCAATGACGACGACGCCTGCGGTGCGCGCGATGAACGCGGCCTCGCCGCTCAGATGCGCCATCAGCATGAAGAATGCGATCCCCGTGCCGGTGCCGAGAATGACGATGGCGCCGAGCACGTGGAGATATTTGACAAGGAAATACAGCGTCATCGTGTCCTGCTAGTTCGGCGGCATCGGATGCGTCGATCGACGTGTCGTTGTCAGCGCCCGCGACAGCAAATCCGCCGCCAGTGCCACGCCGTCGTCGCGCTCGATCATCCAATGCCCCTCCTCGCCGGACGCTGGCAACAGCTTGAAGTCCGCCCGGCCTCCGGCCGAGTCGAAGGCCTCCGCAAGCCGACGCGAAAGCGGTGGTGGAAAGTAGCTGTCATTGGCCGCGACCAGCCACGTGACCGGCACGCGCGCGCCGCGTCCAAATGCGCGGGCCGTATCGAGCAGGCGCGCCTCTGCACAGACGCGCCCTGGCACCTCGTCGGCATGGCCGCCACGGCCGGGCGCGAACACGATGATGCTCGAAACGAACTGCCGGGGCTGATCGGCGAGCGCCAGCGCGCCCCAGCCGCCGGCCGAGTGACCGACCACAAGTGCGCCGCCTTTGGCGACGAATGGTTGATCGCGCATGAAGGCAAGCGCGCGCGAGATCTGCGTGGCCGTGGCACGTCCCGCCTTCTCGTAGTCCGGATTTTCGCACGCGCCCTGATCCTCGACATAGGGGCCGCCGGTACGGCCATGCCCGAGCCGCTCCGGCACCAGCACCGCATAGCCGCGCGCGACCAGCTCGCTGGCCATCGCCGTGTAGCTCGGCTGCGGCAGCTGCGCGCGCCGCAACGCATTCTGTGTCGAGGCATGCGCGATCAGCGCCAGCGGAAACGGTCCGTCACCGGCAGGCCGATACAGCAGCGCATGCGCGGGGAGTCCAGGCTCGGTCGAGGGCACCAGCCATTGCTGCAGCCGGGCCGGCTCGCCTTCCGGCGAGGCCGGGCCGAATGTCTGTGCCCAGGCGTTCGATCCCGCGAGGACGAGCGCCATCAACCATGAGAGGCAGCGAAGCAGCAGCATTCAGCCGGGCGGGAAGTTGTTGAGCTCCGGCCACACTAGCCGAGCCCACCGCGAGTGAGTTGCAGTTTTTAGTTCGTGGTATGAACCTGCGGTGACGGGGCACCGTCGACCCTCAACAATGTTGCGAATTTGTCCCTTTTCGGCACAGCTCTCCGCCACGGTGATGCCGAAAGTCCACAGGTTAACCGATCTTTAACGTGGCACCTTGAAGGCGGACCGCCGACTTGCTTTGATCCGCTCATGAGCACAACCCTGATCGAAGTCCGTCCGGCCAAGGCTGCAGATGCGGCTGCGGTGGCGTCAGCCCATGATGAAGCCTGGCGTTCCGCCTACCAGGGAATCATCCCTGGCGCAGAGCTGGAGAAGCTGATCAACCGGCGCGGCCCCCAATGGTGGGACAGCGCGATCCGCAAAGGCAGCCGCGTCAGCGTGCTGGTGTTCAACGACAAGGTCGCAGGCTATGCGAATTACGGCCGCAATCGCGCCCGCAGCCTGCACTTCGACGGTGAAGTCTACGAGCTTTATCTGCGACCGGAATTTCAGGGGCTGGGGTTCGGTCGCCGGCTCTTCCAGTCCGCCAAGCGCGACCTCGCGCAGAGCGGCCTGAAGAGCATGGTGGTATGGGCGTTGTCCGACAACGATCCTGCCACCGAGTTCTACCGCGCCTTGGGCGGCCGGATGGTCGCGCGGTCGTCGGAGCGCTTCGGGCCGAAGTCGCTCGACAAGGTTGCCTTTGCCTGGACCAACTGAGCCTGGGCCGGCCGTGCTCCGGGCGCGTTAAACGTTAACGCGCCGCCGAATTGAACTGGAATTGAACTGAAAGTGTTGGCTTGAGGTAGCTGTTGCGCAGCCGCGATTTTTTTGCGACTGCGAATGCCAGCGCTTGCCTGTCGAGCGTCCGACCCTCAACGTTCAAGTTCTCAAACGTTCAAGTTCTACGGAGCATCCATGCGCATCGACGCCATCCCGATCGGGAAAGATCCGCCGCGCGAGGTCAACGTCGTCATCGAAGTGCCGGTCGGCGGCGAGCCGATCAAGTACGAGCTCGACAAGGAAGCCGGCACGCTGTTCGTCGACCGCTTCCTCTATACGGCGATGCGCTACCCCGGCAATTACGGCTTCATCCCGCACACGCTGTCCAATGACGGCGACCCCTGCGACGTGCTGGTCGCCAATACGCGTGCGATCGTGCCCGGCGCGGTCATGAGCGTGCGCCCGGTCGGCGTGCTGCTGATGGAGGACGAGGCTGGCGGCGACGAGAAGATCATCGCGGTGCCGTCCTCGAAGCTGACCCAGCGCTACGACAAGGTCCGCACCTATTCGGACCTGCCGGACATCACGCTGCAGCAGATCCGGCACTTCTACGAGCACTACAAGGACCTCGAGCCCGGCAAGTGGGTCAAGGTGCTGCGTTGGGGCAATGCCGACGACGCCCATCAGCTGATCGCCGAGGGCATCGCGCGCGCCAAGGCGGCGAAGAAGTAGGGCGCGCGGAAGCTCCAAACGCAGCGCTTCGCGGCTCCAGGCGATGGACTTTCGAGTCCGCTCCGAGCAGTTTCACGGCGTCGCAGATAGGATCTGCGGCGCCGTCTTGTCTTGGAGCGTTCTGCAATGCGCCGCCTGCTCAGGTCCCTTCGATACCTTGGTCTTCTCATCCTGGCGGCAGGCGCGGCGCTCGTCGCGCTCGTGCTGGTCAACATGTTTCGCCATGGCTCCCGGCAGCTCGATGTCGCGGCGCTGCCGAAGATCAGCATCGATGCCGAGGCCGCGGCGCAGCGGCTCGCGGCGGCGGTTCGTTTTCGCACGATTTCGAGCTCCGACGATCCCGAGCTGAATGCCGATGCCTTCGCGGCGCTCAAGGCCCATATCGAGGCAAGCTTCCCGGCCTTTCATGCGGCCGCGACACAGGAGGTCGTGGCCGGGCACAGCCTGCTGTACCTGTGGAAGGGCTCGGATGCGGCGGCCAGGCCGATTGCGCTGCTGGCCCATCAGGATGTGGTGCCGGTCGCGCCGGGCACCGAGCCCGACTGGGCCGTGCCGCCGTTTGCCGGCGTCGTCAAAGACGGCTTCGTCTGGGGCCGCGGCGCCTGGGACGACAAGGGCAATCTGTATGCGATGCTGGAGGCGGCCGAGGCGCTGATCAAGGCCGGCTTCAAGCCGAAGCGCACGATCTATTTCGCCTTCGGTCACGACGAGGAGGTCGGCGGCACCCGGGGCGCCAAGGCCATCTCGGCCGTCCTCGCCGCCCGCAACGTCCGGCTGGACTTCGTCATCGATGAGGGCCTGCTGATCTCGGAGGGCGGCATCAAGGGCCTCGACAAGCCGGCGGCACTGGTCGGTGTTGCCGAGAAGGGCTATGCGAGCCTGGTGCTGACGGCCAAGGCCACCCCGGGGCATTCCTCGATGCCGCCGCGGGACACCGCGATCGGCATGATGAGTGCGGCGCTGGCGAAGCTCGAGGCCAACCGGCTGCCGATGCGCATCGACGGCACGGTCGGCGAGATGTTTGATACGCTGGCGCCGGAAATGACCGGCATCAACCGCGCCGTGCTGTCCAATCTCTGGCTGACCAAACCGCTGCTGTTCGGCGAGTTCGCCAAGAGCGGTCCGGCCGAAGCGATGGTCCGTACGACGACCGCGCTGACCATCTTCAACGCGGGCGACAAGGACAACGTGCTGCCGGGCAACGCCTCCGCCACCGTGAATTTCCGGCTGCTGCCGGGGGACACCGAGGCGGGCATCATCGACCACGTCAGGCAGACCGTGGCCAACGACCGCATCTCGATCACGTCCTTGCGCGGCAACCGCGAGCCCCCGCCGGTCACCTCGACCGCCGGACCGTCCTATCAGCTCGTGAACCGGACCATTCGCGAGATCTTCAGCGACGCGGTGGTGGCGCCCGGCCTGATGGTCGCCGGCACCGATTCGAGCCACTATGCGGGCATTGCCGACAGCATCTTCCGCTTCTCGCCGCTGCGCGCGACGACGGAGGATCTCAAGCGCTTCCACGGCACCAATGAGCGGCTGTCGGTCGAGGGCTATGCCGACATGATCCGCTTCTATCGGCGGCTGCTGGAAGCCGCCGCGGGCTAAGGCCTAGACGGCCGGCTTCGGCAGCCCGGCGATCGCGCAGGCGGCGCGCAGCGTGTTCACCAGAAGGCAGGCCACCGTCATCTGGCCGACGCCGCCGGGCACCGGCGTGATCGCGCCGGCGACCTCCGCCACCTCGGCATAGGCGACGTCGCCGACCAGCTTCGTCTTCCCCTCCGCCGTCGGGATACGGTTGATGCCGACGTCGATCACGGTCGCGCCCGGCTTGATCCAGTCGCGCTTCACCATCTCCGGGCGGCCCACGGCGGCGTAGACCAGATCGGCGCGCGCGGTCAGCGCCGGCAGGTCGCGCGAGCGCGAATGCGCGATCGTCACCGTGGCGTTCTCGTTCAGCAGGAGCTGGACCAGCGGACGGCCGACCAGGTTCGAGCGGCCGATCACGATCGCGTTCATGCCCTCCAGCGAGCCATGCACGGTCTTGCTGAGGATGATGCAGCCGAGCGGAGTGCACGGCGCCAGCGCCGGCTGGCCGCCGGCGAGACGGCCGGCATTGTGCGGATGCAGCCCGTCGACGTCCTTGGCCGGATCGATCGCATTGATCACGACTTCGGTCTCCAGCCCCTTCGGCAGCGGCAGCTGCACCAGGATGCCGTGTACGGCGGGATCGCGGTTGAGCTTGCCGATCAAGGCCAGCAGCTCGTCCTGCGACACGTCGGCCGGCAGCTTGTGTTCGAACGAGGCCATGCCGGCCGCCTGGGTCTGGGTATGCTTGCTGCGGACATAGACCTCGGACGCCGGATCGTTGCCGACCAGCACCACGGCGAGGCCCGGTGTCAGGCCATGGTCGCGCTTGACCCGCTCGACCTCACGGGCGACCTGCGCGCGCAGGTCGGCTGCAATGATCTTTCCGTCGATGATGCGCGCGGTCATTTTGCTCTATCCTCGGTTCAAAGGCTGTTCATCGAGCAAGACGCTGGCCGCGTGCTCCCACCCTCCCCTGGAGGGGGAGGGTCGATCGCACGCGAAGCGGGCGAGCGGGGTGGGGTGAAGCCACGGATGCCGGTACCGGTGGAGAGATCACCCCACCCCGCCTCACGCTCGCTTCGCTCACCGTGAGGCGACCCTCCCCCTCCAGGGGAGGGTGAAGATCGCCGCTTGCGAAGCCGAAAGACCTCGGCTCGCACTTCTTGCGTCTATTGTCGTTGTTTCCCGGTCCGCTTATGGGCTGCAAGGAGGTCGCGCAAGGCCTGATCGAGCGCGGACGGATCGCCGTCGATGGCGACCTGTTTTAGCCGTGAGGTGGTGCCAGAGGTGATTCGCACCGAGGCCTTGGTGACGCCGATCGCCTTGGCGAGCAGCTCTGTCACCGCGCGATTCGCCTCGCCGCCATCCGCGATGGCCCGGACGCGGACCTTGAGCACGTTGCGGCCGTCGGACAGCGTTTCGACGCCGTCGATCGCGTCGCGGCCGCCGCGCGGCGTCACACGCAGCGCGACGGTGAGACCATCAGCAGCGGCGCGCCAGGGATCCATGGCGAACGGCGTGGCGGTCAGAACACGAATGGATAGATGTAGTAGGTGATCACCCGCTGAATCAGCATGATGATGAGGATCAGGATGATCGGCGAGATGTCGAGGCCGCCGAGATTGGGCAGCATGCGCCGGATCGGCGCCAGCACCGGCTCGGTGATTCGGTACAGGAACTCGGCCACGGCGGAGACGAACTGATTGCGCGTGTTGACGACGTTGAAGGCGATCAGCCACGACAGAATCGCCGAGGCGATCAGCAGCCAGACATAGAGGTCGAGAACGATCAGAACGATGTCGAGAACGGCACGCATGCGGGTCCACTCGGGGGGCGAGGTCGCGAATTCGACCTGTGACGACCGGTAGATATCGGTTCCCCCCGGCGCAAACAAGGGAAGGTGCCCGTCAAGGCTAACGGACGATGTGACCGTTCTTGACTTGACCTCGGCACCCACTGTAAATGGCGCCCGATCTGCCGGCTGCCTTTTCCCAACATCGAGGCGGTCGTGTTACGGGGCCATAGCTCAGCTGGGAGAGCGCGTCGTTCGCAATGACGAGGTCGGCGGTTCGATCCCGCCTGGCTCCACCAACCTTCGCTCGCTTCGCGAGCTTCGGCTCGGCAAGCCGCTTCAGCAAATGAATAGCGAAGCGTGCGAAGGTTGCCGCGCCAGAGCCCGAAGGGCGACGGCGGGCTGGATGGCAAAGATGCCCAACAACGGACTGACCAGGACGCCCGTCCTACTCCGCCGCCTCGGCCATCGCCGCCACCGGCTCGCGCATCAGCCAGCCATCCAGAAACTGCGCCAGCCACGCCCGCTCGGCCGCATCGTGCACGGCGCGGCCCTCGAAATGATGGTGGCGCAGACGGGCGCCGGGCGTGTCCAGCCGGGCATGACCGCGCGTGGTCCAGCGGCACATCATCGCGTAGGTCACGTCGGGGTGGAACTGTAGCCCGGTCGCGTTCTGGTATTGATAGGCCTGCACCGGAAAGTCGCCACCCTCGGCGAGCAGCTCGGCGCCATCGGGCAGATCGAAGCCCTCGCGGTGCCAGTGATAGACGTGATCGGGCCAATGCGGGCACAGCTTGCGCCCGGCCCGGGTCGGGCGGATCGGATAATAGCCGATCTCGGCGCGCCCCTCTGGATGCGGCGCAACCGGGGCGCCGAGCTGGATCGCCAGCATCTGCGCGCCCAGGCAGATCCCGAGAAACGGACGCTGCTCCCGCAGCGGCACCTCGATCCAGTCGATCTCGCGGCGGACGAAGTCGTCCGGATCGTTCGCGCTCATCGGACCGCCGAAAATTACGGCACCCGCATGCCCATCGAGCGTCTCCGGCAGCGGATCGCCGAACCGCGGCCGGCGGATGTCGAGCGGATAGCCGCGGGCGCGCAGCGCATTGCCGACCCGGCCGGGGCTCGACGTTTCCTGGTGCAGGATGATGAGGATGGGCCGCTGCGGCGCAGCCGCCATGGCCGGCTTCGGATGGAGCTGCCGAACGTCGGCCTGGGGCCCGTTCGGATGGAGCGAAGGGTCTTGCCTGAGCATCACCTGGCGATCATAGCTAAGCAAAGGTTAACGGCGCGTGAGCGAGCGCACATTCCAAAGCAAGCGCCGGGCCAGCGCGATCAGGTCCGCTTCAGCTGCAGCCGGCCGACCGCGGCGAGGATGAAGCCACGCGGGAACCAGCGCAGCATGAACGGCACGATCTTGATGCCGAGCCCGGGCAGCACCACGCGCTTGTCGGCCATCAAGCCGCGATAGCCCGCTTCCGCCACCGCCTTGGGCGAGACGTTGAGGATCACCGAATCCACGCCCGGCTTGAAGCCGGCGCGGTCCTGGAATTCCGACGGCACCGGACCGGGACATAGCACCGTGACCCGGACGCCATGCGGCGCCAGCTCCTTGCGCAGCGCCTCGGTGAACGAGATCACATACGCCTTGGAGGCGTAATAGACGGCCATGCCGGGACCCGGCAGGAACCCGGCCACAGAGCCCAGATTGAGGATGCCGCCCTTGTTGCGGATCAGCTGCTCGGAAAAGCGCAGCGACAGCTCGGTCAGGGCGCGAACGTTCACGGAAATCATGTCGAGCTGCTCGGCGCGGTCGAGCTGTACCGCCTTGCCGAACAGGCCGAAGCCGGCGTTGTTGACGAGATATTCCAGCTCCAGGCCGGCAGCCGACAGCGCAGCCTCGATGGTCGCGCCGGCGTCGGAGGAGGTGAGGTCACAGGGGATCACCAGCGGCGCCGGGCCGCCCTTGGCGGCGATCTCCTGGGCCAGCGCCGCGAGCCGGTCTTCGCGCCGGGCCGTCAATGCGAGCCGGTGCCCGTTCGCGGCAAATACGCGCGCCAACTCGCTGCCGATCCCGGCCGAGGCACCTGTTACGAGCGTGACACGTTCACCCACGATCCTGCTCTTCGATCACAATCCGCACATCATCCAATCGCGGCGGACGAGAGCATAGCGGGACGGGAACATGCAAGACACCGTGCTCCATGGCCTTGCGCGGGATTGCGGCAATAGCCTCAGATTCACATGGGTTTACATGAACGGGGGGTTTCGGAAACAAAATTAAAGTTTGTTCATCTCCGCATGAAGTCGGTTCCGCCCGGAGCCAGGCGGTTCAAGCAGGGGCGCCGGACTTCCGCGACGCCACCCGGTGCTTGAGGTCGACGCGGTCATGCGTGGAGATGCCGAGCAGCTCGGAGGCGCGCCAGACCACATTGTCCTCGAACTCCGTCACCTTGCCGTCGGCAAAGACCAGCTCCCACATCATCTCCACGATGCGCAGGCGGCCGGCTTCATCGACCTCGCGCATGATCACGCTGGTGAAGCGATAGAGATCGACAGCGTCGCCCTCCGCCAGCATGGCCTGGGCGATCAGCCGGTCGGCGCTGCCGGGGTCGAGCCCGAAGCGCAGCTCGATCAGGCCGTGCAGCTTGCGCCGTTCGATCTCGCTCGGCTCGCCGTCCAGCGAGATGACGTGGATCAGCAGCGCCGTCGCCGCGAGCTGATAGCCATTGTCGTCGAACGCCGGGGTCTCGTGCGGCGAAACGACGTCGGCGATGAATTGGCGCAATCCTTCGAGCATGGCGTCCTTTCGTTGTCAGATCCGTAGTGGACCGCAAACCGGCCGGCGACTGCTCATTATATGCGAATGCCACGCTGCGCCGGCAATCCGCTGCGACCTTCGGGCTGCATGACATTTCGGTAAGGCTCAGGGGATTTCGTACACCATCATGCGGTCGGCGATGCCGCGCAGCGCCGCGTGCTTCTGAATTGGCGCGATCTTCGCGCCCCGCAGGATGTCGGCGACGCCGGGGCTCTCGATCACGGGCGCGGTGAGATGGATCTCCTGCGCGGTCGACAGGCTCTGCACGCGGGCGGCGATGTTGACGGTCTGGCCGAAATAGTCCTGGCGGTCGTTCAGCATCACCGCGAGACACGGCCCCTCGTGGATGCCGATCTTGACCACGAGGTCCTCGGTGCCGCGCTCGGCATTGAGCCGCTGCATCGCCGCGCGCATGCGCAGGCCGGCGGCGAGCGCATGCTCGGGCTTGACGAAGGTCGCCATCACGGCGTCGCCGATCGTCTTCACCACCGCGCCCTTCTCGGCGTTGATGATCTCCAGCAGCGCGCGGAAATGGGCGCGCACCAGGTCGAAGGCCGCGAGATCGCCGACGCGCTCATACAGCGCGGTCGAGCTCTTGAGGTCGGTGAACAGGAAGGTCAGCGAGGTGATCTTCAGCCGCTGGTCGATGTTGAGATTGTCCGCCTTGAACACGTCGCGAAAGGTCTGGTTGGATAATATGCGCTTGGCGGTCAGGAAAGGCCGGCGCTTGCCAAGGAGATGGTGGAGCGCATCGCCGGCAACGAAGACGGTCGGCAGCGTCCGTACGCCGGCCTGATTGTCGAGCGCCAGTCGCAGCGGGCCTGGACGCAACGTGATCGATCCGGTCGGAGGATGTGCCCTGTTGAATAGGAGTCCGAGCTGCTGGCGCTCCCTGGTGGGCTCGCCCTGAACGTCGATGAAATGCGCAGAATGCGTCACCGGTTCGAAGATGATGATGAAATCGGATGGGAGCTGCAGCGAGAGCACGGCTTTTTCACCGGCTGGCAGCTCGAGCGCATCAAGCGTCACTTCTTCGCTGAGCGAGGCAAAAGTCTCCCGGTCGAGGTCGATCCCGGAACTCCAGAAGACCTGCTTGTAATACTCCCAGAGCGGCAGCGTGTTCGGATCGTGAGCGGCGATGCTCCTGACCTTGGAGCTCACGGTGAAAGCAACTTCGACCTGCTCGTCGATGGAAGGCTCGTAGCCGCAAGCGCATAGTCCGCAATGGTAATCGTCATGGCGGAGAGATTTCAGCGTGGCGTGCGCATCCAGCACGCCGCTGCAGCCAGGACAGAGCACGTTCCAGGTCAGATCGAACAAGCCGATCCGTGCAGCATGCAGGAACCCGGAAATAACCCGTTCTTCATCGAGACCGGCGCGCGCCGAGAACTCCAGGGCATTGATACGGTTGAGTTCGTGATCTTCACCCGCCTCAATCAACCGTGTGATCGCGTCCGCAACGGCCGGATCGGCGGTCTGCTTCAGAACCGAAAGCTGGGCCTGGATGTCGCTCATGGCGTGCTAAGATGGTGCCTAGCAAACCCACAAGCAAGAGACGAAGCGATGGCCCGGCCGCCGCCGGGATCAGACGCCCGCCCTGGGCGTGAGCTTGAACAGCGGCGAGCGATCCGGCTGGGTCGTGACCACGCCGACCGGCATCACGGGTGCGGCGTCGAGCATTTCGATGTCGAAGGCCGCCACCAGCCGTGCCAGCGCCAGCACCGCCTCGGTCAGGGCGAAATGAGCCCCGATGCAGACCCGCGCGCCCGCTCCGAACGGCAGATAGGCGAAGCGCTCCGGCGGCGGCGCACCCGGCATGAATCGTTCGGGCTTGAAGGCGTTGGGCGCATCCCACAGCTTCTCGTGCCGGTGCAGCAGCCACGGCGAGATCAGCACGACGTCGCCGCGCCTCACCTGGAACGCGGCGATCCGGTCGGGGCCGCTGGCTGCGCGCGCGATCAGGAACGCGGGCGGATAGAGCCGCAATGTCTCGTCCAGCACGGCGCGCGTGAACGGCAGTTGATCCGGATCGCTGAGATCGGTTGCGGCGCGGGCCTCCTGCGCGAGCTTGTCCTGATTGGCCGGGTCGAGCGCGATCAGATACAGCGCCCAGAACAGCGCCGTTGCCGTGGTCTCGTGGCCGGCGAGGATCATGGTCGCGACCTCGTCGGCGAGTTGTGCATCGGTGAACGCCGCGCCGGTCTCGGGATCGCGTGCCGCGCCCATCAGGTCGAACAGGTCGCGCGGCGGTGCGTCCTCCAGCTTGCCGGCGGCGCGGCGCTCGGCCATCAGCATGGCGACGAAACGGGTCCAGCGCTTGCGGAACCGCCGGCGCGCGAAGTCGCGCGGCGTCGGCCAGGACAGCGGCAGCACGATGTCCAGCAGATGCGGGCTGGCCAGCCGCGCGCCATACTCGTAGACGAAATCGCGCAGGGTGGCACCATGGCGGCCCATCTCGAACGAGAACATCGTGCGGCCGGCGATGTCGAGCGTCATGCGCTGCATGATCTCGCGCAGGTCGAGCGCCTGCCCGCATTGCTGCTTCAGCCTGGCGACGGTCTCGTCGCTCACCGCGACCATGTGCGGGATGAGGCCGGAAACGGCGCGTGGCGTGAACGCCGGCGCGAGCGTCCGGCGCTGGTGCTTCCACGCCTTGCCTTCCGCGATCAGCAGCCCCTCGCCGAGCACCGGACGCAGCACGCGGATGGCGCCGACGGTGCGGGCGTAGTTCTCCCAATTGTCGACCAGCACGTGCTTGATCGTGTCGGGCGTATTGAGAATGTAGCTGGAGCTGCCGAAGAAGCGGCCGCGAATGATGTCGTCCTCATAGGCGCGCTGGCTCCAGGTCGCGATCGCGTTGTCGCCCATCATCAGCACGCGGCGCAGCGCGCCCATGCTGTCAGGCGCCCGCGGCGGTGTCGGCGGTATCAGCGGCAATCGTGCCTGCGGCAGATAATGGACGTCGGCGGTACTCATTCACGGCCTCTCGACGCTGTCACGAGCCTGGAACCACCGATCGGCTGCATCGCGAGCAACCGAGCCTCGGTTGCGGGGTCGCAACGGGCCGTCGCGCAACGACGGCCTTCTGCCAGAGGTAACTCTGTCGTCCCGCTCACAAGCGAGAGGGGCGCGCTTCCGCCCTCTCCGAGGCTATGATGTATCATCATACTCCAGCAACTAATTAGTCAGCTCGATCACCGCAATCCTGCTCTCCGATGCTGGCCAAAGACGGGCGGTGATGCGTTCCTCGTTGAACAGTCCGATGACGCTGCGTCCGACGTCGCCCGCAGGCAGCCGCAATGTCGTTGCCGCATCGGTCGGTATTCCCTTCTGTACGTCGGTTGGTTCCTTGCCGTCGAGCAGCACGATGTCGCGGGGCAGGCCGAAATAGCCGCGCGGCCTGATCATGATGAGAATCGCTCCGGCGCCGGCATCGGCCTGGCCGAGCGGCCGCGCCGCGCGCAGATGCACGACGTCGGACGAGCGCGGGAACGGCGAGCGGTAGAAGTGCGTGACCGGCGCGCCCGGCGAGGTCAGGACGATCTCGAGATAGGACGTCGGATCGACCTCCGCGGGACCCCAGCGCCCGTCGGCGCCGGTCTGGCCGCGATAGACAGGCTCGCCATTGCGTGCGCCGGTCTCGCTCGAGACGCGATAGACCTCCACGCTTGCGCCCGCGACCGGGCGATTGGTCGGCGCGCCGCCCGGCGTTCCCGTCACCAGACCGCTGAGCCGCACCTGCTGCTCGGGCTGGATCGCGATCTGCGTCGGCTCACGGCCGGCGATGAATTTGTAGATCTCGCGGAACGCGCGCGGGTGGAACGCGACCTCGCGATGGTCGAGCGCGCCGATCACGAGATTGGTTGCGCCCTTCAGCGCCGGCCCTTCGGACGTGATCCCGGTCGGCACGCCGGGCTTGCCGACCAGGCGGCCGTCGGCCTGGGCGTATTTGTCGAGCCCGTCGCTGCGCAGCGTCAGGAAGGCGGTGCCCTCGGTCACCTCGGTGTCGCCGGCATTCAGTCCGCGCAGGAACGGGCCGCGGCCGTTGAACTCGCTGCCGGGGCTGTCATCCCAGTCGAACACGCCATGATTGGGCGTTCCGCACAGCACGGCGTGGCTGACATCGGCGCCGCCGCCGTTCTTCACGACGTTGCGGATCGCATTGCCGCCACGCGAACTGCCGACCAGCGCGACGCGCGCAGCGCCCGTGCGCTCCTTCAGTGCCTTGATGGCCTCGGCGAGTTCGCGGCGCTGATCGTCGGTCGACGAGCGGTTCGGCTGCGCCACGGCGTCGTCGTTGCGCGCCAGCGGGTCGGTGAAGTTGAGCGCAGCGAGACGCGTGCGCGGCACGCCGTTGGATTCCATCCGCCACAGCGTGGTCATCCACAATGCCGCGTGGTCGCCATTGCCGTGCACGAACAGGACCGGAGGGATGTCGCCCACCGTCGTTGCCGCCGCGCTCTGGGCGCGTACCGGTAAGGGCAGACCGCTGGTGAGCAAGGGAAGGGTTCCCATTCCCTGCAGAATGTTGCGGCGCGTCAGCTTCATCGGCGGTCTCCCTTTGGTCTCATTCATTTGTGTTCGTTGGCCGCGATCCCCGATGCCGGCCTTTGCAGGCAGCACTGGACAGCGGCGGACATTCGCAGGCATCACATAGGTCCAGCTGGAATCAAGCGATAGTTCGATGCGAGCTTCAAGGCGAACTGGCGACGTGGACGGACCCGCATGAATGCGCCGCAGAAACGTGAGCTGTTCGCCGCCGAAGGCATCGCCGCGCCGCTGCGGCACGCGGTGTTCCGCCGCATCTGGCTGGCGAGCCTGCTGTCGAACCTGGGCCTGCTGATCCAGGCGGTCGGCGCCGCCTGGGCGATGACGCAGATGACGTCGTCGGCCGACAAGGTTGCGCTGGTGCAGACGGCCTTGATGCTGCCGGTGATGTTCATCTCGATGCCGGCCGGCGCCATCGCCGACATGTATGACCGGCGCATCGTCGCGCTGGTCGCGCTCGCCGTGGCGCTCGGCGGCGCCACCACGTTGACGGTGCTGGCATGGTACGGCCTGGTGACGCCGGAGCGCCTGCTCGCGCTGTGCTTCGTCATCGGCAGCGGCATGGCGCTGATGGGGCCGGCCTGGCAATCCTCCGTCAGCGAGCAGGTGCCGCCGGAGACGCTGCCGGCCGCGGTCGCGCTGAACGGCATCAGCTACAACATCGCGCGCAGCTTCGGTCCGGCGATCGGCGGCGTCGTGGTCGCGGCCGCCGGCGCGGTCGCCGCGTTCGCGGCCAATGCGCTGCTGTATCTGCCGCTGCTCGCGGCATTGTTCCTGTGGCGGCGCGTGGTCGAGCCAAGCCGGCTGCCGCGCGAGCCGCTCAACCGCGCCATCGTCTCCGGCGTCCGCTACATCGTCCATTCGCCGTCGATCCGGATCGTGCTGATCCGCACGCTGGTCACTGGCATCATCGGCGGCTCGATCTCGGCGCTGATGCCGCTGGTCGCGCGCGACCTGCTGCATGGCGGCGCGCAGACCTACGGCATCATGCTCGGCGCCTTCGGCATGGGCGCGGTGGTCGGCGCGCTCAACATCGGCGAGATCAGGAAACGGCTGTCTGGTGAGGCCGCGATCCGCACCTGCGCGCTCACCTTGGGCGCGGCCACCGCGGCCGTCGCGCTCAGCACCGCGCCGGTCCTGACGGCGGCGGCGCTCGTCATCGCCGGTGCGGTGTGGATGCTGGCGGTGGCGCTGTTCAACATCGGCGTGCAGCTTTCGGCACCCCGCTGGGTCGCGGGCCGCGCACTGGCGGCATTTCAGGCCGCGATCTCCGGCGGCATCGCGATCGGCAGTTGGGGTTGGGGGCGTCTCACCGACGCCGCCGGCGTCGAGGTCGCGCTGCTCGCGTCGGGAGCGCTGATGATGGTGTCGCCGCTGCTCGGCCTGTGGCTGCGGATGCCGCCGATCGGGGCCCGCAACGAGGACGGCGAGACGCTGGCTGATCCCGAGGTGCAGCTCGAGCTGACGCCGCGCTCGGGGCCGCTGGTGGTCGAGATCGAGTACCGCGTCGCTGAAGACAATGCCCGTGCGTTTCACGACCTGATGCAGGACGTGCAGCTCAGCCGCCAGCGCAACGGCGCCTATGGCTGGTCGATCGCACGCGACATCGCCGACCCCGAATTATGGACCGAGCGGTATCACTGCCCGACCTGGATCGACTATCTGCGTCAGCGCAACCGCTCGACCCGCGCCGAGCGCGAGCTGCACAAGCGCGCGATCGACTTCCACATCGGCACCGACCCGGTGCGCATCCGCCGCATGCTGGAACGCCCGTTCGGCTCGGTCCGGGCCAGGGACGACATCGACCGCACCGCCGAGCAGGCGCCTGCTGTCGCCTCGGCGGCTCGCAGCGGGCCGTAGCTTCGGACCATCTGCACCGAGCAGGCGATTACTGCCCGTGCTCGGTCAGCACCTTCTCGCAAGCCTTCGACAGCTTGGCCCGATGCTCCTTGAGACAGGCCAGCACCGCCTGGTCGCCGTTGTTCATCACCGCGCGGCAATACCGCGAGACGTCGCGCGCGCAGGCATCCTGGCCGGGCTGCTGCTGGGCTGAGGCGCTCGACGCGATCAGGACCAGAGGGATAATCAGAGAGAGTTTGTTCATGACTGGCGCCTCGCTCCCGGGACTGAACGTTTGGCGGCGCTTTTAGTGGTCGCAACCGGCCGTCGCAAGCGCCTCGGTCGCAGCCGGGGTGCGCAGGCGGGAGCCGGAAGCGCTCTCAATTGGCCTCATTGGCATCCGCGACCTTGCCGCTGCGCTTGGACATCTCGCGGTCGAGCACGACGCGGCAGCCGGAGCTGAGCGACGACCGGTTCTTGATCATGCAGGCGGTGATCGCCGGGATGTTCGGGATCTCGCTGCTGCACAGGCGGAACGCGTCGCCGGTACACATCTGCTGCGCCTCGGCGCTGAAGGCGAAGCTTGCCGTCGAGGAGAAGGTCGAGAGGGCGGCAAGGCTGGCGGCCGTCAGAACGGCCCTGCGCAGAATGTTGGTCGACTTCGTCATGGCTGGCTCCCATTGGCGCCGCATGTTGGCGGGGCCGCGTGTTTCAATGCGTCCATCATGGCGGGATGCCCTGTTGGCAACCGTGATGCGGGTCACGCCAGATCCAAACCTGGTCGGCAGTTTCGGCAGGCCGATGGCCGCGGCGCCATGTCGCTCCGGTGAACGGCCGCTTCGGAGCGGGCATCATCCTGGAAATCTTGTCCGATCCTGGTCGTGTTGGCACCGCGTTAAGGAATCGTTGGCACTAATGGAAGCTAATTGAAGGAGGCGGACAGCGTTGCGTCCGCCATCGAGTGTCTCGCGTTTTCGGGAAGAGTAACCATGCGTAATGCGTTAGGCTTGCTGCTGGCCACCGTCGTCGCGGCGTTGGCGATCACCGGTGTCTGGTACTACGTATCGAAGCCCAGCGCTGCCAAGGCCGCCGCGCAGAGCGCAGCGGCGAAGCCGTCCGAGCCGGCGCCGCCTCCGGCGCGCGTCGCCGCCAAGGCCAGCTCGAAGGACGATGTCGAGACGACCGGTACCGTCTCCACGCGCGCTGCCGCAGCAGCAGGCCCGGTGCCGGTGCTGCCCAGATCGACCTGCGCCAATCCGGACGCGCTCGGCATCTCCCGCACCGTCATGGTCGACACCACCGGCGGCCCGGGTTTCGGTCTCGATCACTTCAAGCAGTTCGACTTCCTCGCCGACCACGAGGTGGTGTTGACCTTCGACGACGGCCCGTGGCCGGTCAACACGCCGGCGGTGCTGAAGGCGCTGGCCGACGAATGCACCACCGGCATCTTCTTCACGATCGGCAAGCACGCGACCTATCATCCGGAGATCCTGCGCCAGGTGCTGGCCGCCGGTCACGTCGTCGGCGTGCATACGTGGTCGCACGCCAATCTGAACGGCAAGAAGATGACCGACGAGACGGCCAAGGAGGAGCTCGAGAAGGGTTTCAGCGCTGTCAAGTTCGCGCTCGGCACCAACCCGGCGCCGTTCTTCCGCTTCCCGCAACTGCAGCACCGGTCCTCTGCCGTGGCCTATCTCGGCAGCCGCAATGTCGCGATGTTCTCCTGCGACGTCGACAGCTTCGACTTCCGCTCCAAGGATGCCGACCAGGTCGTCAACACCGTGATGACCGGGCTCGACAAGAAGGGCAAGGGCATCATCCTGATGCACGACTTCCAGAAGAACACTGCGCTGGCGCTGCCGACCCTGCTGCGGCGGCTCAAGGCCGGCGGCTACAAGGTGGTCGCGATGAAGCCGAAGGGCACGCTCGACACGCTGCCGGAATATGACGCGATGATCGGCCAGGATCCGAAGCTGCCGACGACAATGACCAATGCGCGGCCGATCTCGAGCGTGATCCAGACCATCTCGCAGTGATGCCTCGCTGCAGGGTCTCCTCGCGCGAAAGGCCGGGCATTCGCCCGGCCTTCTTCGTTTGTCGCCGATTGGCGGATGCTCACCAATAGATGCCGTGGCGATGCAGCTCGCGGACGATGCGGGCTTCGGTCCAGCTCTTGCGGCGCGTCCGGTCGGAGCGCGCCGATTTCGACCGCCGCGATGATTGCTGCACAGAGCCCGGCTGCGGTGCCGGCGCCGCAGCGGCGGTGGGCTGCGGCGGCGGCGGTGCGGCGGCCGGGGCCGCTGGCGCAACCGGTTGCGCAGCGGGCTGGACCTCGGCCGCGACGGCCGGCACCGGCGCCGGGGTGACGGTGACCTCGCCGGCTTGCTGGACGTAGGTCGGACGCGGCGCCCGCGCGGCGGCGTCGTTCGACGACAGCGACAGGCTGCGTGTGCCCTCGGCCTGCGCGACTGTGGCGGATGCGAGCACCATGGCTCCGATCAGGATCATCTTGCGCATCGAGTAAGCTCCCCTTTGTTGGCTGCGGGAAGGTTTAGGCGCCGGCGCGACCGTCCGATGTGACCCCCGTCACGCTCCGCATGGCAAGCGCGAATGAAGCCGGATGCCGGCACACGGCACTGCGGATCGGTGCGCCATCTTTCTCGAAACCTTTCCGGCGCCGCGGGGACGTCCGCTCAGGACGAGGGGAGTTCTGGACGAGCCCATCCGGAAATCCACCGGCGGCAGCACGTGGGCGGTGGGCGACGCGATCCGGCACACCCGACTGTTGCTACCAAATTACCGTCAAGGCGCGGTGTTCCATGCTGCCGGTGAGATCCGGGGTTGAGGTATGATCGTATGTACGTGTACTGTTCGTTGGTGCTGTTCAGAAGCTTCGCCGAATCCGATAGGGGGACCGATCGATTCGGGGGAAGGATGCGCGCATGCGCCGGGTGATCGTTGCAGTGTTCTTGGCGGCCGTGACGCTGCTGGCCGCCAGCGGGCCGGGCCGGGCGCAGTCCGGCGACGACAACGTCGAAGAGATCTACATTGCGCGGAGCGTGCGCCAGGGCCGCGTCGTGCCGTCGGATTTCTGCGCGCCGACCAAGACCGGCTTCGCGCCGGCGCTGGAGGATCAGCTCTCGATCCACTCCGTCGGGGTCCGGCCGGCTGACGGCCGCATGACCGAGACCGGCGACAAGAGCATCGGCGAGATGCGGGTCTGCGTCGGCCAGGCGATGGATCCGACCCTGCTCGGCACCTACACCGAGGGCCAGCTCAACGGCATCGCATTCACCGGCATCGGCGATTGCCGGCTGGTGCGTGGCAATCTGCCGGAGGACGGCCTGCTCACGCACCGCTGCTTCCTGGCGCTGTCGGGCCTGCCTGAGCCGTATGTCGGCGGCTTCCTGGTTTCGAGCTCGCTGTATTCGAAGACGCCGTTCGGCACTGAAAGTTCGCCGCCGGGCTACGCCCAGGCCGGCATCCTGGTCATCCGCCTCTGGAAGAAGCGGCTGCCCTGAGGCAGCCGTTCGCGCGCTCAGGCCGGCGAGAAGGTCTGCACGAAGGCGCGCACCGTCGCGGAAACCTTGTCCTCCGAGACGTGCCAGGCGGCGCCGTCATCGGCGGCGAAGAAGCTGGAGGCGTTGGAGCCGGCCCAGCGGAACACCTCGAACGATGGCCAGTACCAGATGTCCTCGAGGTTCGAATTGTTGACGACCTCATGCGCGACCAGCCGCATCGTGCTCTTCGACAGGCAGTCGGCCTGCACCACCGATTCATATTCGAACGAGGTGAGCAGCGGCACCGGCGACACGGTGACGATCACCTTGATGCCAGGCCGGATGCTGCGGATGAACTCGATCAGATAGAGCACGTTGTCGACGTTCTCCTGCACGCCGGCGGTGCGGAACTTGTACTTCTCGGCCAGCGCCCGCGAGTTCAGCGCGGTCGGCCGCGGCAGCACGAAGGCGCCGGTCTCGCGGTCGAAGAACGCCGCGGCGACGCCGAGCGTCAGGATGAAGACGTCGGCCTGCTTGATGACGGCGAGCGTATTCTCCTTGCTCGATCCCGGCGGCAGCAACTCGACGATGCGCTCGCGGATCTCCGGATCGATCTGGGCGTCGCGCAGCCAGTCGACGAACACGCGGTTGGCGAAGGTCGTGTTGATGTACTCCGAGATCTCCATGTGGTGGCTGGCATAGCCGCTGTCGGTGAGGCTCTTGGAGAGGTTGCGCGCGAAGCACGAGCCCATGGTGAAGAAGCGGGTGCTCTTGTCGAGGAATTTCGGCGCGGCCGCGAGGTTCACCGCGATGTGGCTGGTGATCAGCGTCTGCAGGTCGCCGAGGAAGTCCTTGGTCTCCGGATAGCGTCCGACCTTGGCGCGGCCCTTGGCTTCCTTGGCCTTGCCCTTCTTGGCGTTCGACCGCGCGAGCTCCAGCGTCTCGCGGTTGATCGGGTTGTCATAGGCCGGGTTGAGCTTGATCGCCTTTTCCAGCGCCGCGACCGCTTCCTCGAATTCGTTGCCCTGGGTCAGGATCTCGCTGAGCGAGAAATAGTCGGCGGCCTGGTTGGAGGCTGCCGCGAGCTTGCGGAACAGCTCCATCGAGCGCGTGAACGGGCCGACATGGCTGCAGCGCACGGCGGCGCTGCGGATCAGGTGCAGATTGCCTTCGGTGGCCTGCTCAAAGATCTCAGGGTTCTCGTCGAGGATCGCCAGCATCATGTCGCGCGCTTCGGCGCGCTTCTTGTGTGAGCCGTCGTCGATCAGCTGCGCATAGATGAAGCGCGCGTTGATGTCCTTGGGGTCGAGCTCGAGCAGCTTCTGGAACGCGAGCTGGGCGCTGACGAAGTCCTTGTCCTCGATGTATTTGTAGGCGAGCGTCCGGATCTGGCCGACGATGGATTGAAACTGGGTGTGGCTGTCGAGGGCAGTCGTGCTCATGTCGCGGGTTCGCCTTTGTCTCGCGTTGCGTCTTCGGCCGTTGGTCCGGCGCCGCTGCCGGCAGCCGGTGCATCGCCAGTGCCGGTCGAATCGTCACGTGCACAGGCGCCATGCCCTTGCGAGAGACGTCCCACCATGACCTCTGGATACTGATCGCCACCGGCTTGGCCGCTGGCGTACGCCCGAGCGCAACCGGCACCTGCGGGATTCGAACGCGACGGACGCGTTCGTCCGGATCGCCGCCAGCCGCCAGTGCGGGCATTCATCCCGCCGCTCGCGCCGAACGATGGCGCGATTTGGGTTAAGCAATTCTTAACCGGCAAATGGAGCGCGGCGAGCGGGCGCGTCAGGAAAGGAGAGACGGGGACGGAAGGAGAGGCTGGTGCCGCAAGAGGGACTCGAACCCCCGACCCCGTCATTACGAATGACGTGCTCTACCAGCTGAGCTATTGCGGCGAACCATAGCGGCGAGCGCCCGGCACGAGGCCGGACGACGCGGACGCGCTCCTGATATCGGGCGGACGGCCCGTTGGCAAGGACAACGCGCGCGGCCGCGGCTCCGAAACGAACCGTTGTGACCGGGACGGCGGGAGGGCCTGACGGTCCTCAGCCGCCGAACCGCGACCAGAACCCGCGCCAGCCGCCGGCCTGGGCCTTGGGCGCGATCTGCTCGGCGAACTCGTCGCGGGGCTGGTCATCGTCATCGACACCGGGATCGTCCGGCGGCCGCATGATCGGCACGATCGCCTGGATCGGCGTCTCCGCCGGCCGGGCGAGATCGTTGCGGGTGCGGAACAGCGGCGTCGGCGCGGCTGCCGCCGTCTCGGCCGGCTTGGCGGCGACCGCGTTCGGCTCGGCCTCCGTCTCCGGCTCCGATTCGGCCTCGACGGGACCCGCGGCCTGCAACGGCGGCGCCGGCTCGGCGGCGACGGCCTCGATCAACCGGCTATCCTCAGCCATGTCCACAGGGATATCCACCGGCTTGTCGACAGGCTTGTCCACGGCCTCGGCCGGTTGTTCGGCCTGCTCGGGATCGGCCGCGACCACCGGCCGCGGCGGCTCGTTGTCCTGCAGCGCCGGAGTGATCACCACGGCCTCGCGCGGCGGCTCGACCGCGGCTTCGGCCACGGTGGGCCGGGCCGGCGGCGCCAGCACGGCTTCGGCGAAGGCCGAGCTTTCGATCACGCTGCTGCGCTCCGAGGGCAGGCTCGCCACCGGCGTCTGCCATTGGAAGGCGTCGAGCCGGCCGGTGACCGGCGAGATCGGCTGCCAGCGATCGCTGACATAGCCGTCCGCGGTCCAGGCCGGGTCGTGGCGGGCGCGCACCGCGCGCAGCGCCCATTCGCGCGCCTTGCCGGCGTCGCCATGCTCGGTGCGCTCCAGCTCGGCCATCAGCATCGCCACGCGCTGGGTCGGATCCTCCGTGAACGGCGCCAGCGCCTCGCGGGCGCGGCCGAATTCGGCGGCGTCGATCGCCGCGCGCGCCACCGCCAGCGCGCCTTCGACATGGCCGGGCGTCCGCGCGGCCAGGTTCTCCACCCGCGCCAGCCGCTGCGTGGCCGAATCGCCGAGCCGCACATGGGCGTAGGCATCGGCGAGATCCGGATGCGGACACGCCGCCCAGGCCGCCTCGATGATCTTCATCGCGCGCCGCACCTGGTGCGCCTCGCTCTCGAACTTCGCCGCCAGCACCGCGGCCGGCACCAGTGTCGGCGCCAGCTTCACCGCCTCCATCGCGCTCGAGCGCGACAGGTCGCGATCCCCGGTCTCCAGCGCCAGCGCGCGCGCCGTCAGCAGCACGCCGCGCTGACGGCGGTAGGTCGGCTTGTCGATCATGCCGGCGGTGTAGTTGCCGTCGAGGATCGAAAGCGCTCCGTCCCAGTCGGCCTCGGCGCAGCGGAAGCCGAGCACGGCATGCGAGGCCCAGGTGGCGTTGGGCGCCAGCCTGAGCGCTTCGTCGGCGATCATCACCGCGGCATAGGCGTCGTCGGCGCGCTGCGCCTCGATGAACAGGCCGCGCAAGCCGAGCAGGCGGGTGTCGTGGCGCTCGGCCATGGCGCGGAAGGCGCGCCGGGCGCCGTCGCGGTCGCCTTCGAGCTGCGCCGCCTGGGCGTGCAGGAGCAGCGTCAGCGGATCATCGCCGGCCAGCCGCTTGGCGGTGTCGGCGTGCTGCCGCGCCGCCGTCGAATCGCCCTGGCCGATCGCCAGCAGGCCGTGGGTGATGGCGTGGCGGCCGCGCTGATGCCGGCGGGCGCGATGCGCCTTGCGGATGCGGCCGGGCGCCCGCAGCAGTGCGCTGATCAGGTTCCAGACCAGCACGCAGGCCGCGATGGTCAGGCCGAGCGCGAGCACGAACACCGGCAAGGTCATGGCGATCCGCCACGGGCCCCAATTCAAGACGACGTCGCCGGTCTGCTCGGCGACCCAGGCCGAGCCCGCAGCGGCGAGCCCGACCAGGATGAGGAAAATGACGATCCGGAACATGTGCGTCCTTGGGCGTCCTATTGCGCGGGTTTGGCGAGCGCGGTCATCGCGTCGTCGGCGAATTTGCGGGCGGTCGACAGCGCGGCGTCGCGGGCATCGGCGCGTGCGAGCCAATCATTGGCGGGGGCGCGATCCTCCGGCGAGAGACCCTTCAGCTCGCGGCGGGCCTCGGCGAAATCGTTGCGCAGCGCCGCCGCGGTGATCCGTGCCACGACCGCGCCGCGATCGGTGCCGGCGCCGTCGGTACGTTCGACCTTGACCAGGCTCGAGGCGCCGGCCGAGAGCTTGCTGAGGATCGAAGTCCCCGTGGTGCTCTCGGGCGCCGGCGGCGAGAGCTTCGGCACGATGGTGAGCAGCTCGCGGCTCAGTGCCGCGGGGCTCGGCACGCCGGTCGTGGCGAATGCCTCCAGCGGCTTCAGCGCGGCCGCGTCGGGCGCCAGCGATCTGGCGGTGGTCAGCGCCGCTCCATAGGGATCGCCGTGACGCACGGCGACGTCGAGCAGGGTCGCGGCGACCACGCGGCGCAGCGGCGCATCGTCGGCCGGCTTGGCCGCCTCTGAGAGCTTGGCGCGCTCCTGTGCCAGCGCCGCGCTCTGGCTCTTGCTCGCCCGCTCCAGCGCGTCGATGCGCGCCGTCAGGCCGGAGAGATCGATCGGCTCGGGTGCGGGCGCCGGCGCGGAGCCGTCGCGCGGCTGCGCCCGGACATCGTTGAGGGCTGCCACGGTCTTGTCGGCCTGCGCGCGCAGGCCGGCGACGTCGTTGCGCAGCGCTGCAATCGTCTTGTCGGCGGCATCGAGCCGGCCGGTCACGGCGCCGTCCGGCTTGCCGACGCGCTGCTCCAGCCCGGCGACGCGGGAGGTGAGCTCGTCGATAGCGGCGGACTGCGGCGAGATCGCCGAGGGCGGCTGCACGGGCGGCCAGCCGAGCATCCAGCCGACGCCGATCACCAGCGCGGCCGCGGCCGCGCCGGAGAACGGTGCGATGATCCAGGGCGACACCGGACGCGGCGGCGGGGGTGGAGGAAGCTCGGCGTGCGGCGGCTCGGCCGCGGCGACCGTCTCCTCGGGCGTCTCGCTGGCGGCCGATTCCGGTTCGGCGTCACCGGCGCCATGCGGATGCGACTGGCTCGCCGCGCCCGACGACCCCTCGGCCAAGGCTTCGGCCGGGGCCGACCAGGGCGACGTGGTCGGCCGCTCGGCCGCGCTCTCGCTGGCCGACGGGCGCTCCTCGCGCGAGGTCGGCTCCAAATCGATGGTCGGCGGTGGCCGTTTCGGCCGCCCGGTGTCGGAGGCCGGTGCAGCGGTGTCGGGTTCATCGACCATGGTGGAAGTTCCCTGGCTGAGGCAAGATTGAGCAGGCCCTCTTACGCCATTCACGACCGTAGCGCACGGGTCAGGCCCTCCAGCATGTCGTTTTCATCCGGATGCGCCGCGATTGTGACCTGGGTGGCGCCGGCCTCGCGCAGCACCTCGGCGACATTGGCCGACAGGCAGCCATGCGGCACCGCCAGCGCCGAGATTTCGACGCCGTCGGCGCGGATGGCCGCCACGAACGCAACCGCGCTCCGCCGCGAATAATGCAGCACCGCCTCGATCCGGTTGGCTGCGAAGGCGTCGCAGACCTCGCGCGGCAGGGTGGTCACCTGCGCCATGCGATAGACGGTCTGGGTGATCACATCGAAGCCGCGCTCGGCGAGCTCGGAGGCGAGGTCGCGCGAGATGTCGGCGCCGGCGAGATAGAGCAGGGTGGCCCTGGCCTCGATGACGCCGCTGTCTGCGATCAGGTCGCGCAACGCGGTCGCATCGGCCGCGGCCGAGATCACCTGCGTGAAGCCGGCCTCGCGTGCGGCTGCGGCCGTCCGGTCGCCGACCGCGAACAGCGGCAGGCGCAGCAAGGCGGACGCCCTGAGCTGCGGCGCCGCCGCGCGCAGCGCGTTCGATGACGTCACGATCAGTCCGGCGGCATCGCCGCCGACGTCCGGCGGCAGCGCGACCGGCTCGAAGCGCAGCATCGGCGCCAGCAGCACCTCGAAGCCACGCGCGCGCAGGGCGCTCGCGGTGCGTTCATTGTCCGGGGCGGGACGGGTCACCAGCACGGCCATGTGCTATGCTCCCGTCGACCACGGATCGGCCGGGCTGCAACGGACGGACGATTGCACCTGGCGACCTCGTGGTGTTAGGCGGTTCTGCGCACTCATAATGACCAAAAGGGTTGAGATTGGGTAACGAATCGCAAACGCTCGTGCTGGGCATCGAAACCACCTGCGACGAGACCGCCGCGGCGGTGGTGGCGCGTGATTCGGACGGCAAGGGGCAGATCCTTTCCAATGTTGTGCGCTCGCAGACCGACGAGCATGCCATCTATGGCGGCGTGGTTCCCGAGATCGCCGCGCGCGCCCATGTCGACATGCTCGACCATCTCATCGACGCGGCGATGCGCGAGGCCGGCATCGACTATGCCGCGCTCGGCGGCGTCGCGGCGGCGGCCGGGCCGGGCCTGATCGGCGGCGTCATCGTCGGCCTCACCACCGCCAAGGCGATCGCGATGGTGCACGACACGCCGCTGATCGCGGTCAACCATCTCGAGGCGCATGCGCTGACGCCGCGCCTCACCGATGCAATCGACTTCCCCTATTGCCTGTTCCTGGCCTCCGGCGGCCACACCCAGATCGTCGCGGTCGCCGGCGTCGGCGATTATGTCAGGCTCGGCACCACCGTCGACGACGCGATGGGCGAGGCGTTCGACAAGGTCGCGAAGATGCTGGGTCTGCCCTATCCGGGCGGACCACAGGTCGAGCAGGCCGCGCGCAACGGCGACGGTCAGCGCTTTGCCTTCCCGCGTCCGATGCAGGGCCGCAGCGATGCCAATTTCTCGCTGTCCGGGCTGAAGACCGCCGTGCGTAACGAGATCAGCCGGCTCGGCAAGGTGAGCGAGCAGGACATCGCCGACCTCTGCGCCAGCTTCCAGGCCGCGGTGCTGGACTCGACCGCCGACCGCCTGCGCGTCGGCCTCGATCTGTTCAAGCAGCGTTTCGGCGCGCCGACCGCGCTGGTGGCCGCCGGCGGTGTCGCCGCCAACCAGGCGATCCGCGGCGCACTCGACGATGTCGCGCAGCAGGCCGGCACCCGCCTGATCATGCCGCCGCCGGCGCTGTGCACCGACAATGGCGCGATGATCGCCTGGGCCGGGCTGGAGCGGTTGGCGCTAGGGATGGTGGACGGCATGGACGCCGCGCCGCGCGCGCGCTGGCTGCTGGATGCCAATGCCAGCGTGCCGGGCAAGTTCGCGAATACGCGGGCGGGGTTTTGAGGGTGATGGAATTGCTTTTTCATCCTGCACGAAGCGGCTGGATCGCCCTCGGCTGTGATGTGGCAAGCTCCTGCACCATACGCGGTGCGCTCCCCTCCCCCTTGCGGGGAGGGGTCGGGGGTGGGGGTGGCTCCATAAAAATTCTCGCTCGTGGCACCCCCCTCCCCAACCCTCCCCCGCAAGGGGGGAGGGAGCGCAGCCGAATCCGCGGCGAATGACTCGTTTCCAAACGATCTCCATCGTCGGCGCCGGTGCGTGGGGCACGGCGCTCGCCGCCGTCGCCGCGCGTGCCGGCCGTGAGGTCACGCTCTACGCGCGCGACAGCCACCACGCCGCGCGCATCTCTGCTGCCCGCGAAAACCCGCGACTGCCCGGCATTCCGCTCGCCCCCAGCATCGCCGTGACCGCCGATCTCGCCGAGGCCGCCCGCGCCGACGCCGTTCTCATCGTTGTCCCCGCCCAGCATCTGCGCGGTGCGGTCATGCATCTCGCCCCGCTGCTCCGTCCGGGCACGCCGCTCGTCGCCTGCGCCAAGGGCATCGAGCACGGCACCCATAAATTCATGACCGAGGTGATCGCGGAGGCCGCGCCGAACGCGATCCCGGTGATCCTGTCCGGCCCGAGCTTCGCCGACGACGTCGCGCGAGGGCTGCCGACCGCGGTGACGCTCGCCGCGCCCGACGAGGCGCTCGCGGCCGACCTCGTCCATGCGCTGGGTTCGCCGACCTTCCGGCCCTATCATTCGACCGACGTGCGCGGCGTCGAGATCGGCGGCGCCGCCAAGAACGTGCTGGCGATCGCCGCCGGCATCGTTGCCGGCCGCAATCTCGGCGCCTCGGCGCTGGCGGCGCTGACCACGCGCGGCTTCGCCGAGTTGGTGCGGCTCGGCCGCGCCTATGGCGCGCGCAGCGAGACCTTGACCGGCCTGTCCGGCCTCGGCGACCTGATCCTCACCTGCGCCGGTCCGCAATCGCGCAACTTCGCCGCCGGCCTCGCGCTCGGCCGCGGCGAGCCGCTGCCCGCAGGCAAGCTCGCCGAGGGACAATACACCGCGCCCGTGCTGGTCGAACTCGCCACCTCGCGCGGCGTCGAGATGCCGGTGGCGCAGGCGGTCGCCGCCATTCTCGCCGGCACCGTGACGATCGATGCCGCGATCGAGGCGCTGATGATGCGCCCATTCAAGGCGGAGGAGTGAGGGCCGCCGCGCGACCGACGTCATCCAGCACGACGCTCTCTCCGCCGTCATGCCCGCGCTTGTCGCGGGCATCCATGTCTTGGATAATGCGCCGAGCAGTGCGACGTGGATGGCCGGGACCTCCCAGCGCTTCGCGCTTTTGCCTGGCCAGGACGAGTGGAAAGAGACGACCATCATGAACTACTGGCTGGTGAAATCCGAACCCTCGGTATGGTCGTGGGACCAGCAGGTGGCGAAGGGCGCGAAGGGGGAGGCCTGGACCGGCGTGCGCAACTACACGGCGCGGCAGAACCTGGTGGCGATGAAGAAGGGCGACCTCGCCTTCTATTATCATTCCAACGAGGGCAAGGAGATCGTCGGCATCGCCGAGATCATCAAGGAAGCCTATCCTGATCCGACCGACAAGACCGGCAAGTTCGTCTGCGTCGACATCAAGGCGCACAAGCCCTTCAAGACCCCGGTGACGCTCGCCGCGATCAAGGCCGACAAGATGCTGAGCGAGATGGCGCTGGTGAAGCAGTCGCGGCTGTCGGTGCAGCCGGTCACGCCTGCGGAATGGAAGCACGTCTGCAAGCTGGGCGGCGTGTAGGGGCGCAAGGGCTTGTGAGACGCGCAAGGCGTTAGCGCTACTCGTGGTAGCTCCGGACCTGCGGCTGCCATGGGTAGGCTGCGTCCTTTCAGGCGCCGCGCGATGATGCTACGTTCAGTTGTGGCAGGGAGCACCTGCTTCCTGCTCCATACCGAACAGGAGACCGACATGTCTGACAGCGTCTACAAAGTCATCGAGCTGATCGGTACCAGCAGCGAATCTTGGGAAAGGGCAGCTACCAACGCCGTCGAGCAGGCGGCGAAGACACTCCGAGACCTGCGTGTCGCAGAAGTGGTCCAGCTCGATATGCAGCTCGACGCGAAGGGGAAGGTGGAAGCCTATCGAGCCAAGCTCAACGTGTCGTTCAAGTTCGAAGGCGCATGAGCTGACCATCGACTTGCGTTGTCGTTCGCCGGACTATCGGCCCGCGGCAAGGTTTGAGCCTGCAATCCGGTGTCGTGCCCGGCATCGGGGGCATGACCGTGGACGTCTCGGTTCGGCTTCCCGGGGATGGCGAGGCGGGACGGACCACAAGCCTGTCATACGGAAATTGCCCGTCGCGCCGGTTATGTCGCAGGGCAGCGCCGCTGCATGACGATCGGGAGTTCGGATCAAAGATCGAGACCTTTCTTCCTCAGTTCATCGACCATCTGCTTCCTGATCTCTTCGCCGAGAGCTTGACCAAATTTCTGCCCGGCAATGCTCGACTCCTGGGTGACGGACGGCAGCTTCTGCAGGACTCGTTGACCTGTCGGGGTCCTGTAGAACTCAGCCATGGTCCTGAGGTCGTCCGCCGAGAAGTTCCTGGCATAGACGACCGCGATCGCATCCGAGAATTCGGAAACCCTGCCCTGAAAGGCCTGGGTGAACTTCGGGATCAACGCATCATATTGCAGAGCGACCTCGGCGCGCCCCTGGACGATCGTCGGTCTCAGGTTCTTCAGAATGATCGGCAACAGGGCTGTCGCCTGGTCATTCATATGCATCACGGAGACCAGCTCTTTCGCGGCCGCCAAGGACTCCTGTGATGTCGCTTGGGCTCTTGCCGATGGCGGCGTTGCGGCGGTGAGCCAAATGGCGGAGGCGACGACTACGTACCGACAGCGATGCTTCATCCTGATCCCCCATGTGCCGGCTGCAGCGGCGATCGCTGTTACGGCCGGGTTCCAATTCTTAAGATCAGCCGGAGCCAGCGAACAGTACCGCTAAGCTGTGTTTTCTGCCGCTGCAACCGGATTGGCATCCCCGCGCTATTGTGCGGATCAAAGCCTGCTCTGTTGCCCGTCGGGCAGTTTCCGCATTCCCGACATGCGCGAGTTGCCCGTCGTGTTAGTTTGTCGCACGCTGTCGGCATTGCACCGTCGGGCAAATCACCTGCACATTTCCGCACGTCCCTGCTGCCGCATGAGGGACGTTTCGCGACCGTCACGGATCGTTGGCAGTGGGATGCGATGGGCGTGGGTCGACGCAGCGTGAGCTGATCGCGCGGACGAACGGCGATGCACGCACGGTCAAGTCGCGCGGTCCTGATATCCCGACGCTGATATCAAGCGGGTGCCGATACCCTCAGCGTGTCGCGCTCGTGATGGTGGCCAGACAGCCCGGCGCACCAGGGAGAACGCGAAGCAGCCGTTAAAACCAATCGCGCAGGGAGGGCCGGGTGTGTTCGGCCAGACCTGTGGTGCCTGCCGCCAGCATTTTCTTTCGCTGGCGGGCCACGGGCGCGGCCAGCGCCCGGCCTTCCCTGCGCCCTCTGTTTGAGGAGGGCGATAGTTTCAGCACAGCTCGGGCGCGGATGCGTCGCGGGGTGAACACGCACGTATTCAACTCTGTCTCGAAGGCAACGCTGCCAACGCCAACCTCCGCCGTCGTCCCTGCGAACGCAGGGACCCATAACCACAGGGTTCAGTTGTTTTGCACGGGACTCGCCGCCTGCCTCTTACAAACATCACGCGGTATGGGTCCCTGCGTTCGCAGGGACGACATCGGCTATTTGGCGCGCGCTCGGCCCTCACGATCCAAACAAAAAGAAAGGGGCCCCAGCTTGCGCTGGAGCCCCTCAACGGTCAGGGCATTGCCGGGTATTTGCCCGAACCGAAGTTGCGGACCTGGTCGCGTACGACCAAGTCCCGGGAGAACTCAGTAGTTGTAGGCGCGCTCGCCGTGGTCGGTGATGTCGAGACCCTCGCGCTCCTGCTCCACGGTCGGGCGCAGGCCGATGATCACGTCGACGACCTTGTAGAGGATCGCCGAGCCGACACCCGACCATACCAGCGTGGCGACGACAGCCTTGATCTGCGCCAGCATCTGCGTGGCGAAGTCGTAGGTGCCGGCGTTGTTGCCGGTGATGTTGGTGTAGTCGGTGATGCCGACGCCACCCAGGGCCGGGTTGACCAGGATGCCGGTGGCCAGAGCGCCGATGATGCCGCCGATGCAGTGCACGCCGAACACGTCGAGCGCGTCGTCATAGCCCAGCGCGTTCTTCACGGTGGAGACGAAGAACAGGCAGACCGGGGAGACGATCAGGCCGAGCACCAGCGCGCCGATCGGACCGGCATAACCGGAGGCCGGGGTAACGGCGACGAGACCGGCGACCGCGCCCGAGCAGATGCCGAGCAGCGACGGCTTGCCCTTGACGGCCCATTCGCACAGCAGCCAGGACAGCGCCGCACCGGCGGTCGCGACCATGGTGTTGACGAAGGCCAGGGCGGTGACGCCGTTCGATTCCAGGTTGGAGCCGGCATTGAAGCCGAACCAGCCGACCCACAGCAGCGCGGCGCCGATCATGGTCATGGTCAGCGAGTGCGGAGCCATCAGCTCCTTGCCGTAGCCGGTGCGCTTGCCGATCAGAACCGCGCCCACCAGACCGGCAATGCCGGCGTTGATGTGAACGACGGTGCCGCCCGCGAAGTCGAGAGCGCCGGCGCCGGCGAGCCAGCCGACAGCACCGGTGACTTCGTCGAGCTTGGCCTGGGCGGCGGTCTTGGCGGCAGCGTCGCCAGCGGCAGCGAGAGCCTTGGCAGCAGCAGCGACGTCATCGGGAGCGGCGATGTACCAGACCCAGTGCGCGATCGGGAAGTAGATGAAGGTCACCCAGAGCAGGATGAACAGCATCACCGCCGAGAACTTGATGCGTTCGGCGAAGGCGCCGACGATCAGGGCCGGGGTGATCATCGCGAAGGTCATCTGGAACACGAAGTAGGCCAGCTCCGGGATCACCACGCCGTTCGAGAAGGTCGGAACGGTCGAGTTGGCGTCGACGCCGTGCAGGAAGGCCTTGGAGAAGCCGCCCACCCACGAGGTCATGCTGCCGCCGTCGGTGAAGGCGAGCGAGTAGCCGTAGAGCGTCCAGACCACGCCGACCATGGCGACGATGGCGAACACCTGGGTGAGGACCGAGGCCATGTTCTTGGTGCGGACGAGGCCGCCATAGAACAGCGCGAGGCCGGGGATGGACATCATCAGGACGAGCGCGCTGGACACGAGCATCCAGGCGACGTCGCCCTTGTTGGGAACCGGGGCGGCTGCGGCAGCGGCGGCAGGCGCGTCCTCGGCGAACGCCACATCGACGAGGCCTGCGACGCAGAGCCCTGCAATTGCGAGCGTAACCCATCCCGCGCTGGTTGGACGCTTGAACGTCATTTTATTGTACTCCGTAAGTGTTCTGGTTTGAGCGCGAAATCAAAGGGCCGCAGCGTCCGCTTCGCCGGTGCGGATACGCACGGCGTGGTCGAGGCTGATGACGAAGATCTTGCCGTCGCCGATCTGGCCGGTCTTGGCGGCCGAGCTGATCGCATCGATGGTCTTGTCGACCTGGTCGGAGGGGATCGCGACCTCGATCTTGATCTTGGGCAGGAAGCTCACCGCATATTCGGCGCCGCGGTAGATTTCCGTATGACCTTTCTGACGGCCGTACCCCTTCACTTCCGTCACCGTGAGACCATGAACGCCGATGGCGGTCAGGGCGTCCCGGACTTCTTCGAGCTTGAATGGCTTAATGATCGCCATAACAATTTTCATGGGTCCTATCCCCGCTTGGGCCCGGCACGGACGTTACCGAGCGCTTCCTGTCGACTGAGGTTCACCACGCGGAGAAATCTTCACGACGCGGGCACAGCCGGGAGCGATAGAATCAAATGCCGTGCCAGACGGCTGGTCAGGGCTAACGAGCGGTGAATCCTGACCTTTTCACCCCTCGGGAGGGGCAGCAGGGGCTGCGCTATTCCGTCGCGCTCAAGGAATGGGCAGGTATGCGCAAAAGTTGCGCATGTCAGGCTCAAGACACAATGCTGCTCAGCGCGCGGGCAGAATCCTGCGGCGCCGAACAGGTCAATTGGCGTCAATTGCTGCAGCTATTGCAGCGCCTCGCCATGCTGGGAGATGTCGAGTCCTTCCAGCTCGTGCTCACGCGACACCCGCAGCGGCACGAAGGCGCTGACCAGCTTCAGGAGCCCCCAGGTGACGCCGCCCGACCACACCAGGGTGACGGCGACGCCGTAGAGCTGGGCCGCAAGCTGCTTCGGGTTGCCCTCGATCAGCCCCGCCGTGCCGCCGATCGCGGCGGTCGCGAACACGCCGGCCAGCACGGTGCCGGTGAGGCCGCCGACGCCGTGGACGCCGAACACGTCGAGCGAATCGTCATAGTTGAAGCGGTGCTTCAGCGAGGTGCAGGCCCAGTAGCAGATGATACCGGCGAGCGCGCCGATCACCAGCCCATGCCAGGGGGCGACGAAGCCGGACGCGGGCGTGATGGTGCCGAGGCCGGCCACCGCGCCCGAGATCATGCCGAGCACAGACGGCTTGCGCCGCGTCGACCATTCCAGCGCGCCCCAGGTGACGGCGCCGGCGCAGGCGGCCAGATGCGTCGTCAGGATCGCCATCACCGCATGCGCATTCGCCCCGAGCGCCGAGCCGCCATTGAAGCCGAACCAGCCGACCCAGAGCAGGCCGGTGCCGACCACCGCGAGCGACAGGTCGAACGGCGAGAGGTTCTCACTGCCGTAGCCCTGGCGGCGTCCCATCACCAGCGCGGCGACCAATCCCGCGGTGCCCGCGGAGAGATGCACGACGAGACCGCCGGCGAAGTCGACCACGCCGGCCTGAGCGAGAAAGCCGCCGCCCCAGATCCAATGCGCCAGTGGCACATAGACGAAGATGAACCATGCGATGCTGAACAGGAGGTAGGCGGAGAAGCGCATGCGGTCGGCGACCGAGCCCGCCACCAGCGCCACCGTGATGATCGCGAACGTCATCTGGTACAGCATGAACAGCGACTCGGGGATCGTCTTGGCGCCGGGATGGACGCTGTCCATGCCCATGCCGGCGAGGAAGGCGCGGTCGAGCGAGCCGATCCAGGTGCCGTCGCCGACGAAGGCCAGCGAGTAGCCGAATGCGACCCACAGGATCGAGATCAGCATCACGGCTGCGAGGCTCTGCGCCATCGTCGCCAGTACGTTCTTCTTGCGCACCATGCCCGAGTAGAACAGCGCCAGACCCGGAATGGTCATCATCAGCACCAAAGCGGTGGCGACGATCATCCAGGCGGTGTCGGCCGGTTCGATCGTGGACGGCGCTGCGGCCGCTGCTGGCGTGGTGAAGGCAATCGCTCCCGCTGCAGCCAATGCTGCAGACGCGCGCAGGCTACGAGACGCGCTGGTCTCCATGACAGTCCCCCCGGCATGTCAGATGTTAGGATTTTGCAGTCCGCCGCGCCGTTGCGGCGGGCGTGCAGCCGTTGCGGCTGCTTGACGGGCTTAGAGTGCGTCGGTGTCGGTTTCGCCGGTGCGGATGCGGCGGGCATGATCGATCGGCGTCACGAAGATCTTGCCGTCGCCGATCTGGCCGGTGCGCGCGTGCGTCGTGATCACCTCGACCGCCTTCTCGGCGATGTCCGAGTTGACCGCGATCTCGATGCGCAGCTTGGGCAGGAAGTTCACGATATATTCGGCGCCCCGGTAGATCTCGGTATGGCCCTTCTGGCGACCGTAGCCCTTGACCTCGGTGACGGTCATGCCGTGGACGCCGATCGCGGTGAGGGCTTGGCGCACCTCGTCGAGCTTGAAGGGTTTGATGATCGCGACGACGAGCTTCATGGGCGGGCCCTGGTTTCCTCAGGTAGGAGCAGCCTGTTTCGGAGGCAGGCTTGGGATGGCCATTTTGGCCTGTTCCTAGGCAAATGGCACAAAATCAGCGCAGCGTTAAGCGAAAACGTCAAGGAGTGACGGATATCACTGAACGGAACGCGACATCGCCCGACAGACTGAAGACGTTTTCCTGCCATCCCACATTCAAGGACATCCCATGTCGAATCGTTCCTGGTATTACGCGGCGCAAGGCCAGCAACAGGGCCCCATTTCGGAAGACGAACTGCGCGACCTGATCGCCCGGGGTGTCGTCACGGCCGAGACGCTGCTGTGGAGCGACGGCATGGCCGGCTGGGAGAAGGCCGGGCGCATTCCCGGCCTGATGTCGGGCGTGCCGAGCATCTCCCCCGGCGTCCCGCCCGCGTTCGAGGCCGGCGTGCCTGCGTCGGGCGGCGCGCTCTCGGTCAAGCTGGACACCTGGTCCTATCTCGGCTGGACACTGCTGTATGTCGTCGGCCAGTTCCTGGTGGTGATCACGCCCTGGACCGCTGTCTATCTCTACCGCTACGTGATCGAGCGTATCAGGGTGCCCGGCCGGCCGAACCTCACCTTCACCGGCCAGCCGCTCGACATCTGGTACGTCTTCATCGCGATGGGCGTGCTGGCCTATGTCGGCCTCAGCGACCGGCCGATCCTCAACCTGATCTCGCTGGTTGCCCCGGCGTTCCTGGGCTGGATGGTGCTGCGCTGGCTGCTGAGCAACCTCGCTTCGAATGGCGAGCGGTTGCCGATCCATTTCGAAGGCAGCCCCGTCGTCTATGCCGGCTGGTACCTGCTGATGATCGTGTCGGGCATCACCGTCATCGGCTGGGCCTGGGTGCTGACCGCCTGGATGCGCTGGGTCTGCCGCAACATCCAGGGGACGCGGCGCGAGGTCGTGTTCACCGGCTCGGGCCTGCAGGTGTTGTGGCGCACCTTCGCGTTCGTGCTCGGCTGCTCGGTGATCATTCCGATCCCGTGGCTGCTGCGCTGGTACAGCGCCTGGTACGTGTCGCAATTCGCGGTCGTCCCGCGGACGGCACAGCCGATGTGATGCGGCTAGGCGCGGCGCTCGCGGATCGAGCCCTCCTGCGCGACGGAGGCGACCAGCGTGCCGTCGGGCTTGAAGATCGAGCCGCGGGTGAGCCCGCGGCCGCCCTGCGCGCTCGGCGAATCCTGCGCATAGAGCAGCCATTCGTCGGCGCGGAACGGCCGGTGAAACCACATCGCATGATCCAGCGAGGCCGGCATCATGCGCTTGTCGAACAAGGTGCGGCCATAGCGCGCCATGACCGCGTCGAGCAGTGAGAAGTCCGAGGCATAGGCCAGCGCGCACATGTGCAGCGCCGGATCATCGGGCAGCTTCGCCGCCGTCTTGATCCAGACGTTGATGCGGCCATCCTCGATCTTCTGGCCGAAGTACCGGTTCAGTTCGACGGGGCGCAGCTCGATCGGCCGGTCGGATTCGTAGTAGCGGCGGATGAAGTCCGGCATCCTTTGGAAGACCTCCTGAAACATCGGCTGCTTGGAGATCTCCTCCGCCGTCAGCTTCTCCGGCGGCGGTACGTCCGGCATCTTGTCCTGGTGGTTGAACGCGCTCTCCTCGTCGCTGTGGAACGACACCATGATCGAGAAGATCGCATTGCCGTGCTGGATCGCGGTGACGCGCCGCGTCGCATAGCTCTTGCCGTCGCGCAGACGCTCGACCTGGTAGATGATCGGCACCTGCGGGTCGCCGGGGAGGATGAAGTAGCAGTGCAGCGAATGCGGCAGCCGGCCCTCGACGGTGCGGCACGCCGCCATCATCGCCTGGCCGATCACCTGGCCGCCGAACACGCGCTGCCAGCTCGTCTTCGGGCTGTTGCCGCGGAACAGGTTCACCTCGATCGGCTCGAGATCGAGGATCGAGATCAGGTCGATCAGTCCCTTGGACATGGCGTCGTGCTTTCGCTGGCTCGGCCGGCCGCTCCGGTCCCGTTCTCGCGGGATCAGGCATCCGGAATTGATGGCCTCGGGTGGCAGCCCTTGGTTCACGCCCCTGTTTCGCCCAGCTATAATCCTCCCGCAAGAGTAACTGTGAGCAGGGTGGCATGACGACACAGCGAAGCATTGTCATTTGTGGCGGGGCCTTTGCCGGCCTGGCGCTCGCGCTCGCGCTTCGGCAGGGGCTCGGTCCCGAAGTGCCGGTGATCGTGGCCGATCCGGCGCTCGCCAACCGGCCGAGCCGCGATCCACGCGCCAGCGCCATCGTCGCGGCGTGCCGCAAGCTGTTCGATGCGATCGGGGTCTGGGCGGACGTGGCGCCGCAGGCGCAGCCGATCCTCGACATGGTCATTACCGATTCCAAGCTCGAGGACGCGACCCGCCCGTCGTTCCTGACGTTTGCGGGCCAGGTCGAGGCCGGCGAGCCGTTCGCGCACATGGTCGAGAACCGGCTCTTGATCGATGCGCTGGTGCGGCATGCGGAGGCCGCAGGCGTCGAGCTCAAGGCGATGCCGGTGACCGGCTTCGTGGCGCGGGCCGACGGCATCGCGGTGACTCTGGGCGACGGCAGCCAGCTCGAGGCGAGCCTGCTGGTGGCCGCTGACGGCGCACGTTCGAAGCTGCGCGAGCGCGCGGGCATCCAGACCCATGGCTGGGACTATGACCAGTCCGGCATCGTCGCGACCATCGGTCATGAACGCGACCATGGCGGCCGCGCCGAGGAGCATTTTCTTCCGCCCGGACCATTCGCGATCTTGCCGCTGACCGGCAAGCGCTCCTCGCTGGTGTGGACCGAGCGGCGCGCCGAGGCGAAGCGCCTCGTCGCGCTCAGCGCGGATGAATTCCATGCCGAGCTGGAGAAGCGCGCGGGTCTGCATCTCGGCGAGTTGAAGGTGCTCGACCAGCCGCGCGCTTTTCCGCTGTCCTACTTCGTCGCCCGCTCGTTCATCGCGCCGCGGCTGGCGCTGGTCGGCGACGCCGCCCATGTGATCCACCCCATCGCGGGGCAGGGGCTCAACATGGGGCTGAAGGACGTCGCCGCACTGGCCGAGGTCGTGGTCGATGCGGCAAGAATGGGGATCGATCCGGGGCAGGTCGATGTCCTCGAACGCTACCAGCGCTGGCGCCGCTTCGACACGATGGCGATGGGCGTTGCCACCAATTCGCTGAACTTCCTGTTCTCGAACAAGTCGACGCTGCTGCGGGCCGTGCGCGACATCGGCCTTGGCATCGTCGATCGCGCGCCGCCGTTGAAGGAGCTGTTCATCAAGCAGGCCGCGGGCCTCACCGGAGAGATGCCACGGCTGCTGAAGGGTGAGGCGCTGTAGAGCATGATCCGGAAAAACGGGAACCGGTCTTCCCTCGCGACAAGCGCCGAAGGCGTTTGCGCGGAGATCATGCTCGAACAAAGAGCTCAGCGCGGGCCTGCGGCGGCGATGAAGCCGGCGACGGCCTCGACCATGTCGGGGTCGAGCGGACGGTCGGGGTCGTTGTAGGAGGCGAGGTTCTCGTCCTCGTTGGCGACGTCGACCAGGACGTGGTTCATCTCCGGCAGCCACAGCGACTTGGCGGCCGGTGCGGCGGCGGCGAGCGCGACCATGTCGAGGCGTGCGATCTGGTGGTCGCGGGCGCCGCCGACGATCAGAATCGGGATCGTGAGCTGCTTCAGTGGATCGATCGGGTCCTCGGCAAAGGCGGAGCCGATGCTGGGCTGCATGCTCGGTGCGACCGGCAGCTCGGGCGGTGGCGGGTCCACGACCTGCCCGGCCATGATGGCGTCGATCGCCTTGGCGACCGGCTCCATCTTCGCGGCCGGCAGCTTCTTCTCGAGCTGCGCCTTCAACAGGTCGCCCTGCCGCCGCGCCGATGTGGTGAGCAGCACGAGGCGGTCGACCGGGGTGCGGCGGGCGGTGAGGATGGCGACCAGGCCGCCCTCGCTGTGGCCGACGAGAACGATGCGGGCGAACTTGCCGTGCAGGAAGTCGACCAGCGCGGCGGCGTCGTCGACGTAGTCCTTGAAGCGGAAGTCCTCCGGCTTGCCGAACTCCGCCTTCCAGCCGCGTGCGCCGCGCTTGTCGTAGCGCAGGCTGGCGATGCCTTGGGTGGCGAGCTGCTCGGCGAGCTTCTTCAAGGTCGCCGGCTTGAGCTGCGGCCCATTGCCATCCCGGTCCGTCGACCCGGAGCCGGCGATCAGCAGCGCCACCGGCGGGCGCTCGACACCCGCTGGCGTCGTCAGGACGGCGTCGAGTGCGCCAATGCGGACGGCGCTCTCCTCGGCCGAGACCCCCGAAGCGAGGGCCATCAGCGCCACGGCGAGCGCACAGCGGATCACGACGGGCCGCATCGGTCAGTCGATCTTCCGCGCTTCCTCGGGCAGCATGATCGGGATGCCATCGCGGATCGGGTAGGCGAGCTTCGCCGACCGCGAGACCAGCTCCTGTTTCGCCGCGTCGTATTCCAGCGGGCCCTTGGTCATCGGGCAGACCAGGATCTCGAGCAGCTTGGGATCGACGGAATTGGCGGGGCGTTCGAGCGGGGCGTTCATGGCAAGGGTCTCCGGCGGGCGCCTCTGTAGCATAACGTCCGCTCGCTTGTCGTGCTTCAAGGCATGTGCCGGGCGATCCGGATCAGCTCGTCGATGACCGCGTCCAGTTGCTCGGCCGGCAACGGCCGATCCGACAGCGCGTGGCCGAGGAAGGTCCAGTACAGCACCTGGGCGCGTGCGCGCGCGATCGCCGGCACTAGTCCCTCGGCTGCAAGCAGGCTCTCGACATAGCCCAGCCGGCGCCTGTCGATGGCTTGGACAGCCTGCCGCGCGGCGGGGTCGGATCCGGCCCAGTTGCGCACGGCGCGCTCCAGGGTGAGCTTGACGTTGAACGCGCGGCGGAGGAGCACGGCAATGGCCGGCTGGTCGCCGGCGTTCGCCTCCACCCCGGTGATGATCTGCTCGGCCGCAATCTCCCGCCACTTCTTGAGGAGGGCCGCGTGAAACCCGGCCACATCGGCGAAATGCCAGTAGAAGCTGCCGCGCGACACGCCCAAGGCTTTCGCCAGCGGCTCCGCCTTCAGCGCGGTGAAGCCCCGGCTGGCCAGCACCTTCAATCCCTGTGTCAGCCAATCGTCGGCCGAGAGCTGATCGGTCATGTCGTCACCATGAGACGACCATACACAGCTGTATTGACGACCGCCAGGGCTTCGTGCATTGTCCATACATAACTGTATGGAGGCGTGCCATGCGCGATGCGCTGCTCGTGACCGCGGGGCTGATGGCGATCACCGTCGCCGTGATCCACGGCGTGCTCGGCGAGACGACGGTTTTCGCGCGTGCCACCATCTCGCCGGAGCGGCTGCGAACCCTGCTGCGGCTGGTCTGGCAGACTGGCACGGTGGCGTGGATCGGCTGTGGCGTGCTGCTCGCCGTCGCCCCGCAAATGACGTCGGAGTCGGCGCGGCATTGGACGGTGACCACGGTCATCGTCGTGTTCGCTTTCGCCGCAGGCGCCAATGCGCTCGCGACGCGCGGGCGGCATTTCGGCTGGGTCATGCTCGCCGGCGTAGTCAGTCTCGCCATCGCCGGCTACTGACGCGGCGAATCCCGGTCCACCGCAGCGCCGCCACGTACCCGGCGAGAGGAAGGCATCGCGACGCTCCGTAACCGCCGCGTCGCCTCAACTGCTGTTCGGCCGCACTCCGTTCACCGCGAGGCCACTGCCACGACACATTCGCCAAGAATGGTTCCAACTTAGAAGGAGTCTCTTTGCAGACACGGCGACGAGCCGCTTAGCTGTTCGTCGTCGCGAACGGGTGCCCGGCGTCGACATCGATCCGGGCGCACAACCGTTCTCCGATTTGCTTGTCTGGATAGGAGAGGGGACGGATCGATGTTGGTCGACGTGGTGCGGAAGTTGGTCGTCGTAGGTGGAAGCGTCGGCATGCTGTTGATGGCAGCGCAGGCGCACGCCGGGGGATCGAGCGAGATCTGCCTCACCTATGCCAACGGTCAATTCGAGCCCAAGGAGCCGACCGTTCCCGCGGACGCGCCGCTGACCATCCGCGTCCGGAACATGGAGGGCAAGGCCATCGAGTTCGAGAGCGAGACCCTGAAGGTCGAGAAGGTGATCGCGGCCAACAGCGAGGCGGTGCTCAACGTCCGCGCCATGAAGTCCGGGCGCTACGAGTTCTATAATGACTTCAACGAAAAGGCCCGCGGCTTCGTCAACGTCCAATAGGTCCAGATCCCATGCTCGCCGCCCTGATCATCGTCTTCCGCGAAGTGTTCGAAGCCGGCCTGATCGTCGGTATCGTGCTTGCCGTCACCAGCGCGGTTCCGCATCGCCTGCGCTGGATCGGCGCGGGGCTGTTTGCCGGTCTGGTCGGCGCATGCATCGTCGCGGCGTTCGCGGGAACGTTGACGCAGCTCTTTGAAGGCATGGGGCAGGAATTGTTCAATGCGGGGATCCTGTCGGCTGCCGTGATCATGCTGACCTGGCACAATGTCTGGATGGCCCGGCACGGCCGCGAGATGAGCACCGAGCTGCGGACGATGGGCCAAGCGGTGGCAGACGGCGCCAAGCCGCTGGTCGCGCTGGCGACCGTGATCGCCATCGCCGTGTTGCGCGAGGGCAGCGAGGTCGCGCTGTTTCTCTATGGGGTGGCGGCCTCCGGCGACGGCAGCGGGCGGGCGCTACTCGGTGGCGGCGTCCTTGGCCTGCTGCTCGGCGTTGCCGTCTGTCTCGCGACCTATCTCGGCCTGATGCGCATCCCGCCGCGCGCGCTGTTCAAGACCACCACCGTGCTGATCACCCTGCTGTCGGCGGGAATGGCCGCGCAGGCGGTGTTCTTTCTCGCCCGCGCCAACTGGCTGACAACGTTCGACCATGTGGTGTGGGATTCGAGCGCGGTTCTGCCCGAGCGTGGCGTCGCCGGGCGGACGCTCAAGGCTCTGATCGGCTATACGGATCAGCCTACCGCGATGCAGCTCGCAGTCTACATCGGGGTGATCGTCACCACCATCGCACTGATGCGCCTGACGGCGGCCCCGCCAGCGCCGCGCGCGGCTCCCGCCGAGTGATCATTGCAGCGGCGGATCGCCCGAGGTCCGCTTCTTGGCGAGATCCATCTCGGTCACGGCGATGAGGATTTCGGCGCGGGTCTTCAGGTCCGGCGCCTCGAGCATCGCCTGCTTCTCCGCCGGACCATAGGGCGACATCATCGCCAGCGCGTTCACGAGCGCTTCGTTCGGCGCCGCTTCGATGCCGGCCCAGTCGACCTTGAGATTGTTCGCCTTGAGGAAGTCGGTGAGAACCGCGAGCAGCGCTTCGCGGTCCACCGCGTCTTCACCCTTGCGCGCCGTGAAATCATCGACGAACGGGAAATAATCGACCTTGCACTGCCGATAGGGCGTGAGCACCGTCATTTCCTCGACCACCTTGAAACGGGACACGCCGGTGAGCTCAAGGATGTAGCGGCCATCGCCGGACTCGGCGAGCTGCGTGATCCGGCCGACGCAGCCGACCTTGAACAGCACCGGGCGCTCCTCGCTGGAGGAGTGCGTGACGTCGGGCTGGATCATGCCGATGAGCCGATGGCCGTCACGAAGCGCATCGTCGACCATCGCGAGATAACGCGGCTCGAAGATGTTGAGCGGCATTTGGCCGCGCGGCAGCAGCAAGGCTCCCGCCAACGGAAACACCGGAACGATCTCCGGCAGCTCGGCGGGACCGCGATATTCGGCATTGATCGGCATGCGATACCTCGTGTCCGCTGGAACGAGCGCGCGTCCCGTCCAGCCGGGTTACGAAAACAGGATCGTCGACAGCCGCTTGCGGCCCTCGATGGTGGCCTCGTCGGCGCCGCCCCAGGCTTCGAAGAACTGCACGAGCTGCTTACGCGCGCCGTCTTCGTTCCATTTGCGGTCACGCTTCACGATCTCGAGCAGCTGGTCGGTGGCTTCCTTCCGCTTGCCCGCGGCGTTCAGTGCGGTCGCCAGGTCAAAACGCGCCTGGTGGTCGAGCGGATTGGCGGCGACCTTCTGTTCGAGCTCGCCGACCGGCCCGAGCGACTGGGCCTGCTCTGCCAGATCGATCGCGGCCTGCACGGCGGAGACCGCCGAATCGCTGCGCTTGGAGTCCGGGACCATCGCAAGCGTCTGCTTGGCCTCGTTGATCGCGCCGAGCTCGACCTGGCACTTCGCAAGCCCGGCGATCGCGGGGATGTTGGCGGCATCGATCGCGAGCACCTCGGCATAGATCTCAGCCGCGCCGGCCGCATCGCCTTCAGCGAGAACCGCTTCGGCTTCCTTGAGGATTTCGGCGATGTCGGGCTCGCCGGCGCCGGGAACGCCCTTGGTGATCTTTTCGATGAAGGCGGCGACCTGGCTCTCGGGCACCGCACCCATGAAGCCATCGGCGGGTCGTCCGCCGACGAACGCGATCACGGCCGGAATCGACTGGATTCCCATCTGGCCGGGAATGGCCGGATGCTCGTCGATGTTCATCTTGACCAGCTTGACCTTGCCCTTGGCGGCCTTGACGGCTTTTTCCAGGATGGGCGTCAGCTGCTTGCACGGTCCGCACCACGGCGCCCAGAAGTCGATGAGGACCGGCTGCCGCTTCGATTCCTCGATGACGTCCTTCACGAAGCTCTGCGTCGTGGTGTCCTTGATCAGATCCGGCACCTGCGGCGCCGGTCCGCCGCCCTGCTCAACAATGGTCACGGGGTCCCTCGTCCGAAAAATTCCGATGGACGGCGACCGGGAACCGGCCGCCGCCGCGCCTCAATACACGTTTTCTCTCACTTTAAGTGGCGGTCCAGCTGGAAATTTCAATCAGCGCCCATCGCGGCCCGGTGATGGGCAGGTTTGGGCCCGGTTCGGCCGGCCCCGACCGCAAAAATTTGAACGTCGTCGGCGTACGAAACCTGTCGCAGACCTGTTGCATTCGTCCGCGGCATTTGGCATAGGTCTGCCCGTCGCTGGCGGCCACGCCGCCAAGGCGTCACGGATGCGGGTGTAGCTCAGTGGTAGAGCACGACCTTGCCAAGGTCGGGGTCGAGGGTTCGAACCCCTTCGCCCGCTCCAAAAATTCCGCTCCGTTCCCCTCTCGCCTTATGCCTCATCATTTCGTCGGCGGGGATTTGTCCCAGGCCGCGAGCGCGTCGGCGAATACCCGATCTCCACTGGGACCTTTGCCGATTGCGAGGATGCCGCGGCGCTGGTTCGCATAGACGACCGGGATGTCGAACCATTCGCGCCGTGCGAGCAGCTCCTCGTTGCGCGCGCGATCGGCCTCGACGTTGGACAAGCCCACCAGGAACGAATCTTCGGTGATCTTGACGGAAAGCCCGGCAAGCGGCGTCCCGCGCGAATTCTCATCCGCCTTCATCAGCATTCCTGGGACGCTGCTGATGCCGCCACCGACGAAATCGGCAGCGGGCCTGAATGTGAGCTCGGCGACATGGCTGGCCGGCAGGCTGGGATCGTCGTTGCGGCGCAACTGCAGGCTGACCTTCAGTTTGCGCTCGGGAATGTCGATCTCGCCACGGATCACCGGCGTGGGCCGTCCCGATTGTGCGTTCTTGACCGTCTCCGTCCGCCAGGTGACCGAGCCGGAATAGCGCTTACCCTTGGGGTCGGAGAGATCCTCATCATACAGCACGGCAAGTCCGGGCGTCCGCGCATCTGCCGCGTCGGACGATGCGGTCGGGCTCGAAACGGGAGCGCTGCTCCGGGCGGCGGCGGGGCCAGCGGGCTGCGCTGGCTTCGCCGCAGCGGCGCTCAGTTGAGCGCCGCCGTCGATCGACGTGAACATCACGAGCGGCTGCTGCGCTCCGCCCGTGGCACGCTCCACCGCCGCATTGGTCTGGTTGAAGGTCTCGATCAGGCGTTGGCCTGGCTGCTGCAGCGCCTCTGCAAGGGCGGCGGCGAACACGCCGTGACCGTCCGGGCCGCGCTGTCCCGCCGTCCCGGCCTGTGCGGCAAAGGAGATCACGGTCCGTGCGGAAACGTCGACCGGGACGAGGCCGGCGGCAAGACCGGCGATGCCGCGCCCGGCGAACGGATTGGAGCGGAAGGCGTCGAGAATGATCACGTTCTGCCGGGGGCCCGATCCGCCCAGCTCGCGCAGAATCGCAGTCAGGTCGCGCAGTTCGGTGCTGAGATCCGCAGCTTTCGCCGGCGCCGCGTCGACCGGGACGAGATAATCGGCGCCGCCCAGGTTGAGCCCATAGCCGGCATAATAGATCAGCGCGACGTCGGCGTCGGCGATCCGGCCCTTGAACTCGGCAAGCGCGCGATCGAAGCTTCGCCTGTCGAGGTCGATCTGCGCGGCACCGCCGCTCAGGGTGAAGCCGAGCCGCGACAGGCTGTCGGCGATCAGCCGGGCATCCGCCGCCGGCTCGTCCAGCAGCGGTGCGTGCTCGTGGATGGCGTTGCCGATCACCAGCGCCACCCGCTTGTCGGCGGCAGCGGGCCCGGTCGAGATCAGGATCGCGCCGACGACAAGGATGGTTGCAGACAGCAGCTGTCCAACTCGGCCGATCACCCGACGCATGCCAACGATCTCCTGTCACCCGATCTGCTCGTGCGACGATTTTACCGCATTTCGAACAAAGCAGGAACAAGAATCGTGGCAGGAAAGAGAAATTGCCGTGGGCTGTCGGCGACCTAGACCACCACCGGCGTGCGCACCCGGCCGGCATCGCCGAACACGCGGAGATAACGGGCGATCTCGGCGGGATCGCCGGTCGCCTTCTCCGGGTTGTCGGACAGCTTCACGGCGGGGTGCCCGTCTGCCGACGTCACCTTGCAGACCAGCGAGATCGGATCGAGGTCGACCGAGCCGTCCGGCGAGCAGCCGACGAAATCGTTGGTCAGGTTGGTGCCCCAGCCGAACGACAGCCGCACCTGGTCGGAGAACCGATGATGGATCTGCTCGATCGATTCGACGTCCATCGCGTCGGAGAACACGAGCAGCTTCTGCTTGGGATCGCGCCCCTTCGATTTCCACCAGGCGATGATCTCCTCGCCGGCCTGGATCGGTGGCGCGCTGTCGGGACGGAAGCCGGTCCAGTCGGCGACCCAGTCGGGTGCGTCGCGCAGGAAGGCCTTGGTGCCGAATGCGTCGGGCAGCGCGATCAGCAGGTTGCCTGCGTAGGTCTGCCGCCACTGGTCGAGAATGCGATAGGGCGCGAAGCGCAGCTCGTCATCGTCCTTGGCGAGCGCCGCTGCCACCATCGGCAGCTCATGCGCGTTGGTGCCGATGGCCTCGAGGTCGTTGTCCATCGCCAGCAGCACGTTGGAGGTGCCGGTGAACGACGGGCCGAGACCTTCCTTGACGGCCTCGACGCACCAGCGCTGCCACAGGAAGCCGTGGCGGCGGCGGGTGCCGAAATCCGACAGCCGCAGCCCCTCGAGCTTGCGCAGCCGCTCCACCTTGGCCCACAGCTTGGCCTTGGCGCGGGCGAACAGCACGTCGAGCGCGAACCGGCCCTGGCCCTTCATGGCCTGGCGCGAGCGCAGCTCGTTGACGATCGCGAGCGCCGGGATCTCCCACATCGTGGTGTGGGTCCAGGGCCCGTGGAAATGCAGCTCGTACTGGCCGTCGGACTTGCGCAGCTCGTATTCGGGCAGGCGGAAATTGGCGAGCCAGGCGATGAACTCCGGCGAGAACATGTGGGTCTTGCCGTAGAAGGTGTTGCCGGCCAGCCAGATCAGCTCCTTCTTGGCGAAGCGGATGGTGCGGGCGTGGTCGAGCTGGGCGCGCAATTCGCCCTCGTCGATGACGTCGCCGAGCCGCACCCGCCGGGTCCGGTTGATGACCGAGAATGTCACCTGCTGACTCGGGTAGAACTCCCGAATCATCTGCAGCATCAACAACTTGTAAAAGTCGGTGTCGAGCAGGCTGCGCACGATCGGGTCGAGGCGCCAACCGTGATTATAGGTTCTGCTCGCGATGTCTGTGATTGTCATGTGACCGTTTTACAGCGCTGGCCGCAAACCCGCCACTGGGCTTGTCGGAGGAGGCCCTCGTGGCGCGGCGGCATCCTTGCTCGGGGGTCGTGGCGGCGATCAGCGCGCCAGGAGCGGCACGCCGGGATCGAACGCCAGCACCGCTTCGGCCCATTTCGCGACGCGGAGCACGTGGAGGTCGTTGCGATAGGGGCCGGCGATCTGCACGCCCAGTGGCAGGCCGTTGTTGCCGAACCCGGCCGGCAAGGAGATGGCCGGCGCTCCGACGAAGGTCCAAGGGGCGCAATATTCGGCGTCCCCGGTCCAATCCAGGCCGCGCGGCGCTTCGCCGAAGGCTGGCAAGGTGAGCACTGCGTCGAAGCCGTCGAGCTCAGCGGCGAGCGCCTTCTGCCTGAGGGCTTGGGCCGCCTTCGCGGCGAGATATTCCATGGCCGTCTTGCTTCGCCCGCTCTCGACGTGGCCCTTCATGACCTCGCTGACCCGGTCGGGATAGCGCGCGATCAGATCGGAGAAGATCGTGGTCGCCTCGCTGAGCATGATCGTGGTGATCGCATCCCAGTTCACCGCGTCGAGCTCTCTCAGTTCGATCTCGTCGATCGTCGCGCCGGCGCTGCGCAGCTTGTCGACGACCGATTCGAACACCGCCTTCTGCTCGGCCTCGGCGCGCTCCCATTTGGCGAAGCGCACCACCGCAAGCCGTGGCGTGCGGAGCGGTGTGGGGCCGTGGTCGATGTCGACGGTGAAGCCCGGCAGCGGCCGGCCGTGGCGATCATCGGCGCTGGTGCCGGCCAGCAGAGAGAGGGCCAAGGCCACGTCGTCGACGCGGCGGGCGAAGAAGCCGACATGGTCGAGCGACGGGCTGAGGGGATGCACGCCGACGCGTGGAATCGCGCCGAAGCTCGGCTTGAAGCCGACGACGCCGTTGAAGGCCGCCGGTCGGATCACCGAGCCGAGTGTCTGCGTGCCCAGCGCGAGCGGGACCAGGCCGGCCGCAACGGCCGCGGCCGATCCGGACGATGAGCCGCCCGGCGTGTGCTCGGGGTTCCATGGATTGACGGTCGGACCTGGATGACGCCAGGCGAATTCGGTGGAGACCGTCTTGCCGAAGATGGTTGCGCCGAGATTGCGCAGTCGCTCGACCACCCAGGCGTCCGCATCCGGCACGTGATCGCGGTAGATCTGCGAGCCGTTGGTGGTCGGCATGTCCGAGGTGGCGATGATATCCTTGATGGCGACGGGAATTCCACCGAGCGGGCCGGTCTTTGGAGCGACATCCCGCGGCAGATATTCGAATGCTTTCAGCCGCGGTTCGATTGCCTGCGTCTTCTTCAGGCAATCTTCGCCATAGGCGGTGGCCGCTGTCGGATCGGCTGCAAACCGTCGCAGCAGCTCGAGAACGCCGGCACCGGCCTTCGGCGTGGACACAGGGAAACGCTCGGACATTCATCGATCCTGTCGACTTGATCTCATTGCCGCGCGGTGAACGGTCGCAGCCGGTTGTTCCGATCCTATCGGGTGTTCAAGCGCGCGCCAATCGTCGGGCCGATCGGAGCATATGAATACAGCGCATGGCGGCAGGCCCGTGCCGCGTGGCGGACAATCGCCGATGCGGCGCAGGCGTGAGCATGGGCATGCGCATCCAGTATGAGATGAGTGGAACGGCATCTCTTGAGCCTCGCGCGAACCTGGCAGCAATCCGCTTCTCACCCGCTCAGGATGTGCTACCATTTTCGAGCAGGACCACTGGTGTGGTCGGCCAAAGGACGTCTTCAGATACGTTCCGAATAGTAGACGCAGCCACATGAGCTGCCTCATGGGAGTGAAGCGATGACATCGGCTTTTCACCGAAGCATTCTTGCGCTTGCAACAATCAGTCTTCTCGCCGGCACCAGCATCGCCGGCGCGCAGCAGCAATCCGATCAGGGCAAGGGCCTGAAGAAATACGAATCAGGCACCAAGGAGTTCTGGACGCATCCGCCGGACGACTGGTTCCTCGGTGACGAGACCGAGGCGCAGAAGGGGCTGGCGCCGCCATCGGGCCCGCCGACCGGCGCCTCCGATGCCGAGCTTGCGAAGATCGTCAAGCAAGTGAAGCTGCCCGACGGCTTCAAGATGGAGGTCTGGGCGTCGGGCGTGCTCGCCGCGCGGCAGATGGCGTGGGGCGACAAGGGCACGCTGTTCGTCGGCTCGTTCGGACTCGGCAACGTCTATGCGATCAGCGACAAGGGCGGCAAGCGCGAGGTCAAGACGGTCCTCAAGGGCTTGAACATGCCGACCGGCCTTGCCTTCCAGGACGGCAATCTCTACGTCATCGCCGTCGACAAGCTGATCAAATACGAGAATGCCGAGGCCAATCTCGACAATCTCGGCCAGGGCAAGGTCGTCTATGACGACATGCCGTCCTATGCGGCGCATGGCTGGAAATACATCGCGGTCGACAAGGAGGGCTGGTTCTATATTCCCTTCGGCCCGCCCTTCAACATCGGCATTCCGCCGACATCGGTGTCGCAGATCCGCCGCGTCGATCCACGCACCGGCAATGCCGAGATCTGGGCGCTCGGCGTCCGCAACAGCGTCGGCGGCGACGTCGATCCGCGCACCGGCCGCTACTGGTTCACCGAGAACGCGCGCGACTGGGTCAGCGATGAACTGCCGAGCGACAAGCTCAACATGATCTCGAAGATCGGCGAGCATTTCGGCTATCCCTATTGCCATCAGGGTGACATGCCGGATCCGAAATTCGCGATGGGTCACAAGTGCTCGGAGTTCACGCCGCCGGTGCTGAACCTCGGTGCGCACGTGGCGCCGCTCGGCATGAAGTTCTACACCGGTGACCAGTTCCCGGCGGAGTACAAGAACAACATCCTGATCGCCGAGCACGGCTCCTGGAACCGGCACAAGTACCAGGGTGCGCGGATCATGCGCGTCATCGTCGGTCCCGACGGCAAGGACGCCAAGCAGGAGGTGTTCGCTTCCGGCTGGCTCGAAGGCGACCAGGGCTATCTCGGCCGCCCCGACGACATCATCCTCGCCAAGGATGGCTCGATCCTGGTGGCGGACGACTGGGCCGGCGCGATCTATCGCATCAGCTACGAGAAGAAATGAGCTCGTCGTGAAAGCGGGGCTGCGCGCTGCCTTACGGCGGCCGCAGCCCCAACTATTTTGACAGTCGCGCGTTGACCGGGGGCGAGGTACCGCTCATCGACCGAAGGCCGGTCCGCGCGCCATAGCAATGATGGGAGCGAGAACCCCCGCGATGACTCCAGGGACCTCCAGAATGTGCCGGGCAGCAGCGGCCGCGCTGACGCTCTTGGTTGCGGCGCGTCCGGCCTCCGCGGCCGATCTCGAGGCGGGCAAGGCCAAGGCCGAGCTCTGCGCCGGCTGTCACGGCGAGAACGGCATCTCGCAGACCGAGAACATTCCCTCGCTCGCCGGCCAGCAGGATCAGTTCATCCAGTGGCAGCTCGTGTTCTTCCGCGCCGGCACACGCAAGAACGAGGCGATGAAGCCGATCGTCGATCAGCTCACCAACGAGGACATCCGCAATCTCGGCGCCTATTTCGCCTCGCTGCAGCCGGCCAAGGCGCCGCCCGACAATGATCCGGATCTGTCGGCCAAAGGCGCGCAAGCCGCCGCCGGCCGCCGCTGCGCCTCGTGCCATCTCGACAGCTATGCCGGCACCAAGGGCGTGGCGCGGCTCGCCGGCCAGCGCGAGGAATATCTCGTCAAGGCGCTGCACGACTACAAGAGCGGCCAGCGCGTCGGCGGCAGCCAGGCGGCGATGACGGATGTTGCCTATCCGCTGAGCGACGAGGAGATCACGGCGCTCGCGCATTATCTGGCGCATCTGTAGTTGCTGGTGATGGGATGGGGTCTCGCGCCACACCCACAGCTGTCGTCCCGTACAAGCCTGCCGACGCGAAGCGTTGGTGGGCGCCGATCCGGGACCCATACCGCGGAGTCCATCGAGGGATTTCGCTGCGAGTTGCCTGCCTCACCGCGGCCGCGGAGTATGGGTCCCTGCGTTCGCAGGGACGACACCTGTACTTGCCTCGGGGACTGTGCCTGATCAACCTAAATCGCCAGACTATCCGGCCACTGCGGTCAACTTTGCCGCTGCGCCTCGTACACCTTCAGCTGGGTGTAGGATATGCGCAGCCGTGGCACCGGGACCTTGGCGGCATCGGCGCGGGCGACGAGATCGCCGATGACGTGATCGGCCTCGACCGGCAGGCCGGCGCGGAGATCGCGGAACATCGAGGCGGTCATCGGTGATCCCTCCGCCGTGAGCATGCCGGAGACACGCTGGAAGAAGGCGCCGGCCGGAGGGTAGCCGGCGGCCGCAGCGGTGGCGCTGCATTCGTCGAGCATGCCGAGCAGGAAATCCTTGCCGCCCGGCGCGGTCAGGATCACGCCGACCGGCCCGCGCATCAAGGTGGTCGACGCGGCGAGCGAGGACAGGAACACCCACTTCTCCCACATGTCCTGCATGATGTTCTCGCTGGCCGACGCATTGAAATTGCCGCGCTGGAAGATCTCGAAGATCGCGCGGACGCGCTCCGACGATCCGCCGTCGCGCTCGCCGAAGCTCAGCGACTGCATCGGCTGCAGCTGCACCACCTCGCGCTGTTCGTTCAATGTCGCGGCGATGGCGCAGAGCCCGCCGAGCACGCGCGCGCGCCCGAACCTGGCGTCGAGCACGTCGAGGTGCTTCATGCCGTTGAGCATCGGAATGATCGCGGTGTCAGGTCCCACCGCCGGTGCAAACGAGCCGATCGCGTCGTCGAGATCGAAGGCCTTGCAGCTCAGCAGCACGACGTCGAAGTGTTGCTTCAAACCGTCCGCCTGCACCGTCGGCGGATTGGGCAAGGTGACGTCACCGGTCGGACTGCGGATCACGAGGCCGGCACTGGCGAGCTCAGCCGCGCGCCGCGGGCGGACCAGGAATGTGACATCGGCTCCGGACTGCAGCAGCCGGCCGCCGAAATAGCCGCCGATGGCGCCGGCGCCGACGACGAGGATACGCATGGGGGTCTCTCCGTTAGCAAGGCTGCATCATGACGAAGCGCGTGGCGAATGACGAGTGGTGAATAGGGATGGCCACCATTCGCTACTCGCCACTCCCTATCGCCTCTACCACTTCTCGCCAAACGGCCGGATCTCCATTTCGAAGGTCCAGGCGCTCTTCGGCTGCTGGTAGAGCTGCCAATAGGCGCCGGCAACCGAGGACGGCGGCATCAGCAGGTCCGGATTGTCCAGCGCCTCCTGGCCCCAGAGCTGGGCGCGGCGCTCGCGCACCCAGGCGGTGTCGACGCCGGAATCGATGATCAGATGGGCGACGTGGATGTTCTGCGGCATCAGTTCGCGCGCCATCGCCTGCGCCACCGCGCGGAGGCCGAACTTGGCGGAGGCGAAGGCCGCGAAGCCGGCGCCGCCGCGCAGCGACGCGGTCGCGCCGGTGAAGAAGATCTTGCCGCCGCCGCGGGGCAGCATCAGCCGGGCGGCCTCGCGCCCGGTGACGAAGCCGGCCCAGCACGCCATCTCCCAGACCTTGCGGAACACGCGGTCCGTCGTCTCGAGGATCGGGAAGTTGACGTTGGCGCCGACATTGAAGATCACGACCTCCAGCGGCGCATGCTTGTCGGCGTCGTTGAGAAAGGCGGTGGTCTCGTCCTCCTTGCGGGCATCGAGCGAGCGCGCCACGATCCGCCCGCCGGCGCTCTCGACCTCCGCGACCAGCGGCGCGAGCTTGTCGCCATTGCGGCGGCCGGCGAACACCGTGAAGCCTTCGGACGCGAACTTCTTGACGATCTCGGCGCCGATGTAGTCGCCGGCCCCGACGACCGCGACGGTGGCGTTGCGCTGCTGCATGCTTGGTCTCCGTTCTCCCGAGCCGTCATTGCGAGGAGCGAAGCGACGAAGCCATCCAGTCCTTCGTCGTGGCTCTGGATTGCTTCGCTTCGCTCGCGACGACGGCGATTACCTGCCTAGGATGTAGTCCTCGACGTCGCGCAGTTGTTCCTTGCCGAAGAACATCTCGTTGCCGACGAAAAAGGTCGGCGAGCCGAACGCGCCGCGCTCGACCGCGCGCTGGGTGTTCTCCACGAGCTTCGCCTTGACCTCGGGCTCCTGGGCGCGGGCGAACAGCTTGGCCCCGTCGAGCCCGGAGGATGTGATCGCGGCGATCGCGATCTCGGGATCGTCCATCTTCTTCGGCTCGCGCCACATGTGGTGGAACGCCGCGTCGACATAGGCATCGAACACGCCCTCGAGCTGGGCGGCGATGGCCGCGCGCATCAAGTTCAGTGTATTCACCGGGAAGTACGGATTCCAGACCCAGGGCTGCACGTGGTAGCGCTTGAGGAAGCGCTGCGTCTCGACCTCGTGGAACTCTCGCTTGTTCTTGATGCCGGCGAGCGACTCGGCGGGCGACTTGTTGTTGGTCGCCTTGAAGATGCCGCCGAGCAGCACCGGGACATAGTAGAACTGGACGCCGATCCGCTTCACGATCGCCGGGATCGCCTCATGGCTCAGATAGGCGTTGGGACTGCCGAAGTCGAACATGAATTCTGGCGCAGGACGGCTCATGGGCGGTCTCCTCGGTTTTTCACATTGTGGTCCAGCGCAGCAGCTCCGTCCAGGGTTTTATGACGGTCATCATATTCCAGCGGCCGGAAGACGCCGGTGGTGCGTCAGATCATCCGGCGCACCGTCCGCTTGCGCCATACCAGGAGATAATAGCTCATCTGCAGCAGCATCATCGCGGCGAACGTGATGGGATAGGCGAGCCAGACGCCGTCGAGCCCGATGCTGCGGCTGAGCCAGGTGGCGGCGGGCACCTCGATCGCGGCGATCGCAAACGCCGAGATCGCCAGCGGCATCCACACCGTCCCGGAGGCGCGCATCGCCGACGAGAACGTGATGGACATGCCGAACAGCACGGAGCTCCACAGCACGATATGCAGCGAATGCTGCGCCACCTCGATGACGGCAGGGTCGGTGATGAAGAAACCCATCAGCACCCGTGAGAACAGATAGCCGATCGCGACCAGGCCGCCGGTCAGCACCACGTTCATCTCGATGCCCGTCCGCACGATGTCGCCGATCTGCTCGGCCTGCCCGCGGCCGATCGCCTGGGCGCCGAAGATCGAGACCGAGATCGCGATCGACAGCGCCGGAAACTGCACATAGCCCAGCACCTGGTTGACCGCGCCATAGGCCGCCGTCGCGTCCGAGCCGAAGCCGTTGACGAGGCCGATCAGCACCATCTCGGCCAAGGACATCACGATCATGCCGATCGCGGCGGGGATGCCGAGCCGCAGCACCGCCCGCAGCAGCTTCGGATCAGGCAGCATGCCCTGCAGGAAGGCCGCATCGATCGCCAGCGGATGCTTGCGCCGGCGCAGATGAACGTGGAGCCAGGCCAGCGTGGTCAGGGTCGAGATCGCCGACGCCCAGGCGGCGCTGGCGACGCCGAGGACGGGCGCGCCGAGCCAGCCGCGGATGAACACCGGGGTGAGCACCAGCCCGAGCGTCGTCGATGCGGCGAGCGAGGCCAGCGGCGTCACGGTGTCGCCGACGCCGCGCATCTGCGACGACAGCAGGATGTAGGCGAAGGTCAGCGGCATCGTGATCATCATGATGCGGGCATAGCCCGCGGCGGCATCGAGGATGTTGGCGGGCGTGGCGAGCGCGGTCAGCAATTCGCGGCTGAACAGGCCGCCGAGCACCGCGATCAGGCCGCCGAGCAGCAGCGCAATGGTCAGCGTCGTGCCGGCGACCTGCTTCACCTTGGCGGGCTCGCCGGCGCCCCAGGCCTGTCCGATCAGAACGCCGGCGCCCGAGCCGAGGCCCATGACGAAGGAGACGAAGAAGAACATCGCCGGGAAGAACACCGAGACCGCGGCGAGCGCATCGACGCCGATCATCTGGCCGAGATAGACATTGTTGATGGTGCCGAACAGCGATTGCAGCGTGTTGCTCAGCATCATCGGAACGACGAACATCAGGAACGGCTTGCGCAGCGAGGCGGTTGGCGGCGACACGGCATGGTTCTCCGTCGACCGCTCTTCATTCGGAGCACGGTCGCGTTGCGAGGAATTGGAATGAGAGCGGCCGCGAACGGCCGCTCCCGCTGGCTGTTGAAATCAGCCGATCTCAATCGGCCCTGTGGCGATTTGCGAGCGCCACCGCATGGTCGCGGATGTCGGCCGGCCAGTCCGCGATCAGCGCGGCGAAGCGGCCGAGATCGCCGGCGAACAGCGCCCGGGAGGCCTCCTCGAATTGCGGCAGGTTGCTACCGATCCCCGACATGAAGTGATAGGCCGCGTCGCGCGCCTCGCGGGCGCGGTCGGTGTCGCCGCTGACGCGGCGGGCCTCGTGGACCAGCTTGCGCAATGCCACCGAGGCGCCGCCCGGCTGCGCGTTCAGCCAGTCCCAGTGCTGCGGCAGCAAGGTGACCTCGCGGGCCACGACCCCGAGCTTCGGCCGGCCGCGGCCGCGCGGCCCGCTCGTCGGCTGGTCTGCGACCGCGCCGGCGTCGACCGGCAGGCGCGCCAGGATCTCCCGGTCGCTGCCGCGCAGATCGAGGTCGATCGGCTGCCCGGTGCGGTCGCTGAAGATCACGATCGGCTCGGTGTTCGGCGCGGCGTGTTTCAGCACCAGCGCCACCTTGGGCAGCGGCCCGGCGGCGACCCGGGTCTGGCCGGCAAACGCGGTGAAAGTGTCCATGGCTTGGTCCCTGTGATGCGCCTAATAAGACCCGGGTGAAATTAAAGTCAATATTACCCGGATAATTATTGTGCCGCCTGCAGCGCCGAGGACGCCTCGCCGAACCCGTCCTGTCCTGCTACGGAACGGCGCCCGCCACTCGATCCGTCCCTGGGAACCCCATGCTGACCGTTCACCACCTCAACAATTCCCGCTCGCAACGCGTGCTCTGGCTGCTCGAGGAGCTCGGCGTGCCCTACGAGATCATTCGCTACGAGCGCCAGCCGGACATGCGCGCGCCCAAGGAGCTGCGCGCCATCCATCCGCTCGGCAAGTCGCCCGTGATCACCGACGACGGCAACACGGTCGCGGAGTCCGGCGCGATCGTCGAATATCTGATCGAGACCTATGGCGAGGGACGGCTGATCCCGCCGCCGAAGACGCCGGAGCGGCTGCGCTATTCGTACTGGCTGCACTACGCCGAGGGCTCGGCGATGCCGCTGCTGCTGCTGAAGCTGCTGTTCAACATCATGCCGAAGCGCGCGCCGGCGCTGCTCCGTCCGATCGTGCGCAAGGTGTCGAACCAGGCCTTGAGCACGCTGGTCAATCCGCAATTGAAGCAGCACATGGCGTTCTGGGAAAGCGAGCTGCAGAAGAGCGAGTGGTTTGCGGGCGATTCGTTCACCGCGGCCGACATCCAAATGAGCTTCCCGCTGCAGGCGGCGGCATCGCGCGGCGGCCTGGAGCAGGGCCATCCGCGGGCGATGGATTTCCTCGCCCGCATCGAGGAACGGCCGGCCTACAAGATCGCGCTGGAGAAGGGCGGGCCCTACGAGGTCGGCCGCTGAGCGCTATTTGGCGGCCGTCGCCGGCGCCGCGGTCGCCGCAATCACCTCGCGCACGAGCCGGGCGACGCCTTTGATGTCGCCGTCTGGATCCACGGAATCGCCGAGCCGGACCACCACTATGCGCTGGCTCGGCATGATCACGAGCCGCTGGCCGAGCAGGCCGAAGGCGAAGAACGCGTCGGCCGGGATGCCGGCGCGCGCCCGTCCCAGCGCGTGAAAATGCTGGCTGCGGTTCGTCCACAGTCCCGCGCCATAGTCGGTGTCCAGCGTTGCGGTCGCCGACATCGCCACCCAGCCCTCGGGCAGGATGCGCTTGTCCCCGGCGACGCCGTCACCGAGATAGAGCAGCCCCAGCTTCGCCCAGTCGCGCGCGCTCGCCAGCATGTTGCCGTAACCTTGCAGCGTGCCGGTGCCGTCGAACTGCAGCGTCGCGCTGCGCATGCCGAGCGGATGGAACAGCTCGCGCCACGCGAGTTCGATCGCCTGCTCGGGACCGCCGGCGGCATCGCGGATGATGCGTGCCAGGATCTGGGTGCTCGCGCTCGAATAGGCCCAGCGCTGGCCGGGCGGCGCGATCAGCGGCGCATGCACCGCGAACGCCGCCATGTCGCGGTGGATGTCCATCTGGCTCGACGGGTCGAAGCCGGAATTGGTCTCGTCCAGCGCCAGGCCTGATGTCATGCGCATCAGCTGCTCGATGGTGATGTCGTGGCGCGGATCTCCGGCTTCGCGCCATTCCGCGACCGGCGCCGGGACCGACGGGCTCAGTCTGCCCTGCCGGGTGAGGATGCCCAGCAGCGCATTGGTGACCGTCTTGGTCATCGAGAAGCCCAGGAGCGGCGTATCGACGCCGACGTTTGGCGCATAGCGCTCCGCGATCAGGCGACCGTCCTTGACGACGACGACCGCCTTGGTGCGGCGGAACGGCGGGTTGGCCGGCTCCTCGAAGGCGTGATCGAGCGCTGCCTTCAGCGCGGGATCGCTGGGCTCCACCGCCGTGTTGTCCGCGAAGTCGGGCAACGCGGGAGCGGGCGCCGCGGCACGCAGCGCAGCGACGTCGGTGTGAGGCACGTAAGGCGGCTTCTGGCCCTGGAGCGTCACGCAACCGAGACCGTCATGATACGTGGCCCGGGTGGCGTGCAGGCCGAGCAGCGACGCCTCCACCATGCGCATGTCCGGCTCCACCCGGTAGCGCATCACGGCCCGCAGCCGGCGCAGACCGGGCCGTTCCATGGTCTCCGCAAACACCGTTTGCGGATCGAAGCCGGAGACGTAGGTCTTGGCGCAGATCATCTCGGCGACCGCGCTGGTCGCGACGCGCAGCGCCCGGTCAGGCCGATAGGTGAGCCACCCCGCCACCAGCAGGGCCGCAAACACCAGCAGACCGACCACGAATCTTCGCAAATGCACCAGAACGTCCGACACCGTCTCGCGGGCGAGCCTCGCTGCGCCCTTGTATGCTTCTAACGCGCCTCGGTCACCACGCCAACGGAGGGAAGCGGGTGCGGGGCCCCGCCGGGCGGCGGCAAATCGTCATCCGGGGCCGCGATGTCCGACATCGCCTGGGAACCGGCGCCTCAGCGCCCGGCTGCGGTGGCGCCCTTGCTGCGCGGATCCGGCGCGCCGACGAATCCATCCGACGTCACCAGGATGGAGTTGGCCGAAGTCCGTCCCATCGGCTCCTCGAGCTTGTGACCTCGGGCGCGCAGACCGGCGAGCACGTCCTCGGCAAAACCCTTCTCGATTCGGACCTCGTCGGGCATCCATTGGTGATGCAGGCGAGGCGCGGTGACGGCCTGGCGGACGTCCATCCGATAGTCGAGCACGTCGACGATCACCTGCAGCACGGTCGAGATGATGCGGCTGCCGCCCGGCGAGCCGGTGACGAGCACGGGCTTGCCGTCCTTCAGCACGATGGTCGGCGACATCGACGATAGCGGCCGCTTGCCGGGGCCGGGCAGATTGGCCTCGAAGCCGACCAGGCCGAAGGCATTCGAGGCGCCGGGCGCGGCGGTGAAATCGTCGAGCTCGTTGTTGAGCAGCACGCCGGTGCCCTCGGCGACGAGGCCGACGCCATAGGGGAAGTTCAGCGTGTAGGTGTTGCTGACGGCATTTCCGTCATTGTCGACGACCGAAAAATGCGTGGTGTTGCTGCCCTCCCGCAGCGGCGTGGTGTTGAGCACGTCGCCGGCACTGGTGGCGTGCGCGGGATCGATCCCGGCGCGCTGGCGCGCGGCATAGTCCTTCGACAGCATCGCGCGCACCGGCGCGTCGACGAAGGCGGGGTCGCCGAGATAGCGCGCGCGGTCGGCATAGGCGCGCTTCATCGCCTCGATCAGCAGATGCAGCGAGGCGGGCGAGCCCTGCTTCAGCTCAGCGAGCGGAAAGCCCTCGAGGATGTTCAGCATCTCGACCAGCACGGTGCCGCCCGAGGACGGCAGCGGCATCGACACGATGTCATAGCCGCGATAGGTGCCGCGCACCGGCGTGCGCAGCACCGGCTGGTAGGCCTTGAGATCGTCCGCTGTCATGATGCCGCCGGCATCCTGGATCGCCTTGGCGAGCTGGTCGGCGACCGGCCCTTCATAAAATCCGCGCGGGCCCTGCTCGGCAATGGCGGTGAGCGTCGCCGCCAGATCGCGCTGGATCAGCCGGTCTCCTTCCCTCAGCACCGTGCCATCGGGACGGATGAAGATCGCGGCCGATGATTTCCATTTTGCCAGCCGCGGCGCCATCATCGGCAGGGTGACGGCAACGTCGTCGGCGACGGGGATGCCGTCGCGCGCCAGCACGATCGCCGGATGCAGCACCTGCGCCAGCGTGAACTTGCCCGAGCCGTATTTCTCCAGCGCCAGCGCGAGACCTGCCACCGATCCGGGGACGCCGATCGACAGCGCCGAATCGCGCGACTTGACGTTGTCGGGCTTGCCATCGGCGCCGAGGAAGATGTCGCGCGTGATCGCGGCGGGACCGGTCTCGCGATAGTCGATCGCCACGTCCTCGTTGGTCCTGGCGATGTGGATGACCATGAAGCCGCCGCCGCCGATGTTGCCGGCAACGGGATAGGTCACGGCCATTGCAAAGCCGGTGGCAACGGCGGCATCGACCGCGTTGCCGCCCAGCGCAAGGATGCGCTGGCCGACTTCGGCCGCGATCCGCTCCTGCGCCACCACCATGCCATGTGCGGGCGGCTGCGCCGGCGCGGTGATACCGGGGGGCTGCGGGATATCGAAGGTTTGCGAATCCAGCGCCCGCGCGGGCAGGCAGCCGGCCAGCAACAGCATGAAACCCGCAAGGAGCCGTCGTCGATCAATCGTGAACGTGGTCATCGCAATTCTGCCGTTGCTGACATCCGCCTGGGATCGTCAGATGTTATAGGGCCGCGTCGCCGGCGTAAAACGCAACGCCGTGATCTTCGCGAGATGCGACGCGGTGATTGCAGAGGATTTTCGAATGACCGTCATCACGATCGAGACCTCTGGTCCTGCCGACGGCCGAATCTATCCCGGGCGCGCGGCCGTCGTCAGCTGGATCTTCTTCGATTGGGCGGCGCAGCCCTACTTCACGCTGATCACGACCTTCGTCTTCGCGCCCTATTTCGCGGCGCATGTCGCGCCGGACGCGGCGAGCGGCCAGGCGCTGTGGGGCTTTGCGACCGCCGCGGCCGGCATCGTCATCGCGCTGCTGTCACCGGTGTTCGGCGCCATCGCCGATGCCACCGGGCGCCGCAAGCCGTGGATCGCGGCGTTCGGCGCGATGCTGGTGATCGGCGCCTCGCTGATGTGGATCGGGCGTCCCGGCGCGCCCGAGCTGATCCCGCCGCTGCTCGCGGCCTATGTGATCGCCACCATCGGTGTCGAGTTCGCCACCGTGTTCAACAACGCGATGATGCCGACCCTGGTGCCGCCGGAACGCATCGGCCGGCTGTCCGGCACCGGATGGGCCACCGGCTATGTCGGCGGCATCCTCTCGCTCGTCATCGTGCTCGGCTTTCTCGCCGCCAATCCCGACAGCGGCCGCACGCTGTTTGGATTCAAGCCGCTGTTCGGGCTCGATCCCGTGAGCCATGAAGGCGACCGCATCTCCGGTCCGCTCACCGGGCTCTGGTTCATCGTGTTCGTATTGCCGATGTTCCTGTTCACACCGGACTTTCCGGCGCGGCACCGGCTGGGCGCGGCCGTGGGCGAGGGGCTTGGTCAACTGAAGCAGACGCTGCGCAGCCTGCCGCAGCAGCGCGACGTCGCGCTCTTTCTCCTCGCCAACATGATCTACACCGATGGGCTGGTGTCGCTGTTCGCTTTCGGCGGCATCTATGCCGCCGGCACGTTCGGCTGGAACACGATCCAGATCGGCACCTTCGGCATCATCCTCGCCGCCGCCGGCACGTTTGGCGGCTGGCTCGGCGGCAAGCTGGATGACTTTCTCGGGCCGAAGCGTGTGATCGCCGGCAGCATGACGCTGCTGCTGCTCGCGATCATCGCGATTCTCATGGTGAGCCGTGATTCGGTTCTGTTCATTTCGGTTACGCCGGCCGTGCCGGGCGGCCCGCTGTTCGCCTCGCTGCCGGAGCGCGCCTATCTCTTGCTCGGCTGCGTCATCGGCGCCTGCGGCGCGCCGCTGCAGGCGGCCTCGCGCTCGCTGCTGATCCGCATGGTGCCGAAGGAGCGCGTGGCGCAGTATTTCGGCCTGTTCGCGCTCACCGGCAAGGTGACGTCGTTCATCGGCCCGCTGCTGATAGGCATCATCACCGCGGCCACCGCGAGCCAGAAGGCGGGCATGGCCGTGCTGGTGCTGTTCTTTGCGGTGGGGCTAGTGTTGCTGGCGCGGGTGAATGCAGGTGGTCGTGCGGGGCAGGGCGCCTGAAACTTGCTCCGCCGTCATTCCGGGGCGCCCGCAGGGCGAGCCCGGAATCCATACTCACGATCGTGGTTATGGATTCCGGGCCTGCGCCTTGCGGCGCATCCCGGAATGACGGCGGAGATTGTGGGCGCAATCAGTGCCGGAAGTGCCGCACGCCGGTCAGCACCATGGCGATGCCGTGCTCGTCGGCCGCCTTGATGACCTCGTCGTCCTTCACGGAGCCGCCGGGCTGAATGACCGCGGTGGCGCCGGCCTCGATGCAGGCGAGCATGCCGTCGGCGAACGGAAAGAACGCGTCGGAGGCGACCACCGATCCCTTGGTCAGCGGCTCGGCGAGCTTGAGCGCGCTGGCCGCATCCAGCGCCTTGCGCGCGGCGATGCGCGCCGAATCGACCCGGCTCATCTGTCCCGCGCCGATGCCGACTGTCGCCGACTCCTTGGCGTAGACGATGGTGTTCGACTTGACATGCTTGGCGACGCGGAAGGCGAAGCGCAGGTCGCGCAGCTCGGCTTCGGTGGGGGCGCGCTTGGTCACCACCTTCAGCTCCATGTCATCGACGACAGCATTGTCGCGGCTCTGCACCAGCAGGCCGCCGGCCACGGTCTTGGCGGTGAGGCCGGCTTCGCGCGGATCGGGCAGGGCGCCGGCGAGCAGCAGCCGCAGCTTCTTGCGCGCTGCGATCACCGCGATCGCCTCCTCGGTCGCGTCGGGCGCGATGATCACCTCGGTGAAGATGCCGGTGATCGCGTGCGCCGTGGCGGCATCGAGCTTGCGGTTCATCGCGATGATCCCGCCGAACGCCGAGGTCGAGTCACAGGCCAGCGCCTTCTGGTAGGCGGTGACGAGATCGGGCCCTTCGGCGACACCGCAGGGATTGGCGTGCTTGACGATGACACAGGCGGCGGTGCGCGCCGGGTCGAACTCGGCGATGCACTCATAGGCCGCGTCGGTGTCGTTGATGTTGTTGTAGGACAGCTCCTTGCCTTGCAGCTGGCGCGCGGTGGCGACGCCGGGACGGCGGCCGGGCAGCGCGTAGAACGCGGCGTGCTGGTGCGGGTTCTCGCCATAGCGCAGCGACTGGATCAGCTTGCCACCGAAGGCGCGGTAATCGGGCGCGTCGTTCTGGATGGTGGCGGCGAACCAGTTGGAGATCGCGGCATCATAGGCGGCGGTGCGCGCATAGGCCTTGGCGGCAAGCCGGCGGCGCAGCAGCAGCGTGGTCGAACCCTCATGCCGCGCCAGGTCGTCCAGCACGGCGTGATAGTCGTTGACGTCGACGACGACGGCGACGTCCTCGTGGTTCTTCGACGCCGCGCGGATCATCGCCGGGCCGCCGATGTCGATGTTCTCGATGCAGTCGTTGAACGGGGCGCCGCGTTCGACCGTGGCCTCGAACGGGTAGAGATTGACGACGAGCAGATCGATCGGCGCGATGCCATGGGTCTTCATCGCCTCGGCATGCTCATCATTGCCGCGGATCGCGAGCAGTCCGCCATGCACCTTCGGATGCAGCGTCTTGACGCGGCCGTCCATCATCTCGGGAAAGCCGGTGAGGTCGGAGACGTCCTTCACCTTGAGGCCGGCATCGGCAATCGCCTTGGCGGTGCCGCCGGTCGAGACCAGCTCGATGCCGCGCGCGGCGAGCGAGCGGGCGAAGTCGACCAGGCCGGTCTTGTCGGATACGGAAAGCAGGGCACGGTGAACGCGACGAAGCTGATTGGTCATGGGCAGAGTCCTTGTGCAGGAGTTCAAAATGCCCAGGCGCACGGCGTCAAATCCCGCGCTCCCCGATGGTGCTCCATCCAAAGTCGCCAGTCGCGCGAGAGCGGGCCTCATATCAGCTTTTGCCGCCCGCGACAACGGGTGGGCGATCGAACGATCACCTTGGCCGCACGTCTCACGATGAGCCGCCCGAACGTCGGCCGCGTTCCGAGGGCCCGCCGAAGGCGGACGTCTCGACGGACGGTGATGTGAGATGATCTGAGAAGCGAGAGCCAGGGTGTTACAGCGGCAGCTCAGGCTCTCTCCGCCCGTTGCGGCGCCCGTTGGTCTCGGTCGGGGACGTCGACGAGCGGACGAAGCTCCAGCGGATCGACGGGGCCTGCTGCGCGTCCTGCCGGATCACCAGTTGCGTGGTGCGGCGCGGACCGTCATTGCCGGCGAGAAACACGCTGTCCTCGAGGTCGACGCGATCGTCGAACGTCTCGAACGTCCAGACCTCGCGATTGGGCAGCACCAGCATGGCGCCGCGGCCGTCGCTGAGCCGGCTGGCCTTGACGGCCGGGTGCAGGTGGAAGCGCAGCGCGTAGTCCGATCCGCCGCCGCGAAGCCGCGCGCCCTGCGCCGGCGTCACGGTGTCCTCGCCGTCGAGCCGCGAGCCGTCCTCGGCCGCCACCAGCACGCGACGATGGATCAGGCCGAATTTCGCCGCGTAGCCGTTGTGCGAGGTCGACAGCACGGTGCCGTCGGGCACGATCTCGCGGAAGTTCTCGACCCGCGTCGGACCCGATACGATCGGCGCGCCGTGCAGCAGGCGCTTCATCGCCGACATCTCGACGAAGGTGCAGGACGAGGTGTTGTGGTAGGTCAGCGTTGAATGTGCCACCGTGCTGCGCGCAAAAGCGCGCCAATTATCGCGGCCGGTCGACGGCATGCCGCAATTGATCACGATGCGGCACGGTCCGGAGGACATCTCGAAGGCGAGGCAACCGGCATGGGCCTCATGGCTCAGATGCGGTGGCGGCGGCGGACCGGTATCGACGATCACCGTCATCGGTCCGGCATCGAGCCGCTGGAAACCGGAATGCGGCATGCTCGCCATCGGCGTGCCGTGGGTGTCGTCGTAGGCGAGCAGGGTCGCCAGCAGGTCGGACGGGGTGCCGCCCATGCCATTGAACAGCGCCATGTTGCCGTCGCCGTGGCGGAAGAAGCGCAGCATCGGCATCATGCGGTCGATGGCGTTGAGCAGCGCCGGCGGCGGGGCGATGTTGCGGGCCGCAAACGTCTGCCGCAGCGGCAGCAGGTCGATCAGCAATTCGATCAGCGCGCCCGGATTGCGCGAGACGTGGCCGCCATCGGGCAGGATCTGCCGCTGCAACTCGTCGGAGAGTTTCCGGGTCGCGCTGCGGATGTGCTTGGCCTGGTTGGCGAGGCACAGCGCGGCGTAACACAGTGCGATCAGCACCTGCAGCCGCGGCGCGCCATCCGGGATGTCGATCGTCGAATAGCGCAGATAGCGGATCTCGCGGGTCAGCCCGCGCAGATAGCGGCGATAGAACTTGCCGTCGGAATCGGCCAGCACCAGCGGCGCCTGCGACAGCAGCGAGATCACCCGCCGCGCCAGCACGTCGGCGCGCCGGCTCAGCGGATGGCGGCCGATCTGGTTAGTGATCCAGTCGTCGACCAGAGCACGGGCATTGGCGCGGGTCAGCGCGGTGTCGGCTGCGCGCAGATGTCGCAGCCAGCCGAAGCCGAGCAGGGCCACCTCCCAGTCCTCCGACGGCGGCTCCAGGTCGAAGATCGAGCGGCCATGGCAGGTCACGATCTTGCCGGCGAAGACGAAGCGGCCGGCGTAGATCTCGGCCGCCCGCGTCGCGTCCGACGTGCGCAGGTCATGCGGCGCAATGATGAGTCGGTCGGCGCGACCGGGCCACAACCCGGACACGGATACCGATACACCGCTGACGTTGGACATCAGGCTGCGCGCAAAGCGGCCCATCACCAGCGTCGATATGCGTCTGCGTTGAGCGGCGGACACGCCAAGCCTTGGATTCAGAGGGGGATTCGGTTGCGCATCCTTCATAGATCGCAACTGCCGCCGATACACCATTTTTGGCCCCGGTGCAGCACCATCGCGGGACCAGAATCTGGTGCAAAATCAGGATTTAACGGACTAACGCAACGCCGACGCCCTTAAAGCCCGACCGACGCAGGGCCGGCGCACGGCGCACGATGACACGCTCACGGCCGCCGCTCCAGTCTCGCCGCATAAAAACCATCGAGACCGCCGAGCCGGGGGTCCTGGTGCGGCAAATGGCAGGGCAGCGTGCGCAGGTCGCCGGCCGGAGTGACCAGCTCGGCCAGTCCCGCCACCTCGCCAGGGGTAACGGGGATGCGGCGCAGCTCGGTGGATTCGGCCAGCACGCGCTCGACCACCTGCTCGCCCTCCTCGGGCTCCAGCGAACAGGTGCAGTAGACCAGGGTTCCGCCCGGCTTGATCAGGCTGCCCGCCCTGGTCAACAGCCGCGCCTGCAAGCCCGACAACGCGGCGATGTCGGCCTCGCTGCGCAACCAGCCGACGTCGGGATGACGCCGAATCGTGCCGGTCGAGGTGCAGGGCGCATCGAGCAGCAGGCCGTCGAAGCCGCCGCTGTCGGCGGGCTGCCATTCGGCGGCGTCGGCCACGACCGTCTCGGCGGTCAGCTGCAGCCGGGTCATGTTGTCCTTCAGCCGGTTCATCCGGGCCGGCGACCGGTCGACCGCGGTGACGCGGGCGCCGGCATGGGCGAGCTGAGCCGTCTTGCCGCCTGGCGCCGCGCAGAGGTCGGCGACGGCCTTGCCGCTGATGTCGCCGAGCAGGCGCGCAGGCAAGGCGGCGGCGGCGTCCTGCACCCACCATTGTCCCTCGGCGAAGCCCGGCAGCACCGTCACCGAACCATGCAGCACGGTGCGCACGGTGCCGGTCGACAGCACCTCACCATGCAGCCGCGACGCCCATTGCGCCGGGTCCGACTTCACCGTGAGGTCGAGCGACGGCTCCTGGCCGAGCGCCGCGGCGATGTCCCTGGCGGTCGCTTCGCCATAATGATCGATCCAGCGCTTGAGCAGCCAGGGCGCGATGTCGAGCGGCTGACCGGTGGCATCGTCGAGCAGGGTTGCGCCCTCGCGCGCGCAGCGCCGCAGCACCGCGTTGACGAGCCCGGCATATTTCGCTGCGCGGCGGTCGGCCTGCACCAGGCGGACGGAGAGGTCGACGGCGGCGTGGTCAGGAACGTCCATCCAGAGGATCTGGGCAGCGCCGATCAGCAGCGCGCTCTGCGCCCGCGGCGCGTCGGTCGGCACGCCGCGATCCAGCAGCCGCGACAGCACGTGACCGAGCGTTCCAAGCCGCCGCAAGGTGGTGGCGACCAGCCGGCGCATCAGCGCGCGGTCGCGGTCGGCCAGATGCTTCAGTCCGGGATGTGCGCCGGTCCCGTCGAGCTGATCGTCGAGGGTGCGATGCTTGTGCAGCACGCCGTCGACCACGTCGGCGGCGATGCGCCGTGCCGCCAGGCCTGGGACTTCGGAAGGGGTCGCAAAACGCGGCGGAGGCATGCCTGGGAATTACTCGCGAAAGAAGAAAGGCAGTTCCGCGACCATCGGGTGCATGCCATCAGCTTGCGGGTCCTCTGTCACCGGAATATGCCAAATGTAAGAATCGGCTCTGCTTTTATTAGCCCTGTTTTTTCATGGGTGGGCACACGATCTGATGAGGTCGGGAACGAACCGGTTCAACGGTGGAATGGTACGATGAGTAACGAGCCCAAGAGCGAGTCCAAGAGCGGGCCTGAGACCAAGCCCGCATTGTCGGTGGTCGCCAGCAACGAAGCGCCGCGCAAGCCGCTTTCGCCGGCTGCGCAACGCGCGCTCGCCGAAGCCGAGGAGCGCCGCCGTCTGGCGGCCGAGCAGGCGAAGCCGGTGCCGAAAGAACTGCAGGGGCCGAAAGGGCCGGAGCCGACCCGGTACGGCGACTGGGAGAGAAAGGGAATCATCTCGGACTTCTGACGGGATCTCCGCGCGCGGCTTGCGTTGTTCGGCGCCGGGGTTGCCGGTCCCGCGTTCTCCGCACTCGCGTATCGCAGCGGTGACTCAGCGCGTGACCACCACCGTCGTGCCGATCGACACGCGCTCGTAGAGGTCGGTGATATCCGGGTTGAGCATGCGGATGCAGCCGTAGGACACGTAGCCGCCCACCGAATTCGGCACGTTGGTGCCGTGGATCGCATATTCGCCGCCGGCGAGCGTCAAGGCGGCAACGCCCATCGGATTGCGCGGCGAGCCGCCGGGAATGACGTCCGGCAGCTCCGGCTTGTCGCGCTTGACGTCGGCGGGCGGAGCCCAGGCCGGATTCTTGTACTTGCCGTCGATCTTGGTGGTGCCGGCCCATTGCCGGCCGGCCTTGCCGACGCCGACCGTGTAGCGCAAGGCGTGGCTGCCATCGAGCACGAGATAGAGTTTCCGCTCGCCGGTCCTCACGACGATGGTGCCCGGCGAAAAGTCGCCGGCGACGGCGACCAACTCGGGACGGGCCGACGCAGAGCCGGCCGTCGTGACCATGGTTCCGATCACCGACGCGGCCAGCATCGCCGCCTTCATTGCCAGCCTGACCGCCCCAGTCCGCATGGTCATCCCCTCAGCCGATTCCGCGGCGCCTGCTCCCCGGCCGGGAGCACGCAGATCGCATGAGGAAAGGAAAACTCTGTCTGCGAGTAAATGACCTGAAAACAACACTCCCGCGGAATCAGCCGCGGGAGTGCGATGAGACTTGACGATTGCGGCGAACGCGCTTCGCGCCCGCGGGGCACGGCGTGCTTACGCCTGCTTCTCCTTGCGGTTCTGCCGGTGCTGGACGAGATCATCGACCACGCCGGGATCGGCAAGGGTCGAGGTGTCGCCCAGCGCGCCCGGCTCGTCCTCGGCGATCTTGCGCAGGATGCGGCGCATGATCTTGCCGGAGCGGGTCTTGGGCAGGCCGGGGGCGAACTGGATCTGGTCGGGCGAGGCGATCGGGCCGATCTCCTTGCGCACCCAGGCGACGAGCTCCTTGCGCAGCTCCTCGGTCGGCTGCTCGCCGGCCATCAGGGTGACATAGGCGTAGATGCCCTGGCCCTTGATGTCGTGGGGATAGCCGACCACGGCGGCTTCCGACACCTTGGGATGGGCAACCAGCGCGCTTTCCACCTCGGCCGTTCCCATGCGGTGGCCGGAGACGTTGATGACGTCGTCGACGCGGCCGGTGATCCAGTAATAGCCGTCGGCGTCGCGGCGACAGCCGTCGCCGGTGAAGTACTTGCCCTTGTAGGTCGAGAAGTAGGTCATCTCGAACCGGGCATGGTCGCCATACACCGTGCGCATCTGGCCCGGCCAGGACCGGGTGAGGCAGAGATTGCCCTCGGTCGCGCCTTCCAGCGTCTTGCCGTCGGCATCGACGATCTCGGGCACGACGCCGAAGAACGGCCGCGTCGCGGAGCCCGGCTTCAGTCTGGTCGCGCCCGGCAGCGGCGTGATCAGGATGCCGCCGGTCTCGGTCTGCCACCAGGTGTCGACGATCGGGCAGCGGTCGTCGCCGACGACGCGGTGATACCACTCCCAGGCTTCCGGATTGATCGGCTCGCCGACCGAGCCGAGCAGGCGCAGAGACGCGCGCGAGGTCTTCTTCACCGGCGCGTCGCCGCCCTGCATCAGCGCGCGGATCGCGGTCGGCGCGGTGTAGAAGATGTTGACCTTGTGCTTGTCGATGACGTTCCAGAACCGCGAATTGTCCGGATAGTTCGGCACGCCTTCGAACATCAGCGTGACAGCGCCATTGGCCAGCGGCCCATAGAGGATGTAGCTGTGACCGGTGACCCAGCCGACGTCGGCGGTGCACCAGTAGACGTCGCCCTCGTGATAGTCGAACACGTATTGATGCGTCATCGCGGCGTAGACGAGATAGCCGCCGGTGGTGTGCAGCACGCCCTTGGGCTGGCCGGTCGAGCCCGAGGTGTAGAGGATGAACAGCGGATCCTCCGCATTCATCGGCTCGCACGGGCATTCGGTGGTCACCATCTCGGCGGCCTCGTGGTACCAGAGGTCGCGGCTCGGATTCATCTCGATCTTGCCGCCGGTGCGCTTGACCACGACGACCCAGTCGACATTGTCGACCTTGTTCAGCGCTGCGTCGACATTGGCCTTGAGCGGCACCTTGCGGCCGCCGCGCAGGCCCTCGTCGGCGGTGATGATGATCTTGGAATCGCAGTCCTTGATGCGCTGGGCGAGCGAGTCCGGCGAGAAGCCGGCGAACACCACCGAGTGGATGGCGCCGATGCGGGCGCAGGCCAGCATCGCATAGGCGGCCTCCGGGATCATCGGCAGATAGATGGTGACGCGGTCGCCCTTCTTGACGTTGCGGTTGCGCAGGATGTTGGCCATCCTGCACACCTCGTCGTGCAGCTCGCGATAGGTGATGTGCTTCGACTGCGAGGGGTCGTCGCCTTCCCAGATGATCGCGGTCTGGTCGCCGCGGGTGGCGAGATGGCGGTCGATGCAGTTATAGGCGGCGTTGAGGACGCCGTCCTCGAACCATTTGATCGAGATGTTGCCGGGTGCGTAGGAGACGTTCTCGATTCTCGTCGGCGCCTTGACCCAATCGACGCGCCTGGCCTGCTCGGCCCAGAAGCCGTTGGGGTCCTTGATCGAGCGCGCGTACATCTCCTGGTACTTCGCGTCGTCGACAAAGGCGCGTTTCGCCCACTCGGCCGGAACGTCGTAGATCTTCTCGGACATTTCACACCCTCCACATGCGGCCTGCCGTCGATCCCGCGCAGGCCATCGTTGTTCCCACTATGCGTCCGCGTAACCGGCGGCGACAAGGCAAGACAAGTAGGACCTTCGGCGGGGAGGCGGTCTGAGCAGGATCAAAGAATTGTGCGCGGAGGTTGCGTGCGCCGGCTGCGCCTCGGAGGTCGCTACAGTCTGCAGCATCAAGGTTACCCGGAATCGGGGCGCGTACCGGTATTTTGAAACCGCTTTGCCCAAAATTAGGGACTCGCTATCCGGCCCGTCACGCCCTAAATCGCCTTGAAGCTGTGGATAACCCGGCCGGAACCAAACCGGACTCCGGGGCATTGAGCGGATGAAAACGACGGCAGGGCGTCTAAAGCAATGATGGACCAGCAGAATTTCGAGAGCCCGCGGGTCGGCCCGGCCGATCCCGAGGTCGCGCTCGCGAAAGCGCTGGGCCAGTGGCCGCCCAAGCCGCCGCGCCGCAAGCTGAGCTTGAAGGATCTGGCCCACGCCAAGACCGCCGACGCGCAAGGCAATGCCAAGACCTCGGTCGAGGAACTCGCCAAGCGCATCGGGCTGAAGCTCGGCGACCAGACCGCGCTGACCATCCGCCGCATCAGGCGGGGCAAGAGCTATACCTTCATCCGCGCCAACGGCACCCCGATCCGCCACGCCGGCACCATCCGCCGCCTGCATGCGATGGCGGTGCCGCCGGCCTATCGCGAGGTGCGCTACGCCCCCGATCCGAACCTGCATCTGCAGGCGGTTGGCGTCGATGCCGCCGGCCGGCTGCAATACCGCTATCACGCCGACTGGGAGAAGGTGCGCGAGCATCGCAAGGCGCATCGCCTCGCCAAGCTGGTCGGCGCGCTGCCGCGCATCCGTCGCGCGGTGTCGAAACATCTCGCCGGCGACGAGCCGACGCGCGAGTTCGCGCTCGCTGCTGTCATCGAGCTGATCGCGCGCACGGCCATTCGCCCCGGCAACGAGTCCTATGCCCGGCTGAACGGCACGCGCGGCGCCACCACACTGTTGAAGTCGAACGTCACGCTCGAGGATGACTCCCTGGTGCTGACCTTCAAGGCCAAGGGCGGCAAGGCCGTGCGCAAGGAATGCGACGCCGCCAAGCTGGTGCGGGCCGTCGGCATTTTGCGCGGCGTGCCCGGCCGTCGCATGTTCCAATACCGCGACGCCCAGGGCGTGGTGCGCGCGGTCTCGACCACACAGGTCAACGCCTTCCTACGCGAGATCGCCGGCATCAAGATCTCGCTGAAGGATTTCCGCACGCTGATGGCCTCCGCCGTGGCGCTGGAGACCTTGTCGCGGATCACGCCGGCGGCGAGCGCGCGCGGCCGCAAGAAGCAGATCCTGGAAGCGATCCGCGCCGCCGCCGACGAGCTCACCAACACGCCGGCGATCTGCCGCAAGAGCTACGTGCACGACACCATCGTCACGGCGTTCGAGGACGGCATCCTCGAACGCTTCGCCGCCACCATGAAGGGCCAGCGCTCGCAGACGCGGCGCGAGCAATTGCTGGCGCAGGTGGTGACGGCGGTCTCGGCCTGACGCCGCAATTCATCAAGCCTGGCAGCGCGGCCCGATCTTGGCCGACGCAAGGAAGCGGGCGATCGGATCGAGCTGCCGGCACGGCGCCGCCGCGCTCTTCACCGGCGCGGCCTCGCGCTTGGCCGGCCGCAGCACGGTCGACTTGCTGGCCGGCTTGGCGCGGCGGGCAGCCGACGCACCACGTCCCTCCGCGCGCACGGCCCGCGAGAGCAGCGGCAGGCGCGCGCCTTCGTTGAGATCGAGCGGCGGTGTTTCGAAACTGCGATCGGACTCGTTCAACGTATCAACGCCGGGAATGGGCTCGCGGATCAGCGACGACGTCGCTTCGCCCGCGATGTCGCCGGGCGATACCGCGGCCAGCACCATCTTCGTTGCAAGCAAGCAGCAGATTATCACGAGGCAGAACCCCGCAATCCAGATCGTTCTGTTCACTGTAGGAAACCCCCGCCGATCGCGCCGGACAGTGCGGGACATCCCCTTCCCGCAGCCGGCGCCGTGCCGACCAATCAACCTTAAGAAAGTCTTACTCGCAATGTTTTCGGCAGGTTCGGCCGGGCTCGGCTCGCATTGTAGTTAATGGCGACGATGATCGGTCATCGGCGTCGGCCAATGACCGACAGAGAGCTGATCAGTTCGCAGCAGGCTGCGACATTCCGGCGCGGATCTCGTTCAATGAGTCGGCGAGACGATCTCGATGGCCGCAGGTTTCACGGATCACGTTAAATTAAGCGCCGAAACTCGCTTCTGAACGCGGCGTAGCTCGGCCTGACACGACGCAAGAGCACATCCGCTCAAGATCAGCATCGGTGTCGCAGTCGAACTCATCACGCGGCTCTGCCGCCGCCTTTCATAGGGAGCTACCCATGTCCAAGCGCATTGCCTTTCTCGCTGCCGCCGCCTTCAGCGCGCTGTCGCTGACCTCGACCTTCGTCGCGCCGGCGCGCGCCGAGGAGAAGACCGTGATGGTCGGAGGCGCGGCGATGTATCCGTCGAAGAACATCGTGCAGAACGCGGTCAACTCGAAGGATCATACGACGCTGGTCGCCGCGGTGAAGGCCGCCGGCCTCGTGCCGACGCTGGAAGGCAAGGGTCCGTTCACGGTGTTCGCGCCGACCAATACCGCGTTCGGCAAGCTGCCGGCAGGCACCGTCGACAGCCTGGTCAAGCCGGAGAACAAGGCGACGCTGACCAAGATCCTCACCTATCACGTCGTGCCCGGCAAGCTCGAGGCCTCCGACCTGAAGGACGGCCAGATGCTGAAGACGGTCGAGGGCGAGCAGCTCACCGTCAAGCGCGAGGGCAAGAACGTCATGATCGTCGACGCCAAGGGCGGCACCTCGATGGTGACGATCCCCAACGTCAACCAGTCGAACGGCGTCATCCACGTGGTCGACACCGTGCTGATGCCGGCGTCCTGAGGCCCGGCGCGACACCGGACACATCCGTTTCTTCCTCCTCCTCCTCGCGGATGTGACCAGGAGCGAGCCGGGCCGCCCCCGGCTCGCTTTTTTGTGAACGCGATAGTTTCTGCGTATCGTTTTGATCGGCGCCGCGGTGTAACGGAGCCCGCCGAGCCGGCGTATAATTGGCGTGACGAATGCAAGCGACGTAAATGCAAGCGACGGAGCCGACCGCCATGACGAGCGCCACCACCAGCGCCCCTTCGACCCTCGCGGCGACCGGGGGACCTGTAACCGGAGTCGCGACCAAGGTCGTTCAGCCGGCCTGGGTGCGCGTCATGCATTGGATCAACGCCGTCGCGATGATCATGATGATCATGTCGGGCTGGCAGATCTACAATGCCTCGCCGCTGTTCGACTTCCGCTTCGACCGCAGCTTCACGCTCGGCGGCTGGCTCGGCGGCGCGCTGCTGTGGCACTTCGCGGCAATGTGGCTGCTGATGCTGAACGGCCTTGCCTATCTCGTCACCGGTCTGGCCACCGGCCGGTTCCGCCGCAAGCTGCTGCCGATCTCGCCGGCGTCCGTCATCGCCGACCTCAAGGCCGCGCTGACCTTCAAGCTCGCCCATGACGACCTCACCGTCTACAACGCGGTGCAGAAGCTGCTCTATCTCGGCATCATCTGCGTCGGCATCGTCGTCGTGCTCACGGGCCTGTCGATGTGGAAGCCGGTGCAACTGCACTGGCTGGTGAGCCTGTTCGGCGACTATCCGGCGGCGCGCTACGTCCATTTCGTCTGCATGGCGCTGATCTGCGCCTTCCTGGTGATCCATATCCTGCTCGCGCTGCTGGTGCCGAAGAGCCTGCGCGCGATGATCATCGGCCGCTGAGAGGAGAGACAGCCATGGCGAAACGTCCGTTCTTCATTCCCGGCGTCGACAAGCGGCTCCTGATCAAGGACTCGCTGAAGGTGATGCCCGATCTCACGCGGCGCCGCTTCATCACCGGTGGCGCCAGCCTCGGCGCGCTGACCTTGCTCGCCGGCTGCGACGTCGTCGACGGCGACACCGCCGAGGAGCTGCTCAAGAAGGTCTCGAAGTTCAACGACGCGGTGCAGGCCTGGATGTTCAATCCGGATGCGCTGGCGCCGACCTTCCCGGAGAGCGCGATCACCAAGCCGTTCCCGTTCAATGCCTACTACACGCTCGACGAGGCGCCGGAGATCGACGCCGCCGACTGGAAGCTCGAGGTGCGCGGCCTCGTCGACAACAAGAAGTCGTGGACGCTGGATGAGCTGCAGGCGCTGCCCCAGGTGACGCAGATCACGCGCCACATCTGCGTCGAGGGCTGGAGCGCGATCGGCTCCTGGACCGGCACGCCGCTGCGCGACTTCCTCAAGCTGATCGGCGCGGATATCAGTGCGAAATATGTCTGGTTCAACTGCGCCGACAAGGACGGCTACAACTCGCCTTTGGACATGCGCACCGCGCTGCATCCGCAGACCCAGATGACCTTCAAGTTCGCCGACCAGATCCTGCCGCGCGCCTACGGCTACCCGATGAAGATCCGCGTGCCCACCAAGCTCGGCTTCAAGAACCCCAAATACGTCGTCGCGATGGAAGTCACCAACGACTACAAGGGCGGCTACTGGGAGGACCAGGGGTACAATTCGTTCAGCGGGAGTTGATCTCCCGCCAATCGAGCCCGGATGGCAGCCGCAATCTCCGCTGTCGTCCCTGCGAACGCAGGGACCCATAACCACCGGCCGTGATGAGGCAGGCAACTACCAGCCAGATCCCTCGATAGCGTCCGCGGTAGGGGTCCCTGCGTTCGCAGGGACGACACCGTCGATCAGGCTCGATCGGCGCGCTTCAACTTACCCTGCAGCGCCGCCATTGCCGCGCCCAACAGCAACAGCGCCGCCGACACATTCAACGCATAGGTCAGGCTCCCCATCGCATCGGTGATCGCGCCGACCGCGAACGGACCCAACGTCTGGCCGACGCCGAACGAGATGGTCAGCGCCGCGATCGCGCGCGGCCAAGCGGCTTGCGGCAGGTTGAAGCGCACGAAGGCCGTCGTCGCGGTCGTCACCGTCGAGAACGCGATGCCGAACACTGCGGCCGACAAGGTCAGCATGACGGGCGAATGGCTGAGCGAGGGCAGGGCGGCGCCGATCGCGTTGATGGTGAGGATGAGGGCGGTGGGCCAGCCGCCGCGATCGAGCGCCAGCACGCGCCGCCACACCCAGGGCGTGGTGAAGCCGGCGAGGCCAATGAGGCACCAGAAGCCGGATTGCGCCGCGGCGCCGCCGCCGAGGTCGCGGACATAGGCAATCATGAAGGTAAGATAGGCGATGTAGCCCGCGCCATAGAGGAAGTAGCCGAACAGATAGATCGCCATCGGCCGCAGCGAGACGCGGTCCGCGCGCGTCTCCGGCATGGCGGCGTTCGCTGGAAGCCGCATCAGCAGCAGCGGCACGATCAGCATTGCGCCGGCGCCTGCGAGCACCGCCCACACGATCCACCATGAGCCGGGCCCGAACGCCTGCAGCACGAACGGCGCGATCAGGCCTGAGATGACGATGCCGAGCGGCGGCCCGGCATAGAACAGGCTCAGCACGAAGCTCGCCTGCGCCGGCCGCGCCAAGGCGACCCGCGCCGCCACCGCGCCGCCGGCCACCAGCGCCACGCCGGCGCCGATGCCGGTCACGAGCCGCGCCAGGCTGAGCGCAATGAAGTCGCCCGTCATGGCGCAGACGACGAGAGAGACCAAAGCCGCCAGCGTGCCGCCGCGCACCGCGGTCAGCCCGCCGAACCGCCGGGCCGTCTGCGCGGCGATCAACGCCCCGATCAGATAGCCGGCGGCATTGACCGTGTTCATGAAGCCGGCCGCCGAATACGACCAGTGCAGCGTGTCGCGCATGTCCGGCAGCACCAGCGCATAGGCGAAGCGGCCGATGCCGAGACCGATGATGGGACCGAGCGACAGCGTGAGGTTGGTCAGCGCCGGGTGGGCCGGCGGCGGATCGGAACGGGAGATCGGCAAGACATGCTCCGGCGTGGCGCATATCCGGCAAATCATGCTGCTCGGCCGCCAGTTTCGAGCACAGTACAGCCTTGCCCGGCGCGACAGAAGGCGGGCGGCGGCAATGGTGGCTTGCCAACCGCGCAGGAGCGCTTTAGCACTCCGCCGATTTTGCAACTCTCGTCATTGCCGGGCTGCTGTCCCCGACCCATCGGGGCGAGCCGGCAATCCAACCAAAAGATGACGGATGTCCGGGCTCAGGCCCCGGCATGACAAGCCCCGTGAGGACAACGACCATGGCGACCCAGAAGCTCCTTTTGCTGCCCGGCGACGGCATCGGCCCCGAAGTGATGGCGGAGGTGAAGCGGCTGATCGGCTGGCTCAACGCCAAGGGGCTCGCCTCGTTCGAGACCGAGGACGGGCTGGTCGGCGGCGCCGCCTATGACGCCCACGGCGCCTCGATCTCGGAGGCCGACATGGACAAGGCCAAGGCGGCGGACGCCATCATCTTCGGCGCCGTCGGCGGTCCGAAATGGGACGGCGTTCCCTATGAGGTCCGCCCCGAGGCGGGCCTGCTGCGCCTGCGCAAGGATCTCGGCCTGTTCGCCAATCTGCGTCCTGCCGTGTGCTACCCGGCGCTCGCCGATGCCTCCAGCCTGAAGCGCGAGATCGTCGAGGGCCTCGACATCATGATCGTGCGCGAGCTCACCGGCGGCGTGTATTTCGGCGAGCCCAAGACCATCACCGATCTCGGCAACGGCCAGAAGCGGGCCGTCGATACCCAGGTCTACGACACCTATGAGATCGAGCGCATCGCCCGCGTCGCCTTCGACCTCGCGCGCAAGCGCCGCAACAAGGTGACGTCGATGGAGAAGCGCAACGTCATGAAGTCGGGCGTGCTCTGGAACGAGGTCGTCACCGCGGTTCACAATCGCGAATACAAGGACGTCACGCTCGAGCACCAGCTCGCCGATTCCGGCGGCATGAATCTGGTCAAGTATCCGAAGATGTTCGACGTCATCGTCACCGACAATCTGTTCGGCGACATGCTGTCGGACATCGCGGCGATGCTGACGGGATCGCTCGGCATGCTGCCGTCGGCTTCGCTCGGCGAGGTCGACGCCAAGACCCACAAGCGCCGCGCGCTGTACGAGCCGGTGCACGGCTCGGCGCCGGACATTGCCGGCAAGGGTCTCGCCAACCCGATCGCGATGCTGACGTCGTTCGGCATGGCGCTGCGCTACTCCTTCGACATGGGCGCGCTCGCCGACAAGCTCGACGCCGCCATCGCCGCCGTGCTCGCCTCCGGCCTGCGCACCGCCGACATCAAGGCCGAAGGCTCGACCCCGGCCTCGACCGCGCAGATGGGCGAGGCGATCATCAAGGAGCTGGAGAAGCTCACGGCGTAGTTGGAGCCGAGGTTCCGCCGCGCCGAAGGTGCACTCCCCTCCCCCTTGCGGGGAGGGGTCGGGGGGTGGGGGCCCGCACCCAGTGAGCCCCGCTTGAGGCACCGTCTCACCTGCCCAGACGATTACTTTTCGTCGTTGCACGTCTCGACCCGAACTCATCACATCAAGTATCGCCCGGGGACCCCCACCCCCGACCCCTCCCCGCAAGGGGGAGGGGGGCTCACCGTCGTTGTCGAGATAGCGCAAATTCAACGCACGACGTGTTCGATCGCGCCACCGGGCGCGTCGTCGCTATTCCGCGGTCGCGTCCTGCAGGCGCATCGCAAGGCCTGTCGATTTTACCTATAGACTTTCATCCCCGGATGAATAGCCTGACCCCAACGCCGCGCCATTGAATGGACGCGGGCTCGCACGCGTTCGACATGATGCGTGCGAAGGCCGGGGAGGATGAATGTGATCGCGCTTGCGATGCGATATGTCGCTCGCCGTGCATGGTGTCGTCGCCAATGTCGCGACCACCGCCCCGTGGCGATTCTACGCAACCTCCCTCACCACAAACGCTGACGCATGACTGCGCCGCTCATCTCCGTTCACGGGCTGTGCAAGAGCTTCCCCGGCGTCCGGGCGCTGCACAATGTCAGGTTCGAGCTGCGCGCCGGCGAGGTCCATGCCGTGATGGGCGAGAACGGCGCCGGCAAGTCGACCCTGATGAAGATCCTCGCCGGCGTCTACCGCAAGGACTCCGGCGAGATCATCTACGACGGCGCCAGCGTCGATTTTGCAGGACCGCGCGAGGCGCAGGCCGCCGGCATCGGCATCATTCATCAGGAGCTGCAACTGATGAACCACCTCACGGTGGCGCAGAACATCTTCATCGGGCGCGAGCCGATGAAGGCGTTCGGGCTGCTGCTCGATGAGGACAGGCTCAACCGGCAGGCGGCCGAGCTGCTTGCCCAGCTCAATCTGTCGATCGACCCGCGCACGACAGTCGGCGGGCTGACGGTGGCCAGGCAGCAGATGGTGGAGATCGCCAAGGCGCTGTCCTTCAACTCGCGCGTCCTGATCATGGACGAGCCGACCGCCGCGCTGAACAATCGCGAGATCGCCGAGCTGTTCAAGATGATCCGCGCCTTGAAGGCACGCGGCGTCGGCATCGTCTACATCTCCCACAAGATGGACGAGCTGAAGCAGATCGCCGATCGCGTCACCGTGCTGCGCGACGGCGAGTATGTCGCGACGGTGCCGGCCGAGACCACCACGATCGAGACCATCATCGGCATGATGGTGGGCCGCACCTTGGGCGACGCGCGCGTCGCGGGCACGCAGCCCGCCGGCGCGATCGCGCTGGAGGTGCGCGGGCTCAACTGCGGGCCGCTGGTCCGCGACGTCAGCTTCACCCTGCGCAAGGGCGAGATCCTCGGCTTTGCCGGCCTGATGGGGGCCGGCCGCACCGAGGTCGCGCGCGCGATCTTCGGCGCCGACGCCGTTCCGTCCGGGGATATTCTCGTCGACAATCGCAAGGTGACGATCCGCTCGCCGGCGCATGCGGTCGCCCACGGCATCGGCTATCTCTCCGAGGACCGCAAGCGCTTCGGCCTCGCCACCGGCATGGACGTCGAGTCCAACGTCGTGATGTCGAACCTCGCGAACTACCTTGCAATGAAGTTCATGCTCAGGAAGCGCGCGATCCGCGACACCGCCGGCCGCTTCATCCGGATGCTGAACATCCGCACGCCTTCGGCGTCGCAGCAGGTTCGCCTGCTGTCCGGCGGCAACCAGCAGAAGATCGTGATCGCCAAATGGCTCGATCGCGATTGCGACATCCTGTTCTTCGACGAGCCGACCCGCGGCATCGACATCGGCGCCAAGAACGAGATCTACCGCCTGCTGCGCGCGCTGGCCGACCAGGGCAAGGCGATCGTGATGATTTCCTCGGAGCTTCCCGAGGTGATCAGGATGAGCGATCGCATCGTCGTGATGTGCGAGGGCCGCATCACCGGCGAATTGTCGCCGGACGAGGCCACGCAGGAGCGGATCATGCAGCTGGCCACCCAGCGCGAAACCATGAAGGCAGGCTGACGGCATGAGCGACCCCGCATTGGTCAAGGATCAGGTCAAGGATGGCCTCGCGCCGAGTGGCGCGATGGCGGCGCTGCGGCGCCGTCTGCTCGGGCCCGCAGCGCTGCAGAAGCTGCTGGCGTTCGCGAGCCTCGTGCTGCTGCTAGCCTATTTCAGCTTCGCGTCGCCGGCGTTCATGCAGACCGACAACATGATCAACATCCTGCAGGCGACCGCGGTCAACGGCGTGCTGGCGATCGCCTCGACCTTCGTGATCATCACCGCCGGCATCGATCTGTCGGTCGGCACGCTGATGACCTTCTGCGCGGTGATGGCCGGCGTGTTCCTCACCTATTGGGAGCTGCCGATGTGGACCGGCATCGTCGCGGCGATCGTGACCGGCGCGCTCAGCGGCGCGCTGTCGGGCACGGTCATCACCAAGATGAAGGTGCCGCCGTTCATCGCGACGCTCGGCATGATGCTGGTGCTGAAGGGGCTGGCCCTGGTCGTCTCCGGCAGCAAGCCGATCTATTTCACCAACACCGAGAACTTCTCGATGATCTCGCAGGACTCGCTGCTCGGCACGCTCGTGCCGGCGCTGCCGATTCCCAATGCAGCCCTGATCCTGTTCGTGATGGCGGTGCTGGCCTCCGTCGTTCTCAACCGCACCGCGCTCGGCCGCTACACCTTCGCGATCGGCAGCAACGAGGAGGCGGTGCGGCTCTCCGGCGTCAATGTCGACCGCTGGAAGATCATCATCTACGGCCTCGGCGGCGCCATCTGCGGAGTCGCGGGACTGCTGATCGCGTCGCGCATCAACTCCGCCCAGCCGGCGCTCGGCCAGGGCTATGAGCTCGATGCGATCGCTGCCGTCGTGATCGGCGGCACGTCGCTGAGCGGCGGCACCGGCACCATTCTCGGCACCATCATCGGGGCCTTCATCATGAGCGTTCTGACCAACGGCTTGCGCATCCTCTCGGTGGCCCAGGAATGGCAATTCGTCGTCACCGGGGTCATCATCATTCTCGCTGTTTACGCCGACATGCTCCGTCGAAACCGCGCCTGACCCTTCAAGGAGGACCAGCGACCAGCACCGCTCCGACGTCGCGCTGAAGACTGCGCTGCCCGCCGACAGCGAGCGGCGACGACCACGATCATCACTGTAACGACAAGGTCACTGAAGAGAACAGAGGAAACACCAATGTTGAGCAAGCATCTCCTCGGCGTCGCGCTCGGCGCCCTCATGGTCGCGGGAGTGTCCGCGAGCGCGCGTGCCGATGATGTCTACATCCCCCTCGTCTCCAAGGGCTTCCAGCACCAGTTCTGGCAGGCGGTGAAGCTCGGCGCCGAGCAGGCCGCGAAGGCCGCCAACGTCAAGATCACCTTCGAAGGGCCGGAAACCGAGGCCATGGTCGACAAGCAGATCGACATGCTCTCCGCGGCGCTCGCCAAGAAGCCGCAGGCGATCGGCTTCGCCGCGCTCGATTCCAAGGCCGCCATTCCGCTCCTGAAGAAGGCGCAAGCCGCCAAGATCCCGGTGATCGCCTTCGACTCCGGCGTCGACAGCGACATTCCGCTGACCACCTGCACCACCGACAACCTCGCCGCGGCGGGCCTCGCCGCTGACAAGATGGCCGACATGATCGGCGATGCCGGCGACGTCGCCGTGGTCGTGCACGACCAGACCAGCCGCACCGGCATCGACCGTCGCGACGGCTTCCTCAAGCGCATCAAGGACAAGCATCCGAACATCAAGATCGTCAGCGTGCAGTATGGCGGCGGCGATCAGCTCAAATCGACCGAGATCACCAAGTCGATCCTGCAGGCCAATCCGAACCTCAAGGGCATCTTCGGCGCCAATGAGGGCTCGGCGATCGGCGTGCTCAACGGCGTCAAGGAGATGAAGAAGAAGATCGTCGTGATCGGCTACGATTCCGGCAAGCAGCAGAAGGCCGCGATCATGTCGGGCGAGATGGCCGGCGCCATCACCCAGAACCCGATCGGCATCGGCAGTTGCACCGTGGAGTCAGCGGTCAAGGCGTTGAAGGGCGAGAAGCTGCCGAAGGTCACCGACACCGGCTTCTATTGGTACGACAAGTCCAACATCACCGACGCGAAGATCGCGGCTGTGCTGTACGATTGAGACCGGTGCGAGGTCGGGCCGGGCGATCGCATATGATGATCTGAGTTTGCGGCGGTCCATCTCCGCGTCGTCATGGCCGGGCTCGTCCCGGCCATCCACATCGCGAGGCATCCTGGGAAGGACGTGGATGCCTGGGACAAGCCCGGGCATGACGGAGTAGCCAACTCGCACGCTTGCTTGTCGCGACTGCTCGTCGGGCAAATCAGATCAGCTCTCGGGTGCGATCGATGGCGATTGACGGAGGTTGCCGCTCGTCCCGTGGCTCTATTCCCTTCGCGGCGAAGAACTTATTTCGCCCGCGATTTCAATCTCCTCCGCTTGATCAGTCGGCCTCCGCCAAAAATTCCACTTTCGTTTTTCCAGAATCCATGGTCTTCTCCCTCCATCCCGCTTCGCTTGCGAGGGACGTTTCGCGATCGTCACGAGGCGTGAGGCGGGAATGCGGTGGCCGCGAGGGCTCGCAGCATGTCCTAGGGGCATGCGGACGAACGAGACTCTTGCGGACGTGAAGCTGCGTGGTCCTGGCGCCCCGATGCTGGCGCCAAGTCGGAAGGGCGATGATCCCGACGACGACGGTGGCTAACAGGCCGGACACCGGGGAGAGCGTAGAGTAAGCGTGAAAACCATCGCGCAGGGAAGGCCGGGTCGATTCGGCTGTACCTGTGGTTCCTGCCCCGTGCATTTTTTCCGCACGGGGGCCACGGGCCTCAGCCGAGGCCCGGCCTTCCCTGCGCCCTCGCTTCCGATGAGGGCGGACATCAATGCATCACTCGGACGCATCAGCGCCGCGAGAACATAGCTGCATGTTTCCTGATCGCCATGCTCGTGCCCCGTGGGTAGCCAGCACGCTCCGGCGCCTTGGCCACTCCTCACAAACAAAAGGCCGGGCGGGGCCCGGCCTTGATGATCTGACGATGCGGCCGCCCTCAGTAGGGGATCGGAATCCGGGTCGGATAGCCACCGAGATCGGACGGCGCCATCAGCGGCTGACGGTCGATCGGGCGGTTCAGGTTCTCGCGGGCGAACGACGGATAGCCGACGGCCGGCGGGAACGCGTAATCCGAGAACTTGCGGTCGCCCGGCAGCACCTCGGTGCCGCCGTCGAGGAACGAGCGGCGGGTGATGTAGATGCGGGTGCGCGGGCCGGACTGGTAGGAATAGTTCGGATTGCCGCTGCTATAGGTGGTCGTCACGCGGCGCTTGGTGGTGGCGGCATCCGCCGAGGTGGCGGCAAGAGACGTGACGGCAAGGCCCGTCGCGGCGATCACCGCCAAGGCCATGACCCGGGTCGCAGCAGGAAATTCGATCATCACGTCCTCTTCCTCGCGCCAAAAGGGGCGGGCGCTCGCCATGCGCATGATTTGGCCCGCACAATATCTGGGTCGGCTGTGGCATCACAAGGTCATTCCCGCGGCCGCATCGAAGATAAATTCCCGCTGTGGCGGGAAAGTTGCATCAAAATCCGTCACTTGGCTGCCGATGTGGACGCCCGAATTGGGCGCGGTCACGCCCAGCAACATCCGGACGCAGGCAGACATTCACAAGGCGCCGCGCAGCCTCGGATTGGCGGTCGACGTCACCCAATCGGCGCTGCCGCTGGCGATGGCGGGTTCGTCGCAGCCGCCGTGCCGCTGATCGGACCCCATGAACAGCTGGCTCAGGGCCCGGTGCTGGTCGGGCGCCAGCAGGGTCAGCCGGTTGAGCATGCACCCGACCATGGCGCGGCGCATCGGCATCGTCACGCCCTGGCACGACCAGCCGGAGATCCGCAAGCTCGGCTCGGCGATGGTCTTGAGAAAGCCGAGGCAGGCTCCGGCGCCCTCGGGAGCCCCAGCCCGGCGAACCAGACTGACGGGGCCGAACCGGCTGTCGATCACGCCGGCGGTCTCGAGCTCGGAGGCGGAGTTGCGCCCCATCCGGACCGCGAGATCGGCCCGGGGATCATGCCTTGCATCGCGCTCCGATCCGAACCGGTAGACCTCGAGCTCGGCAGCGGGGCGATCGGCGGGTTCGCCCCAGCGCAACACGTCCTTGCGGCCGCCTTCCGGGTGGATGAGCACGGTGTAGGTGGCGGTCCTGTCGGGCTGGTCGGTGAGACGAAGCGAGAACGCCGGCACTGCGGCGTCGGCCAAGGTCCAGCCGGCACGGCCGGGCAAAGCGTCGCCGTCGTCGAGATGATTCCAGCCGGCCACCCCGAGCATGGCGATCAGCGCCAGAGCCCCCACATAGGCGAACAGGCGCGCAAATGTGCCGCAGACCTCGTCCGCGAAGCCCTGGAGCCCCTGCAGGACGGACGCGGATCGGGGCGCTGCGGCTGTTCTGGCCGAATCGGACTGCATCGGATGCGAGACATCGTGGTAACGTTGTGTCAGGGACGTTTCTCGCATAGAAGCGCTGCCGCTTCGGTTTCCGCTGACACGCGCGGCCGGCCAAATTTCTTCGGAGAGTGAACGATGGGTTACAAAGTCGCAGTGGTCGGCGCGACCGGCAATGTCGGACGGGAAATGCTCAATATTCTCGACGAGCGGCAATTCCCGGCGGACGAGGTCGTCGCGCTGGCCTCACGCCGCAGCGTCGGCGTCGAGGTGTCCTATGGCGACCGCACGTTGAAGGTCAAAGCGCTCGAGCACTACGATTTTGCCGATGTCGACATCTGCCTGATGTCGGCCGGCGGTTCGGTGTCGAAGGAGTGGTCGCCCAAGATCGGCGCCGCCGGCGCTGTCGTGATCGACAACTCGTCGGCTTGGCGCATGGATCCCGACGTGCCGCTGATCGTGCCGGAGGTGAATGCCGACGCCGCCGCCGGCTTCAACAAGAAGAACATCATCGCCAATCCGAACTGCTCGACCGCCCAGCTCGTCGTCGCGCTGAAGCCGCTGCACGACAAGGCCAAGATCAAGCGCGTCGTGGTGTCGACCTATCAGTCGGTGTCCGGCGCCGGCAAGGATGCGATGGACGAATTGTTCTCGCAGACCAAGGCCGTCTACACCAACGACGAGCTGGTCAATAAGAAGTTTCCCAAGCGCATCGCCTTCAACGTCATTCCGCAGATCGACGTCTTCATGGAAGACGGCTTCACCAAGGAAGAGTGGAAGATGATGATGGAGACCAAGAAGATCCTGGATCCGAAGATCAAGCTGACTGCGACCTGCGTGCGCGTGCCGGTGTTCGTCGGTCACTCCGAAGCCGTCAATGTCGAGTTCGAGAATCCGATCACGGCGGACGAGGCCCGCAACATCCTGCGCAATGCGCCGGGCTGCCTCGTCATCGACAAGCACGAGCCGGGCGGCTACGTGACGCCCTACGAGGCGGCCGGTGAGGACGCGACCTATATCAGCCGCATCCGCGAGGACGGCACGGTCGAGAACGGCCTCGCCTTCTGGTGCGTGTCCGACAATCTGCGCAAGGGCGCGGCGCTGAACGCGATCCAGATCGCGGAGGTCCTGATCAACCGCAAGCTGATCACGGCCAAGAAGAAGGCGGCCTGAGCGGAGACGTCGTCAGGGTGAGGCGCGGAACGCAATGAGCGAGAAGACGACGCCGGACGCCGCCAGGCACGCGCCGGGTCCGCTCGAGCGCGGGCTCGAAGGCTTCCTGTTCAAGAGCCGCTGGCTGATGGCGCCGTTCTATGTCGGCCTCGTCGTCAGCCTGGTCGTCCTGCTGTTCAAGTTCGTGCTGCTGCTGTGGGAGAACATCGTCCATCTGCCGACCGCCAAGGAGAGCGACATCATCCTCGGCGTGCTCAGCCTGATCGACGTCTGCCTGACCGGCAACCTGGTGCTGATCGTGGTGTTCTCCGGCTATGAGAACTTCGTCTCGCGCATCGATCCCGGCGGCCATCCCGACTGGCCGGAATGGATGACCAAGGTCGATTTCGCCGGACTGAAGCAGAAGCTGCTCGCCTCGATCGTCGCGATCTCGGCGATCCAGCTCTTGAAGGCGTTCATGAATCTCGACGCCGGCTACGACTCGACCAAGCTCGCCTGGCTGGTCGGCGTGCACATGACCTTCGTGGTGTCGACCCTGATGTTGGCGCTGTCGGACCGCTGGTCGGGTGACCATTGATGGGCGGCGAATAGCGAGGCGCGAATGGCGAATAGGGCAGGTGAACTACTCGCTACTCCCCATTCGCTATTCGCCAGCGCGCGCGCTCTTGAATTCCTTGCTGGCCTTGTCGAGCACGAACAGCGAGCCCTCGGAGACGCCGAAATAGGCGCCGTGGAGCTGCAAATCACCGGCCTCGACGCGGCTGCGCACGAATGGGAAGGTCATCAGGTTCTCGAGGCTGCGGAACACCGCGGCCTTCTCGATCCGGGTGACGAAGTCCTGGAAACTCTCATGCGTGCGCTGTTCGACGACCTCGCCGGGCTTGATGAACATCGACATCCAGCGGCCGATGAAGTCGCCCGGGGACAGCGGCGCCGCCTTGTCGACGAAGGCGCGGATGCCGCCGCACTGGGCGTGGCCCAGGATGACGATGTGCTTCACCTTCAGCACGGTGACGGCATATTCCAGCGCCGCCGACACGCCGTGCGCGTTGGCGTCCGGCTGATAGATCGGCACCAGGTTTGCGATGTTGCGCAGCACGAACAATTCGCCGGGGCCGACGTCGAAGATCACCTCGGGCGAGACGCGCGAGTCGCAGCAGCCGATCACCATCACTTCGGGCGACTGGCCGCGCTCCGAGAGTTCGAGGTAACGGCTCTGTTCGGTCGGCAGGCGTTGGGTGGCGAAGGCGCGATAGCCTTCGAGCAGGCGTTGCGGAAACGAGATCATGGGCCTTGCCTAAACACATGCGGCTTCCGGGAACAAGCCTTTCGGGCCGGCCCCCGAAATGGTATCGCGGGCCGCGTCGATAAACCAAGGGAAACGCCGAAATGATCCGCCCGCGCCGCAGTCTCCTGTTCATGCCCGGCTCCAATGCGCGCGCGCTGGAGAAGGGGCGGAACCTGCCGGCCGACGGGCTGATCCTCGATCTCGAGGATTCGGTGGCGCCGGACGCCAAGGCCGCCGCCCGCGACCAGATCGCCAAGGCGGTGGCGGCCGACGGCTACGGCAAGCGGGAACTGCTGATCCGGATCAACAGCCTGGATACGACGTGGTGGCGCGACGACGTCGCCATGGCCGGACAGGCGGCGACCGACGGCATCCTCGTCCCCAAGGTGTCGACCGTCGAGGACCTTCGCCTGGTCACGGATCGCTTGGCCGAGGTCGGCGCCGATCCCGCGCTGAAGGTATGGGCGATGATCGAGACGGCGCGTGCCGTGCTCGATGCCGATCTGCTCGCGGCCACCGTGCACGAGGAAGGCTCGCGGCTCGCCGGCTTCGTGTTCGGACCCAACGACATCTCGCGTGAGACTCGCATCCGGATGCTGCCGGGCCGCTCCACCATGCTGCCGATGATCAGCCACTGCATCCTGGCGACGCGCGCCCATGGGCTGGAGATTCTGGACGGGCCTTACAGCGATTTCGCCAACACCGACGGATTCGCTCAGGAATGCATCCAGGCCCGCGATCTCGGCTTCGATGGCAAGACGCTGATCCATCCCGGCCAGATCGACGCCTGCAACGCGATCTTCACGCCGCCCGCCGACGAGGTCGCTGCGGCACGCAAGATCATTGCTGCGTTCGAGCTGCCGGAGAATGCCTCGCGCGGCGCGATCCAGATCGACGGCCGCATGGTCGAGCGGCTGCATGCCGAGATGGCGCGACGCACGATCGCGATCGCCGATGCGATCGCGGCGGTGGCGAAGTGAGGCGTCAGGTGCGGCGGAGACTGAGGATGTAGTTGACGAGGTCGCCGCGCTGCTCGGCCGTCAGAATGACGTTCGGCATCGTCGGGTGGCTGCTCTGCAGGAACACCTTGAGCGATAGCTCGGTCGTCGACGGCATGTTGGCGACCGCGACGAAATCGGGGGCGGCCGTGGTTTGGGCTCTCGCCCCGCTGGTGTCGATGGCGTGGCAGGTGCTGCACCAGGCCTCCGCCAGTTTGCGTCCCGCCTGCACGCTGTCGGCGGCCGGCGTCACGCCGCCGGCATTGTGCAGCCGGATCAGCAGCATCGCGCCGAGCGCGAGCAGGATCGCGGCGCCGACATGGAGCCAGGTGTTGCGGTGCAGATTCGGCAGGCTCATCGCATTGCTCCGCTGGGTGGGAGGGAGGCGGCGATCAGTGCTTGACCGCGGCGCTGCCCAGGCGGTCGATGGTCGGGGCGTTGAGGCAGTATTCCTCGTAGTGCTCGGCACTCGTCCCGGCGGCAAGATCGCGATGGCAGCGCGGCTTGTCCTTGCACATGGCGCAGACGCGCTCCATGTCGCGCAGCACCAGCGGCTCGGCGCGCCCCAGCGCGGCTTCGTCGATGCCGAGCGCCTTCAGCATCCGGGGCAGCTCGTCGGCGGCGTGCTCGCCGTGACGGACCAGCTCGTCGAGATCCGCCGGCGTGACCTGGAGGTCCATCGCGATACGCTCGAAATCGTCACGGTCGAGCTGCCGGATCTCGCTCAGCTCACGCCGGTGCCGGAGCCATTGCGCGAACGTATCGATCAGGAACTGAACCCGCGGATAAGGCTTGGCGTCTACGGTCATGACACGTCTCCGATGATGGCCCGCAATCAATCACCGGGTGGCCGCGCGGACGTTGCGGTAGATCAAGCAGCAAATCGGCCCTGCGCCGGTCGCAAAGCTGCGCGGCGAAGGTCAGCGCGGGGCAAATCGTGCGGCCGCCCAGGCATAGAGGCTGCCCGGGATCGGCGCTTCGCCGCCGCGGCCCTTCGGCGAGATGTGCAGGCCGATGACACCGGGATCGCCGATCAGGCCGGAGAAGTCGGAAGGGTCGAAGAACGCCTTCGGCTCGGCATGCACCGCGTAGAAGCTGCGCTTCGGCAGCGCATGATGCAGCGAGCCATGGCGGCGGGCCAGCGCCGTCAGCGCGGCAGGGCCGAAGATGGCGACGCGGATGTCCGAGAGGCGGTCGGAGCCGCCGCGCAGGCGGCGCAGCGCAAAGGTGAGGCGGTGACGCAGCGAAAGCCAGTTCGGCGTCAGCGCGTCCTGCGCCATCAGCGCGGCGAACTCGGCGACGATCGGATCCTCCGGCGGCAGGTAGAGCACGGAGTTGCCGAGCTGCCGCGGCCGCTCCCAGGCGAAATAGGGCACGGCGGGGTCGATCTCGACCGGCCTGAGCAGCAGCACGTCGGCATCGAGCCAGAGGCCGGCGCGCTGTGCCATCAGCCGCATCCGGAAGAAGTCGCTGAACTGCAAGGTGGTCCAATCGCGCCAGCCGCCGTCCGGCTGCGGCGGCCTGAGACGCTCGGAGAACGCGTAAGGCAGGACCGCCTCGGCCTCGGCATTGCCGACGCCGTCGGGCAGGCCGGGCAGCGGATCGAAGCTGTAGACCGTCACCTTGTGGCCGGCGGCGAGCTGCGATCGCAGGCAGGTCTGGCGCAGGCGGTCGAGCGGCCCCCGCCAGAAGGTGACGACCTCGGGCAATACGCGCGTCAACGGCGGACCTGCTGGGCTGCTCTCGAAACAGGGCCCCGGACGAGGTCCGGGGCCCGCGAACTCACCATCCTTCGGCGGGCCTCAGGCCCAGGCGCGCTCGGCCAGCTTGGCCTCGTAGCTGTCGATCGACGCCTTCTTCTCCAGCGTCAGCCCGATGTCGTCGAGCCCGTTGAGCAGGCAATGCTTGCGGAACGGGTCGATGTCGAACTTGACGGTGCCGCCGTCGGGGCCGCGGATCTCCTGGTTGGCGAGATCGACCGTCAAGGTCGCGTTGGCGCCGCGCTCGGCGTCGTCGAACAGCTTGTCGAGATCGGCCTGCGACACGCGGATCGGCAGAATGCCGTTCTTGAAGCAGTTGTTGTAGAAGATGTCGCCGAACGAGGTCGAGATCACGCAGCGGATGCCGAAATCGAGCAGCGCCCAGGGGGCATGCTCGCGGCTCGAGCCGCAGCCGAAATTGTCGCCGGCGACCAGGATCTTGGCGTTGCGATAGGCCGGCTGGTTGAGCACGAAATCCGGGTTCTCGCTGCCGTCGTCCTTGTAGCGCTGCTCCGAGAACAGGCCCTTGCCGAGGCCGGTGCGCTTGATGGTCTTCAGGTACTGCTTGGGGATGATCATGTCGGTGTCGACATTGATGATCTTCAGCGGCGCGGCGACGCCTTCCAGCGTGGTGAACTTGTCCATCGGGGGCACCTTCGAGAATACGGGCAGGCCGCTGTTTAGCCCGAACGGCAGGGCGGATAAAGTCAAAATCCCGGTGCTATCGGCCGGCTCGTCAGTCGACGGACGCCTCGATTGCCTCCATGTCGTCGTCGGACATACCGAAATGATGGCCGATCTCGTGGATCAGGACATGGCGGACGATGTGGCCGAGGCTCTCGTCGTGCTCGGCCCAGTAGTCGAGGATCGGTCGGCGGTAGAGCCAGATCATGTTGGGCAGGCGCGGCAGGTCGTCGTTGCTGCGAAACGGCAGTCCCGTGCCCTGGAACAGGCCGAGCAGGTCGAACTCGCTTTCGGACTGCATCTCGTCGAGCACCTCCTCGGTCGGAAAGTCGTCGACCCGGATGATGACGCCCTCGCACATCCTGCGAAAATGCTCGGGCAGACGCTCGAACATCTCGTGCGCCATGACTTCCATGTCGGCGAGCGAGGGGGCTTTCAGATCTGTCCACATTGCCGCCTTCTAGCCCGGCTTTGATCATCTTGCATCTTGGTTCTATGACATGTGTGGCGGAGCTGGTTGACGCAGGGGATGAAACCGGCGACCGTGACGCGCGAATTGGGGGTTGGGGAACAGATGAGGCAGATGTCGATGGTGCTGGCCGGAGCGGCGCTGGCTGCGGCGGTCGTGGTCTCGATCTCGGCAACAGCGCAAGCGGAGCAACCCGCCGGCGCGCGCGGCGCCGTGCAGGGTGAGGTGAGCACGGATCTCTCCGCACAGCGCCGGCAACGACGAATCCAGATCTATCCGCGCTACGAGGGTCATTGGCAGCCCGACGTGGTGCCGCGCTTCAACCCGGGTCCGAACGCAGTTCGTGTATGCGATGCCACCTATGTTCCGGAGCATCGGCCGAGCGGCACCGTGATCGTCCCGCATATGAGTTGCGTCTGGCGACGCGGCTGACTCCTGGGTCCCGCGCACTGATCGGCTCGGCAAGCGCGCACGTGATTCGGTCGCGATCGCGACGTTGCCTGATGTTACCGTCCGGACACAGTGCCGATATGTCGCGCACTGCGGCGGAACCATGCGCGACATATCGGCATTCTGCTCCTGCGCAGGTCTTCATGTCCCATTCACGTCGCTCGTTCGAGACTGGTCTGCGTCGCGCTGCTGCGGCCGCCATTCAGGCAACTGACAAGGCGGAAGTTACGGTGCCGGACGTGATGTCAGGCGATCGAGGGAGAAGTTCATGACTGTGATGAAGCTGTTGGGCATCGCGGCGGTTGGCGCCGTTCTCGCGATGGCTGCCCCCGCCGAACGCGCGCAGGCGTTGTCGCTGATCAATCCGGGCGCTGCGACCGCGGTGCAGCAGGGCACGGCGCAGGAGACCACGCAGGCGCATTGGCACGGCCGCCGCCATTGGCATCCCCGGCGCCACTACTATCCTCGGCATTACTACCATCCGCGTCATCACTGGCGGCCGCATCACTACGGATATCGCCATCACGGCCGCTGGTAAGCCGCGCTTTCCGGCCGACCGAGACAATGACCGAAATCAAACAGGCCCGCTTTGCGGGCCTGTACGTTGATGGGGGGCTGGCAACGAGGTTCGCCATGAAACCATCAGTCAACAGAACCTGGCTCGGGATCAGCGTTGTCACGGTGGCGATGCTGCTCGCAAGTTCCGCCGCCACCGCTCCTGTGGCCGCAGCTCCAGCCGTTACGCAGGCGCGTCAGACCGTAACGGATGCTGGCCCGCGTCGGCAGGGCCGCCGATCGAAGCTCGTGGTGTCGACGGCAGAGGTGCCGCACTATCTCGACCGTCCCACGGACTACACGCCGGCCTATCCGCCGGGCCCCTTGGTTCTGTTCACGCCGTTCTACCATTGAGGCCATGTCCGCGAGGCGCGCTGCGTTTCCTGCGTGTCGTTAGTTGCGAAGTCCCCGCACGAGCAGCACGTGAGCCGTTGCGTCGGCATCCGTGATCCTGAGTTGCAGGACGACTTAGAGGCTCACTTGCATCTCCTCTGCCGCGACGCCACGCCGCAGATGCGTGTGCACCGTGCATCACTGACGAGCATCATTCATGCCGCATTCACGTCGCTATCTCTACGTTCATGTTGGGGGTGCGCCAATCCACCGATCGGACGACCAGCATCGGCGCTGCATGGGTCCATCGTTGCACAGCATTCAGGGAGAAGGGACCATGATGAGGATGAAGGACCAGCGCGCTGGTCTTGCTCGTCGCCTCAGTCTTGCGGCGGCCACACTGTTTGTCTTGGCGGGCGCGTCCGGACGGCCTGCGCTTGCGATGTCGCCGGTGAGTCCCGGTGCCGGCTCCGCCACGCAGACGCCTTCGGACGTATTGACCGTTCAGGTCCGAGGCCCCGGCGGCCATGGCGGCGGTGGTGGCGGGCATCCCGGCAGTGGTGGATTTCACGGCGGAGGCGGTGGCCCGGCGTTCCATGGCGGCGGCAGCCCCGCGTTTCATGGGGGAGGACATGCCTTCGGCGGCGGTGGCCCGCGTCCTGTCTTCCACGGTGGCGGCCCCGCATTCCATGGCGGATTCGGCCCGCGGCCGGTGTTCCATGGCGGCGGCTATCATCATCGTCCGTACTACGCCTACCGGCCGTACTTCCACCATCACCGCCGGCACTTCTACGGCTATCGCAGCTACTACGCGCCGGTCTATACCTCGGGCTACTACTATCCCTATCGCCGCTGCCGCGTCGTCTGGACCCATTACGGGCCGCGCCGCATCTGCCACTATCGGCATTGGCGGGGTCATCACTGGCGCCATTATCACCGGTGGCATCATCGCCACCGCCACCATTGGCGCTACTACTGACGGGACTTGAAGTTCGACAAAACAGGAAGGGCGCCCAACGGCGTCCTTCTCTCATTTCAAGGGGATGGAGTGGGGCGCGGCGGTCAGAGCCAATCCTTGAACTGCCAATTCCTCACGCTCAGCTTCCAAGGCACCAGCGTCTCCAGGCGCCATTTGGCAAAGCGGCCGGGCGGCCAGTTCGACAACCGCCGCTCCTCCTTCGGAGCCTCGGGCTGGGCAATGATCTTGGCGGGCGGTGTCTTGCGGCGTTGGCGCGTCGCATCACGGATGAGGTCGACGTATTCCGGCTTGTCGGCCATGTCAGGCTCCTCGGCACGTTCCTCTGCAGACGCAGCGCGTCCGGCGGTAGGATTGTGCGCGACGAGACTTAAGAAGCCCTTGCCGAACTGTGTCGACGTTGAGGTGAAATGAAAAACGCGATGGCTTGGGTGAAGCCATCGCGTTCGTTTGTAGACCGGCCGCCGTGCCGGATGTGAAGCAGCGAGATGACGTCAGCGCCAGTCGCGTACGTCGACGAAGTGTCCTGCGATTGCGGCCGCCGCGGCCATCGCGGGCGACACCAGGTGGGTGCGGCCCTTGAAGCCCTGGCGTCCCTCGAAGTTGCGGTTCGAGGTCGAGGCGCAGCGCTCTTCTGGCGCCAGCTTGTCCGGGTTCATGGCGAGGCACATCGAGCAGCCCGGCTCGCGCCATTCGAAGCCGGCCTTGATGAAGATCTTGTCGAGGCCCTCGGCTTCCGCCTGCTCCTTGACGATGCCCGAGCCCGGAACGACCATCGCGTTGACGTGGCCGCTGACGGTCTTGCCTTCGGCGATCTTGGCTGCGGCGCGCAGATCCTCGATGCGACCGTTGGTGCACGAGCCGATGAAGACGCGGTCGAGCTTGATGTCGGTGATCTTCGTGCCCGCGGTCAGGCCCATGTATTTCAACGCGCGATGCTTGGAGATGCGCTTGGCCTCGTCTGCGATCTTGTCCGGATCGGGCACCACGCCGGTCACCGAGATCACGTCCTCGGGCGAGGTGCCCCAGGTCACGATCGGCGGCAGCTTGGCGGCGTCGAGCCGGAGCTCGTGGTCGAAATGCGCGCCCTCGTCGGAGCGCAGCGTCTCCCAGTAGCGCATCGCCGCATCCCAGGCGGCGCCCTTCGGCGCCTTGGGACGGCCGCGCAGGAAGTCGAACGCCTTCTGGTCGGGCGCCACAAGGCCAGCACGGGCGCCGCCCTCGATCGACATGTTGCACACGGTCATGCGGCCTTCCATCGACAGCGCGCGGATCGCCTCGCCGGCATATTCCAGCACGTAGCCGGTGCCGCCGGCGGTGCCGATCTCGCCGATGATGGCGAGGATGATGTCCTTCCCCGTCACGCCGTCCGGCAGCACGCCGTCGACCGTGACGCGCATGTTCTTCGCTTTCTTCTGGATCAGCGTCTGTGTCGCCAGCACGTGCTCGACCTCGGAGGTGCCGATGCCGTGCGCCAGCGCACCGAACGCGCCATGCGTCGAGGTGTGGCTGTCACCGCAGACGATGGTGGTGCCGGGCAGGGTGAAGCCCTGCTCCGGGCCGATCACGTGGACGATGCCCTGGCGGCGGTCGAACTCGTTGTAATATTCGATGCCGAATTCCTTGGCGTTCTCGGCCAGCGTCTTGATCTGCTCGATGCTCTCCGGATCCGGATTCGGCTTGGAGCGGTCGGTGGTCGGCACGTTGTGATCGACCACGGCCAGCGTCTTCTCAGGCGCGTGCACCTTGCGGCCGGTCATGCGCAGGCCTTCGAAGGCCTGCGGCGAGGTCACTTCATGGACCAGATGGCGGTCGATGTAGAGCAGGCAGGTGCCGTCCTCGGCTTCGTGGACCAGATGGTCGTTCCAGATCTTGTCGTACAGGGTGGTCGGCTTCGACATGAGCGAATGCTCCCGGGAATTGAAGGTTGGAAACGGAGCGCGTGCCGGGCACGCGTGAACAATCAGCAATGAGGCGCTGCGGCTTACAGCGCGCGCCTAAGCTCAGATGTTGCCGAGGTGGCGAAGCGTCCGAAGAACCGCCCGGGCAGCCGGCGGCGATCGTCGATGACGACGCGGCGACAGGCCATGCTGGTGCGATCTAGAACCATTTCAGGGGGTATATAGCACGCGTGCCGTGGAGTGCGAGATGCGTTTGCGCCCGCCGTCATTGCGAGGAGCGAAGCGACGAAGCAATCCAGGGGCCGGGGCAAGGACTCTGGATTGCTTCGCTTCGCTCGCAATGACGGCAGCGCAAAAACAAAAAAGCGCGGGGCCAGCCCGCGCTCTTCGTCAATCCAATGAAAGCAACGACTACTCGTTGACGGCGGTCTGCTGCCGGTCCTGCTTCTCGACGATGCGGGCCGACTTGCCGCGCAGCTGGCGCAGGTAATACAGCTTGGCGCGACGCACCTTGCCGCGGCGCACGACCTTGATCGAATCGATCATCGGGGAGAGGATCGGGAACACGCGCTCCACGCCCTCGCCATAGGAGATCTTGCGCACGGTGAAGCTCTCGTTGATGCCGCCGCCGGACCGGCCGATGCAGACGCCCTCATAGGCCTGCACGCGCGTGCGCTCGCCTTCGACCACCTTCACGTTGACGATCACGGTGTCGCCCGGGCCGAACTCCGGAATGGTCTTGTTGGCGGACAGCTTGTCGAACTGCTCTTTTTCGAGCTGCTGAATCAGGTTCACGGGTAAATCTCCATCGGCGGCGCGCCCAGCCGGGTCACGCGGGGGCTGCGCTTGTTCCTGCCGTCACTTGCGGAATTGGGCGCTCCTATAAGCCAAAGCGCGAGGCTTGTCACCCGTCTGTCGTGCTTTTTGGCTCTTTTTGGCCGGTCCCTCTTTGTTCTCGGCCGTCGCGCCCCTGCCATTCGGCCCACAAATCCGGCCTTCGCGCTTCAGTCAGCGCCTCGGCCTGGGCGCGGCGCCAAGCGGCGACCTTGGCGTGGTCACCCGAGGTGAGCACATCCGGAATGGTCCAGCCTTCGAATAGTTGGGGCCGGGTGTACTGCGGGTATTCAAGTAGGCCATCGGAAAAACTCTCGTCGGTGCCCGATTCGAGCTTGCCCATCACGCCCGGAAGCAGCCGGACGCAGGCGTCGATCAGCACCAGGGCGGCGATCTCGCCGCCCGACAGCACGTAGTCGCCGATCGAGACCTCGGTCAGCGAGCGGGCATCGATGACGCGCTGGTCGACGCCTTCGAAGCGACCGCAGACGATCAGCGGGCCCGGACCGGCCGCGAGCTCGCGGACGAAGGCCTGGGTCAACGGCCGGCCACGCGGGCTCATCAGCAGCTTCGGCCGCTCGGGATCGATCGCCGCCGCGTCGATCGCGGCTGCCAGCACGTCCGCGCGCAGCACCATGCCGGGGCCACCGCCGGCCGGCGTGTCATCGACGCTACGGTGCTTGTCGGTGGCGGAGGCCCTGATGTCGCGCGCCTCCAACGACCAGATGCCGGAGGCCAGCGCGCGGCCGGCCAGGCTGACGCCGAGCGGCCCGGGAAACATCTCCGGGAACAGCGTCAGCACGGTGGCGCGCCAAGGTGCGACTGGGGATGGGGGCGAAGTCGTCATGATGCTCTGTGTTAAGGTACCCAGGTTGCGAGATCGAGCCCTGGATCAGCATTGCCGGCTCTTGCGACCTCGACACCGGTGTTGTCCCGGACAAGCGTGACGCGCGTCAGCGCGTCGCGGCGCCGATTCGGGACCCATACCGCGTGATGTCGAAACGAGGCATGCGGCCAGTCCCGCGCAAGCCAATCAGCTGCGGTGGCTATGGGTCCCCGCTTTCGCGGGGACGACGAGCGGAGGGTGCGGCGGCAGCGTCATCTTCAGCGGAAGCCGGTTCATCCGCGGCTTCATCCTCGCCCTCGATCTCCGCCGGCAGCTCGATGATCACGCGGCCGCCGGCAAGATCGACCGTCGGCACCACGGCATTGGTGAACGGCAGCAGCAACGTGCTGCCCGAGGGCGGGGCGATCTCGATGATGTCGCCGGCGCCGAAATTATGGATCGCGAGCACGCGGCCGAGCTGCGCGCCGTCAGCGGTCTCCGCGGCGAGGCCGATCAGGTCGGCGTGGTAGTATTCGTCGTCAGCCGTCTCGGGCAGGCGGTCTCTGGGCACGTAGAGCTCGAGCCCGTTGAGGCGTTCGGCCGCATTGCGGTCGGTGACGCCCTTGATGGCTGCGACCAGATGGTCCTTGGCCTCGCGCGCCTTCGCGACCTCGAACGAACGGCTGCCGTCCTTGGTCGTGAGCGGGCCGTAATGCAGCACGGCCAGCGGATCCTCGGTGAAGGTCCATAAGCGAACCTCGCCGCGCACGCCATGCGCGGCGCCGATTCTGGCGACGCAGATGAGCTTGGACATCAGCGTGCCTCGTCCTTCGAGACGCGCTCGAACGCGCGCTCCTCAGGAGGAGGAGCCAGTTCCTCATGCAAGGGAGCACGGCGCAAGCCGTGCATCTCGAAGCATGAGGCCGCGCTCGTCAACGACCTTAGCCCTTGGCGGCGGCTTCGGCCTGCGCCTTGCGCTCCTTGCGCGGCACGGCCTTGATCGGGTTCTGGCGGGCTTCGCGCTTCTTGACGCCGGCGGCGTCGAGGAAGCGGGCGACGCGGTCGGACGGCTGCGCGCCCTTGGCGAGCCAGCCCTTCACCTTCTCCATGTCCAGCTTGAGGCGTGCCTCGTTGTCCTTCGGCATCAGCGGATTGAAGTAGCCGAGACGTTCGATGAAGCGGCCGTCACGCGGGAAGCGCGAGTCGGCGACGACGACGTGATAGACCGGGCGCTTCTTGGTGCCGGCACGGGCGAGACGGATGACGACGGACATGTAGGTTCTCCTGAGTGTCTTCTGATGAGTTGATGTCAGCTAAGCCGTCATTCCGGGCTCGCGCTGCGCGCGCCCCGGAATGACGAATGGAAAGAGGAGCGGATGATCCTCATTATTTCTTCTTCCCCGGAGGAAGGCCGAGGCCCGGCAGAGTCGGCTTGCCGCTGAGACCGGTGAGGCCGGGGAGGTTCGGTAGGCCGCCGCGCAGGCCGGCGGGCAGATCCTTCGGCAAATTCGGCAGTCCGCCGGGCATGCCACCCGGCATCTTTTCCGCAAGCGCCTTGAGCTGATCCGGCGAGGGCATGCCGCCACCGCCGCCAAAACCCATCGCCTGGGCGATGCCGGCCAGCGGGCCGCGCTTGCCTGAGCCCATGGCCTTCATCACGTCGGCCATGTTCCGGTGCATCTTGAGCAGCTTGTTGACGTGCTCGACGCTCTGGCCGGAGCCGGCCGCGATGCGCTTCTTGCGGCTGGCCTTGAGCAGGTCGGGATGCTTGCGCTCCTCGCGCGTCATCGAATCGATGATCGCGACCTGGCGCTTGAGGATCTTGTCGTCGATGCCGGCGGCCGCGATCTGGTTCTTCATCTTCGAGATGCCGGGCATCATGCCCATCAGCCCGCCGATGCCGCCCATCTGCGCCATCTGCTGCAGCTGCTCGCGCATGTCGTTGAGGTCGAACTGGCCCTTGCGCATCCGCTCGGCGGTGCGTGCGGCCTTCTCGGCGTCGATGTTCGCCGCGGCCTTCTCGACCAGCGAGACGATGTCGCCCATGCCGAGGATGCGGCCGGCGATGCGCGAGGGATAGAAGTCTTCGAGCGCGTCGGTCTTTTCGCCGGTGCCGAGCAGCTTGATCGGCTTGCCGGTGACCGCGCGCATCGACAGCGCCGCACCGCCGCGTCCGTCGCCGTCGATACGGGTCAGCGCGATGCCGGTGAGGCCGACGCGCTGGTCGAAGGCGCGGGCGAGATTGACGGCGTCCTGGCCGGTCAGCGAATCCGCGACCAGCAGCACCTCGTGCGGGTTGGCGACCGCCTTGATCTCGGCGGCCTCCTTCATCATGTCCTCGTCCAGCGTGGTGCGGCCGGCGGTGTCGAGCAGCACCACGTCGTAGCCGCCGAGCTTGGCGGCCTCGATGGCGCGGCGTGCGATCTGCGGCGGCATCTGGCCGGCCACGATCGGCAGCGTCGGGATGTCCAGGTCGCGGCCGAGCACCGCGAGCTGCTCCATGGCGGCCGGACGGTAGACGTCGAGCGAGGCCATCAGCACCTTGCGCTTGTCGCGCTGGACCATGCGGCGCGCGAGCTTGGCGGTGGTGGTCGTCTTGCCGGAGCCCTGCAGGCCGACCATCATGATCGGCACCGGCGGCACGGCGTTGAGGTCGATGGTCTGGCCGTCGTCGCCGAGCGTCTTGACCAGCTCGTCATGGACGATCTTGACGACCATCTGGCCGGGGGTGACCGACTTGACGACGGTGGCGCCGATCGCCTGCTCGCGCACGCGCTCGGTGAAGCTGCGGACAACCTCCAGCGCGACGTCGGCCTCGAGCAGCGCCCGGCGGACTTCGCGCATCGCGGCGTCGACATCGGCTTCCGAGAGCGAACCACGCCCCGTCAGCCGATCGAGAATGCCGCCAAGCCTTTCCGACAGATTGTCGAACAATGCCGTTATCCTTTGCCCTTGCGGGCGCTCGCTTCATTGCCGCCCGTCATCGCCGCTTGCTGCGGCCCATGACGACCATATAAACCTCGGCCCGTCGGCCGAAACCGTCAGTCCAAACACGTTTGCGCCCGAGGGCGCACAGCGCTGTCGGGCGGTGACCTCCGGCCTCCAGGGCCGGGCGGTGGCTCGAAAAGACGAAACTTTCCGAAATTCGGCCGGGTTAAACCCTCAGCAGCCGCAAAAGTCAAGGAAACTTGCTTCTCGCCGTCCCGTTGCCGGACCCCGTGGGGGCGCTTACCTCTTGCGCCAGTTCAGCTTTCCCTTGCGAGGACGACCTTGCTGCGCCGTTCCAGGACCTATTCCGGCCCCGTCACCGACCATTTCGACGGCAAGCGCTTCTACGATCCCGACGGCGTTCCGCCCAAATCCCTGTCCCAGGTGCTGCGCTGGCAGTTCGACCGCAACCGCAAGCGTTCCCGCTGGCCGTCCTGGGCGGCGAGCCCGCACGCCGACACGCCGCCGCACCGGATCGACGGCGAGACAGTGCGGCTGTCCTTCATCGGCCACGCCAGCTGGCTGGTCCAGACCGGCGGGCTCAACATCCTGGTCGATCCTGTCTGGTCGGAGCGGGTGTCGCCATTCGCGTTCGCCGGTCCCCGGCGGCACAATGATCCCGGCATCGCCTTTGAGGGGCTGCCGCATATCGACGTCGTGCTGGTGTCGCATGGGCATTACGATCATCTCGACATCCGGACGTTGTCGAAGCTGACCGCGCGATTTTCGCCGCGGGTCGTCACGCCGCTGGGCAACGACCTTACGATGATCGACGCTGACTCCAAGATCCGCGCCGAGGCCTATGACTGGCACGATCGCGTGACGCTGAACGAGGAGGTCGCCGTGACCCTGGTGCCGACGCGGCACTGGACGGCGCGCGGCCTGTTCGACCGCAACAAGGCGCTGTGGGCGAGCTTCGTGCTGGAGACGCCGCGCGGCAGGGTCTACATCGTCTGCGATTCCGGTTACGGCACGGGCAAGCATTTCCGCCGCGTGGCGGAGCAGCACGCGCCGATCAGGCTCGCGATCCTGCCGATCGGCGCCTACGAGCCGCGCTGGTTCATGCGCGACCAGCACATGAACCCCGAGGATGCCGTGCAGGCGCTGCAGGATTGCGGCGCGGAGGCCGCGCTGGCGCATCACCACGGCACGTTCCAACTGACGGACGAGGCGATCGACGCGCCGGTGCGCGCCCTGCACGCCGCGCTCGACCAAGCCGGCATCCCGCGCGAGCGGTTTGGTGTGCTCAAGCCAGGGCAGGTGGTGGAGATCTAAGCAGGCCGCCGCCACAAAACAGATGTCGTCCCGGCCTTGAGCCGGCAACTGTTATGTTGATGGAGTGATCGCATAAGGTTTTCGGTCGCGCATCATGGCATTCAGGATGGTTAGAAGCTTCCTGGCGACGGCGATGAGGGCGAGCTTGGCGGGTTTACCGGCTTGGCGCAGACGGTTGTAAAAGATCTTGAAGCGATCGGCGCGGCGGACGGCGTTGAGGGCGGCCATGTAGAGGGCGTCGCGGACACGCTTCCGGCCGCCGCCGATCTTGCGCTTGCCACGATACGCCCCGCTATCGCGATTGAAGGGAGCCAGGCCCGCAAGAGCGGCTACCTCCTTTGGCCCGAGATGGCCGAGTTCCGGCATCTGGGTGATGAGTTGCATGCAGGCGACGGGTCCCACACCGGGCACGGAGCGCATCAGCTGTGCCTGCTCCGCAAGCACCGGCTCGGCTTTGATGAGCGCGTTGATCTCGGCCTCGATCTCGACGATCTCGTCATTGAGGACCTCGATCAGGCGGCTGATGCGTTCGGCCATGGCGCGGTCCTCGGCCTCGCTGCGGCGGTTCTTTTCCTGGGCGCGCATGGCAACCAGTTGATCCCGCCGTTTTGCAAGCCTGGCGAGGGCGCTTTGGGCAGGCGTCATGGCCTGCTCGGTGGCTGGCTGCATGGCGCGCCCAAAGGCTGCCAGCGTTCGCGCGTCGATCGGATCGGTCTTGGCGAGTTGGCCGCTAGCGCGGGCGAAATCGCGAGCTCGAGCCGGGTTGATCCGCGCAAAGCGGATGCCCGCCCGACGCAGGGCCTCGCGCAGTTCGAGGTCGTAGACGCCCGTGGCCTCAAAGACCACCAGAACATCGCATCGCCAACGCGCCACCAGCTGTGTGATGGCCTGTGGCCCGTTGGCGATGCGCTCCGGCGCCCCCACGGCTTCATCAAAAATATCGAGATAGGGTTTGCAAACGTCGATTCCGACGCAACGAAAAGGTACGATCACGGTGCCTGTCCCTGTGATGCGAGGTCTGTTGGCGCAGCCTCGTGCAACTGTTCAGGTTGATAAATGGAACGGGCGGGAGACCGAGCCGGCTCACGGCGTCTAGCGCCAAGGACCCAACGGCTTCCCGCCCACCATCATCATGGCAGACTTTCCAGACACAGGGACCCATAAACACCGAATTCAATGTTGTGAAGGCTGGCAGCTCCATCTCGCGCGACAATTACCGCCGCGGAGTATGGGTCCCGGCTCAAGGCCGGGACGACACCGAGTTTGTAGCTACGTTGTCGGCTGCCACGACGCACAATGCGCCGCGCGGGCGTGAGGCCGCCTTACTGCCCCGGCTTGATCGCCCAGGTCACGTTGACCGTGATCGACAGCGTCTCCTCGCCCTGCGCCACCGGTGTCGGCGTCGCGGCCATCGGTGCGGCAAAGGTCTTGGCGCGGAACACCGGGGCGGGCGCGCCATCCTCGGAGATGCTGAGCGGCTGACCCAGCGTCACGCCGGCGGCCTTGGCATAGATCTCGGCCTTGCGGCGGGCGTCTGCGACGGCCTTCTCGCGCGCCTGGTCGAGCAGCTTGGATGGCTCGGCGACGCTGAAATAGATGTTGCCGACATCGTTGGCGCCGGCCGCGACCAGAGTATCGATCACGCTGGCGACCTTGGCGACGTCGCGCAGCTTGATGGTGACGCGATTGCTGGCGCGATAGCCGGTCACCGCCGGCTGGGCCGGCCGGTTCTGCGCATATTGCGGCTGCAGCGACAGCCGCGAGGTCTGATAGTCCTTGTCGGCGATCCCGGCCGCCTTCAGCGCCTGCAGCACCTTGGCCATGGCGGCGTTGTTGGCCTCGGCGGCCTCGCGCGCGGTCTTGGCGTCGGATGCCACGCCGGCGTCGATCTGCGCCAGATCCGGCGGCGCCGACACGCTGGCCTCGCCGCTGACGGTGATCGCCGGCGTGTCCTGCCGGGCGATGTCATCCGCGAGGGCGGGCATTGCGAAGCTGGTCGCGAGCGCGACCGCGAGGATGGGTCTGATGATCATGGTGCTCACTTCAGCGGCACGTAGACGTTGATGACGAGCTTGTCCTCGGCCGTCTTCAAGGGGTCGGTCAGGTACTCCTCGATGAAGGTGTCCTTGGCCTCCAGCCGGCGCTCGTCGAGGTGGTTGGTGATCGCCTCGTAGGTGTTGTCCATGTTGTCGTAGGAGCCGCGATGGACGAACTTCAGCGCCTTGCCCTCGGGCGACTGGCCGATGCTCATCCCCTTGCCGAGCGTCTTCGGCTCCTGCTCGACCGGCATCTCGGCCAGGAAGGTGAAGCCGGTGTCGTCGGTCGAGGTGTAGACGATCATGCCGTTGCCGGCGGGCTTGATGCCCTGCTTGTCCAGCGTGGCCGACAGCGATTTGAAGGAGTCGATCAGCGTGTCGAACGCATTGTCCCAATTCGCGGTGCCCTTGACGAGGACGACCTTCTTCGCCTCGAGCTTGATCTCGTCGCCGAAGGCGTCGGCCGCCTGGGCCGGCGCCGCGGCCTGCGGCGGCGTCGTGGCCGGGGACTGGGCCGCGGTCGGAGATGACGACGGCGAGGGGCTCGCGCTGGCGGCCGGCGTCGGGCTGGTCGCGGGCGCCGGACTGGCCGACGCGGCAGGCGCAGGAGAGGCCGGCGCCACCGGCGCCGGTAGCGCGCTCGGGGCCGGTGCGGGCGTGGCTGAGGCCGCCGGAGCCGGCGAGGCCGACGGCGCCTGGGCCCGGGCGGGCGCGCCGCCGAGCAGGAGCGCGACCGAGCTCACGGCCAGAACGAGGCGGAAAGTGCTGAGATTCATTCGACTATTCTCCAGTGGCCGTGCTGCTTTGCCCGGTTCGTGCCGGCGAATGAACCGGTCCTAACATGCTCGGCGGCGCGGCGTCCCATGACAGATGCGTCATGTCGCTCTGCAGGCTGGTCAATGCCGCGCCATTCGCCATATAAGGCGGACACAATTTGGATATTTTCATGAGCGCGCTGGCCAACCACAGCTTCGTCAAGATGAACGGGATCGGCAACGAGATCGTCGTGGTCGATCTGCGCGACGTGAAGCATGTCGTCACGCCGGACGAGGCGCGGGCGGTGGCATCCCGGGTGCCCTACGATCAGCTGATGGTGCTGCAGCCGCCGCGGCTCGACGGCACCGAAGCGTTCATCCGCATCTACAACAATGATGGATCGGAGTCCGGCGCCTGCGGCAACGGCATGCGCTGCGTGGTACGCCAGATGTTCGGCAAGACCGGCCAGACCAGTGCGACGTTCGAGACCCGCGCCGGGTTGTTGAACTGCTGGCAGGGGCCGGCGCCCGACCTCTACACTGTCGATATGGGCGCGCCGAAGTTCGGCTGGCAGGACATTCCTCTCGCCGAGGAGTTCCGCGACACCCGCTACATCGAGCTGCAGATCGGGCCGATCGATGCGCCGATCCTGCATTCGCCCTCGGTCGTCAACATGGGCAACCCGCACGCGGTGTTCTGGGTGGACGACGTCAATGCCTATGATCTGGAGCGCTTCGGGCCGCTGCTGGAGAACCATCCGATTTTCCCGGAGCGTGCGAACATCACGCTCGCCCACATCGTCGATCGCGACCACATCACGATGCGCACCTGGGAGCGCGGCGCGGGGCTGACCAAGGCCTGCGGTTCGGCGGCCTGTGCGACAGCGGTCGCGGCCGTCAGGCTGAAGCGTGCCAACCGGATCGTGCAGATGAGGCTGCCCGGCGGCGAGCTCACGATCGAGTGGCGCGAGCGCGACGATCACGTGCTGATGACGGGCACCGCGACGTTCGAGTTCGAGGGACGGTTCGAGCCGTCGATGTTCGCCAGCGTCGCATGAGCGTCGACGTCGTTACCTTCGGCTGCCGCCTCAACGCGTTCGAATCCGAGCTGATCGCGAAACATGCCGAGGCGGCCGGTGCCGACGACACCATCGTCATCAACAGCTGTGCCGTCACCAACGAGGCGGTGGCGCAGGCCCGGCAGTCGATCCGCAAATTGAAGCGCGAGCGCCCCGCGGCGCGCATCGTTGTGACCGGCTGCGCCGCGCAGACGCAGGCCGGCATGTTCGCTGCCATGCCCGAGGTCGACCGCGTCATCGGCAATGACGACAAGCTGCGGCCCGATGCGTGGCGTGCGACGACACAGGCGTTGGCGGTGCCACGGTTCGGCATCGATGCGTCCGAGAAGGTGGCCGTCTCCGACATCATGGCGGTGATGGAGATGGCGCCGCATCTGGTCGACGGCTTCCAGCGCGGCCTGCCGCGCGTGTTCGTGCAGGTGCAGAACGGCTGCGATCATCGCTGCACCTTCTGCATCATCCCGTTCGGTCGCGGCAATTCGCGCTCGGTGCCGATGGGCGCTGTGGTGGATCAGGTCCGCGCGCTGGCCGATCGTGGCCATGCCGAGATCGTGCTCACCGGCGTCGACCTGACGAGCTATGGCGCCGGCCTGCCCGGCACGCCGAAGCTCGGCCGGCTTGTGAAGCAGATCCTCCGCCACGTGCCGGAGTTGAGACGCCTGCGCATCTCCTCGATCGATTCGATCGAGGCCGATGCCGACCTGCTCGATGCGCTCGCGGATGATGCCAGGCTGATGCCGCATCTGCATCTGTCGCTGCAGGCGGGTGACGATCTGATCCTGAAGCGCATGAAGCGACGGCATGCGCGCGCCGATGCCATCGCATTCTGTGCTCAGGTGCGCCGGCTGCGGCCGGACATCACGCTTGGCGCCGATCTGATCGCGGGATTTCCGACCGAGACCGAGGAGATGTTCGCGCGCTCGCTCGACCTGGTCGAGGAATGCGGCCTGACCTTCCTGCACGTGTTTCCCTATTCGCCGCGCCCGGGCACGCCGGCGGCGCGCATGCCGCAGGTGGACGGCGCCGTCATCCGTGATCGGGCCCGGCGGCTGCGGGCCGCGGGAGAGGCGGCGTTGCGGCGGCGGTTGGAGCAGGAGATCGGCTGTCAGCGTGAGGTGCTGATCGAGAGTGAGACCCAGGGACGGACGGAGCATTATCTGCCGGTCGCCACGACCACTGCGTTGCCAGGCACCGTGCAGCGGCTCACGATCACGGGGCATCATGGGGCCCGGCTGTTAGTCCAGAATTCCGTCATGCCCGGGCTTGACCCGGGCATCCACGCTGTCCCCAAGAACTAAGACGTGGATGGCCGGGACTTCGCCCGGCCATGACGGTGCGGAAAGAGATGGGCTCACGCCCCGTTCCACCCGCACATCTTCAGCCGCTCATGCATGTGCACCGGCGCCGGCGCCACCACGTGTACCGGTGGCTTGTTTTTCGACAGCGGAATCGAAATCTCGCGTGCGTGCAGATGCAGCCGCGGCTCGCCGAAGCGCGGGCCGTTGCCATAGATGTTGTCACCGACGATCGGCCATCCCGACGCTGCCGAATGCACGCGCAGTTGATGCGTGCGGCCGGTGACCGGTTCCATCGCCAGCCAAGTGAGTCGCGGACTGCGATTGGAGTGCACCGACTCTCCCTCTCCGGTTGGCAGCTGCGCTCCCTCCCCCCTTGTGGGGGAGGGTTGGGGAGGAGGGTGGCTCCAAGCGACACTGCCCGTGGGGACCCCCACCCCCGACCCCTCCCCGCAAGGGGGAGGGGAGTCGTTGCCACGAGTGGGAGGGGAGTTCAGGGATAGACTGGCAAGAGAGTACGACCTCCCCAGCACCCGCCATTTCGTCACCGCTGGCTGCCCGTTCGGATCCGGCTTCTGCCACCAGCCGCGCTCGGCGTTCAGCTTGCCGAGCGGGAGCTCGATCACGCCCTCGTCAGCGTCAGGTCCGCCCTCGACGACGGCCCAATAGGTCTTCGAAATCTTGCCATGCTTGAACAAAAGCCCGAGTGACGCCGTTGCCTTGCGATGACGGCCGAGCACCAGACAGCCCGAGGTTTCCTTGTCCAGCCGATGCGCCAGCACCGGCGGGCGCGGCAGGCCGAAGCGCAGCGCGTCGAACGAGGCTTCGAGGTTCGGTCCGCCCTTCGGTCCCTTGTGCACGGGAATGCCGGCCGGCTTGTCGATCACCAGCATCAGCCCGTCGCGGTGGAGCACGCGGGCGAGCATTTCCTCGTCGGTGGGTTGGTTAATGTCCATGGAAACCGTAACGCGGGTGTGAGCTTTCGTTTGGGAATGGAAAGGGCTAACACCACGCCATGAACGATACCACCTCCGAAACACCCAAGCTGTCGTGGTGGCGGCGGCTGTCGGCCGGCCTGAAACGCACGTCCGGCGCGCTCGGCACGGCCGTCGCCGATCTCGTCACCAAGCGCAAGCTCGACCGCGCGATGCTCGACGACATCGAGGACGTGCTGCTGCGCGCCGATCTCGGCACCCAGGTCGCCGCGCGAATCGCCGACGCCGTCGGGACCGGCCGCTACGACAAGGCGATCAGCGCCGACGAGGTCAAGGCGGTGGTCGCGACCGAGGTCGAGAAGGTGCTGTCGCCGGTGGCGAAGCCGCTCGAGATCGCGCCGGGCCACAAGCCGTTTGTCATTCTCGTCGTCGGCGTCAACGGCTCCGGCAAGACGACCACGATCGGCAAGCTGGCGCAGAAATTCGCCTCCGAAGGCAGGCAGGTGATGCTGGCCGCGGGCGACACGTTCCGCGCCGCCGCGATCGAGCAGCTCAAGGTCTGGGGCGAGCGCACCAAGGCGCCGGTGATCGCCGGCGCGCAGGGCTCGGACTCCGCTAGCCTTGCGTTCACCGCCATCACCGCGGCCAAGGAGCAGGGCCGCGACATCCTGTTGGTCGATACTGCCGGCCGTTTGCAGAACAAGGCCGAGCTGATGAACGAGCTCGAAAAGGTGGTGCGTGTCATTCGCAAGGTCGACGCGTCGGCGCCGCATGCGGTGCTGCTCGTGCTCGACGCGACGGTGGGACAAAATGCGCTGTCGCAGGTCGAGGCGTTTCATCGTACGGCAGGCGTCACCGGCCTCGTGATGACCAAGCTCGACGGTACGGCGCGCGGCGGCATCCTCGTGGCGCTGTCGGAGAAGTTCAAGCTGCCGGTGCACTTCATCGGCGTCGGCGAGGGGGTCGATGATCTCTCACCGTTCGCCGCGAGAGATTTTGCGCGGGCGATCGCCGGCATCGAGGATTGACGTCGCCACGCTCGGGCTCCGGCCCACCGCCAGATCGAGACGACCGGATCAACCGCTGCCGTGGCTGCAGCCAACAGGACATGGAATGGACAAGACCCAGCCGCACCCGCTGTTCAAGCTCGCGACCGAGCTCGGCCCGCTGATCATCTTCTTCGTGGTCAATGCCAAGTTCAACCTGTTCGCGGCGACCGGCGCGTTCATGGTCGCGATCATCGCGGCGCTGATCGCGTCCTACGTGGTGACGCGGCACGTCCCGCTGATGGCGCTGGTGACCGCCGTCGTCGTCATCGTGTTCGGCACGCTGACCCTGGTGCTGCACGACGAGACCTTCATCAAGGTCAAGCCGACCATCATCTACGGACTGTTCGCGGCCGTGCTCGGTGGCGGGCTGCTGTTCAATCGCTCCTTCATCGCGATCATGTTCGATCAGATGTTCAACCTGACGCCCGCGGGCTGGCGCATCCTCACCTTCCGCTGGGCGTTGTTCTTTGCCGCGATGGCGGTGCTGAACGAGATCATCTGGCGCACGCAGAGCACCGATTTCTGGGTCGGCTTCAAGGCGTTCGGCGTCGTGCCGCTGACCATGATCTTCGCCATCGCCCAGATGCCGCTGATCAAGCGCTACCACCAGGACCCGGCGTCGCTCGAAGCCAGCGATGCGGCGGAAGGGGATGTGAGCAAGGGGTAGCTGCCCCGAACGCGGTCATCGCGAGGAGCGTAGCGACGAAGCAATCCAAGGCCCGTAGGTGCTCCGGATTGCTTCGCTTCGAGGTTCTCCGCGCCGTCATTCCGGGGCGCGCCGCGCAGCGGCGTGAGCCCGGAATCCATAACCACGACAAGGCGTGTGACGCGAGATGGCTGTGGCGCCCGTCTTCGCCAAACGACCGCTCGTGAGTATGGATTCCGGGCTCGTCGCTTCGCGCCGCCCCGGAATGACGACGCAGAGAGAGGAGCGTGTTTGCCGCTGAAGCTCCGATGGCTGCGCGAGGCTTACGAACCCGCCTTCAGCGCCTTCTCGATTTCCGGTTTCAACACCGCATCGATGTTCTGCGCCGTGATCGGGCCGACCAGCTTGTAGACGATGGTGCCCTCGCGGCCGACGACGAAGGTCTCGGGCACGCCATAGACACCCCATTCGATGCCGGCGCGGCCGTTGCCGTCGACGCCGACGACGTCATAAGGGTTGCCGTAGCGGCCGAGGAAGCGGCGGGCGTTGTCGGCGCCGTCCTTGTAGTTGATACCGATGATCTGGAAGCGCTTGTCGCGGCCGAGCTCGACCAGCAGCGGCGCCTCGTCGTGGCAGGGCACGCACCACGATGCCCAGACATTGATGATGCTGACCTTGCCCTTGAGTGCAGCCGGGTCGAGGCCGGGCACCGGCGTGCCGTCCCTCGCCAGTTCCGGCAGCGCCGGCAGCGGCGTGGCCGGCGCGGGGCGGCCGATCAGCGCGGATGGAATGCGCGACGGGTCGCCGTTGCCCAGGCGCGACCAGAACAGCGCCGCCAGTCCGAGGAACACCACGAGCGGCAGCAGCATGAGGAATGAGCGGCGCCGCGGCGCCGGCTCTGTCGCAGCCTGTTCGGTCATTGGATATCCGTCGCGGCGCGGCCGGAACGGCGGCTGATGCCGCTGTCGTCGAGCGCGCGCAAACGCGCCTTCTGGGTGCGGTAGTCGATGGCGATCCAGCCGATCAGCAGCATCACGACCAGCGCCGCCGCAAGATAGGAGGTGGCGATGAAGGAGGTATAGGGGCCGAGGTCCATGTCAAGCCGCTCCCGCGATCTGGCCTGCCGCATCGTCGGCTGGTGCGGCCGTGGTGTAGGCGCGGGCCTGCATCATCTGCAGGCTGCGGACGCGCCGGCGCAGGATCTCGTTGCGCATCGCCGCGACATGCAGGGTAATGAACAGGAACGAGAACCCGACGGCCATCACCAGCAGCGGGATCAGGAATGATTTGTCGAGCGCCGGACCGCCCATCCGCATCACCGACGCCGGTTGATGCAGCGTGTTCCACCAGTCGACGGAGAACTTGATGATCGGCAGGTTGATCGCGCCAACCAGCGTCAGCACGGCGGCAGCACGGGCGGCGCGGGTCGGATCCTCGACCGCGCGCCACAGCGCCATCAGGCCGAGATACATCAGGAACAGAATCAGCACCGAGGTCAGCCGCGCATCCCACTCCCAATAGGTGCCCCACATCGGCCGGCCCCACAGCGAGCCGGTGAGGAGAGCGAGGAACGTGAAGCTGGCGCCGATCGGGGCGGCGGCCTTGGCAGCGACGTCGGCGAGCGGATGCCGCCACACCAAGGTGCCGAGCGAGGCGATGCTCATGATGCTCCAGACGAACATCGACAGCCAGGCATTGGGCACGTGGATGAACATGATCTTGACGGTCGCGCCCTGCTGATAGTCGTCGGGCGCCAGCGCGGAGAGGTACAGGCCGGCAGCCAGCAGCGCGGCCGTGACCAGCGCCAGCCACGGCAGCAGCCGCGCCGCCAGCGCAAGGAACCGGGTGGGATTGGCGAGGTCGATCAGCGACATGAGACCCTTGTTAAAGGCGGAAGCGGTTGCAGGCAATCAGCACGACGCCGCTAGGTAAGAGTTGATCATGGTCAAACCCCGGCGGGCGGCGGGTCAATCCAGCCCGTTCCGCAAGCTTGTCGCGGCGGCGAACGGGCCGATCACGAAACTCACCAGCGACAATGCGCACAGGATCGAGAACGGCGCCCCGAACGGCAGCGGGCCGACGATGGCCGCCTGCGACGCCGCGACGCCGAAGATCAGCACTGGGATCGAAAGTGGCAGCACCAAGACCGCCAGCAGCAGCCCGCCGCGGTGCATCGTCACAGCCAGTGCTGCACCGATCATGCCGATGAAGGTCAGGGCAGGCGTGCCCGCCAATAACGTCAGCGCGACGGCGCCGGTCGCTGTGGCGTCGAGGTTGAGCAGCAGGCCGAGCACGGGCGTCGCGATCACCAGCGGCAGGCCGGCGGCGAGCCAATGCGCCAGCGCCTTGGCGGCGCAGGCCAGCTCCAGCGGTGTCCGGCTCATCACGACCAGGTCGAGCGAGCCGTCCTCGTGGTCGGCGGTGAACAGCCGGTCCAGGGTGAGCAGGCTGGAGAGCAGGGCACCGAGCCAGAGGATGGCGGGGCCGAGCCGGGTCAGCAGCGCCAGATCCGGCCCGACCGCGAATGGCATCAGCACCACGACGGTAAGAAAGAACAGCACGCCGATCAACGCGCCGCCGCCGATACGCAGCGCGATCTTGATGTCGCGGCGGATGAGGGCACCGAGGGCGGTCATGCGGATAGGGCCTCGGCTGATTGCTTGATGGCAGATGGTGAGCCGCGCTCCCTCGACCCGCAAACTGCGCTCCGTCCCCCCTTGTGGGGGAGATGGGGGAGGGCTGGGGAGGGGGGTGGCTCCAGGTGACGCTGCCGTTGCGGACCGCCGGCTCCTCCCCGCAGGGGGGAGGGGTCGGCGCGCCGATGGGACGTTGGTTGGTGCAACCGAATCTCGTCAAACAAGTTAGAGCGCGTCGTGGGGCACCCCCGTCCCTGATCCTCCCCCACAAGGGGGGCGGGAACGGAGAGAGCGGTGGGTGGGACTGCGAAGAGGCGAGAGGGAATCATCGAGCCTCCCCGATCCGCAGCTCGCGTGTGTCGATGCCGAGCGGGCCGTGCGTCGCCGCGACAATCAGCCCACCCCCGGCGAGATGCTCCCGCATCAGCCCCGCGAACATCGCCTGCCCGGCGACGTCGAGCGCCGCGGTCGGTTCATCGAGCAGCCAGAGCAGGCGGGGCACCGCGAGCAGGCGGGCCAGCGACAGCCGGCGGCGCTGGCCGGCGGACAGATAGGCGGCGGGCAGGTCGATGGCGTGGGCGATGCCGACGGCCGCGAGGCAGTCGGGGATCGGCCGCGTGATGCCGCCGCCGAGGAATTCGGCCCAGAAGGTCAGGTTTTCGCGCACGCTGAGCGCCGGCTTCAGCGCGTCGCGGTGGCCGAGATAATGCGCCTGCTCGGGCACCGTGAGCTCGCTCTCACCGCCCTCGATCGCGATGGAGCCGCCCGCCGGCAGCAGCAGACCGGCAATCAACCGCAGCAGTGATGTCTTGCCCGCACCATTGTGTCCGGTCACCGCCAGCGCCTCGCCCGCGACCGCTTCGAAGGCTAGTCCTGCGAACACCTCGCGGCCGCCGCGCACGCACCTGACGTCGCGGCCGAACAGCTTCGGAGACAGTGTTGAAGTCGCCTGCATGGCCCGTCGTGACAGCCCCTAGGGAATTGATGGCTAGCGCGTGAGAATTTGTGGGTGATGCCACGTCGGGACTTGCTTGTCTCTGTGGCGGCGCAGTTAGAAAGCTTCTATAAGCCCGACCTTGATGCAGCACACAATCGCCCGCTGCAAGCCATCCGGCGCCTCGCGCTGACGGTTCTTAAATACCCCCTCCGGGTATACAGATCAATTGGGATTTCCACGCATGACCTCGCTCGACAGCTTCAAGTGTCGCAAGACCCTCAAGGTCGGAACGAAGAGCTACATCTATTACAGCTTGCCCACAGCCGAGAAGAACGGTCTCAAGGACATCTCCAAGCTGCCGTATTCGATGAAGGTGCTGCTCGAGAACCTGCTGCGCAACGAGGACGGCCGCACCGTCACCAAGGACGACATCGTCGCGGTGTCCAAATGGCTGCGCAAGAAGTCGCTGGAGCATGAGATCGCCTTCCGCCCGGCGCGCGTGCTGATGCAGGATTTCACCGGCGTGCCGGCGGTGGTCGACCTCGCGGCGATGCGCAACGCGATGCAGAAGCTGGGCGGCGATGCCGAGAAGATCAACCCGCTGGTGCCGGTCGATCTCGTCATCGACCACTCGGTGATCGTGAACTACTTCGGTGACAACAAGGCGTTCGGCAAGAACGTCGCCGAGGAGTACAAGCAGAACCAGGAGCGTTACGAATTCCTGAAATGGGGCCAAAAGGCGTTCTCGAACTTCTCCGTCGTGCCGCCCGGCACCGGCATCTGCCACCAGGTCAACCTCGAATACCTGGCGCAGACGGTCTGGACCAAGAAGGAGAAGATGACGGTCGGCCGCACCAAGGGCACCTTCGAGGTCGCCTATCCGGATTCGCTGGTCGGCACTGACTCCCACACCACCATGGTCAATGGTCTCGCCGTGCTCGGCTGGGGCGTTGGCGGCATCGAGGCCGAGGCCTGCATGCTCGGCCAGCCGCTGTCGATGCTGCTGCCAGACGTCGTCGGCTTCAAGCTGACCGGCGCGCTGAAGGAAGGCGTCACCGCGACGGATCTCGTGCTGACCGTCACCCAGATGCTGCGCAAGCTCGGCGTGGTCGGCAAGTTCGTCGAGTTCTTCGGCCCCGGCCTCGACCATCTCTCGGTCGCCGACAAGTCGACCATTGCCAACATGGCTCCGGAATACGGCGCGACCTGCGGCTTCTTCCCGGTTGACGCCGCCACCATCGACTATCTCAAGACCTCGGGTCGCAAGGCGCCGCGCGTCGCGCTGGTCGAGGCCTATGCCAAGGCGCAGGGTCTGTTCCGCACTGCCAAGTCGCCGGACCCGGTGTTCACGCAGACGCTGACCCTCGATCTCGCCGACGTCGTGCCGTCGATGGCCGGTCCGAAGCGTCCCGAAGGCCGCATCGCGCTGCCGGCGGTGGCCGAAGGCTTCGCGACCGCGCTGGCTGGGGAGTACAAGAAGCCCGACGCTGCGCAGCGCTTCCCGGTCGAGGGCAAGGACTTCGACATCGGCCATGGCGACGTCGTCATCGCCGCCATCACCTCCTGCACCAACACCTCGAATCCGAGCGTGCTGATCGGCGCCGGCCTCTTGGCCCGCAACGCCGCCGCCAAGGGCCTCAAGGCCAAGCCGTGGGTGAAGACCTCCCTCGCTCCCGGCAGTCAGGTGGTTGCCGAATACCTTGCCAACTCGGGCCTGCAGAAGGACCTCGACAAGGTCGGCTTCAACCTCGTCGGATTCGGCTGCACCACCTGCATCGGCAATTCCGGCCCGCTGCCGGAGGAGATCTCGAAGTCGATCAACGACAACGGCGTGGTCGCGGCGGCCGTGCTGTCGGGTAACCGCAACTTCGAAGGCCGCGTCTCGCCGGACGTGCAGGCCAACTATCTGGCCTCGCCGCCGCTGGTCGTGGCCTATGCGCTGGCCGGCACCGTGACCAAGGATCTTTCGGTCGAGCCGATCGGCATCGGCAAGGACAAGAAGCCGGTCTACCTGAAGGACATCTGGCCGACGACCAAGGAGGTCAACGACTTCGTCAAGAAGTTCGTCAAGGCGTCGATCTTCAAGAAGCGCTACGCCGACGTGTTCAAGGGCGACACCAACTGGCGCAAGATCAAGACGGTCGAGAGCGAGACCTATCGCTGGAACATGTCGTCGACCTACGTGCAGAACCCGCCGTATTTCGAGGGCATGAAGAAGGAGCCCGAGCCGATCAAGGACATCGTCGAGGCTCGCGTGCTGGCGCTGTTCGGCGACAAGATCACGACCGACCACATCTCGCCGGCCGGTTCGATCAAGCTGACCTCGCCCGCCGGCAAGTTCCTCAGCGAGCACCAGGTCCGCCCGGCTGACTTCAACCAGTATGGCACGCGCCGCGGCAATCACGAGATCATGATGCGCGGTACCTTCGCCAACATCCGCATCAAGAACTTCATGCTCAAGGGTGCTGACGGCAACATTCCAGAGGGCGGCCTGACCAAGCACTGGCCCGACGGCGAGCAGATGTCGATCTACGACGCCGCGATGAAGTATCAGGAAGAGGGCGTGCCGCTGGTGGTGTTCGCCGGCGCCGAATACGGCAACGGTTCGTCGCGCGACTGGGCCGCCAAAGGTACCCGGCTGCTGGGCGTCCGTGCCGTGATCTGCCAGAGCTTCGAGCGCATCCATCGCTCCAATCTGGTGGGTATGGGCGTGCTGCCGCTCACCTTCCAGGAAGGCACGTCCTGGTCCTCGCTCGGCCTCAAGGGCGACGAGAAGGTTACCATCAAGGGCCTGCAAGGCGACCTGAAGCCGCGCCAAACCCTGACCGCCGAGATCGTCTCGGCCGACGGCGCGGCGCAGCAGGTGCCGCTGCTCTGCCGGATCGATACGCTCGACGAGCTCGACTACTACCGCAACGGCGGCATCCTGCACTACGTGCTGCGCAAGCTCGCCGCTTAACCAACGCGCGATGCGACAGTTTGGCTCACTCTGAAGTGAGTAGCGGGTGATGAAGGAGGCGGCCTATGACAAAGGCCGCCTCTTTTGCATTTTCGGTTTGTTAACTACGAGGACGGCATCGCGGATGCAGTGATGCACAGGGCGCAGCGGACGGTGGTCCAGACGGGACAGTGGCGATGAGTGGACAGATGTCGTGGTGGTCGCGCGCAGCGCTGAGTGTCTGTGCGGTCATCGCTTTCGTCCGGCCAGCTGCGTCCGATCCCCGTGCGGTGATCGAACTCTTCACCTCGCAAGGCTGTTCGTCCTGCCCGCCGGCTGACAAGATCCTCGGCGAGCTCGCCAGAGATCCTTCGGTCATCGCGCTGTCGCTGCCGATCGACTACTGGGACTATCTCGGCTGGAAGGACACGCTGGCCGACTCCCGCTTCACGGCCCGGCAGCGGGCCTATTCTCGTGCGCGCGGCGACCGCGAGGTCTATACGCCGCAGGCGGTGGTCAACGGCTCCGTGCATGTGATCGGCAGCGACCGCGAGGCGATCGAGGGTGCCATCGAGGAGACCGTCCAGGGTGGCAGCGTGATGTCGGTGCCGGTGAGGCTGTCGGTCGACGGCCAGGACCTTACTGTCTCCGTGGCCGCGGCCAACGACCAGATGCCGCGCAAGCACGGCGAGGTCTGGGTCTGCTCGATCTCGCGGGTGGTCCCGATCTCGGTCGGCCGCGGCGAGAACAGCGGCCGTGATCTGACCTATTACAACGTCGTTCGCGGTCTTCAGAAGCTGGGTGACTGGAACGGGTCGCCGGTCAGATGGAGCGTGCCGCTGGAGAAGATCGCCCGCGAGGGCGTCGATGGCACCGTCGTCTATGTGCAGGACGGCAGTCGCGACCGCCCTGGGCCGATGCTCGGGGCCGCCTTTTCCGAGTTGCCGTTGGGCGGACGGGCTTCAGCAACGGCGCGCGGTCCCGAGCGCTGATCTTCCGTCGTCCTGATCTTCGTTTTCGCTGACCTGCGTTGGGCGCGTCACGTCCGTGCGACGGCGCGTCCCGACAATCTTACGTGCAGCTCACGCCAGAAAAGCAAAAGGACCAACTTGCGTTGGCCCTTTGCCTTACTTGTGAATAGACCCGATCCTGACGACCCCGGGGGGCTGGGGGCTGAGGAATCCGGAACCGAAAGGACCGGGCCAACGCACACGAATCTTATGCCGAAGGTCGGGGGCGGTCGGTGGGCGGAAAGACGGCGCGATTATGATTCTGCTAACGATCCCGTGACGCTTGCGTGTTCGCGGAACCGACGGCCTCGCAGGCTCGGTCGAACTTCAACAACGAAAACGGCCCCTTGCGGCTTCTGCCGGATGGCGCGATCATGTCACACGGATGACAGGAGGACGCCAATGAACCTCACGCCGGAGGACGCCGACCCCAGCGAGAACCGCGCGGCGGCGCGCAGTGCGGCCGCAGCGCCGAGCCGGGTGACGTTCGACCGCCTGGAGCTGAACCGCATCCTGAACCTCTACGGCCGCATGGTCGCCGACGGTGAGTGGCGCGACTATTCAATCGACTTCCTGCGTGACCGGGCCGTCTTCTCCGTGTTTCGCCGGGCGTCCGAGGTGCCGATCTACCGCATCGAGAAGGATCCGCGTCTCGCACGCAAGCAGGGCATGTACAGCGTGATCTCGGCCACCGGGCTGATCCTGCGCCGCGGCCACGAGCTCGAGCGCGTGCTGCTGGTGATCGCGCCCAAACCAGCCCTGGTCTGATCCCACGCGTTCCGGCTTGATCATGACATTCCGACTGGCGCTGCCTTACGCCGGGACGTCGCTGCTCCCGGCCCCGAGCGGGCGCTGCATCATCACAGTATCGAGCCAGCGGCCGAATTTCAGGCCGACGCTCGGGTGGGTGCCGATCATCTGGAAGCCGCAGGCGGTATGCAGCCCGACCGAGCCGGAATTGGCGGAGTCGCCGATGACGGCGATCATCTGGCGAAAGCCTCCCTCCTCACAGGCGTCGATCAGCCGCCGCATCAGGCGCATCCCGATGCCGCGACGCTGGCTGGCCGGAGCGAGATAGACCGAGTTCTCCACCGTGAAGCGATAGGCAGGGCGGGGCCGGTAGGGCCCGGCATAGGCATAGCCCACCACCTCTCCGTCCAGCAGGGCAGCGAAATAGGGGAAGCCGCCGTCGCGGAGCGCCCGGAAGCGGCGCGTCATCTCCGCCAGATCCGGAGGGTCGAGCTCGAAGGTGGCCGTGCCCTCGCGGACGGCTTGGCCGTAGATGGCGGTGATGGCGGGAAGGTCGGCCTCCTGGGTGGGCCGGATTTCAATGTCGGACATGGGGGGAAGCATACCCGGGCGGACGCGGCGATCAATCCGGCCTCGCGGCATGGCTGCCGCTGCGGCTTTGCGCCGGTCGCAATCGGGGTTTGTGCAAACGAAAAGCCCCGGCGGTGAGGCCGGGGCTTCGAAGGTCGCTCGTTCGAGCGGTTGGATATCAGTCGCGCTGTCCGAGCAACTGCAGCAGCAGCGTGAACAGGTTGATGAAGTTCAAGTACAGCGACAGGGCGCCGGTGATTGCCGCGCGCTCCGCGATGTCGCCGCCCGCGGAAGCGTAGCCGTAGATGTACTCGTTCTTCAGACGCTGCGTGTCCCAGGCGGTCAGGCCGGCGAACACGAACACGCCGATCACCGAGACGATGAACTGCAGCATCGAGCTCGCCAGGAACAGGTTCACGAGGCTCGCCAGCACGATGCCGATCAGGCCCATGAACAGGAACGAGCCCATGCCCGTCATGTCACGCTTGGTCGTGTAGCCGTAGAGGCTCAGCGCGCCGAACGTCGCCGCGGTGATGAAGAACACCCGCACGATCGAGGTGTGGGTGTACACCAAGAAGATCGACGACAGCGAGATGCCCATCAAGGCCGAGAACACCCAGAACAGGATCTGTGCGGTCGACGGCGCCAAGCGGTTGATGCCGGCCGAGATCGCGAACACCATGACCAGGGGGGCCAGGATGAACAGCCACTTCAGCGGGCTCACGAACATCGCGTAGCCGAACTGCGTCAGATAGGCGTTACCGAACTTGAACACGCCGGCCGCCGGATCGCCGGTCACCGACGCCATGTAGACGCCCAGTGCCGCAAGGCCGGTGATGGCCAGGCCGATGCTCATGTAATTGTAGATGCGCAGCATGTAGGCGCGCAGACCGGCGTCGACGGTCGCGGCATCGGCGCGCCCGGCCACCCGGCCAAAGGGTGAAGCATAGTTGCGGTCTAGGTCCGACATGGTCGATTCCCGTTGGTTGCCCGGCAGCCCGGTCCTGACAGGACCGTTGGCCGGTTCTCGAAAAACCCTATCTCATACCCACCGCTGCAGATATTAAATTTGCGTCATCGGCAAATTCGCCATCTTTTGGCAGGTCTCTGAGCCCATTCCCTAGATGGGAAACTAGCATATCTGCCGCAAGCTTCCACGCGCGGCTGAATGTCGCTCCGCGCGCGTCCCAGCCGCAGAAATCGCGTTAACCGTGCGGCATGAGCGCGCAAGCCGCTACAGATTCCGAAGAACCGTCGCGGGCTTCTGGTTGAGCGCCAGCAGCGTGCCGGCCAGACCGAGGCCGACCGTCACGATCAGCGCGGCTACGACGACCAGCGCGGCGCTGCCGGCCTGCCAGGCGAAGCTCAACGTCATCAGCCGGGTCACGATCAGCCAGGCGGACACCGAGCCGGCGATGACGCCGAACGCGGCGGTGGCAAACCCGATCATCAGATATTCCAGCGCGTAGGCGCCGAGCAGCCGCAGCCTTGTCGCGCCCAGGGTCTTCAGGATGACGGCATCGTAGACCCGGTGGCGGTGGCCGGCTGCCAGCGCGCCGCCCAGCACCAGGATGGCCGAGATCAGCGTCACCGCACTGGCGCCGCGGATGGCGAGCGCGAGGTTGGAGACCACCGAGCCCACCGTCTCCATCACCTCGCGGACCCGCACGCTGGTCACCATCGGGAAGGCGTCGGCCACCTTGCGGATGACACGGGCATCCTCGGCGGTATCGGAGCGCGCCTCGGTGAGGGTGGCGACATGGGTGTGCGGCGCTCCCTTGAAGGCATTCGGGGAGAACACCAGCACGAAATTGATGCCGAGCCCCTGCCAGTCGATGGTGCGCATGTTCCCGATCCGCGCCGTGATGTCGCGTCCGAGCACGTTGACCACGATGTCGTCACCGAGCTTGAGGCCGAGACCGTCGGCGATCCGCTTCTCGATCGAAACCAGCGGCGGGCCGCTGTAGGTCTCGCCCCACCACTCGCCCTCGACGACCTTGGATCCTTTGGGAACTTCGGCGGTATAGGTCAGGCCCCGGTCGCTCTGCAGCACCCATTCGGTGTCCGTCGTCGCCTTGAGGTCCTCGGCGCGCACGCCGCGGGCGGAGACGATGCGCCCGCGCAGCATCGGCACGTCTTCGACAGTGGATTGAGGGGCGAGGTCCCTGAGGAAGTCGCGGAAGCGGTCGGCCTCGCCGGAGGGGACGTCGATGAAGAAAAACGACGGCGCCTGTTCCGGCAGTTGAGCCAGGAACTGGCGTCGCAGATTGCCGTCGATCTGGGTAATCGTGACCAGCACGGCGAGTCCCAGCCCGAGCGACAGCACCACGGACGGTGTCAGCGCGCCCGGGCGATAGATATTGCTGACCGCCAGCCGCAGCATCGGGAAGCGGCTGCGCGGCAGGGCGCGCGCAATCGCCATCACCGCGGCGGCAATGCCGCGCAACAGCACGAACACCAGCGCGGCGGCGACGACGAACACGGCTGCGATGCGCTTGTCGTAGGACAGGCCGATCACGACTGCGATCAGCAGCGCGACAGTGCCCGCGATCAGCACCAGATAGCTCCAGCGCGGACGGTGCCATTCGGCGATAACCGCCTCGCGGAACAACGCCGCCACCGGCACGTCGCGTATGCGCCCGAGCGGCCACAGACCGAACGCCAGTGCGGTGAGCAGACCATAGACGAAGGACAGCGCCAGCTCATCCGAATGAATGGCCGGGATCACGGGCAGCGGCAGGATGTTGCCGAACAGCCCGACGATGGCAAACGGCAGGGCCGCCCCGGCGCTGAGGCCGATGATCGAACCGATCGTGGCGAGCACCATCACCTGCACGAGGTAGATGCCGAACACGTCGCGGCTGGTGGCGCCGAGGGCCTTGAAGGCCGCGATCACCTCGGTCCGGCGGTCGACATGGCTCTTGACCGCATTGGCGACGCCGACGCCGCCGACCAGCAGGGCGGCGAGACCGACCAGGGTGAGGAACTGGGTGAAGCGGCCGATCGTCCGCTCCAGTTGCGGCGAGGCGTTGCTGCGGCTGCGGATCTCCCATCCGGCCGACGGCAGCGTCAGGCGGGTATCGGCGATGAAGGACGCCGCGGCGTGGTCGTCCTTGGCATTGTCGGGCAGCCGGACCCGGTAGGTCCAGCGCACCAGGCTGCCAGGCTGCAGCAGCGGCGTGGCCCGCAGGCCCGCCTCGCTGATCAGGAAGCGCGGCCCGAGTCCGATGCCGCCGGACAATTTGTCGGGCTCGGCCTGCAGCGCGCTGCGAATCTGGAAGCGGACCGTGTCGATGGTGACGGTGTCGCCGATCCTCAGATCGAGCCGAGCCAGCAGCGCCGGATCCGCCGCAGCTCCGTAGACGCCGTCGCGCTCGGCCAGGATGTCGGCCATCGGCAGATCTGGCTGGAGCTCAGCCTTGCCGAGCAGCGGATAGGCGTTGTCGACCGCCTTCAGCTCGACCAGCGCCAGCTTGGCGTCGCCCGAGCGCACCATGGCGCGCAGGGTCGCTGCCAGAGACAGCTTTCCACGCGAGCGCAGGAAGTCGATCTCCTCCGGCTTGGCCTCGCGCTGAAACAGTGAAAAGGCAACGTCGCCGCCGAGCAGCGTACGTCCTTCGCGAACCAGGCCGTCGTTGAGGCTCGCCGCCACCGAGCCGACACCGGCAATGGCGAGCACGCCCAGCGCGATGCAGGCGATGAAGACGTAGAAGCCGCGCAGGCCGCCCCGCAGCTCGCGCAGCGCGTAGCGCACGGGCAGCGCGGCCATGCGGCCGCCGGCGATCGGTTCAGCGACGGTGGTCATGCGAGGGCCGGCTCGTGCGCGCCGCCGTCGGCTTCGATTCGCCCCGAGCGCAGCCGGACCACGCGGTCGCAACGATGCGCAAGCCCGCTGTCATGGGTCACCAGCACCAGCGTCATGCCGCGCTCGGCATGCTTGGTGAACAGCAGGTCCACGATCTGCCGTCCGGTGGTCTCGTCGAGATTGCCGGTCGGCTCGTCGGCCACCAGAATGGCCGGGTCCGGCGCAAGTGCCCGCGCCAGCGCCACGCGCTGCTGCTCGCCGCCCGAGAGCTGGGTCGGATAGTGGTGCAGCCGGTGTCCGAGTCCGACCGAATCCAGCTCGCGGGCGGCACGCTCGGCGGCGCCGACATGTCCGGCCAGCTCCAGCGGCACCGCGACATTCTCCAGCGCGGTCATGGTCGGGATCAGATGGAAGGACTGGAAGACGATGCCGACCTGGCGGCCGCGGAACCGGGCCAGGGCGTCCTCGTCCAGGGCATTGAAAGCGGTCCCGTTGACCACCACCTCACCCCCATCAGGACGTTCCAGCCCCGCCATCACCATCAGCAATGTGGACTTGCCAGAGCCCGACGGTCCGATCAGACCGATCGTCTCGCCCTGTCCCACCCGCAGGCTGATGTCCTTGAGGATATGGACCCGCGCCGCGCCGGTGCCGAGCGAGAGGTTGACGTTCGAGATGGTAATGGTGTCCGGCGCAAGGCCGGCCAAAGGCGAGGTTTCGATGAGACTGTCCATGGCTCGGTCATATGGCAACTCCGCAAGCCGGGTCGAGAGGCGCGGACATATCTTCGTGCACATACTCGTGTTGATGCTCGCCTTGATGACAGTCGGGCCCGCGTTCGCGGGTGCCGAGGCCGTCAAGCCGATCAAGCTCGTCGTTCTCGGCGATTCCTTGAGCGCGGGACTCGGCCTGTCCGCCTCGGATGCGTTTCCAGCCAAGCTGCAGAAGGCGTTGCAGGCCAAGGGGCTGCCGATCGACCTCACCAATGCCGGCGTGTCCGGGGACACCTCGTCCGGCGGCCGCGACCGGCTCGACTGGTCGGTGCCGGAGGGGACCGAAGCGGTCATCGTCGAGCTCGGCGCCAATGACGCGCTGCGCGGCATCGATCCCGCCGTGACGCGCAAGGCTTTGAGCGAGATCGTGGCCCGGCTGAAGGCCAGGGGCATCGCCGTGATGCTGTGCGGCATGCTGGCGCCGCCGAATTTCGGCAGCGACTACGCCGCGAAATTCAACGCGATCTACCCCGATCTCGCCAAGCAGTTCGACGTGCCGCTGTATCCATTCCTCCTCGATGGCGTCGCCGCCGACGCCAAGCTGAACCAGGCCGACGGCATCCACCCCACTGCGGCGGGCGTCGACATCATCGTGTCCAGGCTGTTGCCTACGGCGGAAGCATTCCTGCGTCCGCTTCGTGGGCAATGACGGAACGAAGCGCCGCGTCGATCATTTGCGATAACCTTAAGGACCGGGTTTTCCGCAGCTTTTACCGGCGTTAACCCGCCTTCCGTCGCGGAGTCATATAAGTTCGGTAGGAATGATGCATTGGCGATTCGTCGTCGATCATTTCTCGAAGGCATGATCTCGTCAATTTTCGAGATCAGCCTCCAGCATCGGGAGTCCTGAAACGATGCCGCGTTTGTTTACTGGACTGGAAATCCCGGCCGAGGTGGGCCACACGCTTTCCGGTTTGCGGGGTGGCCTCCCCGGCGCCCGCTGGATCGATCCCGAAAATTACCATGTGACGTTGCGTTTCATCGGTGACATTGACGGCGCCTCCGCCAACGAGATCGCCTCGATGCTGTGGCGGGTGAACCGCAAGCCGTTCGAAGTGACGGTGCAGGGTCTCTCCAGCTTCGGCGGCCGCAAGCCGCGCGCCGTCGTTGCCAACGTCGCGCCGAGCCGCCCCCTGATCGAGCTGCAGGCCGAGCTCGAGCGGCTCATGCAGCGGATCGGGCTCGATCCGGAGGGCCGCAAATTCGTGCCCCACGTCACGCTGGCGCGGCTGCACGATGCGTCGAGCCAGGACGTCGCCGACTATCTCTCCGTCCGCGGCTATTTCCCGAGCCGCGTGTTCATGGCCGAGCGCTTCGTGCTGTTTTCGTCGCGTGCCTCGACCGGCGGCGGGCCCTATGTGGTCGAGGACGCCTACGACCTCTCGCCGGGGGTGAGGTCTGCAGCGGGGTCGTTCAAGCCAGCCTTTCGCTGAGGCCGGGAGCGAAGACGAACGTCGTTAGCCCCGGACTAACGATCACGGCGGCGTTTGCGTGCCATATACCACGACCACACGGCTCCGACGCATGGCGGCTTCCACCATTTGCGGATTGCATTTTGCGTAAGTCTCATGACCTAGAGTGGGCTCATGCTGTCCACTCCGTCAGACGCGTTCCGCGCGCAATATCAGTCTTTGGTCGATACCGGTGCGATCGAGGCCGACCTCGCCCAGGCCGAGGTCGCCGACGCCCTGGCGGCGCTGGAGCGCCGGCTCTCCACCTACAAGCCCACGCGCAAGCAAGGCTTGTTGGGCCGCCTTTTTGCCGACAAGAGCGAGCCGCCGAACGGCCTCTATGTCCATGGCGAGGTCGGGCGCGGCAAGACCATGCTGATGGACCTGTTCTTCCAGAACTGTCCCGTCGAGCACAAGCGCCGCGCGCATTTTCACGAATTCATGGCCGAGGTGCATGAGCGCATCTACGGCTACCGCCAGAACATCGCGCGCGGCGAACTCGCCGATGCCGATGTGATCGGTCTCACGGCGCAGGCGATCTTCGATCAGGCTTGGCTGCTCTGTTTCGACGAATTCCATGTCACCGACATCGCCGACGCGATGATCCTGGGACGTCTGTTCGCCAGGCTGTTCGAGCTCGGCACGGTGGTGGTGGCGACCTCCAACGTCGCGCCTGAAGACCTCTACAAAGGCGGCCTCAACCGCGCGCTGTTCCTGCCCTTCATCAAGCAGATTGCCGACCACATGGACGTGATGCGGCTGGACGCGCGCACCGATTTCCGGCTGGAGAAGCTGGCCGGCGTGAAGATGTGGCTGGTGCCGGCCGATGTCGACGCGCGAGCGGCGCTCGACAAGGCCTGGGCGCGGCTCACGGGCCATGCCAAGTGCAAGCCGCGCGACATGACGATCAAGGGGCGCATCCTGCACGTCCCGTGCTCCGCCAACGGCGTCGCCCGCTTCGATTTTGCCGATCTCTGCGAGAAGCCGCTGGCGGCCTCGGACTATCTGCGGCTCGCGCACGACTATCATACGATCCTGATCGATCACGTTCCGGTCATGGATCTGACCGAGCGCAATGCCGCCAAGCGGTTCATCACCCTGATCGATACGCTCTACGACAACGCCGTGAAGCTGATCGCCTCCGCCGAAGCCGACCCGATTTCGCTCTACGTCGCGACCGAGGGCATCGAGGCCATGGAGTTCAAGCGGACCACCTCGCGCCTGATCGAGATGGGTTCGGACTCCTATCTGGCCCTGCCGCACGGGCGGAAGGACTCGGCGGCATCTGGGACTTCCACGGGGTTGGTCGAAACCTGACAAATACTGGAGTTTTGGCGAACGCCAGCCGCCGGGCACACAGCCGCGAAAAGGCCACGCCAATCATGCTGAAAGGATCATCAGCAGCCGTCGCCCGGTCCTGATCGAAATCAAGGCAGGCCCGTCAATTGGCCATAGCTTGACTTGAACGGCCGGGGCGAAAGGGATAACCACCAGTCGACTTTTCAACCTCCCTCACTCCTTCGGGTTCAAAGGAAAATTTGCCATGGCGCGCGACAAGATTGCTTTGATTGGCTCCGGTCAGATCGGCGGAACGCTGGCTCACCTCGTCGGCCTCAAGGAGCTCGGCGACGTCGTGATGTTCGACATTGCCGAAGGCGTTCCGCAGGGCAAGGCGCTCGACATCGCCCAGTCATCGCCGGTCGACGGCTTCGACGCGCACTACACCGGCGCCAACTCCTATGAGGCGCTCGACAACGCCAAGGTGTGCATCGTCACCGCGGGCGTGCCGCGCAAGCCCGGCATGAGCCGCGACGACCTCTTGTCGATCAACCTGAAGGTGATGGAGCAGGTCGGCGCCGGCATCAAGAAGTACGCGCCCGACGCCTTCGTCATCTGCATCACCAATCCGCTCGACGCGATGGTCTGGGCGCTGCAGAAGGCCTCGGGGCTTCCGGCCAAGAAGGTCGTCGGCATGGCCGGTGTGCTCGACTCGGCGCGTTTCCGCTACTTCCTGGCTGATGAGTTCAACGTCTCGGTCGAGGACGTCACCGCCTTCGTGCTCGGCGGTCATGGCGACACCATGGTTCCGCTGACCAAGTACTCGACCGTTGCCGGCATTCCGCTGCCCGACCTCGTCAAGATGGGCTGGACGTCGCAGGCCCGCATCGACGAGATCGTCGATCGCACCCGCAACGGCGGCGCCGAGATCGTCAACCTGCTGAAGACCGGCTCCGCCTACTACGCCCCGGCGGCGTCGGCGATCGCAATGGCCGAGAGCTATCTGCGCGACAAGAAGCGGGTGCTGCCCTGCGCGGCGCATCTCAACGGCGAGTTCGGCGTCAAGGACATGTATGTCGGCGTGCCCGTCGTGATCGGCTCCAAGGGTGTCGAGCGCATCGTCGAGATCGAGCTCGCCGGCAAGGACCGCGAGGCGTTCGACAAGTCGGTCGCCGCCGTGCAGGGCCTGGTCGACGCCTGCAAGAAGATCGCGCCCGACCTGCTCGGCCGCTGATCAGGGGTCATTCACGGGGCGTAATCTCGCCCACATCGAGTTGCAGGATGTTTGGTATATGGTATACCAGACATCCTAACAACAATTCTGGTCGTCACCCCATCGCGGGTTCGGGGAGCAAGCGCTTATGAACATTCACGAATATCAGGCCAAGGCACTGCTGCACGAGTTCGGCGTGCCGATTTCCAAGGGCGTGCCGGTTCTCCGTCCGGAGGACGCGGATGCGGCGGCGAAGACGCTCGGTGGCCCGGTCTGGGTCGTGAAGAGCCAGATCCACGCCGGTGGCCGTGGCAAGGGCAAGTTCAAGGAGGCCTCGGCCGGCGACAAGGGCGGCGTCCGCCTCGCCAAGTCGATCGACGAGGTCAACACTTTCGCCAAGCAGATGCTGGGCGCGACGCTGGTGACCGTGCAGACCGGCCCCGACGGCAAGCAGGTCAATCGCCTCTACATCGAGGACGGCTCGGATATCGACAAGGAGTTCTATCTGTCGCTGCTGGTCGACCGCGAGACCTCGAGGGTCGCCTTCGTGGTGTCGACCGAAGGCGGCGTCAACATCGAGGACGTCGCCCACGAGACCCCCGAGAAGATCGTGACCTTCTCGGTCGACCCGGCCACCGGCGTCATGGGCCATCACGGCCGCGCCGTCGCCAAGGCGCTGAAGCTCTCCGGCGACCTCGCCAAGCAGGCCGAGAAGCTCACCACCCAACTCTACAATGCGTTCGTCGCCAAGGACATGGCGATGCTCGAGATCAACCCGCTGGTCGTCACTAAGCAGGGCCAGCTGCGCGTGCTCGACGCCAAGGTGTCGTTCGACTCCAACGCGCTGTTCAAGCACCCGGAAGTCGTCGCGCTGCGTGACGAGACCGAGGAAGATGCCAAGGAGATCGAGGCCTCCAAATACGACCTCAACTACGTTGCGCTCGACGGCACCATCGGCTGCATGGTCAACGGCGCCGGCCTTGCCATGGCGACGATGGACATCATCAAGCTCTACGGCATGGAGCCCGCCAACTTCCTCGACGTCGGCGGTGGCGCCAGCAAGGAGAAGGTCGCGGCGGCGTTCAAGATCATCACCGCCGACCCGAACGTGAAGGGCATCCTGGTCAACATCTTCGGCGGCATCATGAAGTGCGATGTCATCGCCGAGGGCGTCGTGGCCGCGGTCAAGGAAGTCGGCCTGAAGGTGCCGCTCGTGGTGCGCCTCGAAGGCACCAATGTCGATCTCGGCAAGAAGATCATCAGCGAGTCCGGTCTGAACGTGTTGCCCGCCGACAATCTCGACGACGCCGCGCAGAAGATCGTCAAGGCCGTCAAGGGAGGCTGAGCGCCGGTCCAGGCGCTCGCTCATTCCTCACCGCAACGCTTTTAGAGAAAGCACGATGTCCATCCTCATCGACAAGAACACCAAGGTCATCTGCCAGGGCTTCACTGGCAAGAACGGCACCTTCCACTCCGAGGCGGCGATCGCCTACGGCACCAAGATGGTCGGCGGCACGTCGCCGGGCAAAGGCGGCTCGACCCACCTCGGCCTGCCCGTGTTCGACACCGTCAAGGAGGCCCGCGAGGCCACCGGGGCCGACGCCTCGGTGATCTACGTCCCGCCGCCGGGCGCCGCCGACGCGATCTGCGAGGCGATCGACGCCGAGGTCCCGCTGATCGTCTGCATCACCGAGGGCATCCCGGTGCTGGACATGGTCCGCGTCAAGCGCTCGCTGCAGGGCTCCAAGTCGCGCCTGATCGGGCCGAACTGCCCGGGCGTGATGACCGCCGGCGAGTGCAAGATCGGCATCATGCCGGCCAACATCTTCAAGCCCGGTTCGGTCGGCATCGTGTCGCGCTCCGGCACGCTGACCTACGAGGCGGTGTTCCAGACCACCTCGGAAGGTCTCGGCCAGACCACGGCGGTCGGCATCGGCGGTGATCCGGTCAAGGGCACCGAGTTCATCGACATGCTCGAGATGTTCCTCGCTGACCCCAAGACCACCTCGATCATCATGATCGGTGAGATCGGCGGCTCGGCCGAGGAGGACGCGGCGCAGTTCATCAAGGACGAAGCCAAGCGCGGTCGCAAGAAACCGATGGTGGGATTCATCGCCGGCGTCACCGCGCCTCCCGGCCGTCGCATGGGGCATGCCGGCGCGATCATCTCCGGCGGCAAGGGCGATGCCGGCTCGAAGACGGCCGCGATGGAAGCGGCTGGTATTACCGTGTCGCCGTCGCCTGCGCGGCTCGGAAAGACGCTTGTCGAAAAGTTGAAATCCTGATTCAGGACTTAGTGCTTTTCGGCGCGAATATTTACAATAAATAAGGTAAACGGTCCTAACCCGAGCCTGATCCGCGTCCCCCGCGGGTCAGGCATTGCGCCGTTTTGATTGGGCGCATCGAAATTACCAGGACGCCACCATGTCTCGCCAAGATGCGAACGCCGCCTTCGCCCTGTCGTCTTTTCTGCAGGGCACCAATGCCACCTACATCGATGAGATCTACGCCCGCTACGAGAAGGATCCCGCTTCGGTCGACCCGGAATGGCAGGAGTTCTTCAAGAGCCTGAAGGATGCGCCGGCCGACGTGCAGAAGAATGCGTCGGGCCCCTCCTGGGCGCGCAGCAACTGGCCGGTCTCCCCCCGGGACGAATTGACCTCGGCGCTGGACGGCAACTGGGCCGTCGTCGAGAAGAAGGTCGGCGAGAAGATTGCGCAGAAGGCTCAGGCCAAGGGCATCGAATTGTCGGCGGCCGACGTCAACCAGGCCACCCGCGACTCCGTCCGCGCGTTGATGCTGATCCGCGCCTACCGCATGCGCGGCCACTTCCACGCCAAGCTCGATCCGCTCGGCATCGAGGCGCCGCGCAACCGCGAGGAGCTGGACCCGCGCTCCTACGGTTTCACCGAGGCCGACTACGACCGCAAGATCTTCCTCGATCACGTGCTCGGCCTCGAATACGGCAGCTTGCGCGAGATCGTCGCGATCTGCGAGCGCACCTATTGCCAGACGCTTGGCGTCGAGTTCATGCACATTACGAACGCGGCGCAGAAGGCCTGGATCCAGGAGCGCATCGAGGGGCCGGACAAGGAGATCTCGTTCACCCGTGAGGGCCGTCGCGCGATTCTGCAGAAGCTGATCGAATCCGAAGGCTTCGAGAAGTTCTGCGACGTCAAGTTCACCGGCACCAAGCGCTTCGGTCTCGACGGCGGCGAGTCGCTGATCCCGGCGCTGGAGCAGATTATCAAGCGCGGCGGCAATCTCGGCGTGAAGGAGATCGTGCTGGGCATGCCGCATCGCGGCCGCCTCAACGTGCTGACCCAGGTCATGGGCAAGCCGCATCGCGCGCTGTTCCACGAGTTCAAGGGCGGCTCGGCCAATCCCGACGCGGTCGAAGGCTCCGGCGACGTCAAGTACCACCTCGGCGCCTCCTCGGACCGCGAGTTCGACGGCAATCGCATCCACCTGTCGCTGACCGCCAACCCCTCGCATCTCGAGATCGTCGACCCCGTGGTGCTCGGCAAGGTCCGCGCCAAGCAGGACCAGCACGGCGATCCGCCCGACATGCGCATCTCGGTGCTGCCGCTCTTGATGCATGGCGACGCTGCGTTCGCCGGCCAGGGCGTGGTGGCGGAGTGCTTCGCGCTGTCGGATCTGAAAGGCTACCGGACCGGTGGCTCGATTCATTTCATCGTCAACAACCAGATCGGCTTCACGACCTATCCGCGCTATTCGCGCTCGTCGCCCTATCCGTCCGATGTCGCCAAGATGATCGATGCGCCGATCTTCCACGTGAACGGTGACGATCCGGAAGCGGTGGTGTTCGCGGCCAAGGTCGCGACCGAGTTCCGGCAGAAGTTCCACAAGCCGGTCGTCATCGACATGTTCTGCTACCGCAGGCATGGCCACAACGAAGGTGACGAGCCGGCTTTCACCCAGCCGGTGATGTACAAGAAGATCGCCGGCCATCCGTCGACCTTGGAGATCTACTCCAAGCGGCTGGTCGCCGAAGGCGTGATGACCGAGGGCGAGGTCGACAAGGCCAAGGCCGACTGGCGCGCCCGTCTCGACGCCGAGTTCGAGGCCGGCACGAGCTATCGTCCGAACAAGGCCGACTGGCTCGACGGCAAGTGGGCGGGTTTCAAGTCCGCCGACCAGGAGGAGGAGGCGCGCCGCGGCGTCACCGGCGTCGAGATCGACCGCCTCAAGGAGATCGGCCGCAAGATCACCAAGGTGCCGGACGGCTTCCGCCTGCATCGGACGATCCAGCGTTTCCTCGAGAACCGCGCCAAGGCGATCGAGAGCGGCATCGGGCTCGACTGGGCGACCGGCGAGGCGCTGGCGTACTGCTCGCTGCTGCTCGAAGGCCACAAGGTTCGCCTCTCCGGCCAGGACAGCGAGCGCGGCACCTTCTCGCAGCGCCATTCGGTGCTGATCGATCAGGAGGACGAGAGCCGCTACACGCCGTTCAACCATCTGGCGCCGGAGCAGGGCCACTTCGAGGTCATCAACTCGCTGCTGTCCGAAGAAGCCGTGCTCGGCTTCGAATACGGCTATTCGCTCGCAGAGCCGACCGCGCTGACCCTGTGGGAGGCGCAGTTCGGCGACTTCGCCAACGGCGCTCAGGTGTTGTTCGACCAGTTCATCTCGTCGGGCGAGCGCAAATGGTTGCGCATGTCCGGCCTGGTCTGCCTGCTGCCGCACGGCTATGAGGGCCAGGGCCCCGAGCATTCCTCGGCACGCCTCGAGCGCTATCTGCAGATGTGCGCCGAGGACAACATGCAGGTGGTCTATCCGACCACGCCGGCAAACTACTTCCACGTGCTGCGCCGCCAGCTGCATCGCGAGATCCGCAAGCCGCTGATCGTGATGACGCCGAAATCGCTGCTGCGCCACAAGCGCGCGGTGTCTCGGCTCGAGGAGCTCGCCAAGGGCACCACGTTCCACCGCATCCTGTACGATGACGCCCAGATGCAGGCGGACGACAAGACCAAGCTGGTGCCGGACGACCAGATCCGCCGCATCGTGCTGTGCTCGGGCAAGGTGTATTACGATCTCTACGACGAGCGCGAGAAGCGCGGGCTCAACGACGTCTACCTGATGCGCGTCGAGCAGCTCTATCCGGTGCCACTCAAGGCGCTGGTCGCCGAGCTCGGCCGCTTCAAGAACGCAGAAGTCGTGTGGTGTCAGGAAGAGCCGCGCAACATGGGCGCGTGGCACTTCATCGAGCCGTATCTCGAGTGGGTGCTGAACCAGACCGGCGGCAAGAGCAAGCGTCCGCGCTATGCCGGCCGTGCTGCGTCGGCCGCGACCGCCACGGGCCTGATGTCCAAGCATCTCGCCCAGCTGAAGGCGCTGCTCGACGAAGCCCTGAACTGAACCTGCCTTTTTTGACGCGCCCCGCAATCTGCGGGGCGCAAGTACATCGCGTTGATCGTCCGTCCCGCATCGCTTGCTCGCCGCAAGGCGATGGCGGACCGGCTTTATGACCGCACGGGTTATTGAGGATAAAGACCATGACTGAAATTCGCGTTCCGACGCTGGGTGAATCCGTCACCGAAGCCACCATCGGCCGCTGGTTCAAGAAGGCAGGCGACGCCGTGGCGGTCGACGAGCCCCTCGTCGAGCTCGAGACCGACAAGGTCACGATCGAGGTGCCCGCGCCTTCGGCCGGCACCTTGGGCGAGATCATCGCCAAGGATGGCGAGACGGTCGCCGTCGGCGCGCTGCTCGGCCAGATCAATGATGGCGCGGCTGCTGCGAAGCCTGCCGCTGCTGCGCCCGCTCCCGCGAAGCCCGCCGCGCCGCCGCCGGCTGCGGCTCCCGCCCCTGCCAAGGCGCTGCCCGCCGATACCCCGCAGGCGCCGTCGGTTCGCAAGCTCTCGGCCGAGAGCGGCGTCGATGCGACCACCGTGCCGGGCTCCGGCAAGGACGGCCGCGTCACCAAGGGCGACATGCTGGCCGCCATCGAGCGCGCAGCGTCCGCGCCGACCCCGGTCAATCAGCCCGCCGCCTCGGTCCAGGTGCGTGCGCCGTCGCCGGCCGACGACGCCGCGCGCGAGGAGCGCGTGAAGATGACGCGGCTGCGCCAGACCATCGCGCGCCGCCTCAAGGACGTGCAGAACACCGCGGCGATGCTGACGACCTTCAACGAGGTCGACATGACCAACGTCATGGCGCTGCGCAGCCAGTACAAGGACGTGTTCGAGAAGAAGCACGGCTCCAAGCTCGGCTTCATGGGCTTCTTCACCAAGGCCGTGGTGCAGGCGCTCAAGGACATCCCGGCGGTCAACGCCGAGATCGACGGCACCGACCTGATCTACAAGAACTACTATCACATCGGCGTCGCCGTCGGCACCGACAAGGGCTTGGTCGTGCCCGTCGTGCGCGACTGCGACCACAAGTCGATCGCCGACATCGAGAAGGGCATCGCCGATTTCGGCCGCCGCGCCCGTGACGGCCAGCTCAAGATCGACGAGATGCAGGGCGGCACCTTCACCATCACCAATGGCGGCATCTACGGCTCGCTGATGTCGACCCCGATCCTGAACGCGCCGCAGTCCGGCATCCTCGGCATGCACAAGATCCAGGAGCGCCCGGTGGTGGTCGGCGGCAAGATCGAAGTCCGCCCGATGATGTATCTGGCGCTGTCCTACGATCACCGCGTCATCGACGGCAAGGAAGCCGTGACGTTCCTGGTGCGCGTCAAGGAAAGCCTGGAGGATCCGGCACGGCTCGTGCTGGATCTCTGAGGGCACGCGACGACTTGAAGACATGAGGCGCGCTTCATGAGCGCGCCTCAGACCTAACGGGGGCCATCATGACCGACAGGGTTGCAGTGATCACCGGCGGCAGCCGCGGCATCGGCCGCGCCACCGCCATCGCCGCCGCATCGCGCGGCTTCAAGATCGTTGTCGGCTACGCCTCCAACGAGGCCGCCGCGCAGAGCACGGTGGCCGCGATCGAGGCCAAGAACGGCAAGGCCATCGCAGTCAAATGCGACGTCGGCCGCGAGCACGACATCCTCGCTCTGTTCAAGGCGGCGGACAAGTTCGGCACGCTCGGCGCGCTCATCAACAATGCCGGCATCGTCGGTCCGACCACGCGCGTCGACGAGATGAGCGCGGAGCGCATCGAGCGTTTGATGGCGGTCAACGTCACCGGCAGCATCCTGTGCGCACGTGAGGCGGTGAAGCGCATGTCGACGCGGCATGGCGGACAGGGCGGCGTGATCATCAACCTGTCGTCGGTCGCCGCCAAGCTCGGCTCGCCGAATACCTACGTCGATTATGCGGCGTCGAAGGGCGCGATCGATTCCTTCACCGTCGGCCTCGGTCATGAGGTCGCCAATGAAGGCATCCGCGTCGCCGCCATTCGCCCAGGGCTGATCGACACTGATATCCACGCCTCCGGCGGCGAGCCCGATCGCGCCCATCGTCTCGCCCCGCTGGTGCCGATGAAGCGCGTCGGCACCGCGGAGGAAATCGCCAATGCCATCGTCTGGCTGCTGTCGGACGAGGCTTCCTATGTCACTTCGGCCATTCTCGACGTGTCGGGCGGACGCTGACGACCGTCGCTATCTCTGACTTGCAAGCTTACGGAACATTCGATCATGGCATCCTACGATCTCGTCGTCATCGGCACCGGACCCGGTGGTTATGTTTGCGCCATCCGCGCAGCACAGCTCGGCATGAAGGTGGCCGTGGTCGAGAAGAACGCCACCCTCGGCGGCACCTGTCTCAATGTCGGCTGCATGCCGTCGAAGGCGCTGCTGCACGCCTCGGAGCTGTTCGAGGAAGCCGGGCACTCCTTCGCCAAGATGGGCATCAAGGTGCCCCAGCCCGAGATCGATCTGCCGGCGATGATGAACTTCAAGCAGCAGGGCATTGACGGCAACGTCAAGGGCGTCGAGTTCCTGATGAAGAAGAACAAGATCGACGTGCTCGTGGGCAAGGGCAAGATCCTCGGCACCGGCAAGCTGCAGGTCACCGGCAATGACGGCGCCGTGCAGACCGTCGAGACCAAGAACATCGTGATCGCGACGGGCTCGGACATCGCGCGGCTCAAGGGCATCGAGATCGATGAGAAGCGCATCGTGTCCTCGACCGGAGCTCTGTCGCTGGACAAGGTGCCTTCGACGCTCTTGGTGGTCGGCGCCGGCGTGATCGGGCTCGAACTCGGCTCGGTGTGGCGCCGCCTCGGCGCCAAGGTCACCGTGGTCGAATTCCTCGATCGCATCCTGCCCGGCATGGATGGCGAGATCGCCAAGCAGTTCCAACGAATCCTCGAGAAGCAGGGCTTTGCGTTCAAGCTCGGTGCCAAGGTGACCGGTGTCGACACCTCTGGCACGACGCTCTCGGCCATGATCGAGCCGGCGGCCGGCGGCGCTGCCGAGAAGATCGAAGCCGACGTGGTGCTCGTGGCGATCGGCCGCGTGCCCTACACCGAGGGACTCGGGCTGCAGGAAGCGGGCGTCGCGCTCGACAACCGCGGCCGCGTCCAGATCGACCATCATTTCGCGACCAGCGTGCCCGGCGTCTACGCCATCGGCGACGTCGTTGCAGGGCCGATGCTCGCGCACAAGGCGGAGGACGAGGGCGTCGCGGTGGCCGAGATCCTCGCGGGCCAGGCCGGGCACGTGAACTACGACGTCATTCCAGGCGTGGTCTACACGACGCCCGAAGTGGCCTCCGTCGGCAAGACCGAGGACGAGCTGAAGCAGGCCGGCGTCGCCTATACCGTCGGGAAGTTTCCGTTTACCGCGAATGGCCGTTCCAAGGTCAACCAGACCACTGACGGTTTCGTGAAGATCCTAGCCGATGCGAAGACGGATCGCGTGCTCGGCGCCCATATCATCGGCCGCGAGGCCGGGGAAATCATTCACGAGGCCGCCGTATTGATGGAGTTCGGTGGCTCTGCCGAGGATCTCGCGCGCACCTGCCACGCGCATCCGACACGGTCGGAGGCCGTGAAGGAAGCCGCGCTTGCGGTGGGTAAGCGGGCCATCCATATGTGATGGACGCCCGGAAGCGCCTTCGGTGGGTGCGACAAAACGCCCGCTTATGACGCTGAACCGAACGGCAAGGCGCGAGGTCGTATCGTCATAGCGGCCTCAACCCGCGAGGCCTGGCGGAGATGGAGTCCGATGCTGCGCCGCCTGCTTCAGCCGTTCTGGGTTCTGCTTGCGATCATCTTCCTGATCGAAGCCTGGCTGTGGGACCATCTCGAGCCGATCGTGGCGCGCATCGTCGCCGCGATACCGCTGCGTAGCTTCAAGCACTGGCTGGCCGCGCGCATCGAGACCCTGTCGCCGGCGCTGACCCTGATCGTCTTCGTCGTGCCGGTCGTGCTGCTGTTTCCGCTCAAGCTGATCGGCATGTGGCTTTTGATGCACCAGCAGTGGAAGTTTGCGCTGGCCACGATCGTGTTCGGCAAGATCGTCGGTGTCGGCGTCACCGCCTTCATCTTCGATGTGACGCGCAGCAAGCTGCTGCAGATGTCCTGGTTCGCGTGGCTCTACGAGGCCGTGCTCGCGCTGCGCAGGAAAGCCGCGGCGCTGGTCGATCCTATCAAGCAGCGCATCCGCGAGATCATCCACGGCAATGCCGATGGCTGGTCATCGCGCGTGCTGCGCGTGATCATGCGCTTCCGCAGGAGCGTGCAGCAGGCGCGGTAGTGGTGGTCGCGACGTCGCAAGCCAGTTGCTGTCGCTGACCTCAGTGCAGATGCAAGAGATGCGGCTGGAACAGGCCGAGCAGCGTCATGGCAATACCGATCAGCGCGAGCCCTCCGGAGGCCCAGGCCAGAACGATCATTCCCGTGATGATCGTCGCCGACGCCAGCACGATGCCGATCTGGAAGGCAGCCGACGCCAGCTCATAGTGGTGGTACTTCGCCGTCGCCTCGTCGCGCTCATGCTCGGCATGCTTGGCGCGCTCCGCCAACTGCTCGCTGCCTTCGCCGGTCTCGGGCTCGGAGCGATAGCGCGCAGCATTCTTCTGCCAATCGTCGATCTGCTTCTGCAACGCCGCCTTGGCCGCCTCGTCAGGCAGCGCCGGCAAGCTCAGTTTGCCCTGCTCGGCGGCGGTCTGCACCACGGTGCGGCGAACGGTCTTGGCCTGGAAGAAGGCCCAGAGATTCGAGGCCTCGACGTTCTTGCTGATGGATTCGGTCTGCGCGCCCTTGCCGAGCGTTTCGGACAGGGCCAGGAACAGGGCGATGACGGCGATCAGCAGCGCGATCTTCTTGTTTTCGCCGGACGCATGCTCGGCATGCTCCGCATGCTCCATGCTCTCATGTGCGCTCATCTGTTCCCCTCCGGATCAAGCAGCCAAGACGATTGCCGGAACCGGGGGGACAGCGCAAGCGAAACGATATGAACGAAAAATGTCACCGTCGCGGATGCGCTGACGCGTAGACCTGCAGCAGGCGCTCCGAATCGATGCCGGTATAGATCTGCGTCGTCGACAGCGAGGCGTGGCCGAGCAGCTCCTGGATCGCGCGCAGATCGCCGCCGCGCGACAGCAAGTGCGTGGCGAAGGAATGGCGCAGCGCGTGCGGCGTGGCGCTGTCGGGCAGGCCCAGCGCGCCGCGCAGCCGCTCCATCGCGAGCTGGATGATGCGCGGGCTCAACGGACCGCCCTTGGCGCCCAGAAACATCGGCCCCTCCGCAGGTAGCGGGTACGGGCAAAGCCTGGCATACTCGTCGATCAGCTGCAGCACGTTCTGCAGCACCGGCACCATCCGGGTCTTGTTGCCCTTGCCGGTCACGACCAGCACGTCGCCTTCGCCGGGGCGCGGCACTTCGCGGCGTTTCAGCCCGAGCGCCTCGGAGATGCGCAGGCCGGAGCCATACAGCAGCGCCATCACCGCGGCGTCGCGTGCCAGCACCCAGGTCTCGCGGGTCTCGCCGGCGCGCTCGTCGGCATCGGCGAGGCGCTTGGCGGCGTCCATCGGCAGCGGCTTCGGCAGGCTCTTGGCGATCTTTGGCGCGCGGATTCCTGAGAGGGCGCCGACCTTGCCCTTGCCCTCGCGCTCCAGAAAGCGCCCGAACGAGCGCAGGCCCGCCAAGGATCGCATCAGGGAACGTCCGGCGATGTCGTCGGCGCGGCGCATCGCCATGAAAGCGCGGATGTCGGCGGCCTCCAGCCCCGCGAAGCGCACCAGCGTCACCGGCTCGCCCCAATGGATGCAGAGGAATTGCAGGCACTGCCGGAGGTCACGGGCGTAGGCCTCGACCGTCTTCGGGGACAGCCGGCGCTCGCTGCGCAGATGCGCCAGCCACTGCATCATGGCCTGGACGACGCCCTCGTCGGCGCCGAGGAGGGCGGTGGCCTCAGACTCTTCGTCCGTGTCCGCGTGAGTCGGCTCTGTTTGCTTTGCCATGGCGTCCGTGCCCACGGATGGGTCGCTGTGAAGCGTTGTCGATCGCCGCGAACTCGGTTTGCGCCTCTCCCCGCTTGCGGGGGGAGGTCGGATTGCATCGTCAGATGCAATCCGGGTGAGGGGGACTCTCCGCGCGGATGGTGTTGACCACCCGTGCGGCTGCCCCTCACCCCGACCCTCTTCCCCGCAAGAGCGGGGAGAGGGAGTGCAATGGCGCTCGCGGGAACAGCTCGATCTCATCTCGTCGAGTCATGTATATCGCACTGTCGTCCTTTACCGTTCGCTAACTTTGCCGGGCGGCTTTCGCTTCAGCCAGAGCAAGGCTATCTCCGCCCTCATGGACCGCGCGACCGACCTCTTTCCAGGTGCAGCCAGCACGACCGGCGTGGTCGACGTGCTGGTTCCGGTCGCGCTCGACCACACCTATTCCTACCGCGTGCCGCGCGGCATGGATCTGAAGCCGGGCGATATCGTCGGCGTGCCGCTCGGGCCGCGCGAGGTACTGGCGGTGGTGTGGGCGGAGAATGCCAATCCGGATCCGCGGCTGCACAACCGGCTCAAGGATGTCAGCGAGAAGCTCGAGGTGCCGCCCCTCAAGCCGGAGCTGCGCTCGCTGGTCGACTGGGTCGCCAATTACACGCTGTCGCCGCGCGGCATGGTGCTGCGGATGTGCCTGCGCATGGGCGAGCATCTTGGCCCGGAGCGTGTCCGGCTCGGCGTCCGCCTGGTCGGCGAGCCGCCCAAGCGGCTGACGCCGGCGCGGCGGCGGGTCATCGAGGCGGTGTCCGACGGTCTGCTGCATGGAAAGTCCGACCTCGTCCGCGAGATCGGCGTCTCCAGCAGCGTGATCGACGGCCTGGTCGACGAGGGGACCCTCACGGTCGAGGCGATGCCGCGTGCGCTGCCGCCGCCGGCGCCCGATCCGTCGTTCGCGCAGCCCGAGTTCTTCGACGCGCAGCTGGCCGGCGTCGCGGCGATGCGGGCGCTGGCCGCCGATGGCGGCTTCCAGGTCGCGCTGCTCGACGGCGTCACCGGCTCCGGCAAGACCGAAGTCTATTTCGAGGCGGTGGCCGAGACCGTCCGCCGCGGCCGGCAGTCGCTGATCCTGATGCCTGAGATTTCGCTCACCGGCCAGTTCCTCGACCGCTTCTCGCGCCGCTTCGGCGTGCGGCCGCTGGAATGGCATTCCGAGCTGACCCCGCGCACGCGCCAGCGCAACTGGGCGGCGATCGCCGCCGGCGAGGCGCCGGTCGTGGTCGGCGCCCGCTCGGCGCTGTTCCTGCCCTATGCCGATCTCGGCCTGATCGTCGTCGATGAGGAGCACGATCAGGCCTACAAGCAGGACGAGGGCGCGCACTACCACGCCCGCGACATGGCGGTGGTGCGCGGCCACATCGCCAAATTTCCGGTGGTGCTGGCCTCGGCCACCCCCTCGGTCGAGACCGAGGTCAATGCCCGCAAGGGCCGCTATCAGCGCGTCGCGCTGCCGTCGCGGTTCGGCGGCCAGCACATGCCGCATATCGAGGCCATCGATCTCCGGCGCGAGCCGCCGCCGCGCGGCCGCTACATCTCGCCGCGGCTCGCCGGCGAGATCCGCACCGCGATCGAGCGCGGCGAGCAGGCGCTGCTGTTCCTGAACCGCCGCGGCTATGCGCCGCTGACCCTGTGCCGCGCCTGCGGCCATCGCTTCGCCTGCACCATCTGCGACGCGTGGCTGGTCGATCATCGCTTTCGCCAGCGCCTCGTCTGTCACCATTGCGGGTTCTCGATGCCGCGGCCGCCGACCTGCCCGCATTGCGCGGCCGAGGAATCGCTGGTCGCGGTGGGGCCCGGCGTGGAGCGGCTGCAGGAGGAGGCGGCGGCGCTGTTTCCTGAGGCGCGCAGCATGGTGCTGTCGAGCGACCTGATCACCTCGATCGAAACCATGCGCGCCGAGCTGACCGAGATCGCCGAAGGCCGCGTCGACCTGATCATCGGCACCCAGCTCGTCGCCAAGGGCCACAACTTTCCGCGGCTCAATCTGGTCGGGGTGGTCGATGCCGATCTCGGCCTCGGCAATGGCGATCCGCGCGCCGCCGAGCGCACCTGGCAGCTTTTGAACCAGGTGATCGGCCGCGCCGGCCGCGAGCAGGGGCGGGGTCGCGGCTATCTGCAGACCCACCAGCCCGAGCACCCCGTCATGAAGGCGCTGGTCGCCTGCGACCGCGAAGCTTTCTACACCAGCGAAATCGACGCGCGCGAGCGCACCGGCTATCCGCCGTTCGGCCGGCTGGCGAGCCTGATCATCTCGGCGGGGGATCGGCCTACTGCCGAAGGCTTCGCCCGCCGGCTGGTCGCGTCAGCGCCGCGTGAGGAGGGCGTGTTGCTGCTCGGCCCGGCCGAGGCGCCGCTCGCGGTGATCAAGGGCCGCTACCGCTTCCGGCTGCTGCTCAAGTCGGCCCGTAATTTCGATCTGTCGGATTATCTGCGCCACTGGCTGGCGCATGCCGAGAAGCCCAAGGGCAATCTCAAGCTCGAGGTCGACGTCGACCCGCAGAGCTTCCTCTGAGCTGCTCGCGGTCTTGCGGACTCGGCGCGCGGCCGGCAATCTCGGATGATGTCCACGCTGCCATGGATCGCCGCCTTTCTTCTCGGTGCTCTTGCGCCTGCGGCGCTATTTGCAGCGATCTCCGGCAAGGCGTCCCAAATGTTGCCGCTGGCCTTCGCGGTCACGATTGGCCACGCGCTCATTCTCGGCGTCCCGGTTGCACTGCTCTATCGCTGGAAGCGGTGGAAGCGTCTGTGGGCTGCGGTCGCCGGCGCGGCGTTGATCGGAATGATTCCGGTCGGCATCCTGACCTGGCCACTCGATCCATCCAGCCGCGGTTGGGATTCGGTGAATGATGTCGTCCAATGGGTCGACGGCATCCCGACCTTGGCTGGCTGGATCTCATATGCAGAGTTGCTGGCGTGGATGGCGGTGCTGGGCGCGATCGGCGGCCTTATCTTCTGGCTGACGCTGCGCTGTTGCGGATTGATACCGGGGGATGCGCAGACGAGTTTCAGGCCCCGGCTCGGTCTTTTGCTCGCCTCGCTTGCCGTCGCCGCATCGGGATCGGTGGCAGCGCTCCCGATGCTCTCGGCGGACCGTTCTTGTCACAATGTGTTTCGGGACGGGCAGCGTTCCGTCAGCGCCGTCGTCAATATCGATCTCGATATCGTGCAGGCGGATTGGCGGGATCTCGCGAAGCTCCTGGAGCAGTTCGGCCAGTCGCGGCAGATGTCGTTCCGGGACCTCAGCCAGAGCCAGGCCCCGACGGTCGATATGCTCTACCTGTCGCTCTGTGCCGAGGACAGTCCGGTGATCTCAATCGATGAGCAGCACTGGCACACCGATCGGCTTCCTCCCAGTAACAGGGGGGTCGGTGTCAGGATCTACGACCCGCGTGGTGGCCACGATTGGCCGGCGCTCGCGCGCGAACTGGTTGCGGCGTTGGACGGCAGGTGGAGCGGAAAGGTTCGCTTTCGCGACTATGGCGGCCGCCTCGTTCCGGCACCTTCCGAACTGTCCTCTCCAAGAGGTGCGCCGCCGGGATAGGCGCGTCGGTCGACGGAAGTGCTCTTCATCCTTGCGAGCGTCGCAATCGAGCACGCTGACGACCGGCAGAACTCGGACTGCCTCGGCGCTCCGCCCCGACTCGCTCCTCAGCACGCTGACGCGCGACTGCATCCACAAAGCTGATGCAGCGCCGATCAGCCGTGCTGAGGGAGGAAGACGTCTCTACGTTATGACACGACCTCGGCGGTGACGCGGCCGACGCCGGCGCGGGTCAGGCCGATGGCGCGGGCTGCGCCGGTCGACAGGTCGAGCACCCGGCCGCGGATGAACGGGCCGCGGTCGTTGACGGTGACGATGACGCTGTTGCCGCCATGGGTCACGCGCAGCTTGGTGCCGAACGGCAGCGAGCGGTGAGCGCAGGTCATCGCGTTGGCGTTCATGCGCTGGCCGGATGCGGTGCGGCTGCCGGACTCGTTGCCATAGTACGACGCCATGCCGGAGAAAGTGCGGCCGGTGCCGGACGACGGCGTAACCGCTGCGTTGGAGTTCATCCACGAGGAGCCGTTGGACGACCATCCGTTCGAAAACGAGTCGGCGGCGGGCTGAGCAGCATGACGCGCCATGTGATGATGGTGGTGGCGAGCGTGGTGATGGTGGTGCCTGGACCGGGCCGAGGCTTCGGTGGCGCTGCCGCCGACGATCAGCGTCACGGCAACAGCGAGCGCGGTGCGCGAGCCGGCGATCTTGCCAGCCGAGAGGTTCTTCAGTTTCAGCATCTATGTCCCTCGAACAGTATTGCCGCGTTCTGCGGCCAGTGGACCCCCGTCAGGTGTTGAGGCGCGCGCCGTTTGGTGGGGCAATGAGGCGTGAATGGGGCAGTAGAAATTGTTCCGCTCTGATCGAAACATCTTGCATCGCGGTCTACTCATCACGGAAAATTCCGTAATCCACCGCGTTAACGGTTTATTAACGATCAAATACTTCAAAATACTGTTGAGTTAAGTTCTCACTTAGGATGCCAAGATGTCAGCAAGTAATGTCGGTGCGGGCTGGTCGGCGGCCGCCGGGCACCGCCGACGGGAGTCAAGGCCAAACCAGCATGGCGGCCATGCAGCAACAGCTGGAACCTTGCGCTGAGTGACTGGTATCGGGGGCGGGGCGCGCGCGGGCGGCCATCAGCGAGTCCGTTGGACCGCGCGTAGGCTCCGACCGCGGCGCGGCAACAAGGTGCCGAATAGCGGGCCGCCGCTTGTTGCGGCTGCGCGTACGCTATGTTAGCAAAGCGCCGCTTTTCGTGATCAAGCTGCTCTCGCGGCGATCGAAAATCAAAGTCCTGCTTGAATTCCAAGGGCTTAGCTGGTTTGCGCCGCAGCGGCGCGCCGGTGTCCCTCTTGTGGGTTGGGCGCATATAAAAAGAGCACGTCTGTGGCTGCTGAAGATCCCTCCGTATCCGGTGTGTCCGGTCGTTACGCGACGGCCCTGTTTGAACTGGCCCGTGACGAAAAGTCCGTCGATGCGGTCAAGGCCGATCTCGACAGGTTCAATGCCCTCCTCGATGAGAGCGCCGATCTCAAGCGCCTCGTCCGCAGTCCGGTGTTCGGTGCGGACGTGCAGCTCAAGGCGCTGAATACCGTGCTGGACAAGGCCGGCATCGCCGGTGTCGCCGCCAACGTGCTGCGCGTGCTGACCGCCAACCGCCGCCTGTTCGCGGTGACCGACGTGATCCGCGCCTTCAACGCGCTGGTCGCCAAATACAAGGGAGAGGCCACGGCCGACGTCGTCGTCGCCGAGCCGCTCTCCGACAAGAATCTCGACGCCTTGAAGGCCTCACTGAAGACGGTGACCGGCAAGGACGTCGCGCTCAACGTGAAAGTCGATCCAGCGATTATCGGCGGGCTCGTCGTCAAGCTCGGCAGCCGCATGATCGATAGTTCGCTTCGCACCAAACTCAACTCGATCAAGCACGCGATGAAAGAGGCAGGCTGATGGACATCCGCGCCGCGGAAATTTCCGCGATCCTCAAGGACCAGATCAAGAATTTCGGGCAGGAAGCCGAAGTCACCGAAGTCGGACAGGTGCTGTCCGTCGGTGACGGTATCGCCCGCGTCTACGGTCTCGACAACGTCCAGGCCGGCGAGATGGTCGAGTTCGAGAACGGCACCCGCGGCATGGCGCTGAACCTCGAGACCGACAATGTCGGCGTCGTCATCTTCGGCGCCGACCGCGAGATCAAGGAAGGCCAGACCGTCAAGCGCACCCGCGCCATCGTCGACGCTCCGGTCGGCAAGGGTCTGCTCGGCCGCGTCGTTGACGCGCTCGGCAATCCGATCGACGGCAAGGGCCCGATCCAGGCCACCGAGCGCAAGCGCGTCGACGTCAAGGCCCCCGGCATCATTCCGCGCAAGTCGGTGAACGAGCCGATGTCGACCGGCCTCAAGGCGATCGACGCCCTGATCCCGGTCGGCCGTGGCCAGCGCGAGCTGATCATCGGTGACCGTCAGACCGGCAAGACCGCGATCGCGCTCGACACCATCCTGAACCAGAAGCCGCTGAACGTCGCTGGCGCTCCCGAGAGCCAGAAGCTGTACTGCGTCTATGTCGCGATCGGCCAGAAGCGCTCCACCGTCGCTCAGTTCGTGAAGGTGCTCGAAGAGCAGGGCGCGCTGGAGTATTCGATCGTCATCGCCGCCACCGCGTCCGATCCGGCCCCGATGCAATATCTGGCCCCGTTCACCGGCTGCACCATGGGCGAGTACTTCCGCGACAACGGCATGCACGCCGTCATCATCTATGACGATCTGTCGAAGCAGGCCGTCGCCTATCGCCAGATGTCGCTGCTGCTGCGCCGTCCGCCGGGCCGCGAGGCCTATCCGGGCGACGTGTTCTATCTGCACTCCCGCCTGCTCGAGCGCGCCGCCAAGCTCAGCAAGGACCATGGTCTGGGGTCGCTGACCGCGTTGCCCGTCATCGAGACCCAGGCCAACGACGTGTCGGCCTACATTCCGACCAACGTCATTTCGATCACCGACGGCCAGATCTTCCTGGAGACCGATCTGTTCTTCCAGGGCATCCGTCCGGCCGTGAACGTCGGTCTGTCGGTGTCGCGCGTCGGCTCCTCCGCCCAGACCAAGGCGATGAAGAAGGTCGCCGGCAAGATCAAGGGCGAGCTGGCGCAGTACCGCGAGATGGCGGCCTTCGCGCAGTTCGGCTCCGACTTGGACGCCTCGACCCAGCGCCTGCTCAACCGCGGCGCACGCCTGACCGAGCTCCTGAAGCAGCCGCAGTTCTCGCCGCTGAAGATGGAAGAGCAGGTCTGCGTGATCTGGGCCGGCACCAACGGCTATCTCGATCCGCTGCCGCTCAACAAGGTGCGCGCCTTCGAGGACGGCCTGCTGTCGCTGCTGCGCGGCAAGAATGCCGACCTGCTCAACGCGATCCGCGACAGCAAGGATCTGTCCGACGACAGCGCCGCCAAGCTGAAGGCGGTCGTCGAGGGCTTCGCCAAGACCTTCGCCTGATCGCGAGGTCGTGGCCGGCTCCGGCCGGCGATCCACGCCCTTCGGGGTGGGACAACGTGACATCTCATGCCCGGCGCCAGGCCGGGCATGACCAATCTCAGGGTTGAGCGGTCGGGTCTTCAACGGATCGGCCGCCGGGGTGAGCTAGACGAACAATGGCGTCACTGAAAGACATGCGGGTCCGCATCGCCTCGACCAAGGCGACGCAGAAGATCACCAAGGCCATGCAGATGGTCGCCGCCTCCAAGCTGCGCCGCGCGCAGCAGGCGGCCGAAGCGGCGCGTCCCTATGCCGAGAAGATGGACGCCGTGATCTCCAACATCGCGAGCGCCACCATCGCCTCCGCCGGCGGCCCGAAGCTGTTGGCGGGCACCGGTCGCGATCAGGTGCACCTGCTGCTGGTCTGCACCGGCGAGCGCGGCCTGTCTGGCGCGTTCAACTCCTCGATCGTCCGCCTGGCGCGCGAGCGTGCGCTCGCCCTGATGAACCAGGGCAAGGAGGTGAAGTTCTTCTGCGTTGGCCGCAAGGGTTATGAGCAGCTTCGCCGCCAGTTCGACAAGCAGATCGTCGAGCACATGGACCTGCGCTCCGTACGCCAGATCGGCTTCGCCAATGCCGACGAGATCGCCAAGAAGGTGATTGCCCGCTTCGAGGCCGGCGAATTCGACGTCTGCACCCTGTTCTACTCGCGCTTCCGCTCGGTAATCGCGCAGATCCCGACCGCTCAGCAGATCATTCCGCTGGTGGTCGAAGCGCGCCCGGCCAATGCGGCGCCGCTGGCGCCTTACGAATACGAGCCGGAAGAGGACGAGATCCTGGCTGGACTGCTGCCGCGCAATCTCGCGGTGCAGATCTTCCGCGCACTGCTCGAAAACAACGCCTCGTTCTACGGTGCGCAGATGTCGGCCATGGACAACGCCACGCGCAACGCCGGCGAGATGATCCGCAAGCAGACGCTGATCTACAACCGCACGCGTCAGGCGATGATCACCAAGGAACTGATCGAAATCATTTCGGGCGCCGAGGCGGTCTAGCCGGATCGCGCAGCGCCCGTTGAAGCGCAACCCAGGAACATATCCCGGTCGAGCCGACCGTGGTTTCGTATACGGATCGTAAGGAGAGACACTCAATGGCTACCGCAGCCAACCAGATCGGTCGCATCACCCAGGTCATCGGCGCCGTCGTCGACGTGCAGTTCGAAGGTCACCTGCCGGCCATTCTCAATTCGCTCGAAACCAAGAACGCCGGCAACCGCCTGGTGCTCGAAGTGGCCCAGCATCTCGGCGAATCCACCGTGCGCACCATCGCGATGGACACCACCGAAGGTCTGGTCCGCGGCCAGGAGGTGACCGACACCGGTTCGCCGATCCAGGTGCCGGTGGGCGTCGGCACGCTCGGCCGCATCATGAACGTGATCGGCGAGCCGATCGACGAGGCCGGTCCGGTCGAGGCCGAGGGCCTGCGTCCGATCCACGCGGACGCGCCGAGCTACACCGACCAGTCGACCGAAGCCGAGATTCTCGTCACCGGCATCAAGGTCGTCGACCTCTTGGCTCCCTACGCCAAGGGCGGCAAGATCGGTCTGTTCGGCGGCGCCGGCGTCGGCAAGACCGTGCTGATCCAGGAGCTCATCAACAACGTCGCCAAGGCGCACGGTGGCTATTCGGTGTTCGCCGGCGTCGGCGAGCGTACCCGTGAAGGCAACGACCTCTATCACGAGTTCATCGAATCCAAGGTCAACGCCGATCCGCACAATCCCGATCCGAGCGTCAAGTCGAAGTGCGCGCTGGTGTTCGGCCAGATGAACGAGCCGCCCGGCGCCCGCGCCCGCGTCGGCCTGACCGGCCTCACCGTCGCCGAGCACTTCCGCGACCAGGGCCAGGACGTGCTGTTCTTCGTCGACAACATCTTCCGGTTCACCCAGGCCGGCTCGGAAGTGTCGGCGCTGCTCGGCCGCATCCCCTCGGCGGTGGGTTATCAGCCGACGCTCGCCACCGACATGGGCGCGCTGCAGGAGCGCATCACCACCACCAACAAGGGCTCGATCACCTCGGTGCAGGCCATCTACGTGCCGGCCGACGACTTGACCGACCCGGCGCCGGCGACCTCGTTCGCGCATTTGGACGCCACCACCGTGCTCAACCGCGCGATCTCGGAAAAGGGCATCTACCCGGCGGTGGACCCGCTCGACTCGACCTCGCGCATGCTCTCCCCGCTGGTCGTCGGCGAGGAGCACTATCAGACCGCGCGTCAGGTCCAGCAGATTCTGCAGCGCTACAAGTCGCTGCAGGATATCATCGCCATCCTGGGCATGGACGAGCTGTCGGAAGAGGACAAGCTGACCGTGGCCCGCGCCCGCAAGATCGAGCGCTTCCTGTCGCAGCCGTTCCACGTCGCCGAAATCTTCACGGGATCGCCGGGCAAGTTCGTCGACCTCGCCGACACCATCAAGGGCTTCAAGGGCCTGTGTGAAGGCAAGTACGACCACCTGCCGGAGGCCGCCTTCTACATGGTCGGCAACATCGACGAGGCGGTCGAGAAGGGCAAGAAGCTGGCCGCTGAGGCAGCCTAAGGGCGAATAGGGAGCAGCGAATAGACGAGCTGTTCGCTGCTTCCTCCTTCACTACTCGCCATTCGCTATTCGCTATTCGCAGGTTTCCCCAATGGCTACTTTCCATTTCGATCTCGTCTCGCCGGAAAAGATCGCCTTCTCGGGCGAGGTCGACCAGGTCGACGTTCCCGGCCAGGAGGGTGATTTCGGCGTGCTCGCCGGGCATGCGCCGTTCGTGGCGACGCTGCGGCCGGGTATCCTGACGGTGACATCAGGCGGATCGCAGCAGAAGATCATCGTGCTCGGCGGCCTTGCCGAGATCTCGGACAAGGGTCTGACGGTTCTCGCCGACGTCGCCACGTCGCTGAAGGAGCTCGACCAGACCGCTTTCGCGGCCGAGATCGCCGGCATGGAATCCAAGCTGAACGAGAAGCAGGGCAACGAGCTCGATCGCGCGATCGAGCGGCTCGATCACTTCAAGACGATCCAGCAGCAGCTCAATACGACTGCGCTGCATTGATCCCACCGCACGACGTATGAATGAACGTTCATGGCCGGGCTCTGCCCGGCCATTTTCGTTTGGGGCTCGAACGTCGTGCGCCGGTCGATGACTACTTCAAGGGAGGCCGGTTGCATGCTCACCGATCTGACGGCATGCTCCCGGCCAATCCAGCGGGCGCGGTGACATGGCAGGACAGATCGTCTTGAAACGCAAGATCGCGGCGATTTTCGCCGCCGATATCGCCGGCTATTCGCGCCTCGTCGCGGAGGATGAAGAAGAGACGCTACGGCGACTGGCGGCCTATCGCGAGGTCGTTGACGACTTCATCGCGCGAGCCGGCGGCCGCATCTTCAACACCGCCGGTGATGCGGTGCTCGCGGAATTCCCCAGCGCGGTCGAAGCGGTGCGTTGCGCGATCGACATCCAGGAGAGCCTGCGCACGCGCAACATGGCGTATCCGCCGAGCCGGCAGATGAGCTACCGCATCGGCATCACCATCGGCGACGTCGTCGAGCGCGACGGCGATCTGCTCGGCGACGGCGTCAACATCGCAGCACGCCTCGAGGGCCTCGCCGACGTCGGCGGCATCTGCATCTCGCGCGCCGTTCATGAGCAGGTCGCCAACAAGCTGTCGGTGCAGTTCGCCGACATGGGCGCGCGGGAGGTCAAGAACATCCCGACCCCGGTGCACGCCTATCGCGTGGCGATGCGCCGCGAGGACGGCACCTACGCGCCGCCGGAAGAAAAGAAAGCCGCCCGCGGGGGCGGGCTCCGCCTGATCTGGCGAATTGCGGCCGCCGTGGTTGCGCTCGGAGCCGTCGGGGTCGGGACCGAGCTCTATCTGGATTATCGCGATCCGCACCCCGCGCAGCGCGATGCCGCCAAGGCGGCCGCGGAAGCGCTGGCCCGGCTGTCGGCCACGCCGGCTTCGCCGTCCTCGGTCCCGTCTGCATCCCCATCCCCCGCGCCGACGCAGTCATCCGTCGCCAGGCAGCCGGCCGACTCGCCGCAGCCGCAACAGTCGCCCTCGCCTTCATCCACTGTCGCCGCCGAGAAGTTTGCACCCGAAGCCGTGCCGTTCGTGAGCGAGCGGACCCGCATTGCACTGGCGCGCGACTACGTGCCGGCACCGGATCACAAGGCGTTCGCGACCACGATCAACGGCGTCAGCGCCTATGTCACCGGACAGGCGAGCGACGACGCGGCGAAATCGGCTGCGCTGGAGCAGTGCCAGCAGCGCGCGGAAAATGCGAACGGGCCGCGCAAATGCGAACTCTATGCCGTCGGCGACAATGTCGTTTACGTGCATAGCAAACCGCCGTTGCCGCCGCAGCCCTGGGTGCGCCACGACCCGATGACCGAGCGCGCCTTCAGCGCGGCAGAGATGCCGCTGGTGCGCGATACAGGCCGGGCCCGGCTCGAAGCGAACTACGGCACGGCGCGTCGGACCAAGGCCATCGCGCTCGGGCCCGGCGGGCAGTTCTTCTACAGCGTCGGCGGCGACCTCGTCGACGATGTGGTTCGCCGCAATCTGGAAGCCTGCGGTGCCCAGGCGGGCACCGCCTGCATCATCGTTGCGCTCGACGATGCCTTCGTGGTGCCGATACCGACCGTGATGAAAGCCACCGGCTTCTTCCGCGCGGCCATCCATCAGGCGATCGCCCCGGAGGCGCGCGAGGAGGTGGCGCGACGTCTCGAGGCCGCGACGTCGGGCTGGAATGCAGTCGCGGTCGGCACGGCCGGCCACCCCGGCTTCGGCCTCAATGGCGACCGTGAGGAGACGGCGATCGGCGGCGCGCTGGCCGACTGCGCCACGCGCGACAACGACTGCCGGGTGATTGCGATCGGGCCGTTCACGGTCGAGGACAATTAGGCCGGCGAACTCTCGCGACATCGCCTTTCCGAGGCGCGCGGAGCGTCGGCCCTTGAATGACGAAGAGCCCCGCGCTCCGACGTAGATCAGTCGCCAACGTTGGCGAGATGCGCAAAAGCCTGCGCCACCGCGCGATAGACCTCGCGACGAAACGGCACCACCAGCTCCGGGACGCGCGCCAGGCGGTCCCAGCGCCAGGCGTCGAACTCGGCCGGCTGGCCGTTGCGCGGCGTCACCGGATCGATGTCGGCCTCGCGCCCGGTGAAGCGCATCGCGAACCATTTCTGGCGCTGGCCGCGAAAGCGCGCGAGCCGGTGGTTCGGATCCTCGAATGGCGGAAATTCGTAAGTCAGCCAGTCGGTCTCGCCGAGGATGTCGGCGTCGCGAATGCCGGTCTCCTCCCACAGCTCGCGCCGCGCTGCCGCCTGAAGATCCTCGCCGGGGTCGACGCCGCCCTGCGGCATCTGCCATTCGAGCCCGGGCAGCACGATCTCCGGCCCGTCGTCGCGAAAGCGGCGTCCAAGGAAGACGAGCCCTTCGGCGTTGAGCAGCGCGATACCGACATTCGGACGATAGGGTCTGGTCTCGGTCATCCTCGAATCCATGAGCTGTCGTTCGCATGGCAGTGCATCATGACGGCATCGTCGCGACGCATCTGCAGAGATTCCCTGCAGCTCCTGCGCAGAAGCGGACTAGCGGATGTCGGGTACCGCGTCGAGGGCGGGGATCGCGATTCAATCGCCTGCGAGCGGAGCGAATTCCTTGACCACGCGCTCATAGACCGGCCGCTTGAACGGCACGATCAGCCCCGGCAGGTTCTTCATCGGCTCCCAGCGCCAGCTGACGAATTCCGCCTTGTGGTGGCCGCCGCCGGGGCGCTCGACATCGATCTCGGCATCGGCCCCGGTGAAGCGCAGCGCGAACCATTTCTGGCGCTGGCCGCGATAGCGCCCCTTCCAGGCACGGCCTGCGACCGTGCGCGGAATATCGTAGGTCAGCCAGTCGCCGACCTCGGCCAGCTTCTCGACGGAGCGCACGCTGGTCTCTTCATACAGCTCGCGCTTGGCCGCCTCCCAGGCATCCTCGCCGGGATCGACGCCGCCCTGCGGCATCTGCCAGACATGGGTGTCGTCGACATGCTCGATTCCGCCGGCGCGGCGACCGATGAAAACCAGCCCCTCCGAATTGATCAGCATGATGCCGACGCAGGTGCGGTAAGGCAGGTCCTCGTAGCGCGTCATTCCGGTCTCGGCCTTCCTGCGGGGACCCCTGCGCCTCGCCGCGCAGGCCTCCCGCTGTCACGTCGCCAGTCGGGCCGGCGCACGTTCGTTCAGTTCGATTTTGATTTCAGCATCGCGGTTGTCAATGGCACCAGCAGAATGCCCTTGCGGTCGAGCCCCTTGATCCAGGTGCCGATACGGTCGATCGAGGCCGGCAGCGCCGAGGCGGTTCCGACGGCGACGCCACGTTCCTTGGCCAGGCTTTCGAGCTTGGCGAGCGCATTGTCGATCTCGACCGGGGTCGGCACCGCGTCGATGGCGACGTCGCCCTTCGCGAACGGCATCGCGAGCCCCGTGGCCAGCGAGGCTGCCACGCTGCGCGGGGCTGCGCCATCGTCGAACAGGGCCAGACCGCGCTTGGCGGCCTCGTTCACGATCGGCTGCATCGCCGCTTCCGTTGCGACGAAGCGCGCACCCATGAAGTTGCCGATGCCGACGTAACCCTGCAGCCGGCTCATGTGCCAGAACAGCCGGTCGATGTTCTGGTCCGGTCCGAGTGTTGCGAGCAGCGTCTGCGGACCCGGATCGTTGTCGGGATAGTCGTAGGGCTCCATCGGGACCTGCAGCAGGATCTCGTGGCGCTGCGCCCGGGCGCGCTCGGCGAGCTTGGTCGGATCGGAGCCATAGGGCGTGAAGGCCAGGGTGACCGCCGGCGGCAGCTTCATGATCGCGTCCGCCGTCTTGGCGGCGCCGACGCCGAGACCGCCGATCACGATCGCGACGGCCGGCATGCGCGCCGCCTTGGCGCGGTCGGCCTCGGCCGCATAGGCAGTGAATGGCTTCAGCCCGTCGGCCATCACCGGGATCATGCCGTAGCGCGACTTCTCCAGCAGCCGCGGGTCCACGCCGGGCATCTGGCTCGCGGGCGCGGCCGATCCAGGCTCTGCCGTCTCGCCACCGGCACCGATCGCGACCTCCTGGCGGGCGCCACTGGAGCCGTCGATGATGGTGACCGTCTTGCGCTCGCCGGCCTCCTGCTTGGCCGCGGGGGCCGCGCCGTGGTCGGCCTTTGCGTCTGGCTTGCCATCCGGCTTGGCGGCGGCCTTGTCGTCGGTGGGCTTTGCGCCCTCGTTGATCGCGACGCGGGCGACCGGCTCGCCACCGAGCGGATTGTCGTTGAACATCGCAAAGCCGGCAAACACGACCAGGAACAGCCCCAGCAGCATCGCGAGGGCCTGCAGGGCCGTGAAGGGAAGCCGAATGCGGCGCCTGCGACGCTTTTCCGTCTGCCCGAGCGGGGCGCTCAGCTCGTCGGCCGTCTCTGTCATCGAAATTCCCGAATCAATCGGGTCGACGATACCACGGCGGGGATTCGGACGCAGGGCCGGTGTCCGCAAGCCCGTAGATCGGCGGAGCGGCAAACCAAGAAGCCGTCCAAAAAGGAAGGGCGGCCCGGAGGCCGCCCTTCAAAGCTGATTCGCGTCGGTCGGCTGCCGCTCAGTTGGCGACCTCAGTTTGCCGCCTTGGCCGGCTTGTCGGCCGCGGCCTTCTCGGTCGGCGCCGGGGTGTTGGCGCTGTTCTTGATGCCGTGGAGCAGGTCGGCGGCCATTTTGAGCGCCTTGTCGTCCTTGGTGTCCGGCGGCACGTAAGACTGCGAGCCGGTCTTCTCGTCGCCGTCGTTCTTCAGATGGCCGCGCAGCGACGCCTCGCCCTTGGTGTCGGTGCGCGACTTCAGCTCATCCGGCACGTCCTGCAGCACCTCGATGTCGGGCACGATGCCCTTGGCCTGGATCGACTTGCCCGACGGCGTGTAGTAGCGCGCGGTGGTCAGCCGCAGCGCGCCGTTGCCGGCGCCGAGCGGGATGATGGTCTGCACCGAGCCCTTGCCGAACGAGCGGGTGCCGACCAGCGTCGCGCGCTTGTGATCCTGCAGCGCGCCGGCCACGATCTCCGACGCCGACGCCGAGCCGCCATTGATCAGCACGATGACCGGCTTGCCCTTGGTCAGGTCGCCCGCATGTGCCGCGCGGCGCTGCGTCTCCTCGGCATTGCGGCCGCGGGTCGAGACGATCTCGCCGCGCTCCAGGAACGCGTCGGAGACGGTGACCGCCTCCTCGAGCAGGCCGCCCGGGTTGTTGCGCAGGTCGATGATGTAGCCCTTCAGCTTGTCACCGATCTGGTTCTGCAGGTCGGCGATGCTCTTCTTCAGGCCCTCGGTGGTCTGCTCGTTGAAGGTGGTGATGCGGATATAGGCGATGTCGTCGCTCTCGGTGCGCGAGCGCACCGAGCGGACGCGGATGTTGTCGCGGGTCAGCGTCACGTCGAGCGGATTGTCGGCGCCCTTGCGCACGACCTTCAGCTTGATCTTGGTGCCGACCGGACCGCGCATCTTCTCGACCGCCTGGTTGAGGGTCAGGCCCTGCACGGCTTCGTCGTCGAGATTGGTGATGATGTCGTTGGCCTGGATGCCCGCCTTCGAGGCCGGCGTATCGTCGATCGGCGACACCACCTTGATCAGGCCGTCTTCCATCGTCACCTCGATGCCGAGGCCGCCGAACTCGCCGCGGGTCTGCACCTGCATGTCGCGGAAGCTCTTCGCATCCATGTAGCTCGAATGCGGATCGAGCCCCGAGAGCATGCCGCTGATCGCGGACTCGACCAGCTTCGAATCGTCGGGCTTCTCGACATAATCGCTGCGCACCCGCTCGAACACGTCGCCGAACAGGTTGAGCTGGCGATAGGTATCGGCGGTCGCGGCGCGCGCCGTCGATCCCATCAACACCGCGCGCGGTTGCGAGACGAACAGGGTCAATGCCGCACCGGTGGCCGCGCTCAGGAGAATTACCGAAGTCTTACGCATCATCCGCGTACCTTTTCGCCTTCATTTGCGGCCCACCATGGGCCTGGATCGATTGGAGTGCCGTCCTTACGGAACTCGACATAGAGCACTGGTTGACTCGCGTTGGTAGCGAGAATGGAGGCAACCTGGGAGCTGTTACCCATGATCGCGACCGGCTCTCCCGTCTGAACAAACTGCCCGATGTTGACGGAAATGCGCTCCATCCCGGCGATCAGGACATGATACCCGCCACCGGCGTTGAGGATCAAGAGTTGTCCGTAGCTACGGAAGGGACCCGCATACACAACCCAGCCATCACACGGGGTTGTGACCTGAGCCCCTGGCCGGGTTGCCAAAGAAATGCCTTTATCCGAGCCGCCCGCACCGTCCGATGCGCCAAATTCGCGGATCTTGGTGCCGTTGACAGGAAACGTCAGCATGCCCTTGGTCGAGGCGAACGCGATCGCGGGCGCCTTGCGGCCCGGGTTGCGCAGCGCATTCGCGTCCGGCTTGCTGTTGACCGGCACCCCCTGCAGGCTCGCCGTCGAGGCAGCCTTGGCCGCGCTCTTGAGGTCCAGCTCCATCGTCGTGATCAGTCCCTGCAGCGAGTCGATCTGCTGCGCCAGCACGGCGGCGCGCGCGCTTTCGGCTTCCATGTCCTTCTCGGCCGAGCTCTGCTTGCGCTGGCGTTCCTCCACCAAGGCGGCGAGACGGGTCTGATCGGTGCGCAGCCTGTCGCGGTCGCCGGCGAGCTTGTCGCGTTCGCTGGCGATCGTCTTGCGGATGGCGACGAGCTCGCCGAGATCGGTCGAGAGCTTCTCCGCTCGGCTGCGCATCTCGGGGATCACCGAACCCAGCAGCATCGCCGTGCGCAGGGATTGCAGCGCGTCCTCGGGACGGACCAGCAGGGCCGGCGGGGTGCGGCGGCCGGCGCGCTGCAGTGCGGCCAGAACCTCGATGATCTCCGAGCGCCGCGCTTCCAGCGACGTCCGCAGATCCTGCTCGCGGCCGTCGAGCCCGCGCAGCCGCGTTTCGGCCTCGCCAACCCGCACTTCGACGCTACGCACCTGCGCCGCGACGTCGATCAGCTGCTGATTGAGCTTGCCGCGATCCTCGCCGAGCGCGGCGATGTCGGCCTTCAACCGCTCCTGGGCCTCGGCGGCGGCCTTCTGGGCGGCGCGGGCGGCCTCGAGCTCCTGTTCGCGCTGCTTCAACTGCTCCGGGGTGGCCGGCGTCGGTGACGCGGTGCCGGGGATGGATGGCCGGAGTCCGCTCTGCGCCAGCGCCGGACATCCGGAAAAGACCACCACGAGCGCGACGAGCGACGCGCGGCAGGACCGGCCGCTGCGGACAGGTCTTGGGAAGCAGGAGAGGGGCCGCGCAGCGAACATCGAGGTCCTTATTGTGCTCCCATCGTCCCTTGTTCAAGCGCGGTGATAGGGGTGACCGGCAAGGATCGTAGCAGTACGGTAAATCTGCTCGAGCAGCAGGACGCGGACGATCTGGTGCGGCCAGGTGGCGGCGCCAAACGCAACCCCAAGCTTGGCTCTGCGCCGCAAATCGGGCGAAAGTCCGTCGGCGCCGCCGATTGCGAAGACGGCAGCCGGAATGCCTTCGTCCCGCCAGCGCCCAAGATAACCCGCAAAAGTTGTACTGTCGACGTTCCGGCCACGCTCGTCGAGACAGACGAGCACGGACTTGTCGGGGATCGCCGCCGATATCGCGGAGGCCTCCTCGGTCATGCGCGTCGCCGCATCGCGCGCGCGGCTTTCCGGGATTTCATGGATGTCGAGGCCGCGAAAGCCGAGCTTGCGGCCGATGTCGTCGAAACGCTCGCGGTAGCGCTCCGCGAGCTCCCGCTCGGGACCCTGCTTCAACCGGCCGATGGCGACCACGATCAGGCGCATGCGCACCCGACTAGCACGTGCGCCGTACGATTCGCACCCGCCGCGGCGTGGGACCGCCTAGACCGCCTTGGCCGGGTTCGGCCCTTGGGTCCACAATCGCTCGAGATTGTAGAACTCGCGAACCTCGGGTCGAAACACGTGCACGATCACGTCGCCGGAATCGATCAGCACCCAATCGCAATTGGGCAGGCCCTCGATGTGGAGTTTCTTGGTGCCGGCTTCCTTCAGGCCCTTGGCGACGTTTTCCGCGATCGATCCGACGTGCCGGTTCGAGCGGCCCGTAGTAATGACCATGTAGTCGGAATACGCCGATTTGCCGTGAAGATCGATCGTGACCGTCTCCTCCGCCTTCATGTCTTCGAGGCGGGAGAGGATCGTGCGCAGGGTCTTGTCGGCGTCGGGTTGCGCCTGCAAGGCCGCATCTTGGGTCGACGTCTTACGCGCTGACTTGGCCGTCGCCGACTTGGTAGTCGTTGCCTTCGTCTTCGGTAAGGCCGACTGGGACAATACAGATGTGGTCAGGGACCATTCCTTTCACTGTATCGCAGGCCGAATCCAACCCGGCCTGCTGACCATATTAGGCATGTGGGGTTAAGGGTTTCAACAATCCAGTACCCCGGTCGTCCGGCCCGACACCGTCCAGGCCGTCCCCGCTTCGGACCGTAGCGGAGACGGCAAGTTCCATGCATATCCGATGCCGCGCGCGATGGCGAACGCGCGGCCTTTCAGAACGACTTCCAACTGCCGTCCGGGTTCCTCAGGCCCGTCGAGGACAGGCTGAGCTTGAGGCCGGTGAGGTAGACCCAGGCTGGAGCGGCGCGGTCGGCCAGACGGCTGGCTTGCGCTTCGGGAATGCGATACCGCGCCAGGGCGCGTGCGGCGGGCGCGTTCAGGGCGCGGAAGCTGCGGGGCGGACGATCGACCACGGCCATCGGAACCTGGGCCGCGATGTGCCGCCACTTCTGCCAGCGATGGAACTGCGCGAGATTGTCAGCGCCCATGATCCACACGAAGCGCAAGCGCGATGCACGCCGGCGCAGATAATCGATCGTGTCGGCAGTGTAGCGGGTGCCGATGACGGATTCGAGACAGCTGATCTCGATGCGCGGATCGGCGGCCACCTTGCGCGCCGCCTCGGCGCGTTCGGCCAGCGCATGCAGCCCGCCATTGTTCTTGAGCGGATTGCCCGGTGTCACCAGCCACCAGACACGGTCCAGCTGCAGCCGCTTCAGCGCGAACAGGCTGATCGCGCGGTGCGCCTGGTGCGGCGGATTGAACGAGCCGCCGAGCAGGCCGATGCGCATGCCATCACTGTGGGGCGGCAGCGCCTGGCGGATCGCAAGGCGCATGGCTGTGGCGTCGGTCACGGCTGCCCCCGCCTGCTGCTCGTGCAACTCAACCACAGGATGCGGCCGTCATGGCCGCGTCTGCCCGGTGCCGTGGATGCGATATTTGAAGCTGGTGAGCTGCTCGACGCCGACGGGGCCGCGCGCATGGAACTTGCCCGTGGCGATGCCGATCTCGGCGCCGAAACCGAACTCGCCGCCGTCGGCGAACTGGGTCGAGGCGTTGTGCAGCACGATCGCCGAGTCGACCTCGTTGAGGAACTTGTCGGCGGCCGCATTGTCATCGGTGACGATCGCGTCGGTGTGGTGTGAGCCGTGCGCGTGGATGTGGGCGATCGCGCCCTCCACGCCGTCGACGACCTTCGCGGCGATGATCGCGTCGAGATATTCGGTGTCCCAGTCCTCGTTGCTGGCCGGCTTCACCCGCGCATCGGCCGCGCACACGACCTCATCGCCCCGCACCTCGCAGCCGGCGCCAATTAGCATGTCGACCAGCGGCTTGATCTTGTCGGCGGCCGCGCGATCGACCAGCAGCGTCTCCGCCGCGCCGCAGACGCCGGTGCGACGCATCTTGGCGTTCAGCACGATCGACTTGGCCATCTCCAGGTCGGCGGCGCCGTCGACATAGACGTGGTTGACGCCTTCGAGATGCGCGAACACCGGCACACGTGCCTCGGCCTCGACGCGGGCGACGAGGCTCTTGCCGCCGCGCGGCACGATGACGTCGACGCCGCCGTTCAGGCCGGACAGCAGCAGGCCGACGGCGGCGCGATCGCGCGTCGGCACCAGCGTGATCGCAGCGTCTGGCAGGCCCGCCTCGCGCAGGCCTTCGACGAGGCATTCGTGGATGGCGCGGCAGGAGCGGAACGAGTCCGAGCCGCCGCGCAGGATCACGGCATTGCCGGACTTCAGGCACAGCACGCCGGCATCGGCCGCCACGTTGGGGCGGCTCTCGAAGATCACGCCGATCACGCCGAGCGGCACCCGCACGCGCTCGATGGTCATGCCGTTCGGCCGCTGCCAGCTCTCGGTGACGATGCCGATGGGATCGGCGACCTCGCGCACAGCGGCGATGCCGTCGGCCATCGCGGCGACGCGGGCCGGGGTCAAGGTCAGGCGATCGAGGAAGGAGGAAGTGATGCCGGCGGCCTTGGCCTCGACGACGTCCTCGGCATTGGCGGCGATGATCGTGTCCGCGCGGGCCCGGATCAGCCGCTCCATCGCCTCCAGCGCCCGGTTCTTCTGCTCGGCCGGCGCCAGCGACAGCACGCGCGCGGCGGCGCGCGCCTGCTTGGCGAGGTCGTTCATCAGCGCAGGCAGATCGGCGCTGCCGTCGATGGCTTTCAAAGGCGCGGTCATGGGCGTTTCAACCTTGAATTAAGGCTCTCCAGTAGCACGGAATTCGGCCGTTTGCGAACGCTGGTGCCGCGGTCTCAGACCTGACCGGCACCTGCCGGGCCGATCACCAGATCGTCGCGATGGATCATCTCGGCGCGGCCGGAGATGCCGAGGATGACGGCCACGTCCGGCGACGAACGGCCCTTGATCCGCTCGGCATCGTCGGCGTCATAGGCGACGAGGCCGCGGCCGATCTCATGGGTGTCGGGGCCGCGCACCACCACGGCATCGCCGCGGGCGAACTGGCCATCGACACGGATGACGCCGGCCGGCAAGAGGCTTTTGCCCGCCCGCAGCGCGGTCACGGCGCCGGCGTCGATCGTCAGCGTGCCTTTCGGCTCCAGTGAACCCGCGATCCAGCGTTTGCGCGCGGTGACGGGGTTTGCCGGCGTCAGGAACCACGTGCAACGGCCGCCATCGGCGATCGCGGCCAGCGGGTGCTCGATCTTGCCGGAGGCGATCAGCATGTGGGTGCCGCCAGTGGTGGCGATCTTGGCGGCTTCGATCTTCGTGCGCATGCCGCCGCGCGAAAACTCGGAAGCCGCGCTGCCGGCCATGGCCTCGATGTCGGCGGTGACGCTCTCGACCACGGGGATCAGCCGCGCATTCGGATCCTGCGCGGGCGGCGCGGTGTAGAGGCCGTCGATATCGGACAGCAGCACCAGCAGATCGGCGCTCGCCATGGTCGCGACACGGGCGGCGAGGCGATCATTGTCGCCATAGCGGATCTCGGCGGTCGCGACCGTGTCGTTCTCATTGATGACCGGCACCGCGCGCCATTCCAGGAGCTTGGCGATGGTCGAACGGGCGTTGAGATAGCGCCGGCGCTCCTCGGTGTCCTGCAGCGTCACCAGGATCTGGCCGGCACTGACGCCATGAGCGCCGAGCACCTCCGACCAGGTCCGCGCCAGCGCGATCTGGCCGACCGCGGCGGCCGCCTGGCTCTCCTCCAGCTTCAGCGGTCCGCGCGGCAGCTTCAATCGGCTCCGGCCGAGCGCGATCGAGCCCGAGGATACGACCAGCAGCTCGCAGCCGCGGCTGTGGAGCCGGGCGATGTCGGCCGCCAGCGCGGCGAGCCAGGAGGCGCGGACCTCGCCGGCCTCGGAATCGACCAGCAGCGACGAGCCGACCTTGACGACGATGCGGCGGAAATTTTCGAGACGGGGTGCCATGGCGTGAACGGGGTCGGTTCGAGCCCTCGCATCGTGATGAGAGGTGCGTGGCTGACACGCGGTCCGCACGGGACGGGGCTCAAGTGTTGATGGATGGCGGCGAGTGTCGCAAGCGAGGGCCTGCGAGGCAAGGTTGGCTTCAGTTCAACCCTGCGGTGACGTTGGGGCCGCCCACGGCTCCTCGGTCGCGGCGCTCTCGGTCGTGCTCTTGGCCTTGAGGGACACAGGCTGTTCGCCGACCACGTCGGCGAGCTTGCGCAAAGCTTCCTTGACACCCTCGCCGGTGGCGCCGGAAATCAGCAGCGGCGTCTTCTTGGCGGCGCGCTTCAGCCGGTCCCTCTGCTTCTTGAGCTCGTCGGGGTCGACCGCGTCGATCTTGTTCAGCGCGACGATCTCGACCTTGTCGGTCAGCTCGCCGCCATAGGCTTCGAGCTCGTGCCGCACCGTCTTGTAGGCCTTGCCGGCGTGCTCGCAGGTGGCATCGACCAGGTGCAGCAGCACACGGCAGCGCTCGACATGGCCGAGGAAACGGTCGCCGAGGCCGGCGCCCTCATGCGCGCCCTCGATCAGGCCGGGAATGTCGGCCAGCACGAACTCGCGGCCGTCGGCGTTCACGACGCCGAGCTGCGGATGCAGCGTGGTGAACGGATAGTCGGCGATCTTCGGCTTGGCGGCGGAGACCTTGGACAGGAAGGTCGACTTGCCGGCATTGGGCAGGCCGACCAGGCCGGCATCGGCGATCAGTTTCATGCGCAGCCAGATCCAGCGCTCCTCGCCGGGCTGGCCGGGATTGGCGTTGCGCGGCGCCCGGTTGGTCGGCGACTTGAAATGGGCGTTGCCGAAGCCGCCATTGCCGCCCTCGGCCAGCACGAAGCGCTCGCCCACCGCGGTAAAGTCGTGGATCAGCGTCTCGCGATCCTCGTCGAAGATCTGGGTGCCGACGGGAACCTTGAGCACCACGGACTTGCCGCCGGCGCCATGGCGGTCCTTGCCCATGCCGTTATCGCCCTTCTGGGCCTTGAAATGCTGCTGGTAGCGGTAGTCGATCAGGGTGTTGAGGCCGTCGACGGCCTCGATGATCACGTCGCCGCCGCGGCCGCCATTGCCGCCGTTCGGCCCGCCGAACTCGATGAACTTCTCGCGCCGGAACGCAACGCAACCGTTGCCGCCGTCGCCGGAGCGCACATAGACCTTGGCTTCATCGAGGAATTTCATGATGCGTCCTACGTAGGCGAGGCGGGTCCCCACGGCAACCGCGGAATGGGTTTAATTCGGCCCGAAGCCTTAATTTCGAGCGGTAAAGCCGCGCTGCGCAGCGCGTGGACAAGGCGTGCGCAGGGGTTGCGGCAGGGCTGCATGACGCGCCATGCGGAAGGGCTGGAGCCGCGGCGGCGTGCCTGATAAGGCAGCCCCATCATGAGCGTGCTGTCCCGAATCTCCACCGCCAACGACGAGCGCTCGGCGCGGCTGGCCGGCATCGGCCTGATGCTGCTGTCGATTGCGATGTTCTCGTTCGGCGACGCCCTCGGCAAGTTCCTGGTGTCGACCTATGCCGTCGGCCAACTCCTGTGGCTGCGCGCCTGTGCGGCGCTGCTCTTGCTCGCACCGTTCATCTGGCGCAACCGCGCCGCGTTCCTGCAGCTCGAGCGCCCCTGGCTGCAGCTCGTGCGCGTGATCCTGTCGACGTTGGAGGTCGCAGCGTTCTTCCTCGCCACCGTCTATCTGCCGCTCGCCGACGTCATCACCTACTATCTCGCCGGGCCCATCTTCGTCACCGCGCTGTCGGCGCTGGTGCTGCGCGAGCATGTCGGCTGGCGGCGCTGGACCGCGATCCTGATCGGCTTCTGCGGCGTGCTGATCGCGCTGCGGCCCTCGGCGCAGACCTTCAGCCTGCCGGCCTTGATCGCGCTCGGCGGCAGTCTGTCGTTCGCGGTGCTGATGCTGATCACGCGCAGTCTGCGCGCGACGCCCGACATCGTGATGGCGTCGTCGCAGTTCGTCGGGACCTTCCTGCTCGGCGCCGCGATGTCCTCGTTCGGCTGGGTGACGCCGACGCCCGGCAGCCTGGTGCTGTTCGCCGCCGCCGGCCTCATCTCGGTGACCGCGCTGTTCTGCGTCAACCGCTCGCTCAAGCTGGCGCCGGCCTCGGTGGTCGTGCCCTATCAGTACACGATGATCGTCTGGGCCGTGCTGTTCGGCTTCGTCGTGTTCGGCGACGTGCCGCATCCCGCCACCATCATCGGCGCCACCATCATCATCGGCGCGGGGCTGTACATCTATCTTCGCGAGCGCAGCCTGGGGCAGCGCCAGGGTGCGGTGAATCCGCCGGCCTGAGATGCCACCCTCCCCTGGAGGGGGAGGGTCGCCTCACGCGGAGCGAAGCGACACGTGAGGCGGGGAGGGTGGCCCGGCCTAACTCCGCCGCCCCGCATTGGCCCAGGCCTTCAGCGAGGACCAGACGCCGCGGGTCAGGCGGAAGGCGTCGACCGGGGCGGAGGAGCCGATCACCTCGAAGCGGTGCAGCTCGATACCGGTCCATTGGAAGCCGCACTTTTCCAGGATGTTGCGCGAGGCTGGGTTGCTGACGCGGGCGTGCCCGATCAGCAAATTGTCCTCGCTCGTCTCGAAGAAATGGTCGATGGCGGCGCGCGCGGCTTCGGTGCCGAAGCCGCGGCCCCAATGCGCAACGCCCAGCCAGTAGCCGAGCTCGGCACGGCCCGTTGCTGGTCGATTGATCCCGACCATGCCGATCGGCGTGTCCAGATGCTCGATCAGGAAGGCGGTCTCACCCGTCTGTTCCAGCGCGCGAACGAAGCGAGCGGCATCGACCTCCGAATAGGGATGCGGCAGGCGGCGGGTATTCTCGGCGATAACACGGTCGTCGGCGAGCCGGGCGATGGCTGCCACGTCCGCGAGCACCGGCGCACGCAGCGTCAGCCGGGAGGTTTCGAGGACGCAAGGTCTCGCCTCGCGCAAGGTGGGAGTGGTGATGTCCTGCAGCATGTCGGGCTCCATCGACGCTTCGGGATCAACTGATCAGCGAAAATGAAAAGGGGAGGCCGGTTGTCCCGCCTCCCCTGGAGCCATCTGGCGCTCCGCCGGTTTGTCAGGACCCGGCGGACGCGAATTGTTCCACCGTATTCTACTCAGCAGCCTCGGCGAGTACCGGACGTACCGAGATGAACGTGCGGTTGGCACGGTCATGGAACTCGACGACGCCCTCGATTTTCGCGAAGATCGTGTGATCCGTGCCCATGCCGACGTTGAGGCCGGGATGCCAGGTGGTGCCGCGCTGACGCGCAATGATGTTGCCGGGAATCACGCGCTCGCCGCCGAACGCCTTGATGCCGAGGCGCTTGCCCTTGGAGTCGCGTCCGTTGCGGGATGAACCGCCTGCCTTTTTATGAGCCATCGCTCGTCTCCGATCTCTTGCGATCACCTTTAGCGCGATTCCGCTAAGGGATCATTCACATTTGCAACCTGCGCGGACGAAAAATCCGCGCGCGATGAGGTTCAAGCCGGTGCGGCGCGCGAGACGCGCCGGCACGCTTACTCGGCGGCGTCGGCCGCCGGGGCTTCCGCCTTGACCTTCTTCGGGCGCGGGCCCTTGGTCGGCTTGGCGTTGTCGGTCAGGATCTCCGAGACGCGGATCAAGGTCAGCTCGTCCCGGTAGCCGCGCTTGCGGCGCGAATTCTTGCGGCGGCGCTTCTTGAACGCGATCACCTTGGGGCCGCGCTTGTGGTCCAGCACCTCGACGGCCACGGACGCGCCGGCCACCGCGGGGATGCCCAGCACCGGCGTATCACCGCCGACCACCAGCACCTCGTTCAGCTGCACGATCGTTCCGGGCTCACCGTCGATCTTGCCAATCTCGAGCACATCATCCGGGGCGACGCGGTATTGCTTGCCGCCGGTCTTGATGACTGCGAACATCGTTCTCATCCTTCGTGTTCGATCCCGGCCTCAGAGCGCGATGGCCCCGGGTCGGCTTCTTGTTCAGTCGTTATGGTTCATGTGGTCCGGCCCGATTGGAGCCGGAAGTCGCGCCCGAGGCTTTGAGGCCTCGAGAAAGGGCGCAACGACAAACGGCGCAGGAACGCCCGCGCCGGTCGATCGGGCGCTTATAGCGGGGTGAGCCGGCGAGTCAAGGTGAATGGCCGGTTGCCGCTCGGACGGGATGCCCGGGCCCCGCCGGCCCCCGGCCGCTATTCGCTCGACCCGGCGCACCGGACCCGCAACCAACTGTTCCCTCCGCCGTTGTCCGAGCCCAACGCACAACAGGGCAGGATCGCATGGCCGACGACGTCATGACCACCACGGGCATCGCCCGCCACGGCGCCGCGCGGCTGCCGACGGTCGAGATCGACAGCTTCAACATCGAGCTCAAGGACGAGGACGGCTTCCTCGGCGACCGCGCCTCCAAGGGCGCCTTTCGCAAGATCCTGGAGCGCTGGCGCAAGCCGTTGCGCAAATCCGGCAAGGATCCGTTCGGCGACGAGGACAGCGAGACCATCAGCAAGAAGGCGCTGGATGAGATCCTGGTCGGCGACGACACCGAGGCCTCGGCCGTGGTGCACTCCGCGATCGAGGAATTCGCCCAGGAGCTCGCCCATGTCACCCGGCGCTTCCTGCGCACCAAGGCCTGGGCCAAGACCGAATGCATCGTGGTCGGCGGCGGCTTTCGCGACTCTCGCCTCGGCGAGCTGGCGATCGCGCGCACCGAGATCATCCTCAAGGACGAGGGTTTTGGCGTCGAGCTGGAGCCGATCCGCTATCATCCCGACGATGCCGGCCTGATCGGCGCGCTGCATCTGGCGCCGTCCTGGATCTTCGAGGCCCATGACAGCATCCTGGCGGTCGATATCGGCGGCACCAACATCCGCTGCGGCGTGGTCGAGACCGCGCGCAAGAAGGCCCCGGACCTGTCGAAAGCGTCGGTGTGGAAGTCCGATCTCTGGCGTCATGCCGATGACGAACCCACGCGGGAAGGTGCGGTCAAGCGGCTCGCCAAGATGCTGAAGGAGCTGATCGAGGAGGCGAACGCCGAGGACCTGCGGCTGGCGCCCTTCATCGGCATCGCCTGTCCCGGCGTCATCAACGAGGACGGCTCGATCGAGAAGGGCGCGCAGAACCTGCCGGGCAATTGGGAGAGCAGCAAGTTCAACCTGCCGGCCAGCCTGGTCGAGGCGATCCCGATGATCGGCGATCACGACACCGCGGTGCTGATGCACAATGACGGCGTCGTGCAGGGCCTCTCCGAGGTGCCGTTCATGCAGGAGTTCGAGCGCTGGGGCGTGCTGACCATCGGCACCGGCCTGGGCAATGCCCGCTTTACCAACCGCCGCAAGGAGAACGGCCGCAGGGACAAGGACGACAAGGCCGACGACAAGAAGGCGGCCAAGAAGAAGAAGGATTGAGCATTGGCGCGGCCGCACCATGTCTCTCGGTGGTCCGGAGGGGAAGGCATGCCGCACTGCAACAGGGCGCCTCCGCGCTCCCAGACGTGCGGAAAACCGCCGTACAACCAGTCGGATGGCCTGGAACCCGGTAACCTTGACTGGTTAGGTTAAGGAACGGTTCGCATTGCGATGCACGCGCAGATGGCCCAGGGTCGCCGGCGTCGCTCAGGCCGGCCGGATTGACCCCCGTCTCTTCCGTCGGTTTCCCCAAGATGTAGCGACACGGGACCGCCGGTATGTGTCAGCGTACGGCGGTCCCACCTTTGTCTCCCGGCCTCCGTCGCCAGCCGCCGCGTCCGCAACGGCAGGAGAAATCGTCTTCGGTATCAATCAAGTCCATTTACAAACCATCTAGTCGGTTTATAAATGGACATCCCAAATGGGGTGGGATTTGACGGCGCAATCTCGCGCCGGATGGAGTGTGAGGACATGATGATCAGACGGGCGCGAGGCTGGATGGCTGCCATGGCGGCGGCGGCGCTGGGCCTCGGCGGGGCAGAGGCAGCCGACCTGGCGGCGACCACCTACAAGGCGCCGGCCTTTGCCGCCGCACCGGCACCGTTTTCCTGGACCGGCCTCTATGCCGGCGCCAATGTCGGCGGCGCCTTCACCGGAAACGACTCCTTCACGAACGCCGCCGGCGCCAATGGCGGTAAGCTGTCCGGCGTGATCGGCGGCCTGCAGGCCGGCTACAACTACCAGATCTCGCCCATGTTCGTGGTCGGCATCGAGAACGATCTCGAATTCACCGGCCTCTCGCGCAAGGCCGACCTCGTCAATCCGGCCGTCAGCATGCCCTGGCTCACCTCCGGCCGCGCGCGCGCCGGCGTCGCGGTGCTCGACCAGCGCCTGTGGCTGTATGGTACGGCGGGTCTTGTGGCCGGCGAGTTGAAGGACGGGCCGACCCACAAGATGAAGATGGGCTGGACCGCGGGCGGCGGCGCCGAATGGGCGTTCCTGCCGAAATGGTCGGCCAAGCTCGAATACCTCTACACCGACCTCAAGCACGACGACCTGCCGGACTGGCGAGCGGCCAAGATTCACTCCGCGCGGGTCGGCTTGAACTACCATTTCGACCTGTTCCGCTGACGAGCGCGGCGCAGACCAACGGGTTCGAAGGCCCGCGTCAGTCTGGGCCTTCGGAGCGCGGGGCCGAGCGGTGTAGCCGTTCAGCCGCCGCGTGCGGTCCGCTTCCCCGAGCGGACCGCAATGGCGCGCGCATGCGCGAGCCCCGGGAAAATTTCGACCGGCTGCCTTGTCACCCCCCGCATCGTGCCCTAGAACGACGCCCGACCCGGGGGCTCGCCCCTGATTTGCGCCTGGAGAGGTGGCAGAGTGGTTGAATGCACCGCACTCGAAATGCGGCATAGGTGCAAGCCTATCGGGGGTTCGAATCCCTCCCTCTCCGCCAGTTCCTCCCTCGGCCACCTCCCGGCGGGGCTTGTCATGGGCCTTGAGCGGTGAGCCAGACGTTCGATCCTGCCGCTTCTGATCCTGTTGCGCTCGACAAGCTGAAATCCCGCATTCAGGCGCTGCGCGCCAAGACCATCGCCAATGGCTGCACCGAGGACGAGGCGATGTCCGCGGCCGCCAAGGTCGCCGAACTGCTCGATCGCCACGACCTGTCGCTGTCCGACCTCGAGCTGCGCGCGTCGGCGTGCGAGCGCAAGGTCTATGAGACCCATCGCAAGAAGCGCATTCCGCTCGATGACTGCATCGGCGCGATCGCGCATTTCTGCGATTGCCGGGTCTGGCGCGAGAAGAATCCGGCCGGCGAAGCGAGCTATGTGTTCTTCGGTCTCCCCGCGGATGTCGAGGTTGCGCACTACCTGGCGGAACTGATCGACAACGCCGTGCGCGCCGAACTCGGCCGCTACAAGACCTCGGCCGAGTACCGCCGGTTCCGGCACCAGGACCGGCATCTCGCCAATGCCTCCTTCGCCCTCGGCATGGTGGTGTCGATCGCCGACCGCCTGGTGGCGATGAAGGCAGCCCGGGATCAGGTCAACCAGAGCAGCGGCCGCGGCCTGGTCGTGCTCAAGACCTCGGTGGTCGATGCCGAGTTCGACAAGCTCGATCTGAAGCTGCGGTCGGCGCGCAGCACGAGCCGGATGGTGTCGACGGCGGCCTATGAAGCGGGAGGTGCCGCCGGCACCACGCTCGCGATCAGTCCGGGCGTGAGCGGCGCGCCACCGCCAGGTAGTTCGAAGCGAGGCTGACGGACGCCTGGTTCGACGTCGGCTATGGGCCCTTCAAGCACGGCCCAAGCCGGTTGCGGCGTCGTGCATCGACGTCCAGCGTCGTACTCCTAAGTATAACGACACGGCGATCTCGGCTGGCTACGACATTTGCTTCCATCCGAGTCGCTCAGCTAAGCTGCCTGCATGAGCTACTGCGTCTTCATGCATCGGACTGATTCGATCTACGACGATAGTCCGGCGGAGCAGTACCACTTCCCAAACAATATCTCGGCCGCGCGCAGGGCAGTGACTCGATCAGGGAGTGAGTCCGAGCGGCGCTGTCCGCTCGCGCTGGTAGGCTTGCCCTGGGGGCGGTGCTGCGGCTTCCCTCGACCCCGTCACATTTCGTCCATCCGTTGACTGGGGGGCGCGTCGCGTTTCGCGACGCCGCCCCATGATGGATCGCGGCGTTCTGGCCGTACCGCCCTCAGCTCTTCCCGCCCGGCCCCTTCAACGCATTCCAAGCTGCCTGATTGGCCTGATCGAACGCCTTGCGGGATTCGCTCAGGGCGGCGCTGAGCACCGACCAGGATTCGCTGCCTGTCTGTTTCAGTTTCTCGAGATGGGCACCGGCCTCTGCCGCGTCGGATTTGAGCTGCTTCAGCACGGCGTCCAGATCGGTGGTGCCGACCGTCGTCACCTTGGTCGCCGCCTCGCGAAACCTGTCAGCCGACTCCCGCCATGCCGTCGCCTGCGCGGCGGCGATGTCCTTGAAGGTCGCCTGCTGCTGGGCGGCCTGCTTGCCGGCGGCGTCGAAATAGGCCTTCATCTGCGCCTCGAATCCAGCCCAGTGCGCGTCCAGCTCGGTCTTCGCGCTGGCCAACGCGGCTTCGCCGGCCGCTGCCTGCGTCTTGAGCAGGGCTTCGAGGTCGCTGCGACGCTTCTTCAGGTCCGCCATGATCTCCTCGGTCTTCACCTTGGATGCTGCTTCGACCTCGGCTGCCTTGACCCCCAGTGACTCCAGCGCGGCATCCATCTCGTGGAGGCGCTCCCTGGCCCAGTTCAGGTAGACCTGCATCGTGCTCTGTGCCGGCATGGTTGCTCTCCTCTGATCCATCCTGCGACAAGCCATATAGAAACGAGGTCGTATAGTTTTGACCTGCATCAAGAGCTGGTGTGCCGGGGCTTCACGTTTGCGTGCAGGGCGGCAACGCCCGCCGCATGGCGAACCGCCATGGCCGGTGCTAGTCCTATCGTTCGAATACGATCACACGAGGCGCGTCGAGATGACCGGTGACGAATTTCGTGCTCTCGCCCTGTCGTTCGCCGGAACGACCGCGGCGCCTCACTTCGATCGCACCGCGTTCAAGCGGCACCGGACCTTCGCGACCCTCGCCGCCGATGGCGCATCCGCCAACGTCCTGCTCACGCCCGACGAGCAGGAGCACCATGCCGGCCTGCAGCCCGGCGTGTTTCGCCGGGTGCCGAACAAATGGGGTGATCAGGGCTGGACCACCGTGTCGCTCGCCGATGTCGACGCCACTCGCCTGCGCTCCGTGCTCGAGAGCGCGTGGCGCGCCGCGCATCGTCCGCAGCGGTCACGCGGCCGCAGCAAGCGCTGAGCCGACCCCGGCGAAACAATCGCCGGCTGCGAACGGGAGCCTCACACCTTCCGCCCGACCATCAGCAGGATGCCGCCGATCTGCGGCAGCAGCGCCAGCAGGATCAGGCGGAGCATGACGAAATCGTCGGCCGACGGCTTCATTGCGCCGCGCGACACCCAGGCGACCAGCTTGATCGCGGCCTCGGTCTGCGGATCGGCGGTCTGGCTCACCGTGGACATCGCCGCGTCCAGCGCCTGGCGACGCTCGGCGACCGCAGCCTCGCGCTCCCGACAGAACTTGCCGACGCCGCCCTTGCACTCGCGGTCGCGCGCGGTCATTGCATCCGCGAGCGCCGTCTGCGCGGCCTGCACCGCGGGCGTCACGCGCGAGGCGCGCGCCAAGGTGACGTCGCTGATGTTGGTGGAGGCGAAGCCGATGCCGGCGGTGACCGCGAACACGAAGGTCATCAGCCACACCGTCCAGCCGGTCAGTGCCGAGGCGCGGTGGCGCGCCTGCCACAGCCGTGCGGCGCAGGTCGGCATCACCAGCGCGACGAGGTCGGCGGTGACGCCGACCGCCAGAAACATGTAGCCCGCGGTGCTGTTCGAGCCGAGCGAGTGTGCGAACCAGCCGTTCATGGCCATGCCGACCGCGGCCAGCGCCAGTGCGGCCAGCTGCAGCAGGACCGACGAGGCGGTGATGCCAGCGCGCGCGGGCTTTGCCGGCGTGATCGGCGCGGCGGCCGGCACGACCTCGCCTTCGGTCGCGGCCGACGCTTCGCGCGGCGGTATCGTGGCCGGCGGCGCTGCGGCCGGGATCGCCGCGGCCGCCGCGCTGGCAGCCGCCCCCGTGCGGGACGCCTCGGCAACGGCCGGAGCTTTCGGCGGCTCGTTCACGTAGTCCAGGAAATCCGGCATGATCAGCGTCTCGGACGCGAGCATCTCGTCGTCGAGCGCCGCCATCTTGGCCTTCTCGGCCTTGTCGGCTCGGGGCCGCGGGCGTGGCTTGACGACCTTGGCGCGCTTCGGACGCGGCTTGGCCGTCTTCGGCTGCTGCCAGGGAATGATGGATGCGACTACGGACTCATCAGCCATCGGGGCTGCTCCAATCGGTGGTGATGGGCGCGACGCTGCGTTTGCACGCAGCGCTGACCGCGCCGGCATCGGGTGCACGTCTGATCGGGAATCGGGCAGCGGCCCGCCTCGAAGCGGGCCTTCGTTCTTGCGGCCGGGCTGGCGTCGCGCGAAGAAATCGTTGGCGTCTCACGCGCCCTGATCCGCCGATGATGCGGAGGGCTTGCGGTCACAAGCGCCACGTAATGAGGCGGCGCCCGGAAGGTTCTGGTCCGCGCGGGGCCGGGCCGGTCAGCCGTGCGCCCAACACCCTTGTTCTTAACCAATGGTTAACACGGATTCGCCGGTTTCGAAACCACGCTAGGCCGTCGTCGGGATGTCAGCTCGCCGGCAACGGAGAACTGCGTCTTTGCGGTCACAACCGGAGGTGACGAGCTCTTTGTTCGATGCGCGAACGCAGGGTGCCGCGCGCTGGTCAACGGGCTATGGTGGGATCTCGGAAAAGGAGCTCTGTCGTCGTCTCATGCAATGTCCGTGCGGATCAGGTCTTCCCTATGATCGCTGCTGCGGTCCCTATCTCGATGGTGACGATCAGCCGCCGACCGCCGAGGCGCTGATGCGCTCGCGCTATACGGCCTATACGCGCGGCGACATTCGCTATGTCGAAACGACGCTCGCCGCCGACCGGCGCGGTGCGTTCGATGCGGTAGCCGCGAAGGATTGGGCGACACGCGCCACATGGCTCGGCCTGCGCATCGTCTCGTCGGTCCGCGGCCAGCCCGGCGACGCCGACGGCGTCGTCAGCTTCGTCGCCAGCTATCGCGAGGCCGGCAAGACCATCGAGCACCACGAGGTCTCGCAGTTCCGCCGCGACGCCGACGGTGCCTGGCGCTTCGTCGAGGGTGACGCGCGAGCCGTCGTCACGGAGCCGAAGCGTGCGGCTGCCACCGCGAAGGTCGGCCGCAATGATCCATGCCCGTGCGCTAGCGGCAAGAAATACAAGTTCTGCTGCGGGCGGTGAGCGCAGCGGCATTTCTCGATCGCGGTGCGTCGCTGTGTTGATAGGAGGGGGGAGCCGCGACGGCGGGCTCGTCAGGTGCATCCGTGCCCCGCGAAGGCAGGCGCGCGGCACTCAAGCCGTTGGTGCCGGCGCCAATCTGGCAACGACGGTCCAGCGTCGCCGGTCTTCCCGCGCCGGCATAGTTGCGAGCGCGAATGAGATGCAAAGATCGGACGCATGCGGCGCGAACGATCGCGGCGGCTTCATTGTGGCTGGCCGATGTCTGCTCGTTTCCGTCGCGCGTCAGAGCGAGGGGGCCACGATGCCGACAGAGCGGAGGACTTCTCTGCCGCCGCCTTGACTCCGCCCAACCGGGCTGGCCTAGAAGGACGTAGTTCCTAACAGGGGTGGTATCAGGTGGCGGAGTTGGACGAGCAGGTCCGGCAGGACGAATGCGAGCGGTCGCAGGTTGCCGCAACCCCGTCGTCGGCAACGAAGGCGCTGTCACCGCGCAAGGCGGCCATCCTCGACCATGCCAACGATTTCGCCGATGCGCGCGCCGGCTGGCGCGACAAGGCGGCGTTCTTTCACAGCGAGGACGAGTGCTATCTGCGCTTTCTGATCCCGCCGGGCAGCCGCGTGCTCGAGATCGGCTGCGGCCTCGGCGATACCCTGGCATCGCTCGCGCCGTCCTACGGCGTCGGCATCGACTTCAGCGAAAAGCAGATCAAGATCGCCCGCAGCCGGCATCCTGAGCTGACCTTCATTCTGGGCGACGCGGAGGATCCGGCCACGCTCGCCGCCGCCACCGGCCCGTTCGATGTCATTCTGGTGCTCGACACCATCGGTTCGCTCGACGACTGCCAGCAGTTCATCGAGCAATTGCACCCGCTGTGCACGCGCGAGACGCGACTCGTCATCGGCTACTTCTCGCACCTCTGGTATCCGCTGCTGAAGGCTGCGGAAGCACTGGGCCTGCGGATGCCGCAGCCGGAGCAGAACGTGCTGTCGCCAGCCGACCTGCGCAGCCTGGCGCACCTGGCCGATTTCGATCCCGTCAAATCAGAGCAGCGTGTGCTCTCGCCGCTGCGGCTCTACGGCTTCGGCCGTTTCGCCAACCGCTTTCTCAGCGTGCTGCCGGGCCTGCGCGCGCTGGCGCTGCGGCACTATCTGGTGTCGCGTTCGCTGCGCTGCGTGAGCGACGACGTCCGCTCGGCCACCGTCGTCATCCCCGCGCGCAACGAGCGCGGCAACATTGAGCCGGCGGTCCGGCGCATCGCGGCGTTCTGCAACGACGTCGAGATCATCTTCGTCGAGGGCCACAGCCAGGACGGTACCTATGAGGAGATGGAGCGGGTGCGCGCGGCATTCCCCGATCACGACATCAAGCTGATGCGACAGCCCGGCAAGGGCAAGGCCGACGCGGTGTTCACCGCGTTCGACGCCGCGCGCGGCGACGTGCTGATGATCCTCGATGCCGACCTCACCATGCCGCCGGAGCAACTGCCGAAATTCTTCGAGGCGCTGCGTTCCGGCAAGGGCGAGTTCATCAACGGCTCGCGCCTGGTCTATCCGATGGACGAGGGCGCGATGCGGTTCCTCAACCTCATCGCCAACAAGACCTTCTCCTATCTGTTCTCGTGGCTCCTGAACCAGCGCTACACCGATACGCTCTGCGGCACCAAGGTGCTCCGCCGCAGCGACTATGTCAGGCTCAAGGCCGGCAAGGCCTATTTCGGCGATTTCGATCCGTTCGGCGATTTCGACCTGATCTTCGGCGCCTCCAAGCTGAACCTGAAATCGATCGACCTGCCGATCCGCTACGCCGCGCGCAGCTATGGCGAAACCCAGATCTCCCGCTTCCGCCACGGCTGGATGCTGCTGAAGATGGTCGTGTTCGCGTTCTTCAAGATCAAGGCGATCTGAGATGGCCGCTGTCTACGCCGTCGAGCCTGACCAAGCGGTGCGTGGATCGGTTGCCCATCTTCCCACATCGTCATGGCCGGGCCTGACCCGGCCATCGACGTCTTCTTTCGTCGATGAGGGCCGACATGGATGCGTGGGACAAGCCTGCGCATGACGGAGAAAGCGGTACCGAAAGCATCGGCTCCCTTTCCCGACGCCCTCGACCGCCTGACGCGCTTCGGCTGGCGCGGCGGGGTCGCGGTCGCGCTGCTGCTGTCGCTCGTGTCGTTCCTGACCGCCGGCTATTTCACCGTCTATTGGCGCAATGCCGACATGGACTTCATGGTGATCTACAATGCGCTCGCCATGAACGATGGCGGCGCACAGGCCTTCTTCGATCACCCGGCCTATCTCACCATCCTCTCGGTCGAGACCTGGTTCGCGCTGCTGCATCGGCTCGGCCTGCTCGACGCCTGGACATTGTCGGCGATCCCCGCCGATCGCGCCGCCTTCGATGTCGCGATGACCGGCGCCGTCCATGCCGGACGCGTCGCCGCGCTGCTGACGGCCGCCGGCATCATCCTCGCCTTTGCTTGGGCCGCGCGCCGGCTGGTGTCGGATTGGCGCATCGCCATGCTCGCCGTCACCGCCTTCGCCTTCTCCGGCGGCGTGCAGATGCATCTGCGCATCCTGCGCAGCGAGATGATCGCGGCGTCGTTCTGCATCCTCGCGCTGATGATCCTGATCGCGGTCGCGCGCCGCGCCAGCCTGACGCGGCCGCTCGCCGTCGGACTCGCCGCGCTGCTCTGCATGCTCGGTCTGGAGAACAAGGTGCATGCGATCCTGCTGATCGCCACCATTCCCGTGCTGGTGTTGCCGTTCGGGACGGCGACGAGCGCAAGCGTGGCGTTCTGGCAAAGCTCGCGCGCATGGGCGGCCGTCATGGTCGCCGCCGTGGCGGCGATCATCGCCGCGATCGCCGCCTGGCCGCTGGTCGCCGCCGGCTTCGACCCCGTCAATGCGACGGCTGCCGGCCTCAAGCCGATGCTGCTCGGCCGCTTCGGCCTCTATCAGTTCGCGCTGCTCGGCGTGGTCGCGGTCTGCCTGGCCGCCTTCGCGTGGTTATGGCGTGTGAGCGCGGCCGAGACCGTCGCGGCGCTGCTGGCGGTGGTGGCCAGCGCAAGCCTCGGCCTGCTGGCACTGAAGTTGAGCTACAACATCAACGATGTCGTGATCGTGCTCAATCCGCTCGAGAAGATGATCACCTATGTCGACGCGCCAGAGGCCGCCGGCAGCCTGGGCGGTGCGATCGGCCTGTTGCTGTCCGGCGTCTTCGGGGTCATCCGGCGCTACACCTTCGTGCTGCAATCGTCGGCCCGCCCCGCCGTGTTCCTGACCTGGTTGATCATCCCCGGCATTGTCATGGCCTGGCGCCGCGGTGAGCGGCAGGCGGCCATCCAAGCCGTCCTCCTGATGCTGGCGGCCATCGGCATCGACACGCTCGGCGTCCGCCGCGGGCTGAAGGTCGAGTACTTCGTCTTCACCGATCCCCTGATCATCATCGCCGGCATGGTCCTGCTCGATCGTCTGTCGGACCTGCGCTTTTCCCGCTTCGCCTATCCGATCGGCGCGGTGCTGCTCGCGCTCCATGTCGGCATCAGCCAGGCCGAGCCGGTCAAGATGGCGCTCAAGCGCAAGGGGCCCGAGGAGGTCTGCGAGTGGCGCGGCTACTACATGCCACGGCTCGTGCTGCCCTGGTGCGCGCCGCCGAACAGCCCGCCGAGGATGTGATCGAGCGAGATCTTTCCACCGCCATGGGCAATGAGGCCCAGCGCCATCGCGGCCCAGGTCAGATGGATCGGCCAGCCGTCGGGCACCGTGAGCTCGACGATGCATGTCATGAACAGCAGGCCGAGTGCCGCGAAGCGGGTACCGAGGCCGAGAATGAGCAGGACGGGGAAGGTGACCTCGCCGCAGCCCGACAGGAACGCCATCACCGTCGGCATGGGAAAGTGGTATGGCCCGCCAGGCAGATGCAGCATGAACTCGTCGCTGAACAGCGTCACGGCGGTGTCGCTCAGCCTGAGAAAGCCGTCCCATTTGAGAATGCCCGAGCGCCAGAACGGCACCGCCAGCGCAATGCGAGTGACGAGCTGGACTAGGGTGAGCGGGGTCGCGCTCTGCAGCAGCCGAACGGTCTGGCCGACGAGGGAAGGCAGCGACAGTGTCGCGGTCGGCGCCATGGAGTGGTCCGTCGTCATCATGCGTCCTCGAAACTGATGTCCGTGAAGGCGCCGGCCTCGATCAGGCCGGCAATGTTGGTGGCGAGATCGAACTCCGGCGCTGCCTCGAACGCGGCTTCCGCGGCCACGCCGAGCGGCTGCCGCGTGATCAGCAGGCTTGCGAAGATCGCGCCGCCCCGCGGCAGGTGGCGCACGGCGACGTCGAACGCGGGCCGCGTGATCAGCGCGTCCTCCGGGACCGAGCCGTCGATGCGCGGCACCGGCGCATCGCCGCGATTGGCCGAGAAGATCGTCACCGCCGCGAAATCCGAGCGCACGATGCGGGTGGCGGGATGAACGGCGAAGCGCAGCTCGGGCAACCGCTCGGGCGGCACCGTCGCCAGCGTGGCGCCGTCGAGCGGCGCGGCGTCTGCCGCGTGATAGGCGTCGAGCCAGGCCCGCTCGATCTGTGCGACGTCCGTCAGGAACGGCATCGTCCGAGCGTGCTCGTAAGCTGCGATGAAAGCGGGGAAGTCGCGTCCATAGTCGACGAGCAGCGGCGACGTCGGCGGCGTTTCGCGTACATGCGCCCGCGCCATCGCGCGGAAGAAGTCGGGACCGGTGATGCGCTGCACCGCCGGATAGATCGCGACGAGCGACTCGATCAGGCTGACCGTGACGTTGTTGCGGTAGACGTTGAACCGGCGCCCGGCCGCCTTGGCCAGCGGACCCCTGACGGCGACAGGCGTCGCGCGATCCGGCGTCAGCAGCGCCGCGGCGAACTGAGCGGCATAGTCGGACATATGCTCAGGCTGCGGCATCGCGCACCTCCTGCAAGCAGTTGGGGGCGTGGTCATCGAGAATCGTCTGCGCGGCCGCGGCCTCTGCCTTCAGCACGGGCCAGTCCGGAATGTTGCTGTCCCATTCGATCAGCGTCGGCACCGGACCGTTGCGCGCGATCACGCTGGCGAACAGTGCCCACACATCGTAGGCGACGGGGCCGTCATGGCTGTCGATCAGCAGCGGCTCGCCTTCATCGTCGGCCTGCACGGCGTGACCGGCGAGATGGATCTCGCCGACAGCGGCGAGCGGAACGTCGGCCAGATAGTCCTGTGGCGAGAAGCCATGATTGATCGCTGAGACGAACACGTTGTTGAGGTCGAGCAGGAGCCCGCAGCCGGTGCGGCGGACGATGGCGCGGATGAAGTCGGTCTCGCTCATCGTCGAGTCGTGAAAGGCGACGTAGGTCGACGGATTTTCCAGCAGGATCGGCCGGCGGATCGCGCTCTGCACCTCATCGATATGGTCGCAGACCCGTGCCAGCGTGGCGGCCGTGTAGGGCAATGGCAGCAGGTCGTTGAAAAACGTCGTATCGTGCGTCGACCATGCAAGATGCTCGGAGACGAGGCTCGGCTGATAGCGGGCGACGAGCTTGCGGAAGCGCGCGAGGTGGTCGCGATCGAGCGGCTGCGGGCCGCCGATCGACATGCAGACGCCGTGGATCGACAGCGGATGATCCCTGCGGATCGCCTCGAGCTGATGGTGTGGCGGACCGCCGGCGCCCATGTAGTTCTCGGCATGGACCTCGAAGAAGCCGCGCCGCGGCGCCTCGGCCAGGATGGCGGCCAGGTGCGACGGCTTGAAGCTGGTCCCGGCGACGCCGCCGAGAGGTGGCGGAAAGCGAAGCGGCATGGTGGGGCCCGGTGCAGGGGGGGCATCGGTGCGCATGCTGCGTCTCCGCTTTCCGCTTGGGGTGAACGAGAGCGATCAGATCGGCTTGAGCGAGCCCTTGCGGCCGCCGGGGACGTCGATGCTGGTGCAGGTGCCGCCCTGGACGAATTTCCACGCGTTGCCCTGGAAGTCGATCGTTGAGGTACCCTGGCAGGTCGTGCCGGGACCGGCGGCGCAATCGTTCTGGCCCTTCAGGGCAACGCCGAAGCATTTCTCCTTCTTGGCGGCCATTGCGGCTTCCGCTTCGGCCTTGGTCAGTGGCCCGGCCATTGCGAGGCTTGCGAGCGCGGTGCTGACGGCGCCGGCGAGCGCCAGCGTGGTGACGGTTCTCTTGGCGGACATGACAATTCCTCTCGTGTTCTGCGTCGCTCGCTTGGCGACGCGCATCTCTCCTTCGCCCGCCGCCACGACAATGTTACGCGGCGACTCCGCTCACGACCCTGTGAGCGGTATTGCGTGCTTGGGAGCTGCCCTAGTCGAGCGCAAGCCGACTCGAAGTGCCAATGCTTTGCAGACATCATCGACTTAGCCGGCCGGCATTGGCGGCTCACGCCATCGGAGCGCAGTCTGGCGGCTCCCGGTCGCGCGCCGCCCCGCGCGCCGCTCGGTCCGATCGGAGATCCACCTGCGATGATGGCGAGCGCAAAGAGCCGAGTGCCGCGCCGAGGCGCCGCCGACGAGCGGCTGACCGTCAGCATCCGCTTCGCCGTGTCGGCCCTGGTGCTGACCGCGATCCTGCTGACGGCCCTTGCCTCGAGTCTGTTGTGGTGGCGCACCTCGGAGGCGATCAGCCGTCAGCTCGCGAGCACCATCAACGCGCAGATCGCGAGCGCCGTGCGCAAGGAGGTGAGCGCGATCGTCAGCGAGGCGCGCGCCGCGCACACCGCCATCCGCACGCTGTTCCTGCAGAACGTGCTCGACACCCGCGAGGCGGACAAGCGCGAATTCGTGTTCCTGTCGCAGCTGCAGTCGCAGGCGACGATCTCATCGGCGGCGTTCGGCTGGCCGGACGGCTCGTTCTTCGCCGCCCACAAGCTCGGCGACCGGCGCCTGGAGATGATGGAGATCTCCCTGACCGATCATCCCGGCCGGCGCCGTGTCGATGAATACGACGTCGTGCCCGGCGACATCGAGTTCGCGGCACGCCGCTTCGAGCCGACCCGTTTCAAGGTCGTCGACCAGCCCTGGTTCAAGGAGAGCCTCGCTGCGGACGAACCGCGCTGGTTCAGCGTCGATCATCATCCGAGCGGAGACCGCCCGGCGATCGCGCTGGCCGGCCCGATCGATGTCTATCAGGAGCGGCAGGGCGTGCTCGCCATCATCATCGAGCACGCGCGCATCTCGCGCTTTCTCGCCCAGCTTCAGGTCGGCCGCACCGGCAGCGCCTTCATCCTGGCGCTTGATGGCGGCGTGGTCGCGGCGCCCGACGAGACCGCCGACGAGGTCAATGCCGGGCAGGGCCGCCAGCCGTTGCTGCCGATCGCGCAGCAGGCGATGCGGTCCTCGCGCGAAGGCGACGAGGCCTGGCGCGGGCGCGTGCTATCGGGCGACGGCGCCTTCGAGGTCGCGCGCACGGCGCTGCCGTTTCCCGGCTGGTCGCTGGTCACGGTGATTCCGGAAGCGGAGTTTCTCGGTCCGGTCGACGCGGCGCTGCGGCGCGTGATCATCGGTCTCGGCATCGGCGCCGTGCTCGCGGCGCTGGCCTCCGCCGCGCTGGCGCGTGCCGTCATCGCCGCCCCGCTCGGGCGTGTGGTGGCCGAACTGCGTCACGTCGAGGCCTTCGCGCTCGAGCAGGTGCGACGTCATCCCTCGCGGCTTCGCGAGATCGCGAGCCTGTCCGGCGCCATTCATGACATGGCCGGCGGGCTGTCGTCATTCGGCAAGTTCATTCCCGCTGATCTCGTCCGGCAATTGCTGCGGCAGGGCGTCGACGCCAGGCCGGGCGGCCATGTCCAGGAGCTCAGCGTGATGTTCATCGACATCGCCGGCTTCACCGGGTTGTCGGAGCGCATGGGCGACCGTGTCGTGCCGCTGCTGTCGCGCTATCTCGACCTGATCTCGACCGTCATCGTCGACCACGGCGGCACCATCGACAAGTTCATCGGCGATGCGGTGATGGCGTTCTGGGGCGCGCCGGCCGCGCAGCCGGATCATGCGGTTCTGTGCTGCCGCGCCGCGCTGGCGTGCCGAGACGCGGTGGAGGCCAGCGGCCTGTGCGACGATGACGGCCGGCCGCTCGCCATCCGCATCGGCATCAACTCCGGCCCCATGCTGGTCGGCAACATCGGCTCCGAGGTGCGTCTCAACTATACGGTGATCGGCGATGCCGTGAACGTCGCGAGCCGGCTGGAGGGCGCCAACAAGAGCTACGGCACCGATATCCTGATCGGCGAGGGCACCGCGCGGCTGGCGGGCGATGCGTTTCTCACCCGCGAGATCGACCGCATCGCCGTCTATGGCCGCGAAGAGGGCCTGCGCGTCCACGAGCTGGTCGGGCTTGCGGAGAATGTCGCCGCGCAGGACGTGCGCTGGATCGCACACTACGCGTGCGGACTTCAGGACTATCGCGCGCAGCACTTCGAGGCAGCCATCGCGGCGTTTGAAGCAGTCCTCGCGCTCAAGCCCGGCGATCGCGCCGCCGAGGTCATGATCACGCGCTGCAGGCCCCTGGCAGGCACGCGGGCGGATCATCATTGGCATCCGGTGACGGCGCTGACGACGAAGTAACGTGGCCGGTCCGACTAAGCCGACCGCAGCTTGCCGCGCAGCGGCCGCCGTCCGGCGAACACGGCGGCGAGATCCTGAGACGGCGTCGCCGCATCGTCGTCGAGCCGCAGCCGGCCCTCGACATGCAGGAAGTGCTCGCGCGACACCGCGATCGCGCGCAGCAGGTCGCGGTCGCGCAGCGCGTCGACGATCGCGCCGTGCTCGTCGACCGCGCAGATCGACTGCGCCGCCGGCTCGTATACCGACACCATCACCGAGGAGCGGCTGAGCAGATCGGCGAGCATGCGCGACAGCTCGGGATTGCCGATGGAGTCGACGAGATGGACGTGGAAGGCGCCAGACAGCCGCACCGAGGTCGCGCGATCGCCGCGCTGTGCGGCGGCGCGCTCCTCGGCCAGATGCGCATCGAGCCGCGCGAGCAGGAGATCATCGACCCGCAGCACCAGCTGGCTGAGCACGCCGGCCTCGAGTACGCGATGTGCCTCATAGACCCGTCTGATATCATCGAGCGTCGGCCGCGGCACCCGCGCGCCACGGTTCGGGATCATCTCCAGCCGCCGCTCGGCGCCGAGCCGGTGCAGAACTTTTCGGATGCGCTCGCGCGACACGCCGAAGATGTCAGCCAGCGGCGTCTCGGCGAGCTTGGTGCCGGCCTTGAGCTTGCCCTCCAGCAGCGCGCGCAGGATGGCCTGGTACACCGCCTCGTCCTCGGCGGGATTGGCCTTCCCGATTCGCTGCGCTCGCATCGCCATGAGGTTTTAGCTAGGCCCAAAGGCGCGGCACGTCACCTCCAAAAAATGTGCACATTCTGTCCGCGGCCGGGCGCGCTGCGGATCGAGACATAGCCCGGAACGCTGATCTCATTGATGAATCAAGAATGTGCACATTTGGCACGGCGCTTGCTGATCGCGGGTGACACGCCACGCGACAGCTCACACGGGATCCTCGTCATGCACCCCTTCTCCCGACGCAGCCTTCTGAAGACCAGTGCGGCCTTCGCCGCCACGCTCGCCGCGCCAGCCCTGGTGCGCGCCGCCCCGAAAGAGATCGTGATCGGCGGCCCGGCCGGCGCCGCCAAATATTTCAACTCCGACCTGTTTCCGGTGCTGGAGAAGAAGCTCGACTGCAAGGTGCTCTATGAGGGCACCAACTCGCTGACCAATCTGCAGAAGATGCAGGCCGACAAGGCGAGCCCGAAGATCTCGGTGGTGATCATGGACGACCCGGTGATGCTGCCGGCCGCGGCCGAAGGGCTGATCACCAAGATGTCGGCGTCGGCGATTCCCAATCTCGGCAAGCTGGTCGACGACGCCGTGCACCAGGACGGGATGTGGGCCAATTACCAGAAGCCGTGGGTCGGCATCGCCTATTCCACCAAGCGCATCAAGACGCCGCCCGTCAGTTGGGCCGAGCTGTGGGACGCGAAATACGACTCTAAGATCGTCGTGCCGTCGCTGTCCAACACCGAAGGGTTCTGGACGCTGCTCGCCGCCGCGCATCTCGAGACCGGCAAGCCCTACAAGGAGGCGCAGTACGAAATCGACGCCGGCTTCAAGAAGATCAAGAGCCTGAAGGCCAATCTGCTGAACGTCTATACCAACGCACCGCAGGCCATCAATCTGCTGGAGCAGGGCGAGGCCTGGATGATCGGCGGCCAGTTCTCGGCCTACACGCTGATCCGGAAAGCGGACGGCTCGCCGGTCGATCTCGCAATCCCGAGGGATGGCGGCTTCTCGATGCCGTCGGGCATCGCCAAGGTGAGCGGCGCGCCGGCCGGCGACCTCGCCGACGCCGCGATCGACTTCTATCTCAGCCCGGAGGCGCAGAGCATCCTCGCCAAGACGGCGTTCATCGCGCCGACCAATCAGGCCACGCCGCTGCCGGCCGGTTATCCCGATCCCGCGACATTGTTCGCGCCCGACTGGGCCTTCATCGCGAAGAACCGCGCCGGCTGGGTCGATCGCTGGAGCAAGGAGATGACATGAGCGCCGCTCCGCATCTCGTCATCAGCGGGGTCTCGAAGCGGTTTGGCGCGGCGACCGTGCTCGATCGCGTCGATCTCACGATCCGCCGCGGCGAGCTGGTGACCCTGCTCGGCCCGTCCGGCTGCGGCAAGACCACCTTGCTGCGTGCGATCGCCGGCCTCGCGCCGCCCGACACCGGGACGATCGCGCTCGCCGGGCGCGACGTCACCCATGTGCCGCCGCACCGGCGCAATGTCGGCGTCGTGTTCCAGAGCTATGCGCTGTTTCCGCATCTCACCGTCGCCGGCAACGTCGCCTTCGGACTGAAGGTGCGCGGCACGCCCAAGGCCGAGACCGACCGCGCGGTCGAGCGCGCGCTCGCGCTGGTCAAGCTCAGCCATCTCGGCGGCCGCCGCATCTCGGCGCTGTCGGGCGGCCAGCAGCAGCGCGTCGCGCTGGCGCGGGCGATCGCGGTCGAGCCGGACGTGCTGCTGTTCGACGAGGCGCTGTCGGCGCTCGATCGCAAGCTGCGCGAGGAGATGCAGGTCGAGCTGCGCCGCCTGCTGCAGGAGGTCAAGGCGACCGCGATCTTCGTCACTCATGACCAGGACGAGGCGCTGACGATGTCGGACCGGGTTGCGGTCATGAACAAGGGCCGCATCGAGCAGCTCGCCGAGCCGCGCGAGCTGTATGCCCGGCCGGCCAGCCTGTTCGCGCTCAACTTCGTCGGGCTGTCGACGCGCATCGCCGGCCAGGTGGTCGGCGCGCAGGACGGCACTGTGGAGGTGGTGACGCCGGTCGGCCGCCTGTCGGCGCGCGGCGCGTTCCAGCCGGGCGCCTCGGTGATCGTGGCGACGCGGCCGGAGCAGTTGCGGCTGGGCGCTGGTGACGGTGCCAACTCCGCGGCCGGCCGAGTTCGGTCGGTCGTGTTCCAGGGCTCGCGGACCCTGGTGGACGTCGATGCCGGCGCTGGCGCGAGCCTGCTCGCCGAGCTCTCGGGCCGCGAGGCCGAGCTGCCGCGCGTGCATGACGAGGTCCGCTTCGCCTGGCCCGTCGCCGAGACCTTCGCCTTCGCCGCCGAGACCTGACCATGACCGACGCCGTGCTATCAGCACCGATCGTCAAGCCCGCGCCGGATCGCGACAGGCTCGCCGCCTTCGGCTTCGTCGCGCCATCGCTGCTGATCATCGCGCTGGTGTTCGTGCTGCCGCTGGCGCTGCTCCTCGGCGTCAGCGTGCTCGACCCCAAGGGCGGCGTCACCTCGGCGCATTACGTCCGGTTGCTCGGCACGCCCTATTATCTCGGAATCATCTGGAACTCGCTGCGGCTCGGCCTGCTGACGACCCTGATCGCCTTCCTCATCTCCTATCCCGCGGCGTTCGCGCTGGCGCGTGCGCGCGGCCCACTGCGCTCGATCCTGCTGGCGACCTTGTTCCTGCCGCTCGCCGCCTCCGTCATCGTCAAGGCGTTCGCCTGGACCATCCTGCTGCGCAGCGACGGCCTCATCAACACGGTGCTGATCGCAGTCGGGATCATCGAGGATCCGATCCGCATGATCTTCACCCAGACCGCGCTGATCGTCGGCGCCGTCAACATCTTCCTGCCGTTCATGGCGCTGCCGATCTACGCGGTGGTGGCGCAGCTGGACGGGCGCTATGCGGAAGCCGCCGCGACGCTCGGCGCCTCGCCGTTCGTCGTGTTCTTCCGTGTCATCCTGCCGCTGACCCTGCCGGGCATCATCGCCGGCGTGGCGCTGGTGTTCTCGCTGTCGGTGTCGGCCTATGTGGTGCCGACGCTGCTCGTCGGCGAGAAATATCCGACGCTCGCCACCACCATCGCCAAGGCTTATCTCCTGGCGCGCGAGCCCGGCTTCGGCGCCGCCGCGGGCGTGGTGCTGCTGGCGATCGCCGTCATCGTCGTCGCGCTCAGCGCGACGCTGTCGCGCGAGCCCAAATGATGTCGCGCCTTGCCATCATCATCTGCTGGGCGCTCGCGGTCGGGCTCGCATTGTTCCTGCTGCTGCCGCTGGTCGTGATCGCCGCGGCAAGCTTCTCGCCGACGCCGGTGTTCGACCTGCCGCTGTCAGGCGCATCGCTGCGCTGGTATGGCCGCATCGGCCGGCTCGACGGTTTCTGGCCGTCGCTGTCGCTGTCGCTGCAGATCGCCGTGCTGTCGACCGCGCTGTCGCTGGTCGCCGGCACGCTCGCCGCCATCGCCATCGCGCGCGGCAGGCTGCCCGGCGCCACCGCGCTGGGCACGCTGCTGGTGTCGCCCCTGATGATGCCCGGCCTCGTGCTCGGCATCGCGCTGCTGCAATATTTCCGCATGGTCGGCTTCACCGCGACCTGGAGCGCGCTGCTGGTGGCGCATCTCGTGGTGACGCTGCCTTACGTCGCGCGCACCATGATCGCCGGGCTCTCCCGCTTCGACTTCACCTTGATCGAGGCGGCGCGCACGCTCGGCTGCACCTATGCCGGCAGCGTGCTCAGGGTGATGGTGCCGGCTTTGGCGCCGTCGTTCCTGATCGCAGGGCTGTTCAGCCTGCTGGCCTCGTTCGACAACTATCCGGTCTCGATCTTCCTGACGGATGTGCGTTCCAAGACGCTGCCGATCCGCATGCTGCAATATATCGAGGAGGCGCCCGATCCGACGTTGGCCGCGCTCTCCACCCTCATTCTTGCCGGCACCCTGGTGCTGCTGCTGATCAGCGATCGCCTGGTCGGCCTGCACCGCATGGCCGGAACCGCGGATTGACACGATGACCTCACAGCCTGCCTTCCGCCGCGATCTCACGGGCTATGCCGGCAGGCCGCCGCATCCGCGTTGGCCCCACGACGCACGCGTCGCGGTGTCGCTGGTGGTGAATTTCGAGGAGGGCTCTGAATTCTCGATGTGCGACGGCGATACGAGCAACGAGGCGATCTACGAGGTCGTGCACCGGCTCGACGGCCCCGACCCCTGCATCGACAGCCATTTCGAATACGGCACGCGGGCGGCGTGGTGGCGCATCATGGACCTGTTCGACAGCCATGGCGTCAAGGTCACCGTCAGCGCCTGCGGCCGCGCGGTGGAGCGTTCGCCGGAGCTCGCCCGCGATGCCGTGGCGCGCGACCATGAGATCTCTGCGCATGGCTGGCGCTGGCAGAGCCACGCCGGCATGGGCGAGACCGAGGAGCGCCGCGTGATCGCGCGCACGGTGGAGACGATCCAGCGCGTCACCGGCAGGCCGCCGTTGGGATGGCACACGCGCTCGGCGAGCTCGCCCAACACGCGGCGGCTGCTGGTCGAGCAGGGCGGCTTCCTCTACGACAGCGACGCCTACAATGACGACCTGCCGTATTATGTCGCCGTCGCCGGCCGCCCGCATCTGGTGCTGCCTTACGCCTTCGACAGCAACGACATGCAGTTCTTCAACGGCTCGCGCTTCCGCGGCGCGGACTTCGCCGACTACGTCATCGACGCCTTCGACTGGCTGGTGCGCGAGGGCGCGACGGCGCCGAAGATGCTGTCGATCGGGCTACATCTGCGCATGATCGGCCGCCCCGGCCGGATCGGCGCGCTCGACCGCATCCTCAATCACATCACAGGCAACGGTGCGGCGTGGATCGCGCCGCGCGCCGACATCGCCCGGCACTGGCTGGCGACGGTGCCGCCGGAATCCTGAGCGCGGTCAATCGTCGTTGGCGATGTCCTCGTCGGTCAGCGGCACCTCGATGGTGCCGCCCTCGCCGGTCGCGAGGTCGCGCTCGTCATCGATCGGCTCGCCATCCCGTTCGTCCGCGTCGAGCGGCCACAATCCGCGATCATGCCCGTTGCGTGGTGTCATGGCAGGTCCTCCCGCCGGGATAAGACCGGGCGTGCGCAATGGTTCATGCGATCCGGCCGGGGTGTGGCGGACTGGCGCAGGCCGGTTCCGGCGACTACATCTGCGCCATGGCCGATCCCACCGCGCTGAAATCCTTTCTCGATAATCACCACCGCATCGTCGTGCTCACCGGCGCCGGCTGCAGCACCAACTCCGGCATTCCCGACTATCGCGACACCGACGGGCAGTGGAAGCGCACGCCGCCGGTGACCTATCAGGCCTTCGTCGGCAGCGACGATACGCGCCGCCGCTATTGGGCGCGCAGCATGGTCGGCTGGCGGCGGTTCGGCCGCGCCCAGCCGAACGGCGCGCATCATGCGCTGGCGCGGCTGGAGGCGCAGGGCAAGAGCTCGCTGCTGGTGACGCAGAATGTCGACCGGCTGCACCAGGCCGCCGGGACCAACAACGTCATCGATCTGCACGGCCGGCTCGATCGCGTCCGCTGCCTGGGATGCGGCGCCGTGCTGTCGCGGGCCGACTTTCAGGACGAACTGGCCGGCGCCAATCCGCGCTGGCTGGCGCATGATGCGGCCGCCGCGCCCGATGGCGATGCCGATCTCGACGGCGTCGATTTCGCGGACTTCAATGTGCCGGCCTGTCGCGCCTGCGGCGGCATCCTCAAGCCCGACGTCGTGTTCTTCGGCGAAACCGTCCCGCGCGAGGTCGTCGCCACCGCGCGCGAGCATGTCGAGCAGGCCGACGCCATGCTCGTCGTCGGCACCTCGCTGATGGTCTATTCCGGCTTCCGCTTCGTCCGCGCCGCCGCGGACCGCAACATCCCCATCGCCGCCGTCAATCTCGGCCGCACCCGCGCGGATGACCTCTTGTCGCTGAAGGTGGAAGCGCCGTGCGACGAGGCGCTGGCGTTTCTGCTGGAGGAGTAGGGCGGGCCGCCCTCTCTCCGCCGTCATGGCCGGGCTTGACCCGGCCATCCATCTCCTCGGTGCTTCAGAAGATGGATGCCCGGGTCAAGCCCGGGCATGACGAAAAACTAAAATGGTGTCCGCCTCACCGCGACTGCGGTTTCTCGCGGTTCTCGATGCGGTCCTTGTTGTTGACCTGCTCGTTCTCCGGCTTGCCGACCTCGACCGTCTTGCCAGCCTGGTTGCCTGGATTGTAGTGGAACTTGCCTTCGTGATGCTCGCCCGGCTGCTTCTGCTCGGGATTGACGTTGTCGGCCATGAAACTCTCCTGTCGCTGTGCCGGACAACGTCGCGGGCGTGATGCTTGTTCCGCGGCCGAGCGCCGCGGCGCCGTTCATGCGGCATCACTCCTCTCTGTGCGGACGATCACGGAAGCCGCGCGCCCTGACCGTCATGATCCTCGCATGGGCTGCAGGGGCAGCCGCAAGCAACGAGGGACAAGGTCATGACTTCCAGCATTCGTCTTTTCGCCGCCGCCATCGTCGCCGGCGCGGGCCTGCTCGCATCCGCATCGACATCGCCGGCGTCTGCCGGCTGGGAGTGGCTGGGCAACAAGAACTACATCAACTGCCTGCAACTGTTCGCGAGCGGCAACTTCCTGATGCCGGCAAACGCCACCCCGGCCCAGCGCGCGGCCAAGCACGAAGCCGGCCGCCGCTACTGCAATCGCCAGTTCTACGGCCACGACTGAGCATGGCGGCACATGCGCAAGGCCGGGGTCGAACGCGGCCTCGGCCTTCGCCTGCGAGGCTCACGCGCCCGTCACGCGCCAGATGCAGTTGCCGACGTCGTCGGCCACCAGCAGCGAGCCGTCCGGGCCGAGCGTCACGCCGACCGGGCGGCCATAGGAGAAGCTCTCGTCCGGCGCCAGGAAGCCCGAGAGGATGTCGCGCGCCGGGCCCGACGGCCTGCCGTTCTCGAACGGAATGAACACGACCTTGTAGCCGGACAGCTTGCTGCGGTTCCACGAGCCGTGCTGGCCGATCACCATGCCCTGGGGGAAGCCGGGCAGGGCGCCCGCGGGCAGCCAGCACAGGCCGAGCGAGGCGGTGTGGCCGCCGAGCGCGTAGTCCGGCGTCAGCGCGGTCGCGACCAGGGCCGGATCCTGCGGCACGCGGTCGTCGACCGTCCTGCCCCAGTAGCAATAGGGCCAGCCATAGAAGCCGCCCTCGCGCACCGAGGTGAGGTAATCCGGCGGCGTCTCGTCGCCGAGCCCGTCGCGCTCGTTGACGACGGTCCACAGCACCTTCGTCGACGGCTCGAACGCCAGCCCCACCGCATTGCGCAGGCCTGATGCGAAGATGCGGCTCGCGCCGCTTGCGATGTCCAGCTCATAGACGCAGGCGCGGCCCTCCTCGACCTCGAAGCCAAGTTCGGCGATGTTGGTGAGCGAGCCGACGCCGGCATAGACCTTGCTGCCGTCGGGGCTGACCAGCAGGCTGCGCGTCCAGTGTCCGCCCGGCTTGAACGTGGTGAGACGCTTGCCCTGCGCATTGATCCGATCGGCGCCGGCTGCATAGGGGAAGGCGACGATGCCGTCGGTGTTGCCGACATAGAAGGTGTCGCCGACCAGCGCCATCCCGAACGGCTGGCTGAGGTTCTCCATGAAGGCGTTGCGGCGCTCGGCGGTGCCGTCGCCGTCGGCATCGACCAGCCGGGTGATGCGGTTGGCGCTGACGCCGAGCGCCGCGGCGCGGCGCATCGTCGCCTGCATCGCATAGCCGAACATGTTGCGCACCGGGCTCGGAATCTGCGTCGCTTCCGCAATCAGCACCGACTTGTCCGGCATCACATAGATCCAGCGCGGATGGTCCAACCCGGTCGCGAACGCGTTCACCTTCAGCCCCGGCGCCGCCACCGGCTTCTCGCCGTCGCGCCAGCCGCGCGCCGTCGGCATCTTCAAGGTCGGCAGCATCCCCTGCGGCTTCGCCAGGGGAATCTGCGGCTGCGCGCCCCACGCCGGCTGCGGCGTCTCCCCCTGCAGCTTGCGCCACTGCAGCGCCGCATTGCCAACCAGCGCGACGCCGCGCGCAACGATCGAGGAGAGGGTTGTCATGGGAGTCCTGTGAGGGCTTTGATGCAAATGGGATCTGATGGGCGAGGGACCATCGAGCGATGGCAAAGGGCCAATCTGTTATGATCTACCACGCCCACCGTGACAATTGCATGGGTCGCGGATCGGGGCTGCGGAACCCGGGGCTTTCACCTGGCACGCATTCACGTATCAGAGCCAACCTCCGGCGGCGTCTGGCATGCGGGGCGCTGCGGCTGATCGTGCAGTGCCGATCGGCAATTGGCGTGGCTTGGTCAAGCCCAACTATATCGGCGCCATTGCTCGCAACGAAATGGGTCGTTGCGACGCTGAAGCGCGCAGATCGGTTGCCCGTCATGCCGGGCTTGTTCCGGGCATCCACGTCTCTCCCCGACGAACGACGAGGATGGCCGGGACGAGCTCGGCCATGACGATGAGGAAAGAGACAGGCACGATCTTCCCGAAATGCGGTCGCCCCGCATCATCCTCGGCCAGCCCATCTCGTCAAAATTCTTCCTTGCTCTTTTTCCGAAATCATGCTCTACTCCCTGCATCCCGTCCTCATGCAGAGGGGCGTACGCGTCGTCACGATACGTTGAGGCGGGGAGCGGTGGCCGCGAGTGTTGTCAGGTGCTGATGCGCTGGACGATTGGCAGCTCGCGGACGTTCAAGCCGTGTGGTCCTGGCGCCCCGATGCTGGCGCCAAGTCTGGATGACATGACGTGTCATCAGGCGACGGGGGCAAACAAGCCGGTCCCCGGGGAGAGCTCGGAGCAGACGTTAAACCCATCGCGCAGGGAGGGCCGGGTCTGTCCGGCTGAACCTGTGGTTCCTGCCCCGTGCAATTTTTCCGCACGGGGGCCACGGGCCTCAGTCGAGGTCCGGCCTTCCCTGCGCCCTCGGCATTTCCGGAGGGTTTTGATGAGAGCAATCTCGGGCGCGATCGCGCCGCGGGAGGTGTTGGTGTGTCTGCGTGCATCATGATCGACTTGCCGTGGCGCTGAGAGAGCCGCCAGCGCGCACAATGTCGCCGCAGCCGTGGCGCCGTCATCGAATTGCGCTACACTGGTGTCACACGCTGCCGGCGCGTTGGCCGGCCGGACGACAATGGAAGTCAGGGGGATGCACGGCATGACGGGGGTGATCAATTCAGGCGCAGCGCGATCGTCTGCGTCAGGTGTCGCTCTCACGCGCGGACTCTCCCGATGACGTCGCTCGACAAGTCCGCCTTCACGCCGCATGCCCTGCGCGAGAGCGTGCTGAACGAGGTGCATGCGCGGCCGTTCACGCCGCTGACGCAGCCGGTGCTGGTGATCCGCTTCGCCTTCATGGCGAAAGGCGACAGCGCCACGACCGACCGCGCCAGCCTCGCCGCGTTTTGCGCGCAGCGCGGTGCGCCGCCGCCGGAGCCGGGCGTCAAGCATCACCAGGTCGATCTCGGCCCTGTCAGGCTGCGCTTCGAGCAGCATTCGGAATTCGCCACCCTCACCTGGATCTGGAGCCCGCCCGCGGACTCAGGCCCGCGCCGCTTCGGGGCCATCGCGCCCGAGCTGCAGGCACTGATCGCGGCGCTGCCGCAGGCCGGCGAGCTCTTGGTGGCGGTCAAGCTCGAGGTCGAGAACGCGGCCGATCCGGTGGCGCGCGCGGAGGAGATCTTCGACAAGAGCAGCCTCGCCATCGTGACGATCAAGGGCAGCGCCGGCGCGGTCGCCTCCGACTTCCGTCTCGACGACGACGGCTTCACCCGCATCCTGGTCTGCGCCGACGGCCCGACCCCGGAGCGGCTCGGGGCGCTGGTGCAGCGCGTGCTGGAGCTCGAGACCTACCGCACTTTGGCGCTGCTCGGCCTGCCGGCTGCGTTGGCGCTGGCGCCGGACGTCGACCGCATCGAGCGGCGGCTGGTCGAGGTGCTCGCGGAGATGCAGGGCGCGCAGTCGTTCAAGCTCAACAACCATTTGCTGCGCGAGCTGACCGAGCTCGAGGCGCTGCTGGAGCGCGGCGCCACCGGCAGCCTGTTCCGGTTCGGCGCCAGCCGCGCCTACTACGATCTGGTGCAGGCCCGTCTGGCGGTGATCGAGGGTGAGCCGGTCGCGCCGTATTCGAGCTGGTCGTCGTTCCTGGCGCGGCGCACCGCGCCGGCGATGCGCACCTGCAACGCGCTGGAAGGACGGCAGTCGAACCTGTCGCTCAAGCTGGCGCGCGCCGCCGACCTGCTGCGCACCCGCGTCAATGTCGAGCTGGAGCAGCAGAACCGCGATCTCCTGCGCTCGATGAACGAGCGCACCAAGCTGCAGCTGCGCCTGCAGAGCACGGTCGAGGGGCTGTCGGTGGCCGCGATCGGCTATTACGTCGTCAGCCTGTTCGGCTATCTCGCCAAGGGCGCGCATGACACCGGCCTGCCGGTCGAGCCGACGCTGGCTACCGCCGCCTTCGTGCCGGCCGCGATCGCGCTGATCTGGTTCACGACCCACCAGATCCGCAAGCGGCATCTCAAGGAGGACCACGAGGCGGAGAAGGCCGAGCAGGAGTGAACGGCCGGGCGCCTTGCCAGCGTGCGGCCGGACGGCTAAGCGGCGGGCTGGTCAGCAAGAGGCAATGAGACGATGAGCGGTGCGACGATCGATTTCCTGGTTCACGCGGATGGTGCGGCGACGCGGCAGCGGATCACGCTGAGCCGCCTCGTCATCGCCGGCTGGACCGGGCGCGATCCGGTCGCCCGCGACAAGCACATCGCCGAACTGGAAGAGCTCGGCATTCCCCGGCCGGCGACGACGCCGATCTATTACGAGGTCGCGGCCAGCCGGCTGACGACGTCGGACAGCATCGAGGTCAGCGGCGGCGACTCCTCCGGCGAGGTCGAGTTCGTGCTGGTGCAAGCGGGCGGAAGGCTGTTCGTCGGCGTCGGCTCCGATCATACCGACCGCAAGGTCGAGACCTACAACATCACCGTGTCCAAGCAGATGTGCGACAAGCCGGTGGCGCCCGGGCTGTGGCTGGTCGACGACGTCGCCGCGCATTGGGACCGACTGATGCTGCGCGCCTATGCGACGATCAGTGGCGAGCGCGTGCTGTACCAGGAGGGTGCGCTGAGCGGCATGCTGGCGCCTTTCGACCTGATCGCGCGCCGCTATGGTGACGCCGGCCTGCCCGAGGGCACCGCGATGTTCGGCGGCACCTTTGCCGCCAGGGGCGGCATCCGCCCCGCCGACCGCTTCGAGTTCGAGCTGGTCGATCCCGTGCTGAACCGCGCCATCCGCCACGGCTACGCGATCGAGCAGCTCGTCATCGCCGGCTGAGGCGGCGCGCGATCACGTTCGCGTGCGGCGGAATGCGCTAACGATCAGGCCGCGGCGCGTCGTCGCGGCCGTCGCCATGCATGGCCGCATTCGCGCAGGCGTTGCGATCCGCAAGGGCCTGTTAAGCAAGGCGGCCTATCGTGCCGCAGTGTGCCGAAGCGGGACCATGGCCTCGTTTCGCGTTCTGGTCCGGCACACCATGTCACGGCATGAGACGCAATGCGGCTGGCATATCCTTAATCGATCCTTACCTGATAGCAGCGGATTCGACGGGTCGGACGACAAGGGCGATTAACTAGAAGTTTAGGATTGGGTTTGTGCGCGTGAACGCCTCCCTTAAGGGTTTTATTAAATACCCCGGGAATTGGGAGAGTGCGGTGCGCGTCGCGATCGTCCACGATTGGCTTTACGTTCTTGGCGGCGCCGAGAAGGTCCTTCAGGAGATCCTGCGCTGCTATCCCGGCGCCGACGTCTTCACGCTGTTCGACCTGCTGCGTCCCGAGGACCGCGCCAAGCTGGGATTCGAGAAGTCGCACACCAGCTTCCTGCAGAAGATGCCGCTCTTGCGGAAGTATCACCGCTCCTATCTGCCGCTGATGCCGCTCGCGATCGAGCAGCTCGATCTGTCGAGCTACGACCTGGTGATCTCCTCCAGCTGCGCGGTGGCGAAGGGCGTTCTGACCGGGCCGGAGCAGCTGCACATCGCCTATGTGCATTCGCCGATGCGCTATGCCTGGGATCTGCAGCACCAGTATCTGCAGGAGAGCGGCTACGCCACCGGCGTCAAGGGCCTGATCGCTCGCGCCTTGTTGCACAAGATGCGGATCTGGGATGCGCGCACCGCGCACGGTCCCGACGCCATCTTCACCAATTCGCAGTTCGTCGCCCGCCGCATCAAGAAGATCTACGGCCGCGACGCCAAGGTGATCTATCCGCCGGTGACCATCGCGCAGCGCGATGCGATCCTGCCCGTCGGCAACCACTTCCTCGCCGCGAGCCGGCTCGTGCCCTACAAGCGCATCGAGCCGATCGTGCGCGCCTTCAACACCATGCCGGACCTCGAGCTGGTCGTGGCCGGCGACGGTCCGGAAGCCGCGCGGCTGAAGTCGATCGCGGGGCCGAACGTCAAGTTCGCCGGCTTCGTGCCCGACAAGCAGCTGCGTGACCTCATGACCACCGCCCGCGCCTTCGTGTTTGCGGCGGAAGAGGATTTCGGCATCATCCCGGTCGAGGCGCAGTCCGAAGGCGCACCGGTGCTGGCGCTCGGCCGCGGCGGTGCACGCGAGTCGATCCTCACCACGGGGCCGCGGCCGACCGGCATGTTCTTCGGCTCGCCCGAGCCCGAGGCGATCGCGGCCTGCGTGCGATCGTTCGTGGCCAAGGAGAAATCGATCTCGCGGCTCGACTGCCGCCAGCGCGCCAGCTTCTTCTCGGCCGAGCGTTTCCGCAGCCAGTTCGTCGCGGCGGTCAACGAGGAGATCGACAGTTTCCGTGCGGGACATCAGGGCCGCGCGACGCGGCTGATTGCGTAATATTGGATGTGGTACGGGTGCAGATCATGAGGCAGGCGGCTCTCGGCGAGGCCTTGTCCGGCATTGACGCCGTCGCCCGGATCTGGCGCCGCCGCGGCGTGTTCGCCATCGTGGCCGGCGCCGTTCTCGCGCTTGCCGTGGCCGCGCTCGTGCTGCTGCCGGTGCGCTATCTCGCCACCGCTTCCGTGATCATCGCCGAGCAGGAGCCGGGTGCCAACACCTCGGCGGCGTGGGCGCAGAAGATCGGCGATCCCGCCGACATGGAAAGCCAGCTCCTGGTTATTCGCTCGCCGCGCCTGCTGCGTCAGATCATGTCGTCGCCCGGCGTGGTCGACGCCGTGGTCGGCGAATGCGAGCGCGGCCGTCTCATGGGTTCGGGCGATGCGTGCCAGCGCCTCAAGACCGATCCGGGCGCGTTCATCGATCACGTCGACAGTCGCTTCAGCGTTGCTTCGGCCGGCCGCTCGCGCGTCATCAACATCTCCTATCAGTCGAGCAGTCCCGAGGCTGCGAAGACGCTCGCCAACGCGTTGACGCAGACCTTTCTCGAGGACCAGCGCACCGAAGGCGCCAACAGCCGCGAGGTCGCGAGCTCCTGGCTCTGGAAGGAATTGAAGCAGCTCGACCAGCAACTGCGCGAGGCCGACGACAAGATCCAGAAGTTCCGCCGCACCAAGGGCCTGATGCGTGGCGCCAATGCGCCGATCTCCTCGGAGCGGCTGACCAGCATCGGCCAGCAGCTGTCGCAGGCGGAGGCCGCGCGCGCCGACGCCGCGGCGCGGCTGCAGGAGATCAAGTCGGAGCAGGAGCGCGGGCCGACCGACGCCCCGTCGGTGCTGCAGAGCCGCACCATCGCCGACCTCAAGCAGCAACTGACGACCGTGAGCGCGCAGCTCGCCAGTGCGGCCGGTGTGCTCGGGCCGAAGCACCCCTCGATCCTGGCGCTGACGCGCGAGCAGGCGATCATCCAGCAGCGGCTGATCGCCGAGATGCAGAGCATCGCGGCGAGCGCGCAGAAGACGTACGATGCCAACACCGCGCTGGTGAACTCGCTGAAGAAGCAGATGGAGACGGCGAAGGCGGAGGCCGGCTCGGCCACGCTGGACGAGGCCTCCATCGAGAGCATGGTGCGCGACACCGAGATCAAGCGGCAGCAATATGCCGAGCTCTACAAGAAGGCGAGCGAGCTCGAGACCGAACGGCGTGTCCTGCGCGGCAGCACGCGTCTCGTCAGCCTCGCTGAGCTGCCGAGCAAGCCGTTCTTCCCGAAGAAGATCCCGTTCCTCGCCGCCGGCATGACGCTCGCGTTGATCTTCGGTGTCGGCGCTGCGCTGCTCGCCGACAGGCTCGGCGCGCGCCTGATCAGCCCGCCCGTGCCCGTCACGCCGGAAGCGCCGGCCGAGCAGGTCGAGGCGCCCGCTGTCGACGAAGCTCCGGCCATCGTCCCTGAATTGGCCGAGCGTGTGACCGGACCGCAAGCGGCGACGCCACCGGCAGCGCCTGAACGAAGGTCCCATCTCCCGAGCGTCGCCGACGTTTCGATCCTGGCCTGCCTGCCGCGCCTGAAGAGCCTGCGTGAGATGTCGGCGCTCGGCGCGATCCTGCAAAGCCACCAACCGCTGGCGATCCCGCGCGTCTTGCGCCTCGCCTCCGAGGACACTGATTTTCAGCACACGCTGCATGATCTCGTCCACGAACTCGGTTTGAAGCGGTCCGCCCGATCGCAGCGCATCGTTGTGACCTCTCCCGATGCAGCAGATGGCAAGACGACCACGACCTGTGCGCTGGCAGAGCACCTCGCGGCCGCAGGCTGGCGCGTGCTGGTCGTCGAGTGCGACGTCTCGCATCCCGCCTTTGCAGAGATCATGGCGCTGCCGGCAAGCCCCGGATGGCTCGGCGCGCTGGAGCGCGGGACGCCGCTCCGGGACATGGTCCTGCCCACCGCGCATCCCTCGCTCGACGTGCTGCCGGTTGGTGAGGCGACCGGTCCGGTCGGCGACATTCTCGACGCGATCAGCCTCGACCGTCTCCTCGCTGGTCTCGATGGCTATGATGCCGTGATCGTCGACACACCATTGCCGTCGCAACGGAACGACTTCCTTGCCGGTACGGACTGGGCGATCGTCTGCGTGCGCAGTGACCGGTCGTTGATCGAGCCGGCGGTCGCGACGGTGAGCAGGAGCAGGGCACTCGGAGCCCGCGATGTCGGCATCGTCGTCACCATGACCGACGTCGAGCACCGCAGCGCGCCTGTGGTCCAGACCGCGCCCGTGGCGGCCTACGCCGGAGCCGGGTGATGTCGACCGAGCGTGTCCTGTTCGTCGATCACACCGGGCAGATCGGCGGCGCCGAGTTGATCCTGCTCGATGTCGTCCAGGGCCGCAAGGATTCGTCGGTGTTCCTGTTCGAGCCGGGCCCGCTCGGCCAGGTGCTGGCTGAGCGCGGGATGTCGGTCGTCACGTCGCGCTGGGGCCACGGCCTGGGGCAGTTCAGACGCGACAGTTCGTGGCTCGAGGCGCTGCCGCTGTTCGGCAGACTCGCGGCGATCACCGCGGAACTCGCGCATGCCGCGCGCAAGCATGACGTCCTCTATGCCAATTCGCAGAAGGCCTTTGTCCTGTCGGCCATCGCCAACATCGCGGCACGGCGGCCGTTGATCTGGCATCTGCACGACATCATCAGCCCGGCTCATTTCGGCGCGCTGCAGCGTCGCATGCAGATCTTTCTCGCCAACCGCTTCGCGGCGAAGGTCGTCGTCCCCTCCGAAGCTGCCGCAGCCGCCTTCATCGAGGCCGGAGGTCGACGCTCGCTCGTCGAGGTCGTGCCCAATGGTCTCGCCGTCGAACCCGTACCCGTGTCGCGCGAGGAGCTGAGGCAACGGCTCGGCCTGCCGTCGGGACCGCTGGTCGGCGTGTTCAGCCGGCTCGCGCGGTGGAAGGGGCAGCACGTTCTGATCGAGGCGCTGGCCGAATTGCCGGACGTGCACGGTATCATCGTTGGCGACGCGTTGTTCGGCGAGCAGGACTACGCGGCTGAGCTGAGACGGCTGGTCGCGGAGCTTTGCCTCGGCGATCGCGTTCACTTCCTTGGGCATCGCAGCGACGTGCCGCTGCTGATGCAGGCGGTGGACGCGATGGTGCATCCGTCGATCGATCCCGAGCCGTTCGGCCGCACCCTGGTCGAAGCGATGCTCGCCGGCGTGCCGGTGATCGCCACTGACGCTGGCGCTGCGCCGGACATCCTCGAACATGGCCGGGCCGGCCTGCTTGTGCCGCCTGGTGATGCGCGTGCGCTGTCCGAGGCTCTGGACGCGGTGCTGGCTCAACCCGAGTTCCTCGCGCCCCAGCTCGACTACGCGTCGCGCCGCGCGCGCACCCATTACAGTCTTGCACGCATGCTGGACTCGATCGGACTGCTGATCCGCAATGTCGGTGCGGGAGCGGCGGTGTGAGCACGATCGTCACACCTGCCCCGTCCTCCGAGCGGCGTATGGTCGATCTCGTCGTGGATTGCGATCCGCCGTTCGCCATTCTCGCGCCGGTGCCGTCGTGGTCGAAACTGCTCGAGGACGGACAAGTCCCTGCGCGATGGAAAGGGCCGACGGCCGTGTCGGAGGATGCCGCATGAGCGCCTCCGGTCCTTCGCTCAAGCGCTTCAGTGCGCTGCTGATCAGCGGTGCGCTGGCGAGCAAGATGCTCGGCTTCGGCCGCGAGGTGTTGATGGCGCACGTGCTCGGCGCCTCGCTCATCGCCGACGGCTTCCGGGCCGCCATGGCGGCCGTGCTCATCCCGCTTGCGTTCCTGCAGAACGAGAGCGTGCCCGCGATCATGATCCCGATGCATCGCGAGGCGCTGCAGCGGCCGGATGCCGCGCGCAGCCTCGGTGCGCTGACGATCGTCATTGCCGTCGTCTCGAGCCTGGTGACCGCGATCATCCTGCTGCTCGGTGAGCTCTGGGTGAACGCCGTCGTCGGCGGCTTCTCGGCGGAGGGGCGCGAGCTGACCTTGCACTTCGTGCGCATGATGGCGTTCGGCATGCCGGCGTCGGCGGTGCTCAATGTGCTTGCCGCCGGCGAGATCGCGCTCGGCCGCACGCGGCTGACCAATGTCCGTGCCAGCCTGCTCAACGTCGCGGTGATCGGCGGCATCGGCCTGCTGGTGCTGACCGGCGACGCCTACATGCTCGCCTGCGCCTTCACCGTCGCCTTCAATGGCCTCGCCGCCTGGGGTCTGTTCACGCTGTGGCGCGAGGGCGCGCTGAGCGTCGCCGGCCTGACCGCCGGCATGGTGATCGACAAGGGTATCGAATTCTTCCGCCGGCTGCGCGTCCTGCTGGCGTTGCCGTTGGCCGAGCAGGGCAATGTCTGGATCGAGCGCTTCACGGCATCGCGGCTGACGACCGGTGCCGTCGCGTCGCTGGACTACGCGCGCTCGCTGACCGAGAGCGCGCTGCTGCTGATCAGCCAACCGCTCGGCATGGCGGTGCTGTCGCAGCATGCCCCACGCGATCCGCGTGCGCAGACCGAGGCGCTGCTGCGGCCGCTGCTCGCGCTGACCTTGCCGGCCTCGGCGTTCCTTCTGGTCTTCTCGACCGACATCGTCCGCCTGATCTATTTCCGCGGCGCGTTCGGCGACGAGGCCCTGCTGCTGACCTCGCATGCGCTCAAGGGCATCGCCTGCGGCGTCTGGGCCGCGACCCTCGGCTGGATCCTGATCCGTCTGCTCAATGGCGCGGGGCGCAACGGCGTCGCTGCGGTCATCATCGTCTCGGCCTATCTCGCCAACATGGGCTTCAACCTGCTGATGCCGCTGTTCGATCCGTCGCCGGCGGCCGGCATGCAGTTGCTCGGCGTTGGCGAAGCGATCCGCAGCCTCGTGCTACTGTCGGGCGTGGTGTTCGTGCTCGGCGATGCGCGAAAGCTCCTGCTCGTGATCGGCCTGGCCCTGCTGCCGACCGCATTGATGGTCGTGCTCGGCCTGATGATTCAGACCTCCGTGCCGGGCCTGCTGCCGCGCCTGTTCGCCGGCGGATTGGCGTATCTGCTCTGCCTGGCCTTCGCGATCGGCATCCTGCTGCCGGCCGTGGTGGGCACGGCGCTCCGTCATGTTCGTCGTACGTTCAGGATGAAGGGAGAGCTGAGTTGACCCTGCTGGCCCTCGCTGCCGCCAAGGCGATGATGGCATCCGGTGCCTTCGTCCTTCCCGTCGCCAAGGCGGTCGATCGTGTGCTCGGCCCGCGCGGCTGCTGTTTGACGTTCCATCGCACCGCGCCGGCAGAGCAGTGGGAGCGTCTGCCCAATCGCGACTTCTACGTCGATGCCGACTTTCTCGATCGCTTCCTCGGCTATGTCCTCGACCAGGGTTGGGATGTCGTGACGATCAGCGAGGCGCTGCGCCGGACGGCAAGCGCCGAACCGTCCGGCCGCTACGTCAACTTCTCGATCGACGACTGCTACCGCGATACGTTCGATCTGCTTGTGCCGGTGTTCCGCAGGCACAAGGTGCCGGTGACGCTGTTCGTGACGACCGGCATTCCCGAAGGCACGTTGCCGCTGTGGGCCGCCGGCTTGGAGGATGCGCTGCTGCACAGGGACCATGTCAGGGTCGACGATGAGCGGATCGCGCTGTCGAGCGCCGAGCAGCGCCGCGCGGTGTTCGCGCAGATCGCCTCGCGCTGGGATGGCCCGCAGGCGGCGGATCGTTACGCCGCGTTCTGTGCCGCCAACGCCATCGACATCGAGGCGATGCATTGGAAACATGCGATCTCCTGGGAGATGTTGGAAGTGCTGGCGGCGGATCCGCTCATCGAGATCGGAGCCCACACCGTCTCGCATGCGCGCATCTCGTCGCTGTCTTCCGAAGACGCCCTTTGCGAGCTGGCCGGCGCGCGGCTGCGATTGAACGAGCGGCTCGGCATCGACGTCCGGCACTTCGCATTTCCTTACGGGCGCGCCGCCGATTGCGGACCGCGGGACTTTGCGCTGGCGCGGCAGGCCGGATTCGCCAGTGCCGCGACCACGCGCAAGGGCCTTGTCAAAGCAGGGCAGGATGCGTTCTCGATTCCGCGCAACACCATGAATGGCGCGCATCGTACGCTTGCGGCGATGGAGCTGCATCTCACGGGCTTCAGCGGGACTGCAGCGAAGGTGATGGGCCGTGTCTAGCAGGGGGCGCTTGCGAATCGTCTCGATTGCGCATCCGGCCACCAGCAGCGAGGCCGGCCGGCTGCGCTACCGCCATCTCGCGTCCCGGCCCGACGTCGATCTGCATCTCGTGACGCCCGAGGTGTGGAAGGAATTCGGCCGCACCATCACCGCGGCTCACTCCAACGAAGCCTTTCCCATCCATCGGCTCCCGATCCGACTCCCGGACGCGGGTCCGATGAAATGGTACCTGCACTTCTATCCGGCGCTGCGCCGCCTGCTGCGCGAGCTCGATCCCGACGTGATTCACCTTTGGGAAGAGCCCTGGAGCATCGTCGCGCTGCAGGCGCAGATGCTGCGCGGCCGTGCGGCGCTCGTGCTCGAGGTCGACCAGAACATCCTGAAACGGCTGCCGCCACCATTCGAGGCGATCCGCAAATTCGTCCTCGGCCGCACCGCCCACATCCTGTCGCGCAGTCCCGATGCGACTGAGGTCGTGAGGGCGTGCGGCTACACGGGTCCGGTGACGCCGATCGGCTATGGTGTCGATCTCGCGACCTTCATGCCGGCGGGTGATCGATCGAATGCGACGGCCGGCTCGCCGCTGCGGCTCGGCTATGTCGGCCGGCTGGTGGTCGAGAAGGGCCTCGACGATGCGCTCGAAGCGCTAGCGCGCAGCAAGTCGGTGGCGACGCTGAGCATCATGGGCGAAGGTCCGCACGAGCCGCATCTGCGCCGGCGCGTGGCCGAACTTGGTTTGGGCGGGCGCGTCACCATCCAGGGCTGGGCTTCACCCGCTGCGGTCGCGGCTTTTCTGCGCGGCCTCGACGCATTGCTACTGCTGACGCGAACCACGGACGCGGTGCGCGAGCAGTTCGGCCGCGTGATCATCGAGGCCCAGGCCTGCGCCATCCCGGTGATCGGATCGACCTGCGGAGCGATTCCGGATGTCGTTGGCGACGGCGGCTGGATCGTGCCGGAGCAGGATTCCGGCAGCCTGTGTCGGCTCATCGATGAGCTCAGCGGCCGGCGGGCGGAGCTCGCCGTTCGCAGTGAGGCGGCCCGCGCGAACGTGCTCCGGCGCTTCACCTATGATGCGGTCGCAGCGGCGATTGAAACGGCATGCCGTGCGGCGCATCAGTCGAGAACCGCATCCGGCCTCGCCCGCCCACAGCGGCTGCAGACGAATTAGCTAGGCCTTCACCGGCAGCGCCATCGCTGCGCGGCCGGACTGGCGCTTGGCGGCATCGATCTGCTTGAGCAGTTCGATGTATTGCAGCCCGATCTGGTCCCAGCCATAGATCTGCGCGGTGGCCTGGGCGCCGTCCTGCAGCCGGCGCATCAGTGCGGGGTCGGCGAAGACCGCCGCGAGCTTGGCCGCGATGTCGTCGGCGTCTGCTGAAATGCGGAAGCCGTTCACGCCGTCGCGCAGATAGTCCTCGATGCCGCCGACCGGCGTTGCGAACACCGGCACCCCGCAGGCCATGGCCTCCATGCAGACCAGCGAGAAGGTCTCGTAGCTCGTGGGGAGCACGAAGGCATCGGCCGCCGAGTACAGCGCCGGCAGGTCCGAGCGTGGGCCGGCGAAGATCAGTCGTTGCTGGGCGTTGCGCGTCAGTCTGCGGTAGGGCGCGGGATTGTCCGAGCCGACGACCAGCAGCCAGACGTCGTTGCCGAGCCGATCGAGCGCGCCGATCGCATGCGCCAGTCCCTTGCGGTTGAATTCGTGGCCGACGAACAGCAGCAGGCGCGCGTTCTCCGGGATGCCGAACTCACGCCGGATCGCCTGGCCGCCGACGGCGTCGCGCTTGAAGCGCGCGAGATCAATGCCGTTGGAGATGACGTGGATGCGGGCGGCCGGCACGCGGAAGAAGCGCTGCAGCTCCGCGGTGACGCGGGAGGACACCGCCACGAACGCCCGATACCGTAGGCCTCCGATCATGAACCGGTCGCGCAGCGCGACCCACAGATGCATAGGGTTGAGCATCCAGCGCCAGCTGCCGGCGGCGCGTTTCTCGGCGAGGCTCTGCGCATTGACGGCATGCACGATCAGCACGTCACCCTTGAGGCTGTCGCCGTGGCTGATGACGACGGCGTCGGGGTGACGCGCCAGCGCCCGTGTCGCGGCCAGCGTGAACAGCGGCACGACAATGGCGCGGCCGATGTGCCGGAACAGTCCGCGAGTCGGAATCCGCGCCAGCCATGGCGCAACGCGCTCGACTCTGATCGTGTGTTCGAGATTGTCCGCGACGGTGCTCGCGAGCACGATGTTCGATAAACCATTCCGGCCGAAAACGCGCGCCAGCTCGATAGCGACTGTTTCCACGCCGCCGGCATTGCTTATCTCTTGAACGACCTGGACGATCTCAAACGTCATAGCGGAAATCTAAGGGATCAGACATTGCGACTTCGTTCCAATCTGCTGGTCATTAGCACAGCCCTGTTAACGTTTGTCACGTCGCCATGGCCGAGCGCTGTCCACGCCATCGAAACGAACGCCTCGGCGCTGCGGATCGACGAGCGCATCGGCGGCGGCAATTTGGTCACGCATCTGGCCGGCAAGAGCGCGCAGATCTATCAGGCACTGCACGGTGTCGGTGCCAGGATGGGCCGAATGGATTCCTACGGCTGGCGGACGTTGGCGCGGGTACCGACGCCGCACGATTTCGATGCCGCGATGCTGGAGGCGCACAAGAACGGTATCATGCCGCTGATCCTGCTGGAGTATGAAGGCAGCTATCAGAGCCTGACTCCGCCGCAGCCGATCGGGTCCTATCAGGACTGGTTCGCGGCTGGGCAGGCGATGGCGAGACGTTTCCGCCCCGGCGGCGAATGGGGCCGCGAAAACGGTATTCCCGATTGGGGTGCTACCGTCTTCACCGCCATCAACGAGCCCGATGTGCAGGCCACGATCCCGCGCCAGGACTATCACGACGCGCTGGCCGGGCTTGCCGACGGTGTTCACAGCGTCGACCCCAAGCTGCGGGTCGTTCCCGGCGGCTTTGCCACCTGCAACTCGCATGGCGATGCGACGTTGCGCGGCTACGGTCCGGCGATCGCCGATCTGCTCGAGGACGGCCGTCTCGACGGCATCGACCTGCATACCTACTACAATGATAAATGGTATCCGATGACCCGCGGCCGCGAGTTCTCGGTGCAGACCTGCTTCGACCGTATCAAGCAGGCGATGGGGCTGAGCCGCGACATCAACTTCTACGCAACCGAGTTCAACGTCGCTCGCGCCGGCGCGTGGGACAGCGATACGGACGCGGCCAGATTGTTTCTCAATGCGATCTGGGACCAGCTTGCGGTGGTTGGCAAGGATGGCAGCATGCCGGTGTCCATGCTGGCGTTTCCTTGGAATCTCGGCGACACACCCGATGTCGACGGCCTGGCCTATGCGATGGCGACGGGCAAGGATCCCTGGACCCCGGAGGCGCGCAGCCTCGTGGTGAAGACGGTGCTGCAGCTCGCCGGTCACATGAGGATTGTGTCCATCGACCGGCGGCTGGCGCTGTACACGCTGCGCGGATCGGATGCCGATTTGATCGTGTGGCAGAACATTGCCGGCTGGACCGAGCGGCCGGGCCGCGCGGTCGAGCTCGAGCTGCCCGCAGGGACGCGCAGCCTCGAGGTCTGGGGCTGGGATGGGCTGCGGCGCCGGATCGAGGCAAAGCCCGGACGTTTCTTCGTCGACGGCCTCAATGCCGATGAAACCTACATGTTTCGCGTGCCGCGGCCGTGAGCGGCGGCTCGGATCGCGAAGATCATGTCGGCGCTGATCGAAGCCTGTCGGGTGTGGCTCGCATGTTCCATTAACTGAAAAGTAAGGCCAGCACGACGTGGTTCACTGCCGCCAAAGCTTTTTACGATAATTGCCGTCATGACGATCCCGCCGCGCCATGGGTGGCGCGCCGGATCTCTCTCGGGTGATGCTGGAATGCAGCCAATCAAAAAGGCTGAGATTGCAAATGACAGGCCGGCTCCCGCGCAGGCCGTGACCGGCGTTCGCATCCGAGAGATCGGCGCGGCGGATCTGCCGGCGGTCGCCGCACTGCTGACGCGCGGATTCGCCTTTCGCAGCGAGGCCTATTGGTTGCGCGGACTCGAACGCCACGCGGCGCGCCCGCGGCCGGCCGGCTATCCGGCATTCGGCTATTGTCTCGACCAAGCCGGGGTGCCTGTCGGCGTGATCCTGCTGCTGTTCTCCGAGCTCCACATCGGCGGTGAGCCGATCGTCAGGGCCAATGTCTCGAGCTGGTATGTCGAGCCGGCGTTCCGTGCCTTCAGCTCGATGCTGGTGCGCGCGGCGACGCGCGACAAGACGGTGACCTATTTCAACATCACGCCGGCCCCGCACACTTGGCCACAGGTCGAGGCTCAGGGCTTTTCGGTCTACTGCAAGGGACAGGTCTACGCCGCGCTGGCCCTGTCGCGACCGCGCTCGGATGTCCGTATCGAAGAATTCTCCGAGGACGATGTGCACGGGCTCTCTCCCGATGAGGCGGATCTGTTGCGGCAGCATGCGCAATGGGGGTGTCTCAGTCTCGTCGCGCGCGAGGCCGATGCGGCGTATCCGTTCGTGTTTCAGAAGCACCGGGTGATGAATGCGCTGCCGGTGTATCGCCTGCTGTATTGCCGGGATGTCGCTGACCTCGTGCGGCTGGCCGGCAACATCGGCTGGCTGCTGCTGCGGCGCGGCGGCCTGCTGGTGCGGCTCGATGCCAATGGGCCCATCGCAGGGCTGGCCGGCTGGTACTCGGACAAGCGCGGACGCAAATATGCCAAAGGTCCGCATCCGCCGCATCTCGGCGATCTCGCCTTTACCGAAGCCGCGCTGTTCGACGGCTGAGAGGTGGCAATCGATTGGGTTGCATGGTCCCGCTGCGGCGGCCGGGATACTCGCTCGCGTGGTCTATGGGACCGGTGTGACGGCACGCACAGTCTGGGCTTCCGGCATGCGCCATCCTCCTGGCAACGGAGGAGGTCATCCATGTCTTACGTTTTCGAACTCGCGCTGGCGGCGATGCTGCTGTTCTTCCTGTTCCTGCCGATCACCGATCGCAGGACGGTCATGATGAAGCTCTGCATGATCATGGTCGTCGCCATCCTGTTCACGGTTACGCTGGCCGTCCCGCATGGCGGCGCACCATCCGCCCACGCCCTGGTGCTGACGGCAAACTGATGTGGCGCGGGTGAGCTCCGGCCTTGCCGCTCGAGCATGATGTTTGGACGGGGCGATCCAGACGGCGCGGCTCGCAGATCGAACGGCCGCCGGTTGGCAGTCCGCCCCTCATCGTGTAGCACCGGCTGAACCTTACGCCACGCTCAGGGGATCCGGATGCCTGCTCTTGCCCATGCGCTGCTCGCCGCCCTGAAGGACCATGGCGCCCGCGAGATCTTCGGCATTCCCGGCGACTTCGTGCTGCCGCTGTTCAAGGTCATCGAGGAGAGCAACATCCTGCCGAGCGTCACGCTGAGCCATGAGCCGGCGGTCGGCTTCGCCGCGGATGCGGCCGCGCGCTATCATGGCGGCCTCGGCGTCGCCGTCGTCACCTACGGCGCCGGCGCCTTCAACGTCGTGAACGCGGTCGCCGGCGCCTATGCCGAACGCTCGCCCGTCGTGGTGATCGCGGGCGCGCCCGGCGCGCGTGAGCGCGTCTCCGGCTTTCTGCTGCACCACCAGGCCCGCACCGTCGACACGCAGCTCGCGGTGTTCAAGGAGATCACCTGCGATCAGGCGGTGCTGAGCGATCCGGCCACCGCCCCGGCCCAGATTGCGCGCGTGCTGCGCAGCGCGAAGGAGATGTCGCTGCCGGTGTATCTCGAATTTCCGCGCGACATGGTCGATGCCGAGGTCGAGCCGGTGGTGCCGCTGCCGCCGCGGCGGGCCAGCCGCGAGGCGCTCGACGAATGCGTCGAGGAGATCCTCGCCCGCATCGCGCAGGCAGAGCGTCCCGTGATCGTCGTCGACGTCGAAATCCGCCGCTACGGTGTCGAGGACAGGATCGCCGCGCTGGCGCGCAAGCTGGGTCTCCCGCTGGTGACGACCTTCATGGGCCGCGGCCTGCTCGACAGGGCCGACGATGTCGTCGCCGGCACCTATCTCGGCGCCGCGGGCAATCCGGCGATCACGGAGCTGGTCGAGAATGCCGATCTCGTGCTGATGCTGGGCGTCATCCTGTCGGATACCAATTTCGCGTTGTCGAACCGGGCGCCAGACCCGCGCCGCATGATCCTGGCCGCCAGCCGTGAGGTGCAGATCGGTCATCACGCCTATCGCGACATGCCGCTCGGCGATCTGATCGATGCGCTCGACGAGCGCGCGGCACCCCGGGCCGCAGCTCCCGGCCTGCCGCGGCAGCGCTCGGCCTATCCGCGCGGCCTCGCTGCCGATGGCGCGCCGATTGCGCCTTCGGACATCGCGACCGCGGTCAACGACATGTTCGACCGCCACGGCCGGATGCCGATGACCTCCGATATCGGCGATTGCCTGTTCACCGCGATGGAGATCGACAATACCGCGCTGGCCGCGCCGGGCTACTACGCGGGGATGGGCTTCGGCGTGCCGGCGGGCATCGGCGTGGCCGCGACCGGACTTCGTCCGCTGATCCTGGTCGGCGACGGCGCGTTCCAGATGACCGGATGGGAGCTCGGCAACTGCCGCCGCTACGGGCTCGATCCGATCGTCGTGCTGTTCAACAATTGCAGCTGGGAGATGCTGCGTGTGTTCCAGCCGGAATCGCGGTTCAACGATCTCGACGACTGGCACTATGCCGACATCGCCAATTCCATCGGCGGCACCGGCGAGCGCGTCGCCACCCGCAGCGAGCTCGTCGCCGCGCTGGAGCGCGCAGTGCATCGGCGCGGACGCTTCTCGCTGATCGAAGTGATGCTGCCGCGCGGCAAGACCTCGGACACGCTGGCGCGCTTCGTGGCGGGCTTCAAGTCGGCGCGCGAACGCATGGCCCAGGGATAGGATGGCCGGAAGGCCGTCTCGACGCGCCGCCGTCAACCGGTTGCAGACCGCAGCACCGTCTTGATCGCGTCGCGGCCCTTCCAGGCGAAATAGGTGAGGCGGCCGCCGAACGAGCGATGGCTGCGCAGCCTGTTCGAGCCGAGCACGTGTCCGACCTCTTCGGGGAAGCGCTTGACCTCGGCCTGCACCATTCTGTCGGTATTGGCCATGATGGTGCTCAGGCGCGTACCCCAGTCCGAGTCCTCGATGCGATCGATGCGGACCTGGATCGCATATTCGATGTCATAGATGCTGGTCAGGATTTCCTTGGCGGTCACGACGCGGTTGTTCTTCAACGCGATCCGGAGCGCGAGCCGCTTGTCCTCCAACTGGTCGAGCACCATCGGCACGGTCATCGCGTAGGGTGCCGCGATGACGTCGGCAATGTTCTTCGAGCGCGCCGCCTTCGTCGCCAGCCGCATCACCTGCCACGGCTCCTTCAGACGCTTGGCGACGAGCGTCAACGCAAAGGGCACGGCTTCCGGCTGCCTCTTGCGCAGGGCATCGAGCAGCAGCACCATCTTCTTCACCTGCGGATCGTCGAACTCCGCGATCCGGTCCGGCAGCGAATCGGCGAACTTCGCGAGTTCCTCGCGGGCGCGCAGCGCCTTCATCAGCTTGACGACATCGTCGAACACCGACGGCGAGGCCGTATAGGCCTTCAGCTTGCTGCGGACCTGCTCGATGCCCTCGGCGCGCGCCAACGTGCCTTCCAGCGACTTCGTCACCTTGGTCTGGAACGCGCTCGCCGTCTGGCGGATCTCGCGCTGCTTGTCCGCCGCGATCAGGTCCTTCATCTGTGCATTATAGTCGCGCGCCATGGTCGGCAGCAGATCGCGCGAGATCCATTCCCAGATCGGCGTGAGGGAGCCGCGGGCAATGCGGCCCTCATTGGCATGCTCCGGCGAACCGTCGATGAGAAGCTGCTCGACCGGCATGAAGAAGTAGCGCGAAGGATTGATGGTGCGGTGGCCGCCGGCGCCATTGTTGTTGCGGATCTCGGCGCGCAGCCGGGCCTGGAGGTCGGCGGATCCCGGCATGTCGACGCCGCTCAGCTCCAGCCGTTCGAGCTCGCTGAGCAGACAGCTTCGTGTCAGCGGTGACAACCGCTGCAGGAATTCCCAGATCCGGTCGACCGGTCCCATTGGCGTCAGGCTGTCAGCTATATCTCAAGGTCGCTCGTCTCCACGGACGGGCACGGAACGCATGGAAGCACGAAACAGTTGGTGCGAAATTAATGTCAGTAAACAATCGTAGTAATGCGCGGCATCGTGGACAGCCGCCGCCGCACGCGCCGCGGACGTCTCCTTGAAGGGTGGCATCACGCCCCGGCTTAACCATTGCAGCTTGCAACTTTTTGGGGAAATGATCGACGGTTGTGCGAGTTGCCGGAACAATCCCGTATTGCTACGGACGACATAATTAACCATGTTAAAGTCGCCCTCGCGTCAGAATGAGGCATGGCACAGCTGAACAACAGCCTTTCCGACGCTCACGCCGCACCTGCTCCGGGCGGCCAAGGGGTTAACGACCCGGATCTCCTGGCGACCCGTTCCGGCATGTCTGCGCCGCTCGCGATGGGACGTCACGACGACCAGGGCAGGCTCGCTTTGGCGCGTCAGCTGAACGGTTCGCTCACCGCCCTGATGCTCTACATGGAGGAAATCAAGCAGCGCAGTGACGAGATTGCCAGGACGCCCGGCGAGCGCCGGCATGTCCAGCTCGTCGTCGACAACGCGTTGCTGCAGACCGAGCGGATCTGCGCCCTGGTCAACCAGATGTCCGGCGCGCACGGGCAGTTCGGACCGCTGTCACGGGCGGCGCCGGCTCTCGAGGAGGGCGCGGTGCCCGGGCGGCCACCCGGCCGGGCCAGCAAGTCGCTGACCCCGCGCGAATACGAGGTCCTCAAGCTGATCAGTGAGGGGCACTCGAACAAGGAGGGCGCCTTGCGCATGGGCATCAGCCCCCGCACCTTCGAGAGCCATCGCGCCGAAGCCATGCGCAAGGTTGGCGCGCGCAATACCGCCGAACTCGTCCGCGCAGCACTCCTCAATCAGATCGGATGACGGCGAACGAGCGCGAATGCCGCGCTCGTGCCTTCGAGGTGGGCCCTGCGATGCAGACAACGACAATCGGCGTCCGACCGGCTCGGTCGAACGCGCTGATTGCGGACGCGGATGTCCGTGCTGTCAGAAATAATCCTCGGCGAAGGGACGAACCCGGGAGGTCGGGCGCAGCGGCGCTTGCGCCTTGGGCGGCGTCGGCACGATCGTAATGGTCCAGCGCGGCGGTACGCTCGCTTCCTTTTCCATGACTGAACGGACGTGGCCGGTGATCGTCGATCCGCCGGATTTCACGGTCGCGGTCCGGCCGTTGAACTGCGCAATTCGGAAACGCCTGACTTCCTTCTGGTCGGCGGTTTCAAAAGTAAACATGGGACACATCTCCTATGTGACCCCGAGTCTCGCAGCTCATGATTAGTTGATTGTGAAAATCGTGAGCCGTAGAAGTACGGCGTCAACCCATTGTAAGGGATTATGAAGGTCAGGTTCGGCGAATCCGCGTTCGTGAACGTCTCGTTTGCCATCTCGATCGTCGGAGCCCGTCCTCGTCGCCGCGGTGCACCGTGCGGGGACGTCGCGCGGATCGGCATGCGCCAGGGAGGCCTGCGGCCTCCCCGCTTCAATATTGCAGCTCCTGGGCGCGGGCGGCGGCGTAGGCGGCCTCGATGTTGTCGAGCAGCTCGGCATACTCCTTGGCGGACAGGCGTGGTGCGCTCTTCTCCAGCGCCAGCGCGTAGGTTGCAAGCCGGCGGTACCCGAAGGTTCCGGCTGCGCTCTTCAGCGAATGCGCCTCGCGGCCGATCTTGATGCGCTCGCCGTCGAGCGTCAGCTGGCGGAGCTGCTTCAGCCGCGCATCCGTCTCGCTGAAGAACACGTCGCGGATCTCCTGCGCCGCCTCGTCTCCGATCTCGCCGACCAGCTCGGCGTAGGCTTCGCGGTCCAGCGCAGCTTCGGGAGCAATTTCGGTGTCGGCGCCAATGTCGGGGGCCGCGGCATCCGCCTGAGCCGGCACCAGCGGGGCGTCTGACGCCGCGGTGTCCAGCACCGGAACGGGCAGGGGCAGCACGCGCAGGATGGCCTCCACGAGCGCCTTCTTGCGGGCGGGCTTGACGACGAAATCGTTCATCCCGGCTTCCCGGCAGGCTCGGATATCCTCCATGAAGGCGTTCGCCGTGAAGGCGATGATCGGCACGTTGGAGCGGCGCTCGCCTCGCGCGCGAATGGTCCGGGTCGCCTGGAAGCCGTCCATCTCCGGCATGCGGACGTCCATCAGGATGAGGTCGTAGTTGAAGCGGCTGGCGGCGGTGACGGCCTCGGCGCCGTCGCAGGCCGTGTCGGTCTGGATGTCGAAATCCTTGAGCATCTTGGTCGCGACCAGACGGTTGGTCGGATTGTCGTCCACCACGAGGACGCGCAGCGGCCGGCCGAACGCTGCGATCCGGTTCTGCAGCGAGGTGTAGATGCCGTCGTCGTTCTGCTCTGGCACCGCGATGGTCTCGGCAATCGGCAGCGTCAGGCGGAACGAGAAGGTGGATCCGCTGCCCAGCGTCGAGGTGACCCTGATGTCACCCCCCATCTGCTCGATCAGTCGCTTGCAGATCGCGAGTCCGAGTCCGGAGCCCCCGAACCGGCGGCTGATCGAATTGTCGGCCTGGACGAAGTTCGCGAACAGCGAGCCGATCTTGTCGGCGGCAATGCCGATGCCGGTGTCGGTCACCGTCCATTCCACGGTCGCCTTCTCGTCATCCTTCTCGATGCAGCGCGTCGTGACGACCACTTCGCCGGACGAGGTGAACTTGACCGCGTTGGACACCAGGTTGAGCAGGATCTGGCGAATGCGGCCGGCGTCGCCGACCAGCGCCGGCGGCACGGATGGGTCGCCGACGCTCCTCAGCTTCAGGTCCTTGGCGGAAGCCCGCGGCCCGATGATGCTGAGCGTGTTGTGGACCAGGGCCTCGGCGGAGAACGCGATGTCCTCGAGCGAGAGCTGGCCGGATTCGAGCTTGGAGAAGTCGAGAATGTCGTTGAGGATCTCGAGCAGGTTGTCGCCGGCATTGTGGATCGCCACCACCGAACGGCGCTGCTCGGGATCGAGATTGGTTTCCAGCAGCGTCGTGGCGAGGCCGAGCACCGCGTTCATCGGCGTGCGGATCTCGTGGCTCATCATCGCGACGAAGGTGGACTTCGCCGCATTCGCGGCCTCGGCGGCCTCGATCAGGTGCTCGTGGCGTTCCCACCAGCGGGAGATCAGGACCGCGGCCGCGAGCACGGCCATCGCGCTCACCAGCGACACGATGACCAGAAGCGTCGCCATGTCGCGCCAGGCCTTCAGGACGTCGTGCTCGAATACCGACACCACGATCATCGCGGGATAATTGGGCAGCATCTTTGCCGCCCGCAGGCGCATCTCGCCGGTTCGTGCGGAGGGCTCGCGCAGCACGCCGCCGGCCGACAGCGCGCGCTGACCGAAGCCGGAGGTCCGCCTGCCGATCTCGCTCGTGGGCGGAAAATGCGCGAGCAGCGTCCCGTCCTCGCGGATCAGCGACACCGCGGCATCGAGACCCTGCGCGGTGGAGCCGAAGAAGTTCTCCAGATAGGGCACCGACATGGCGCCGAGCATCATGCCCATGAACTCGCCATTGGAATCGTCGAGCCGGCGGGCAAAATAGATGTTCCAGGTGCCGTCGCCGCGATTCTGAACCGGCGTGCTGAGGAACGTGTGCGGTGCAGGGTCGGCCTTCAGCGCCTTGAAGTAGTCGCGGTCGGCGATGTTGACGTCCGGGATCGGCCAGTAGCGCGAGAAGTTCAGGAGCCTGCCTTGCGCGTCGATCAGCGTCACCGCATCGATCTGCGGCAGTCCCGCGATCTTTTCCTTGAGCAGGAGGTGGGTCTGATGGTCTGACGCGACCTTGCGATACGCCGCAGCGTCGATGGCGCCGCCGCGCACCAGGTAGTCGCGCACGCTCGTGAGCACGAGGTCGACGGACTTCACCGAACGGTCGGCGTTCTCGGCAAGCGTGAGGCTATGGCGGCTGAGATCTTCCTCGGCGTGCTGAAGCGCGTTCTCGCGCAGATTGGTGAGGAAGAAGAGGTTGCTGCCGGCAATGACGCAGACGAGGATCAGCGCGATCGCTGCAGGCGCTCCCAGAAAGCGCTTCTTTTTGCTCATCGCCTGCTACCAGCCCGCCGCTCTGACCAGCCGCCGGCGATCGGTCTGCTGCGCGATCTGCTTCAGAGTTTGCCGGGGCCGCATCAGGTCGATCGGCTTCGAGAAGGGGGAACCTATATTGAGCTCGAGAACCTCGGTGCCGGAGCGGTTGCCCAGCGAGAGGTCCGGCATGATGCAGTCCAAGCTCCTCTTCTGCAGGACGATCGAGGCTGCGTCGACCGAGCTCACGTCCGTCGCGTTGAAGCCGGCCTGTGCTGCAATCTTTCGCAAGATTGAAACATGCACGGCGGCATCTTCGATCACGAGGAGTTCGTTGCGCATGAATTCCCTGTCCCGTTGCCGCCCTGACACGGTCATCGGCAAGCAGGATCATGTCTACCGGCCGGCTCTGACCCCCTCGTAAATTTTGGTTTCCGTACGACTACGGGGAGCGTGCGGCGATGTATGCGTCCTGCCGTCGTCAACCGCGCGGTGTTCGTCCGCCAAAGAGAAAGCGGCCGAACACCGGTCCGGCCGCCGCGCAGGGCATTCCCGGGGAGTTCGGCTATTCGGCCGGGCCGAACACGGCTTCCATCTTGGTCTTGAGCGTCGCAGCATTGAACGGCTTGACGATGTAGTTGCTCACGCCGGCCTTCTTGGCGGCGATGACGTTCTCGGTCTTCGACTCGGCCGTGATCATGATGAACGGCGTCTTCGACAGTTCCGGGCTGGCGCGCACCTCGCGCAGCAGGTCGTAGCCGGTCATCGGCTCCATGTTCCAGTCGGAGATCACGAGGCCATACTTCTTCGCCTGCATCTTGGAGAGCGCGGCCGATCCGTCGCTGGCGTCGTCGACATTCTCGAATCCGAGCTGCTTCAGCAGGTTGCGGATGATCCGGATCATAGTGGCGTAGTCATCGACCACCAGGATCGGCATCGACAGATCAAAGGCCATGTCATTACTCCGCGCGTCTGGTCAAAAGCCGAACACGGGCGAGATATATCAGCACGAAGATTATTCGACGCTTCTTGGAACTCGCGCTCGTCAGCACGTCGACAATTATCAGCGCCCGTTGAACAGCGCGTTAATTCCGTCCGCATCGGTGATGGGGATCATGCAATGGGCCGTAGTTGTACGGAGGCAAGGGCGGTCGGCGAGGCGCCGGCGCGCGACGGCTGGAACGACGCCTGCTTACGGCAGGCTGCGCGGCCGGACCAGGTTCTCGTAGTGGGCCTTCACGGCGCCGTAGCACTCACACGCCGTCTTCTTCAGCCCCTCCAGATCGATGATCTCGATATGGCCGCGGCTATAGTGGATGAAGTCCGCCTGCTGCAGCGTGCTCGCCACCAGCGAAACGCTGTTGCGTCGGGCGCCGATCATCTGCGCCAGGGACTCCTGGGTGATGTAGAGCTTGTTGCCGCCTGAAAGGTCATGCGTCTGCAGCAGGCAACGGGCGAGACGCGACTCGACGGTGTGGGCGGCGTTGCAACCGGCGGTCTGCTGACTCTGCACGTAGATGGCGAGTGCGTGGCGCAACATCAGCGCGCGAAACGAGGGGCTCTGTTCGGCGGCTGCCCGTACCCTATCGATGTCGACGACCGATGCAGCACCGGGAACGAGGACCACCGCGCTGTTCAGCACCACCGGATCGCCGCCCGCGAGCAGGGACATGCTTCCGAAGAAGCTATCGCGACCGATCATCGCCACCTGAACGCGCTCTCCGCGCGCGAGGTTCACGACCAGCGAGATCACGCCGCGATGAGGAAAGTAGATGCGCGAAAGCTTTTCGCCGACCTCGGCGAGAATGGAGTCTTGCACCAGATCCACGGTCCGCAGATAGGGTCGGATCAGCTCGAAATCATCGTCGGTCAACGACGACAGGAAACCGTTCGGAGAACGCAAGCTGGGGTCCAAAGCCATCTCCTGCATTGCAGTAACGGAGCCTCGCAGATCTCAATGCCCTCATGGTTCCATAGAACTGCGTCCCATCCGCTGACAAGAAGAATCACGGGTAATATTCCCAGTAAAGACCATTCGTTCCTGCTGTGTGCGTTGTCGTGCAGACAGGCGCGAATGCGCGTTGCGGATTTGGGCCATCAACGTGTGTGCGATGTGCTGATCTGATCGCGCGCGGTTGTATACAGTCGGCACGCATCCGGCCTCCGCCTCGGCTCCTGAAAGCAGCGCAGCACGCTTGCGGCGAACGTCTCGTTGCTCCGGCCGCCGCAGCTCCGCCGGACACGGACGCCACGTAGCAAGCGCCGCAATTGACAGCGGACATCTTGAGGCCAAAATCGCTAATAAGCGCGCTGATTCGTTGACGGATCTTTTTCTGTCGGATGCAACTCTCGTCGCCAGTGGAGGCATCGGCCGGTGTCCTGCGGCTGGCGGTGACGAGGTTGTCGTCCTGGCAGGAGCAGGAGTCCAACTGATGCTGCATCCAGCCGGAGCGCGATCGATGGTCAGCGGTGAGACTGAGCGCCAAGGCTGAGCATCAAGACGAAGCTGAACATCGCAGCGGCGTCCGTGCGTTTGCGTCCCGATAGCCCCGCCGTCCTCCCCCCCAACAGGTATTGCAGGATTCATGGCCTCTTCCACCTACCAGCGGTCCAATCAGTCGCTACCGAGCCCGGGCGCAGACATTCCGGCTGCAGCGACGCCGGACATCCACCCAGGGATGGCCATCGTGGGTCAGGTTGCCGGTGGCCTGCTGCACGACTTCAACAACATTCTCACCGTGATCACGGGGACCATCGACATTCTCGCCGAAGCGGTCGAGGACAAGCCCGAACTGGCGGCCGTCGCGCGTCTGATCGACGAGGCCGCGACCCGGGGCGCTCGATTGACGTCGCAGCTTCTGTCGTTCGCAAGGGGCCGGCCGCCGCAGCCATGTGCGGTGGAGTTGAACGAGCTCCTGGTCGACGTCGCTCGCCTGCTTCGTCCGACATTGGGCACCGAGGTCGAGGTGACGACGTCGGTGGGCGCGGACGTGCCGGCCGTCTTCGCTGATCCGGGCCAGTTGATGGCGGCATTGCTGTGTCTTGCGATCGGGGCCCGACATCGACTGGAGCACGGTGGCCGCATCGACATCCAGGCCAGGCGCATGAGTGCGGACGCCTCGCGCGCCGGCGGCATCTCCTCCGACGTGCAGATCGTGTTGACGGCGTCGGTGAGTGCGGCGGAGGCCGGTCCAGCCGATCCCGTGTTCTCGGAGATCCGGCTGGTCGAGGATTTCGTCAGGCGCTCGAACGGACGTCTGGAGCTCCAGGAGCCGCACGGCCGGACCGCCAGCGTCGAGATCGTCCTCCCGCACGCGGACCGCACCCCCGCGTAACCGGCCGCTCTTCCGCAAGCTCATAGTTAGCACTGCCTTAACGGTCGCACCGCGTATCGGCGCGCGCCCGTCAGACGTGGATCCGTGCGCCATTTTACCGTGAATCGCGGCGGCCTGCACGCATTTGATCAAACTGATTAGCGGCCAATTAGGATTAACGGCGGCGGCGGAGGCTGCGCGCGGCCGTTCCGAAGTCAATTTAACGAACGGGTAGGATTCCGCGGACCAGTCTGCGCCATCGCCGACAGAACGGTGCGGCGATGTCTACTCATGTTCATCCAGAAGGGAATGACAATGTCAGGTATCGTACTCTCTGCGTCGGTTCGCCAGAACCTGCTCTCGCTCCAGTCGACGGCTCAGCTCCTCGCCACCACGCAGAACAACCTCTCCACGGGCAAGAAGGTCAACTCGGCGCTCGACAATCCGACCAACTTCTTCACCGCCCAGGGTCTCGACAACCGCGCTTCCGACATCTCCAATCTGCTCGACGGCATCGGCAACGGCGTGCAGGTGCTGCAGGCCGCCAACACCGGCATCACCTCGCTGCAGAAGCTCGTCGACAGCGCCAAGTCGATCGCCAACCAGGTTCTGCAGAGCGCGGTGGGCTACTCCACCAAGTCGAGCGTGACCTCGGCGGCTCTGACCGGCGCGACCGCCACCGACCTGCTCGGCTCCAGCTCGACGGCTGTGACCGGCTCGGTCGTGAACAACGACAATACCTCGAGCGCGGTGGCGATCACCGGCTCGACCAAGCTGTCGGGCACGGCAGGCACCGCGTCGAACAACCTCGCCTCCGGCATCACCTCCGGTGAGACGCTGGTCGTCAACGGCACCACCTTCACCTTCATCACCGGCACGTCCTCGACGGGCACCAACATCGGCATCGGCGACAGCGTCAGCAACCTGCTGTCGGCGATCCAGACCCAGACCGGCGTCACCGCGTCGATCACCGCGGGGGCGATCACCTTGACGCCGCCGGCGGCGGGATTGACGCTCTCGGGCAGCACCGGCACCTTGGGCAAGCTCGGGCTGACTGCTGTCGGCGATGGCTTGTCAGGTCAGACCTTGACGGTCGGCGCCACAGGAGGTGGCACGGCGACCAGCATCACGTTCGGTCTAGGGACAGGACAGGTCAAGTCGCTGAACGATCTCAACGCGAAGCTCGCAGCCAACAACCTGCAGGCCTCGATCGATTCGTCGACCGGCAAGATCACCCTCAGCACGACCAACGACGCGGCGTCCGCCACGATCGGCGCGATCGGCGGTACGTCGGCTGCATCCAGCCAGGCCTTCAACGGTCTGACGGCGGCGGCTCCGGTGGCGGATGTGACCGCGCAGACGCAGCGCGCGAGCCTGGTCTCGCAGTACAACAACGTGCTGGCGCAGATCAATACGACCGCGAGCGATGCGTCGTTCAACGGTGTCAACCTGCTGAACGGCGATACGCTGAAGCTGACCTTCAACGAAAACGGCAAGTCGACGCTGTCGATCACCGGCGTGACCTTCAACTCCGCGGGGCTCGGGCTGACGACCCTGACCTCGGGCACCGACTTCCTCGACAACAACTCGGCGAACAAGGTCATCGGCGTGCTCACCACCGCCAGCTCCACGCTGCGCAACGAGGCCTCGACGCTGGGTTCGAACCTGTCGGTGGTGCAGGTTCGTCAGGACTTCAACAAGAACCTGATCAACGTGCTGCAGACCGGCTCGTCGAACCTGACGCTGGCCGACACCAACGAGGAAGCGGCCAACAGCCAGGCGCTGTCGACCCGCCAGTCGATCGCGGTGTCCGCGCTGTCGCTCGCCAACCAGTCGCAGGCGAGCGTGCTGCAGCTGCTGCGCTGATCCGCAAGCATCGCATCTCGACGACCAGGGCGGCGGGGGAAACCCCGCCGCCTTTTTATCGGAGGAAAGGTCCGACATTGCTGCGGCGTAGCTTGGCGAGCGCGCAAAAATCGGAAAGCCCGGTCTCGCGACTGGCGAGCCGGGCCTTTCGATGTCGGGTGAGGAGACGAAAGCTCAGGCCGCCGAGCTCACCGGCTTGTCCTGCTGTTCGGCTTCAGCCTGCTCGATCAGCTTCTTCTCGTAGGCGACGAGCTTCTTGGCTTCCTTCAGCGCCTGGTAGAGATCGCCGTTGAGGATATGACCGTTGATCGCCTCGATAATCGGCCAGGCGCTCGGCACCGTGGTGATGATGTCGCGCAGCAGGTTGAAATAGGTGCCGTGATCCGCGTCTGCCCCCGGCGAGATGTACATCAGCTGGACCGCAAGATAGACGAGCTTGGCCGGCGTGTCGGCCGTCTCCGGCGTCAGGATGTCCTTCTCGCGCAGGATCGGAATGTTCTCGCCGTCGATCAGGAGGCGCGCGCGCTGATCGGTGTTGGTGATCACGCAGGAGCCGATGATGATGCGCTCATGCGGCTTCAGTTCGACTTTCAGGGCCATTCTCATTCTCCGTTGCCGCAATCGGCGTGGCGCCGAACCTGCTGCGTCGAGGCCGATGACGGGTCCAGCTGCCAGTCTAGATCGCGCGGGGAGTCTGCGCGCTCGATCGGTCGGTGCGCAGCAATCCTTTCCGATCATGGTTAACGGACGGTAAACGGCCGCGCCCGCCTGGCGAATATACGGTGTTTTCAAGGTGATCCGCGGCGAATCGCCGATGCGCGGCCGTGCCGATGCCACGCATCGGGGACCGCGAGCGGTCGTGACTTCACTGTTTGTTAGCCGCTCGCATTTACCTTAACGCCCGTCGCCCGGTGGTGCAGTCACCGACGGGCTTCGCCTTGATCCTGAATGGATCGGGCCGTTTGTTTCACACCAGAAGGGTATGAAAATGTCAGGTATTGTTCTCTCGGCGTCGGTGCGTCAGAATCTGCTCTCGCTTCAGTCGACGGCTCAGCTCCTCGCCACCACCCAGAACAATCTCTCCACGGGCAAGAAGGTCAACTCGGCGCTCGACAATCCGACCAACTTCTTCACCGCCCAGGGTCTCGACAACCGCGCTTCCGACATCTCCAATCTGCTCGACGGTATCGGCAACGGCGTGCAGGTGCTGCAGGCCGCCAACACCGGCATCACCTCGTTGCAGAAGCTCGTCGACAGCGCCAAGTCGATCGCCAACCAGGTGCTGCAGAGCTCCGTGGGCTACTCGACCAAGTCCAGCGTGACCTCGGCGGCTCTGACCGGGGCGACCGCCACCGACCTGCTCGGCTCCAGCTCGACAGCTGTGACCGGCTCGGTCGTGAACAACGACAATACCTCGAGCGCGGTGGCGATCACCGGCTCGACCAAGCTGTCGGGCACGGCGGGCACCGCGTCGAACAACCTCGCCTCCGGCATCACCTCCGGTGAGACGCTGGTCGTCAACGGCACCACCTTCACCTTCATCACCGGCACGTCCTCGACGGGCACCAACATCGGCATCGGCGACAGCGTCAGCAACCTGCTGTCGGCGATCCAGACCCAGACCGGCGTCACCGCGTCGATCACCGCGGGGGCGATCACCCTGACGCCGCCGGCGGCGGGATTGACGCTCTCGGGCAGCACCGGCACCTTGGGCAAGCTCGGGCTGACTGCTGTCGGCGACGGCTTGTCAGGTCAGACCTTGACGATCGGCGCCACAGGAGGTGGCACGGCGACGAGTGTCACGTTCGGTCTAGGGACAGGGCAGGTCAAGTCGCTGAACGATCTCAACACCAAGCTCGCGGCGAACAACCTGCAAGCCTCGATCGATACCACCGGCAAGATCTCGATCACCACGACCAACGACGCGGCTTCGGCCACGATCGGTGCGATCGGCGGTACGTCGGCTGCATCCAGCCAGGCCTTCAACGGTCTGACGGCGGCGGCGCCGGTGGCGGATGCGACCGCGCAGACGCAGCGCGCGAGCCTGGTCTCGCAGTACAACAACGTGCTGGCGCAGATCAACACGACCGCGGCCGACGCCTCGTTCAACGGTGTCAACCTGCTGAACGGCGATACGCTGAAGCTGACCTTCAACGAGAACGGCAAGTCAACGCTCTCGATCACCGGTGTGACCTTCAACACTGGCGGTCTTGGCCTGTCGAACCTCACCTCGGGCACCGACTTCCTCGACAACAACTCGGCGAACAAGGTGATCACCCTGTTGAACTCGGCGAGCTCGACGCTGCGGTCGGAAGCCTCCACGCTGGGTTCGAACCTGTCGGTGGTGCAGATCCGTCAGGACTTCAACAAGAACCTGATCAACGTGCTGCAGACCGGCTCGTCGAACCTGACGCTGGCCGACACCAACGAGGAAGCGGCCAACAGCCAGGCGCTGTCGACCCGTCAGTCGATCGCGGTGTCCGCGCTGTCGCTCGCCAACCAGTCGCAGGCGAGCGTGCTGCAGCTGCTGCGCTGATCCACAAGCATCGCATCTCGACGACCAAGGCGGCGGGGGAAACCCCGCCGCTTTTTTTCGCCTGGTTTGGCCGTCCGGCCCGTATCAATACTGGTCTGGAACCGGACGCGAGTGGAGCCAAGGATCGCAACCAGTCGTTAAGCAAGAAATTTAAAGTGCCATTAACCATGTTTTAAAAGTGGGTGGACTAGAACCCCCTGGTGAATAACTAGGAAGGTTTCACACACATGTCCGGTATCGTTCTCTCGGCTTCGGTTCGCCAAAACCTGCTGGCGCTGCAAAACACCGCATCGCTGCTGGCCACGACTCAAAACAACCTGGCCACCGGCAACAAGGTCAACACGGCGCTCGATAACCCCACCGAATTCTTCACCTCGCAATCGCTCAACAACCGCGCGAGCGACATTGCGAATCTGCTCGACAGCATCGGCAACGGTGTCCAGGTTCTCCAGGCTGCGAATACCGGTCTCACCTCACTTCAGAAGCTTGTCGACAGCGCCAAATCGATCGCAAGCCAAGTGCTTCAGGCGCCGACGGGATACACCACCAAGTCGAGCGTGACCTCCGCGGTCATCTCAGGGGCGACGGCGAACAACCTGCTCGGCAGCTCCTCAAACAATTTCGTGACCGGCAGCACGGTCAACAACGACAACCTCAGCTCGGCCGTTGCGATCACCGGATCCACCAGGCTGTCGGGTACGGCGAGCTCGACCTCGAACGACCTGGCGAGCAGCGTCACCACCGGCGATACGCTCGTGGTCAACGGTGTCGTGTTCACCTTCGTGGCCGGCTCGGTCTCGGCCGGTACCAATATCGGCGTCGGCGACACCGTCAGCAACCTCTTGGCTGCCATCGATTCGGTGACCGGAGCCACCGCAACGCCGTCCACGGTGGCAGCGGGCAAGATCCAGCTGGCGACAGGCACGGCGCAGGATCTGACAGTATCGGGCACGGCCCTGGCCAAGCTCGGATTGACCGCCGGCACGACCACACGAAATCCGCCAGCCTTGACAGGACAGACGTTGACAATTGCCTCGACAGGGGGCGGCGTCGCAACGAACATAACGTTCGGCACAGGTGCTTCGCAGATCTCGACGCTGGCACAGCTCAATACGGCGCTCGCGGCCAACAACCTGCAGGCCAGCCTGAGCACGACGGGCCAGCTTACGATCCTCACCACCAACGAAGCGGCATCGTCGACGATCGGCGCGGTCGCCGGCTCTTCGACCGCGGCCAGCATGGCCTTCAACGGCGTGACGGCCTCGACCCCGGTGGCCGACACCAACTCTCAGACGACGCGTGCCGGCCTGATCGCGCAGTACAACAACGTCCTGGCGCAGATCAACACCACGGCGCAAGACGCCTCGTTCAACGGCATCAACCTGCTCAACGGCGACACGCTCAAGTTGGTGTTCAACGAGACCGGACGGTCCACGCTGAACATCACCGGCGTGACCTTCAACAGCACCGGTCTCGGCCTGTCGGCGCTGGTGGTCGGAAGCGACTTCCTCGACAGCAACTCGGCCAACAAGGTGCTGACGACCTTGAACAGTGCATCGACCGCGATCCGCTCTGAAGCGTCGTCGCTCGGTTCGAACCTCTCGATCGTGCAGATCCGTCAGGACTTCAACAAGAACCTGATCAACGTGCTGCAGACCGGCTCGTCGAACTTGACCTTGGCCGACACCAACGAGGAGGCGGCCAACAGCCAGGCGCTGTCGACGCGCCAGTCGATCGCGGTCTCCGCGCTCGCGCTGGCCAATCAGTCGCAGGCGAGCGTGCTGCAGCTGCTGCGCTGACGCGCGAACGTACCGGAATAATATCTCATCGAAGCGGCGGGCCATGCCCGCCGCTTCTGCGTTAGGCTATGCCGAGCGTGCCGGCACTGGTCTCCGTTCGATGTCGGGGCCGTGAGTCAGCTCTGTGAGAACGCCGTTGTTCGTGTAGTTCGCGCCGCTCGGGCGGGATGAACAACGTACGAGCTTCGTCCGGACATTTTGAATCACCGCGTTCGCAAGAAATTAAGAGGTGCACCAAACAAAGCGATTTGCGGTGCTCCGTGACGCTACGAAACAAATTCCGCTAACGGCCGCTAACCATATTTTAAAGGCACACAAAGTACAAAACCTGAGCAGTTTGGTCGTGTCCCTGCGTCAGTCCGGAGTAGTTGATGTCATATGCCGCTCAAGCCTATGCCCGCACGTCGCAGACGACGGCATCACCACGGGAGATCGAAGCTCAGGCTCTGTTGAAAGCGGCACGGCAGCTGCAGGAAGTCCAGGCCAATTGGAACGGCCCTGATCGCAACATGTACAAGGCTCTGCTCTTCAATCGTCGCTTGTGGACGATCTTCATGAGCGCGATGGAGGCGGACGACAATCCGAATCCGCTCGACATCCGCCAGAACATCGCAAATATCGGCGTGTTCGTGATGAAGCAGACGATCGAGATGCAGATGGACCCGGATCCGGCGAAGCTCAAGTCGCTGATCGACATCAACTGCCACATCGCCGCGGGGTTGTCCGGGCGGAGCTGACCGTCGGGGGCAGGGCGGGAGGCGCGTCGTCGTGACCGATATCGCCAGCATCCTGTCTGCGTCCTACAAGTCGAACCTGCGCAGTACGGCGCGAAGCAACAGCAGATACGTGGCCGTCTATCCGACGCTCTATATCGGGCGGTTGGAGCGGAAGACATGCCAACGGGAAGTCGTTCCCGGTCTCATGCGTTCAGGATCGGCGATACGAAGTTCACGCCGACCGGCAACGGCAAGGCCCAGATCAAGAACGTGGTCACCGACGCCGCCTCGGGCCAGACCTATCTCGACACCGCCTACGCGATACGGAGCCGTTGATCCGCCAAAGCTGCGCGGCTCGATACGGCAACGCCGCCCGGTGGGGCGGCGTGCGGGCGGCGGAATGAAGCGGCCCGGTTCCGCGGGGGCTCAGGCAGTGCGATCGGTCGCCACGACGCGCGGCACGTCGGCCCTCTGCATATCCTTCTGCAGGTCGAGCGTGTTGAAGTAGGCCCGGCGGCGCAGCACGGCCTCATCTGGATATTGGGTCACGACCTGGTCGGTCTTGCGGTTGACCACCTGGAACACCAGAGCGGCAGCGGCGCGATCGTAATAGGCTTGGCGTGACACGGACAGATCGTTTGCGATGTTGACCGGGATGTCGTTGCGCACGGGGACGCCGGGCTCGGCCGCGGTCACGGTCTGGCTGGGAGGAAGGTCCGTCGGAACAGCGCTCACCACCGCCTGGCTCGACGGCGGAATTATCGGAACGGACGCAGGCGTCCCTACCGGTCTTACGCTGAAATCGGAACTCATGGCAGCCTCCTCATGGCCATCGAGTCAATTCCCAACCCATCCCGCTTGCAACTATGCCGATGACCAATCAACGTTATGTTAGGAAATAGGATGAACACCGCGTTGTGATTCGCGCCGGCCTTTTAAGCTTATCCGAGCGTTAAACGGCGGCGGCCGCGCGGCCCTCGAGGCGGCGCGGCGATGCAGATGGGGGCTGGCGGTGAGGCTCAGAGCGTCCGGCTGACGGCGAGCGGGGTGAGGTGTCGCGCGCCCGGGGCGGCGCGGCGGCCGCCGGCGGTATAGGTGCTGGGGATGTTCTTGCGCTGAACCTCGGCATTGACGCCGCGCACGATCTTTTCCGAGATCGCGTGCGCCGTCGCCAGCACGGTCAGGTTCACCTGCAGCATGGCGCGAAAGGTGTCGTGGTGACGATGCAGGGTGGCGAGCAGCTCCGGCGCGGTCTGCTTCATGAAATTCTGGCTCGCCTTGAGGCGGCCCACGGTCGTGACGTAGTGGCGGGACAGCTCGGTCTTCTTGGGGCCGAACGCCATGCCTTCGCGCAGCTTGCCGGCGCGGACCAGTTCGGTCTCCTGCTCGATGACCGCGATCAGCTCGCTCATGACGCTCACCATCTCGTCGGCGAGCGCGCGTGCCTCTGCGGCGCTGGTGGCGGCCGTGTAGGTCGTCTTCTTCGCTTGTCCCTGTGCGGTCATTTCATAACTCCCTTCGGCGTGAGCGTTTGCCGCCCACGCGCTCGTCACGCGAACATCTACGCTTTGCCGTTGGCGCCGGAGCTGCTGCCGGCCTGTTGCAGGATGAGAGTGCGGAAGACGTCGTTTGAGATGCCGACGCCGCCGGCCTTGGCGAAGTTCTTGGAATATTGCTCCGTCAGCATCGAGCGCCAGACGCCGGTGCCCGGCGTGTCGCCGAACGGACCTTCGCCCTTCACGCCGCTGGTCATCTGCGAGAACATGCTGTTGAGGAACATGGCTTCGAAGTCGGTTGCCGTCGCCTTGGCCCTGGCCTGTGCCTTGGGCGAGACCTTGGTCAGAGCCGCCGCGAGATCGAGATCGGTGCGCGGCGCGGTGACGGCCGCGGCCGTCGGCATGCTGAGAGCGACGCGGCCATGATAGGAGTCGATGAAGGACGTCGCCATCACATCACCTCGATGTCGGCTTCGATCGCGCCGGCCGCCTTGATGGCCTGCAGGATGCTGATCAGGTCGCGGGGGCCGATGCCGAGGCCGTTGAGGCCGTCGACCAGTTGCTGCAATGACACGCCGTCCCTGACGACCGCGAACTTCTTGCCTTCCTCGGTGACGCCGACGCTGGTGCGCGGCGTGACCACGGTGCGGCCGCGCGACAGCGGATTGGGCTGGCTGACCTGCGGACTTTCGGAGATCGTGACGGTGAGGTTGCCCTGGGCCACGGCGACGGTCGCCACACGCACGTCGCGACCCATCACGATGATGCCGGAGCGCTCGTCGATGACGATCTTGGCGGCGAGATCCGGGTCGACCTGCAACTGCTCGATCTCGGTCAGCAAGGCGACGACGTTGCCCTTGAACTCCGGCGGGATGCTCAGCTGCACCGTCGACGGATCGATCGGCTCGGCAGTCTTGACGCCGAGGAAATCATTGACCGCGGCCGCGATGCGCTTGGCGGTGGTGAAGTCGGCGTTGCGCAGCGCAAGCCGCACGTTCGGCAGCCGGTTCAGCGCGAACTCGATCTCGCGCTCGATGATGGCGCCGTTGGCGATGCGGCCGACCGTCGGCACGCCGCGCACGATCTTGGCGGCCTCGCCCTCGGCCTGGAAACCGGAGATCGCGAGCGAGCCCTGCGCCACCGCATAGACGTTGCCGTCGGCGCCGAGCAGCGGGGTGACGAGCAGGGTGCCGCCCTGCAGGTTCTTGGCGTCGCCGAGCGCGGAGACCGTCACGTCCATGCGCGTGCCTTGCGTGGCGAATGGCGGCAGGTTTCCGGTGACCATGACAGCGGCGACGTTGCCGGTGCGGATGGTGGCGCCGCGGATGTTGACGCCCATGCGCTCGAGCATCGCCTGCAGCGACTGCTTGGTGAACGGAATGTTGTTCAGCGTATCGCCGGTGCCGTTGAGGCCGACCACGAGGCCGTAGCCGATCAGCTGGTTCTGGCGCACGCCCTCGATATTGGCGAGATCCTTGATCCGCGAGGTCGCATTCGCAGACATGACGGTAGATGCCAGCGCCAGCACCGCGGCGCAGGCGACCTGAAACAGGCGCGTAGTTCGGACGCGTCGCATCCTATGCTCCCCTCGAACTCTTCAAGTGATCACTCGGCCACTCCCATGACCGCATGATCGGCATTAACTATGCGAGGGCCGTGCCACAGCGATGCTCCGGGCTAACTCATTGAAAGAGTGTGAAATCGACTCGAAGCTTTGTCGCGGTCCAGGGTTACTCCGGGGGAACGAAGCTGCCGCCCCGGCAGAATTTGCCGGGCCGTTTACGCACCGTTAACCACGGCGGAGCCAATCTCCCGCTCGACACGCGAAGCTTGCGGGAGCCATCGATGCGCATCTACGGACCGAACGGCACGACCCTGGGCTCGTCAACCAGCAGCACGCGGAAGGCCTCGTCCAGCGGCTTCAAGCTGCCTGACGTCGGCACCACACAGGACACGCGCGCGACCCTCGCGCCGAAGCAGACGGCGAACATTGATGCGCTGCTGGCGCTGCAGGGCATCGAGGAGGAGCCGGCGGAGCGCCGCAAGCGCTCGGTCCAGCGCGGCAAGCGCGCGCTCGACGTGCTCGATGATCTCAAGCTGACGCTGCTGTCCGGCAAGCTCGACACTGCGATGGCGCTGCGGCTTCGCGATGCCGCGGCCGACCTGAAGCAGACCTCGGGCGACCCGGGACTGGATGCGATCCTCTCCGAGATCGAACTGCGCGTCGAGGTCGAGCTCGCCAAGGCCGGGCGGAGCTGAGACGCTTCGCGCGTTCAAGCCGCCTTCGACGGCTGTTGCGCGTCGTAGCGCCGCTGCGCGGCGGTGACCTCCTTGAGATGACGCTCGGCCCAGTCGCGCAGCGGATCGACCGCGGCGGCGAGCGTCAGCCCGAGCGGCGTGATCGAATATTCGACGGTGACCGGGACGGTCGCGATCGCGCGCCGCCGCACCAGGCCGTCGCGCTCCAGGCTCTTCAGCACCTGGGACAGCATCTTCTGCGAAATCCCTTCGATCGACCGCCGCAACTGATTGAAGCGCAGGGGTTCGTTGCGCAGCAGGATCAGGATCAGCACGGCCCATTTGTCGCCGACGCGATCCAGGATCTGTCGCGTTGGGCAGTCGGCCGAATAGACGTTCGCGGCTCTCATCGGTTACTCCGGCGTGACCAGGTGATCTTAAAGTACGCTCTTAACACCAGCATTCGTTCCGCTATCTAGTCACTATCGGATACCGAGGCGACTTCGTCCAGACCTCGGATCCGACCTCGTGATCTCGAACATAGGAGTTTCCCCATGAAGATCGCCGTCGCCGGCGCCTCCGGCCGTGCCGGGTCCCGCATCACCGCCGAGTTGGCCAGCCGCGGCCACCAGGTCACCGGCATTGCCCGCAACCCGGACAAGATCGAGAAGCACGCCAACGTCACGGCGGTGCGGGGGGACGCCAACGACCGCGCCGCGCTGGCGAAACTCTGGGCCGGCCATGACGTCGCGATCAGCGCGATCCATTTCTCGGCCAGCGATGTCGAGACCCTGATCGGGGCGGCCAAGGACTCCGGCGTATCGCGTTACCTCGTGGTCGGCGGCGCCGGCTCGCTCGAGGTCGCGCCGGGTGTGCGGCTGGTGACGACGCCCGGCTTTCCGGCCGCCTACAAGGCCGAAGCGGAGAAGGGCGCCGCGTTCCTCGACCGCCTGCGCCAGGAGAAGGAGCTCGATTGGACCTTCCTGTCGCCCTCTGCGATGATCGATTTCGGCCCCCGGACGGGCAAGTTCCGGCTCGGAACGGATCAGCTGCTGGTCGATGCCGACGGCAAGAGCTTCGTCACCTTCGAGGACTTCGCGGTCGCGATGGCCGACGAAATCGAGCGTCCAGCCCACCGGCGGGCCCGTTTCACGGTCGGTTACTGAGGCCGTCCACGGCGTCCCGCCGGCTGGGGCCGAATTTGCCTGTGCAACGGCCCGAACGGCGGGGCGCCCGTGCCGATGGAAATATTGTCTGTCACATGAGGCCGCTATATAACGCGGCCGCGAACGGGCGTATTCCGTCCGCCGGTGCCGAAACCGGCGCCAGCACGTACAGATGGGCTGACCTTGGAAAAGTTGAAGAACTACAAACCTTCCGAAAAAGAGCCTTTCATGAACGAACGCCAGCGCGACTATTTCCGCGCCAAGCTGCTGGCATGGAAGGAGGAGATCCTGCGCGAATCGAAGCTCACCCTGCAGGCTCTGCAGGAGGAGAACGTGAACCATCCGGACCTCGCCGACCGCGCGTCGTCGGAGACCGATCGGGCGATCGAGCTTCGCGCCCGTGACCGCCAGCGCAAGCTGATCTCCAAGATCGACGCGGCGCTCCAGCGCATCGAGGACAACACCTACGGCTATTGCGAGGAGACCGGCGAGCCGATTTCGCTGAAGCGGCTCGAGGCCCGTCCCATTGCGACGCTGTCGGTGGAGGCGCAGGAACGCCACGAGAAGCGTGAAAAGGTCTATCGCGACGAGTAGGTCGCGACATTGACCTGAACGAGCGGGGATTGCGGCCGCTTGCCGGGTGCGGCCGCAGCGTCTGTTGCTGAGACGGCGCCGGTGTGCGCGAGGTCGAGTGTCTCGTCACCTGAGCGGTCTGCGGGCCGGCAATGCCGGCACGACCGCGCGCGCTGTTGGTTTTCCAAGCGTCCGGAACTTTTTCGCGTCTGCTGAATTATCGGCGGTTCCATCTCGGAACGCCGCGGGGAATCATGGGCGAGCCGGACATAGCCAGGGGCGCGCTGGCAACGATGGAGCGTTCCTATGGCGCCTTGAGCATCAAGGGGCGCCTCCTTCTCCTGGCCGGCATTCTGTTCCTGCCCTGCGTCGGGCTGATCGCCTATGTCATCGTATCGATGGCGCAATCCGCCGACGCCTCGATCCGGCGCGGCCTGTCCTATGCCGCGCAGACGATCTCCGGTGCCGTCGACGCCGAATTGCGGCGCTACATCGCGCTCGCCGAGGTGCTGGGCAAGTCTCCGGATCTCAGTGCCGCCGATCTCAGCAACTTCGAGGCGGAGGCGCGCCGCGTCGGTGCGGTCAGCGGCGAAGGCTGGATCATCGTGTCGGACGCGAGCGGCCGCATCCTGCTCAACACCGGGGCGACGCCGGGCAAGCCGCTCGGCGAGCGCGCGCCCGAAGGCTGGGGCTCGCAGGAGCGCGCTTTTCAGTCCGGAAGGCCGTCGATCTCCGACATCTTCACCGGTCCCAATTCCGGCGCGTGGGTGGCGACCGTTGATGTCCCCGTCTTCAAGGACGGCAAGCCGTTCCGCTGCCTTTCGATTGCCATGCCAGCCGCGAACTACACCCGGCTGCTGGCCCAGCAGCAGCTGCCGGCCGACTGGCTGGTCGGCATCATGGACGGCCAGGGCCGCTACATTTCGCGCATCCCGAAGAACGCCACCTCGACCGGGCAGCCGGCGTCGGCCGGATGGCGGGCGACTGCCAAGGCTGAGGGGATCGCGGAGTTTCCGTCGATCGAGGGTGATCGGATCATCAACGCCAATGCGCGTCCCCAACTGAGCGACTGGACTGTCGGGGTCGGCATCAAGCAGGCGGCTTTCGCCCAGGCGATCTCCTCGACGGTGCAGACCGCAACCATCGCGGCGACGACGATCTGTGCCCTGGCGCTGCTGCTGGCGGCCGGCATCGGCCGAAGCATCGCCCGGCCGCTCGAAAGCATCGCCGTCAAGCGCGCCATCCCCGGCGAGGCCGCGCCCTCCGATCCCCCGGAGGTCCGGGCGCTCAACGCCCGACTAGCTGCGGCCGAAAAGGCGCAGGCGGAGAGTGCACGCGTCATCCAGGAGAATTTCGGGATGCTCGCCCAAGCCAGGGACGATGCGTCGCGCACGGCCGGGCAGCTCAAACTCGCCGCGAAATACGGACGGCTTGGCACCTTTACCTGGGACGGCAGATCCGGCGCCAGCCACTGGTCCGATGAGATCGAAGAGCTCTATGGACTTGCGCCGGGCACGTTCCCCGGGACCTATGACGCCTGGCTGGCGCTGGTGCATCCCGAGGACCAGGCGCGTGCCGACCGGGACAACAAGCAGGCGCTGACAACCGGGGAGCTCGATTCGGAATGGCGGGTGCCGCTGCCCGACGGCTCGATCCGCTGGATCGAGGCGCGCGCCCGCATGTTGGGTGGCGAGGGCGGCGGCGATCCGTACATGATCGGCGTCAACATCGACGTCACGGCCGCGAAGGAAGCCGACCGCAAGCGCGAACTGCTCGTGCATGAGCTGGCCCATCGCGTCAAGAACAGCCTTGCCGTGGTGCAATCGCTGGCGCATCAGCTGCTGCCGCGGCACGACGCCAAGGTCCGCGATTTCACGTCGCGCCTGCATGCGCTGGCGACGGCGCACACGAGCCTTGCCGAGAACGACTGGCAGGGCGCCGATCTCGCCGCCCTCATCAGGAGTCAGGTCGTGCCGTTCGCCAGCACACCGGATCAACTCGCCACCAGCGGCCCCGCCATCCTGGTTCCGGTCGAGCTGACGACGCAGCTGGCTCTCGTCATCCACGAGATGGCCTGCAACGCCAGCAAATATGGCGCGCTCACCACGCCCGACGGCCACGTCGATGTTAGCTGGTCGTTGGCGCAGGACGCGCTGCATGTTCGCTGGCAGGAAAGCGGTGGCCCGCCGGCAACGGAGCCGCCAGTGGTCGGCTTCGGCAGCCGGCTGCTGACCCGCACGGTCAGGCATCTGCAGCGGACGTTTGCCGAGAGCGGGCTGACCTGCCAGTTCGAGCTGCCCTGGCTCAAGACGCCTGGCGAGAGTTCGGTGGCCGCAACGGAGGCGAGCTGAGCGCCGGTGCGCGAAACGCTGCGCGGCTGGAGTTCGCGCTCCAACGAGGACGCGATCGTCGCCTCTGCGGAAAGTCTGCTCGAACTCGGCATCGTGAGACGTGAAATCGGTTGAACGAGCCGCTTGCGCTGCGGCCGCGTCGTCTCAAATTGTTGATGAAGCTGAGATGGGAGCCCAAAACTCGTTTATAAACAATCCGTTCACCATAGATCCTGCGATGCCGGTTCGGACCGCGGGCCAAGGGAGTTGAAGGGCCATGGGAGCAGACGAGATACTTTCCGCTGCGCGACTGATCGTAGATGCCCGCAAGCAACGGGCGCCCTTGGGGGCTCTGCCGCCTCAGCTTCAGCCGAAGGATGAAGCTGCCGGCTATGAGATCCAGCGCGAAGTCCATTGGCTGCTCGCCGAACAGGCCGATGACTTCGCCGGCTACAAGATCGGCTGCACCAGCAAGGTGATGCAGGACTATCTTGGCATTCCGCATCCCTGTTCCGGCGGAGTGTTCGCGTCCGGTATTCACCAGACAGGTGTCGAACTGCGCACGGCCGACTTCGTCCGCGTGGGCGTCGAATGCGAGATCGCCGTGCGGCTCAAGCACGACCTGCTGCCGTTGGACGCGCCGTTCACCATGGATCGTGTCGTCGAGGCGATCGGCGACTGTCACGCGGCGATCGAGATCGTCGACGACCGTTATGTGCAATGGCAGACGCTGGGCGCGCCGACGCTCGTCGCCGACGATTTCTTTGCTGCCGGCTGTGTCCTCGGCCCTGCGCTCCCACGCGCTGCCGTAGCGGACTTGGCCGCGGTGCAGGGCCGTGCCATCGTCAACGGCACCTTGGTCGGCGAGGGCACTGGCGCGGATGTGCTGGGACATCCTGTCCATGCGCTGGCCTGGCTTGCCAATCATCTCGCCGCCAGTGGTGACGGGCTCGAGGCCGGGCAGCTCGTCCTGACCGGCAGCCTGGTCAAGACGATCTGGCTCAAGGCCGGCGACCGGGTAAGGATGGAGCTGGACGGCCTCGGTGTGGTCGAGGCGACGTTCGGGTGAGCCGAGGTAGGGCCGGAACGTCTTGAGCTGGGGTCCGTCAGCTCGGGTGTGACAGCCAAAACGAACGCGGCCTCCGGCAGGGGAGCTACCGGAGGCCGCGTATACATCACCCGCCGCGCCTAGGTTCGCATTGGGCAATGTGGGAGCTCGTTTTCAGAGAAGGGCGGCGGCTGCGGGGGTCATGCGCCGTGACCCATATCGCGCTCGGCCATCCCTTGTCCGACCCTCCCGCGCTGGGAGGGATTTCGGTCGTGTGTCCTGGTCCTCGTTTCGATTTGCGCCTTGCGAGGTCATCGCATGGGCGGCTTCCTGAGCGACCGGGCGGGCTCCGCCCGGTCATTGATGCTGAGGTTTGCCTCAGAACGGCAGCAGGATATCCATCACCTGCTGGCCGTAGCGCGGCTGCTGGACGTCGGAGATCTGGCCGCGGCCGCCGTAGGAGATGCGGGCCTGGGCGATCTTGGTGGAGTCGATGGTGTTGTCGCTCTGGATGTCCTCGGGCCGCACGATGCCGGCCACGATCAGCTCGCGGATCTCGTAGTTGACCCGGATCTCCTGCTTGCCTTCGACGACGAGGTTGCCGTTCGGCAGCACCTGCGTCACGACCGCGGCGACGCTGGTGGTCAAGGACTCCGACCGCTGGATCGTGCCCTTGCCGTCCGAGGACGAGGTGCCGTCGGCAGTCAGGATGCGGCCGGGCAGCACCTTCTGCGCCTGCACGCCGAGCGTCTTCGCGCCGATGAAGTCGGTGATGCCCGAATCCTCCTTGTTGGTGCGGCTGCGCTGGGTCTCGTTGGCGAAATTGGCCTTGTCGGAGATGCTGACCGTGACGGTCAGGAGGTCGCCGACCTGACGGGCGCGCTGGTCCTTGAAGAAGGCGCGCGAGCCGTTGCGCCACAGCGAGTTCGGCGCGTAGGACACGGTTTCGGGCTTCGGCATCGGCATCTGCACCGGCTTGTAGCCCGGCTGCGTGGTCGGATTGTCGATCTCCGTCAGCTTCGGCCGCTCGCCAATCTGGCTGAGACGGTCGATCGAGGAGCATCCGCCGGCGATCGACAGCACCGCGAAGGAAACCGAGATCAGCGCGACCCGGCGCAGGCTCGAGACGCCCCGATCATCAAACTTGAACTTCGACATGAAACTTACTCGGCTTTCGGGGTGGCGGAGGTGGGAAGGCGGCTGGCGACGGCGACGGGTGCGGCGATGTCGGCTTCGGAGGTCTGCGCCGGCTTGGCGACGGCGATGTCGACGGAGACCTGGCCGCGACCCGAGACGCGGCCCGTCACGGTGCGCTTGGACTGCAGATTGAGCACGCTGACGACGTCGCCTTCGGTGCCCGACTCCAGCGCCTTGCCGCGCGTGGTGAGATAGATGCCGGCGGTCTGGAAGATCAGCGTGACCGCCTGGTCGCGCTGCACGAGGTCGGGCTTGGCGAGGTCAGTGGTCCTCAGCGCCTGGCCCGCGCGCGCCGGGCGGCGCATCTGCATGCCTACTGCGAGCTCGCGCGTGGCGGGGTCGCCGCCGCCGAGCTCGGCGCGCGGCCGCCGCTCGGTCTGCAGGTCGCCTGAGCGGATCATCTCGTTGCGGTCGATGTTGCGGGTCAGCACCACGGCCTCGACGGTTTCGATCGCCGTGCCGGTGTAGCGCAGCTTGGTCGGGCTCGCGCCGTTGGCATGGCCGAGCTCCAAGGTGATGTCGAAGCGGCCGCTGCGCGGGTCGAACCGGACGCTGGTCGGCGCCAGCGTGCCCGACGTCGAGGCCTCGAATTTGAGGTCCTGCACCGGCTGGTCGAAGCTGATGCTGAGGTTGGCGGCATCGCCAAGTCCGTTGCGGTGATCGAGCGCCTGGGCCACCGTCGTGCTGATCTCCTTGGCGTCGACGGCGCGCGCCAGCCGCGTGACCGCGACCTCCTTGATGTCGCGGACCTCGACGCCGATCACCTGGTGGGTGCGCAGGGTCGCGATCACCTGCGCGGCCGGCAGCACGCCGGTCGTGCCGAGGTCGGGCGCGCGGTAGACGGCGATGTTGGCCGCGACGCCCGCATTGTCGATCAGGTCGCCGACGCGAACGATGTCGCCGGTGACGTTCACGGTGGAGCGCAGCACGGGCGCCTTGATCTGGTCGTCGGCCTCGCCGGCCAGCGCCGATAGCGCAGTCGAGGCGAGCAGGGCGGCCGCAAGAACGAAGGGACGGACGGTACGGGTCATGACGGTGATCTCCCTTCGAACCTCAGCGGAACAGCGCAGTGGTCGACTGCAGCATCTGGTCCGCGGCCGAGATGACCTTGGCGTTCATCTCGTAGGCGCGCTGCGCGGCGATCAGCTCGCTCATCTCGCTGACGACGTCGACATTGGCCTGCTCCAGGCTGCCCTGGGTGATGCTGCCGAGACCGTCCTGGTTGGCGACGCCGTCCTGCGGCGGCCCGGAGGAGGGGGTGTCGGTGAACTGGTTGTTGCCGACCGGCTGCAGGCCGGCCTTGTTGATGAAGCGGGTGACCTGGAGCTGGCCGATGATGTTCGAGGTGGTCGAGCCCGGCAGCGTCACAGAGACCTGGCCCTGGGCGTTGACGGTGATGCCCGAGGCGTTCTGCGGGATCGTGATGGTCGGCTGCACCGGGTTGCCCTGGGCGGTAACGATGCGGCCCTGATTGTCCATCTGGAAGGTGCCGTCGCGGGTGTACTGGAAGGTGCCGTCGGGCATCAGCACCTTGAAGAAGCCCTCGCCAGAGATCGCGAGGTCGAGATCGTTGCCGGTCTGCGACAGAGTGCCCTGCGTCATCGAGCGCGGCGTGCCGACGGTCTTGACGCCGCCGCCGATGTCGATGCCGACGGGCAGGATCGTGCCCTGGTCCGACGACTGCGCGCCGACGCGGCGCATGTGCTCGTAGATCAGGTCCTGGAACGCCACCGTCTGCTTCTTGAAGCCGGTGGTGCGCAGGTTGGCGATGTTGTTGGAGATCACCTGAACGTTGAGTTCCTGTGCCGCCATTCCGGTCGCAGCGGTGTGAAGCGCCTGCATGTCACGTCTCCTTCAAGATCTGTCAGGCCGGAACGTCGGCGAGTTTCTCGATCGCGTTCTTGCGCAGGTCGCTCTGGACCTGGAGCATGTTGGCGACCTGGGTGTAGGCGCGCATCACTTCGACCATCTTGCTCATCTCGCCGACCGCGCTGACGTTCGACTTCTCGATGTAGCCCTGCTGCACGGTCGACTTGGTGTCCTGCTGCGGGATGGCGCCGCCGGCGGCGGCGTAGAGGTTGTTGCCCTGCTTCTGCGCGGCCTGCGGATCGGCGAAGTTGACAATGCGCAGCTTGCCGCGGATCGAGTCGGTGCGGTTGACGCCCTCGACCACCGTCACGGTGCCGTCGGGCGAGATGTTGATGTCGTGGTCGGTCGGCTGAAACACGATCGGACCGCCGGTGCCGAGCACGAGGTCACCGGCGGCGGTGACGAGCTGGCCGAGATTGTTCATGTGCAGATTGCCGTCGCGGGTGTAGCGCTCGCCGGCCGCGGTCTGCACCGTCAGGAAGCCGTCGCCCGTGACGGCGACGTCGAGCGCGTTGCCGGTGCGCTGCATCGAGCCCTGCGAGAAGTCGCGATAGGTGCCGCGGTCCTGGACATAGGACACCCTGCGGGCGGCGCCCGGAAAATTGTCTTCATGCGCGCCGGAGGAGAGATACTCCTCGAACAGCTGCTGATCGGCCTTGAAGCCGTTGGTGTTGACGTTGGCGACGTTGTTGGCAACGACGTCGAGTTGCCGCTCCAGCACCATCTGTCGCGACAATCCGATGAGAAGCGCGTTCTCCACCGGTCGATCTCCCCTCTTAACGAATCCCGTTCGCGGCACCTCTCCCAAGGCGGTCTCGACCGGGTCTTCAACGAACCGTTCAGCTCTCCCAAGCCGGCGGGTTCGCAAGGGGTACAGCGAAAGCCGTGCCACTATGAAAATCGTATTCTTATCAATGAATTAGAGTTTCGATGGCGTCCGAAACGCCCGGCAATAACGTCTCGCTAACCATAATTGCCCGGCAAGATTTTCCCACCGCCTCGGCAAAAGAAAGCTTCCGTTAACCATTGTTACCGTAGCGTTCACTCAACAAAGCGCAGATGCGCTGGGAGCGTTGGTTTCGCGTCATTAAGCTTTCTGGCGGCATCGGCTCGATTTTCCGGAAGGATCCGAAAGCTATGGCCGAGAACGACGCCGGAGCAGGCGAAGGCGAGGAGCAAGCAGGCTCGCCGAAGAGCAAGCTCAAGCTGATCATCATGGTCGTCGGCGCGCTGGCGCTGCTCGGCGTCGGTGGTGCGGCCTATTTCTTCTTCTTCAGCCACAAGAACGACGAGCATCACGCCGAGGCGGCGCCGCCGCCGAAGCCGCCGGCCTTCGTCGAGGTGCCGGACCTTCTCGTCAACCTGGTCGGCAATCCCGGTGACCGCGTCCAATATCTGAAAGTGAAGATCGTGCTCGAGGTGAAGGAGGAGAAGCAGGTCGAGTCGATCAAGCCGACGCTGCCGCGCGTCACCGACATCTTCCAGACGTACTTGCGCGAGCTCCGGCCGAGCGACCTCAACGGCTCGGCGGGCCTGTTCCGGCTCAAGGAGGAGCTCACCAAGCGGGTCAACGTCGCGCTGGCGCCCAACCAGGTCAACGCGGTGTTGTTCAAGGAAATCGTGGTCCAGTAAGGCAAAGAAGCTCAACGATCATGGCGGGCAACGATCAAGTCGACCAGGATGCGATAGCCGCGCAATGGGAAGCCTCGCTCGACTCGGAGGATCCCACAGAGGCCGCGGAAGCCGCAGCAGCCAATGAACTCACCGAATCGATGGCCCTGCAATGGGCCGCGATGGTCGAGGACGGCAGCCGCGATTTCGGCGCCACCAAGAACGGCGGCGAGCGGGTGCTGTCGCAGGAGGAGATCGACAATCTCCTCGGCTTCACCGCCGGCGAGGTCAGTCTCGACGACCATTCCGGCATTCGCGCGATCATCGATTCGGCGATGGTCTCCTACGAGCGTCTGCCGATGCTCGAAATCGTCTTCGACCGCCTGGTGCGGCTGATGACGACGTCCTTGCGCAACTTCACCTCCGACAACGTCGAGGTCTCGCTCGATCGCATCACCTCGGTGCGCTTCGGCGACTACATGAACTCGATCCCGCTGCCCGCCGTGCTCAGCGTGTTCAAGGCGGAGGAGTGGGAGAATTTCGGGCTCGCCACCGTCGACTCGACCCTGATCTATTCGATCATCGACGTGCTGCTCGGCGGCCGCCGCGGCAACACCCAGCTCCGCGTCGAGGGTCGCCCCTACACGACGATCGAGACCAACCTGGTCAAGCGCCTGATCGAGGTGGTGCTGAGCGATGCCGAGCAGGCGTTCCGGCCGCTGTCGCCGGTGCGCTTTACCATCGACCGGCTCGAGACCAATCCGCGTTTCGCCGCGATCAGCCGGCCCGCCAATGCCGCGATCCTGGTGAAGCTGCGGATCGACATGGAAGACCGCGGCGGCAACATCGAGCTGCTGCTGCCCTACGCGACGATCGAGCCGATCCGGCCGGTGCTGTTGCAGATGTTCATGGGTGAGAAGTTCGGCCGCGATCCCGTCTGGGAAGGCCACTTCGCCACCGAGATCGCCAAGGCCGAGATCGCCGTCGACGCCGTGCTCTACGAGGCCGACGTGCCGCTGAAGCAGCTCATGAAGCTGAAGGTCGGCGACACCCTGCCGCTCGACATCCGTCCCGATGCGCTGGTCGCGGTCCGCTGCGGCAGCACCATGCTGACGGAAGGACGGATGGGGCGGGTCGGCGACCGCGTCGCGATCCGTGTCACCAAGAATTTGCGCAAGCCGAATACGACGCTTGCGATGTTCGAAGGCGCAGAAGGCCAGAACAAGTTGATGGAGGCCCAATGAACCACTCCCTCGGATTGATCATCGAAAGCCTGGTGGCGGTCTTATTGGTGCTGACCATCGGCTATTGCATGCTGCTGAATTCCAGGCTTAAGCGGCTGAAGGCGGACGAGCATTCGCTCAAGGCCGTGATCGCGGAGCTGATCACCGCGACCGAGATCGCCGAGCGGGCGATCGGCGGCCTCAAGCTCGCGGTGCGCGACGTCAACGACAATCTCGGCAATCAGCTCGCCGCCGCGACGCAGATGTCCGACCAGTTGCGCAAGCAGCTCGCCGAGAGCGACGGCGTGGTGCGCCGGCTGTCGCGCATCGCCAGCGCCGCGCGACCCATCACCTCGCCTGAAGCCGCGCCGGAGCCGGCGCCTGCGCCTGTGCCGGCGATCACGACCGAGCCGGTGCGCGTCTCCGGTGCCAAGGCGGTTGCCGCCGCGGCCCAGGCATTCTCCGAACGTCGAAGGACTGGTGGCCTTGCCGCATGAATGCGTTTCGTAACATCCGCGTCATTCCCGTCGTCCTGATCGCGGTGGCCTGCCTTGCGGTCCTGAAGGTGGCCGGTCTCGTGATCGATGGCGGCTACGTTTTCGACTATGACCCTCACCCGACCAAGCGGTCCTGGGCCCAGGAGAACCTGGGCTATCCGGGCCGCGAGGACAACGACATCGTCACCGGCTCCACGCACGGCGCGCCGAAGGAGAAGAAGGAGGAGGCGCCCAAGCCCGCCGCTCCCGACACCAAGCCCGAGGGCGTGGTGATCAAGCCCGAGGAGAACCAGCAGCAGGTGTCGCCGGCGGAGAAGGCGATCCTCGAGCGGCTGCAGTCGCGTCGCCAGGAGCTCGACGCGCGCGCGCGCGAGATCGACATCCGCGAGAGCCTGTTGCGCGCCGCCGAGCAGCGCATCCAGTCCAAGACCGAGGAGATGAAGGCGATCGAGGGCCGCATTTCCGGCGCGCAGGCCGCCAAGACCGAGGCCGACAACGCCCGCTTCAAGAGCATCGTCACGATGTACGAGGGCATGAAGCCGAAGGATGCCGCCAAGGTGTTCGACCGGCTCGAGATGTCGGTGCTGATCGAGATCGCCTCGCAGATCGCCCCGCGCAAGATGTCGGACATTCTCGGTCTGATGACGCCGGAGGCCGCCGAGCGGCTCACCGTCGAGCTCGCGCGCCGGGCCGGCGCCGACAGGCCCGAGACCAGCGCCGAGCTGCCGAAGATCGAGGGCAAGATCGTGCCTGTGAAGAGCAATTGAGCCGCATGTTTAATGCGCCCTTAAACGCCGGCACCTAGATTTCCGGCGTGGCGGGGCAGGCGTATCCGTCAAGTTGCGGATGTCGAACCGGAAGCTTGTGACCATGGCGCGCACGACTCCCATTGGATTGCGGTCGAAGGCCCGCGCACGGGCGCGCGCCGGCCTTGCCCTGCTGTCGGCCATCGTCATCGGTCTGGTGCTGTCCACGGTCGCGGCAGGCGCTGCGCCGGTGCCGGGCGAGGCGAGCCTGTCGGCTCAGGACGGCTATGCGCGGCTGGTGCTGAAATTCGCCGAGGACGTCAGCGCCGACGTCACCACCGCCGGCTCGATTCTGCTGATCAGGTTCGATCGCGCCGCCACCGTGCCGATCGACCGCTGGGTGGATGCGGCGCCCGACTATATCTCATCGGCCCGCGGCGACCCCGACGGCTCGGCGCTGCGGTTGTCGCTGTCGCGCAAGGTCCGCGTCAACACCATGACCGCGGGCGAACGCGTCTTCATCGACCTGTTGCCCGACAGCTGGACCGGCCCGCCGCCGCCGCTGCCGGCCGAGGTCGTGCGCGAGCTCGCCGAGCGCGCGCGCGCCGCCGAGAAGGCGCTGCGGCTGCAGCGCGCCGAGGCGGAATCGAAGAAGCGGCCGCCGATCCGCGTCCGCGCGCTGGTGCAGCCGACCTTCGTGCGCTTCGTGTTCGAGATCCCCGACGGTGTCGGCATCTCCTCGGTGCTCAACGACCAGAAGCTGTCGCTGTTCTTCACCGCGCCGCTGTCCTTCGATCTCGCCGACGCCAAGCTCGTCGCGCCGCCGAACGTCGCCGCGATCAACCAGCGCATCGACGGCAGCAGGACCGTCGTCGAGCTCGGCCTGGTCGGCGAGGTCGACGTTCGCGCCTTCCGCGAGGAGAAGAACTACAACATCGACGTCGCCTATCAGCAGCCGGACAAGAAGGTTTCCGCAGTCTCCTCGGACACGCTGCCGGGCGCCAAGGCGGCCGCGGCCGACAAACCCAACGGCAGCAAACCCAATGGCGACAAGCCCAAGCAGGCTGCGCAGCCCGAGATCGTGCCGCCGACCTCCGACACCATCGCCAAGGAGATGAAGGCGGAGACCAAGCCGGCGCCTGCGGTCGCGGCGCCGGCCACCGAGCCCGCAGCCCAGCCGGCGCCGTCGGCAGCGGCTGTTGCCGCGCCCGCCGCCGCGAAGGCCGAAGCCGCGCCCGAGGCCGCCAAGCCTGAAGCTGCTGCGCCCGAAGCCGTCAAATCCGAAGCCGCCAAATCCGAACCAGCGAAGCCCGAGGCGATGAAGCCGGAGGCCGGCAAAGCCGAAGCCGCCAAGCCCGTCGAGACCAAGTCTGCCGAAACCAAGCCTGCCGAAACCAAGCCGGCCGAGAAGGCAGCCAATGGAGCCGCCACCCTGGAGGCCCTGCGCGACAGTGAGGGCCTGCGGCTCACCTTCGGCTTCGGCCAGGTCACGCCGGCGGCGCTGTTCCGCCGCGGCGATACGGTATGGATGGTGTTCGATTCGACCAAGCCCGTCGACGTCGAGCCCATCCGCGCCAAGGGCGGCGCCATCATCGGCGAGGTCAACAGGATGTCGCTCGATAACGGGCAGGCCATCCGGATCCGGCTCAACCGCCCGCAGATGCATTCGCTCGGCAGCGATGACGGCGGGCGCAGCTGGATGCTGTCTTTCGCCGACAAGGGCCAGGCCAATCAGCAGCCGCTGATGGTGATGCGCAACGTCACCGATCCCGCGCTTGCCAATGTGATGGTGCCGCTCGCCAATCCCGGAGCCGGCATGCTGCACCGGGTGACCGACCCGGATGCCGGCGACACGCTGCTGGTCGTGACGGCGCCGCCGCCGATCCGCGGCTTCATCAAGCGCCAGGATTTCGTCGATCTGTCGCTGCTCGATTCCATCCACGGCATCGCGGTTCGTCCGAATTCGGATGACGTCGCCGTCGAGATCGCGCCCGACAAGGTGATCCTGGGCCGGCCGGGCGGGCTGACGCTGTCGTCGATCGGCTTCTCGCCGGAGCGGGCGCCGACCGCTGTCAGGCCGATGTTCGACATCGACGAATGGCAGCAGAACCAGACCCAGCCGTTCGTGCCGCGCGAGGATCTCCTGATCAAGGCCGCGGCCAACGCCGAGCCGGAGCGGCGGGCGCAGGCGCGGCTGGCGCTGGCGCGCTTCTACATGGCGCGAGCGATGTACCCGGAGGCGCGCGGTGTCACCAATCTGATGATCTCCGACGCCGACCCGCGCACCGACGAGACCGCCATGCTGATGATCCATGCGGTGGCGAGCATCCTGATGGGCCGGCCGGACCAGGGGCTCAAGGATCTCGCCACGCCGTCGATCGGGAACAATTTCGACTCCCAGATGTGGAAGGGCCTCGCCTTCGCCCGGCAGGGCAAGTTCGCGGACGCGCGCGAGAAGCTGAAGAACGTCGAGTTCGCCATCGCCTCGCTGCCGCTCGATCTGCAGCGCGTCGTGATCGCTGACGCGATGAAGTCGGCGCTCGAGATCAAGGATTTCGCTGGCGCCGCGAAGCGGCGCGCCGAGCTCGACGTGATCGGCGTGCCCGCGGACATGAAGCCCGACATCGCCGTGCTGCGCGGCCGACTCGCCGAGGCGATGGCGCAGGAGAAGGACGCGCTCGACGACTATCGCTTCGCCGTCAATTCCGACGACCGCATGGCGGCCGCGGAGGCCAAGCTGCTCGAGATCAAGCTTCTGCAGAAGCGCGGCGAGATCAAGCCGCCCGACGCGTTGAAGGAGCTGGAGACCTTGCAGGCGATCTGGCGCGGCGACGCCATCGAGGTGCAGACGTTGCAGATGATGGCGCAGCTCTACGAGGAGGCCGGGCGCTACGCGGACTCGCTCGAGGCCGCGCGCCAGGCCACCCGCCTGATGCCCAACTCCGACTTGGCGCGGCAGGCCCAGGATGCAGCCTCCCGCCTGTTCTCGCAGTTGTTCCTGAGCGGCAAGGCCGACGAGCTTCCGCCGGTCGATGCGCTCAGCATCTTCTACGGGTTTCGCGAGCTGACTCCGATCGGCCGCCGCGGCGACGAGATGATCCGCAAGCTCGCCGACCGCCTGGTCGGCATCGATCTGCTCGACCAGGCCGCCGAGCTTTTGCAATACCAAGTCGACCACCGCCTCGAAGGTGCGGCGCGCGCCCAGGTCGCCGCGCGTCTCGCCATGGTCTACCTCACCAACCGCAAGCCGGACCGCGCCATCGAGGCGCTGCGCACCACCCGCATCGCCGATCTCGCGGGCGAGCTGCGCCAGCAGCGGCTGCTCTTGGAGGCGCGCGCCAACAGTGACATCGGTCGTTACGACCTCGGGCTGGACATCATCAGCAACATCGGCGGCCGCGAGGCGATCCGGCTGCGCTCCGACATCTACTGGGCGTCGCGGCGCTGGCGCGAGGCGTCCGAGCAGATCGAGCTCTACTACGGCGATCGCTGGCGCGATTTCCGCCCGCTCAATCCGGCGGAGCGCGGCGACATCCTGCGCGCCGTGGTCGGCTATGCGCTCGCCGACGACGCCATCGGCCTCGCCCGCTTCCGCGAGAAATATGCGCCGCTGATGACCGGCGAGGCGGACAAGATCGCGTTCGACGTCGCCAGCAAGCCGGCGAGCGGCTCCAGCGCCGAATTCGCGCAGATCGCGAAGATGGCCGCGAGCGTCGACACGCTCGACGGCTTCCTCCGCGACATGCGCGCGCGTTTCCCGGATGCCACCGGCAAAGGACCGGACGGCGGCAAGGACGCCGCGAAGGCCCCGTCGGAAGCGACCGGCGCCTTGCCGCGCATCCAGGGCGTCAAGCAGGCGATCGCCGGCCGTTGATTTCGGCGCCACACGCAGTGCCGGAGAGCCACCAGATGAGCCGACCAGGCTGAAGCCGAGCTCATCGCGATGCTGTCCGCAATCCGCCCGACGCGCGTCCAGACGAAAGGTCGAGACTGCCTTGCGACGCCATTGTCTTGTTCGCTCAGTCAGAGCGACGCGGCGCAAGCGCTTCGATGATGCGGCAGTCGGCAACGGTGCCGTGCTTGCAGCGCCCGATGACATCGGCAAGCTCGTCGCGCAGCGCCACGAGGTCCGCGATCTTGCGTTCGATCTCTGCCAGGTGTTGGCCGGCGATGACGTCGACCGCGTCGCACGAGCGGTCTCGCTGATCGGCGAGGTCCAGCAGGTCACGGACCTGGTCGATGGAGAAGCCCAAGTCGCGGGCACGCCGGATGAAGCTCAGTCGCCCCAGTTGGTCGTTGTCATAGGCTCGGTAATTGCCCTCGGTTCTCGCCGGAAGAGGTAGCAGACCGATCCGCTCATAATAGCGGATCGTTTCGACTTTGGTGCCGGTCCGCTTCGCGAGGTCGCCGATGGTCAGTCGTGACATGGCTTGACCCTATAGTGGCTACAGGGTCCATATAGGACGTCGCATCATCTTGTAAGAGGCGACGATATGCCTGGTTGTCATGACGACTGCTGTTCCTCTTCCCCTCCGAGGGAACTGGACAGCCCCCGCTGGCGTCGTGCGCTCTGGATTGCGCTGGCTATCAACGGAGCCATGTTTTTGACGGAGATCGCAGCAGGCGTGGCGGCCGGGTCGGCCTCGCTGCAGGCGGACGCGATCGACTTCCTCGGTGATACGGCCAACTATGCGATCAGCCTCGGAGTGGCGGGACTGGCGCTGAGCTGGCGAGCGCGCGCCGCCCTTCTGAAGGGCTGGTCGCTCGTCCTGCTTGGCGTCCTTGTCCTTGCCTCCACTGTCTGGCACGCAATGACCGGCACCCTCCCGGAGGCGAAGGCGATGGGGATCGTCGGCATGCTCGCCCTTGTCGCCAATGCGGGCGTGGCCCTCATGCTCTACCGCTTCCGGATCGGCGACGCGAATATGAGGTCGGTCTGGATCTGCTCCCGGAACGATGCGATCGGCAACGTCGCCGTACTCGCGGCCGCAGCCGGTGTGTTCGGCACCGGCACGGCATGGCCGGATCTCATTGTGGCGGCGATCATGGCCGCGCTTGGTTCGAGCGGTGGCTGGCACATCATACAGCGAGCTCGCATCGAGTTGCGCGGCTCCCCCACATCGCGCCCCGTCGCAAGCCCAATCCGGGCGAACTGATCGAGGGCACGTGTCAATGGAAAGTCACGACCGACTGGCTTTCGCTCACACCGAGAGGTGAAACCTACCCGCCGTAGCTCTGCACCAGGCTGCCGGCCACCAGCGACCAGCCGTCGACCAGCACGAAGAAGATCAGCTTGAACGGCAGCGACACCACGACCGGCGGCAGCATCATCATGCCCATCGACATCAAGACCGACGCGACCACGAGGTCGATGATCAGGAAGGGCAGGAACAGCAGGAAACCGATCTCGAAGGCGCGCTTGAGCTCGGAGATCATGAAAGCCGGCACCAGGATGCGCAGCGACAGGTCGTCGGGCGTCGCCGGCGGCGGCTCGCCGGAGAGGTCCATGAACAGCTTCAGGTCCTTTTCGCGCACGTTCTTCTGCATGAAGCCGCGCAGCGGCACCGAGGCGCGCTGCAGCGCGTCCTCGACGCCGATCTGGTTCTCCACCAGGGGCCGGATGCCGTCATCATAGGATTTCTGCAGCACCGGGCCCATCACGAACGCCGTGAGGAACATCGCGAGCGCGATGATGACCGAGTTGGGCGGCGCGGTCGCTGTGCCCATCGCCGTGCGCAGCAGCGACAGCACGACCACGATGCGCGTGAACGACGTCATCATGATCAGGATCGACGGCGCGATCGACAACACCGTGAGCAGCGCGATCAGTTGGACCGCGCGTTCGGTGACGCCGCCACCGCCGGCGCCGAGATTGATGCTGATGTCCTGCGCAGCAGCACGTCCCGCCAGTAAACCGGCGGCAGTCAGAACAGCGGTGAAGACAACTCTACGCGGGGGAAGCAGCGATCTCACTGAGACGACTTCGGACGTCCGAGCAGCGAGGCCATCTCGTCCTCCAGATTCTCGAAGCTGGTCTTGACCGGCGCGGCTTGCACCGCAGGCGGCTCGTTGCGCGCGGCCGCCCGGAGCGCCGGGGGACCCGAGGCCGGAGCAGCCGACGGATCGGCTGATGGACGCCGCAGCGCGGCCTCGAGCCGTTGCGCCATCTCGGCCAGATTGGCTTCGGCGCTCGAATCGGCCGCTGCGGGCGGCGGGGCAGCCGGGGGCGGGGGCGGCGGCATCTGGGCCGCCGGCGGCAGCGGCGGCGCCGCCGCGCGCTCGACGCGCTCGGCTGCGCGCTCAGCGCTCCGCACCGGTGGCAGCCGGGGCCCCTCGGAAGGGCGCTGCGCCTCGGCCTGACGCTGCGGCTCGGCGGGGCGCAACGGGCGCGGCATCACTGGTTCACCGCGGGCCACCCGCTCGGGGCGCGGCTCCAGGCGGGCTTCGTCTCCGCCGCGCGGTTCTCCACGGACGTCCGCCCGGAGGTCCTGGCGGGGATCGGGACGGCGCGGAGGGAGCGGTGGTTCCGGCGGAAATGCCGGTGCCGGCTCACGCCGCTCTGCGGCAGTCGGCGCCGTGCGGCGAACCTCATCGATGAACGACGGCCGCATCGGGCGCTGCGGCGGCTCCGACATCTGCAACTCGGCATGCTCGGCGGCCTCGGTCTTCGGCTCGTTGTCGGCCCAGGACGGCGCATCCGGCAGCGGCGCGATGCGCGCCGCCGGCGGCTCGGCACTGATGCCCGGCCGCTGCGGCAATTGCTCGCGCGCCGGCATGGCCCGCACGATATTGGATTCGACCACGATGTCGGTCGGCCCGCCGATCATCAGAAGATGCTCTATATTATCACGGCGCACGAGCACGAGACGGCGGCGGCCATCGACGGCGGCGGCATCGATCACGGCAAGCCGGGGCATGCGGCCGCGATTCGGGTTGGTCCCGAGACGATTGCCCGCGAATCGACGGACCAGCCAAGCGGCGAGGCCGATCAGCGCCAGCACCGCCACGAATGCAAAAAAGAACGTCAGTGCCTGCATCTCTGTCCCCGGCAAATACCGCGTCCTTTCGAAGTCTTTCGTCTGTCCAACGCATCGCCGGCAGCGAACGGAGCTTCAGAACCGGAACCAACCTGTTAACGCATGACGGCAGGAACTGCCGCTCCGCCTCTTAATAACCCATGAATCGGCCGGGCCAAAACGACTTCTTGGCGAGCCGCGCCGTCCCGGAATGATGCATCGGTCGGCTGGGACCCCGGCAGTTTCCTAAGAATTCGTCAAGACACCGGGATAGTCCCGGTGGGCATCGCACCCTTTCTTAACTCCCTGTTAACCATATGCACGGCAATTTCTACCTACCCGAACCGTCCGGTAGTCGGACACAACCGAGCAGCGCCATGTCCATCAACGATCTCCCCGTGTTGTCGGCGTTGCGGACCAAGATGCAATGGCATCAGGAGCGCCAGCGCGTGCTGTCCGAGAACGTGTCCAATTCGGATACGCCAAACTTCAAGCCGAAGGATCTGGTTGAGCCGAAGTTCGATTCAACCGGCCAGGCGGTCGGCGGCTTTGCGCCGCTGTCGCTGACCCGGACCAGCACCGCGCACATCGCCCCGTCGTCGGGCGAGAGCGCGAGCTTCGACCAGAACCGCAAGGTCGGATTTCAGACGAGGCCCGCCGGCAACGCGGTGAGCCTCGAAGAGGAGATGCTGAAGGTCTCCGCCAACCAGATGGACTACGCCGCGGCGACCTCGTTGTACGGCAAGAGCCTGCATCTGTTGAAGACGGCGATCGGCAAGGGCTGAGCTCGGGTTAAGGACAGAGACCGACAAGCATGGCAAACGACTCCAGCGATTTCCTCCGCTCGATGAGCATCGCGACCTCCGGCCTGCGTGCGCAGGCGGGACGTATGCGCGTCATTTCCGAGAACATCGCCAATGCCGATTCGACCGCTGCCAAGGCGGGCGGCGATCCGTATCGCCGCAAGGTCCCGACATTCACCTCGGCACTCGATCGTGCGCTCGACGCCAAGGTGGTGGCACTCGGCAAGGTGGTGCCCGATCAATCGTCGTTCCGCGTCAAATACGACCCCAGTAACCCGGCCGCGGACGCGTCCGGCAATGTCAAGTACCCCAACGTCAATCCGCTCATCGAGATGACCGACATGCGTGATGCGCAGCGGTCCTACGAGGCGAATTTGAACATCATCGGCGCCACGCGCCGCATGATCCAGCGCACGCTCGACATTCTGAAGACCTAGGACAGGAACGAAAGTCATGGCCTCCCCAATCTCCGCAGCGAATGCCTACGCGAATTCCGCGCGCGTGCTCGACACCGGCGGCTCGAGCGGTGCCTTCGGCAGCCTTGGGCGCGTGCGCGACGTGCTCGGTAGCGGCAACGGCGCCGACAAGGGTGGTCCGTCATTCAGCGCGGTGCTGAAGGACGCGATCGGCAGCGTGATGGAGGCCGGACGCAAGTCCGACAGTCAGGCGGTCGCGATGGCCGCGGGCAAGGCAAACGTCATGGATGTCGTCACGGCGGTCGCCGAAACCGACGTCGCGGTGTCGACGCTGGTGTCGGTGCGCGACCGCGTGATCCAGGCCTATGAAGACGTGATGAAGATGACGATCTAGGCGCAGCTCGTAACGCTTCAGGCCGCCACGTGCCTGATGCGCCCAGGGGATTTGCCGTCTGCCGCGACCGCGCGCGATGAGGCGGGTGCCGGACCGGAGCCGATCGACAGTGAGGAACGACAGGACATGACGGGAGCTGAAACGCTCGATGTGGCGCGCGATGCGATCTGGACCATCGTGCTGGTGTCGTCGCCGCTGATGGTGGTCGGCCTCGTGGTTGGCGTGGTCGTCTCGCTGTTCCAGGCGCTGACGCAGATCCAGGAGCAGACGCTGGTGTTCGTGCCGAAGATCATCGCGATCTTCGTGACGCTGCTGCTGGCGCTGCCGTTCATGGCCGATGCGCTGCATTCGCACATGATGCGGATCTCGTCGCGAATCATCGGCGGATGAGGCAATGTCCGGGGCGGCAGGGCAGGCCTGCGTGAGGGCGCTGCGAGCGGTCGTAAGGAGCAGTGCGGGGGGCGCTGCTGCTTTCAGGCGCGCGCGGGCAGCCTTTCGGGCAAGCTCTTCGCAGGCTGCCTCTTCGCAGGTTGCCTCGTCGGAGGCTGTCTCTTCGGAGGCTGTCTCTTCAAAGACCGTCGTGCCGCACCAGCATGCGGTCGAAAGGGCCGTGACGGCGGACGATGCGCATCGATATATCCTTCCTTCCGGCGCTGGCCGCCGTGTTCATGCTGGCCTTCGCGCGCGTCGGCGCCATGGTGATGCTGTTGCCGGGCCTCGGCGAGGTCAACATCCCGGTCCGCATCAAGCTCGCGACCGCGCTGCTGCTCACGATGATCGTGCTGCCGCTGCACCGTCAGGCCTATCGGGTCGACCTGCAGGCGTTGTCGCCGCTCTTGGTGATGATGGTGCACGAGATTGTGATCGGCATCGTGCTCGGCGCGACGGCGCGGGTGACGCTGTCGGCGCTGCAGGTCGCGGGCTCCGTGATCGCGCAGCAGATGGGACTCGGCTTCGTCACCGCGGTGGATCCGACGCAGGGACAGCAGGGCGTCCTGATCGGCAACTTCCTCACCATGCTCGGCGTGACCCTGCTGTTCTCGACCGACAGCCATCATCTGGTGATCGCCGCACTCAGCGACAGCTACAAGATCTTCGCGCCGGGCGAATTGATCCCGAGCGGCGACGTCGCCTCGCTGGCGACCAAGGCGTTTGCCGCGGCGTTCAAGATCGGTCTGCAATTATCGGCGCCGTTCCTGGTGTTCGGCCTGGTCTTCAACATCGGGCTCGGCGTCTTGGCGCGGCTGATGCCGCAGATGCAGGTCTATTTCGTCGGCGCGCCGCTCTCGATCCTGATCGGCTTCCTGATCTTCGCGCTGGTCCTGACCGCGATGATGGGAACGTTTCTCGGCTATTTCGAAGGCGTCATGCACGAGATGATGCCGCGGTGAGGGGGCCGATCGATGTCCGATGAGGCCGATTCCGAAGACAAAACAGAAGACCCGACGCAAAAACGGCTGGACCAGGCGCTCGAACGCGGCGACGTCGTCAAGAGCCAGGAGCTCAACACCTGGTTCGTGATCGCCTCCGCGACCTTGGTGATGTCGACCTTCTCGGGCTCGATCGGCACCGCGGTGCTGGTGCCGATGCGCAACCTGATCGCCAATTCCTGGATGATCCACACCGACGGCGCCGGCCTGCTGGCGCTGGCGCGCAGCCTGTCGTTCGCCGTGATCGCGGCGATCGGCGTGCCGATCCTGATGGTGATGCTGGCGGCGATCGCCGGCAACATGATGCAGCATCGCCTGGTCTGGTCGGGCGAGCCGATGAAGCCGAGCCTGAGCAAGATCTCGCCCCTGGCCGGCGCCAAGCGCCTGTTCGGCAAGCAGGCCGCGGCCAATTTCGCCAAGGGCCTCTTCAAGCTCGTGCTGCTTGGCACGGTCATGGTCATGATCCTGTGGCCGGAGCGGCTGCGCCTCGAATCGCTGCTGCATATGGACGTCAGCGAGCTGCTCAGCGTCACGATCTCGCTGACGACGCATCTGATGGGCTCGGTGGTCGCGCTGCTCGCCCTGGTCGCGATCGGCGACTACCTGTTCCAGTATCGGCAATGGTACGAGCGCCAGAAGATGTCGGTGCAGGAGATGAAGGAGGAGTTCAAGCAGTCGGAAGGCGACCCGCACGTCAAGGGACGCATCCGGCAGATCCGCCAGCAGCGCATGAAGAAGCGCATGATGGCCGCGGTTCCCAAGGCCTCCGTGATCATCACCAACCCGACCCACTACTCGGTCGCGCTGTCCTACGAGCGCGGCATGTCGGCGCCGGTCTGCGTCGCCAAGGGCGTCGACAACATCGCCTTCAAGATCCGGGAGGTGGCCAAGGCGCACGACATCCCGATCGTCGAGAACGTGCCGCTGGCGCGCGCGCTCTATGCCACCGTCGAGATCGACGAGGAGATCCCGGTGGAACATTATCATGCCGTCGCTGAGATCATCGGCTACGTGATGGGGCTGCGGCGCAACCTCTCGGGGCGCCCGCGATGACAACCGATTCGGTCCATGGACGGACCGCAAAATACGGATAAATCATGGAATATCGGCTTGACGGGCTTGCGCTTGACCCGTCGATTCAGGCAGGTGGAAGGGGGAGCCGCGCGAACGGGCTGGGGCTCCCAGCCGACAGGTCGCGTCCCCGAGCCATGAGCGCCGATTCCGACAACGATGGGTTACAGGATCAGGTGAGCCTGCCGGAGCGGCCGCGCCGCAGCGGCAGCATTCTGCTGATCCTGCTGGTGGCGTTCGGCCTCGTCGCGGTCGCGATCGCGCTGATGACGATCGGCCGCGCCCAGGCGCAGCCCTATATTCTCGGCCTGCTGTCGCTGCTCGCCACCGTCGGCCTGTTCAATCTGTTCGCGTTCGCCGCCGGCATCGTCCGCTTCGCCGACAAGTCGACCGACGATCCGGTGTTGGGCGCGATCGCCGATCACGCCTTCGATGGCCTCGCAGTGACCGATCCGCGCGGCCATGTCGTCTACGCCAACGCCGCCTATCTCAACATGACGGGAGCGGCGACCGCGCAGGAGGCGCGTCCCGTCGAGCGTGTCTTCATCGGCAATCCCGATGTCTCCGAAGCGGTGTTCCGCCTGCTCAAGGCGGCGCGCGAGGGCAAGCGGCAGCAGGAGGAGGTGCGCATCACTGCGGCCGAAGGCGCGCAGGGGCGCTGGCTTCGCATGCGCGTTCGCCCGCTCGGCCAGACCAAGCGCCACGCCCGCTACGCGGTGTGGTCGATCGCCGACATCACGCGGGATCGCGAGCGCCAGGAGGACGTGTTTCAGGAGCTGCAGCATGCGATCGAATATCTCGACCATGCGCCGTGCGGCTTCTTCTCGGTCAATCCGGAAGGCAGCCTCGTCTACGTCAATGCCACGCTCGCCAACTGGCTCGACTACGATCTCGCCGAGATCGGCTCGGGCGGCCTGAAGCTCGCCGACGTCGTCTCCGGCGACGGCGCGTCGCTGCTGACCTCGATCGTGGCGGTGCCCGGCGAGGTCCGCACCGAGGTGTTCGACATCGACCTGAAGATGCGCGGCGGCAAGACCATGCCGGCGCGGCTCTACCACAAGCTCGCCTTCGGCGCCGACGGCAAGCCGGGCGCCTCGCGCACCCTGGTCATCAGCCGCGCCCGCGACGAGCGCTCCGATCCGGAGCGCGCCGCCGAGGTGCGCTTCATGCGCTTCTTCGACCATACGCCGATGGCCATCGCCACCGTCGACCGCGGCGGCGCCGTGGTCAGGGCCAATGCGCGTTACGCCAAGCTGGCGCAGAGCGTCAGCGGCGACGTGGCCGCGGCGAAATCGATCTTCCGCACCGTCAGCCAGCGCGACCGGCACCTGCTGATCGCCGCGATCAACCAGGCCTCGGAAGGGCAGGCGGACATTCCGCCGGTCGAGGTGATGCTGGAGGGCGCAAAGGAGCGCTTCGGCCAGTTCTTCGTCACCGCCGTCGACGAGGACGAGCGCGAGACCGAGGCCGCGATCGTCTATCTGCTCGAGACCACCGAGCGCCGCGCGCTGGAGAACCAGATCAACCAGTCGCAGAAGATGGAGATGGTCGGCCAGCTCGCCGGCGGCATCGCCCACGACTTCAACAACGTGCTCTCGGCCATCATGATGGCCAACGACTTCCTGCTGAACGCGCACAAGCCGACCGACCCGTCGTTCCAGGACATCATGCAGATCAAGCAGAACGCGACCCGCGCCGCGACGCTGGTGCGGCAGCTGCTCGCGTTCTCGCGCCGCCAGACCCTGCGGCCCCAGGTGCTTGATCTCGGCGACGCACTGTCCGACCTGACGATGCTGTTGCGTCGGCTGATCGGCGAGAAGGTCAAGCTCGACCTGGTTCACGGCCGCGACCTTTGGCCGGTCAAGGTCGACGTCTCGCAGTTCGAGCAGGTGGTCGTGAATCTCGCGGTCAACGCCCGCGATGCGATGCCCGATGGCGGCAAGCTGTCGGTGCGCACCGCCAACGTCTCGGCCGACGAGGTCGCGCAGGCCGCCTACAAGGGCATGCCGGTGGCCGACTACGTCCGCATCGAGATCAGTGACACCGGAACCGGCATTCCGGCCGAGATCCGCGAGAAGATCTTCGAGCCGTTCTTCTCGACCAAGGAGGTCGGCAAGGGCACCGGTCTCGGACTGTCGACCGTCTACGGCATCATCAAGCAGACCGGCGGCTTCATCTACGTCGACAGCGAGGTCGGCAAGGGGACTTCGTTCCAGATCTTCTTGCCGCGGCACATCGTCGTGCCGGAGGTCCAGGCCGAACCGCACGCGGCCAACGGCGCCGCCAAGGAGCCGGCCGTCGCGGAAGCGTCGAAGCCGCGCGCGGACCTGACCGGGCAGGGCACCATCCTGCTGGTCGAGGACGAGGAGGGCCTGCGGGCGCTGAACGCGCGCGGCCTGCGCTCGCGCGGCTACAGCGTGATCGAGGCGTCGAACGGCGTCGAGGCGATGGAGGCGCTGGACGAGTGCGACGGCGTGCTCGATCTCGTGGTGTCCGACGTCGTGATGCCGGAGATGGACGGGCCGACGCTGCTCAAAGCGATGCGCGAGCGCAATCCGGAGATCAAGATCATCTTCGTCTCGGGCTATGCCGAGGATGCGTTCGAGAAGAGCCTGCCGGAGAACCAGCAGTTCGCGTTCCTGCCAAAGCCCTTCACGCTCAGCCAGCTCGTGGCGGCGGTCAAGGAAACCATGGCGCCGCAATAGGTTACCGGAGTTCCTTGGCAAATTCCTTGGCAAGCCGGCCGGGCGCGTTCATCCCGCGACCCCGCGCCGCAGCCGCGCGGCCTCGTGCCGCCTTCCCTTTTCGCGGGTTGTGCCCATCTTACAGGCATCCCCATTCCGGGGAGTTATGGGAAACACAGATGAGCTTCATGCAGCGCAAAAGCGGCCTCCTCAAGGCGATGGCCGTGGCCCTTTCACTGGCGCTGCCGACGGTGCTCGCCGTCTCGGCGGCCGACGCCCGGATCGGCGGCGGCTCCAGCTCGGGCTCCCGCGGCACGCGTACCTTCTCCGCGCCGCCTCCGACCGCGACCGCGCCGGGATCGGCGTCGCAGTTCAACCGCACCATCACCCAGCCGGGCCAGCCCGGCGGCTTCAACACGGCTGCGCCCGCGCGTGGCGGGCTGTTCGGCGGCCGCGCGGGCGGCCTGCTGGGCGGCCTCGCTGCCGGCTTCCTCGGCGCCGGCCTGTTCGGCATGCTGTTCGGCGGCGGGCTGTTCTCCGGGCTGGGCGGCTTCGCTTCGATCATCGGCCTGATCCTCCAGGTCCTGCTGGTGGTGTTCCTGGTGCGCATGGGGATGGCCTGGTGGCAGCGCCGCAACCAGCCGGCCTATGCCGCCGGCCCGGCGCCGACGCCCACCGACGGCCAGCCGAGCTTGCGCTCGGGCCTGAGCGGCCTTGGTGGCTTCGGCGGTGGCAGCAACACGCCGCCGCTGCAGATCCTGCCGGCCGACTACGAGGCGTTCGAGCGGCTGCTCGGCGAGATCCAGTCCGCCTGGTCGAACGAGGATGTCGGCCGCCTGCGGCTGCTGTCGACGCCCGAGATGGCCTCGTATTTCGAGCGCGATCTCGAGCAGAACCAGGCCCGCGGTGTGGTCAACAAGGTCAGTGCCGTGAAGCTGCTGCAGGGTGACCTCGCCGAAGCCTGGCGCGAGAATGGCGCCGACTACGCCACGGTCGCGATGCGCTTCACCTTGGCCGACAAGACCATCGAGCGCGCCTCGGGCCGCGTGGTCGACGGCTCCGACCAGCCGCAGGAGGTCACGGAGATCTGGACCTTCCTGCGCCACGCCGGCGCCGATTGGCAGCTGTCGGGAATCCAGCAGGTCAGCTGAGCCTGACTTGAGATCCTCATCAGGCGCCGCGGAGCAATCCGCGGCGCTTTTGCTTGTCAACAATTCCCCCCCGCGCGAGCCCGATGGCGGCTGTTCCCGGTCGATCTGACGAGCACCGGCGGTGGCAGGCTGCTATACTGCTTCGCGGCGAACGAACACCGCGTCCGTTACGTCGTCCGAGCCGAACGTGTGGGCGCATCACTGCGAGGATGGCCGATGCGTTACGAGCTCTACTACTGGCCCATGATCCAGGGCCGCGGCGAATATGTGCGTCTCGCGCTGGAGGAGGCGGGCGCCGCCTATCGCGACGTCGCGCGCGAGGACGGCATCGCTACGATGACGGCGATGATGGAGGCGGTCAGCGACACGCCGCCCTTCGCGCCGCCGTTCCTGAGAGCGGGCCGCCGCGTCATCGGCCAGACCGCCAACATCCTGCTGTTCCTCGGCAGCCGCCATGGCCTCGCGCCGAAGGCCGAAGCCGGCCAGCTCTGGGTGCATCAGCTGCAGCTCACCGTGACCGACTTCGTGGTCGAGATCCATGACACGCATCATCCGCTGGGGCCGACGCTGTACTACGAGGACCAGCGCGCGCCGGCCAGGAAGCGCACCGCCGAGTTCTGGAGCGAGCGGGTGCCGAAATTCCTCGGCTATTTCGAGCAGCTCCTATCGAAAAGCGGTGGCGCCTACGTCACCGGGCGCCGGCTCACTTATGTGGACCTGTCGCTGTTCCAGATCGTCGCCGGCCTGCGCTACGCGTTCCCGAAGCGCATGATGGCGTTCGAGCGCAACATCCCGGGCCTCGTCGCGCTGCATGACCGCGTCGCCAGCAGGCCCAACATATCAGCCTATCTCGGCAGCGAGCGCCGCATCGCCTTCAACGAGGACGGCATCTTCCGCCACTACAAGGCGCTGGATGCGTGAGGCGAGGCTCCGCGGCGCCACCCGTTGACAATGTATAAGCGTTGGCTTATACATTCCTTATGACCGTCGAAGCCCAGTTGACATCCGTCATGAAGACGCTTGCCGACCCGACGCGGCGGGCCGTGTTCGAGCGCATCGCGCGCGAGGGGGAGGTGGCGGCCACCGGCCTGGTGCAGGGCTCACGGGTATCGCAGCCGGCGATCTCACAGCATCTCAAGGCGCTGCGCGACGCCGGGCTGGTCAGCGAACGGCGCGACGGCCGCCACAACTATTACAGCGTCGCGCCAAAAGGGCTGGTGCCGCTGGTCGACTGGCTCAGTCATTACCGCGCATTCTGGCATGAGCGCATTGCCGGCCTCGAGGCACTGTTGAAGGAGACCGAGTGATGGGTGAGGCGCATGCGATCGTGGTGGAGAAGCATCTGCCCCATTCGCCCGACAAGATCTGGCGCACGCTGACCACGAGCGACCTGATCGCGAAATGGTTGATGCCGAACGACTTCGTCGCGGCCACCGGTCATCGCTTCACCTTCCGCACCAAGCCGGTGGGCGACTGGGATGGCGTCGTTCATTGCGAGGTGCTCGCCTGTGAGCCGCCGCATCTGCTGAGCTATTCCTGGAAGGGCGGTTCGGACTCCAATCCGGCCCACGGCTTACGGCTCGACAGCGTCGTGACCTGGACGTTGACGCCGGCCGAGGGCGGCACGCATCTGCGGATGGTCCATGACGGCTTCGTCTTCCCGGGCAACAAGTTTCAGTTCGACATCATGGGACAGGGGTGGAGTCGTATCGGCGATGCCATCACACGTATAGCGGCGGATGCCTGAGGCGCCGCCGCTATACGAAGTTGGCCTGAGGGTGTGGGATCGTCAGGCGAGAATGTCGACGCGGGTGCCCTGGCCGGGCGGCAGCGGCGGACGCGAGGCCTGCTTCTCCGCGGCCGCCTCGTCGCCGGTCTTGGCGGGATTGACGGCCTGGCTCTGCTGCGTCTGGTTCCGCGCCTGCGTGTCTTGGGTCTGCGGCTTGGTCGTCTCGGTCGAGATCGGCGGCGGTGAAGGCGGCGGCGATGACGACGAAACGCTCGAAACGGACATTGTCCAGCTCCTCGCTTGGTGTTGCGACAAGCGTGGCCATCGCTCGCGAAAACTTCGTCAATCAGATCGTTCGAATTGTCTGCAACTGTCGGTGGCGCGGCGAATAGTGAACGGGTCGCTGCCGCCGGCGCAGAAACCGCAAGGCTGTTGCGTCACCCCCGGCCTATTGGTCCTTGCTGCGGCTGATCGTGATCGAGGACTCGGTCTTGGTTCGGGCGCAGCGCATGTCGAGCCGGCGGTAGCGGCTGGCGACGTCGTCGCCGCGGAAGATCCCGAGCCGGCGGTAACAGCGTGTGACGCCGCGCTGCATGTCGTCCTTCGGCAAGGTGAACACGATCGCCGCCGCGCTCGCCATCAGCTCGATGAAGGCCGGCGTCGGCTTGCGCTCGGATTTTCCGAACAATTGATTGCTGACGTTCTTCGATGAGCAGCCGAGCGTGATCTCGCGCGCCTTGGGATGGGCGAGATAGACGGTGCCCGCCGCGGTCTGTCCGATCCGGACGCCGTCGATGCCGTTCTTCAATTCCTTGGCGAGGTCGTCACAGCGATCCGCTTGCGCGGCCTGCGGCAGCAGCGCGCTGCTCAACGCAACGAGAAAAACAAAACCGGCCAAGCGGCCAAATGAGCAAAGCGATGACTGCATTCCAAATACCCCCGCGCCATTGAAGCCTGCGCGCGGAGGTCATGCAAGCGCGATGCGCCGCGGCCGCACAAGATCGTCGGCCGACGTGACCGCGTGTTGACGGGCCGCGGTCACCTGCCGGCGGCAGCGGCGCGATCGCTTCGTCAGAACCAGCAGCGGCCCGGATGCGACAGCGATACGCCCGCGGCGCGGCGCTCGCAGTCGTTGCCGTAGGTCTGGAAGTTGCAGCCGCACACCGGCATGTAGATGCGATTGCAGAACGTCGGCTTTCGGCGGCAGACACCCATCATGTCGAACCGGCCACACTGGCCGGCCGGGAATTCGCAATAAAGACCGGCATTGCAAGGGATGCCGGCAAATCCGCCGCACGCACGACCGGGACCGACCGCGCCGGCGCTGCCGGGGGCCATGGTGATCAGGGCAAGAGCAATTGTGATGGCAACGAAGAGACCTCGTTTCATGACGCCTCCAGGAGGAAAATGAATAGGTCAACAATCTAAGGTTACATAATTCGGCGACGGATCGCAATTGATCTCGCCGTACGACATTGCGCCGGTCGCGGCGTCATGTTGCGGCAACCTCGCGGGCCGTCTCGATCAGCAGGTCGAACGTCTCGTCGGGTGCGTGCTGCACGACATCGTGCCCGCACGCAAATGCGTGCACGCGCCACGCGGGATCGTTGCGCAGCCGCTCATATTGCGCGGTGAACGGCGTCGCGCTCCATCCGCTGGCGTAGACGAAGGTGCGCTGCAGAGCCGCCGGCGCCGGACTGTGGAGCTTCAGGGCCTGGATGAAGGTCCCGAGCGGATGCGGCCGGCGGCGCGGATCGGAGCCTTCGCGCGGCAGCGCCGTCAGCCCGTCATGCCCGGCACGTTCGATCACGAACCGGCGATACGCATCACCGGCGAGATCCCACCATGACTGGCCGTTCTCGGGTGCGAAGGCATCGAGATAGATCAGTGCGGCGAGCCTTTCCGGCACGCGGTCGGCGACGCCGGTCGCGACCATGCCGCCATAGCTGTGCGCGCACAGGATGACCTCGGACAGGTCCTCGATCGTCAGCAGATCAATGACGTCAGCGATATGGGTGTCGAGATTGACGGCATGGGCGGCGCGGGCCGGTGTCTGCTCCAATCCACTCAAGGTCACCGCATAGGCGTCATGGCCGGCCTGCTGGAGCCTGGCCGAGAGCGCAGCGTACATCCAGCCGCCGTGCCAACCTCCTGGAATCAGGACAAAACTTGCCATGATCGTACCCCTCTGCCGCTGTGCCGAGACATGTCTTGCAAGGCTTCCGACGGGTAGCGTATCAGACCTGTCAAGACCGCTTTGGGCGGCCATCTTTAGAACCCCACGAGCTCGCCATGAACGCGCCGACCGCCTTCCCCGACCAGTCCAAGCCCGTCCCGCCCTACAAGCACACGCCGCTGTTTCCGCTCGGGCCGGACACCACGCCCTACAAGAAGATCACCACCGACGGCGTGCGGGTCGAGAAGGTCTTGGGCCGCGACATGCTGGTGGTGTCGCGGGAGGCGCTGCGGACCTTGTCGGAAGCCGCGTTCGGCGAGATCAACCACTTTCTGCGCCCCGGCCATCTGAAGCAGCTGCGCAGCATCCTGGAGGATCCGGAGGCCAGCCCGAACGACAAGTTCGTCGCGCTCGACTTCCTGAAGAACGCCAACATCTCCGCCGGCGGCGTGCTGCCGATGTGCCAGGATACCGGCACCGCGATCATCATGGGCAAGAAGGGCTGCAACGTCATCACCGATGGCGACGACGAGGCGGCGCTGTCGCAAGGCGCGCGCGACGCCTATCTGCGCCGGAACCTGCGCTACTCACAAGTCGCTCCGCTGTCGATGTACGAGGAGAAGAACACCGCCAACAACATGCCGGCGCAGACCGAGATCTATGCCGAGGGCGAGGACGCCTACAAGTTCATGTTCATGGCCAAGGGCGGCGGCTCGGCCAACAAGAGTTTTCTGTTCCAGGCGACGCCCTCGGTGCTCACCAAGGACCGGCTGCTGGCGTTCCTGAAGGAGAAGATCCTGACGCTGGGCACCGCGGCGTGCCCGCCTTATCACCTCGCCATCGTGATCGGCGGCACCTCGGCCGAGCTGTGCATGAAGACGGTGAAGCTGGCGTCTGCGCGTTATCTCGACGCGCTGCCGACCCAGGGCTCCCCGGATGGCAATGCCTTCCGCGACCTGGAGATGGAGCAGGAAATCCACAAGATGACGCAGTCGCTCGGCGTCGGCGCGCAGTTCGGCGGCAAGTATTTCTGCCATGACGTCCGCGTCATCCGCATGCCGCGCCACGGCGCGTCGTTGCCGATCGGTCTCGGCGTGTCGTGCTCGGCCGACCGCCAGGTGCTCGGCAAGATCACCAGGGACGGCGTCTATCTCGAGGAGCTCGAGCATCATCCGGCGCAGTATCTGCCGGAGGTCGAGCAGGCGCTTGGCGGCGAGGTCGTGAAGATCGACTTGAACCAGCCGATGAAGGACATCCTCGCCACTCTGTCGAAGAATCCGATCAAGACGAGGCTGTCGCTGACCGGCACCATGATCGTCGCGCGCGACGCGGCGCATGCCAAGCTGCGCGAGCGCCTCGATCGCGGCGAGCCCCTGCCGGACTACTTCAAGAACCATCCGGTCTACTACGCCGGCCCCGCCAAGACCCCGGACGGCTACGCCTCCGGCGCGTTCGGCCCGACCACCGCGGGCCGCATGGATTCCTTCGTCGACCAGTTTCAGGCGGCCGGCGGCTCGATGGTGATGGTCGCCAAGGGCAACCGCGCGCCGGCGGTGCGCGAGGCCTGCAAGAAGCACGGCGGCTTCTATCTCGGCTCGATCGGCGGCGCCGCGGCCAACCTCGCCGAGCACTGCATCAAGAAGGTCGAGGTCGTCGAATATCCCGAGCTCGGCATGGAAGCCATCTGGCGCATCGAGGTGGTGGACTTCCCGGCCTTCATCATCATCGACGACAAGGGCAACGACTTCTTCAAGGAGCTGAACCTCGGCTGAGGTGAGCCGGGCGTGATGTTTGTTGCGGCGGCCGGGAGCGATCCCGCCCGTTGGTGTATGGGGGAGGCCCATCTCGCCTGAGCGCGTAGCGTGGCAACCGAATTCGCACGCCGACGGTGCGCTCCCCTCCCCCTTGCGGGGAGGGGTTGGGGGTGGGGGTCCACGAGTCGCGCTCTATCTGATGGGCGAGGAAACGCAGCGCGATGCGACCTCGCTCTCTCGATAGTTTGGTGGTTGATGTGTGTGCGCGCCCATAGCGTTCAGCGCCCGGAGACCCCCACCCCCGACCCCTCCCCGCAAGGGGGAGGGGAGCTCACTGCTGTTGTGGGGCCAGCTCGGCTCCGACTACCGTGGGACTCAGCGTGCGTTCGTGGCAAGAGGAGCACGATGCTGAACGAAGCAACTGGTAGTCTGATGTAATGCACGCCAACCGCATCATCGGTCTCGACGGCTTCTCCCGCGGCTGGGTCGCGGTGTCGATTGCAGGCGACCGGCGCGACATCGCCTTTCCCGCCGACGTTTCGACGGCACTATCGGCTCCTTTTACCCGCGCCGCGATCGACATCCCCATCGGCATGACCGACGGCGGCAACAGAACCTGCGACAAACTCGCGCGCGACAAACTCGCGCCGCATCGCTCGCGCGTGTTCACCGGCGCGCGGCGCTGGCTGTGGGAGAACTACAAGGACCCAGATGAGGCCAATATCGAGGCGTCGCGGCGCGGGCAGACGCGCGCCTCGCGTCAGCTCTGGCATCTCGGCCGCAAGATCATGGAGGTCGACGCCTTCGTCCGTGCGCATCGCGACCGCGACATCCGCGAGGCCCATCCCGAACTGGTGTTCCTGCGCCTCCACGGCGCGGCGTTGCCGTCGAAGAAGACGGAACATGGCGCCAGGCTGCGGCGCGACTTGTTAGTTTCTGCAGGCTTCGCCGCCATCGGCGACTGGATGACCCGCGCCCGCATCGGCACCGGTGCCAAGCCCGACGACGTCCTCGACGCCTGCGCGGTCGCGCTGGCCGCTCGCGACTGCGCGGGCTGCGTACCGGAAGAAGCTGCGCCGCGCGACGCGCATGGCGTGCCGATGCAGATCTGGTTTTGAGGCGCGGCCCGGCCAAGTTTGTCCCACATCTGCTTCAGCGCGGAGGGCTGGCGTACATGGGGTAAGCGATCAACGGACGGGTTTCCGCTTATCCCTGCATAGGGCTAGGCCGTCGAGTTTCGAGATGCTGCTAGCGGAAATCGCGTGCGTTGAGCGGGTGCTTGTGGTTGGGCACCGGGCCGAATTCGCTGCGTGGTGCAAGAGGGAGCGTCTTTGTTGAGCACTGAACCATGTTCGTGCTGAGATTCAGGTCGCAGTCGTCATAATCCAACGTCACCCGCCGCTTGCAGCTGTTCTTCAGGCTGTACCAGTTGACCCCAGGAGCTTTCGGCCACGCCTTCTCTACCACGCACTGGCTTGGATCTGATTGTAGGGCCGAACTGACGGTCCGCGCCGGTCGAACTACGCTTGATGGTGGCTCGGCAACGGGCTTGGCAATGGGAGTTGCTGCCGGATTCGGCTGCGTTCTGTCCACGCCGAGAATGTCAGCGGTCACATTCTTCGCTGCAGAGCCAAGATCCCGGGAACGAGCGTTTGCCGGTACCGCTCCGATGCGGACAGCGGTAGCGGCCCCGCCATTCGTGGACATGGACTTTCCGTCCGGCTCGAGCGTGTAGTTCCATGTCCCCGCGCTGTTCGTATAGGTCAATACGTTTCCCGAGCAGGTCCACGTACCCTGGACACAAGCCGGGTGTTCGCTGCACAATGCTCTGCCGTCAGGGAGTAGCGTACCTCTGTTGCCACTGCCTGAGTGTCGCCAGTCACCGATAAACTTGGCTGCGCAACTCGATTGCGGAGCGGCCTCTGCCGCGGCGGTACCGGAAAGTAGTACCGAAAGAAGTAAGAGATATCTCATTGTAGTTCCAATGAAGCAGGTTGGACTATGATTACCCAATTCCTAGCTCGAATGTGAGTTAGGTGATCCAATCAGATTCCGATCGCGACCGCAACGATGACCGCTTGAGCCATTGCGGCAGCCGTAGCGATGGATATAGGAAGTCCCCGCCTCACGGTTGATGGCTTCGATGCCTGCCAGGGGTCGAAATACAAACAAGTGCGCGCACTGTCCCGCTGGCCGGACCTCAATGAGGAGGCGCGGCTTCCCTGACGGGCCATAGGCCAATGTTCGATCCGATTCCAAGGAGCAGGTTCTAAAAAAAATAAATCGCTTGTGATTTTTCCGAAATCGTGATTTTATCTCGCCATCCCGCCTCACTGCGGAGGGGCGTTGCGCGCGATCGTCACGACACGCGAGGCGGGGAGGCGATGGCCGCGATGGAGCCGCAGCGTGTCTTCGGATACGCGGACGAACGGCTTGGCGCGGACGCGAAGTCGCAGCGTCCTGACACCCCGAAGCTGGTGTCACGTTCGTGCGGTGCTGAGCGCATCGCGCGGATCATGGTGGCCAACAAGCCGGCGCACCAGGGAGACTGCGTATAAGCGTGAAGCCATCGCGCAGGGAAGGCCGGGCGTTTCCGGCTGCACCTGTGGTACCTGCCGCCTGCATTTCTTTCGCAGGCGGGCCGCAGGCGTCAGCCGACGCCTGGCCTTCCCTGCGCCCTCTGCATTTGGCGAGGGACATGCCGATGCATCACTCGGGCGTTATCAGCCGCGAGGCTGCGTCCGCTTGTCCGGGCTGTTTGAGATGTGAAGCGGGACTGCTGCGATTGAAAATCGGTGTCGTCCCGGGCAAGCCATGAGCGCGCGACAGCGCGATCGTGGCGCCGACCCGGGACCCATGCGCCGCGGCCGTCGTGATGGGCGAAAAGCCAATTGCCAGCGTGCCTCGAACCACTCCCTGCGGGTATGGGTCCCCGCTTTCGCGGGGACGACAGCGGAGAGTGTCGATGCGACGTGCCCACGCAAAAGAATAGCGCTCAGCCCCGCGCGCCGGTGAACGGGAAGCTGCCCATGAAGCCGATGCCCATCTCGCCGGAGATGGTGTCGCCGGCGACCTTGCCCTTGAAATCCAGCGTCAGCGGCATCGGGCTGGTGATGGAGACCTTCCAGGCGACGTCGTCGCCGTTGACGGTGCCGTCGAAGATCTCGGCGGAATCGCCTTCCGCGGCCTGGGTCCCCGTCAGCGTCGCGCCCGAGCTCTTCAGGCTCAGGGTCGCGCTGCGCTCGCCCATGGGCGTGTTCAAGGTCAGATTCCAGTTGCCGTCCACAGCCATCGATCGTTCTCCTGGCATTGCGATTTTGCGGACCTCGAGGCAACGACCTCGAGGATGCGTTCGGCCGCCCCTATAGCGCATCTTTGCGCGTAAGCCCATTGCGGCGATCGGATGCAGCGATCAGGCCCGCGCCGCCCTGAGGCGGTTGGCGACCACGAAGCGGAAGGCCATGAACTGCAGCGCGAAGGCCGCGACCTTGGCGCCGCCCGCGACCACGGTGATGTAGAGCACCCACAGCTTGATGTCGCCGGTCATGGCGACCGCGATCGTGCCGAGACCGAGCGCGAACATCAGCGCCGCCCAGGCATAGCCGGCGATGGTGACGTATTCCGGAATGGTCTCCGACACGATCGGCGGCACGTAGCGCAGCATCCAGCCGCGCTTGAGCATGATCAGCCCGATGGCGAAATGGCCGATCGCGGGCTTGGCGAACATGAAGCGGGGGTCATTGGTCAGCAGCGTCACGCCGCCGAGCACGATGACGAGGCCGACGCTGGCATAGGCCATGAAGCTGAGGTTCACGCCCCTGATGCGCGCCCAGACCACCTGCACCACGGCGACGGCGACCGCGGCGGCGGTGGCCAGCACGACATCATCGGTTGCGATGTACAGGATGAAGAACACCGCGGCCGACAGGAAGTCGGCAATCAGCTTGGCAAACACGATTTTCACGCACGTCTCCTGCAGCAGACCCCGGTCACGAATCTTGGCCGGACATTGCGGCGGCAGTCTGCGCTGCCACGTCCTTTGTTCGGCGGTAGTCAGGATACCAGCGCGTGAAATAAAGTGCACTATTGCGGGCGGCAAAGGCGATGGCGAGGCCGGTCCAATAGGGCAGGCCCGGCACGTAGAGCGTCATCAGGTTGCCGACGATCATCAGCAGCGCCGACACGGTCCAGGCGCCGGTGATGACGTAATTGGCGCGCAGGAAGCCCGGAATCGCCGCGGTTTCCGGCGGTACGGCCTCGAGCGCATATTGCAGCGTGAACGGCGCGCGCAGCAGCATCGAGCCGAGCGACAGCGCGAAAATGCCGCAGTCGACCGCAAGACGCACCGCGGATGCGCTGAGGGTCGGATCGATGAGGCCGAGGTAGGCGGCTACGCTTGCGAACACGATCGCCGAGCCCAGGCCGAGAACCTTGATCGAGCGTCCCTTGACGACGTCGACCGCGACAACGACCAGGCACATCGCCGTGGCCACGGCCAGGCTGAGCGTGGCCGAGACCACCATCATCAGCGCCGCGTAGACGCCGTAGGGCGCAAGGATGAGGAAGATCGTCATAGAGCTCGCCCGGCCAATCTTTACACTGCCAAGATTAGTAGGATCCCGGCGGAACCGGGTCAAGCGAATCTTGACAGTGTCAAAATTTTGTGAAGCAACATATTTAGCTCAGCTTTATCAATGGCTTGCTTCGTTCGCGCCGACCCAATTGCCGTGGAAGCCATCGGGCACGCGGTGGCCGAGATGAACCAGGGCCACCGGACCGCCGCCGATGTCGGTGGCGTTGAACACGGCGAGGTCGCTGGTGTTGGAGCCGGCACGCCAGACCACGGTCAGCAGCCAGCCGTCGCCCTCGGCGGCATCGCGGCTGCGCGGCACGAATACCGGCTCGGACAGGGTGTCGCCGGCGGGCAGCAGATGCGTCGCCTGGCGCGTGCCGGCGCCGTCGACATGGGCGAGGCCGGACAGCGCCCCGAACAGCGGGCCGTCCGGATTGGCGCAGGCGTACCAGCCATGGCCGTTCTTGAGCCCGGCGCGGCGGTCGTCGATGCGGGGGAATTCACCGGTGAGGTCGTCGAGATAGCTCTGCGTGAAACGGTCGGTGTTGCCGGCGAGATCGAAGCTCCAGCGGCACAGCCGCGCGACCGACTTGGCCGGATCGGTCGGACGTCCGTCGGGATGCGGAAACAGCGGCGCTTCCTCGAACTGCATGACGTCGGCAATGATCCGGCTGCCGTCCTCCCAGGCATTCATGATGTGGAAGACGTAGCAGGCGTCACCGCGAAACCAGACGATGTCCTTGATGTCGCCGCTGCGCTTCATCACACCGACATAGGCGCCCTTGTCGGGCTCCCAGGCATAAGGCGGCTTGCCGGACATTGCGCGCTCGATGCTGCCGGTGAGCGGCAGGATTGGAAACAGCACGTGATTGGCCGTGACGATGAAGTCGTGCACCATGCTGGCATAGGGCGCCTCGAAACGATTGAGACGCGTCAGCTTGCCGGCCGCATCGACCGTGCCGTAGGACAGCGCCGGCGTCAGCGGACCGGCGGCGTTGTAGCCGAAGAACAGCAATTCGCCGGTGACCGGATCGGTCTTCGGATGCGCGGTGAAGGCGCCGCGCAGGCGGCCGCCGAAATCGTGATAGCCGCGGGTGGCGAGCGTGCCGGGCTCGATCTCGGTCGGCAGATGCGCCTCTTCGAGCGCGAGCAGGCGGCCGGCATGGGCGATGATGTTGGTGTTGGCAACGCCGCCATCGGTGACCTCGGCTGGCGCGTCCGGCAGCCTGCGGCCGAAGCCGCCGAACAGCGCGCGCCCCGCGCGGCGCTCGGCCTCGAATTTCGGGGTGCGGATCCAGCGGTTGCGATAGGACGCGCGGCCGTTCTCCAGATGGAACGCGTGCAGCATGCCGTCGCCGACGAACCAGTGCGAACCCGGCGAGTCGAATTGCGGATTGGGGCCGTTGCGATAGAGCGTGCCGTTCAGCTCACGTGGCAGTTCGCCGGTGACTTTCAGGAACGGCGCGTCGCATTCGAACGGGATCGGCGCGATGTTGTCGCGCGGTGTGGGGCGCTGGCGGGCTGTGTCGTGCAACGGTCCGTTCATCGACTGTCCATTCATGGCGCTTCCTTCCCCTTGGATTCGGCTTTATCTTTACGATGTAAAGATAAGGCTACCGGCCGAGCGCCTGCAGGTCAAGGCTAATCTTTACGCTGTCAAAATTGCTTGTATAAGGAGAGGCATGACGAAGATCGAACAGGCAAGACTGAGCAGGCACCGGACGGCTACGGCGGTGGCCCGGACGCGGTCGCGCCGCGCGGTGAGCGCGGGCGAGCCGGCGGCGCCCTATCATCACGGCGCGCTGCGCGATGCGCTACTCGAAGCGGCCGAGCGCGTGCTGGAGCGCGACGGGCTGGCCGGACTCACCTTGCGCGCGGTGGCGCGCGAGGCCGGCGTGTCGCATGCGGCGCCGACGCATCATTTCGGCGATCTCACCGGGCTGGTCAGCGAGCTCGCGGCGATCGGCTTCACGCGGTTCAATGCGGCGATGAAAGCGGCCGGCGAGCAGCCCGGCACGCCGATCGAGCGGGCGATGGCGCGGGCCCGCGCGTATGTCGCCTACGCACAGGCCAATCCCGGCATGTACGGACTGATGTTCCGCACCGAGCGTCTGGATTATTCGCGCCCTTCGCTGCACGAGGCCGCGGAAGCCTCGTTTGCCGGACTCGCGGGATCGGTCGCCGCGCGCAGCGAAGGCCCGGTCGGTGACGAGGAATTGTCGCTCGATCAGTCGGCGGCGATCGCCCGCGCCTGGTCGCTGGTGCATGGCTACACGATGCTGCTGCTCGACGGCCGCCTTGCCGACATTCTGCGCCGTTCGCCGCCGGGCACCACGGCCGAATCGCTGCTGGAGGCGATGCTCCGGGCCACCGTGCCGAAGCTGCCGCCGGGCGCGTAGTTCGACGCACCGGAAACCGGGTAGGGGATCATGCGTTGGCAACGCATGGCACGAACCCCACGCGCTCCCTGGAGCAAGGCCAATCCGCGCAAGCGCGCCGGCAAGGCCTCCACCCGTCTCACCCCGGCCGAAAAGGCGGCGGCCAAGGCGCGCGCCCGTTGGGCCGGGCGGCGCTATCCCAACCTGGTCGACAATATGCGCGTCGCGGCCAGGAAGGCGGCAAAGACCAAGACCAGCGGCCGCAAGCGGGCGGCGAAATCGAAGACCGGGAAGGGCGCATCGAAGACGGCGAGCAGGCGCACATCCGCCGTGCGCAAGACCGCAAAGTCCGGACGGAAGTCGGCGCGCTAATTGGGCGGCAACGCCAGATCGACGGCCCGGCCGCGCGTGCCGACGATCTTCACCCTGTCCTTGCCGCAGGCAAAGCCTCGCGCCGTCTGGTCAGCCGCCTGCCGCGCCAGCTCGTTGGCATTGGAGTTGGCGGCAGCGTCGACATAGGCGACATGACACACTGGTCCGGGCGGCAGCCGGGTCACCACCAGCATCGGCTTGTCCTTCGGCCCCTTGCTGCCTTGATCGTCGTTGTCGGCGATCTGCCAGCGCTGGATGATCGCGAACGGCTTGCCGTCAGCCAGCCTCCATTCGACAGCGTTGCCGGCGGAGTTGAACGGTCCGAACCAGGTCTGAGCAGCCGGCTCCTTGGCGGCCGCGCGGACATTGCGCCCCACAGACACGGTCTGGCGAAGATCGCCTTCGTTGACGAGCAGAATCAGGCCGTCCTTGCCAGGGCAGGTCTGAGTCGAGCTGTCATCCTCCTGCTTGCCGCCGATGGTGCGGCAGTCCTTGGCGGCGGCCGATGTATAGGCGCTGGCGATGGTCTCTGCAGCCGCCTGTCCGATCCACGCCGTGCAGAGCATCAATGCGACACCGATTCGTCGCGCCACGACGCGATGTGGGAGGAATTCGGACATGCGAGGGCCCCTGATGACCGGAATTCGTCCCTGCGCAGGACGCTGCAAACTGGGGACGGCGCGAAACGGCGGCGGGAAACACCTGACATCGTCGCGAATTTATCCTAGAACGGCGGCCTCGCGAGGTCCATGTCTTCTCATCACTCATGCCTGTCATTCCGCAATCCAAACCCTATCGCATCGGCCGCTCCAAGACGGGGCTTGGTCTGTTCGCCACCCAGCCGATCAAGAAGGGTACCAAGATCATCCGCTATTTCGGTCCGCTTTTGGATTCGAAGAAGGCGGACGAGGACGCGATCGAGAACAAATATCTGTTCGAGCTCGACAAGCGCTGGACCATCGACGGCTCGATCCGAGAGAACGTCGCCCGCTACATCAATCATTCCTGCAAGCCGAACGCCGAGTCCGACGTCAAGCCGCGCAAGAAGAAGATCTTCATCCGGGCCATCAAGAACATCGAGCCCGGCGAGGAGATCAACTACGACTACGGCACGGACTACTTCAAAGCCTATCTGAAGCCGATCGGCTGCAAATGCGACGCCTGCGAGAAGAAGCGGGCCAAGAAGAAGGCCGAGGCGCGCGCCGAGCGGGCGCAGGTGAAGGCGAAGGACGTGCGCAAGGCCGAGAAGAAGGCGAAGAAAAAGGCCGAGAAGCTCGTCAAGGACAAGGCCAAGCAGCGGCCCAAGGCCAGAGCCCAATCGGGCGAGGCGGCTCGCGGCAAAGCCAAGACCCGGCGGCCGGCTGCCGGCAATCGTGGCAGGACCAAATCCACCCCGGCGAAGACGCAGACCAGCCGCGCCAAGGCGGCCTGATCCGATCGGCTCGTGTCCGGATCTCTCAGGACGGCTTCCCGAAGGCCAGCGTCGTCCAGGTGACGCCGGCCGCCCGGTTCTCCGCGCCGAGCGACTCGCCATGCCGGTTGAGCTTGAGCGTCAGCCCGAGCTGCCGCGCGGGCTCAACGATCGTCTCGGCCGCGATCTCGAACATCCGGCGGCCCGGCGGCACCGGACCATGCCGCAACGTCATGATCAGCAGTCCGCCGGGAGCAATCCGCACCGCGACGTTGGGAAGCGCGCGTCGCCGCTGTGCCTCATCGAGATGCATCAGGACGGCGGTCAGCATGACCAGGTCGAACTGCTCGCCACGAGCGGCCAGTGCGGCGAGCTCCGGAAGGCTGTCGTCGACCCAGGTGATCGCAGGCGAGGCATGCAGTTGCATGGCGCCGACGCGCAGTGCTTCGGTCGGCTCGACGGCCACCACCTGATGTCCAAGACCCGCGAACCAGGCGGCGTCGCGGCCCGTGCCCGCGCCGATGTCGAGCACGCGCGCGGGCGCGTTGGGCAGCAGATGAAGCACGGCGGCATGGACCTGTTCCGACGGGATGCTCTCGTAGCGCACGAAGAGATCCTCGGCCTCGGTGGCGTAGCCCTCCGTTCCGATCACCTGAGGCTGCATCGCTACGATCTCCCGTCGATCTCCAATTATGCAGAAGAGGCGTTCGCCGCGCATGTCCAAATATCGGTTTGGCCGTGAGCGCCGGGCCGCTCGATCATGAAGCCCGGCGCTCACCACCGGTCAGGCCGTGACCGCGGCGGCGCTCCGGCGCAAGCCCATATACTGCAATTCGGCGAATAGGCCGGTGCCCACCGCCTGCACTGCGACGAAGATCTCGCCGAGCACGTTCGGTGCGACCAGGCCCGAAAACAGCAGTGCGATGCTGCCGACCGTCCACGCCGCATTGCCGCCGATGACCAGGACGATCAGCGGCCTCGGCGCCACCGGCCGCCAGCCCAGCCAGCCGACGAAGCTCGCGTAGACGACCAGGAACAGGCCGGTCTCGCGCAGCAGCGCGTCGGGCAGTTGCAGCAGCGCCGCCAGCGGCGAGGCGCCGAAGGTGAGCGCGAGCCCGGCAACGCCGCTGAAGGCGGCATCGGCGAGCAGAGCGCGGCGGAGCAGGGCGGACGAGGTGATCATGTCGGGTCTCCTTCGGTTGGGGGCGGTTCAACGGAACCAGGCCAGGAGCTGACGGCGCAGGCGCGCCGGGCGCAGCGAGCGCGCTGCTCTCGTCTCGATCGCGTACACCTGTGCAAAGACGAGGCTGCCCGTGACGTACAGCAGCGGTTCCGGCATGTTGAGCGAGCGCGCCAGCAGCGATGTCGCGAGACCCGCCAGCCATTGGCTGGCGGCGGTGAAGGGAAGGGTCTCGAGATTGCGCTGCCTGCTCATCGTCATCTCCTGTGGTGAGGACGATGACCTGCGCCGGGAGGCATTTCGATTACCTGGCAGGTCATGGAGGTGCTGACGTCAGCGTGTTAGGTCTTGGCTCATGAATGCACAGCTTGCTTCGGCGCGCGCCGACCGCGCCAGACCCGTTCATGTCGGCGAGCACCTGCGGCAATGGCGGCAGCGGCGGCATCTGTCCCAGCTCGATCTCGCGCTCGATGCCGAGATCTCGGCGCGCCATCTGAGCTTCGTGGAAACCGGCCGCGCCGCGCCGTCGCGCGACATGGTCCTCAAACTGGCGGAGCGACTGGACGTGCCCCTGCGCGAACGCAACGTTCTGCTGGTGGCGGCTGGCTACGCGCCCGCCTTCCAGCAGCGCCCGCTGGATGATCCGGCGCTCAAGCAAGCGCGCGAGGCGATGAACCTCGTGCTCAAGGCCCACGAGCCCAACCCTGCGCTCGCGATCGACCGGCACTGGAACCTGGTCGCGGCGAACCGGATGATCGCGCCGCTGCTGTCAGGTGTCTCCGAGCGGCTGCTTGCGCCGCCCCTGAATGTGCTGCGCGTGGCGCTGCATCCGGAGGGGTTGGCGGCGCGGACGGTGAACCTTGCCGAATGGGCCGGCCATCTGCTGGAGAGACTGCACCGGCAATGCGAGGCAACCGCCGATGCCGGCTTGCTCAAGCTTTATGAGGAGCTGAAGTCCTATCCGATCCCCGCGCGATCGGCGCCGCTCGCGGCCGACAGCGTCGCGATCCCGTTGCGGCTTCGGGTCGGCGATGATGTGCTGAGCTTCTTCTCGACGACGATGGTGTTCGGCACGCCGGTCGATATCACGCTGTCGGAGCTGGCGTTGGAGACCTTCTTTCCGGCCGATGAGCTCACCGCGCTCAGGCTGAAGGAGATGGTTACCTCGCCGTGACCCCGCTTGTGTTGGCCGTGCGCGGGTTTATCTTGGGCGCAGCCATGGGAACCCGGAGGCACGCACATGAGCACCTTGAAGCCGCTGATCATCGATGTCGTCTCCGATGTCGTCTGTCCCTGGTGCTACATCGGCAAGAAGCGCATCGAGGAGGCGCTGAAGCTCGTGCCTGACGTGCCGGTCGAGGTGAACTTTCGGCCGTTCTTCCTCAATCCCTGGGTGCCGCGCGAGGGCATCAGCCGCGAGCAGTACCTCACGACCAAGTTCGGATCGGTTGAAGCCTACAAGGGCATCGCAGGCCGCGTGGTCGCGGCCGCGGAGCAGGAGGGGCTGAGCTATCATCCCGATCGTGTCGCCCGTCAGCCCAACACGATCGATTGTCATCGCCTGATCCGCTGGGCCGGCGAGATCGGCAAGGCGCCCGAGATGAAGCAGCGGCTGATGGAGTTGTATTTCCGCGACGGCGGCGATCTGACCGATGTCGAGGTGCTGGTACAGGCCGCAGCAGAGTGCGGGCTCGATGCCGAGGTGGTCCGCAAGATGCTGGCGACCGACGAGGATGTGGCGCTGGTCTCGGCCCAGGCGCAGGAGGCCGCAGAGAAGGGCATCTCCGGAGTGCCGACCTACGTCTTCGCGCAGAAATACGCCGTCTCCGGTGCGCAGGATCCGCAGATGCTGGCGCGCGCCATCCGGCAGGTGTCGGCGGAGGTCAACGCCGAGGCGGCTGAGTAGTCGGCCGGCGCTTCCGGATGGCGCGGACCGCGTGCACCGCGCGGCGTGCCACGGCGAGGCCTTCGCGTCGCGCAGTCAATGCGCCGTGAATAAGCTCGACGACCGGATCGCGCGTATAGAGCGGGATAATCACGTCGCCGATGGCAAGGCGTTCGCGCCAGATCGGGTTGATCATGGGATGGTCGGGACCGGCGGTGGAGTCGGCGGCGTTGATCTTCGGATCCGCGCAAAGGTGCCGCGTCAGGTCGAGCGTCAGCTGGACACCGGGCGAGTATTTCGCGAAGCGCTCGTCGACGCCGAGCTTGAAGAAAAAGGCGCGATCCTGATGCCGCAATACGACGCCTGCGGCGACGGTGGTGTCGCCCGCGATGAGGCTGATGATCTCGCAGGCCTCGTGCTGTGCCAGCGCCGGTGCAGCGCGTCGGATGAACGCCGCGTCGCCGTCGTGCTGGATCAGCGCAGTGCCGCGACGCCCCTTCCAACCGCTCGCCTCCAACACCAGAAAAGTCTCCAGCGCAGTGGAAACGTCGCCGGGAGAGCGCGCGACCTCGAAGCGGACGTCGCCATGCTCGGCCAGCCGATGACGCAGGCGGCGCAACTCCTTCAGCTTTTTGGCGCCGAGCGCATCATGCAGCACCGTGTCGGCGTCCCCGCTCGCATCGAGCAGGGCCCGGTCATAGGATTGCAGCACGCGCGGGCGCAGATCCACGCGACGAAGCGCCGCCTCGAACGCCTGCATCACGGAGCCTGCCAGCGACATGTCTCGCAGCAGCAGGGCGCGCGCGCCTGTTCGTCGCGCAGCGTCGAGCAGTTGCGCCGCAGCCCGCTCCGCGCTCCTTCTGTCGAGCAGCGGCGTGCACAGCGTGCCGTAGGGATGGCCGCTGGCGAGCGCGGGCAGGGGAAGCCTGCAGGCATGCCATAGAGAGGTCGTGGGCATCAGGCCGATGAGACGCGAGGGCCGATCGTCATCCCATGCGCACAGCGCCGATGTTCCGGTGCGGCCGCGCGCCGTTGCGTTCACCGCGCGCTCCCAACCGGGCAGGTAATAGCCGTTCGGCTCGCGCGCATGCTCCGCCAGATCCTGCCATGCCTGCGGTGAAACGGTCTCGAGCGGCACCAGGTCAGCGGCGCGCACGTGTTCGAGCGGACCGGCCTGCTGGTTCCTTGCCGTCGATGAAGCAGTCGCAATCGCGCGATCGATGATCTCGGCCACGTCCCGATGGTCCCCTCGCGGCGCGGACAACCCACACCGCAGGCGACACTAGCGCAAAGCTGACAAGAGACACTTGCCGTTGGCAGACAATTCGAATCGATGCGTTAACGGCCGGTTCAGCACGTCGCCTGATGCGGTCAGCGGATCAGCGCCACCTCGCGGAAGGCGCCGATCAGCGGCTTCTCGAGCTTGCCCTCCATCCCCTGGAGGATCTCGTAGGCCTTCTCGCGCGTCATCACCGGCTTGTAGCTGCGATATTCGATCAGCGCCGAGAAGATGTCGGAGATGGTGAGGATGCGCGTCAGGTCCGGGATGCTGTCGGCCATCAGCCCATCGGGATAGCCGCTGCCGTCGAGAAATTCGTGATGGTTGCGCACCGCCTTCAGCACTTCGTCGGTGATCGCTGCGTTGTCCTTCAGTGCATCGTAACCGGCCACCGGATGGGTTTCCACCAGCGTGCGTTCCTTGACGTCGAGCCGGCCCGGCTTGTCGAGAATGGTGAGCGGGATCTTGGCCTTGCCGATGTCGTGGAACATCGCGGCCATGTAGAGACGCTCCAGATCCGAACTGTGGACGCCAAGGCTCAAGCCGAAATCCACGGTGATGCCGGTCACGAGCAGGCAGTGTTGATAGGTGCCTTCGTGATGGCGGCGAACGGTGGCAAGCCAATCGGACAGACCGTTTTCCGCTATACAGTCGGCGATCCGCTTGCCCGCCCGCCGGGTCTCCTCGACATCGATCGCTGCACCGCCCAGCACGGCTGCAAACATCGAGGCGATGCAGGACGCGCCGGCAAATGCGGCCTGTCGGTCGTCGACCGCGATGCTCTTGGCCGCAGAACCGGGACGCACATCGAGCAGCTTTCCGAGCAACTGATTGCGGCTCGGCGTGCTCGACAATACACTTGTCGCACCGAGCGCATAGGCCTGGACCGTCGACAGACGGGATTTGTTGTTGGTCAGGAAGATCCGCCGCGGAATACGCGAGAGCCGCTCCGAGATCTCCTTCAATGCGGTGATGTTGTCGACGTGGCGCAGATCGGCGGCCACGACGATCGCGTCGATGTCGCCGCCTTTGAAGTCGGCATCACCGATCAGTTCAGATGTGAGCGAGCAGCGTTCGGCCAGCATGCTGCGAAGCATAGCGAGCTTGGCCGTGTCATCGCCGACGAGGTGAACGTTCATGGAAAACCAGGTCCAGGGTCATTCCGCGTTTAGGCCGCGATGTTCCGCAGGAATTGTTAAATTTGAGCCATTCGTTCGCTGTGCGGTTGCGGATTTGCGTTAGCTAAGAACTAACAATCGGCGACCGGTGCGGTAGCCCGTTCCTGCACGCCCACCGACAGGACGAGTTCCAGCCGACGTGGCGGATCCAACTCGCCTTCGCAGGGAATTACTTCGTCGGCAGGACGGCTTTGTAATCTTCAGAAACACAGTCGTCGCCGGCCGCCGCGCGCCGCCGGTCGATGATCTCGTTGTGCCTGATCAAGAGCCGATAGGTCTGGCGCCGGAGCGCGGTTCCACTGGCGGATATGATCTGAGCCCGCACGCAGGCGGTCCATGTATCGCCGGCATCGGCATGTCGGGCGGATGTGGCCTCGACATCACGTGGCAGCGTCGTTGCGACGAAGATCATGTCGAGATTCTTGCGCACGAGAAGCGCGACATCTGGCGCGGCTTCGGGCTGCGGCGGCTCGGGCGCCTTGGCCCGCATGAAGGCCGGCAGGCGCGCATTGCTGTCGGCGGCGCAGCCGATCAGGAGCAGGGCCGAGAGCAGCCCCGCGAGCAGCCCCACGCGTGACGCAATCCGCCGCATGCCGCATCGTCCCCCATTGCGGCGCGCACGCTAGCGAGAGATCGCGGCATTGCTGCGGGAAACTCGTGCAGCAACGATGTCCGGTCGCGGCCGGCGGCAGTCATGCGCGCGCGAACGGCGCCGGCCGTCCGGCATCGTGCTCACCGGATTGTGCTCGTCGGGATGAACCGGGCCGCGAACCGGCTCGACCAACAGGCACGCCATGAGCAGATTGGATATCCCATGTTTCGGCACGCTCTCAGGGCTGCATTGCTCGCCGGCGGCCTGTTTGCCGGCCTTGCTCCCGCATTGGCTGAAAGCAGCAGGCTGGCGCTGGTGATCGGGCAGTCGGCCTATCGTTCGGTGACGCCGCTGCCGAATCCCGCCAACGATGCCAAGGCAATGGCGAAGATGCTGGGTGAAGCGGGGTTCGACGTGACGACCGCCGCCGATCTGTCGCAGCGGGACCTCAACAGGGAGGTCGGCGACTTCGCCGCCAAGATCGCGGCCAAGGGACCCGACACGGTGGCGCTGGTGTTCTATGCCGGCCACGGACTGCAGATCGACGGCGAGAACTATCTCGTACCCGTGGACGTCGATCCGCGACGTGAAGCCGACATTCCGCTGCAGGCCGTGCGTCTCAACGATCTCCTGAACACGCTCAATTCGGTGCCGAGCCGGATGCGAATCCTGCTGCTCGATGCCTGCCGCAACAATCCGTTTCCCGCCATCAGCCAGAACGCGGGCCGTGGCCTTGCGCTGGTCGACACAAAGACGGGAGCGCCGGGCACCTTCCTGTCCTACTCGACCTCGCCCGGCGCGGAAGCCGAGGATGGCACCGGCGCCAACAGCCCCTATACCACGGCACTGCTGCAGGCGGCGCGGGAGCCGGGCCTTCCCATCGAGCAGGCGTTCAAGCGCGTGCGCGTTGCGGTGAACAAGGTCACCGAGGGCCGGCAGACGCCGTGGGATTCGTCGTCCTTGACGGAGGATTTTCGCTTCGTCGGGTCGGCGGATGGAGGCGCTGCCAATGCCGGCCCGCGGCCGGTCGTCGCCAAGCGCAGCGTCGACGAATGGAAGCGCAGCCTGGAGGGCAAGCCGATCGAGGCCGCCAACGAAATCATCGTCGGCGACGGCAGCGTCGAGGCGTATGAGGCCTTCGTGACGCTCTACACCGCGCCGCCCTATGGCCCGCAGGCGCGCGAATGGCTCGACCTCCACAACAGGATGGCAGCCTGGAACGAGGCGGTGCTGATCAATACGGTGGCGTCCTATCAGGGCTTTCTCGACCGCTATCCGAACAGCGACCTGACCCCGACCGCGCGCAAGCTGATCGAGCGCCTGCGCAACCGGCCCGTGGTGACGCCGGTGGTGGCGGCCGCCAATGCGGCGATCCCGGCCGCCGCTTCGGCAACCCTGCCGGTCGTGCCGGCCGTAGCCGCGGCAGGCCCGACCTGCCCATGCTCGCAGACGCCTCCGCCGGCTCGGAAGTCTGAGACGCCGAAGCGGGTCGAAGAGAAGCCGGCGAGGAAGCGCGACGAGGACCCTCCCAAGCGCGCCGGCCGCACGCCCCGACGCGACCCTGACGACGATGTCGTCGTCTACGCGCCACCGCCTCCGCCGCGCGCGTATTATGGACCGCCGGTGCGCGTGGCGCCGCCGGTCAGTATCGGGATCGGCATCGGCGGCGGCTATGGCGGTGGCTATGGGCGGGCACCTCAGAACTATCCGACACGGCGCGGCTATGGCTACTGAAGCTGGCTGACGTCTGCGCATCGATGTGGCCGCCCGCAAGGGCGGCCACTGATGTTTGGCGGGGGACGTTCGTTGGGGTCATCCTCTCGGTTCTGCCATTCGTCATCGCTCCTCACCACTCGTCCCGCGGATGCCGCCGCCCGTCCCATCCTGCTCGATCCGCCCGCGAAGGCTGCTTTCATCGTCCCGGTGCGTCGCTTCGGATGCAGTCTGCGGGAGGGAAGGGTCATGTCATTGCGTCGAGCAGGTGTTTGCGCGGTCCTCGTCGGGAGCCAGTTGACGGTCGTGCCGGCCCTTGGCTGGCAGCACTGGGGCGGCGATGCCGGTGGAACGCGGTTCTCGCCGCTGGCGCAGATCACGCCTTCCAATGTCGATCGGCTGGTGCCTGCCTGGGACTATCACACCGGGGATCTGCAGAGCCGGCCGCCCGCGGCAGCCTTGCGGACCAAGTTCGAGGCGACGCCGATCCTGGTCGAGGACAGCCTGGTGTTCTGCACGCCGTTCAATGAGGTGGTCGCGCTCGATCCCGGCACCGGCGTGCAGCGCTGGCGTTTCGATCCCAAGGTCGGTGACGGGCGGCGCCCGGCCAATCGCTATGCCTGCCGCGGCGTTGCCCATTGGGTGGACGAGCGGGCGCCGGCCGGCGCGGCATGCCGCAGCAGGCTGTTCATGGGCACGGTCGATGCTCGCCTGATCGCCCTCGACGCGCAAACGGGACAGCCCTGCGCCGGCTTTGGATCGGACGGCGAAGCGCGGATCGACATTTCCAAGGATCTGCTATGGCCGGGCGAGTTCCAGATCACCTCGGCGCCGGTGGTGGGCGGGGGTGTCGTGGTGGTCGGCTCATCGATCGGCGACAATGTGCGGGTCGATGCGCCCAAAGGCACGGTCCGCGGTTTCGATGCGCGCACCGGCGCGCTGCGTTGGAGTTTCGATCCGTTGATCCATGACGGCATCGCGGCGGGACATGCGAACGTCTGGGCGCCGATGTCGGTCGACGAGACGCGCGGCCTCGTCTTCCTTCCGACCTCGTCGCCCAGTCCGGATTTCTTCGGCGGTGCGCGTCCGGGTGACAACCGGCATGCCGATTCCGTGGTCGCTTTGCGGATTGAAAGCGGCGAACTGGCCTGGTCGTTTCAGACCACGCACCACGACGTCTGGGATTACGATCTGCCGGCGCAGCCGACGTTGGCCCGAATCGATGCCGGGCAGGGGGCGCGTGACGTCGTCATACAGCCGACCAAGCAGGGCTTCGTGTTCGTGCTCGACCGCGACACCGGCGCGCCGGTCTGGCCGGTGGAGGAGCGCGCAGTGCCGCAAGGCGCCGCCGAGGGTGAGGTTCTATCACCGACGCAGCCATTCCCGACCCATGTGCCGCCGCTGCTCGATCAGCGCTTCGCAGCGGATGATATTTTCAGGGCCGTGCCGGGCGTCCTGGATTCCTCCTGCGACGATCAGCTCGCGCCATTGCGCAATGAGGGTTTGTACACGCCGCCCACGATCCAGGGCACGTTGCTGTTTCCGATGACCGGCGGCGGCGTGAACTGGGGCGGGGCGGCGTTCGATCCCGTCCATCAGATCCTCTACGCCAATGTCAGCCGTGCCATCCACATCGTCCGGCTGATCCCGCGTGCGGAAGCTGACGGGATGACGCCGCCGCGTGGTGTCGATGTCGGGCTGCAGCGCGGGTCGCCGTTCGCGGTGATGCGGGTGGTCGCCATGTCCAAGCTCGGCCTGTTGTGCAACCGGCCGCCATGGGGCGAAATGGTCGCGGTCGATCTCAAGGCCGGCAAGATCCTGTGGCGCTCGACCGTCGGCACCACCGAGGATCGCGCACCGCTCGGGCTGGCGTTCAAATGGGGCACGCCGCTCGTCAACGGCGTCGTGGTCACAGCCGGCGGCCTCGTCTTCACCGGCGCAATGGACGCCTATCTGCGCGCCTTTGATGCTGTCTCAGGTCAGGAGCTCTGGCAGGGCCGGTTGCCCGCGCCGGGCGTCGCCAATCCGATGACCTATGAATGGAAGGGCGAGCAATTCGTGGTGACCGCAGCCGGCGGCCATTCGGAGGCGGGAACGTCGCTCGGCGACAGCGTCGTGGCGTTTCGGCTGGCGCGCGATGGCGAAGGGCCCTCGCTGTGGTCACGGACGATTGATCGTCCGGGCGGACGGTTCGCTGCCGGCTCCCTGCTCGCGGCCGGGGTGCTGGCCGGCCTGTTGGTGGCGTTGTGGCGAGGGCGCCTGCGGTGGGTCTAGCCCGCCGCGCCGCTATCAGTCGAATGCCACGCCGATCCGCTTGTCGTGGCTCCAGACTGCGTGGCAGCGCCGCGTGAATTTGTCGGCCGGGATCACCAGCGTGAAGGCTTCGGGCAGACCGACCGGACTGACCACCTCGACCCTGGCGCCGGTGTCGGACATGTTGCGGACCATGCAATCGACCGCGCCGCCGCCGTCGAATGCCAGCCTGCCCTGCTTCAGCACCCGATGCCTCGGTGCAATGCGCTTGTCACTCGTCTCGCTCATGGCCTGTATTCCGGTGCCGGACGGCGTCACCTTTCGCGTCAAAAGCACCTAAAATAAATCAGGCTCGCGTTTCGATCAGATGAATCCGGCGTGCGAAGCCCGGGCCCTCGCCTTCACGTTTCGTTAACCCGGCCAGGCCGCGGATCAGAGCATCGCGAAGGCGCTCGACACCATGGCCACTGGCTTGCCATCGCCGGCGCTGGTCAGTGTGACCCGGCCGAAGCTCATGGTGCGGCCCATCCGCACCACGCGCGCATCGGCCATCACGTCGGCGGAGGCAATGGCGCGCATGAAATGCGTGGTCTGGTCGACAGTGGTCATCGGCCGGTAGCCGCCGCTGGCGGTGACCATCCCGATCACCATCGCGGTATCGGCAAAAGCCATCAGCGCCTGGCCGCAGACGACGCCATTGTCGCGGCAGAGCCGCGGCGAAAACGGCATGCGCAGGATGGCGCCGGCTTCGCCCTGCGGAGACGGCGCGATGTCCTCGACGATCAAGCCAAGATCCTTGATCCAGGGCGCGAACACGTCATCGAGGATGCGCCTCGCGTCGTCGGTGGTGAAGTTCAGGGTCTCGTTCGGCACGCGCGGAGGTCCTTCCATGATCGTGTCATCGACGTGTCTTGGCATCGACTTGCCTCGCCGCGATCGGCGGAGCCGCCGGAATGTTGCCGCAGAGCGGCGGCTTGAAAAGGCCGGAGTTGGAAAACTATGATGATGGCCCGCCGTGGAACAGACGGCAGGTGCGCGCAGACGATGCGGCCGTGAACATCCCGACCTGCGCTCCACCGTTCCGGCACAGTGCCGCGGGCTTGGCGCATGGCGAAGCGATGGTATAAGGCGCCTATACCGGGGAGTAACCAATGAAGAAGCTGATCGTGACGATGGCGGTCGCCGTGCTGGCCGGCTGGGCGGTTCCCGCAATGGCGCAGATGCCCAACATCAACCTTCTCGCCGACGGTCCCTCCAAGTCGCCCGAGGAGAAAGAGGCCGAAGCGGCGCGGGAGCAGGCCTACAGGGACACCATGCGCAAGATTCCTGACGCCAAGACGAGCACCGATCCCTGGGGCAACGTCCGGGCGGCGGAGCAGCCCAAGGCGGCGCCTGCCATGAAGACCACCGCGGCCAAGAAGCCGAAGGCTGTCGGCAGCACCAACTGAGATTTATCGCGCTCGGGTCGGGCGGGCTCTGACCCTCCCGGGCCCGCTTGCCGATTGCGGACTCGGATTCTTCGCGGCCCCGTCTATATTGATGGTGTGGCAGCGCGTTGGAGTTCGTCGATGGGGATGCGCCCCCGGGACATTGCCAGCCGGATGGCGGCCCGGCGCCAGAAGGGCGCCCCGCAGGCTCGCGACGGCTACGTTCGCGACACGTTCACGCTGCCGCGCGAGCAAGCGCGCGCCAAGGCCCGCGACTATCTGACCCGCTATCCCAAGGCCGGCTACATGAGCGCCGTCGAAAGCTGGCGCGAGCTTCCCGATGGGGCCATCGAGTTCACGATGCGGCGGCTTCCCAGCGCCGATTGAACGATTGCGGCGAGCGCCTCATTCCTTTTCGCCGAGAAGCTTGCGTGTATCGCGATTGATGAAATGAAGCCGCGTGCAGGCCTTGCAGACCACGGTTTCATAGGAGCACGTGGGATCGCCTGGCTTCGGCTCTTCCAGCCAATGCTGCACGTTCATCCCCGTTCGCGGACATTTGAAGATCAGATTACCCATACAAATTTAAATGTCTGCCAAGATGCAGACAGGCATTTTGATCTCGATCAAGTTCGGCTGCCGAAATGACGCGCAGCAACCTCGCTGTCAACAATCTTAGATTGTGTCTTTTTACCTGCGGCGATCCACAAGAGGTGTGGCGAGCCGTCAGGCCTGATCCAGCGACTCGGCGACGATCCGGATGCGGAAGACCGGCTGCCTTGCCTCGTCGAGCAGCTCCATCTGCCATTCGGAGTTTTCGGCGAGCTTGCGCGAGATGCTGCTGGCCATGTCGGCACAGACGGTGGTCATCTCTTTCCAGGCTGCGTTGCGGTCGGCGCACTCGGTCCCATACTCGGACGCGCCTGAGAAGTGGCCGTTGCGGATACGAAAGAAATAGAGCGGCATTGCCAAAACCGGTGAGCCCTGACCGCCCCAGGCCGCTGGGTTTGATGTACGCACCACAAATGGAAGCGCAAAACCCACTCGGATCAATTCCGGTAAAATACGGTCGGTCGCGCTGTTCGCTTCCGTTAGGCTGATTGCCATGGGTGATGTGCGGCGCAACCGGACGAATTGCGCGCCAACGAATGAGCCTCGGACCGCTGCGGTCCGAGGCTCGGCGTCAACGTCGTAGCTTCCCAGCGAGGGCAGTTCGGCAGTGACATAATTAAACTAGTGCGAAATCTGTAGGCATGCCTTGCGTCAGATCAAGGTTGCAATCTCGATCAACCGCCGTGGGACGCGCACCTAGCTATGGTCGAAGATCCGTTCCGGCACGACTGTCAGTCGGTAGGCGATCTGCGTCGCGCCGTCGACCATCTCCAAGAGTTCATCGCAGGCCGGACAACGCCTCTCTCCCGCCGCGTCTTGCTGCGAGTGAAGCTCGATCCTTTGAAGGCCGGCCCTGCAGGACGGGCACGTCACGTCATTTGTTGTCATCGCCAATATGAAGCGCAACGCACGCGATCCGTTCCCCGACATCACGACAATGACGGAGGGAGATGCATCCCGAGCGGAGCTATCAACGTCGAAAGCCCCGGACGTCGTCCGGGGCTTTCTTTCGGCGCGGATGGTTTCAGGGCCGTGCGCCTACGTGTGACGGAGCCTGCAAGTGCGGGAGCTGGCAGGCTGCAAGGGATCGGTCGACGGCACACCAAAGGCGATACACTAGACGATGTGCGGCGACCATCATCGCAACGAACAAACAAATCCGGGGCTGATCAAAAATCTGCTCAGACGTACGACAACCACGATTCTATAACGCAACCCAAAGTTTATGACAATGGTTTGTGGCCTGAAGATGTCGTGAGCGCCGGCGCGCGTGATGCGGATCACGCGGGTTTTGTCCGGGCCATTCCTCGGGCCGGCATGAGGAGCTGCGCGAATGGCGCGCTAACGCATCCTTGGGCAGGGTCCGACACGGGGGCGTCCGAGGTTCGTCGCTTCATCTGTCGTCCGTCATATGGTGGCCGTCGAGTGCTTGCACGCCACGTGATGCGGAACCTGATGGCCGGCCGCCCCTTGCGCACGGCTGCGCGTCTGCATCGAAATCGTGCGCCTGCACGCACGACGAGCCGAACAAAAGCAGAAGAGGCGATGGAACTTCGTTCCTCTCAGGAGAACCACGGAATGTGCGATCTACGCACGCGTGTAGGAGTTGGTAGTTTCAAGGAAAAGACCTGACGAGCACGATCGGTCCAACGATTGCGGCGTTGAAGTCGACGAGGTCTTCGCTGGGAATCCAGTACTCGCGATGCTTGCGGCCGCCGGCCTCGCGCACCTCGTAGGTGTCGATGAAGCCTCGCAGGATCGCAAAGCGCAGCACGTGGCCGGCTCCGCTCGCCGGCACGTTCCAGTCCCGTGCGATCTTCACGGCATAGTCCTCGGTCAGCACCGGGTAGAAGATCGGCTGCTCCGGAAGGCGCGGCGGAAACGCACGCATGCCCGACGCCTCGATCAAGGCAAGCTCCTTTGGGCCGACAGGGCGCCACAGCGTGAGGGTCTGTTCGTTGTTGGATCCGGTCATGCTGGTTCCGAAAATTGGAAGCAGTCTGCGAGGCTCACAGAGAAGGACCAGCAGGATGATGGGACACGGCCGAGACGACAATAACAATTTATAGTTGGGTCGGCGTCTGCCGCTGGTGCGGGCGATGAGGTTGGAGCGCTCGGACAGTTTGGTTTTAATCCGCGTGATCGCCGGTCGGCGGCTGCGCCGCTCGCGCGCATGGCTTCCGCCTCCAGCCGGATCGGGATCCCTTCGCAGTCGCCGTCATCCAGCATCCCGCATGCCGTACTTCGCTTCCGGGCGCGCTGATCGGGCAGCGCTCCCTCGCTGGTGCTCGGTGCACTGCGCGCCGGCCCTCGGCCTTCGAGCGGCAGGCGTGTCTCCCGCGGGTTGTCAGGGGTTTGTGAAAGAGAGGTGTGAATGTCGAGAAGAACATATTGCGAACAAAGAACGGATGGAGTACATTCGCCTCAAGATTGCTGGCCGACCTCGTTAACCGTTTGTCCATCCCGCGAATCCCCGCCATAAGGAGCGCCAATGTCCGCCACCGCCCTGCGTATCGTCGAAGGTTCCTCCATGGATAAGAGTAAGGCGCTCTCCGCTGCGCTGTCCCAGATCGAGCGTCAGTTCGGCAAGGGCTCGGTGATGAAGCTGGGCAAGAACGACCGTTCGATGGATGTCGATACGGTGTCCAGCGGCTCGCTCGGGCTGGACATCGCGCTCGGCATCGGCGGTCTGCCGAAGGGCCGCATCGTCGAGATCTACGGGCCGGAATCCTCGGGCAAGACCACGCTGGCGCTGCACACGGTGGCGGAAGCGCAGAAGAAGGGCGGCATCTGCGCCTTCATCGATGCCGAGCATGCGCTCGATCCGGTGTATGCGCGCAAGCTCGGCGTGAACATCGACGAGCTTCTGATCTCGCAGCCGGATACGGGTGAGCAGGCGCTGGAGATCTGCGACACCCTGGTGCGTTCCGGTGCGGTCGACGTGCTGGTGGTCGACTCCGTGGCGGCGCTGGTGCCGAAGGCCGAACTCGAAGGCGAGATGGGCGAGTCGCTGCCGGGCCTGCAGGCCCGCCTGATGAGCCAGGCTCTGCGCAAGCTGACGGCCTCGATCAACAAGTCCAACACGATGGTGATCTTCATCAACCAGATCCGCATGAAGATCGGTGTGATGTACGGCTCGCCGGAGACCACCACCGGCGGCAATGCGCTGAAGTTCTATGCTTCGGTCCGCCTCGACATCCGCCGCATCGGCGCGATCAAGGAGCGCGACGAGGTGATCGGCAATTCCACCCGTGTGAAGGTGGTGAAGAACAAGCTGGCGCCGCCGTTCAAGCAGGTCGAGTTCGACATCATGTATGGCGAGGGCGTCTCCAAGATGGGCGAGATCCTCGATCTCGGCGTCAAGGCCGGCATCGTCGAGAAGTCCGGCGCCTGGTTCTCCTACGATAGCCAGCGTCTCGGGCAGGGACGTGAGAATTCGAAATCGTTCCTCAAGGCCAATCCGGACATGACCGCCAAGATCGAAGCCGCGATCCGCCAGAACTCCGGCCTGATCGCCGAGCAGATCCTGGCCGGCAACGCCGAGCGCGACGCCGACGCCGACGGCGAGGAGCCGACGGAGGAGTAGAGGTAAGACGGCGGCGGGTGCCGTGGACGTTGCGTTGCCGACGTTCCGGCGCCCGTTTGCAGATGTGTGGTGTTCTGCCGAAATCTGGGGTTGCTGCATGATCGAATGCAGTGAGCCTGAATTCCGAGCGCCGGATACGATCTTCAGCGCGAATAGTCGAAAGCGCGTGCGCGGGCGAGCGGACCGGATCCGCGCGGCGGCACCGACATTTCCGACGCCAGTCCTGGGCGCCGGGAGCCGATCGCGAGCGTGTTGATAGCGTCTTGAGCCAATCAGGTCGTGCCGGAGCCAACAGCATGACGCGTTTGATTCTAGCGGCCGATGATCCCAGCGCCGGAGCGCTTCGGAGAGGCGGCTTTGCCGACCTGGTGGTGCCAATTCTCCATCGTTTCGTATGGGGACCGTTGCCATCAGATGCCGAGTTATCGGCTTATCTCGTCCAGCGCACCGCGCGACCGAAGCGCGGGCATTGGTTGGATTTCGCCTCGCGTGGCGACTTCATGGCGGTCGGCGGGCGGAGTCAGAGTTTTCTCGAACTTGTCGACCGTTGCGATAGCGTCGAGCTGTGGATGGGGACCCGTCCGAACGACCAGTTGGTGCTGATCTGGCTCTTGGACTATCTGCGCCATCACGCGGAGATCGCGACGAAGATCGTATTGCGGCATGTCGATGTCCCGCTATCCGATGCCCCGGCCGGGCGACTCGCCGGTCGGGCCATTGCCGGCGTAGAGCTTGCGCGTGAGCATCTCGATTTGGGCCATCTGGCATGGCAGGTGTTTCGGGCGCCCACGCCGCAAGCCTGGTTCGATCTGTTGAAGCAGGATCTCAGTGCACTGCCGCAGCTTCGCCGCTGCGTGCAGGAGATGCTCGATGAGCTTCCTGGTGTTGCGACGGGCCTGGGAGCATCGGAGCTGAGAATCCTCGAATTGCTGTCAGCCGGCTATCAGCACCCATTCGACCTGTTGCCGCATCATCGGGATCGCTTTCAACGCCGCGTCTATGACTATTGGGAGGGAGGCGCGTTGCTCGACGGTCTGGCACTGGCGCCGGCGCCGGCAATTTCGGGCCTCGCCGAACGGCCGTTCTCGGTCGAGATGCACGACAGCCGTGAACGCCTCGAGCGCTACAAGGCGAGCACGCTGTCGCTGACGCCGCTCGGCAAGGCGATCCTGGCCGGCGAGGAGGATTTCAGCAGCCATAATCCGATCCGGCGCTGGTGGGGCGGCACCGAATTGATCAACGCCAATCTCTGGCGTTGGCATGCGGTGCTCATCGCTCCGGATCCCGACACGCCTCACGTCATTGATTGTCGCGAGCCGTGGCGCCCGATCCACTGGAACATGCGTGAGGAGGCTTACTCCGCCGCCTGGGCGTAGTCCGCCACCGGCGGGCATGAGCACACCAGATTGCGGTCGCCGTAGACGTTGTCGACGCGGCCGACCGGACACCAGTACTTGTCGGTGCGCGAGGTGCCCGCGGGGAAGCAGCCCTCGCTGCGCCGGTAGGCCCTGTTCCAATCGTCGTCGGCGATGTCGTGCACCGTGTGCGGCGCGTGGCGCAGCGGCGAGGCCTCGATTCCGAAGCGGCCCTGTTCGACCTCGGCGATCTCCTTCCGGATCGCGATCATGGCGTCGCAGAAGCGGTCGAGCTCCGCCTTGGACTCCGATTCCGTCGGCTCGATCATCAAGGTGCCCGCCACCGGGAAGCTCATGGTCGGCGCGTGGAAGCCGTAGTCGATCAGCCGCTTGGCGATGTCGTCGACGGTGACGCCGCTGCTCTGCTTGAGCGGCCGCGGGTCGATGATGCATTCATGCGCGACGCGGCCGCGCTCGTTGCGGTAGAGCACCGGAAAATGCGCATCGAGCCGCGCCGCGACGTAGTTGGCGTTGAGGATCGCAATCTCGGTGGCGCGGGTCAGGCCGTCGCCGCCCATCAGCAGCATGTAGATGTAGGAGATGGTCAGGATCGAGGCCGAGCCGTAGGGGGCGGCCGAGACCGGCCCGATCGGATGCGCGCTCGCGCCGTCGGTCGCAGGGTGACCGGGCAGGAAGGGCGCCAGATGCGCCTTCACGCCGATCGGGCCCATGCCCGGGCCGCCGCCGCCATGCGGAATGCAGAAGGTCTTGTGCAGGTTGAAATGGCTGACATCGGCGCCGTAATCGCCGGGTCTGGCGAGGCCGACCTGCGCATTGAGGTTGGCGCCGTCGAGATAGACCTGTCCGCCGTGGGCATGGACGATGTCGCAGATGTCGCGGATGTGCTCCTCGAACACGCCATGCGTCGAGGGATAGGTGATCATGATGGCGGCGAGCTTGGCGCTATGCGCTTCCGCCTTGGCCTTGAGATCGGCGAGATCGACATTGCCGCCTGCATCGCAGCCGACCACGACCACCTCCATGCCGGCCATGTGCGCGGAGGCCGGGTTGGTGCCGTGGGCGGAGGAAGGAATCAGGCAGATGGTGCGATGGCCCTCGCCGCGGGCGGCGTAGTAGCCGCGGATCGCCAGGAGGCCGGCATATTCGCCCTGCGCGCCCGAGTTCGGCTGCAGCGACACCGCGTCATAGCCGGAGATCCGGCACAACCAGTCGGTCAGATCGGCGAACATCGTATGATAGCCGGCGGCCTGCGCGCGCGGCACGAACGGGTGCAGGCTGGCGAATTCCGGCCACGTCAGTGGAATCATCTCGGTCGTCGCGTTCAGCTTCATCGTGCAGGAGCCGAGCGGAATCATCGCGCGATCGAGCGCGAGGTCGCGGTCCGCGAGCTTGCGCAGATAGCGCAGCATCTCGGTCTCGGAGCGATGCGCGTGGAACACCGGATGGGTCAGGAACGGCCGCTGCCGCTTGAGCTCGGCCGGCAGAGCCTCGCGCGCTTCCGCCTCGATCGTCGTGTAGGAGAGCTCGCCGCCGAAAGCGCGCCAGACGGCTTCGACGACATCGGCCGTCGTGGTCTCATCGAGCGCGATCCGCAGCCTGCTGCCGTCGCGCCCGAGATTGATCCGCTCGCCTTCCGCGCGGGCGATGATCGACTCGGACTTGGCGCCGGCCTCGACGGTGACCGTGTCGAAGAAGGCCTCGCTTTCCGGCGCAAAGCCGAGCTTGCGCAGCCCTGCAGCCAGCACCGCGGTCCGCCGATGCGCGGTGCGGGCGATCGCCTTCAGCCCGTCGGGGCCATGATAGACCGCGTACATCGCGGCAATCACCGCCAGCAGCACCTGCGCCGTGCAGATGTTCGAGGTCGCCTTCTCGCGGCGGATGTGCTGCTCGCGGGTCTGCAGCGCCAGCCGATAGGCGGGAGCCCCGCGTGAATCGACGGAGAGGCCGACGATGCGGCCGGGCAGCGACCGCTTCAGCGCATCGCGCACCGCCATGTAGGCCGCATGCGGTCCGCCATAGCCCATCGGCACGCCGAAGCGCTGCGCCGAGCCGATCGCGATGTCGGCGCCGAGTTCCCCCGGCGAGGCAATCACGGTCACCGCCAGCAGGTCGGCGGCGAGGATCGCGAGCGCGCCCTTGTCATGCAGCTTGGCAATCGCGGCGCGCGGATCGCGCAGCGCGCCCGTCGTGTCCGGATATTGCAGCAGGCCGCCGAACACCTCGGTGCCGTCCAGATCCTCGGCGGGGTCGCCGACGATCAGCTGCCAGCCGAGCGGCTCCGCGCGGGTGCGCAGCACCGCCAGCGTCTGCGGATGCACGTTCCGATCGACGAAGAACGCCTTGGTCTTCGCCCGCGCCGAACGCTCGGCCAGAGCCATCGCTTCCGCCGCCGCCGTGGCCTCGTCGAGCAGCGAGGCGTTGGCGACGTCGAGCCCGGTGAGATCGCAGATCATGGTCTGGAAGTTGAATAGCGCCTCCAGCCGGCCCTGGCTGATCTCCGGCTGATAGGGAGTGTAGGCCGTGTACCAAGCCGGGTTCTCCAGGATGTTGCGCTGGATCACCGCCGGCATGAGCGTGCCGGAATATCCCTGGCCGATCAGCGAGGTGAAGACCTGATTCCGTGCGGCGAGTGCGCGCATGTGTGACAATGCTTCGGGCTCGCTCAGCGCCGGCTCGAGGGTGAGCGGCGCCGTCTGCCGGATCGTGCCGGGTAGCGTCTGCGCCATCAGCTCCGCCACGCTCTTGGCGCCGACGGTCTCCAGCATCGCCGCGACGTCGCGCGGCGAGGGACCGATATGGCGGCGGGCGAAGCTGGTGGCGGCATCATCGAGCGGCTTGAGCGGCGTGGTCATGAGCAAATCCTCTATGCCTCGTCATGCCCCGCGACGGCGGGGCATCCAGTAAACAGCGACGGCGAGATCGGCAGACCGTAGCCCGGGCGAGCGCAGCGACCCGGGACCGCCGGTCCCGCATCGCTCCGCTCATGCGGGCTACGCACCGCGCGTCTCACGCCGTATGCGCCTTGTAGGCGGCCTCATCCATCAGGCCGCCGAGTTCGCCCCGGTCGGCGATCTTGAGCTTGAAGAACCAGGCCTTGCCGCCGGCGTCGGTGTTGACGAGCGCCGGCTCGTCGACGATCGCCTGGTTGACCTCGACCACCTCGCCGGTGATCGGCGCGTAGACGTCGGAGGCGGCCTTGACCGATTCGACCACGGCGGCGGCTTCCGACTTCTTCAGCGCGCGGCCGACCTGCGGCAGCTCCACGAACACGACGTCGCCGAGTTGGGCCTGCGCATAGTCGGTGATGCCAATGGTGGCTGTGTCGCCATCGATGCTGAGCCATTCATGGTCGGAGGTGTAGAGCGTGGTCATGGACGTCCTTCAGCGCTTGTAGGTGTTGGGAACGAAGGGCATGGCGGCGACGCGCAGCGGCAGGCGTTGGCCGCGCACATCGGCGAACAACGGGGTGTCGAGCGCAGAGAGAGTGGTCGGCACGTAACCCATCGCGACCGGAGCATTCAGCGTCGGGCCGAAGCCACCAGAGGTGACCTGGCCGACCGGCTCGGCTGAATCGGCCGACGCGAACAGCGCAGCTCCCTCGCGCACCGGCGCGCGGCCCTCGGGCCTCAAGCCGACGCGGCGGCGTGTCGCACCGCCATCGAACTGGGCAAGGATCTTGTCAGCGCCGGGGAAGCCGCCGGCGCGCGCGCCGCCGCTGCGGCGGACCTTCTGCACCGACCACTCCAGCGCGGCCTCGACCGGGGTCGTCGTCGTGTCGATGTCGTGGCCATAGAGACAGAGCCCAGCCTCGAGCCGCAGGCTGTCGCGGGCGCCCAGCCCGATCGGCAGCACGTCCTTGTCCGACAGCAGCGCTTCGGCGAGCTGCTCGGCCTTGTCGGCGGGAACGGAGATCTCGTAGCCGTCCTCGCCGGTGTAGCCGGAGCGCGAGACGTAGCAGGCGAGCCCGTCGACCGTGCGCGGGCCGGAATCCATGAAACGCATGCCCTCGGCATCAGCGCAGAATTTCGCCAGCACGCTCGTGGCCTTCGGCCCCTGCAACGCCAGGAGTGCCCGGTCGGTCAGCGGCTGCACCTCGCAGACGTCGGACAGCCCGTCGCGCAGCAGCTCGATGTCGGCGTCCTTGCAGGCGGCGTTGACCACCAGCACCAGGTGCTCGCCGAAATTCGCCACCATCAGGTCATCGAGAATGCCGCCCTCGGCATTGGTGAACTGGGCATAGCGCTGCCGGCCCGGGGGAATGCCGATGACGTCCTGAGGCACCAGCCGCTCGAGCGCGGCTGCGGCGTCGGCGACCTTGCCGGATTTCGGCACCAGCGCGACCTGCCCCATGTGGGACACGTCGAACAGCCCGGCCGCGCTGCGGGTATGGAGGTGTTCCTTGAGCACGCCGGGCGCGTACTGCACCGGCATCTCATAGCCCGCGAAGGGCACCATCTTGCCGCCAAGGCTGACATGCAGCGCATGGAGCGGCGTTCGCTTCAAAAAAGGGGGGGCAGCCGGTTCAGCCATCGATCAGGGATCCTCGCGCGGTTCCTCGGGACCAGTCCCGAAAAACGCCACCGAAGCCCCATCTGTCGCTGTGCCTGAGAGTATTATCCCGTCGGCGGACGCGTCCCGGTCAAAACCGGACAAGCGTCTCTTTCCAGATGCAGTTGCAGTCGCGAGGGTCCTTTTGCCTGAGAGTTTCCGGGGCGGTTGCTCCTTCGGCGCCGACCCTTGACGTTCAACCAGAACCTCAAAGGCCAGTCTCTCCCGACGCGACTGTCGTCTATGTCCGGGACCAAACACCAGCCCGCGCAAGCTGTCAACGCGTCACGGCGGCTTTCAACCAGCTTTAGGAGCCGTGCAGCAAGCCCATGATGTTTCTGCACAGTTTCTGGACACGCGAAGTCGCCTTGTCTAAAAGCATTGCCGCCGAATTCCCGGACTTCTTCGATTGGATTGCTATGAGCGGCGTCAACGAGATCAGGTCGACCTTCCTCAATTTCTTCGCTGCGAACGGCCACGAGATCGTGCCGTCCTCGCCGCTCGTGCCGCGCAACGACCCGACCCTGATGTTCACGAACGCCGGCATGGTGCAGTTCAAGAACGTCTTCACCGGCGTCGAGAAGCGGCCCTACAACCGCGCCACGACGTCGCAGAAATGCGTGCGCGCCGGCGGCAAGCACAACGATCTCGACAATGTCGGCTACACCGCCCGGCACCACACCTTCTTCGAGATGCTCGGCAACTTCTCCTTCGGCGACTATTTCAAGGAGAACGCCATCGAGCTCGCCTGGACGCTCGTCACCAAGGAGTTCGGCCTCCCGAAGGACAAGCTGACCGCGACCGTCTACATCGATGACGACGAGGCGTTCGGCCTCTGGAAGAAGATTGCCGGCCTGCCGGAATCGCGCATCATCCGGATCGCCGGCTCGGACAATTTCTGGCAGATGGGCGACACCGGCCCGTGCGGCCCGTGCTCGGAGATCTTCTACGACCACGGCGACAAGATCTGGGGCGGCCCGCCCGGCTCGCCGGAGGCCGATGGCGATCGCTTCATCGAGATCTGGAACCTCGTGTTCATGCAATACGAGCAGCTCGAGGGCGGGGTCCGCAATCCGCTGCCGAAGCCGTCGATCGACACCGGCGCCGGCCTGGAGCGCGTCGCCGCGGTGCTGCAGGGCAAGCACGACAATTACGACATCGACCTGTTCGTCGCCCTGATCCGCGCCATCGCCGACCTCACCAATGCCGACCCGCAGGGCCCGCAGAAGGCGTCGCTCCGGGTCATCGCCGACCATTTGCGCGCCTCGTCGTTCCTGATCTCGGACGGCGTGCTGCCCTCGAACGAGGGGCGCGGGAGCGTGCTGCGCCGGATCATGCGCCGCGCGATGCGCCACGCGCAGTTGCTCGGCGCGCGCGAGCCGTTGATGCACAAGCTGGTCGGCGCGCTGGTGCGCGAGATGGGTCAGGCCTATCCGGAGCTCGGCCGCGCCGAGAGCCTGATCAAGGAGACCTTGCGGCTGGAGGAAACGCGGTTCCGCAAGACCTTGGAGCGCGGCCTTGCCCTTCTCGATGAGCAGTCGGCCAGCTTGAAGAAGGGCGACATGTTCGACGGTGACGTCGCCTTCACATTGTACGACACCTACGGTTTCCCGCTGGACCTGACCCAGGACGCGCTGAAGTCGCGTGGCATCAGCGTCGATCAGGCCTCTTTCCAGGATGCCATGAGCCGGCAGAAGGCGAAGGCGCGCGCCGCCTGGGCCGGCTCCGGCGAGGCTGCGACCGAGAGCGTCTGGTTCGAACTGCGCGAGAAGCTCGGCGCCACCGAGTTCCTCGGCTATGAGACCGAGACCGCCGAAGGCGCGGTCACCGCGCTGGTCAAGAACGGCGCCGAGGTCGACAGCCTCAAGGCCGGCGAGAGCGGCGTCATCGTCCTGAACCAGACCCCGTTCTACGGCGAGTCCGGCGGCCAGGTCGGCGACACCGGCCTCATGACCGGCGACGGCGTCCGCGTGCGCATCACCGACACCCAGAAGAAGGCTGGCGACCTGTTCGCGCACATCGGCACCGTGGAGCAGGGCACGCTCAAGCTCGGCGCGGCGCTGCAGCTCGACGTCGACCACACCAGGCGCTCGGCGATCCGCGCCAACCACTCGGCGACCCACATCCTGCACGAGGCGCTGCGCCAGGTGCTCGGCGACCACATCGCCCAGCGCGGCTCGCTGGTCTCTCCGGACCGCCTGCGCTTCGACTTCGTCCATCCGAAGCCGATCACCCCGGATGAGCTCGCCCGCGTCGAGGACATCGCCAACGACGTCGTGCTCGAGAATGCCGAGGTCACGACCCGCCTGATGGGGCTCGACGATGCCCGCGAGGCCGGCGCCCGCGCGCTGTTCGGCGAGAAATATGGCGACGAGGTCCGCGTCGTCTCGATGGGCAACGCCGCGCGTGATCACGGCAATAACGCCATGGGCTGGTCGGTCGAGCTGTGCGGCGGCACCCATGTCAGGCGCACCGGCGACATCGGCCTGATCGCGGTCACCTCGGAGAGTGCGGTGGCGTCCGGTGTCCGCCGCATCGAGGCGCTGACGGCGCGCGGCGCCCGTGCGCATGCCAACCACAACCTCTCGCTCGCCAAGGCGGCGGCGGCCGAGCTGCGCACCACGGTCGAGGACGTGCCGGCGCGCATCACCGCGCTGATGGAGGAGCGCAAGAAGCTCGAGCGCGAGCTGTCGGACGCGCGCAAGAAGCTCGCGATGGGTGGCGGGGTCAGCGGTGTCATGTCAGCAGGGGAAGCTGCCGATAGCATGGAGGGGCGAGGCCGCACAGGTCCGACTCTGATCGGAGACATCAAGTTTTTCCGGCGCGTGGTCACCGGCATCGAGATGAAGGATCTGAAATCGCTGGCCGACGACGCCAAGAAGCAGCTCGGCTCCGGCGTGGTCGCGCTTGTCGCGACCTCGGAGGACGGCAAGGCCGGGGTCGTGGTCGGCGTCACCGCCGATCTCACTTCGCGTTTCAATGCGGTCGACCTCGTGCGGGCTGCGTCCGAGGCGCTCGGCGGCAAGGGCGGCGGCGGCCGTCCCGACATGGCCCAGGCCGGCGGTCCCGACGGCTCCAAGGCGGAGGCTGCGCTGGCCGCGATCGAGAGCGCGATCAGCAAGGCAGGCTGACCGTGCCGACGCTCGGGCCGGGCGAGAGCGTTCGCGATCCCGATCTGCGCGACCGGCTGTACGAGCTGCTCGAGCACGACCATCTGCCGAGCACGCACGGCTCGCGCGTCGTCCAGTTCATCGTGCTCGTCATCACGCTCGACGTGCTGGCGGTGGTGCTGGCCTCCGACCCGAACATCGCGGCCGCCATTGGCGGATTGCTGCGAGCGATCAAGGTCTGTTCGCTGATCGTGTTTGCCGCGGAGTATGTCGCTCGGCTCTGGAGCGTGGCGGGGCACATGCCGCGGCGCCAGTCGCCGCACCGGGAGCGGCTCGCCTACGCCTTGTCAGCGCTCGGCCTGATCGATCTCCTGTCCTTCGTGCCGGCCGCGATTGCGCTCGTGCTCGGCGACCGCAGCCTGGAAGCGGTGTGCATCGTGCTGCCGTTCCTCAAGCTGGTGCGCTATTCGCCGGCGCTGCGCTCGCTGCTGTCGGCGGTGCAGGCCGAGCGGCGCATCCTGATCGGCTGCCTCGTCATCCTGGCCGGCGCGGTGCTGCTGTTCGCCTCGCTGCTCTATGCGGTCGAGCGCGACGTCCAGCCCGACAAGTTCGGCACCATCCCGCACGCGATGTGGTGGGCGATCGTGACGCTCGGCACCGTCGGCTATGGCGATGTCGTGCCGGTGACGCCGCTCGGCCGCATCATCACGGTGTTCGCGATCATCTGGGGCTTCGCCATGATCGCGCTGCCGGTCGCGATCATCTCCACCGCGTTCGCCGAGGAGATCAAGCGGCGCGACTTCGTCGTCACCTGGGGCATGCTGGCGCGGGTGCCGCTGTTCTCGCATCTTTCGGCGTCCGAAATCGCCGACATCATGCGGCTGCTGCGCGCGCGCACGATCGAATCCGGCGAGGTGCTGGTGCGGCGCGGCGATGCCGCCTCCTCGATGTATTTCATCACTGCCGGCGAGGTCGAGATCGAGCTGCCGACGCAATGCGTCAAGCTCGCCGACGGCACGTTCTTCGGCGAGATCGCGCTGCTGCACCGGACCAAGCGCTCGGGCACCGTGACGGCGACGCGCAAGACCCGGCTGCTGGTGCTCGACGCGCAGGATTTCCATGCGCTGATCGCGCGGATGCCGGCGCTCGCCGCGCATGTCCGGACCATCGCCAAGGCGCGCATGGCCGATTCCGGCGACCTCGCCCTTGCCGAGCTGTCGCAGGCCGAGCACGACGACCAGACGGACGAGTAGGGGCTGCGCGCGGATTCCGTACGTCGTTGGCGACGGCAGGCGCGCGTCTCATTCCATCTTCCAACGAGTCAAACAGCCGGGCGCGCGCGCACCATCCCGCGGCGCGATTGCACCCAGGAGATGCGGAAGACGTCCGCCCTCGAGAGTGATGAGGGCGCAGGGAATGCCGGGTGAGGGCCTCACCCATGGCCCGCCTGCGGAAAAAAATGCAGGCGGCAGGTACCACAGGCAAAGCCGGTTCATCCGGCATTCCCTGCGCGGCGGTTTTAACGCTTATACGCGATCTCCTCGGTGCACCGGGCTTGTTGGCCACCGTGCGCGACGACGCGCTTCTCGCTCGCCGCCGCGGGGACACCAGCTTCGGGGTGTCAGGACCACGCGACTTCACGTCCGCGAGCGCATCAATCGTCCGCGCATGAAGCGCGCTGATGCCCTCACGTCCACCGCATTGCCGGCCCAACGTTTCGTGACGACGCGTACGCCCCTCATCCGGACCGGAACGTGGAGAGAATAGACATGATTTGCTGATTTTCGGAAGTGATTTATTTTTGCGCGAAGCCCTTGAAACGGGCGATGGCGTTGAAGCTGCTGATGAAATGCGCCGTTCCGGCGAAGGCCGATTTGGGGTGGCCGAGACCAATTTCGTTGCATGAACGGCCGGGACGCTGCTCGTCGGGCAAATCAACGACGACAGGTCACGACCGAATTTGGCCCGATCGCTCCGACTCGCCCGGCGCAGCACGTCACCCGGAGACCAAGGGCGCTTCTGGCCCGTCTCGGGCCTTTCGGTCCGCGGCGGAAGTTTACGCTATCAGGGTGCAACTGGAAGTAAGCTTGCAGTGACGCCACAAGGCAGTTTTTTTCTCCGAAGCTGGCTGACCCTCGGCTGACGCGTAACTGGTGTTTACACACTTAAACCGCATAACTGCCGATGCAATTCTGATGGGCTCGATGTCATGGGGATCGATGCCTTGAGAACGGCAATTGCATTGCTGCTTGTTGCCGCTGCGCTGTTAGTATCAGCACGGGCTGCGAACGACAGACTGCGTCAAGTGGTCTCTAACCTCAAAGCCTGCGTCCGCACGTATGCACCGACGGCCAAAGCCGCTGGGGTTGAGACAACAGACGATGCCGTCAATTTCCTGATCGAGACATGCAGCCCACAGCCTAGTCATCTTGCGCCAGAGAACGTGGGCGCGATCCCTCCTGGTCTGCTTCGGGACGCCGTTCGCGATGAGTGGAATGCCCTCGTTCAAGATGCGCAGCCTCGCTAGGAAGTTGTCTCGGCCCGAGAGCTCTCGAACTCGCAGCTCCTCTCCAATGACGCGCGGAGACATCGTGCTTCCAGGCGAGCCGCTCGTGAGCGTAGCGACATACGGCCGGCTTCACGTGGTCGGATCTGAACAGCAGATATTCCGCAATGCGGCATGTGACGCTGATGTCACAGTTACGGTTATACCGACTCCCAAATATAATATGACTATTCAAAGGCGCCTCGGCGCTTGCTAGGATTGCCATCCAATCTCAGGTTGACGAAATCGCCCCTCGAATGGGCGGCGGCCGGGGATGAGCCGTGGGGAAGCGCGTGCCGGGACGGAGGCTCTGGGCCGGGCGCGACAGAACAACATCCAGAGCCTGGGGACGCTGCGAGGAGCAGGAAAAATGAGTGGGTTTGCGACGACCGCGCGCATGTGCGGCGTAGGGGTTGCTTTGTCTTGTTTGTTGGGTGGCGGTGGTGCGGTCGCGGCCGATCTGCCGATGAAGGCGCCGCCGATTCCCTATGCGGGTGTCGATGATTTCTGGACGCGGCCGTATCTGTTCGGCGATCTCGGCCGGACCAGGCTGAAGGAGCAGGGCATCTCGCTCGCGCTCACGCTCGGCGACGAAGCCGTCACCAATCTGTCGGGTGGCTCGCGCAACACCGCGGCCAATGCCGGGCAATTGTGGTTCGAGGCCAAGTTCGACATGGCCAAGCTCGCCGGCATCCAGGGCGGCATGATCGGCGTGACGCTGGTCGATCGCTTCGGCAAGAATCTCAACAGCGAGGCCGGCATTCCGGCGCTGCAGCTGACCAACGAGGTGTTCGGCCGCGGCAACATCCTGCGCCTCACCGAGTTCTACTATCAGCAGAAGCTGTTCGACGACCGCCTCGTGCTCAAGGGCGGCCGGCTGCCGGTCGGCTCCGACTTCTTCTTCGGCCAGTGCGAGTTCATCAACCTGACCTTCTGCGGCGGCCAGCCGGGCAACATCCAGGGCGGCTACATCTACAACTGGCCGGTGAGCCAGTGGGCCGGCGTCGTGCACTACAACTTCACCAAGGAATGGAAGCTGTCGGTCGGCGTCTACGACGCCAATCCGAACTATCTGACGACGTCGGACGCGGGCGTCTATCTCGCGCCGGGCATTCCGCGCTCGAATCCGGCCGCAGGCGTCTTGGTGCCGGTCGAGGTGGTGTATGAACCGAGCGGTCCGCTCAACGGCACCTGGCGCGTCGGCGGCTGGTATGACAGCGCCTCGACCATCGACGGCGGTCTGCCCGGCATCACCGGCGTGTATGCCGGCGGCCCCGGCGTCGGCGATCAGAACCTCAGCAGCCAGCGCGGCCGCTACGGCTTCTACGAATCGATCCTGCAGCGGTTGACGGTCGAGGGTCCCAAGGCGCAGGGCTGGTACACCTTCCTCAACACCAGCGTCGCCGATCACCGCACCGCGTATCAGGACTACCAGATCTCCTGGGGCGTCAAGCACACCGGCACCTTCTCGTTCCGTCCCGACGACGAGGTCGGCTTCGCGGTCGGCACCACGCATGTCAACTCGGCGGCGCTGACGCCGAATGCGGGCGGCAACGAGGTGCCGATCGAGGCCTGGTATGGCTGGCAGGCGACCGGCTGGATGAACCTGAAGTTCGACGCCCAGTATGTCATCAATCCGGGCGGGCGGGGCTTCAATGGCGCCGGTGTCAAAACCGGCAATGCGGTGGTTCTCGGCCTGCGGACGGTGGTGCACTTCTGATCCTGTGATGTGAGCCGATGGGGCGGGTGTGCAGCATCCGCCCCATCGCGCGAGGCGCGCCCGGCTCACCGAACCGATGAGGAGCCGGCGCATCCTGCCCATCCGGGTGGGCCGCGATGCGATGACGTCGATTGACTCTTTCGCATTGCGGCACGACATCTCCTGGACCGCGACGCCGAGCCGCCAGGAGATCGCCATGACCGCAACAGACGTCCATCTCGCCCCTGGCCAGCGCCTGGGCGACGAGGTCGTGGACTGGCTCACCAACGGCACCCGCGACGAGCGCTTCATCGACAACATCTTCGCGCAGATGTGCATCCGGCTGCAGCGCGCCGGCATTCCGCTCAAGCGCGCCTCGCTGCACGTTCAGATCAACCATCCGCAATGGCTCGGCGCCCGGATGCTGTGGAGCGACGGCATGCAAGGGGCCGAGATCGCCCGCATCGACTACGACGTCCGCGAGCGGTCCGAATTCATCGGCAGCCCCGGCGCCGAAATCTACGGCGGTGCCGAGGAGATTCGCGAAGATCTGGCGCGCGATCCCAGGCTCGGCCGTCAGCATGCGATCTATGACGAGATGCGGGCGCAGGGCCTGACCGACTACGTCGCCTGGCCGATATATCACACGCTCGGCAAGCGGCATTTCGTGACGTTCGCGACCGATCGCCACGGTGGCTTCGACCAGGCCGACATCGACGCGCTGCAGCGGCTGCTGCCGGTGCTGGCGCTGGTGAGCGAGATTCGCATCAAGAACCGCCTGGCGCGGACGTTGCTGGAGACCTATGTCGGGCCGCATGCGGCCGAGATGGTCCTGGCGGGAGCGACGCGGCGCGGCAGCGGCACGACGGTGCGCGCGGCGATCATGATCTGCGACCTCAGAGACTTCACCAGGATCTCCGACAACTGGCCGCGCGACGATGTCATCGATCTGCTCAACGGCTATTTCGACGCGATGGTGGAACCGATCACGCAGCACGGCGGCGAGATCCTGAAGTTCATCGGCGACGGCCTGCTCGCGATCTTTCCGCTCACCGAGCCCGCAGCCTGTGCCAACCTGCTGCATGCCGTGACTGGCGCCAGGCAGGCGATGGCGGAGCTGAACGCACGCAACGCCGAGAGCGGCCGGGCGCCGCTCCGCTACGGCATCGGCATCCATGTCGGTGACGTGATGTACGGCAACATCGGCTCGCAGACACGTCTGGATTTCACGGTGATCGGACCCGCGGTCAACATGGCCTCGCGCATGGAGGCGCTGACCAAGCAGGTCGGCCGTCCCGTGCTGATGTCGCGTGCGTTTGCCGAGCTCGTCGAGGGCCCGTTCGCGCTGGAGCGCGTCGGCGAATTTCCGGTACGCGGCTTCAGCGACCCGATCGAGCTGTTTTCGTTCGAGGGGTAGCGAATTCGGGCAGGGCCGTGTCGATCGACTGAGCCTAGCCCAGCCGGGCGGGTGCCAGAAAACAACATCCGGCGCGAACAAGACGATTGCGATGGCGATGGGCCCTCCGGCAACCAAGATCATGATGATCGCCCGCGACGACAGTCTTTGGGCATGCGGAAGGAAGGTCAGTGCGCGGATCGCTGCTCCGGTCAAGAAGCCTGCTCTCGCAATCGGCAGCAGCGGAATGGCGAGCAGATCGTTGAGTGTACAGGTGCTGTGACAACGATCCGACGCTGGCGACCACCAATGCCGTATCCCGTCGAACGCAGTCAGCAGCACGACGATCAGCGTCGCCACGAGCAACGCCCGCCACGACGGCATTAGAACAGCGATCGCGTAGGAGACGATGCATGCGGCGAGCACCTGCGTCAGGATGTCGAGCATCGTCCGCCCGCGAGTGGATTCTCATCCAAAAAGGGCGCCACCACCTCGCGCGTCTCCGCGCTGGTCACCACCGGCACGATCTCGAAGGTCATGCCGGTGTCGCGGGCGTTGGCGAGAACCCATTGCTGCAGCAGGCGGGCGTCGTCGCATTCCATCAGCTGGAAGCAGCGGTCGAAGTTCGGCTCGATCCAGCTGCCGAGATATTTGAGCCCTTCGGGAAACGTGATGCCGGGATCGCGCACGCGGCGGTAGACCGGAATCGGATCGCGGTCCTTGAAACGTTCGATCACCATGAACAGCATGCGCGCCTCCGGTTGCCGCCCATTGTGGGCGAGTTCGCGCGCCTGTTCCAGATCGCCCCGGTTGTCTCGTCTCCGGACGCGGCCGTCCGCTCAGCGCCGCCCGGCCATCATCCGGCCGATACAGTTGTTGAACGACATCGTGTTGCCGCCGGCGCCGTTGCGGCCGTATTCCCAATGGCCGGTGGCGGGATTGCAGCGGCCGCCGATCTCGATCGCGCAGCGCTGGCTGATGCTCGTGCAGCGGCCGCCGCCGCTGACGCGCTTCGGCTCCGGCTCGGAGCGCGTCGCCACCGCCGGCTCCTTCTTGCGCGCCGGCTCGTCGCGCCTGAGCGCCTCGTCCGGCTTCTTCGCGACCGGCTCGTCCTTGCGCCTCACGCAGTCGCCGTCGGCATCGCGCGCCTGACCGGCGGGGCAGGCGATCGCGACGCAAGCATCGCCGTCGGCGCGCTGGCCCTTGGGGCAGAGCAGCGGGCAGACACGGGCCGTCTTCGCCTTGACGGCGTCGAGCGCGTCGAGGCTGGCGAGCTTGGTATCGAACCGGGTGCCGGCCTGCTTGTTGAAGCGCTCCAGCGCCCGGCGCGCGTTGAGATCCCAGGTGCCGTCGCTGTCGGAGGTGCTGCAGCCGACGCGCCGCAGTTCGCTGGCAAGCTCGCGTGCCGGGTCCGGCGGCGCGACCTTGTCCGCGGGCGGCGGCAACGCCGCGACCATCGCGGGCTTGGCTGGCTCGGACGCCGCGGGCGGCTTGTCCGCACGTTGCCCTGACGCTTCGGGCGGGCTGCGCGTGACGTCGGTCGTGGCGGGCGCGGCGACGTTGGCTGCCGCCGGCGCGAGCTTGGCGCGCTGCGCCCTGGCGAGCGCGGCGTAGAATCCGCTTGGATATTTCTCGATGAAGGCATCGAACGCCGCCTCGCTGCCGATGCGCTCGGCGAGCTCGTAGTCGCGCCGCATCGCTGCGTCGGAATCGGCCGCCGCGCTCGGAGCTTGCACGACCGGCACCAGCGCCACGTCGTTGCCGCCGAGCGATCCGTAGACATAGGGCTCCTGGCGATAGCCGGTCGCCTTCAGCACGTCGTCGCGGACGAAGCCGAACGCGCGGCGCAGATCGAGGCCGGGCTTTGGCAGATGCGCCACCAGCGCCGTTGCGAACGGGCTGTTGCTGGCGTCGCCGTCGGCGGCGGTCGACCCGGCCTTGGCCGAGAATGCGATCATCGTGTTCGGGCTCGACGGCTCGACCTTGGCGAGGCCGCGTCCGATGCTGCGCGAGGCGACGCTGCGCTTCATCGTCTTGGCGAACGGATTGTCGCGGCAGGCGTCGAGCACGACGAGGCGCAACTGCTTGGCCGGCTCGATCGCGAACAGCACGCGCTCCAGCGCGATCGCCTCGTCGAGAACGTCGCTGTCCGCCTCCAGCGCGGCATCGGTCGGGATCAGATAGTTGGTGCCGTCGAGCTCGATGCCGTGGCCGGCGTAGTAGATCACCGCGACCTCGGCCTCGCGCGCCCGCGCCCCGAACTCGCGCAAGGCCCGGCGCATCTCCTGCACGCCGAGATCGAGCCTGACGTCGACGCGCTCGAAGCCGGCGTTGCGGAACATGTCGCCGACGAGCTTCGCATCGTTGGCCGGGTTCGATAGCCTGGCGACAGTCTTGTAGGCGGAGTTGCCGATGATCAGCGCGACGCGCTTGTCCGCCAGCGCGGCGGTGCTGCCTGAACTGATGAGAACGAGAACAAGCAACAGGTAACGCAATGCCGTCATGACAGCCCCGGAGTCGGTCGTGCGTCAGACTATCCGGCAATATCGGCAAAGCAAGGTCGTCGGCCTTGAGCGATGACCGCTCGCACTACTGTCCGGAGGGCGTGCGCAGGCCGTGCCAGGCGTCGCGCACCTGGTGGTAGTGCACCTCGGGCAGATAGTCCGGCGTATTCAGATTGAGGTTCTTGACGTCGAGCCGGCCGATCGCGCTGAGCAGCGTATAGGAGGCGATGACGCGGTCGCGCTGCGCGCCGATCAGCCGTGCCTTGGCCTGGATCAGATCGGCCTGCGAGTTGAGCACGTCGACGGTGGTGCGCTGGCCGCCCTGGGCCTCGCGCGACACGCCTTGCAGCGCGATGGTGGCGGCCTTCACCTCGGCCTCGGAGGCGCTGACGGCGACCTTGGCACCCTCGTTGGCAACCCAGGCGCTGACCACCGCAGTTCGCGCCTGGTTGCGGACCTGGTCGAGCACGAGGCGGCTCTGCGCCGCGAGCTCCTTGCTCTGGCGGGTCTGCGACGCCGCCGTGCCGCCGTCATAGATCGGCGCGGTGATGCTGCCGACGATCGAGGCCTGGTCGGTGCCGAAGGTACCCAGCGTCTGATCCGAATCGCGGCTGCGGCTGACACCGCCCTGCAGGGTCACGCTCGGCAGCAGCGCGCCCTCGGCGACCTTGATCGAGGTCGAGGCCACGTCGACGTCGAAGCTCGCCGCAGCCACGGCCGGATTTTCCTTGTTGCCGAGCGCAATCGCGTCCTCGCGGCTGCGCGGCAGCAGGCGATCGATCGGGTCGGCCGCGCGCAGCTGGCCCGGCGCCATGCCGATGACCTGGGCATAGGTCGCCTGGCTGATGGCGAGGTTGACCTCGGCGGCGTTGAGATCGGACAGCCCGCGCGACAGCCGCGCCTCGGCCTGCGAGGCGTCGGTCGGCGTGACGTCGCCGGCATTGAGACGGCGCTGCGTGACCGAGAGCGTCTCGCGCAGGAAGGCGACGTTGGAGCGCTGTGCCTCGACCAGCGACTGGTTGGCGAGCACATTGGTGTAGGCGGTGACGGCGTCGAGCAGCACGCCCTGGCCGACATTGCGCAGCGCCTCGCGGCCCGACTGCACCTGCAGCTCGGCCATGCGGACGCTGTTGGCGGTCCGGAAGCCGTTGAACAGCGTCTGCGTGACGGTGACGCCGATGGTCCAGGGCTTCAATGTCGCGGTCTGGATCGTGTTGTTGGGCAGCAGATTGCGCACCGCCTGCAGGCCGGCGCCGAGGCTCGCGATCAGTTGCGGACGATAGCCGGCGAGCGCCTGCGGCACGTTCTCGTCGGTGGCGCGCTGGCGCGCGCGCTCCGCATTCAGCGCCGGATTGGTCTGATAGGCTTTCGCGAGCGCGGCGGCGAGATCCTCGGCGCGCGCAGGCGAGCACACGACGACAAGGCTGCCCGCGAGGGTCAGGCCGAGGCCGATCCTTCGCACACGCATCTTGCCGACGCCAAATTCTTTGGCTCGACCCACCATCCGACTCCGCCGCGTCTCACTGTCTTAACCAGTTGTTTACCTGTTTAGGGCGGATGGCGGCCACACACAAACCGCCGATGTGGAATCCGGCGGGCTTTTCCATGGTTTGTTGTGGCGTGCTCGCCACAGGCCGTTTGTCGCAGTGCTGCGGCCCGGCGCGCGGATACGCGCTTGGTAAGCGGGTGAGGTGCGCCCGTCGACATGAGAGGCGGATCGATTCGTTCAGCTGCGAGTGACCCGCAGCAATCTCAGCGGTTCTTGTTCACCGGATTGCGCTTCTCGATGAACGCAGCCATGCCCTCGGCGCGGTCTTCGAGCGCGAAGGTGGCGTGGAACAGGTTGCGCTCGACATTCATGCCTTCGGACAGCGGGGTCTCGAAGGCGCGGTTGACGGCCTCCTTGGCCATCGCCGCTGCCGGGCGCGACATCGATGCGATCTTCTCGGCCGCAGCCATCACCTCATCCATCAGCCTGTCGGCCGGCACGATGCGGCTGACGAGGCCGGAGCGTTCGGCCTCGGCCGCATCCATCATGCGCCCGGTGAGGCAGAGGTCCATCGCCTTGGCCTTGCCGATCGCGCGCGTCAGGCGCTGGGTGCCGCCGATGCCCGGGATGGTGCCGAGCGTGATCTCGGGCTGGCCGAATTTCGCGGTGTCGGCAGCGATGATGAAGTCGCACATCATCGCGAGCTCGCAGCCGCCGCCGAGCGCGTAGCCGGCGACCGCCGCAATCGTCGGCTTGCGGCAGCGCGCGACGCGGTCGCCGCCGATCGCGGTGAAGTCGCTCGAGAACATGTCGATGAAGCTCTTGGGCTGCATCTCCTTGATGTCGGCGCCCGCGGCGAACGCCTTCTCGCTGCCGGTGATCACGATGCAGCCGATGGCGTCGTCGGCCTCGAGATCATCCACGGCGGCGGCGATCTCGCGGAAGACGCCGAACGACAGCGCGTTGAGCATCTTCGGCCGGTTCAGGGTGATGATTCCGACCGCGCCTTTGCCTTCGACGATGATGTGCTCGTAAACGCTCATGATCCCACCCCGCAAATCAAAACAGCGGGCAATGTGCCCGCTGGATCGATGCGCATCAAGTAGGTGCGGCGCCGCGCGGCGCCTCAGATCATGAACATCCGTGCCGCCGAGCCCAGGGTGAGCAGGGTGCCGCAGGCGATGAAGATCTTGCCGATGATCGAGGCCTTGTCCCAGCCGGAGCTGTCGTCATTGCTGACCGTGACCATGTTCACGGTGACGTCCGAGGCCGCCGGCGCATCGCTCGGCGCGGCATCGGCCGATTCCGCCGCAGGTGCGGCCTGAGCCTGGGCTTCGACCGGCATCGGCGCCGGGAATCCGTCCTGCTTCGCCGCCGGAGCGCTCTCGGACCCCACCGGCAAGAACGGACTGTAGCTCTGCTGTTCGGCCGCGCGGGCGAATCCAGTGCCAACGAGGCCCAGAACGAACGCGGCGGCAATGATCAATGCTGAACGTCCACTGGCTTGGATCGTCATCGTCGGCTCTCTCCCCATCCCGCCAGCCCAGGCCGGAGTGAGACCCCGACAGATGTCGAGAACGGGGCAGAAAATGGGTATCTTCCTGCCGCTCACGGCAAAAGCTGGGCGGCGCCGCACTTTGCGGCGCGGCCCATTAAACCTGATCATGCACCTTTCGATTCGGTGCTATGGAGCGGTTCCAAGACTTGCCCGGTGGCGTGCTCTCGTTGTGGCGTAACTCGGATGGTTCCGAGGCCAATGCCCGCATCACGAATTAGTGATCAGGATGTCGCGAGAGTAACAAGCTGACGATTCGGGCGAATTGCTGGGGGTGGAGCGGAGTTGCGCGAGCGTGACGACGAGTGGACGGGCTGGATGCGCCAGGCCGTCGCCGGTGACGACGAGGCCTATCATCGCCTGCTGAGGGCGATCACGCCGGTGTTGCGCGCAGCATCACGGCGCGGGCTGGCGCGCGCCGGTCAGCCCCCCGACCAGGCCGAGGACATCGTGCAGGAAATTCTGTTGGCGGTTCATCTCAAGCGGCACACCTGGGACGTCCACGCGCCGTTCGCGCCCTGGCTGTTCGCGATCGCGCGCAACAAGCTGATCGACATGCTGCGCCGGCGCGGCCGGCGGGTGTTCGTCGACATCGACGATTTCTCGGAGACGCTGGCCGACGAGCCGCCGGCGCCCACCGTCTCGGCCGGCGAGGTCGAGGCGCAGCTGAAGACCCTGCCGCAGCGTCAGCGCGACGTGCTGCAGTCGATCGCAGTCGAGGCTGCCTCGATCAAGCAGACCGCGGAGAAGTTTTCCATGAGCGAGGGCGCGGTGCGGGTGGCGCTGCACCGCGCGCTCGCAAGCCTCACGGCCAAGCTACGGGATACCTGACCATGGACACCGATCAGCTCATCCGCACCCTCGCCGCCGACAATGCGCAGCGCGCGCAGCCGGTCGGCATCGTGCTGGCGCTGGCCCTGATGGCGGCAACGCCGGTCTCGACCGCCATGCTGCTCATCGGCCTCGGCGTCCGGCCGGACATCTGGCTCGCGGTGCGCAATCCGTTCTTCGACCTGAAGTTCGTCGTCACCACGGCGCTGGCGATCCCGGCGCTGATCATCAGCCTGCATCTGTCGCGCCCTGAAGCTTCGCTGCAGGGCTGGAGCTGGCTCCTGATCGCGCCGATCATCGTCCTCGTCGGCGGCATGGCGGCGGAGATGATGCTGCCGCAGCGCACGCCGATGATGGCGCGGCTGGTCGGCCACAATTCGATGGTGTGCATGAGCGCCATTCCCGTGCTGTCGCTGCCGCTGCTGGCCGCCGCGCTGTTCGGTCTGCGCCATGGCGCGCCGTCGCGTCCGGCGATGACGGGCGCGATCGCCGGGCTGGTCTCGGCGGGCATGGCGGCGACGCTCTATGCCGCGCATTGCACCGACGATTCGCCGCTGTTCGTGGCCACCTGGTACACGGTGGCCGCGCTGATCGTGGCCGGGCTCGGCGCGCTCATCGGCGCGAGGGTGCTGCGCTATTGACCGGGGGCGGCTACGCCTGCACCGGCGTCGCGGCGTCCTGGACGCGATGGAAGCGCAGCACCTGCTGCGCGGTGGACCGCCGGAGCCGCTCATAGGTGGCCTTGCAGGCGTCGAGATCGGTCGTCGCGGTGGTGGCGAGCCCATCGCGCATCAGGATGATCGACTTCACCGTTGGCCATGACAGGCCTGCGACCTTGGCGAGGATCATGACGCCCTCGGCGCGGCTTTCGATCATGATGCTCTCGGCGACCGCGACCGGCACGTTGGCCATGGCCGCCACGGCGGCATTGGCCTCGTCGAACTTGCGCTGCTCGGTGAACTGCACGACGAGACGGTCGTCGAGCCGGCCCTCGGCATGCAGCGAGCGCACCAGCGCGTGCGCGATCTCGGTCTGGCTGGTCAGCGCCACCGCGCTCGATCGCGCCCGCCGGCCTGCCGTCCGCACCGCCGAGGAGACCTCCTGCGCGAGCTTCGGGTTTGCTGCCTCGAGCCGCGCGCGGACCGTGGCCGACGCCTTGGCGACCAGCTTCAGATAGAGGTGGCGCGGCAGATTGGGCCGCATGGCGAGGCACGCGGCGAGGTTTTCGTCCAGCGCGGCGCGATCGGCCAGCGTGTCGAGGCTGGCCTCCGAGACGTCGGCGCCGGGATTGCTGACGGTGCTGTGAACGACCTCGTCGTTGCCGCGCCTGAGCAGGATGTCGGTGACGGCGCGGCTGAGCACGCGCCGGAGCGAGATCGCGAGCAGATGCGCCTGGCTCTTGGTCTCGGCTGTGCGGATCAGCGCGGCCTCGTCGAGCCGTTCGGACTTCGACAGCACCGGGCCTGCGACATCGATGGCGTCGTCATCGGCCAGCCGGTAGAGCGTTCGCGGCGGCGCCGACGCCAGCGGCGCCAGCCGCCGCGCGAGCAGCGCGCGGGCCGAGATCTCGATGTGCTCGATCAGGCATTCGAACACGTCGTCGAACAGCGCGACCTGATCATCGGCGAAGTCCGTCGCGCCGTCGACGAACAGGTCCGTCACCTTGCGCAGGGTCTCGACCCGCCGGGCGACGGTGCCGTGCGCGAGCGTGTCCTCGAGCTCATCGAGCAGGCTTTCGTTCGGGGCGGGTTTCGGGGTCATGCCGGGACGGCGCAGGCGCTGGTGACGCGATTGCGGCCCTGCGCCTTCGAGTCGTAGAGCGCACGATCGGCCCGGGCGAGCAGCGAATCGGCGGTCTCGTCGCCACGCGGGGTGGCTACGCCGGCCGAGAACGTGACCTGCAGGCCGGTCGAAAACGCACTCCAGTCGAGGCCGGCGATGATCTGGCGCAATCGTTCGGCGAGCCGCGCCGCGGCGTCGGCCGGTGCGCCCGGCAGCACCAGCAGGAATTCCTCGCCGCCGTAGCGGCCGAAGCGGTCGCTGCCGCGAATGTTGGCGAAGATGGTGATGGCGAAGGTGCGCAGCACGTCGTCGCCGGTCGGATGACCATGCGTGTCGTTGATGCGCTTGAACCAGTCGAGATCGATCAGCACGACCGAGCAGGGCTGGCCGCCCTGCCGCGCCTGCGCCATCTCCTCGTCCAGCACATCCATGATCGAGCGCCGGTTCAGCGCGCCGGTGAGCTCGTCGATCTCGGCCAGCTCCTCGATGCGGCGATAGGCTTCCTTGAGCTTCTGTCCGCGCTGGTACAGCGTCTCGCGCAGCGCGCTGGAGAAGATGCCGAGGAACATGCAGCCGGCGATGGTGAGGAGGAAGACCAGGAGCGTCGCGAGCCGCTCGAGGCCGCTGTCGTGCGGCATGCCGAGCGGCTTGTCGGTGAGCAGGAACAATCCCGCCAGCCCGATCGCGAGGAACGTCCAGCAGATCGCGCTCTGGCGCGGCGTCGCCCGCAGCGAGGCAAAGGCGACGACGATGTACAGCGTGCACAGGAAGAGGATGCTGACTTCGGGCGCGATGTAGCAGAACGCGACCGTGATCATCATGCTGGCGAGCGATTGCGGCACCACGAGGTAGTGGTCGCGGAAACGGTCGTTGAAGCCGCTCTCCGACAGGGCGGTCCACAGCGCGACGGTCAGAATGCCGGTCGCTGCGTAGGCTGGCGCGATCGTGACCGGGACGGTTCCCGCCTCGGCGTAGATCAGCAGGATGACGGCGTCGATCAGGTAGCATCCGGCGACCAGCGCCAGCATCTGCCGGCGCCGCCCGGCACGACGCGCACGCAGGTCGCTGGCCGGAGACGGTTGCGCGTCCCCGGCCTCAGCGACATTCGGACTGGGAATAGGCGGTGCCGTCGTGCCCATGTGCTCGCGATTCTTCGTCGTTGGCTTAAAATCTACGTGGGAAAGCATTTAACTTTGGTATCTATGGGCATGGACGAAGAGGCCGCCGGCGTCGTGCTGCGACGGGGAATCTACGGCTTTCAGGGCGTGCAGTTGGCGGGAACGGGCGGAACATGGTAGGCGGGAACCCGCTGGTCACGATCGACCTGGGCGCTGCAGCGAAATCTGCAAGTCTGTGCGCCAACTCACATTTCGGGACGTATCTTTCCGGTATTTTGAAGATTTTTGCGGTTGTGTTCGAACCGCGACGTCAATCCTCCAGACCAATCTTGCGAGACGGCCATTGAGCGTGACAGCAGCGGCGTCAGATGAAACCCTGATTGCCCGGATCGCTCAAGGCGACCGGCTCGCCATGCAGGTGCTGTACGGACGGCACCATGTCAGGGTGTACCGTTTCGGGCTCCGGCTCGTGCGGGACGAGCAGGTCGCGGAAGACCTCATCAGCGAGGTCTTTCTCGACGTGTGGCGTCAGGCCGGCAAGTTCGAAGGCCGTTCTGCCGTCTCCACCTGGCTCCTGGCGATCACGCGGTTCAAGGCCCTGTCGGCCCTTCGGCGCCGGAAGGACGTTGAGCTGGAAGACGAGGCCGCGAACGCGATCGAGGATACCTCCGACGATCCGGAGGTCGCGGTCCAGAAGAAGAATACCGGCGAAGCATTGCGCAAGTGCCTGACGGCGCTTTCGCCTGATCACCGGGAGATCGTCGATCTCGTCTACTACCACGAGAAGTCCGTGGAGGAGGTGGCCGAGATCGTCGGAATTCCGGAAAACACCGTCAAGACGCGCCTGTTCTATGCGCGCAAGAAATTGGCCGAACTCCTGAAAGCGGCCGGCATTGAGAGAGGCTGGCCATGATGGCTTTGAGCAAGATGCTGGAGCAAGAGCCCGGAGAGATCGAACTCCTGCTGCCGTGGTACGCCGCCGGCACGCTGAGCGCGCGCGACATGCGCCGGGTCGAGGAGGCTCTTGCCAACGATGCCGATCTCGCCAGGCAGTATGCGGAGATCCAGAAGGAGTATGCCGAGACCATCGCGCTGAACGAAAGCCTCGGCGCGCCGTCGATGCGTGCGATGCAGAAGCTGTTCGCGGCGATCGAGGCGGATCCGGTGCAGAAGCCTGCCGCGCCGCGCGGCTTCAGCGCGCGGCTGATGGATTTCTTCGACAGCCTGTCGCCGCGGACCCTGGCGTGGACCGTCAGCCTCGGCGCGCTGCTGGTGCTGGCGCAGGCCGGCGTGATCGGCGCCGTGCTGATGCGCTCGCAGACTGCGACCTATCAGACCGCCTCGGTCCAGGACAAGACCGCGGCGCCCGAGCCCGCGAGCAGGCCGATGGCCGCGCCGCCGCCGCCGAGCGCCGCTGCGCCGGCCCCGGCGGAGCGGGCGCCCGAGAGCATGACGCGTTCGCGGATGGCCGAAGCACCGGCCCCGGCCGCACCGCTGATCCGCGGCCTTGGACCGCAGGTCGCCGGATCGACCGCGCCCGCCTATGCGCTGGTGCGGTTCGCGCCGGATGCGCGCATGGCCGACATCTCGGCGCTGCTCGACAGCTACCAGGCCTCGATCGTCGAGGGCGCCAAGGGCGGCCTGTTCAAGCTGCAACTCGGCGACCGGCCGTTGTCGAAGGCCGAGGCCGACAGCCTGATCGGCCGTCTGGCGCGCGAGAAGATCGTCAGCCTCGCGGTGGCCGCGCAATAGGCCCGCGCCGTCCGAACGTCATTCGGAGGCTCCATGTCGTCTACTTCGCCGCTACAGTTCGCCAGATCGGTCGCGATGCTGATTGTCGTCGCAATGCCTGCTTTCGCAGGTGGCGACCTCAGTGCCCATGCCCAGGCGATGATGCGTTCGCCCAACATCAACATCCCGAGCCGGGTGCCGAGCATCAACCCGGGCACCGCGATGCGTGCGCCGCCGCCGACGGCGATGACCGTGCGCCCGACCTTGCCCAATGCGCGATTTGCACCGAACCTGCAGACCTCCTGCGACCCGGCGGATCGCAGCGCCTCGGGTGAATGTCTCGACCGTCGGCCGGTGACGGTGGACGGGCAGGGCCGGCGGTCCCAAGGAAGATTGGACAAGGGCAGGTCCGCCAAGGTGACGCAGCGGGGCGAGCCGAAAGCTGCGGCCGCGGTCGACCCGCGGACCATCGCCAACGAGATCGTCGCCGAAATCGATGACGGTCTCTCGACGGACCAGGCCGACGCGCTGGCGCGCCGCCATGGCCTGCAGCGCATCAGCTCGCAGCGCTTTCCGCTGATCGGCGCCACAATCGGTCTGTTCCGGATCACCGATCGCCGCTCGGTGCAGGCGGTCAGCCGTGCGCTCGCGGCGGATGCCAGGGTGCGTTCGGTGCAGCCGAACTACCGCTACACGCTGCAGCAGCAGAGCGCGCCGCCCGTCGAGGGCGATCCGGCGCAATACGCGCTGGCGAAGCTGCGGCTGCCCGAAGCGCACAGGCTGGCCCAGGGCTTCAATGTCACCATCGCGGTGATCGATTCCGGGATCGATCTCAAGCACCCGGAATTCGCCGACGCGTCGTTCGACGCGTTCGACGCACTCGGCGGCGACGAGGGGCCGCATGTGCACGGCACGGGCATCGCCGGCGTGATCGTGTCGCACAAGCGGTTGATGGGCAGCGCGCCCTATGCACGCATCATCGCCATCCGCGCCTTCGGCATGGCCAAGAAAGGCGGCGGGCCGGAGAGCAGCTCCTATGTGATCCTGAAGGCGCTGGACTACGCGGCCCTGCACGGCGCGCAGATCGTCAACATGAGCTTCGCCGGCCCGAAGGATTCGGTGATCGAGCGCGCGATCGCGGCCGTCGCTTCCAAGGGCGTCGTGATGGTCGCCGCGGCCGGCAATGCCGGGGCCAAGTCGCCGCCGCTGTATCCTGCGGGCAATCCGAACGTCATCGCCGTCAGTGCGACCGATGACAGGGACCAGTTGCTGCCGGCGTCGAACCGCGGCAATTACATCGCGCTGGCCGCGCCCGGCGCCGAGATCTTCCTGCCGGCGCCGGACGGAAAATATCAGATCATCTCGGGCACCTCGTTTTCCGCGGCCTATGTCAGCGGGCTTGCGGCGCTGGTGCTGGAGCGCAATCCGGCGCTGAAGCCGGAAACGGTGCGGACCGTGCTGACCGGGACCGCGCGCGATCTCGGGACCCCCGGACGCGACGATCTGTTCGGGGCAGGGCAGGCGGATGCGTTGGCGGCGGTCCAGGCCGTGGCCTCGCCGCAGGATGCGCCCGCTGCTGCTGTGCCTTCCGCGGGGCTGCAAACGGAGCCCGCGGCGGCCCGCGAGTTGCGCCCGGCGCCGGCCGCGGTGACCGCGGCATCTCCAGCCGGCGACGCGCTTCGGCCCGCGCAGCAATGACGCCAACGTTTTCGTGAACGTTCCGAAAATCTCCCGCTCGCCTTGAACGTGCAGCGGGGCGATCACGACAGAAAGCATGTGGGAGCGGTGATCCCCTCCCCAAGGCTATATACGGCGCGAGCGCCCATCCACCCCAAGCGCCCATATGGCTCGACCCGTCCGGTTGTCCCCCCGGACGGGTCTTTCATTTTAGGCGAGGTCGAAGCCCGGCGACGTCGATATCCGGCAGTGTCTCGCGCACCCCGAGTCGAACATCCTTGGGTTGTCTAGGGATGCCGTTGGTCGCGTTAGCGCTCCGCGCCTGGCCAAAGCCCGAAAAAACACGGACAGAATTTCCGCACGACTACGGTTTGGCCGCCAAACAACATGGCATTAGCTAGACTTTGTTAACCTTTTCCACAAAATATTCACGTCACGTTGCGTTGATTCGTGCCGAGTGCGTCCGTCCCCTTATCTCACGGGCTCCCCCATGACACATCGACCGGACGTGGCTTGCAGCCGCGAACTGGCTGCACGCTGGTGCGTGCTTGCCGAAAGGCGCCTGGACCATCTCACCGAGCTGTTCCAGAGCGGCCGCTGGCGCCGCTACTACACCGAGCAGTCTCTCCTGGACGATATCCGCCAGGCCAAGGCCGCGGTGCAGACCTGGCAGGCGCTATCCCGCGCCGAGCCCGAGCAGGTGAGCATCGTGCCCAGCCAGAGGCCGGCTGCCGTTGTGGCTGCGCTACCGGCGCCCGCGCGCCCCGCCGAGCCTGAGCCGATCAAACTCCGTCTCCATGAGAATCATCCCATCGAGCGGCGCCCCATTGCGCTGCCGCCTTCGCTCGAAACCATCCTTGCGGAGTCCAAGATCATCGTCGAGCCCGAGATCGAGCTGGCCGCGGATGATCTGGAACCGGACGACGTCATCGAACCCGACTATGTGGCCGAAGACGACATCGCGCCGGAGCCGACCGTCGCGCCGTCCCGCATCGACATGTTCGCCCTGGAGCAGGCCTTGAGCATCGGCATTCAATCCGACGCCGAGTATGACGAGCCGGTGGTCGATCTCGATGCCATCGAGCGCCGCTATCCAGCGCTGGCGGTCGCTTATTAGTCTGTTACCGGCTGACGGCGTTGCCGTTGACAGTCAGATGGGCAAATCGCTGCGCACCGTCCTGCGTCAGGTCCGATGTCACCGGCTTGATGTGATCGAGTCCGATCACCGCGCCGCGCGGGGTGCCGGAGATCATGTTGTTGCTGACGAGCGCCGTGCTCGCGCCCGGAACGACGGACACGCCGACGCCCGCGAGCGCATTGCGAATGACGTTGCCGGAGATCACCACATCCCTGAGATATCGACCCCAGCCGGCGACGATGCCGTAGGACGGGGCATTCTCGACCACGTTCCCGGTCACCGCGGAGTCCGCCTCGACATAGATGCCGATGCCGGCATCGTCCTCGGGTGCTGTGCCGATCGGCCGCTTCGGGATCAGATTGCGGATGATGTTGCCCTGGACCACCGCGATGCGGCCGCCTTCGTTGAAGTTGCAGACGGAGACGCCGAAGGCGGCACCATCCACCGTATTGCCTGAGATGACGGCGCCCTCGAATGCGAACTCAGAGTAGAGCGCGACCTCGCGCACGTCGCTGACGCTGTTGCCGACGATCTGGATGTTCGAGGCCGAGTTGCCGCGCACCGCCGAGTAGTCGCAGTTCCTGATGCGGTTGCCGCGCACGATCACGTTGCCGGCGCGAAAGGCGTTGATGGCGTTGCCGTACTGGCCCGAGCCGCCGGGGCCGGCCTTGATGTCCGTGATGCTGTTGTCGAGCACCATCGTGCCGTCGTCGCCGATCGCGGTGCGCAGGATCTCGATGCCGTTGTCGCGCGTCCCCTTGATGGTATTGCGCGACACGATCAGCCCGAGGGCATCGAACGACACGATCGCGGTGACCGCGATGTCGGTGAGGACGTTGCCGCTGAGGTCGCCGGAAACCTGCTCGAGCCAGATGCCGCTGCCGCCGGAGCGGGTGATCTCGCAATCATGGATCCTGACATCGTTGCCGGCTGCAACGTGAAGCAGGCCGCGCCGCTGGGGCAGGGCAATGCCGCCGCCGTCGAGCGCGACGCCGCTGATGCCGAGGCCGTCAGCGCCTTCTGCTGACAGCATCGACGGGCCGCCACCGGTGAACACGAGCTTGGTGGCACCCCGGACGCCGACCATCTGGCTGCCCCTGGCAAGCCGCAGCATCGAGGTCCTGTAGGTGCCCGGCGGCAGCGCCAGCGGCACCTGGGCGCGGGTGGCCTCGTCGATCGCACGCTGCAGCGCGCGGGTCTGGTCGTCGGGACTGTTGGGCTTGACGCCATATTGCGTGGCGTCGCGGCCGAGTGTGGAGATCAGGGGGGCGGCCTGCGCGGCATCCGCCGGCAGGGCCAATGCCCCGGCGGCGCCGGCAGCCGATCCAGCCAGAATGCGGCGGCGATTGACATCCATGGTCAGCGTCTCGCGCAAAAGATGATGTGCGGCCACGACTTAAGCTGAAAGTCTCAATGCTGATGCCGAGGATGAGCGCCTGCGCCCGGGATTGTTGGCGGTAGGGTTAAATCTTCACGTCAGATCGCCCGCCGGCGTGGGTTGCCCGTCGAACCGGTGAGCCTCTCCCGAGGGAACCAATGGGACTCGCGGACATTGTTCCCGCAATGGATCGGCGAGGAGAGGGTCATGCATCTGTCAAATGAGAGTCTACTGGTTATTCTGTTCGTGGGCATTGTCGCGGGCTGGCTCGCAGGCCGCGTCATGGAAGGCGGCGGCTTCGGCCTGATCGGCGACCTGATCGTCGGCCTCCTCGGTGCCTTCATCGGCAACTGGCTGTTGCCGCAGCTCGGCATTCATCTGGGTGTCGGACTGGTCGCCGCGATCATCAACGCCTTCATCGGCGCCGTGGTCCTGTTGCTCCTGCTGCGCTTGATCGGTGGGGGATTTGGCGGTCGGCGCCGCTGGAGCATCTGATATCCCGCGCTGACCGTCAGCGGTCATACCACCATCGGCGTCAGCTCGTGCGACAGGACGCCTGTCGCACGAGCTTGACCAGCTCCGTCAGCATCGCTTCGCCGGCATCGACGAGCCCCTCCAGCGTGATGCGCGAACTGCCGTGCGGCAACGCCGTGCCGGCACGCGGCAAGGGAGGAATGTGGATGAAGGCGGCGAGCCGCGGCCCTTCGGCGGCCTTGGTCGCCTCGATCGCGCGCCAGCTCAGATAGTTGCAGAGATAGCTGCCGGCATCGCGCGAGGCCCGGGCATCGATGCCGGTGGCGCGCGCCGCGCGCAGCAGCCGCGCCATGTGCGGGCCGAACGGCATCGGATGTGCACCGGGGACGATCACGCCCTTGCGCGCGACGTGGCGGTCGGCATCCGGGAAGGTCGTGGTGATCGTGTTGCGGGCGCGCGTCTCGATCCGCAGATAGGACGTTCGCCCGGCGAGGCCGAACATCATGAGCGCATGCGGGCGCCGCTCGGCGATCAGCGCGGGCAGCTCGCGATCCACGGTCGCATAGGTCACGTGAAAAATGTGGCTGCTGATGGCGACGTCATCCAGCGCTGGCCGCCGCAGCTCTGACAACCGCTTCACCAGCGGCATGGTCGGATTGGACGGCGCGCCGGGAAACGGGCCGAATCCGGTGATCAGGACGCGCGGCCGCTCGCTCATGTCAGCATCTCCGCGAGCTGCTCGGCGGCGAGCGCCGGCGCGACGCGGCCCTCGGCGACGTCGCTCTCCAGCTTCTTCACCTTCGCGCGGATGGATGGATCGGTGCGCAGCCGCGCCATCAGGCGCTGCTCCAGCATGGTCCACATCCATTTCACCTGCTGGTCGCGCCGCCGCGCGGCGAACTCCCCAGAGGCGATCATCGCCTTGCGATGATCCAGGACCTTCTGCCACAGCTCGGCGATGCCCGTGCCTGATATCGCCGAATAGGTCACGACCGGCGGATGCCAGTGCTCGGAGCGGGGGCTGAGCAGATGCAGCGCGCCGCGATAGTCGGCGGCGGTGATGTTGGCGCGCTTGACGTTGTCGCCATCGGCCTTGTTGATCGCGATCATGTCGGCGAGCTCGACCAGGCCCTTCTTGATGCCCTGCAGCTCGTCGCCGCCGCCGGGCAGCATCAGCGCGAGGAAGAAATCGGTCATGTCGCAGACCGCGGTTTCGGACTGGCCGATGCCGACCGTCTCGACCAGGATCACGTCGAAGCCTGCGGCCTCGCACAGCAGCATCGCCTCGCGCGTCTTGGCGGCGACGCCGCCGAGCGTGCCCGACGAGGGCGAGGGGCGGATGAAGGCGTGCTCGTGATGGGACAATCGCGCCATCCGCGTCTTGTCGCCGAGGATCGAACCGCCCGTGCGCGCCGACGAGGGGTCGACCGCGAGCACCGCGACCTTGTGGCCCTGTCCGATCAGGAACATGCCGAGAGCATCGATCGTGGTGGACTTGCCGACGCCGGGCGAGCCGGTGATGCCGACGCGGATCGCGTGCCCCGTCCGTGGCAGCAGCGCCTGCACCAGTTCGCGCGCGGCGGCCTGATGGTCGGCGCGGCGGCTCTCGACCAGCGTGATCGCGCGCGCCAGCGCCGCGCGGCTGCCGGCGCTGATATCGTCGGCCAAGGCCGTGGTATTTGGCGAAGGAGAACGAGAGGACATGCGCCCGTTATAGCGGATGCGAGCGGCCCGGCCAGCTAGTTCTCCTCCGCATCCCCCTTCGGCCTCGCGCCGCCGAAGATCGCCTGCCCCTCCGCGCTGAGATAGGGCTTCAGCGTTTCCCAGGGCACGAAGGCGACATAGTCGCCTTCCGCGTAGGCGCCAACGGCGTAGGGCGGATAGTGGAAGGTGAGGCCCGAGCTCTTGCCGGCCAGCGTCGAGGGCGCGAGCGTGACGGCGCCAATGCCGAGCAGCTTCGGCTCGACGCTCTTCAACCACCACTCGTCAGTGTCGCCGGCGTCGCGCGCCTTCTTCTCTGCTCGCAGCGAGGCGATGATCGCCTTGCTGATCGCGGTCATGGTCGGACCGTTGTCGGCGGTCTCGTTGAAGAACGGGCGGATCGAGATGCGCTTGGCGGCGGCCTTGTCCCAGAGGATGGTGTCGACCGTCCGGTTGGGATGGGCGCCATGCGTGTCCATGTAGTCGTTGCGCAGCACGCTGACATAGCGATCGGCGACCATCGAACGCACCGAATAGTCGCGGCCATAGGTGTAAGGGCCGTCGCGGAACAGTTCCTTGTCCGCCTTGTAGTCCTTGGCGGCGTCCGCGGCCTGCTTGTCCATCCACTTGCGGCCTTCGGCGAGGCAATTCGCGGCGAGCGCCGGATCGGCCTTGATGTCGGCACTCAGCGTGACGCTGGCCTCGGCGGCCTTGGTCTTGATCGACGCATCGGGCTTGGCTTCGGCGGCGATCGCCGGCGAGAGGGTGAGCAGGCCGAACAGGGCGGCGACAAGCAGTTTGGTAGAATACATGAGGCTTGTGATCCGGGTTTGGTTGTCTGTGCGCGCACGTACCGCAAAGGTTCGATCGTGCCCAGATCGAACGCGCGGCGATGGATTACAGCGCGTCAATAGCTCGACGCTCTCGGGAATGGACGCAAGACAATGTCGAGATTCCGGGTTCAAGGCCTTTGGCCTTGCCCCGGAATGACGGTGGGGTGTGACGCAGTCGGACTACTCCGCCGCCTCGCTGTGCCCCAGCCGCGCATTGAGCTTTTGGATCAGCTCCTCGGCGGCGTCGGCGATGACGGTGCCCGGCGGGAAGATCGCCTCGGCGCCGGCCTTGTACAGCGCATCATAATCCTGCGGCGGCACGACGCCGCCGACGATGATCATGATGTCCTCGCGGCCCTGCTTCTTGAGCGCGGCCTTCAGCTCCGGCACCGCGGTGAGATGCGCGGCCGCCAGCGATGAGACGCCGAGAATGTGCACGTCGTTCTCCACCGCCTGCCGCGCCGCCTCGTCGGCGGTGGCGAACAAAGGTCCGATGTCGACGTCGAAACCGATGTCGGCGAAGGCCGACGCGATCACCTTCTGGCCGCGGTCGTGGCCGTCCTGGCCGATCTTGGCGACCAGGATGCGTGGCCGGCGGCCCTCAGCCTCCTCGAACGCCTCGATCAGCGCCTGCAGCTTCTCGGCTTTGCCGGACATGGCGGCGATCTCCCGCTTGTAGACGCCGGTGATGGACTTGATCTCGGCGCGATGGCGGCCGAACACCTTCTCCAGCGCGTCGGAAATCTCGCCGACGGTGGCCTTGGCGCGCGCCGCGTCGATCGCGAGCGCCAGCAGGTTGCCGTTGCCGTCGCCGGCCGAGCGCGTGAGCGCCGCCAGCGCCGCATCGACCTCGGCCTGCCTTCGCTCGGATTTGAGCCGCGACAGCTTGTCGATCTGCAGCCGGCGCACGGTGGAATTGTCGACCTTGAGCACGTCGAGCGGCGGCTCGTCGGTCGGCTTGTACTTGTTGACGCCGATCACCGACTGCCGGCCGGTGTCGATGCGGGCCTGGGTCTTGGCCGAGGCCTCCTCGATGCGCAGCTTCGGCACGCCGGCCTCGATCGCCTTGGCCATGCCGCCGAGCTCCTCGATCTCCTGGATGTGGCCCCAGGCCTTGGCGGCGAGGTCACGGGTGAGGCGCTCGACATAATACGAGCCGCCCCAGGGATCGATGATCCGGGTGGTGCCGCTCTCCTGCTGCAGGAACAGTTGGGTGTTGCGGGCAATGCGGGCGGAGAAGTCGGTCGGCAGCGCCAGCGCCTCGTCGAGCGCGTTGGTGTGCAGCGACTGCGTATGGCCTTGCGTCGCCGCCATCGCCTCGACCGCGGTGCGCACGACGTTGTTGTAGACGTCCTGCGCGGTCAGCGACCAGCCCGAGGTCTGGCTGTGTGTGCGCAAGGACAGCGAGCGCGGGTCTTTCGGATTGAAGGGCTTCAAGAGCTTCGCCCACAGCAGGCGCGCCGCGCGGAGCTTGGCGACCTCCATGAAGAAGTTCATGCCGATCGCCCAGAAGAACGACAGCCGCGGCGCGAAGCGGTCGACGTCGAGTCCGGCGGCGATGCCGGCGCGCAGATATTCGACGCCGTCGGCGAGCGTATAGGCGAGCTCGAGATCCTGCGTCGCGCCGGCTTCCTGCATGTGATAGCCGGAGATGGAAATGGAATTGAACTTCGGCATCTTCTGCGAGGTGAAGGCGAAAATGTCGGAGATGATCCGCATCGAGGGCGAGGGCGGATAGATGTAGGTGTTGCGCACCATGAACTCTTTCAGAATGTCGTTCTGAATGGTGCCCGACAGCTTCTCCGGCGGCACGCCCTGCTCTTCGGCGGCGACGACGAACAGCGCCAGGATCGGCAGCACGGCGCCGTTCATGGTCATCGACACGCTCATCTGGTCGAGCGGAATGCCGGCGAACAGGGTGCGCATGTCGTAGATGGAATCGATCGCGACGCCGGCCATGCCGACGTCGCCGCCGACGCGCGGATGATCGGAATCATAGCCGCGATGGGTGGCGAGATCGAAGGCGACCGAGAGGCCCTTCTGGCCGGCGGCGAGGTTGCGCCGGTAGAAGGCGTTGGAATCCTCGGCCGTGGAGAAGCCGGCATATTGCCGGACCGTCCAGGGCTGGTTGACATACATGGTCGGGTACGGACCGCGCATAAACGGCGCGATGCCCGGCCAAGTGTCGAGGAAGTCGATGCCGGCGAGATCGGCCTCGCCATAGGCTGATTTCACCGGGATGCCTTCCGGCGTCAGCCACGGCTCGGCAGCGCCTGCGGGCGCGGGGGCTGCGATCGGCGCGAACGCGACGTCGGCGAAATTCGGAATCCGGGTCATTCCCTGGCGTCCTCAAACCTGCGGTTTCTCTCGATCAGCTCTTGGATGTTCTTCTTGTAGACCGGATCATTGCGTGGATCCGTTGTCATGCTGCGCGTCCAGAGGCCGTGGACCGCAGTTTCGATGAGCGCGGCCAGCCAGTTGATCATGAGGTGGTCCTCGGACGCTCGCATGTCGCGCGCTCAGTCATGATCCGGATGCTGATGACTGACGATGGACGCCATCTTCTCCGGTCCATAGTTCTGTTGTGTCGTCTGGCTCGGCAGATTGGCGATCGCGACCACCCAGCCAAGTCGCGACTCCGAGCCATATTGTCGCGTCGGCACCACCCGGTCCGGCCGGTCGAAGCTGCCGGTCATGATCTCGATCCGCGGCCCATCAATACGCCCGAAGCCGAGCGGCGTGCCGCAGGCGGGGCAGAAGAAGCGCTCGGCGATCGTGGATGAACGGAACGCGGCGGGCTGACCGCGCGTCCAGGCGAAGTGCTCGCGGTCGATCTCAGCGAACGAGGCGAACGGCGCGCCGGAGGCTTTCTGGCACATCCGGCAATGACAGATGCTGACCTTGTTCGGCGTGGTCTTGAACGCGAAGCGGACGGCACCGCATTGGCAGCCGCCGGTCAGGAGAGGCTTGGTGTCGTCGGTCATGCTCACTCCAGATGCGTATAGGCGTCCTCGAGCGTCTTCAGCGCGTCGCCGCCGGCGAACACGAAGCTGCCGATGCCTGCTTCACGCAACGCAGCTTCCCGCTCGCCGCCCCGGCCTGCCAGATAGATATGTCGTGCGCCCGCGGCCTGAAGGGCCTTGGCCGCCGGAACCGCGGCCTCGGCATAGACCTTGTCCGACGAGCAGAGGCAGGCGATCGCGGCGCCGGAGGCGCGGTATGCATCTGCGAGCGCGGCCGGATCCGCGCCGCCCTGGCCGTCGATCGCGGCGATGCCGCCGGCCTCGAAGAAGCTGCGGACGAAGGTCGCGCGGGCGGTGAAGTCGGCGGCGGTGCCGAGATTGGCGAGGAAGACCGAGGGGCGCTGTCCCTGGCTCTTCAGCAGGCTGTCGGAGCGGTCACGCAGCCGCTCAAATCCTTCAGCGAGGCGGATCGGCGTGAGCGGTGCGAAGCTGAGCGCAGCCTTGGCCGCCAGCGGCGCGGCCAGAGGGGCGACCGCTTCCACGGCGACTTCGGCCTCGTTGAGATTCGGAAACTCACTGGCGCCGGTCAGCACGTCGCGCCGCTTGGCGATGTTCGCATCGCGCGCCTGCTTCACCGCGGCGACCTTGGTCTGGATGAGGCCCGCCTGCAACGCCGCAACGACGCCGCCGGCCTTCTCGATCTCCTGGAACAGTGCCCAGGCGGCGCTGCACAACTCGCTGGTCAGCGCCTCGATGCCGCCGGCACCGGCGGCGGGATCGGCGACGCGGGCGAGATTGCTTTCCTCCAGCAGCACCAATTGCGTGTTGCGGGCGACACGGCGCGCGAACGCGTCGGGCAGGCCGAGTGCGGCCGTGTGCGGCAGCACCGTCACGGCATTGGCGCCGCCCAATCCGGCCGCGAACGTCGCGATGGTGGCGCGCAGCATGTTCACGTAAGGATCGCGCCGGGTGAGCATGCGCCAAGCCGTCTCGCCCGAGATGAAGAGCGGCTTTGGCGCCAGGCCGCAGGCCTCCTCGATGCGCGCCCACAGCCGCCGCAGGCTGCGGAATTTCGCCAGCGTGAGAAACTGATCGGTGTCGGCGGCGAGCCGGCCATAGATCATGCCGCGCGCGGTCTCGAGCGCGATGCCTTCGGCTTCGAGCGCCCGCAGATAGGCGACGGCGGAGGCGAGCACGAAAGCGAGCTCCTGCGCCTCCGATCCGCCGGCGTCGTGCACGACCCGGCCGTCCGCGGCGAAGAACGGGCCCTTGAAGCCGGCCTCGTGCAGTTGCTTGACCAGCGCGCCCGAGTTGCCGCCGAGCGTCGATGCGTCATGCGAGCTTGCGCCGCGAGCGGCCGCATGCCCGATCGGATCGAGGCCGAACCGGATGTCGCAGGCCGCGGCCTTGATGCCGCGCTGCTTGACGGTGTCGGCGAGAAGCGAGGCGGGCGAGAGCGAGTCGCCGAGGTGCAATTCGATTGCAATCGCAGCATCGAGATGCACGCCATCGAGCGCGCGCGCCACTGCGTCGGGGCTGGCGGCGAGGCCGAAGCCGTGCGCGGCATTCGACCCGGCAAACACCAGCGACAAGCCGGTCGCGCCATTCTCGAGGTCGATCAGCGCCTGCGCATTGGCCTTGGTCGGATCGGGATGATCGACGCGCTGCATGATCTGCCAAGGCGCCGATGGCGCGCGGCCGGCGACCGGCGCGGCATGCTTGGCGCGCGGATAGATCGGCTGGATCTCGAGCCCGTCATAGGTCTTGCCGACCAGCTTCTCGAAGGCCGCGCCCTTCAGCACGCCATCGACCAGCTTGCGCCAGTCCGCCTCGCCGGCCGGCGCAAAATCGGCGGCCAGTCGCAGATCGTCGGTCTCGGTCGTCATGCGGATCGCGTCTCCCGGGCGTCTGTTATCGCGATTGTTGTGGCGCAAAATGCCACGTCAGGACGGCCAAGCCAAACGGTTGTTTGGCCGGAGATGTCAGCTATTCGGCTGACGGCAACGGCCGGATTCCGTCGCGCGAAACGGCGAGCACGGCCTCATCGACGCGGCGGCCGGCAATCTGTCGCGCCGGCACGATCTCGGCCAGCGGTACCAGCACGAAGCCGCGTTCGAACAGCCGAGGGTGCGGCAGCGTGAGATCGGGGGTGTCGATCGCGAAATCGTCATAGGCGATCAGATCGAGGTCGAGCGTCCGCGGACCCCACCGCGTCTCCTGCGCGCGATTGCGGCCGAACATGCGCTCGACCGCGTGCAGAACGCCGAGCAGCGGCCGTGGAGGCATCGCGGTCGCGATCTCGATGCAGGCATTGATGAAGGGCGGCTGCTGCTCCTCGCCCCATGGCGGCGTGATGTAGTCGGACGAGCGCGCGATAAGCGCCGCCGACGCGCGCGCACAGATCTCCGGAATGGCGCGCCGGAACGTCGCCCTGACGTCGCCGACATTGCCGCCGAGAGCAACCAGCGCGCTCGCCATCGCCGTCATGGATGCCGCGAGCGCATCAGCACCACGCCGACATCCTCGAAGATGGCGGCGATCGGCGCATGCGGCTTGTGCACCGTGACCTTGACGGCGCGAATGCGGGCGAAGGTCGACAGGATCGCATCGGCCACCGCGCCGGCCGCGCGTTCGAGCAGGCGGTAGTTGGAGTCCTTGAACGCCGCCGTCGCCGTCTCCACCACGTCGGAATAGGACACGGTGTCGGCGAGGCGGTCGCTGCGCGAGGAGTCCGAAAGGTCGGTGTAGAGCTCGAGGTCGATCACGAAGCGCTGGCCGACCTCGCTCTCATGCTCCATCACGCCATGACGCGCGTGGATGAGAACGCCCTTGATGAAGATCGTATCGGTCATCGCAGTGCCTCGATTGCCGCGGCCACGCGTACGGCCTGAACCGTTTCGGCGACGTCATGCGCCCGGATGATTGCAGCACCGCGCCGAGCCGCAATCAGATGCGCCGCGATCGAGCCGCCGAGCCGCTCCTGCGGCTCCGACGCCACCACGGTGCTGATGAAACGTTTTCGCGACGCGCCGACCAGCAGCGGCAGCCCGAAGCATGCGAATGCATCGAGCCGGGCCAGCGCAATCATGCTCTGCTCCGCCGTCTTGCCGAAGCCGATGCCTGGATCGAGCACGATGTTCCCACGGGGAATGCCGGCCTTGGCCGCGATGTCGAGCGAGCGCGTGAAGAAGCCGATCATGTCGGCGACGATGTCGATCTCCGGATCGACGGCAGCACGGTTGTGCATCACCACGATCGGCGCGCCATGCGCGGCGACGACATCGGCCATCGCGGGATCGCGCTGCAGACCCCACACATCATTGGCGATCGCAGCACCATGGTCCAGCGCGTAGCCTGCAACTTGAGATTTCATGCTGTCGATCGACACGGGCACGCCGAGTGCGACGACCGCGGGCAGGATCGGCTGCAGGCGCGCCAGTTCCTCCTCGGCCGTGACCGGCACCGCGCCCTTGTAGGGCCGGGTGGACTCGGCACCGATGTCGATGATGTCGGCGCCGGCCGCGATCAAGCGCTCGGCCTGCGCAATGGCGCGTTCCGGTGCATCGAAACGGCCGCCGTCCGAGAACGAATCCGGTGTGACGTTGAGAATGCCCATCACCGCCGGGAATGGACGCGAAAGCCAGCTCCGCAGCAGCGGGTGGCTCGACGCGAGGTCCGGGGCGGAGTGCGGCGAAATGGCGCTCATAGGCGCCGCTTTGCGCGGTTGCCACCCTCAAGTCAAGGTGTCGCACCGCACAAGCACGGTCAATCTAGAGGCTGGTCAATAGCTGATCTTCGGCTCCAGCCGGCGCGCCCTTTCGATGAGCTGGCCGACCGACTTCTCCGACGGCAGGATCCGAACCAGTTTTCGCCGGGTGTTCACTTCCTTGATGTTCTGCGCCAGCCGGGCGGGATTGCGGTGCGCCAGCTCGCGCACGGTGGTCACCCCGGCTGCGCGGACGAGGCAGACCTTGGCCTTGCCCATGCCGGGAATGCGCATGTAATCGGCGGCGTTTGCCCAATCGAGCAGTTGCTGCTCGCTGATGCCGGTCTTGGCGGCCAGCGCCTTACGCCCTTTCACGGTCCGGGCGGCTTCGAGAAATGTGTCGGTGGTCCGGATGCCCAAAGCTTTCAGCTTGGCGGCATAGAAGGTCGTCATGCCTTCGAGTTCGGTGATCGGATATGTCATGATACTCGGCGCGCGCGAAGGTGCTTCAGGTGATATGGCCCGGGCGGTCGGGCTTGGGGCAACCGGGCTCAGGCCGGGTGTGCCTGTCGCGATCGTGCCAACTGATCGGCTTCGATTTGGTCGCGGCCGAACGCAAAAAGTTCACCGGCTGACGGCTGCGGCGCCTGCCATTGCCGTCCATTGCCGCTAAGGAAGTCAGGCCCGATGCCGATGATTTCAGCCACGACTTTACTGATGCCGGCCGTTCTGGCCAGCGGCTCAATCAACTCGTTCATGTGAACCCCGTCTCATCCGGTCCCCCACGACCGGATGTCCTCTCGCTGAATTCATCTTGATCGGACGATCCGTGAATTACAAGCGAGGAGCCGGCTCGGTGCGCGAATCGATTCGCGATCGACGATGAACTGTTGCAGCGATGCAAGACCGGATGTTGAATCCACGGATCAAACGTGCGCATCGCGCAGCACCAATGCTAAGAAGAGTGCGTGCCGTGCGAAGAGGTGAGGCACCCTTACGCTGGTTCCAACTCGCGAAACTCAACTATGTTATCGCGCGCGATGCTCCGCACCACGTGTGATGCGAAACATTCTCTCTCGAAAGATGGATCATCATGGCACCATCCGGAAAACCCGTGGCTGATACCGACGACAAGATCTTCGTGGGTGCCGGAGAGCAGCCGGCCTGGTTGACGCTTGCGCTTGCCAATCGCCATGGACTGGTCACCGGCGCGACCGGCACCGGCAAGACAGTCTCGCTACAGGTGATGGCCGAGGGTTTTGCCCGTGCCGGTGTTCCGGTCTTCGCCTCCGACATCAAGGGTGATCTCTCGGGCATCTCGCAGACCGGCGAAGCGAAGGACTTCATCCTCAAGCGCGCCACCGAGCTCGGCCTCACCTATCAGCCCGATCAGTTCTCGACGGTATTTTGGGATGTGTTCGGGGAGCAGGGCCATCCGGTGCGCGCCACCGTTACCGAGATGGGACCGCTGCTGCTGGCGCGGATGCTCGATCTCAATGATGTTCAGGAAGGCGTGCTCAACGTCGCGTTCCGCGTGGCCGACGAGAACGGCCTCGCCCTGATCGACATGAAGGATCTGCGCGCGCTGCTCGACGCGATCATTCCGGAGGCCGGCAAGAAGGGGGCGGATGCGGAGGCCGATCCGCTGGCGCCGATCCGGAAGGCGGCGCAGTCGTTCGGCAATGTCACGCGCGCGACCGTTGGCACGATCCAGCGGCAGTTGCTCGTGCTCGAGAACCAGGGCGGCACGAAGTTCTTCGGCGAGCCGGCGCTGGCGCTCACCGACTTCATGAAGACCGACCGCGACGGCCGCGGCATGATCAACATCCTCGTTGCCGACAGGTTGCTGGAGAGCCCGCGACTCTACGCGACGTTCCTGCTGTGGATGCTGTCCGAGCTGTTCGAGGAGCTGCCGGAGGTCGGCGATCTCGCCAAACCCAAGCTGGTGTTCTTCTTCGACGAGGCGCATCTGTTGTTCAACGATGCGCCGAAGGCGCTGATGGACAAGATCGAGCAGGTGGTGCGGCTGATCCGGTCGAAGGGTGTCGGCGTCTATTTCGTCACGCAGAATCCGCTCGATGTTCCGGACCGGGTGCTCGGGCAATTGGGCAATCGCGTGCAGCACGCGCTGCGCGCCTTCACGCCGCGCGATCAGAAGGCGGTGGCCGCGGCCGCCGACACCTTCCGCCCCAATCCCAAGCTGGACACCGCCAAGGTGATCACCGAACTCGGCAAGGGCGAGGCGCTGGTGTCGTTCCTGGAGGGCAACGGCACGCCGGCGATGGTGGAGCGCGTCCTGATCCGGCCGCCGTCGGCGCGCATCGGACCCGTCACGCCGGAGGAGCGCAAGGCGATCATCGCCGCGAGCCCGGTCAAGGGCAAATACGACACCGCGATCGACGCCGAGTCCGCCTACGAGCTGCTGCAGAAGCGGATCAGCGGAACCGCCGCGACGACGGAAGCCTCCTCCGGCAGCGTGCTCGGCAAGATCGGCGACATCGCCGCGACGATCTTCGGCACCAACGTCAAGCGCGGCCAGCTCTCGACCACGCAGGTGATCGCGCGCAACGTCGCCCGCTCGGTCTCCGACAAGGTGGTGGGCGGGATCGCGGCCGATCTCGGCAAGCAGGTCGGCGGCTCCTTGGGCAGTTCGATCGGCCGCTCCCTCGTGCGTGGCGCGCTAGGTGGACTGCTGCGGCGTTGATATGGTGTCGTGTTCCCGGTCGGCGTGATGGCCTTGTCACGTCATTTGCGCCGACTGGGGGCAGGCGGCATTTGCTGCCTTTGCATGAGGCTGGCCCGGACCGCGCAACGGAGCTACAAGCGGGCCGATAGCCGTTACATGCGAAGGATCCGGTGGCCATGGCCAATGCGCAGCTTCAATCCGTTCTCGACCACATCGACGCCGACTTCGACAACAGCCTGGAGCGGCTGTTTGCGCTGATCCGGATCAAGTCGATCTCGGCCGATCCGGCCTTCGCTGGGGATTGCAAGGCAGCAGCCGACCATCTTGCCAAGGATCTTGCGACGCTCGGTTTCGCCGCCGAAGTGCGGCCGACCGCCGGCCATCCGGCCGTGGTCGGCAAGAGCAACGGCCATGGCGCGGCCAAGCCACATGTCCTGTTCTACGGCCATTACGACGTGCAGCCGGTCGATCCGCTCGAGCTGTGGCATCGGCCGCCGTTCGAGCCCGTGGTCGCCGACCATGCCGACGGCCGCAAGATCATCGTCGCGCGCGGCGCCGAGGACGACAAGGGCCAGCTGATGACCTTCGTCGAGGCCTGCCGCGCCTGGAAGAAGGTGACGGGATCGCTGCCGCTCGACATCACCATGCTGATCGAGGGCGAGGAGGAGGTCGGCTCGAAGAACTTCGTGCCATTCCTCGAAGCGAACAAGGACGAGTTCAAGGCCGACTTCGCGCTGGTCTGCGACACCGGCATGTGGGATCCGAACACGCCGGCGATCACGACCTCGCTGCGCGGTCTCCTCTATGAAGAGGTGAAGATCAAGGCCGCCAATCGCGATCTGCATTCCGGCGTGTTCGGCGGCGGCGCGCGCAATCCGATCCGCGTGCTGACCGAGATCCTCGGCGGCCTGTTCGACGCCGACGGGCGCATCACCATCCCCGGCTTCTATGACGGCGTGAAGGATGTGCCGCCGGAGGTCCTGGAGCAGTGGAAGAAGCTCAACCTGACGCCCGAGAGCTTCCTCAAGCCGATCGGGCTGTCGATCCCCGCCGGCGAGAAGGATCGTCTGCTGATCGAGCAAATCTCGTCGCGGCCGACCTGCGACATCAACGGCATCTGGGGCGGCTATATCGGCGAGGGTTCAAAGACGGTGATTCCGTCGCTGGCGCATGCGAAGGTCTCGTTCCGTCTCGTCGAGGGCCAGGACCCGCTGAAGATCCGCAAGGCCTTCCGCGACTACGTGTCGGCGCGCATCCCCGGCGACTGCTCGGTCGAGTTCGGCGATCATTCGGCGGGCGCTGCGATCGCGCTCGACTGGACCATGAAGCCGTTGGCGGCTGCCAGGCAGGCGTTGACCGAGGAGTGGGGCAAGGAGACCGTCCTGATGGGCTCGGGCGCCTCGATCCCGATCGTCACGGACTTCAAGAAGACGCTCGGTCTCGATTCACTGCTGGTCGGCTTCGGTCTCGACGACGACAACATCCATTCGCCGAATGAGAAATACGACCTCAAGAGCTATCACAAGGGCATCCGCTCCTGGGCCCGCATCCTCGCCGCGCTCGCGGAGATGCCACGGTAGTGCAGGCGCTCGTCCGGGCTACGACCGCGACGGCGCTGATTGTTTGCACGAGGCTGAACTCACGCCGCGCTGGCGACCGACTTCGCCGCAAGATCGCCGCCGGCGATCTTGCGCAGCGCTGCGAGATTGGCTTCGGCCGAAGCCAATCGCCAGCAGGATTTCCCGCTCGACTTGGCTTCATACAATGCGGCGTCCGCCGCGAACAGCAGGGCTTCCGGATCGGTGCCGTGCTCGGGCGCGACGGCGATGCCGATGCTGATGCCGATCTGGACATGCGCGCCGCCCGGCAGGGCCATCGGCGAGGTCATCACCTCGATGATGCGCTCGCCGAGCGCCAGCGCGTGGTCGAGCGCATCATCGCCGGCGAGCACCACGAACTCGTCGCCGCCGATCCGGGCGATGACGTCGCCGCGAGAGGCGGTCTGCCGCAGCGTCCGGCCGACGATCTTCAGCAGCTCGTCGCCTGCGGCGTGACCGAAGGTGTCGTTGACCGGCTTGAAGCCATCGAGATCGAGATACAGGACGGCGAAGCTCCGATCGCCGCCGGCGTCGAGCCTGCTCTGCAGCGCATCGACCAGGCCGGCGCGGTTGGACAGGCCCGTGAGTGGATCGAGCCGCGCCCGCTCGTCGCTCTCGCGCTTGGCCTGCATGACCGCCACCAGCATCTTGTTGAGCCGGAACGCCGCGCCGGTCATGGCGAGGAAGTAGACCGGCATCTGCAGATACATCGCGAACAACAACGGCTCATGCGACGTCGCGACGCCGGGGATGACGGGGCCGATGCTGAACAGGATCATCGTGCCGACCAGGCGCGGCGCGCTGAAATTGCGAAAGCAGATGCCGCCCACCATGGCGGCCGAGGAGATGCAGGTCAGTGACGCGGCCACCCAGTCGCCGGACGCGAGGCTGATGCCGACGCCGAAACCGACGCTGGCGCTCCAGGTCACCGACAGCAGGATGTGGATGTCGGTCGGCGTCGCCAGCCGCTCGCGGGCGCGGCGGTAGGCAATGATCATCACGATCAGCCGCGACAGGCAGATCGCGACTTCGAGCACGAACCAGGTGATGAAGAGCGGGCTCGGCGTACGCAGTGCGAGCGCTGCGGCGACAGCAACGGTGTTGATGGCGCCGCCGGCGAACACCGACCAGCAGCCGTAGAGCTCACGCGTCAATGCACGGCGGATATCTGATGACACCGGATATCCCGGGTCGGCCAGCCAGCGCGTCACGCGCCAGCGTGGCAAACTGAACGCCAAACCATCACCCCGCATTTCAATACCTCCGCGGGGTTGCAATAAGCGCGATAGCACTTAACAGGCGTTTAGAGAGGTATCGGCGTCTCGCTGCATGCTTGATGCACGGTAAAAATTTACTCCACGTGGTATGCGCAGCTAACAGCGAACAGAAGTTGAATTCTCAGCCCGAGGTTCTCGCGCGCGCACGTTCTTCGGTGACTGGCGCGACCTCCACCGTCGCGTTGCCGAGCGCGCGGTCGCGCTCGAACACGAGACGGACGCGCTGCCCGACCGGTGTGAGGCCGATCAGGTTACGCACCTGCGTGGCGCTGCGCACCGGCATGTCGTTCGCCTTCACGATGATGTCGCCCTTGCGCAGTCCCGCGCGTTCGGCCGGCGAGCCCACGGTGACGTCGGCGACGCGCGCGCCCTGAATCCGGCCATCGGCCGGCGCATCCAGGTCGAGCAGGGTCACGCCGATGCGGCCGCGATCGACGCGGCCGTTGGCGACGAGCTGCTCCATCACCCGCCGCGCCATGTTGATCGGGACGGCGAAGCCGATGCCGACATTGCCGCCGCCGGGCGAGATGATCGCGGTGTTGATGCCGACCAGCTCGCCGCGCAGATTGATCAGCGCGCCGCCGGAATTTCCGGGATTGATCGCCGCGTCGGTCTGGATGAAATCCTCGTAGCCCTGCTTGCCGAGGCCGGTTCGCCCGAGCGCGCTCACGAGACCCGAGGTGACGGTCTGGCCAAGACCGAACGGGTTGCCGACGGCGATCACGAAGTCGCCGACCTCAAGCGCATCACTGTCGCCAAGCGCGATGGCCTTGAGGTCGATGGGGTCCCTGATCTGCAGCAGCGCGATATCAGTGGCGGGATCGCGCCCGACCAGGCGGGCGGCGAATTTGCGGCCATCCTTGGTGCGGATCTGCGCTGTCGTGACGTGCTCGACGACGTGATTGGCGGTCATGACGTAGCCGCGCTGCGCATCGACGATGACGCCCGAGCCGGTGGCGCTGATCTGCTTCTCGACCTGCTTGGGGACGTCGAAAAACTCGCGAAACAGCGGGTCCTGGTAGAGCGGATTGTCCTGGCGGACCTTGCCTTCGACCGAGATGTTGACGACGGCGGGCGTCACTTCCTTGACCAGCGGGGCCAGCGTCGGCACCCGGCCTAGCTTGAGATCGGGAATTTGGGCCAAGGCAGGCCCGGTCATCAGGCAAAGCAGAATGGCAGGCGCCAGGACGGCCCGGAGAAAAGGCGGAAGCTGCATCGTGATCCCCAACAAGCGCGATCAGGATTTTTTGGCGACGACAGAACTGGGAAAGCGGCCGGCCCGGTTCAAGAGCCGCACTGGCAATCGTTCCCCGAGAGTGCCAAAAAATTTACGTGACCCTCTTGAACGAAAAGTTCGGCTTTCCTAGGTCGTTGCTCGCTCGGGGGCCTGATGGGACCCGAGGCTTATGACATCGCTGATCTGTAAAGGAGGATGTGCATGCATTTCCGTCCATTGCACGACCGCGTGCTCGTGCGCCGTATCGATGCCGAGGAGAAGACCAAGGGCGGCATCATCATTCCCGACACCGCCAAGGAGAAGCCGCAGGAGGGCGAGATCGTTGCCGCGGGTCCTGGCGCGCGGAATGAGCAGGGGCAATTGGTGCCGCTCGAGGTCAAGCCCGGCGACCGCGTGCTGTTCGGGAAATGGTCGGGCACCGAGGTCAAGATCGACGGCAAGGATCTCCTGATCGTGAAGGAGAGCGATCTGCTCGGCATCATCGACACGCCCGTCGCGGCCAAGAAGGCTGCGTGATTCCCTCAACTGACAGTCATCGAGAGAAAGGAGACGACGAACATGGCTGCCAAGGACGTGAAGTTTTCGACCGACGCGCGCGATCGCATGCTGCGCGGCGTCGACATCCTCGCCAATGCCGTGAAGGTCACGCTCGGTCCCAAGGGCCGCAACGTCGTGATCGAGAAATCGTTCGGCGCGCCGCGCATCACCAAGGACGGCGTGACGGTCGCCAAGGAGATCGAGCTGGAGGACAAGTTCGAGAACATGGGCGCGCAGATGGTGCGCGAGGTGGCCTCGAAGACCGCCGATCTCGCCGGCGACGGCACCACCACCGCCACCGTGCTCGCCCAGGCCATCGTCAAGGAAGGCGCGAAGTCGGTCGCCGCCGGCATGAACCCGATGGATCTGAAGCGCGGCATTGATCTCGCCGTCGACGCGATCGTCAAGGATCTCAAGTCGCACGCCAAGAAGATCACCAGCAATGACGAGATCGCGCAGGTCGGCACCATCTCGGCCAATGGCGACAACGAGATCGGCCGCTTCCTCGCCGAGGCCATGCAGAAGGTCGGCAATGAGGGCGTGATCACGGTCGAGGAGGCCAAGAGCCTCGACACCGAGCTCGAGGTGGTCGAAGGCATGCAGTTCGACCGCGGCTACGTCTCGCCGTACTTCGTCACCAATTCCGAGAAGATGCGGGTCGAGCTCGAGGATCCCTACATCCTGATCCACGAGAAGAAACTGTCGGGTCTGCAGACCATGCTGCCGCTGCTCGAAGCCGTGGTGCAGTCCGGCAAGCCGCTGCTGATCGTCGCCGAGGATGTCGAAGGCGAGGCGCTGGCCACCCTGGTCGTCAACAAGCTGCGCGGCGGCCTGAAGATCGCCGCCGTCAAGGCGCCGGGCTTCGGCGATCGCCGCAAGGCCATGCTGGAGGACATCGCGATCCTCACCGGCGGCACGACCATCTCCGAGGATCTCGGCATCAAGCTGGAGAACGTCACCTTGTCGATGCTCGGCCGCGCCAAGAAGGTCGTGGTCGACAAGGAGAACACCACGATCGTCGACGGCGCCGGCGCCAGGAAGGACATCGAGGCGCGCACCCAGCAGATCAGGCTGCAGATCGAGGAGACCACCTCCGACTACGACCGCGAGAAGCTGCAGGAGCGGCTCGCCAAGCTCGCCGGCGGCGTCGCGGTGATCCGGGTCGGCGGCGCCACCGAGGTCGAGGTCAAGGAGCGCAAGGACCGCGTCGACGATGCGCTGCACGCCACCCGCGCCGCGGTGGAGGAGGGCATCCTGCCCGGCGGCGGCGTCGCGCTGCTGCGCGCCACCAAGGTGCTCGACGGCGTCAAGACTGTTAACGCCGACCAGAAGGCCGGCGTCGACATCGTCCGGCGCGCCATCCAGGTGCCGGTGCGGCAGATCGTGCAGAACGCCGGCGAGGACGGCTCGCTGGTGGTCGGCAAGCTCCTGGAAAAGGATGCCTATGGCTGGGGCTTCAACGCCGCGACCGGCGAGTACCAGGATCTGGTGCAGGCCGGCGTGATCGACCCCGCCAAGGTGGTCCGTACCGCGCTGCAGGATGCGGCCTCGGTCGCCTCGCTGCTGATCACCACCGAGGCGCTGGTGGCCGACAAGCCGAAGAAGGCGGACGCCGCCGCGGCCGCGCCGTCGATGGACTTCTGATCTGGTGAAGCCGGGGCTGGCCGCAGCCAGCCCCGGCTGCCTGAAGGAAATATCTACAAACAACTGATCGCTGCCCTGTGCGGTCGTGGATCGGCCACAACGGGCAGCTATCAATCAGGTTGACGATCGCAGTTCGTCCAGAACCGGCCACAATTGCGTTCAGTGAGCCGGCTGTGATCGGGCCGACGGTCGACGGGAGGTGTGGTTGAGCGCTGTCGCGCCGCCCGGTCTCATCAGCAGCGCGAGCTCGCAGGCCCGATCATGCCAGCCTGGCAATACGATCATCCGCCGCCCAACCCGACCTCCGTCATGAGCATGGGCGATCCCCGTCGCTTGACGCGGTTTTTGATCGAGAGCGAGCAACGCGTGGTGGCGCACTGCCAGGCCGTGTTGTCGCGTGGCGACATCGATCAGCGCGAGCGCGACCGGCTGGTCAGCGTGCTCCGGGAGGCGACGATGCGGCTGCAGCGGCTGTCCGCCGTGGCCGCCTGACGGGTGTTGCGCTGCGAAAAAAAGGCTGCGACAAAAAAATCGATCCGTTCCTCTTGAAATGGATGCCGGCTTTTCTAATTCGTCTGCTGCCGCTTCGGCGGCGCCGGGTGCCATCAGGGCCCGGTCGAAATCTGGGCGCTGACCGGTTGTCTGGTACTCAGAAGTCTCTTGGTACTCGGACATCTCCGGGACTTTGAAGTCCGCATCGGCTCGGCGCTCCTTCGTATCCATCTTGCTCCTAGGAGGACTTGGCTATGAGGACCTACGACTTCTCTCCGCTGTGGCGTTCGACCATCGGCTTCGACCGTCTGTTCGACCTGCTCGACGAGACCCAGCGCGCGGTCGAGGACCACTATCCCCCGTACAACATCGAGCGGATCGGCGACGACCGCTACCAGATTTCGCTGGCGCTGGCGGGCTTCGCTCCGGACGAACTGTCCATCACCGCCGAGCACAACGTGCTCACGGTGGAAGGACGCAAGGGCGACAAGGAGACCCGCGAATACCTCTATCAGGGCATCTCGTCGCGGCCGTTCAAGCGGCAGTTCAATCTCGCCGACTATGTGCAGGTGACCAACGCGGCGTTCGACAACGGCCTGCTGCGGATCGAGCTCGTGCGCGAGATTCCCGAGGCGATGAAGCCGCGCCGCATCGCCATCGGCACGGCGCCGGTCGAGAAGATCGCGCAGCAGAAGGCGGCCTGACGCCTTGTTCGAGCTACGGCGCGGGCGGCGTGTCGCCCGCGCCGTTGCAGCATCTGTCTCTGGTGAAAGGAGTGGAAGAGGAGAGACGCCATGAGCGAGCACCGTTTTTCGATCACCGCGGGCAGTGCCGGATTCCATTCGGTCTCGCACTACGAGTCGCCGGCGGACCTGCTGAATGACCGCAAGCTGTCACTGGCCGAGAAGCGGCTGATCCTGTCGTCCTGGGCGTCGGACATGTATGCCGTCGAGTCGCAGCCGGGCCTGCGCAAGATCCCGGGCATCGCCAGGCCGCTTTATCTGGCCGACGTGCTCGGCGCGCTGCGTCAGCTCGACCGCGAGGATCAGCCGCCGCGCCCACGCGGCGGGGCGGCCATGCGCATCGTTCCGCGCGTCGATGTCGAAGCCGATGGCGCCGCGATGGACAGCGCCGCGAGCGGCAGGATGCGGCCCGCCGCCCGCCTGCGGTTCTCGCGCGAGGCCAATGTGCGGCGCTATCGCAAGCTGCTCGCCACCCGCCTTGCCGAGCACGAGCGGCGCTTCGTCGAGCGGCGGCTGGCCGAGGAATTGCAGCAACTGCACGGCCCGTCCGAGCGGCAGGGCATGGCTCGGGCAGGATGCTGCTGACGGGGCACGTCATCGCACGAATAAAAACGCCGCCCGGAATTGGGCGGCGTTTCATTCCGAAAAGCGTAGAGGGTGATGGGTTCAGACTAGCCGATCAGCGGGCGACAATCAATTGCGGTAGCCCGGATTGAGGCGATCGAGCCGGCGCAGCAGCGGCGGCCAGACCAGCTGGGTGGAGCGCAGCTCGACGCGATCCTCGTTGTCGAACAGCTTCGCATTCCTGTCGATGACCTCGTCGCGCACGGGATAGGCCGAGGGACCGAGCGTGCGCGTGCGGACCTGGATCGAGCAGGCACGCTCCAAGTGATACATGCGCTCGAAGGCGGAGGCGACCGAGCGGCCGACCGTCAGGGTGCCGTGATTGCGCAAAAGCATGTGGTTCTTGCTGCCGAGGTCGCGCTGCAGCCGCGGCCGCTCGTCATGGTCCAGCGCCACGCCCTCGTAGTCGTGATAGGCGAGGTCGTGGGTCACGTATTGCGCGATCTGGTTGAGCGGCAGCAGGCCGTCGGCGCAGCTCGACACCGCGACGCCGTCGAGCGTGTGCAGATGGATCACGCAGCCGGCATCCTCGCGGACCTCATGGATCGCGGAATGGATGGTGAAGCCGGCGGGATTGATGCTGTACTCGCTCTCGGACAACTGATTGCCGTAGAGGTCGACCTTGATCAGGCTGGAGGCGGTGATCTCCTCGAACAGCAGGCCGTAGGGGTTGATCAGGAAGTGATGCTCGGGGCCGGGCACGCGGGCCGAGATGTGAGTGTCCACCAGGTCGTCCCAGCCGAACAGCGCCACCAGGCGGTAGGCGGCGGCGAGATTGACCCGCTGCGACCATTCGGCCTCGGTCATGTTCGACGGCACTTCCTTGAGGCGCGCTTCGGCTGGCGACATGGCATTCTCCGATTTCCAAGAGTTCATCGGAGCCTAAGCGGCACGCCGCCGCGCGGCAAGGCGCGGGGCAGGGCAGCAGTCATGTCGTTTGGCTGAGCAGGCCGCTCACGGCGCCGGGATCGACAGCAGGCTGGAGATGCTGCGGCCGCGGATGTCGTAGACCCGGGCGAACACGACGTCGTCGCGCTTGATCTCGACCATGACAGGGGCAGTCAGTCCCTTGCAGTAGAACTCGCCGAGGGTCATGGCGAAGTCGGCCGCGTGGCTGTCCCAGCCGATGGTGAAATCGGGGCCGAGCGCGACCTGGGCCGGCCGCTGCGGGCCGCAGACCGCGACCTTCCATTTGTGCCCGATCGGCGGCACCTCCTGGCGCTCGTCGAGCTGCTCCTTCAGCCCGTCGGAGGCCTGCTTCAGCGCCAGCCCCCAATAGTCGAGCATGAATCGGGTGTCGGCCTCGCGCACCGTGCCGGCGATGAAGTTGAAGTGGGTGTACTGATAGGGATGCAGCCGGATCATCTCGGCCAGCGGCAGCAGCAGGCCGAAGCAGAACGCGGCGATCGCCACCGGCTGCCAGCTGCGGCGCTCGTCGGCGTTGAGCCACGACAGCAGCCAGGAGAAGGCGATGCCGCCGAGCAGCGCCATCGGCGGGATCACGAACACGAAGTGGCGGATGCCGTTGTAGAGCGCCGGGCGTTTGACGATCGCGATCAGGATCGGCAGCGTCGCCGCCAGCGTCAGCATCAGCAGGATGCTCTTCCGGCGCGCCGGCACGTCGGGCCGCGACAGCGACATGATCGAGGCCACGACGCCGGCGACGAACAGCGCGATCATCAGTTCGGGCAGTTGCAGCGCGAACAGCGTCGGCAAATACGACCAGGGCATGTCCGGCACCGAGACCAGCGCCCCGTCGAACATCTCCTTCCACGGCTTCTCGAAGAAGTGCGAGAAATAGGTCAGGGCCCGGAACGGGTTGGCCGGTTCGATGATCGACCAGGGCCAGATCAGCCCCATGATCAGGTAGCCCAGGATCAGGCCGGGGATCAGCACATAGAGCACGTGGGCGAAGCGGCGGATCGTCTCGCGCGGCCCTTGCGTGCGGTACTCCTCCAAGAACAGCGGCATGAAGCCGACCATCGCATAGACGACAGCCATGCCGCCCAGGATGCGGGAGCCGATCGAAAAGCCGGCGCCGAGGCCGAGGATCAGGATGGTGCGCGGCGAGGGGTAGGGGTACTCCTCGGCAAGGCGCACGAGACCCATCAGCAGCACCACCATGGCGACCGCGAAGGGGGCGTCCTTCGGGTTCATGAACATGTGGCCGTAGAAGATCGGGCACAGCGCCAGCAGCAGCAGCGCGGCGAGGCCGGCCACCGGACCGCCGATGCGACGCGCCAGGCGCCAGGTCACGCCAAGGCCGATCAGCCCGACGACGGCCCCGACCAGCCGGCGCGTCTCGAACAATTCCAGCGGCAGGATCTTGTGCAGCAGGGCTGCAACCATGTCGAAGCCGCCACCGTACATATACAGGTTGGCGAACGACAGCGCCGCCTGGTCCCTGAAACCGGAGCCGTACATGCGCAGCAACAGATCGGCATATTCGGCATGGGTGTAATCGTCCCAGCCGAGGCCGTAATCCCGGAAGGTCAGTCCGGCCACCACCGCGACCGCGGCAAGCACGAACAGTGCAAGATCGTCATACGTCCGCTCGAGGGACCGCCGCGTCGGGGTCTCAAGAACCGAAGTGGTTATCGTTGTCATGGCTGAGTGTGACCCGGCGTCCCCTGGCGACCCCGCTTCCGCGTTTCAGGCCTGTGTTCCCCGCCACCGTATAGCGCGTCCCGGCTTCCGAGGTGTCGGAATTATGGGAAGGTATGCTTCTCGCAGCGCAGCGGGGACCCGAATTTCGGCTGCTGAGCGCCATATTGGCACAGTCAAATGAACGCCCGCTGAACCACAGGAGCCGGAAGAGCCCGGGAGGAACCTCAATGAATGCCGAGGGTTGGCCGATGTATATTGTGGCGGCATCATGACGATGGCTGCACGGCGGACGAGAACTTCAGCAGGATTGGCCGAACTTCCGCTGCAAATTGTCGCGGATTTGGACTAGAAACCGGATTCAAGGACGCGCGCAACCGCAGCTATCTAATGTGATTTCGGTCGGGACACCGTCCGGAACCGGCGCATTAGGGGATGAGTTCGATGATGAGTGCAATGTTGGCCGCCGGAGCCCTCGCCGTGTTGGCCGGGCTCGGGGCGATCGCCTGGGGAATTCCGGTCAAGGAGTTCAGCGTCGGCAATACGCTGATCCTGTCGGGGACCCTTGGCGTCTGCAGCGGGCTGATCCTGTTCGGACTGGCGGCCGTCCTCAGCGAGCTGAAGGTGATTTCGAGCCGGCTGAGGTCGCGTCCGGACGCCGAGTCCGAGGCCAAGCCTCTGCAGCTCCCGCTCGGCGCCAGCAAGACCGACTTCGAGACCGCCCCGGTGCCGCCGACGGAGGACGTCTGGCGCGAGGGAGGCTCGCCACGTCCGCGTCCCCGCATGCCGGACCTGTCGTCTCCTCTGTCCTCGGGGTTGTCGTCGTCGCCTCTGTCCTCGTCTCCTTTGTCAGGCTCGCTGCGCGCCTCCGAGCCCTTGCCGGCGCCGGACGAGCCGCCAGCCGAACCCGCCGAGCGGCCCAAGCGCAACCTGCTGTTTGCGTCGTCGTCGCGGCGGGAACGGGAGCGCGCGGAGAAGCGCGGCGCCGAGCCGTTGCCGACGGATTTCCGGTCACCGCCCCTCAGCGCACCGCCGCCCGTGCCGCTGGACGAGCCTGCCGTGACCGAGTCGGGCCCGTCGGACGGCTGGTCTCGACCGGAGCGGACGCCGGAGCCTCTGCGCCCGCCGTTCCCGCGGCGCTTGGCGCGGGCCGCCCCGGCCTTCGTCGAACCCGAGCCAACCCCGCCGCCGCCTGAGCCGAAGGACCTGGACGCGCCGGCCGTCAGCATCGTCAAGTCGGGCGTGGTGGATGGGATGGCCTATTCGCTCTATTCCGACGGCTCGATCGAGGCGCAGATGCCCGAAGGGATGATGCGCTTTGCGTCGATCGACGAGCTGCGCACCCATCTCGAAGGCCGGACCTGACGCGGCCGGATCACACGGTCAGGTTGAATTCGGCGGGCGTACTGTACACAGTACTTGGCGGGTGACAGACTTCTCAAGAAGAAGTCCTCACTATCTTGTTATTTTGCCAGTCATTTGCCCATATTGCTTGCAGAATCGCGAGACAACGCTGCCACTCGGCGCGAGTGATACTTGCGATCGAGGGATACTTTGCGATCGACGGTCGCAGGGCGGAGCGGGATGAGGGTTCGATGACCGAAGCGGTCGGCAAGAGCTTTATCGATCTGACGGCCGACATCGTGTCGGCCTATCTCAGCAACAACCCGACACCGGCGGCGGAGATTCCCTCTCTGATCAGCCAGGTGCATGCGGCGCTGACGCGGGTCGCAGCGGGACGAAGCGAGCCCGCGCCGGAGCCGGCGCGGCCAGCGGTCCCGGTGAAGAAATCGATTCACCCGGACTATCTGGTCTGTCTCGAGGACGGCAAGCGCTTCAAGTCGCTGCGGCGACATCTGCGCACGCAGTACAACATGACGCCGGAACAATACCGCGACAAATGGAACCTGCCGCCGGACTATCCGATGGTGGCACCGAACTACGCGGTCACCCGCTCGCAGCTCGCCAAGAAGATGGGCCTGGGCCAGCAGCGGCCCGAGCGGGAGAAGTAGCCGAACCGATCAGGACGCCGTGGCGAGCGCCTCGCGGGCGTCGGCGCGGATGCGCTCGACCATCGAGCGCAGGCCGTTGGAGCGCTGCGGCGTCAGGTGCTCGCGGAACCCGAGTTCGTCGAACACCGCGGGCGCATCGATGGTCATGATCTCCTGCGGTGTCCGCCCGGAATACAGCGTCAGCAGAATTGCGATCAGACCACGAACGATATGGGCGTCGCTGTCGCCGAGATAGTTCAGCACGGGCACGGCGCCGCTGTGATCGACGTGCTTCGACAGCCAGACCTGGCTGGCGCAGCCCTGCACCTTGTTCGCGGCGGAGTGCTCGTCCTCGGGCATCGGCGCCAGGGTGCGGCCGAGCTCGATCACGTAGCGGTAGCGGTCGTCCCAGTCGTCGAGCAGGGCGAAATTGTCGCGGATGTCGTCGATCGTCATGATGCTCTTCGGTCCCGATGTCGGCCTTCATATAGGCGTTCGGGAGGACGAAAGCGACAGTCGGTTCCGCCGCTTCAGGGCGTCGGCGGCAGATGCCATTCGGCGGCGAGATCGTCGGCCGAGAGCGTATCGGCCGGCGCGTCACCCGGCGGAATCTCCTCGAGCACGGGGGCGTCGATCGAGCCGGTGTGATCGTTGCCGCGCTTGTCGAGACTGGCCGGCTTCACCGGGCCGATGAACTTGTCGGCGCCGGCCGGCTTCTCCGCGGCGTCGGACTTGTCGGTGATGATCTGGTAGATCTTGCGCGCGCCTTCCTGGGCGCGGTGGCCGATTACGGTCGCGGCCTGGCCGCCGACCTCGCAGGCCTGCGGCTGGCGCTTGCAGAACTGGCTCATGTCGGAGACGGCCGCGGTCGCGGCCTGCACCGCTTCGTGCGCATTGATCTGCGGCAGCTTGTCGGCATCCGGGCTCTTCTCGCGCGGCAGCAGCACCAGCACGAGTCCGAGCCAGAATGCCATCCGAAGCAGAAAGAACATCACGCAACCCCGACCGTGCTGCTGATCTCGCGTGCTCAAGTCGCGCAACGGGATCGCAGCTGATTGTTCTATGTCGCGACTGCTTGCATTGGGCTTAATTGGTTGAGATTTCGCGAAGTCGGGCGCTGGATTTTTTTCGGAGTAAATTTTTCATTGGCGCCGGGCGCACGCGCCGTGCAACCGGCTGTAGATCGCGCCGCTTTCGCAACCGCAGGCCCGGCCGGAAACGATGCATTCACCATCCCGGCCGAATGGCGGGCTCACCGCAGTCTGGCCCTTAGCGTTCGCTTAATGCGAGTCTGACACGGTGACTTCCGACGACAGGGGGCGTCCCGGCGCGTTCTCTTTGTGAGAACCACCGACAGGCCGAGGCGCGAGAGCCGTGAGTGTGTTGAGTATCATCCGCGATTGTCTCGATGCGTTATTGCATCCATCGGCTCGAACTGATGCGATGACGCGCGCGCGTCATCGCGCCTTCATCGCGCCGCGCCTGCTGGGCAGCCTCGCCGCCTTCGCCGTGTTTCCTGCCTTTCTCGCGATGCGCGGTGCGCCGAGCGCGCTCGAGGTCGGCGCGCTGTCCTGGCTGATCGCGCCCATTCTGCTGTCATGGTATCTGTCGCGCACCGGCCGCTACGAGAGCGCCTGCGCGCTGTCGTCGCTGGCACTGTCGGCGCTGATCATGGCGGTGTCGATCGAGACCGGCGGCATCGAATCCTTTGCCGCGGTGTGGCTGATCGTCGTCCCCCTGGAAGCCTCGTTCTCGGCCTCGCGCCGCGTCGTCGTGTTCTCCGCGGGGCTCGCACTGTGCTGCGCGCTGCTGCTCATCCTCATCGGTCATTTCGGCTGGCTGCCGAAGCCCGAGACCAACCCCGCCTTGCGCACCGCGCTGCTCGCGTTCGGCGTCGCCTCAGCCACGCTCTATGCGGCCGTGCTCGCGTTTGCCGCCGACACGCTCGCGCGCACCAGCGTGACGCTGCTGTCGATGGAGGAGGAGCGCTATCGCCTGCTCGCGCGTAATATGAGCGACGTGATCTCCCGTCACCGCCGCAACGGCGCGGTCATGTTCATCTCGCCGGCGGCCGAGACGCTGCTCGGCGCGCCGGTCGTGCAGTTGCACGGCCACGGCCTGTTCGAACGGGTCCATGTCGCCGACCGGCCGGCCTATCTCACGGCGCTGTCGGAAGCGGCGGGCGGCAGCGAAGCCTCGAGTGTCGAGTTCCGCCTGCGCCGCGATGCGCCGGGCGAGGGCCGCGGCTTTCATCATCCGGTCGATTTCATCTGGGTCGAAATGCGTTGCCGCCCGCTCGACCGCATCGGCGTGGCGCCGGGCGGGTCGGAGCAGGAGGTGGTCGCGGTCATGCGCGACGTCACCGATCGCAAGCTGCAGGAGCAGGCGCTCGAATTGGCGCGCAGCGCCGCCGAGCGCGCCGACGCCGCGAAGACGCGATTCCTCGCCACCATGAGCCACGAGTTGCGCACGCCCTTGAACGCCATCATCGGCTTCTCCGAGATGCTGATGCAGGAGCAGGTGCTGGTGCTGAACGCGGCGCGGCGCCGCGAATATGCGCAGCTCATCAATGATTCCGGCCAGCATCTGCTGTCGGTCGTGAACGGCATCCTCGACATGTCGAAGATGGAGTCCGGCAATTTCGAGCTGACGCCGGAGCCGTTTGCGCCGCGAGTGGCGCTTATCAATTGCTGCAACCTGCTGGCGCTGCGGGCGCGCGAGAACGGTGTCGATCTGTCCGCCGACGTGCCGCAGGACCTGCCGATGGTCACCGGTGATCCGCGCGCCTTCAAGCAGATCGTGCTCAACCTCGTCTCCAATGCCATCAAGTTCACCGAGCGCGGCGGCCATGTCACAGTCTCGGCTGGCGTCGACGGCGCGCGCCTGCTGCTGCGAATCACCGACACCGGCGTCGGCATCGCCGCCGATGATCTCAAGCGCATCGGCGATCCGTTCTTCCAGGCCGGCAAGACCTACCAGCGCCGTCACGAGGGAACCGGCCTCGGGCTCTCGATCGTCAAGAGCCTCGTGACCTTGCACGGCGGCGAAATGTCGATAGAAAGCAAGATCGACGAGGGGACCACGGTCACGATCGCGCTGCCGATCAACTTCGTGGCCGAGGCCGCTGCGGGCGCCACCGTCACGCCGCTGTCACCCTCGCGCTCCGCCCAGCCAGGGCAGGTCATGCAGGTGAAGAAGAGTGCCTAGACGAGCTGCAGAGGATGATCCGGCGCCGCCGCGCCGTCGCAAGCGCGACGCTGCGGCCGTCGTCGACGTGGCGGAGGGGCGCGGCTGGCTGCTGCGGGCCATGCTCTACAGCCCGAAGGATCTGTTTGCGGGCCTGCTGGCCTGCGCGGCTGGCAGCGCCATCATCGTCAATGCCGTGTTCCTGCAATCGGGACCGCATCCGGCGCCGATGTTCGGGTCGATTGTGACCATTCCGCCCCATCTGACGAGCTCCAATCCGCTGCCGCGGCCCCGGCCGATGGACATCTCGCCTTTGGATCCGAAGGTGATCGAGACGCGGCCCGCCGAAACCAGGGCGGCGGAGCAGAGGGCGGTCGAGCAGCGCGCCACCGAGCCGCGTCCGGATCAGAAATATGCCGATCCTCTGGCCGATCTCGTCCGCTCGGTCAGCGGCGGTCAGGGCAACGTGCCGCGTCCGCAGCCGACGCAGCAGGGCGGCAATGTCCGTCGTGTCGCCGCGGTCCAGCGTGCGCTGACCGAATACGGCTACGGCCAGTTGAAGCCGACGGGGATGGTCGGCTCCGACACCCTGGCCGCGATCCAGAAGTTCGAGCGCGAGCGCAAGCTGCCGGTAACGGGCCAGGTGTCGGACCGCCTGGTGCGCGAGCTTGCGATTGTCATCGGTCATCCGATCGAATAGAGCAGGGGCGGCTGCGACGTGCAGCGCGCTTGCACCTGCATCGAACCATCATGCGATTGAAGAGCAGCATCTGGGTGAGCGCCTATCTGCGGCGTTGCCAGTCGGCCGGCGCGTTCAGCGCGATCCGCCACCGTGGCGCGGAGGAAGCCGGCGCGGTCTTCGTCAAGGTCGCGATGATGGATGGCACGGCCCAGCTCTATGTCCCCGCCCCGCAGACCGTCTATGACGACAGCCAGCCGATCGACCGCTTCTTCGTACCGATATCGCCGCAACCGATCGCGGAAGCGCAGATCGAGGAGCGGCTCGTCAAGGAGCTGCGCTTCGATCCCGACGCCTGGATCATCGAGACCGAGGACAGGCAGGGCCGTCATTTTCTCGATCTCGTGCGCGAGCGTCCCTGATCATCGCTAAGATTCGGGACAGCGATCGCGCGTCAGCGCTTGAAGCCATCGGTCCCCGTGCGCACGATCGGCCTCGTCGCGGTGCCGGCCCGCGCCGTGCTGCCACGGACGTGCTGACGTTCGTCGTCATAGAGCGCCGTGCGATGCTTGGCCCTGATCGCGGCCATTCCGGAGCCGCGCCAGGCCGCCAGCATGATCAGCGCCGCGCGCTCGCTGAGCCGTTCGTAGAAGCGTGACAGCCGAAACACGGTCTGGACGGACTGGCCCATCTCGGGCTTGAGGAACAGCAGTACGCGCTCGAACACCGGCGCCGGCATGCCGAGCGCCTTTGCGGCGCAGGCCAGCGGCTCGCCATGGGGATCGTTGACAACCTCGTGGGTCATGCGTGAGGGCAGGATCAGGCTCTCGCCGAGCTCGATCGTGAACGTCTCGACGTCGGCGTTGAACGCGGCCATCTCCAGCGCCTCGATCGCATGCACCGCGCGGTGCAACGGCGTCGGCGCGGCGGGCCTCAGCGGCGTGGTGGCGAGGTTCTGCAGGATGGCGATGCGTTCGTGCGAGGCGGCGCGCATGAACATCTCGCTGAGCTCGGCGGCATCCTTCGGCTGCATCGACAATCCGGACGCCGCGTCGTCGCGCGGCGGGATCGGAGGCGACGAGCGAAGCGATGCGGGAATGGGGCCGGCGAGCGGCGGCGTCGGCTCGCTCTGCGCCGGGCGCAAGCCCAGCTTGTTCAGGATCTCGATCGGCGTCGCCGGATAGATCGCCAGCCGCGCACGCACCGCCGCACGGGTCGCATCGTCGACGTCGTCGACCAGACGGGAGGCCAATTCGACGAACTGCCGCTCCTCGTCGGCGGAATGCGCGCTCGCCTGGACATAGAGGTCGGTCAGGACGCGCAGCAGAGTGGGCTTGATGTCGACGCCCTCGCGGCGCGAGAGCGTGAGCAACCCGTCGAAGCCGGGGAACAGCGATGATCTTGTCATGTCGGGGTACGCAACTTCGGCAATCGTTGCGCCGATTAGAGCGGAGTTGTTTTAATGCGGCGTTAAGGAAAACAACCGGTGAAGATGGGCCGAAATGACCCGGTGAGACAAAGGCGCAACGCTGGCTTGCCTTCTCTCCCGCCGGTGCACGCGATCCGTGTCGGGCGGCCCGCGCATTAATATCCTCTTAACCACGTCCTGATCTTAATCGATCCGTTCGATGATCTCGCCTTGGCCGCGTCACGCGGCCAGCCTGATCTTCGCCGCGCCGAATGCCAACGTGCAGCTTCATGCGCCGGCATTCGTGATCGTCAGTTCTGCGTGCCCTCTTGCCTGCGAAGTTCGGGCGACGGGGAGTTTTCAGGGGGTAAGAACTTCGGGCACGAAAGAGAGTGGACATGGCGACCATCATTGAATTCCCGGCGGACGTTGCGCGTCGCGCGCGGCCTGCCGTGACCGGCGCGCCGCAGGAGGGCATGGGAACGATCCTGATTCTTCCCGTCGTTCGGATCGAGCGCGAGACCACGACCGACGATAGCGGACCCCGCGAGGGCACAGCGCCAAGCCGCCGTCGCCGTCGCCGCTGACAGGTCGGGGGAAACGGGAATGCCGGCCATCGTGAATCCGGTCCGGCGCGCGCTGCCGGTGTTCGTACTCGTTCTCGTCGGCGGACTGCTCGGCGCCTGCAGCGGCGGCGATTTCGGCCGCACCCGCGCCGACATGCGCAATGACGACATGCACAAATGGATCGGGGCGGAAGCCACCGCCAGCGTCGGCGTCAGGCCGTCGCAGTTCCAACTGACAGACAATGAGCGCCAGCTGCGCGATCTCGCTTATCCGCTGATCGAGCCACCGCATTCGCGCCCTGCCTGGAAGAGCGTGTTCGGCGACTATCAGCCGTCGGCCTCGCCGTGGCGCCAGAAGGTCGTGTTCGACCGCACAGCCTATGGGCGGGCCTTGATCGACGAGCCGCACCGCTCGCACGCCTCGCGCTACACCCAGCTGATCGACGACGTGCGCGACGACATCACCCGCTTCGAGCCGTTCTTCGCGTCGGCCATCCGCGTCATCGATCTCGATCGCAAGCGCGATGCCAGCATGAAATACATGACCGAGCTCTCGCCGCGCGAGCAAGCCGATGCCGTCGCGCGCATGCAGGAGAACTCGCTGATCGTGCAATGGGTGCAGATCAGCCTGGAGCAGCGCGTCTCGTCCTACCGCTGGGCCTTGGAGCGCCTGGTGCTGCAGGCGCCCGACGGCATGGCCGCCGAGGCCGATCGCCTGATCCACGAACTGGCGGCTCAGACCGCCAATCCGCCGGTCGCCGCGCGGCCCCTGATCGAACGGCCGCTGACGACGCGGGGCTAGCCCGGCGCGATCTTGCTCCGGCGCCGGCCTGGCTTGGCCGGTGCTCCCTTTTGCCGCCCTGCTGTCGCACGGAGCTTCTGCGGCGCTGCCGCGCGCAGCGTCGCGATCAAGATCTTCAGCGCCTCGGATGGAGCGCGCGCGGCGGAGTAGGCGAGGCCGACCTGGCGCTTCAACGTCATCTCGATCTCGCGGACCGCAACGTCGCTTCGGCCGTGCACGACGCCTTCGGGAACGATCGCGACGCCGACGCCGGCAGCGACCAGCGCCAGGGCCCAATCCTCGGTTTCGGCGATGGCGGCGATCTCGCGCGGCCCGCCGCTGCGTCGCGCCAGCGCGCTGTGCTCGCAATGGCAGCGGTCGATCATGGCGACGTCGGCGAGGTCGGCCGCGCGCAGGCGCGGCTTCAGCGTGAGCGGATGCGCAAGCGGCAAAGCCGCGACATAGCGCTCGCTCCACAGCGGCAGGAAATGCTCGCCGTCGTCGACCAGGCTTTTTGAGACGATGCGTCCGTCGGCCCGCTCGGTCGGACCGACGATGTGAAGCCTGAGATCCTCGCGCGCCGTGAGCGGCTTGAGCAGCGCGGTCACGCGCCGGCCGTCGAGGGTGCGCATGAGCCCGAGCTTGAGCGCCTGCTTCGGCGCGCCGTGCCGGAACAGGTTGCGGGCGGCATCGGCTTCGCCGACGATCCGGCGCGCGATCGGCTGCAGGCGCTCGGCCGCCTCCAGCGGCACGACACCCTTGCGGTGGCGGAGGAACAGCTCGGTGCCGAGCTCGGCCTCGAGGTTGGCGATCGCCAGCGAAATCGATGGCTGCGAGACGAAGCAGCGCGCCGCTGCCCTGGTCAGGCTGCGTTCCTCGAACACGGCGGAGAAATAGCGGAGCTCGCGGATATCCATAGGAGCAGCCTATGATGCGTATCACTGATCAATATTTTACTTATCTCTGCCCGGCCCGCAAGGATGCGCCCGATATCGGCAATGAAGGAGAAGATCGATGCGCGTCCACCACCTCAACACCGGCACGATGTGTCCACGCGGCGGTCGGCTGGTGAGCGGCAGCGGCGGCCTGTTCGCGCGCGCCCGCCTCGTCTGCCACTGCCTGCTGATCGAAAGCGATGACGGCCTGGTCCTCGTCGACACCGGCATCGGCACCGGTGACATCGCCGCGCCCGCACGATTGGGGGCACGCTGGGTGAGGCAGGCTGCGCCGCTTCTCGATGCGTCGGAGACGGCGCTGCAGCAGGTAAAGGCATTGGGCTTCTCGCCCGACGACGTCAGGCACATCCTGCTCACGCATCTCGACCGGGACCACGCCGGCGGCATCGGCGATTTCCCGAAGGCCAAGGTGCACGTTCATCGCGGGGAGCATGCGATGGCCGTCGAGGGGTCGCCGGCGCCGCCGCGCGGTCGCTATGTCGCCGGCCAATGGCGGCATCGTCCCGACTGGCAGTTCTACGGCGACGACGGCGAGGACTGGTTCGGCTTTCGCGGTGTCCGCGCTGCCGTGGATCGCAGCGGCGACATCCTGATCGTTCCTCTGCCGGGCCATACCCGCGGCCATTGCGGCGTCGCCGTGCGACGCGGCGACAAATGGCTGCTGCACGCCGGCGATGCCTATTTCTTCCACGGCCAGCTCGATCCGCGGCCACGGATGCCGCTGCTGCTCGGGCTGTTCCAGCGCAAGGGCGATCAGGATCGCACGATGCGGATCGCCAACCAGGAGCGGCTGCGGCGCTTGAAATGCGACCATGGCGACCGGGTCACGATCGTGAACAGCCACGATCCCGTCGCCTACGAGGCGTGCCGCTGCGGTGATCGGGCCGCAGCGCTCATTCCGGCCTGAGCAGGCGGAACGCCTCCTCGAGCAGATGCGGCGTGTGCTTGCCGGTCGAATCGCGGCAGGCGCGTTCGAAATAATCCGCCAGCGCCGGCCGGAATTTTGGATGCGCCGCCTGATCGATGATGGTGCGGGCGCGCTGTTTGGGCGACAGGCCGCGCAGATCGGCGAGGCCGCGCTCGGTCACCAGAACCTGCACGTCGTGCTCGGTGTGGTCGACATGGGTGACCATCGGCACGATGCAGGAGATCGTCCCATTCTTCGCCGTCGAGGGCGTCATGAAGATCGACAGATAGGCGTTGCGGGCGAAGTCCCCGGAGCCGCCGATGCCGTTCATGATGCTGCTGCCGCGCACGTGGGTCGAGTTGACGTTGCCGTAGATGTCGGCCTCGATCATGCCGTTCATGGCGATGACGCCGAGCCGGCGGATCACCTCGGGGTGGTTGGAGATCTCCTGCGGCCGCAGCACGATGCGGTCGCGCAGGAACTCGATCTCGCGGTTGAATTCGATCGCCGCTTCCGAGCTCAGCGACAATGCCGTCGCGGAGGCGAGATCCATCCGCCCCGAGCGGATCAGGTTCAGCATGCCGTCCTGCAGCACCTCGGTGTAGGCGGTGAGATGCGGGAACGGCCCGTCGTCGAGCCCGGCCATCACGGCGTTCGCGACGTTGCCGACGCCCGATTGCAGCGGCAGCAGATTGCGCGGCAGGCGGCCCTGCTTCACCTCGTGCGCGAAGAACTCCAGGATGTGCCCGGCGATCGCGCCGGAGACGTCGTCGGGGGCGGCGAAGCTCGTGTTGCGGTCGGGCGCGTGGGTCTCGACGACCGCGATGACCTTGTCCGGATTGCAGCGATAGGTGGTCTCGCCGATGCGGTCGCCGGGCGCCAGGATCGGGATCGGCTTGCGATGCGGTGGCAGGCGGGTGCCGTAATAGACGTCGTGCATGCCGAGCAGCGCCGGGTTCATCCACGAATTGACTTCGATGATGACGCGGTCCGCCAGATCGAGCCAGGTCTTGTTGTTGCCGATCGAGGTCGAGGGGATCAGCCGCCCGTCGGGCAGGATGCCGGCGCATTCGATCACGGCGACGTCGAGATGGCCGAGAAAACCGAACCACACGAACTGTGCGACATGGCTGAGATGCAGATCGATATAGTCGATGCTGCCGGCGTTGATGCGCTGTCGTGTCGCCGGATCGGACTGATAGGGCAGGCGCAGGTCGATGCCATCAGCCCGGGCGAGCGCGCCGTCGAGCTCGGGCGCGGTGCTCGCCCCGGTCCACACGCCGACGCGGAACGGCTCGCCGCGCGCATGCGCGGCTTCGATCCGGCGCGCCAGCGCGAGCGGCACCGCCTTCGGGTAGCCCGACCCGGTGAAGCCGCTCATGCCGACATGGTTGCCGGGCTCGACCAGCGCGGCCGCCTCGTCGGCCGACATGATCTTGGCGCGCAGCGCCTGTGACATCACCTGCGATGAACTCATCGTGCAAACTCCATGCGCGATCGTTCAGACCGCCAAGTCCGCGCTGTTTAAGGTGTGCCCTCGACGGGTGATTTGACAGGGGTCAAGCCGCAACGGCCCGTGCGTGCATCACAGCCCTGCAAGGCGCGCGCGCCGCAGCTCCCGGACTTTCGCCGCCCGCGAGCGCTCCGTCAGCATGTTGGCCTTGCTGTAGCGCGGGTCGCCGGTGACCTCGTCGCCGACCCAGTCGGGAAGGGTCACGATGGTCGTTTCGGTCGGCAGCTCGATCTCGGCGATGACGACGCCTTCGAGCGCGTCGTGGTAGACGTCGACTTCCCAGACGCCGCTTTCGGCCGGCACATAGTGACGCGTCTTCTCGAGGATGCGTCCGCTGCAATGCGCGAACAGCATCGCGGCGTGGTCCGCGGGAATATCGTACTCGAATTCATCTCGGATCAGGCCGCGGCGGCCGCTCTTCACGCACAGCGTCGTCCGGTTGCCATAGCAGCGAACGCGGACCTTGAGGCCGTCCTGACGTGCGACGAGGCCGTCGCGAAGGCGTTCACTGTGCGTCGCCTGATCCCGCCAAGCATCGGACTTGACGAGAAACTTCCGTTCGATTTCGAGAGGCATGACCTGATGTTGAGCGAAGCGCCGCCGTCCTGATCCATCATAGCAGCGGCGCGCGACAACGACTATGCCACCAAGGATGAAGAGAGTGTTGTCGAATTCGTCTAGGACGTCGTATTGACTTATCGTTTGCCGCGCGGCTTCTCGGCCTTGGCCGGTGCCTCGGTCTGTACGCCGCAGCTTGCCGCTGCAAGGGAGGCCTGCGCCTGCGGCATGAGACCGGGCTCGGCGGCCAGGGCCTTCAGCACGATCAACCCGGTCGTCGTCGGCGAATCGATGATCAGCCGGTCGGCGGCCGTGATCTCCTCGTCCTCGGGCAGGTCTTCGTGCTGCGCCTCGGTCATCAGGTTGAGCTCGATCACGCGCTTGCCGGCGGAGCGGTCGTTGATGGCGTAGTAGGCGATCTCGTTGCGCGTGTAGAACGATACCGACGTATAGGCCTGGCTCACCGGAACCGTGAGCTTGAGCGGTCCGTCGGACAGATCATAGCGGCAGATCGCCATGGCGAACGCCGGATCCATGAACGGCATCGGTGAATTGCCGGGATCGGCCAATGGCAACTGCGTCACGGCGTTCAGCTTGGTCATCGGCGTCAGCCGGGAGTAGGCGTCCTGGGTCGAGATCCGCGGCAGCGCCAGCACGCTGACGAGATGGACCACGCCGCCGAGCAGCACGCCGACCACGACCGTGAACAGCAGCCGGATCATGATGGGCAACCTACTGTCGTGATCGACGGCATCGGTGCGTCGCGCTGCGTGCGGGTCGCGACGCCGACCGGCGTGTCGTAGAGCCGCAGCATCAGCGCGTAGCGCTCGATGCCGCCGGTCGGCAGCCAGTTGCCGGAGCGCGAGCGCGCGGCGACACGAATCTCGAAGGAGCCATCGGCACCTCGTACCAGCTCCTGGCTGGTGAAGCCGTAGCGCTGCAGCGTGTTGGCGACGAGGTGGCCCTTGCGGTCGTAGAGCGTGAGCGTCCAGAACCGGGCGGGTGGCGTGACGCCGCTGACCAGGATGTCGCAGCGCCCGTCGAGCGGCTTCCTCTTGTCGTCCGTGGTGGCGGTGAAGGCCACGCCGTCGCCGGTGCCGATCGGCAATTCGCCATTGCGGGTGATGGTCGCGCGCGCATAGGGGTCGACATCGGCCGTGCCGGTTTTCGGACGCGCCGTCCAGGCGCCGATCGTCAGCGTACCGAACTCGGTGCCGCGGGTCGTCGTCATCCACGTTGCGCCGATGCCGACGCCGGTGGCGATCAGGAGCGTAACCAAGGTGATGAAGAGCAGCCGCACGGGGATCGCTGACGTCAGTTCTTGCGCAGGGCAGGGGTGGTGACGCCGTCGGCCGTTGCCGCGGCGTAGTTCTCAGGGAAGGCCAGCGCGCTCGATGAGACCGGCTTGCCGGGCTTGCGCGGATCGGCAGGCGCGGCCTTCTCGGCGAGGCGCGCCGCATCGTCCAGCATCTTCTCGACCTGAACCAGCACCTCGGCGCCGCGGCGGGTCAGGATCGGCGGCGGACCGGGCTTGATCTCCAGCGTCTTCGGCTGGCCGGCCTGTGCCATCGCGGCGGACGCCGACTGCGGCAGCTTTTCGCCCATGCCGACGCCGGGCAGCTCCTTGACCTCGACGCCCTGATGCGCGGCGACCATGATGTCGTGCCACGTCTGCGCCGGCAGCGAGCCGCCGGTCATACGGTTGGTCGGCGAATAGTCGTCATTGCCGTACCAGACCGCGCAGGTGAAGTTGCCGGTGTAGCCGACGAACCAGGCGTCCCGATAGGCGTTGGTGGTGCCGGTCTTGCCGGCGGTTGGAATGCCGTCGAGTGCGGCGCGGCGTGCGGTGCCTTCGCTGACCACGTGGCTCATCATGCCCGCCATGTCGGCAGCAACCGAGGCCGGGATTGCCTGCTTCGGCTTCGGCCCGTCACGGTCCCAGCGCCAGACCAGGTCGCCGGCGCCGGTGCGGACCTCCAGCACGGAATGCGGCGTCACCGCCTTGCCCTTGTTCGGGAAGGTCGCATAGGCGACCGCATGCTCCAGCACCGTGACCTCGTCGGAGCCGATCGGCATCGACGGCGTGTCGGGCAGCGGCGCCTTGAGCCCGAAGCGCCGCGCGACCTCGATGATCTTGGCGCGGCCGGCCTTCGGACCCTCCTTGCCGCCGAGCGCGATCGACAGCTTGACCGGGACGACGTTGATCGAGCGGGTGATCGCCTGCGTCAGCGTCACCGAGCCGGAATAGGAATGGCCATAATTCTGCGGGCACCAGTTGCCGATGCAGACCGGGCCGTCGACCACGATCGAGGTCGGCTTGAAGCCGTTCAGCAGCGCGGTGGTGTAGACGTAAGGCTTGAACGACGATCCCGGCTGCCGGTAGGCGTCGACTGCGCGGTTGAACTGGCTGGCACCATAGTCGCGGCCGCCGACCATGGCGCGGATGCCGCCGTCGAGGTCGGAGACGACGGTTGCCGCCTGGGTCGCGTGATAGTCGCGGCCGAACTGGCGCAACTGGTTCTCGATCGCCTCGTCGGCCGCATGCTGCACGGTCATGTCGATCGAGGTCCGCACCACGAAGACGCGCTCGGTGTAAGACTTCGGGAACGTGTCGACCAGCTTGCGCATCTCGTCGAAGGCATAGTCGAGGAAGTAGTTCGGCGAGCTTTCGTCGCGGCGGTCGACTGCGAAGGCCGGGTTGCGGCGGGCGCCGAACACTTGGCCCTCGGTCATGAACCCGGCATCGACCAGATTGTCGAGCACGACGTTGGCGCGGGCGCGGGCGGCGGGCAGGTTGATGTGGGGGGCGAACTTGGTCGGCGCCTTGAACAGCCCGGCCAGCATCGCGGCTTCGGCGAGGTTGATGTCGCGCACCGACTTGTTGAAATAGAAGTGTGCCGCGCCGTCGACGCCGAAGGTGCCGCCGCCCATATAGGCGCGGTCGAGATAGAGCTTGAGGATCTCGTTCTTGGTCAGCCGGGTTTCCAGCCAGATCGCCAGGAACGCCTCGTTGACCTTGCGCTCGATGGTGCGCTCGTTGGACAGGAACAGGTTCTTGGCGAGCTGCTGGCTGATCGAGGAGCCGCCCTGGCGGACGCCGCCGGCCTGGGCGTTGGTGACGAGGGCGCGCGCCGTGCCGGCAATGTCGATGCCGAAATGGTCGTAGAAGCGGCGGTCCTCGGTGGCGAGCGTCGCCTTGATCAGATTGTCCGGGAAGTCCTCCAGCGGAATCGAATCATTGTGCTTGATGCCGCGGCTGCCGATCGGGTTGCCATAGCGGTCGAGGAAGGTCACGGCGAGGTCGGACTTCTTCAGCCAGTCCTCATCGGCAGTTTCCCGGAAGGCGGGGATCGCGAGCGCCAGCATCAGCACCAGGCCGCCGAGCCCGATCGTGGCCGCCTCCGAGAACGGCTCGACGAACACCCAGCGCTTCCAGCCGCCGACATAGAAGCGGTCCATGAACGCCGAATAGCGCTCATACAGCTCGCGGGTGCCGCGCAGGGAGGAGAACAGCGCCGAATCGAAGCGGGCGTCGAGATCCAGGCGGAAATTGTTGATCCGCTTCTTCCAATCGTCTGGAATGATCTGCCGCACGGGAACCCTGGTCGTTTCGAAAGCGTGTCAGCTGGCTTCGAAAGCACTCAGCAAGTGGGGCTGGGGGCCATCGAAGGGTCTTGCGCGATTGTTGCGGCAAACCCATGGCACTGCACAGTCAGCCGCCCGAACCCGAGCACCTGACCCCAAGCCGCATTGCCGGCGCCGCCGCCGGAGTGACTCAATCATCTATCTAGCCGAGCGGGGGTCACAAACCAATGGTTCCGCTCACAATTTGATGCACAAAGCTAACGTGCCGCCGTAATCGGCAAAGCCCCTTGCGCGGCTCGGGGCCGGGCACCTAGATGGCGGCCACCTCACGCCCTCTTTGAGAATCGCCCGATGACCGCACCGCTCAAACGTCCCTCGGGCCAGGAGGGAATGTTCTGGAAAACCAAGATCTTGGAAGAGATGTCCGAGGCGGAATGGGAGAGCCTCTGCGACGGCTGCGGGCGCTGCTGCCTGGAGAAGCTGGAAGACGAGGATACCGGCGACATCTACTTCACCCACATTTCCTGCAAGCTCTTGGATGCCGGGCTATGTGCCTGCAAGGACTACCCGAATCGTTCCGAACAGGTGTCGGATTGCGTTCGCCTGACACCTGAGAACGTCCGCACGCTGACCTGGCTGCCACCGAGCTGCGGCTACCGCCTCGTGGCTGAGGGGCGCGATCTCTACTGGTGGCATCCCCTGATCTCGGGCGATCCTCAGACGGTCCATGAAGCCGGCGTCTCGGTGCGTGGCCGGGTCGAGGGCACCGAGGACGACGTTCCGGACGACCAGCTCGAGGACCACATCGTGCAGTGGCCGGTGCTGCTGCCGAAGCGGGCCAAGTTGAAGCGAAGGCCGAAATAGCGCGATCACCTCGCACCCGCAGCAAGTCACGATGATGCGACCGTTCCCGTGCTGTCGGAATGCACCCATGCACCCGACCCGCTGCCGCACGGGAAAATTATGCCTTAAGTAGTTCGCCAGACAGCGAATCCGCGCGGCGTCGTCGCGCCCGGGCACGGCATTCATCCCATGAACAAGTTTGATCGGCAGACGCATTACCCTGCCGCGTCCCAATCCCTGCCCGAAGAGATCGCCGCCGAGCTGCCGGCCATTCCGCCGCAGGTTCAGGCGATCGAGGATGCGCCGTCGCTTGCGCCGCCGGTGCCGCTGACCCAGGCCGAGGTGCGCACCATCCTGATGAGCCTGCTGCTGACGATGTTCCTGGCCGCGCTCGACCAGACCATCGTGGCGACCGCGCTGCCGACCATCGGTCGCGAGTTTCAGGACGTCACCAATCTCTCCTGGGTGATCACCGCCTACCTGCTGGCGTCGACCGCGGTGGCGCCGGTGTTCGGCACGCTCTGCGACATCTATGGCCGCCGCTCGATGATCATCACCGCGCTCAGCCTGTTCGTGGTCGGCTCGGTCGTCTGCGCGCTGGCGCCGAACATGCCGGTGCTGATCCTCGCCCGCGGCCTGCAAGGGCTGGGTGGCGGCGGCATCATGCCGGTGGTCCAGACCGTGATCTCCGACGTCGTCAGCCCGCGCGAGCGCGGCCAGTACCAGGCCTATTTCAGCGGGGTCTGGCTGCTCGCCGGCCTGCTCGGGCCGGTGATCGGCGGCTTCTTCGCCGACCATCTGCACTGGTCGATGATCTTCTGGATCAATGTCCCGCTCGCGATCGCGGCGCTCGCATTGCTGCTGCCCAAGATGGGCCGGCTGCCGGTCTACCACCGGCTGCGCAAGGTCGACTGGGCCGGCGGCCTGCTGCTGATGGCCTCGGCCGTCGTGTTCATGCTCGTGCTGACCTGGGGTGGCCACAAGCTGGCCTGGTTGTCGCCGACGCTGCTGGCGATGATCGGCAGTGCGGTGGCGCTCGGCTTGGCCTTCGTCTGGCACGCCAAGCGGGCCGATGAGCCGTTCCTGCCGCTGGCGCTGATGGGCGGCACGGTGGTGCCCTACGGCATGCTGGCGAGCGGCTGCGCACTCGGCGCCCTGATCGGGCTCACGGTCCATCTGCCGCTCTATTACGAGCTGGTCTATCATTTGACCCCGAGCCAGGCCGGCCTCGGCCTGATTCCGATCGCGGCGATCTCGACCCTCGGCGCCGCGGTTGCCGGCCGCACCATGGCCCGGGTCAAGCACTACAAGCGCGTCGCCATCGTGGGCACGATCATCGGCACCATTGCCGCCGCGGTCATGACGGTGACGACGCCGTCTCTGTGGGGGCTGATGGTGCTGCTGTCGATCTACGGCATCGGGCTCGGCACCGCGTTCCCGATCTCGGTGGTGTCGCTGCAGAACGCGGTGGACCGCTCCCAGATCGGCACCATCACCGGCGCGATGAACTTCTTCCGTTCGATGATGTCCTCGTTCACGGTTGCGGCCTTCAGCGCCATCCTGCTGATGGCGCTGGGCGCCGACATTTCGCTGGCCGAGGGCGCCCATGGCGCGGTCAGCGGCATCGCGGAAGCCGACATGATCCATGCCTTCCGCTTCGTCTATGCCGCGGCCACCGCGATGCTGGCCTGCGCCTCCGTCTGCATGATGCTGATGGAGGAACGGCCGCTGGCCGGCCCGTCGCGCAGCGAGGCGGTCGAGCTCGCCGAGTAGGAAAGCAGGGTGGGCACGGCGCCATCACCATCGCGCGTGACGAGAGGGCAAGTCAGCGCCTTTGCACACCCGACGATTCGTTGAGATCATGATGCGATTCCACGGAATCGCATCATGATCTCATCTCTTTGTTTGAGCATGATCTTTTCGGAAAACCGGTTTCCACTTTTCCGGATCATGCTCTGGTTGGCGCCGCTACTCGCGCGGCCGGACGATCTCGACGTTGTCCTGCCCGCGGGAGCCGTCGTCGGCGGATGACTTGACCAGACCAGCCTCGACGCGGCGGGCGAATTCCGTGGTCCCGCCGCTTGCGAGCTCCTTGGCCTGCGCGACCCATTGCTCGCGCTCGATCCGTCCTGCGAACGCCAGATAGGAGCCGACCCATTTGGCGTGCTCGGCGGTCCAGGCCGCGATCTGCGCGAAATGCCAGATGCCGAGGCCGTGCAGCCGCGCCTCGTTCTGCTTGCCGATGCCCTTGATCAGCTTGAGATCGTCGGCCTGGCCGCCGCGCGGCGCGACGAGCCCGAGCGGGCGGGCGCCGCCATGGACATCCTCGTTCTCGACGGGCGGCATCAGCGCCGGCAGGTGGGCCAGGAGGTAGCTCGCCTCGTCCTCGCTCAGCGGCGCGTCGGCGTGTTCGTCGATGGTGATCGCGCCGGACTTCACCGCGCTGGAATGCGCGGTGTCGAGGCCGGCCGCGAGCAGCTTGGCCTGCGCGATCCAGTGCTCGCGCTCGATCCGGCCGGGAAAGGCCATGTGATGGCCGACCCAGCGCGCATGGTCAGGCGACCACGCCGCGATCTGGCTGAAATGATGCACGCCGATGTCATTGAGGACGCGCTCGTTCTTGGGCCCGATGCCCTTGATCAGCTTGAGATCGTCAGCGGCGCCCTCGGGGGCGGGCAGGGCCGGCGGTCTGTCGTCGGCCGAGGCCGGGCTCTCCGGGGCCGATGATGCGGCGACCTCGGCGGCAAGCCGTTCCGCCTCGGCGTCGGCGGCAAGGCGATCGGCTTCCGCGCGTGCGGCCGCTTCGGCGGCGAGGCGATCGGCCTCGGCCTTGGCGGTCGCTTCGGCCGCGAGACGCCGGGCTTCCGCCTCGGCTTTCGCAACGGCCTCTGCCGCAAGACGGTCTGCTTCGGCTTTCGCCGCCGCTTCGGCGGCCAAGCGTTCGGCTTCGGCCTTTTCAGCCGCTTCCGCCGCAACACGATCGGCCTCTGCTTTCGCGGCTGCTTCCGCAGCGAGGCGGTCGGCTTCGGCTTTCGCGGCGGCCTCCGCAGCACGGCGCTCGGACTCGGCGTTCGCCGCCGCCTCGGCAGCGAGACGTTCGGCTTCGGCCTTCGCTGCGGCTTCAGCCGCCAGGCGATCAGCCTCGGCCCTTGCCGCGGCTTCCGCGGCGAGCCGCTCAGCCTCGGCCTTTGCGGCCGTTTCGGCGGCGAGACGCTCGGCCTCCGCCCGTGCAGCGGCTTCGGCCGCAACACGTTCGGCTTCAGCTTTCGCGGCAGCTTCAGTGGCAAGGCGATCGGCCTCGACGCTGGCTGCGGCTTGCGCAGCCGGGGATGGGCTGTCCGCCCAAGGACTGGCCGCCGCCGGTGCGCCGGCGAACGCGACGCTGCTTCCAGGCCCGCCCGGCGACATCGCACTGGTGTCACCCAACCCGACATATTCCCTGAGCTGTCCGCCGATCAGGCAGCCGAGCAGATAGGCGCCGACCATCAGCAGGCCGACCTCGAGCCACAGGCCGGCACGTCCGGGCAGCACGGTCAGCAGCGCCATCAGGATCCCGATGACGAGAGCGAGCGTCGCCGGCAGCAGCCAGCTTCTCAGCCAGTCCGGCCGTGGCTCGTCCGACCAGGTGCGCCAGCCGACAAAGCCGCCGATGCCGACGGCGAGGATGATCCAGAACGGAAATGTCGCAAGGTCGTACATCATGATGTCAGCGCCTCACTTGACGACGAATTCGATGCGGCGGTTCTGCGCGCGGCCTTCGGCCGTGTCGTTGGAGGCGACCGGCTTGGTCTGGCCGTAGCCCTCCGAGGTCATGCGCGAGGTGTCGATGCCGGCGTCGCCGATGTAGCCGACCACCGCCGCCGCCCGGCGCTTGGAGAGGTCCATGTTGTCAGCTTCGTCGCCGACATTGTCGGTGTGGCCTTCGATCGCGATCTCGGCATCCTTGCAGCGCTGCGCAACCTCGATCAGGTGATCGAGCAGCGCCAGCGAGGCGCGGCTCAGCTCGGCGCTGCCGGTGCTGAAGCGGATGCGGCCCTTGGCGAGCAGCCCGTTGAACGCCGGCTGGCACTCCGCGACCGCGAGTGGCGGGCTTTCCGGCTTGACGCCGATCTTGACGTCGTCGAGCTTGAAGCCGCTGCCGACCGCCTCGGCAAGCTCCTTGCGGACCTGCTCGGCCGACTTGTCGTAGATGGCGAGCCCGTCGACCGTGATCGCCGCGTCCTTCGCCGTCAGCGCGCCCGACCATAGCCGCGCCAGCGCCGGGAACGTCGCCTTCAGCGACTGCACGTAATCCTTTGGCGCACCGTCGCCGATCTTCAGACCGTCCTCGACCGTCTCGGTGATGAAGGTCGTTGTGGCGGCGTCGACGAGATCGCGGCGGGCGGCGTCATCAGGCACGTAGCCGCTCAGCATGACACGGCCGTCCTGCTTCTGCAGTCCGAACGCGTAAGGCGAGACCGGGCCGTCGCGGACGTCGATGGACGCGAGCGCGAACGGCGCGGGCAGGGCGCCGGCCAGTTGCTCGCGCACGGCTGCGCCGGTGACGTTGGCAAGCCCGACGCCCCTGAGCGAGACCTGGGTGTCGCTGATCTCGGCGCGCCCCTGCGACAGCCTGGCGAGCTGCTGCAGCAGGCTCGCGCTCGCTTTGGCAAGGTCGCCATCCGGGGCGCCGCGGGCGATGCCGATCTGGCTCTTGATCGGCTTGCCGTCGAACTGTCCACTGGCGGAGCCCAGCATCGCCTCGCGGGCCGCTCCGCTCGGCGCGAGACCTGTGAGGCTCAAGCCGGTGCCGTCGAACTCCGCCGACCAGCGATAGGGCTTGATCTCCGGCGGCAGAATCTCGGCTTTCGCCAAGCTCAGCCCGGTCGGCAGCTTGCCGATCCCGGCCATCGTTTCATCGTAGGCGGCGGTGGAGGGCGCCTCGCCCGAAATCGCATAGGTGGCGTCGGAGATGACGACGCGGCCCGTGCTCAGCCTGGCAAGCTCCGCCAGCGCATAGGACGTGTAGGCGCCAAAATCGCCAGCAGGCGCGCCACGGGCGATCTGCATGTGATGCATCACCGACGCGCCGGGCCAGGCCTTGATCGCGGCGGCCTCGAGCGCGCGCCTGATATCGTCATTCGGAACGACGCCGGACATCACCAGCGTGTTGTCCTCGCGAACCGCGCTCCAGATGAACGGCTTTGCCTCCGGCGGCAGGATCGCCACCTTGTTGAGCACGGCGCCGCCCGGCAGCTGCCGCGTCGCCGCGACGGCAGCCTCATAGACGTCCGATGAGGCGGCGGCACCTGCGATCGAATAAGCCTTGTCCGCGAGCGCGAACGTGCCGCCATTGAGCTTGGCGGCCTGGACCGATCCATGGCTCGCGATGGCCGCGAAGTCGGCCGGAGCTCCCAGCGCATAGGAGAGGCGATCGACCACTTCACCACCGGACGAACGGACGGCATTGAGCACGGCATTCCGAACGGCGGGCGTCGGCACCGCGCCTTCGAGCACGAGCTGGCCGCCGTTTCGCGTGGCGCGGAAGGCATAGGGCTTCGGTGTCGGCAGCTTGTCGTAGGTGCCTTCGACGAGCCGGACGCCGCTGACCGATGCGGCGTCCTCCAGTTTCGTCGCCTGATCGGGACTGAACTCCGGCCCTGCGATGCGAACGTCACGGCCCGCGACCGTGACCTTGAGGGCCGCGGCTGTGTCCGGGACGGCGGCCGCGACGGCGGCGCGTGCCCGCGGCCCAATGTCGTCCTCGACATCAGCCGTCTTGAAGCTCACGGCCGCGAGCCAGAGCACGGCAACAGCGATCAGTCCCGCCCACCATTTCGATGGTTGATGCATGTGAGAGCCCCTCGTTTCCCCACCTGCGCCCGGTTCACCCGGATCGTTCCGTTGTCATGAACCACGTGTCGAGCCTATCAGAACAGCTCTCGGAGACCAGCCGTCGGCACGTTGTGTGTTTCAATATGCACAAGCTGCGAGAGCGTCGCCGTCTGCGAGCTTCGCACCGCACCCGATCGTCCTGAAGGTGCGATCAAAGTGTGACCGTTCGACGACGAACATCGCAGGCGCGCAGCCTTCGCGGCTACGCCGCTCGCATCACTCTTCCAGCGCCCGGCGCAGGCGGCGGATGATGACGCCGCGGGCACGATCGTCGGCGGCTTGCTCGATCCGCTCGTGGATGTCGAGCAGCAGGCCCGACATGTCGTTGTGCCAGTCCAGCCGGGTGACCGCCTCCGGTGCCAGCCGCCGCCGGCGCGCGACGTCGAGCGGCGTCGGCACCGCGCTCGTCAGCTCGTAGACGTCGTCGAGCAGGGGGGAGAACACTTTCGCGGTCGGCACGATCCGCTCGGCGACGCGCGCTGCCAGCGCCGCGATCGCGGCATCCTCGCCGTGGGACAGAAAAAGGCCGCGCGCGATCGGGCGGCGGGCCGCGATCCAGCGGGCGATCTCGGCGCCGTCGGCGTGGCCGGAATAGTCGTCGATCATGCGGATGCGTGCCGCGACCTTGATCTCCTCGCCCTGGATGCGCACCGCCTTGACGCCGTCCTGCAGGAAGCGCCCCAGCGTGCCGGTGGCCTGATAGCCGACCAGCAGCACGGTGGCGCGGTTGTTCCACAGCCAGCGCTTGAGATGATGGCGGATGCGACCGGCATCGCACATGCCGCTGGCGGCGATGACGATGTGAAATCCGGTCAGCTTGGCGATCGCCTTGCTTTCATCGACCGTCTCGGTGAAGCGCAGATGCGGCGACGACAACAGACGGCCGACATCGCTGCCGCCGTCGAGGCTCTCGGTGTGCGCGCGAAACACCTCGGTGGCGTGGATCGCCAGCGGCGAATCCAGGAACACCGGCGCGGCCGGAATCTCGCCGCGCTCCATCAGGCCGACCAGATCGACGATCAGCTCCTGCGTCCGCTCGACCGCGAAGGCCGGGATCAATAGCGCGCCCTTGGCGGCCGCCGCGTCGCGCACCTCGCCGGCCAGACGGCCGCGGCGCAGCTCCGGCGTGGTCGGCTCGCGAATGCGGTCGCCATAGGTCGCCTCCGAGATCACGTAGTCGAATCCCTCCGGCGCTTTCGGATCGGGCTGCAAGAGCTTGGCGTCGGGCCCGACATCGCCGGAGGCAAGCAGCCGCAGCGGTCCGCCATCGGCGCCTTGTCCTGCGAATTCGATCTCGATCGAGGCGGAGCCCAGCAGATGGCCGGCATTCCAGTAGCGGGCGCGAACGCCTGGAATGATCTCGGTCCAGGTCTCGTAGGGGACGGCTTGGAAGTATTGCAGCGCCGTGATGGCGTCGGCCTGGGTGTAAATCGGGCTGACCTCGCCGCGGCCGCGCGCGATGTTGCGGCGGTTCAGCGCCAGCACCTCCTGCTCCTGGATGTTGCCGGCATCGGGCAGCATCCATGAGCAGAGATCGATGGTGCCGCGCGTGGCGAAGATCTTGCCGTCGAAGCCCATGCGCACCAGCTTCGGCAGCAGGCCGCTATGGTCGATATGCGCATGCGTCAGCAGCACGGCGTCGATGTCGGCGGGACGGAATGGGAAGTCGCCGTAGTTGAGCTCCTTCAGCGTCTTCTGGCCCTGGAACAGGCCGCAATCGACCAGGAACTGGCTCTTGCCGCTCCGCACCAGATAGCAGGACCCGGTTACGGTATGCGCGGCACCGCAGAAGCGAACGGTCACACTCATGCGGTGGTCTCCCGAGGACGATGGATCGATGCTCGATGACGGTTCATCACGAACGACCATTCGCGCCGTCGGCGAAGCCATAGCCGTGGTTGGCGGCAGCTGCGGCTGCGGCCAGATCATGCTCCGACGGATCGCAGGTGAACACGCGATAGAGTGGTTCACCCTGGTCGACACGATCGCCGATCTTCTTGAACAGCATGATCCCGGAGCCCTTGTTCACCGGCGCGCCGGCGGTACGCGCCAGGCGATTGAGCCGCAGGCAATCGATCGCGGACACGACACCGTCGCGCTCCGCCTTGACGTCGAAGGCGAGATCGCCGAGCTCGCTGCGGCATTCCGGCGGGCCCTGCGCATCGATGATCTTCAGCATCTGCTTGAGCGCCGCGCCGCTGTCGAGCAGCTCGCGCGCCCTGTTGTAGCCGGCGCCGCCGCGCAGCTTCGGATCATATTCGAGCAGATGCGCGGCGAGCCGCAGCGACTTCTCGCGCAGGTCAGCAGGCGCCGACGGCTCGTTGCCCAGCACCGCCATCACGTCGCGGGCCTCCAGCACCGGACCGATGCCGTTGCCGATCGGCTGGCGGCCGTCGGTCGTGATCACCTCGACCTTGAGCCCGAAACGGTCGCCGACGAATTCGAACAGCTTGCGCAGCCGCATCGCCTCCGCGCCGCTGGTGAGCTTGGCGGTCGGCCCGACCGGCAGGTCGAGCAGCAGATGCGTCGAGCCGGCAGCCAGCTTCTTCGACAGGATCGAGGCGACCATCTGTTCGCGGGTGTCGAGGCTGAGCGGGCGCTCGACCGAGATCAGGACGTCGTCGGCCGGCGACAGATTGACGTGGCCGCCCCAGATCACGCAGCCATTGCAGGCCGCAACGATCGACTTCATCTCGTCGGCGCCGACATTCACTCGCGCCAGCACCTCCATCGTATCGGCGGTGCCGGCTGGCGAGGTGATCGCGCGCGAGGAGGTTTTTGGGATGGTCAGGCCGTGGGCGGCGACGATCGGCACCACCACCATCGAGGTGCGGTTGCCGGGAATGCCGCCGATGCAGTGCTTGTCGACCACCACCGGCTCGGGCCATTTCAATTGCGTGCCGGCATTGGCCATCGCGCGCGTCAGCGCCAGCAGCTCGCCGGAGCTCATGAAGCTGGCTGAGCCGATCAGGAAAGCGGCGATCTCCATGTCGGAGTAGCGGTAGTGGGCGAGATCGTCGATCACGGCCGCGATCGCCTGGTCGCTCAGGGTCTCGCCGCGGATCTTGGCGCGCACCGCTTCCATGCTCTCGGGCGGGGTCGCCGGCGACACCGTCGCCCGCGTGCCGGCCGGCTCGGCGAAGCGCCGCATCGCCGGTTCCGACAGGCCGATCTCGTCGGGGCCGACCAGTGCGTCGTCGTCGGTGATCAGAAGGGTCGCCAGCAGCGTCCGCGAGTTGCAGCGCAGCTCGACGCGGCTGAAGCCGCGGAACACCTCGGGCCGCAACGCCTTCGAGCGGCGGGAGATCACGACCACGTTCTCGCGGCCGGTGTCGAGCGCGACGCTGCGGATCTTGAGCTGGGGACGGGCGGAATCTGTTGTGCTCATAGCGACCAGGATAACCTTTAAGGCGGTCCACGCCATCGCCGTTGACCCAGATCATGACGTGGCATCTGGCGGATAAGCCGAATTTTTTCTGAATGTGTCGGACGAGGATTCAGCGGCTCGGCTTTGCCGCCAACCGGCCGGGGGCCGCGGACTGAGAATAAAGCGAAGCAAGTTCAGTTGCTTGCACTCCGGTTCGGATCTCGGAGGTCGGGCGAGGGCGGGCCTGCGATGGAATGCCGGCTCCGAATCTGGGCCGCGCAGGTACCTCATCGGGTTAACCGATTGTTCAAGCCGATGACGGAGGGTTTCCGGCGGGGCGTCCATCCCGGCCTCGGCGCGCCCTTCCGGCGCGTCAGATGATCGAGCCCGACCGGAGAGGTAGATGCGGCAGTTGATTGCGAGCTTCCTGAAGAATCAGGCTGGCGCGACCTCGATCGAATACGCCATCATTGCCGGCGGATTGAGCATCGTGATCCTGGCGGCCGTCAATGGCCTGGGCTCGGGACTGAGCAGCAAGTTCACCGCGATCAACACCTCGATCAAGTAGCCGGCCGGTCACGCCGCCGCGCGATCATCGCCGTCAGACAAGTCACAGGCGTCGTGATCCGCACGACGCCTGCCGCATTTCGCCCCATCCCTCGCGACGCGCCGCCTGTCTCCACGAACGAAGCTTCCGGCGGGGGCATCGCCGGAAGCTCGTCGAGCAGTCAGAGGTTCAACAGCCCAGCTTCAAAAGTTGCGCTGGGCGCGCAGCAGCATGCTCACCGTGTCCTGGTCCTTGAGCTGGTAGATCGCGGCCGGCTTTGCCGTGCTCGTGACGGCCGGAGCAATCGCCGTGCCCGAATATTTCTGGTCGAGGTGGCTGTAGGTCACGTCGGCCGAGAAGGTGAGGCCCTTGACCGGCGTCCATCGGGTGATGAGGCCGATCTGTCCGAGATTGAAGTCGGGATTGCAGGTCGAGCCCGCGGTCAGCATCCCGGTGGCGGCGATGCCGGCACAGATGAGGCTCGATCCCGTCTGGCCATAGCGCACCTGGGCATAGGCGCCATACAGCGCCGTATTCCAGCGCGGATCCCAATTGTGGGTGAAGGCGCCGCGCATGCCCCAGGTCTGCACGGTCGACAGGCCCGTGCCGGTGCCGAACACTGCGTCGCCGACGCCGGCGAAGCCGATGCTCTGATAGGCGCCGGCTACGCCCGTGCTGCCATACATCGAATAGGTCGTGTTGGCGAGGCTCTGGAAGTTGTAGCGGCTCGCGCCGTCGGTGTAGACCGCCTGCAGGTTGACGACGTCGCCTGGACCGGTCGGGATGTTCTTGATCGACAGCGCCAGTTGCGCGGCCCAGCCCCACTTGTCGGAGGGATGACCCGAGGTCTCGGACGCGCCGTAATAGGCGGCATGATTGTCATGCGCGGCGAACGACGCCTGGAAGATGCCCCACGCCTGGTCGACGCGAACCATGCCGATGATGTCGGGAGACACCGTCCCGCCGAAGCTGCTCGAGCCATAATTGCCGCCGAGCACGCCGGCCGCGGTGATGCCCGAGGTGTTCCAGATGTTGGTGGTGAAGAACTGCGTCTGGTCTTCCAGCGAGACCGCGGCGGTGATGCCCTGGCCGAAATCGGCGGTGTAGGTGAACTGGTTGACGCCGTTGTTGGAGCCGCTGCCGCCGACCAGGCCGTCGAAATTGTTGCCAGGATAGTTGGTCCAGGGCGCGTCGAAGGTCGACACGGCCTTGCCCATCGTGAATCCGGCGAACTGGATGAAGGCGTAGTAGACGCCGACGATGCCGCCCGAGATGGCGTCGCCGGTGTAGGACGTCGCGCCGGCGCCCGCACCGCCATAGGAGCCCGAGGTCCAGTTCAGCACGGTCTCGAAATAGGTACGCACCACGCCATATTCGGTCGCGGTGCGCGTATCGATGTTCAGATCCTGGCGCGAACGGGTCTGATAGCGGTTGCTCAGGCGGTTATCGGCGCCGGCCTGGCCTGAATAGGCGCCACCATAGTTGCTGTTGGTCCACAGCGCGGTCTCGGCGCGCAGATAGCCGCCGAGCTTGATGCAGGTGTCGGTACCGGGAATGTAGTAGAAGCCCGTGCCGTACAGCGAGCACACCTTCACATATTCGACGGCTTTGGCCTTCAGTGGAAGATCCGCAGCCTGCGCCGCCGCGGCGGACAATATCACTGCTCCCGCTCCGAGTAGCAGGCCCCTCAACGTCTTCATTTCCCGTTTCTCCGGTTGATGGCGATGCACACGGCCCCCCGCGTGTCGCCCCTGGCTTCGCCAGATTGCCGCTCCCACACCTCTGATTCCGACGACGGCTCGATCAGCGCGGCCGGCGGAATGGTTGAATGAAGTGTGCATGAGCCAATTTCAATTTGATGAATGCGCTCTGCTTTGTTCGAAGCCCACTCGATCGTCGTTAACACGCTGCTCGCACGCACCAGCATCGACGCAGTCACGCCGCGGTTTTGGCCTCGCGGTGTCGATTTGTTAATGGTGATAATCGTGAATAGGTTAGATGGGAATCCCGAACAATCCCGGTGCACATCGCAAGCTGCGTACATCATGGCGCGTTCGCAGCGCCGCTGCCGACGCGCGATTGACCTCTCCAGCCTCGCAACGCGATCTCAGCGACGGTTGGGCTCGACGTGAATCGACGTTCGATGTGACGTCGCTGCTACCAACCCGCGTGCGTCGTAATCCGCCGCGCGCGACATTGCGTCCAGCGTGACGCCGCTGCGCCAGCGCTTGACGAAGTCGAGAAAGACCTGCAGCGGCATCGGCGGTTGCCGGCGGCTCGGATGGTACAGGAACAGTCCGGGCGTCGCGTAGCGCCAGCCGGGCAGCAGCCGCATTAGCCGTCCGTCGGCCAGATGCGACTCGATCATCGGCTCGACGAGATACGCGACGCCGATGCCGTCGAGCGCGGCATTCAGCGCCAGATCGAAGTCGTTGACGATAAGGGAGCCGTCCACGGCAATCTCGGTGCGCTCGCCGCCCTTTTCGAAGATCCAGGGCTGCAGCGTATCGTCGGCAGGGACCCGATGTCGGATGCAATTATGGGCCTGGAGATCCTCGGGCACGGCCGGCGCGGGATGCGCCGCGAGATAGCCGGGGGCGGCAACCGCAACGAAGCTGCACTCGTCGAAGACGCGGATGACCTTCATGTCGCGCTCCACCCGGTGGCCGGATCTGATGCCGGCATCAAAGCGATTGCGCACGATGTCACTGTTGGTGTCGTCGACAGCTAGTTCGATATGGATGTCCGGGTATTCGGCCAGGAATGACCTGATCAGGGGCCCGAGCCCTCTCACGGCGAACACACGGGATACGGTCAGGCGCAGGGTACCCATCGGCTTGTCGCGGAACGCGTTGATGCTCTCGATGGCCTGGTCGACCCGTTCGAGAATCGGCTGGATCTCCGCCAGCAGGCGCTCGCCGGCCTCGGTGAGGGCCACGCTGCGCGTCGTCCGGTTGAACAGCCTGACGTCCAGCCGCTCCTCGAGGCTCTTGATGGTCTGGCTGATGGTCGGCAAGGAGCAGCCGAGATGAGCGGCCGCCTTGGTGAAGCTCAACGAATCCGCGACGGCTGCGAAAGCGGAGAGCTCGGACAGCTGAACCCGTGCCATCGCTAGGCGTACTGCGCCCGGCGTTGGTCCGCATCGTGCTGAAACATCCACATCCCCCTGATACGCCGCGTCGTGCGGCTGAGACGACTTCGCCAGCGTCGTCCCGACCGATCAGGCACATCAATCTTCCATCAGGAAGCCTACGCCCGGATCACCATCCCGCGCCGCAGAGCTAGGTGCGACGTGATCATTCCGCAAGCATCGAAGTGATGTCGAAACGATCACAAATCCGCGCCTGATCGCCGGACCACCATCGCAGGATCGACTTACCTGACCTAGGCAGATATTTTTTCCACCAATTGGGGGGCGATCGATGCGGTGTCCTTGGTGGATGACCCGCAACACCACGCGCGATGGCGTGCCCACGGCAACAGCTGGAACTCGCGGGAGTCGCGGTCGAGCGACCATTATGCACAGGACCCGTGCGCCGCGCGAAGGTTCGGAGGTCGTTCGCCGTATCGACGCCTCAACTGGCCTTGCGTGAGCGTGCGGTGGTTCGTGCCGGCTTCTCCGACTTCTTCGGCTCCTCGGCCTTCTTCGGCTCGTCCTTGGCCTTCTTGCCGCTGATCGGCAGCAGCATCTCGCGCTGGCCTTCGACGCGCTTCTTCGGCTTCTTGGCCTTGGCCTTCGGCGCGGGGGCGCCAGCGGCGGGCGCCTTGTCACCCTCGCTGGCAAGGCTGCGCTTCAGGGCGTCCATCAGGTTGATGACGTTGCCGCTCGACTTCGGTGCAGCCTTGGCGGCGATGGTCACGCCGCTGCGCTTCTTGTTGATGAGCTCGATCAGCGCGGCCTCGTAGTGATCCTCGAAGTTCTCCGGCTGGAAGTCGGCCGATTTCTTCTCGACGATGTGCTTGGCGAGATCCAGCATGTCGCTGGTGATCTTCACATCCTGGATGTCGTCGAAATATTCTTCCTCGTTGCGCACCTCGTAAGGGTAGCGCAGCAGCGTTCCCATCAGGCCCTTGCCGAGCGGCTCCAGCGCGATGATGTGCTCGCGATTGGTGAGCACGACCCGGCCGATCGCGACCTTGTCCATGCTGCGGATGGTCTCGCGAATGACCGCGAAGGCGTCGTGGCCGACCTTGCCGTCGGGGACGAGATAATAGGGACGGATCAGATAGCGGCTGTCGATGTCGGTGCGCGGCACGAACTCGTCGATCTCGATCGTGTGCGTCGATTCCAGCGCGATGTCCTCGAGCTCGTCCTTGGTGACCTCGATGTAGGTGTCGGTGTCGACCTTGTAGCCCTTGACGATGTCGTCATTGGCGACTTCCTCGCCGGTCTCGGCATCGACCCTGCTGTATTTGATGCGGTGGCCGGTCTTGCGGTTGATCTGGTTGAAGGAGACCTTCTCGGACTCCGATGTCGCCGGATAGAGCGCGACCGGACAGGTCACGAGCGACAGGCGCAGAAAACCCTTCCAATTGGCGCGCGGGGCCATGACCTACTCCACTTAACTCCGAACTAACGGCTTGCTCCGAACCGGACTGCTGCGGGCGTCGTTCTCGCGGCAGCCGCGAGGATAACACCCGAGGCTGCGGATTCAACAAGCTGGCCGGCAGATTCTCGGATCGGCGTTAACCCGTCGCAGGGGGCGCCGCCCGGAACATCATCTGGCTGCCGACGTTGCCAACGGGAGTGCGTGACAGAGCGCTTCACCGCTCGGAATGCGAATAACAGTGAGCTGAGGGCACCATGGCAGCCAGACGACCGACGCAGATCGTCGAGACCCCCACCGAAGCGCGGCAGGGCGAGCCTGGACCGTCCGTCCTGGCGATCCTGGCCATCTCCACCGGACTGGCGCTGCTCGTCCTTGGCCTGATCTGGTTCGTGTTCTTCCGCACCTGACGCGAGGACCGTTCGATCCGCTCCGTTACGTGGCCGGGTAACGTCCGTCCGCGTCCCTCAGATCCGCGTTCGAGCCCCGCCATCCGTGCGGCGGGTCTTCTCATGCCCGTCTTTCAGAGCTTATATCCGCCCCAATTCTGTCGGCCCCTGCCGGCGGTCCCGATCGAGATGACCAAAAAGTAACCTGGTCGCTCGGGTTCCGTTCATGCACGGTTCACGGCCTTCCGGTTCATCTTGAGGGCGGAAATCGTGCAGTTCAGCTTTGGAGGCAAGCGTGCGTCTGCTCGTTGTCGAGGACGATCCGGATCTCAACCGTCAGCTCACCACGGCCCTGAGCGACGCCGGCTACGTCGTGGACCGTGCGTTCGATGGGGAGGAAGGGCACTATCTGGGCGACAGCGAGCCCTACGACGCTGTCGTGCTGGACATCGGCCTGCCCAAGATGGACGGCATTTCGGTGCTGGAGGCGTGGCGGCGCAATGGCCGGGCGATGCCGGTCTTGATTCTCACCGCGCGCGACCGCTGGAGCGACAAGGTCCAGGGCTTCGACGCCGGTGCCGACGACTACGTGGCCAAGCCCTTCCACCTGGAAGAGGTTCTGGCGCGCATCCGCGCGCTGCTGCGCCGCTCGGCCGGCCACGCCCAGAGCGAGCTGACCTGCGGGCCGGTCACCCTCGACACCCGCACTGGCAAGGTCAGCGTGTCGGGCAACCCCGTCAAGATGACCTCACACGAATACCGCCTGCTGTCCTATCTGATGCATCATTCCGGCCGCGTCGTCTCGCGCAGCGAGCTGGTCGAGCATCTCTACGACCAGGACTTCGACCGCGACTCGAACACCATCGAGGTGTTCGTCGGCCGCATCAGGAAGAAGCTCGACTGCGACGTCATCCAGACCGTGCGCGGCCTCGGCTACCTGCTGACCCCGCCGCCGGCCGCAGGCGCCTGATCCGTTTCCGGAGCCAGCCATTCGAGGTGGCCGGGCCCCGGCCGTTTCGCTAGTTTGCGGTCATGCGCCAGAGTTCACTTGCCACCCGGTTGTTCCTGTCCGCGACCGCGTGGCTCGTGGTCATCCTCGCCATCACCGGCATCGTGCTGTCCTCGGTGTATCGCAATGCGACCGAGCGCGCCTTCGATCGCCGGCTCAACCTCTATCTCCGCACCCTGATCGCCGAGGTCGCCACCCCCGACGATCCGCCGGACCGCCAATTCCAGTCCTTGGGCGAGCCGCTGTTCGAGCTGCCGCTGTCCGGCTGGTACTGGCAGATCACCCGTACCGACACCGAGAAGCCGGAGGTACGGGCCTCGCGCTCGCTGTGGGACAAGAAGCTGCCCAAGCTGGAGGAGCAGGGGATCGAGCTGACGGCGGCCGGGATCCGGATCGGCTATGTCGAAGGGCCGGAGAACCAGGACCTGCGCATGGTCGAGCGCCCGGTGGATCTCGGCTCCGACGGCAAGTTCCTGGTCAGCGTCGCCGGCGATGCCTCGGAGATCTTCGACGAGACCCGCAGCTTCGACTACTACCTCGGCGGCACCTTCACCGCGCTCGGGATCGTGCTGCTGCTCACGACCATCTTCCAGGTCCGCTATGGCCTCGCGCCGCTGAAACGCATCTCCGAATCGATCGCCGACATCCGGTCCGGGCGTGCCGAGCGGCTGGAAGGGGAGTTTCCGGTGGAGATCGCGCCGCTGGCCCGCGAGACCAATGCCCTCATCGACGCCAATCGCGAGATCGTCGAGCGGGCGCGCACGCATGTCGGCAATCTCGCCCATGCCATCAAGACGCCGCTCTCGGTCATCGTGAACGAAGCGGCGACCCATGCGGCGGACCCCTTCGCGGCCAAGGTGATGGAGCAGGCGGACGTCATGCGCGACCAGGTCGCCCACCACCTCGAGCGGGCGCGGATCGCCGCGCGCGTCACCATCGTGTCCACCGTGACGGAGGTGGCGCCGGCCATCGAGGCGCTGCGCCGCACCATGGAAAAGATCTACCGCGACCGCAGCATCGTGGTCGAGGCGACCGCCGATCCCGCCGCGCGGTTTCGCGGCGAGCGCCAGGATCTCGAGGAGATGGTCGGCAATCTGGTCGACAATGCCTGCAAATGGGCGGCTTCGCGGGTCTCGGTCGAGCTCACCGTGGAGCCGCCGGCCCAGTCCGGGGCCTCGCCGATGCTGCGGATCGTGGTCGATGACGATGGCCGCGGCCTTTCGGCGGCCGAGCGCGCCCAGGTGCTGCGGCGCGGCCAGCGGCTGGACGAATCCAAGCCGGGGTCGGGGCTCGGGCTGTCGATCGTCACCGATCTGGCTGCGCTCTATGGCGGCCGCCTGACCCTGGGCGATGCCCCGACCGGGGGACTGCGGGCGGAGCTGAGACTTCCCGGCGTTTGACGGGGTGGCGAATTTCGCCATCCTAAAGGTGTTCTTAATACCGCGGACGCTATGGTTCGGGCAGGGGTGCGCGATGTGCGCTCTCGCCGTGGAAATTTGCACGCCGGCGCATGGGTCAGACAGCTCACGAGCGGTTAAGGGAATATCTCGGGCAGCTGCCGCCGAACGCGCAGTCGCTCCTGATGCGCGAATTCGAGCGCGCCATCGAGCGCGGCCAGGACGTCGCCGTGGCGACCCTGGTGCTCGAGCAGCTGCGCAAGGTGGTGCGGCCCGTCGCGCCGCCGGCTCCCGCTCCAGCAGCCGACCCGGCGCGGCCCCAACCCGCCATCGAGGTCGCCCGTCCGCAAGGCCGCGACGAGCGCCGCCAGAGCGGCGATGGCCCGCGTCGGCTGTTCCGGCCGCTCGACCCGTTCCTCACCGATTCCACCGGTCCTCTCCGTCCCGGCCAGATCCGCCGTGCCTCGCTGCTGCCGGTCTGGCAGTGGCTCGGTCGCGAAGGCGCGCCGGAGCGCTACGCCGAATTCGAGGCCGCGATGTCGGTCTCCGGCGACAGTTCGCGCGAGGTCGAGATGGCCGCACGCAAGCTGCAGCGCGCCGCCGCCGAGGCGCTGATGAACCTCGTCGGCCCCAACGCGACCGGCGACCGGCAGCGCGCGCTGGCCCGCATCGGCGCCCCCAGCGTGATCGAGGATCTGCTGCCGATCGCGCTGGTGCTGCAGAACCGCGAGGCGCTCGACGGCCTCAATGGCCGGTTGCCCGGCATCATCCGCGTGCTCGGCGATTCGCAGATCGCCTCCGTCACCGAAGCCATCAACGTGCCGTCGCTGCAGACGCCCTCGATGCTGCCGTTCGCACTGTCGCTGGTGATGCAGCGGCTCGCCGCGCCCTGGCAGATCATCCGGCTCGCCACCAAGATCGCCGCCTCCGACGACGAGATCAGGGTCGCGGCGACCCCGTTCGGCGTCGCCGTCACCATCGCGCTCAACGATCTCGCCGGTCTCGCCTCGGTGCTGCGCGCCGACATCCGGCGCGGTCATTTCTCCGATCTCGGCGATACGCTGAAGACGCTGCATGACGGCGTTCGCGGCCTGCGCACCGAGCTCGACCTGCGCTCGGAATCGAACTGGGGCAAGCAGCTCACCGCGATCCGCGCCGACATCTCCAATGCCCTGCAATCGGAGATCGACAGCGTGCCTGGCCGCGTCCGCCGCATCCTGCGCCAGCGCGCCGACAAGGACATTCCGGCCGGCGCCGGCGTCGATGGCAGCGAGGTCGAGGAGGTGGCTGCACTGATCGAGTTCGTCGCCGTCTGCCGCAACTATGCCAGCGAGCTCGCGATCAACGAGGTGACGCTGCGGACCTATTCCGATCTGCAGCAATATGTCGAGAAGGCCACCGAAGCGCTGGTGCAGTCGCTGCGCTCGGGCGACGCGCGGGCGCGCGCCTATCGGCAGTCGCAGGTGTCGGCGGCGATCCGCTTCTGTCACGTCCTGTTCGGCAACGACTACGCCCAATTGATGAGCAGGTCGGCCGAGAACGCGATAAACGGCGAGCGAAAATCCTCGCGCGCCGGTTGAGATTTTCTGCTAGTCTGTCCACGTTTCTGATTTTGCAATTTCAGGTTGACCTCGCCCCGGGGCCACGCATAGGTTCCGCCAAGTTCCATCCATTTTCATCAAGACCATGATTTCCGTCATCAACTTCGTCGAGGTCGAGAACCGCGTCGTCCGCGCGACCTATCGCAACCTCATGATCAAGGCCAAGGTCGTGCTCGTCGACAAGACGAGCGGGGCGCCACTTCCCGATCCCGTCACCACCATCGCCTCGCCGGTCCCGGTCGGGTCGCTGCGGATCAGGCTCACCGACCATGTCCGGCCGGGGACCTATTTCCTTATGGCCCTGAACGGGCACGGCAGCTATCTCGCCAAGAGCGCCGAGTTCGAGGTCCCCTAATTACGTAATCCTCCTGAGTTTTTTGGCGCGGACGGCTGCGCTACCACGGCGGCAAATGTGAATTGCCGCCGGGAACGGTGCTGGTTAAAAGCGGCGCGAGGCGCGCCTGCCGGTGGGCGCTGACTGGAACTCTGTCCGATGACTCTCTGGTTCGTGTTCGCCGTGATGACGGCCGCGGCGATCTTCGCCGTCCTGCTGCCGCTCGGCCTGGGCGCGCGGGCCGCGTCTGGTGGTCGCGAGGTCGTCGTCTACAAGGACCAGCTGGCCGAGATCGAGCGCGACGTCGAAACCGGGCTTATCGGCAAGGTCGAGGCGGAAGCCGCGCGGGTCGAGATCGGCCGCCGCCTGCTGGCCGCCGCGGACCAGGAGGGCGAGGCCGCGGGGAAGCCGAGCCTCGGCCTGCGCCGCGCGTCGGCCGTGCTGGCGCTGATCGGCGTGCCGATCGTGGCGCTCGCGGTCTACCTGCCGCTCGGCTCGCCGCAACTGCCGGATTTCCCGCTCACCGCACGCGCGGCGCCGCCCAACGGGACGCAGCCGCTGGAAACGCTGGTGGCGCAGGTCGAGCAGCACCTGCAGAAGAACCCGACCGACGGCCGCGGCTGGACCGTGCTCGCCCCGGTGCTGGCGCGGCTCGGCCGCACCGATGACGCGATTCGGGCCTATCGCAATATGATCACCTATGCCGGCGACGGCGCGGCCAAGCGCGCCGATCTCGGCGAGATGATCACGGCCGCCGCTGGCGGCGTCGTCACCGCCGAGGCCAAGGCGGAGTTCGAGCGCGCCCATGCGCTCGAGGCCGACGAGCCGAAGTCGAACTACTATCTCGGTCTCGCCGCCGAGCAGGACGGCCGCAAGGACGATGCGGCCAACATCTGGCGGGCGATGCTGGGCAAGGCGCCGGCGGATGCGCCGTGGCGGCCGCTGGTGACGGCGGCGCTCGGCCGGGTCGGCGGCGGCGAGGTGCCGGCGCTGCCGAGCGAGGCGATGGCCGCGGCCAAGAGCATGAGCGACGGTGACCGCGAGACGATGATCCGCGGCATGGTCGACCGGCTGGCGGCGCGGCTGAAGCAGAATGGCGACGACGTCGAGGGCTGGCTGCGCCTGGTGCGCGCCTATGTCGTGATGGGCGATCTCGACAAGGCCAAGGGGGCGTTGTCGGATGCGCGGCAGGCGGTGTCCGGCGATGCCGAGCGGTTGCGGCAGCTCAACGAGGGCGTGAAGACTTTCGGCTTGGATGGATGAGCGGCGCTTCCGCCGCCAACGGGATCAAGGGATGACACGCAAGCAGAGGCGTTTGACGATCATCGGCGGGGCGCTGTTCGTGCTCGCGGTCGCCGCAGGGCTGGTGCTCAACGCGCTGCGCGACTCCATCGTGTTCTTCTCGACCCCGACCATGGTCGCAGAGAAGCATATCGGCCCGGGCAAGCGCTTCCGGCTCGGCGGCCTGGTGCAGCCGGGCTCGCTGAAGCGCGGCGACGATCTCGCCGTCAGCTTCGAGGTCGCCGATGGCGGCGCCAAGCTGCCGGTCGCCTACAAGGGCATCCTGCCGGATCTGTTCCGCGAAGGGCAGGGCGTCGTCGCCGAGGGCGCGCTCGATGCCGACGGCGTGTTCAAGGCCGACACCGTGCTCGCCAAGCACGACGAGACCTACATGCCGAAGGAAGTCGCCGATGCCCTGAAGAAGCAGGGTCATTGGAAGGACGATTACGGCAAGCCGAAAGGCGGCGCCAAACCGGGCCCGGTGTCGATGCGTGAGGGCACTGACAAGACCGCGGCGGGAGCGACGCAGTGATTGCAGAGAGCGGACACTACGCCCTGGTGCTGGCGCTTGCGCTGGCGCTGATTCAGTCCACCGTGCCGATGCTCGGCGCGCATCAACGTGACGTCGCCCTGATGAATGTCGGCCGCTCGGCCGCGCTGGCGCAATTGCTGTTCGCCGGTCTCTCCTTCATCGCGCTGATCACGTTGCACGTGACCTCGGATTTCTCCGTCGCCAACGTGTTCGAGAACTCGCATTCGATGAAGCCGCTACTCTACAAGATCACCGGCGTGTGGGGCAACCACGAAGGCTCGATGCTCTTGTGGGTGTCGATCCTGGCGCTGTTCGGGGCGATGGTCGCAGCCTTCGGCAACAATCTGCCGCTGTCCTTGCGCGCCCGCGTGCTCGCGGTGCAGGCCTGGGTGGCGACCGCGTTCTATCTGTTCATCCTGACCACATCGAATCCGTTCGCGCGCCTCGCCAACCCGCCGATCGAGGGCCGCGATCTCAATCCGGTGCTGCAGGACATCGGCCTCGCCGTGCATCCGCCGATGCTCTATCTCGGCTATGTCGGCTTCTCGATCTCGTTCTCGTTCGCAATCGCAGCCCTGCTCGAAGGCCGCATCGATGCCGCCTGGGCGCGCTGGGTGCGGCCGTGGACCCTGATGGCCTGGATCTTCCTGACGCTCGGCATCGCCATGGGCTCGTACTGGGCCTATTACGAGCTCGGCTGGGGCGGCTGGTGGTTCTGGGACCCGGTCGAGAACGCCTCGCTGATGCCCTGGCTCGCCGGCACCGCGCTGTTGCACTCCGCTGTCGTCATGGAGAAGCGCAACGCGCTCAAGGTCTGGACCATCCTGCTGTCGATCCTGACCTTCTCGCTGTCCCTGCTCGGCACCTTCCTGGTGCGCTCCGGCGTCATCACCTCGGTGCACGCCTTCGCCAGCGATCCGACGCGCGGCGTGTTCATCCTCGGCATCCTCGTGCTGTTCATCGGCGGCAGCCTCACGCTGTTCGCCGGCCGCGCCACCGCGCTGAAGCAGGGCGGCCTGTTCGCGCCGATCTCGCGCGAAGGCGCGCTGGTCTTGAACAATCTGCTGCTCACCGTGTCCTGCGCCACCGTGCTGTTCGGCACGCTCTATCCGGTGATCATGGAGGCGCTCGACTTCAAGCTCTCGGTCGGCGCGCCGTTCTACAACATCACCTTCGGCCCCTTGTTCGCGCTGTTGCTGCTGATGGTGCCGTTCGGTCCGATGCTGGCGTGGAAGCGCGGCGACCTCGTCGCGGCGACCCAACGGCTGCTCGCGGCCGGCGTCACGGCGCTGGTGGCGATCGCGATCGTCTGGGCCTGGGCGCGCGGCGGCAGCGCGCTGGCGCCGCTCGGCATCGGTCTCGGCGTGTTCGTCATCACCGGCTCGGTCGTCGATCTGGTCGAGCGCAGCGGCGTGGCCCGCGTGCCGTTCAGGACCGCGCTGCACCGGACGGCCGGCCTGCCGCGCTCGGTGTGGGGCACGGCGTTCGCGCATGCCGGCCTCGGCATAGCGCTGCTCGGCATCGTCTGCGAGACCACCTGGAACAGCGAGCTGATCAGTACGCTGCGTCCGGGCGACGTCCGCAATCTCGCCGGCTACCAGATCAAGTTCGACGGCATGAGCCAGCGCCAGGGCCCGAATTTCAGCGAGGTCGTCAGCACCTTCGTCATCAGCGAGGACGGCAGGCAGCTCAGCGTCCTGACGCCGAGCAAGCGCAGCTTCGCCACCCGCGGCATGTCGACGACGGAAGCCGCGCTGATGACCCGCGGCGTCAGCCAGCTCTACGTCTCGCTCGGCGATGCCACCGCCGACGGCGGCCTCGCCGTGCGCATCTATCACAAGCCGCTGGTGCTCTTGATCTGGTTCGGTCCGGTGCTGATGGCGTTCGGCGGCCTGCTGTCGCTGTCCGACCGGCGCCTGCGCGTCGGCGCCCCGCGGCCGGCGCGCGCCGCGCGCGCGCTGCAGCCGGCGGAGTAGGGCGGATGCGACGCAGTCTCGGCTTCCTCGCGCTCGCGCTGCTGCTGCTTGCCGCACCGGTCGCGCATGCCGTGCAGCCCGACGAGGTCATGTCGGACACCGCCAAGGAGCAGCGCGCCCGCGCGCTGTCGCGCGAGCTGCGCTGCATGGTCTGCCAGAACCAGTCGATCGACGATTCCGATGCGCCGCTGGCGCGCGACCTGCGCCTGCTGGTGCGCGAGCGCCTCGCCGCCGGTGACAGTGACAATCAAGTGCTGGATTTCCTGGTCGCGCGCTACGGCCAGTTCGTGCTGCTGAAGCCGCGCTTCGAGCGCCAGACCCTCCTGCTGTGGCTGCTGCCGCCGGTGCTGCTGCTCGGCGGCGGCTTGGCGCTGTGGTGGCAGGTCCGCCGCCGCGGCCAGCGCGGCCCGGAGGCCACGCCGAAGCTGACGGCCGAGGAGGAGGCGCGCCTCGCCGCGCTGATGGCCGCCGAGAAGCCGCCGGCGACGTGATGATCCGCTAACGCCACGATCCCCTGCCAGTTAGTTACTCCGTCATGCCCGGGCTTGACCCGGGCATCCACGTGGATCCCAGAGTGCCGGACGACGTGGATGGCCGGGTCAAGCCCGGCCATGACGACGGAGAGAGGCGGGCTGAAAGCGCGCGTGGTGCGAAGGCCGGCTGTCGCGAGTAAGAAGCGTGCGCAGCAAATGAGAACGCGCCGTCGATCCGCAAAACCCCCGTGCTTTCCCGTGCTCCGCACCTACCCGCGCTTTCAGCTTATTTTACCTTTGTCTGGAAGTGTGCGTTGACATTCCGTCTGACGTACCCGGGCAAAGCCGATGTTCTCCAACAGTAATCTGACGATCCGCTTCCTCGTGGGAGGCGTCGTCGCCTCTCTCCTCATGCTGTTGGCGATCGGCGGCGGCACCGGCTTCATCGCGGTGCTCTATCTCAACAACCAGATCACCGGCCTGTCGTCGGACTTCGCCAATCTCAGCGGTCCCGCCCGTGATCATGCGATGCTGATCTACCAGCAGGCGCAGTCGGCGTTCTCCTACTTCCTGATGGCCTGCGCGGCCATCGCGGTGTTCGCCAGCGCCGTCTGCCTGATGACCTATGCCGCCGTGCAGAACGGCATCCTGCGCCCGCTCGCCGCGATGGTCTCGGCCATGCGCGACGTCGCCGACCAGAAATACGGCACGTCGATTCCCGGCCTCGGCCTCAGCAACGAGATCGGCCAGCTCGCCGGCGCGCTCGAGGTGTTCAAGACCAACGGCATCGAGCGCCAGCGCCTCACCGCGCGCGAATTGCAGGAGGCGCAGCGCCAGGGCGAGCGCTCGCGCTTTCTCGACGGCCGCATCCATTCCTTCAACGACCTCGTCGCCAGCGTCGTCAGCAGCGTGGCGTCCTCGGCCATCCGGCTGAAGAGCAATGCCGAGACCCTGTCGCGCGCCGCCAACGATACCTCGGCCAAGGCCAATGCGGTCGAGGCCGCCGCCAACCACGCCAATCGCAGCGTCCAGACCGTGGCCGGCTCGACCGAGGAGATGACGAGCTCGATCGGCACCATCAGCCGCCGCGTCTCCGACGCCACCCAGCGCGCCGAGGGCGCGGCCTCGCAGGCCGAGAAGAGCAAGAACACCATCCACGCGCTGTCGGACGCCGCCGAGAAGATCGGGGCCGTGGTCCAGCTCGTGCAGGCGATCGCCTCGCAGACCAATTTGCTGGCGCTGAACGCCACCATCGAGGCCGCCCGCGCCGGCGAGGCCGGCCGGGGCTTTTCGGTCGTCGCCTCGGAGGTGAAGAACCTCGCCAACCAGACCAGCAAGGCGACCGACGAGATCTCGGCCCACGTCGCCAGCATCCAGGGCATCACCGCCGAGACCCGCGGCGCCATCGACGGCATCTCGACCACGCTCAGCGAGATCAGCGCCATCATGTCCGGCATCGAGGTCGACACCTCGCAGCAGCGCAACGCCACCCAGGACATCTCCCGGAGCGTCCAGGAAGCCGCCCGCGGCACCCTCGACGTCTCCAACCACATCGCCCAGATCAGCTCCACGTCAGCCGAAACCGGTCGCCTCGCCTCTGAGGCCCGCGACGCCGCCGGCGAGCTGTCGCAACAGGCCGAGACGCTGAAGCGCGAGGTGGATGCGTTCATCGTGAGCGTGAAGGCGAGCTGATCGGGCGGCTAGCGCCGCACGACAACAGCCAGCCATCATCTCCGCCGTCATTCCGGGGCATTCGCGGCACGCGAATGAGCCCGGAATCCATAACCACGAGCGGTTGTGGTGGCGACGGGCCGTTTCGGCGTATTGCTCCACCAACTGCGAGTCGTGGCTATGGATTCCGGGCTCGCGCTCACGCGCGCCCCGGAATGACGGCGGCGAGAGCGTCGTCCCCGCCATGACGCGAAGCCGTCGCCCAGCCCTCCGCTGTCGTCCCTGCGAACGCAGGGACCCATAGCCACAGGGAGATGCTGTTGTGCGGGATGTCGGACCAGTCTTGTTTCACGACAACCGCCGCGGAGTATGGGTCCCTGCGTTCGCAGGGACGACATCGGAGTTGGTGGAGGCCGCTCGCGTCACACCGGCAGCTGCGAGCCGCGGCCGTCTAACCCGCTATTAGTAAATATCCCCCATCGTGCACATGCATAGCTCTGAGTCGCCGGACAGGCGGCCGATGCTGCGCGGCAGGCGCGTGGCGACGTCAGTTCGCCCGCCTGCCGCTCTTGGGGGAGCGGACGAGGACATGATGAGCTTGAAGATCAGGGGGCGTCTCTACGCCGGCTTTGCGGCGCTCATCGTCGCCGGTGCTGTGATGGCGGCTGTGGCGGTGTGGAATCTGTGGGCGGTGCGCGACCAGGTCGCAAGCATGTCGGCGCTGTCGGACGCGACCGCGCGCATCCTGCAGATCTCCGACCATTTGCAGGCGATCCAGCGCGCCAACCTGCGCTACATCCACGACGCCAACGAGCCGGCGCTCAAGGAGGCGGCCGAGCGCGAGGCGGCGGCGACCGCGCTGCTGCAGGCGGCCACCACCGGCCCGCTGTCCGCGGAGCGGAGCAGGCTCTATGGCGATCTCACGAGCGAGATCGCGCAGATGCAGACCCAGCGCGATGCGCTTAGCGACGCCGTCAAGCAGATGAAGACCGGCCGCGCCGCGCTGCTGCCGGGCGGCGAGGACCTCGCCGCCAAGGCCGCCAAGCTGTCGATCGCGGCGCGCATCTCGAAAGAGCCGGAGGTCATGACCGCGGTCGCGGACATCGACGCCCGCCTGCAGCTCGTCCGTATCGCGACCTGGCGCTTCCTGGCGCTGCGCGACACCAAGTCCGCCTCCGCCTTCCGCGCCGGCGTCGACAATGTCGAGCAGCGGCTCGCCACGCTGGAGGGCGCGTCGCCGCCGGCGGGCGTGCTGGCCGCGATCGCGCCGGTGAAGGCCTCGCTGGAGCTGAACAAGACCGCGTTCGAGGCCACCGCCGCCGCCGCACTGAAGTCCGAGGACATCTACGCCACCGCGATCGAGCCGCTGATCGCCCGGAGCATCGACACGCTCAAGGCCGCCGAAACGGGCGTGAATGCCGACTATCACGCTTCTCGCGCGCGCGCCGAGGGCGCCATCGACAGCACCATCTCGCTGCAGATGCTGGTCGGCGCCGCCGCCATCCTGTTCGGCTGCCTCGTCGCTGTCCTGATCGCGCGCAGCATCGTCGGCCCGCTGGCGTCGATGACGCGGGCGATGGGACGGCTCGCGAGCGGCGACGTCGCCGTCGAAATTCCCGGCCGCGGCGCCAGCGACGAGATCGGCGCCATGGCGACGGCGATCCAGGTGTTCAAGGACAGCATGGCCGAGACCGAGCGTCTGCGCGCCGAGCATGCGGACGCCGAAGCGCGGCAGGAGCAGCAGCGCCGGGACGACATGGCGAAGCTCGCGCGCCAGTTCGAGCAGGCGGTCGGCGAGATCGTCGATGCGGTGTCGCATGCCTCCAGCGAGCTCGAGGCCTCCGCCGGCACCTTGACCAGCACGGCCTCGCGCGCCCAGGACCTGTCGACGGAGGTCGCGGCTGCCTCACAGGAGGCCTCATCCAACGTGCAGACGGTGGCCTCCGCCGCCGAGGAGCTGTCGTCCTCGGTCAGCGAGATCTCCCGCCAGGTGCAGGAATCCGCGCGCATCGCGAGCGAAGCGGTGGCGCAGGCCAACCGCACCAATGAGCGCGTCGGCACCCTGTCGAAGGCCGCCACCCGCATCGGCGACGTGCTCGAGCTGATCAGTAGCATCGCCGGCCAGACCAATCTGCTGGCGCTCAACGCCACCATCGAGGCGGCGCGCGCGGGCGAAGCCGGCCGCGGCTTCGCGGTCGTCGCCGCCGAGGTCAAGGCGCTGGCCGAGCAGACTGCGAAAGCCACCGGCGAAATCGCCCAGCAGGTCTCCGGCATCCAGGCCGCCACCGCGGAGTCGGTCGGCTCGATCAAGGAGATCGGCAGCACCATCGGCCGCCTGTCGGAGATCGCAGCGGCCGTCTCCGCCGCCGTCGAAGAGCAGGGCGCCGCGACGCAAGAAATCTCCCGCAACGTCCAGCACGCCGCCAACGGCACCCAGCGCGTGTCGCGGAACATCGACGACGTGCAGCGGGGGGCCTCGGAGACGGGCTCCGCGTCGGCCCAGGTGCTGACCGCGGCGAGGTCGCTGTCGGCGGAGAGCGGACGGTTGAAGCGCGAGGTGAGTAGGTTCCTGGGGTCGTTGCAGGCGGCGTGATGGGGCGAGGGGTTGCCCAATCAGCGATGCATAGGGCAAATTAGCGTAGCACAATCCGCCATCGTCCACCGAAACCACCGCACGACGCGGTATACGAATTCCGCCTATCAGCCCCGTATACCGCGGTCACTGAGGCAAGTTGGCTTGCGAGAACGATGTGAGCAGGTAACTAGGCCTGCTCAGAAGGGTCTTTGCCGAAACTTTTAGCCGGTTTGATCTTCTTCAATCGTTGATAGCTCGGCTTGTCTGAATCGGGATCAATCATGATGAAAACCTCGGTCCCATCGTCGCCGAAGAACATATATGCAGCGGACGTATTGAGTCCCAAATCCGAGGCTGCGCCATCGCGTCCTGACGTGATTTCTCCGAAAACCGCTCGCCCCCGCGCTTTCCCGGAATAGACGATCTTGTGTCTTACGTTGGTTTCAGTTTTGGATGGTCCGCCGATTGCACCAAAAATACCCATCCCAAAGGGGTTCGCTCGCTCGAAAAAGCCTTCAAAGTTGATGGTGCCGTCGGTAAGTGAGCCTGTAAGCACACATTCAGGTCCCTGCCAGCTTCCGCCCACTGATGCCATCTCAGTGAGCACCGTCGCGGCGCCCAATTTCTGTAGGAAGACTACTCGCTTTTTCGCTCCTTCAATCAGGTGAGTTTGTCTTTTTTCTTCCTGCTCGGGTACGGACTGCAAAGCGCTGAACATCTGACCTACGTTTTTGTGTGGATTTTCGAGGGCTATGGCGCGCTTGTGTTCCAAAAGTGCCAGGTCAATGAAGCCGGCTCGCATGAGCTTGTAACCAAGATTGCTCATTGCGAGAGTTTCTCCGCGATCCGCCGCTAATTTGTACGCTTCAACAGACTTTGCGGGCAATCCGAGTTGATCGAGAGTGGCGCCTATATTGTTCCATGCTCCGGGCGTCCTTTCGTCAGCAGGTATCATCTCGTAGTGATAGATTGATAAGTCATTTTTTTCCTGCTCCCCATACTTATAGGCTATGTCAAACCTCAATTTACTATTGTCCGGGTCAAGTTCGAGTAGGCGCTCAAGAACTACAAGTTCCGTAGCTTTATCTTCCTCACGTTTGGCAAGGTTTGCCAGAGCCTGCAGCACTTGAACCTCAATCTCAGGGTTTTCGGCCGCTAGTGAACGAAGGGCGTTCAACATTTCGTACGATTTTTTTGGTTGTCCACCTAACGCGAATTGCTCGATCGCAAGACGCAAGCTCCTAGCTTTGTGCTTTACATCCTTCGCAAGGGCATGTGCGCGGACTAGGGTTTCGGCGCTCAGATTGTGTTGGTCGTAGACGGCGTACGCTTGTGCCAAATAGCCTAGCGTAGCGCTAGTTGGGCACCCTTCTGCAATCTCTTTGAGGCGCTGAAGTTTGCCTCCCTTTCCTGTGCTGAATCGAACATATTCGACAAATGCATCCCAAGCGGACGCCTTTTCGCGAAGGCTTCCGTCCGCTGTACCCTTATACGAACCTGTCAGGTCAGATAGGTAGGCGTCATTTCCATTCAAAATTGCTTTGAAAGCAGCTCTCTCGTATGTCTCCTTTGTCCAGCTGGCATCGGGCTTCGCGGGAACCATACCGCTGCGCTCGACGGGCACGGCATCGGGTGGTGCTGGCTCCACAGACTTCGTGTCAGCCATTGTAGCAGGCAGGTTGCTCGCGATTGGGGGCGAGATTGCGCTTAGCATTTCCAGTATCTTGCCGTACGACCTTTCGGGTGCAGTCCGATTAAAGGGAATGTACTCGATATCGCCTTGCAATCCTCCTGGGTCGCGAACGCCCTCTTCGATAAGGAGGATCACGTTCAAGCGCCTCCCAATTGCCAGCCCAATCTCCTGGATGATCCAATCTGACGTCTTCCAGATCAAATCTGTCTTATTGATTTTCCACGAGGCCCGTTGGCCGATTAGTGGGCGCAGCTGATTCGCCGGTGCAATCTGCTCTTTGCGTGTACAAATTCCGATGAACGTGTTCTTGTCCTGGATGAGCCTCAGTACCTTGTCAGTGAGTATTCGTGGTTCAGCATTCTCAGCACTCTCCCAGCTGAATTGCGGGTGTGAGCGAGCCACAGAATCGAAGTAATCGGTGAATTTTCGGATGACGTCTGCGTCACCTTCGGTGAAGCTATGACCGACGAACGCTTTAATTTCTCTCATATCGGACCTGCTAGCGAAATGTGTCTGGTTGCGGGCAAAGTAGATTTTTGAAAATGTTATATACCTATTTCGGGTAGCTTGGCGTCCTAGGAACAGCTTTCGCGTGCTTGATACCCGATTTTCTGCCGCTGGTGCAGAGCGGTGTAGTAGGGGATCGCTCCAGACCAAAAGTAGCGCGATAAAGGACGAGGACCGGTCGTATGCGTACCCGACCGGGCAGGACGAGCCTAACCGCTGCCCGTCGCCCAAATCACCCGCGACTTCTGGAAATTCGTCAAGTAATTCCGAAAAACATAAATAGTTTGCCTCTCGCCCCAAATCACCCTTATCCTCCGCCCGTTCCGTTCCGCCGAGGGGGCGTATCGCGATCGTCACGGACGTCGGGATGGAATGCGATGGATGCGGTCGGCCGCAGCGGGGCATTGGCCTCGCCGACGAACGGCGGACTGCGGACAGGAAATCGTGTCGTCCTGGCCTCCCGGTGCCGAGGCCAAGCCGGTGGTGATGATCCGCCGGCGACGGGGTCAATGAGCCGGTCCCCGGGGAGAGCACGTATAAATGTTAAAACCATCGCACAGGGAGGGCCGGGCGTGTTCGGCCAGACCTGTGGTACCTGCCGCCTGCATTTTTTTACGCAGGCGGGCCACGGGCGCGGCCAGCGCCCGGCCTTCCCTGTGCCCTCGATGCGAGGGTGCGAGTTTGAAGGGCATGACTCGGGCGCGGGATGCGTCGCGAGGATGTGGAGGCTCGACTCGCGGTTAGTTTTCTCCACATGCTGTTTGATAGTGGGGATCATGATAGTTGCTCCGGGCGTCATTGCGAGCGCACCGGACGGGTAGGGCGGATGAGCGAAAGCGTCATCCGCCGGGGGCTGGCTCCGGTGCGGGCGGATGTGCGGCGGCTGGATCGGGGGCTGTTGGAAAGGCGGCGGGTTACGCCTGCGGCCAACCCGCCCTACGGGGGTTACGACTTTGGTCGGGCCTGCCAAAATGATGGCCGCTACGGGGCGGCCGGGACGTGGGCAAGCCCCTGGTCTCGCAAGGCTTTTCCGCCTCGCTCCACCATCTGCGCCATTCCGCCGCAGTGTTCGTGTCCATCCATTACAGAAGTTTAACGCCGCAGCCAGCACGCCGTAAGGCGGCAGCCCCCATCTTCACTGGCGAACGGGGCGCACAGCCCGGGACCCAAGTTTTAGACCTTGACCAAAATCGCTTGCGGAGAAAACCGTATGACTGACCGTCCGACCGACCTGTCCTCCCTTCCGTCCTATCGCCAACCCCGGCGCGGGCTGTTCTCGGCGCGCAAGTTCGCGCTGATGGCCTCCGTGGTCGCGGGCCTCGGCGTCGCCGCCTATGGCCTGTCGCCGCAGGGGGCGCCGGTCGATCTGTTCTCGACCTCGGCGCACGCGCAGGTCGCCAACGAGGTCAGCAAGGTCGCGCGCCCGGTCGGCTTCGCCGACATCGTGGAGCGGGTGAAGCCGTCGGTGATTTCGGTCAAGGTCAACATCGCCGAGAAGGTCGCCAAGGACGACAGCGACGACGATACGCCGTTCCAGCCGGGCTCGCCGATGGAGCGCTTCTTCCGCCGCTTCGGTGGTGAGAACGGCATTCCCGGCATGCCGGGCCGCGGCGGCCGCGGTGGCGGTCGCGCCGTGACCGGGCAGGGCTCCGGCTTCTTCATCTCCGCCGACGGCTATGCCGTGACGAACAACCACGTGGTCGACGGCGCCAACAAGGTCGAGGTGACGACCGACGACGGCAAGACCTACAGCGCCAAGGTGATCGGCACCGACCCGCGCACGGATCTGGCGCTGATCAAGGTCGAGGGCAGCACGAACTTCCCGTTCGCCAAGCTCGCCGACGGCAAGCCGCGCATCGGCGACTGGGTGCTGGCGGTCGGCAACCCGTTCGGCCTCGGCGGCACGGTGACGGCCGGCATCGTCTCGGCGGTCGGCCGCGACATCGGCAACGGCCCGTATGACGATTTCATCCAGATCGACGCGCCCGTGAACAAGGGCAACTCCGGCGGTCCGGCGTTCGATGTCGACGGCAATGTCGTCGGCGTCAACACCGCGATCTACTCGCCCTCCGGCGGCAGCGTCGGCATCGCGTTCTCGATCCCCGCCTCGACGGTGAAGAGCGTGGTGGCGCAGCTCAAGGACAACGGCTCGGTCAGCCGCGGCTGGATCGGCGTGCAGATCCAGCCGGTGACGCAGGACATCGCCGACAGCCTCGGCATGAAGAAGGCCGAGGGCGCGCTGGTCGCCGAGCCCCAGGCCAACGGTCCGGCGGCGAAGGCGGGCATCCAGTCCGGCGACGTCATCACCGCGGTCAACGGCGAGCCGGTGAAGGACGCGCGTGAGCTCGCCCGCACCATCGGCGGCATCGCGCCGGGCGCCTCGGTCAAGCTCAACGTCCTGCACAAGGGCGAGGACAAGACCATCAACCTGACGCTCGGCAAGCTGCCGAACACGATCGAGGCCAAGGCCGACACCGGCGGCGACAATTCGAGCCCGACCCGCGGCGCCGACGTGCCGAAGCTCGGCATGACCGTGGCGCCCGCGTCGAGCGTCGCCGGCGCCGGCAAGGACGGCGTCGTCGTCACCGAGGTCGATCCGAAGAGCGCGGCCGCCGATCGCGGCTTCAAGGAAGGCGACGTCATCCTGGAGGTCGCGGGCAAGTCGGTGACCTCGGCCGGTGACGTGCGCGAAGCGATCAACGCCGCCAAGGCCGACAACAAGAACAGCGTGCTGATGCGTGTGAAGAGCGGCGGGCAGTCGCGCTTCGTCGCGGTGCCGCTGGCCAAGGGCTGAGCGAGGGCCAAGGCCCTCACGAGAAGGCCCTTACGAGATGGGAGACCGCCGGCATGTGCCCCCGCGCCGGTGGCTCTTCCTGGGGGCGGGCTTAAAGTTCCGCTCCCGCAAACCTTCCGTTGGACAACGCCCCCCTCCGTCGGAAGGAACTCGGGCGGTGAGGTCCCCCAGCCTCACCGCCCACTTTGCTGCCGATCAACCTCGGGCCCATGCCGCCTTGCACGGAAACGGCGGCCGGTCCATGTAGATGGACATCGAACCGTGATCGCCGCCCCCGTTTCCGCAATGCGCCTCCTGATCATCGAAGACGACCGCGAGTCCGCCGACTATCTGGTCAAGGCGTTCCGCGAGGTCGGACATGTCGCAGACCTCGCCAGCGACGGCGAGGAGGGGCTCGCCATGGCCGACAGCGGGGATTACGACGTGCTGGTGGTCGACCGCATGCTGCCCAAGCGCGACGGCCTGTCGCTGATCGGCGCGCTGCGCGACAAGGGCAACCGGACGCCGGTGCTCATTCTGTCGGCGCTCGGCCAGGTCGATGACCGCATCAAGGGCCTGCGCGCCGGCGGCGACGATTATCTGCCGAAGCCCTATGCCTTCGCCGAGCTGCTCGCCCGCGTCGAGGTGCTGTCGCGCCGCCACGGCGGCCCGGCCGAGGAGACCACCTACAAGGTCGGCGATCTCGAGCTCGATCGCCTGTCGCACCGGGTCGCGCGTGGCAAGGATGAGCTGACCCTGCAGCCGCGCGAGTTCCGCCTGCTCGAATATCTCATGAAGCATGCCGGCCAGGTGGTGACGCGCACGATGCTGCTGGAGAACGTCTGGGATTATCATTTCGATCCGCAGACCAACGTGATCGACGTCCACATCTCGCGGCTGCGCTCCAAGATCGACAAGGGGTTCGACCGCCCGCTGCTCCACACCATCCGCGGCGCGGGGTACATGATCCGTGACGGCCTTCGGTAAGCTGATCCGCACCACGGCGTTCCGGCTGACGCTGGTCTATCTGCTGTTGTTTGCGCTGTTCGCGGCCTCGCTGCTCGGCTATTTCGCCTGGAACACCCGCCGGCTCATCACCGAGCAGATCTCGACCACGGTCACCTCCGAGATCAGCGAGATGACCGACATCTTCGCCCGCTGGGGCCTGCGCGGAATCGTCGGCGCGATCGAGAGCCGCGCGCTGCGGCCGGGCGCCAATCTCTATCTCATCACCACGCCGACTGGGCAGGCGATCGCCGGCAATGTCGGCTCGCTGGCGCCGGGCGTGATGGGCTCGTCCGGCTGGTCGGAGACGTTCTACCGGCGGCTCGACGACAGCACCGAGCACAGCCATCGCGCGCTGGTCTATGTCACGCAGCTCTCCAGCGGTTTTCGGCTTTTGATCGGCCGCGATCTCGAGGAGCGCCGCCGCCTGTTCGGCATCGTCGCCAAGGCGGCGCAGTGGTCGGTGCTGGTGGTGGTGGTGCTCGGCATCGGCGGCGGCATCTTTGTCGCGCGGCGCGTGCTGCACCGGATCGATGCCATGACCGGCACCACGCGGCGGATCATGGATGGCGATCTCTCCGGCCGTCTGCCGGTCGGGCGCAGCGGCGACGAGCTCGATCGCCTGGCGGAAAATCTCAACGCGATGCTGGAGCGCATCGAGGCGCTGATGACCGGCCTCAAGGAGGTCTCCGACAACATCGCGCACGATCTCAAGACGCCGCTGACGCGGTTGCGCAACCGCGCCGAGGAGGCGCTGGCGAAGTCGCGCTCCGAGGACGAATATCGCGCCGCGCTGGAGCGCACGATCGAGGAATCCGACGGCCTGATCCGCACCTTCAACGCGCTCTTGATGATCGCGCGGGCGGAGTCCGGGCAGGCGCGCGGCGACATGGTCGAGTTCGATGCGGCCGAGGTCGCCGGCGGCATCCACGAATTGTACGAGCCGCTGGCCGAGGACAATGAGATGACCTTGCGGGTCAAGGCCGCGGCGGCGCCGGTGCATGGCAATCGCGAGCTGATCAGCCAGGCGCTCGCCAATCTCGTCGAGAACGCGATCAAATACGGCAAGCCGGCGGCGCTGCCGCTCGATGCCGCCGCCGCCGCTGATAGCCGCGAGATCCTGATCGAGGCGCGGCGCGAGGGCGGACAGGTGCTGCTCAGCGTGACCGATCATGGCGAGGGCATTCCCGAGGCCGAGCGCAAGCGCGCCGTCGAGCGTTTCGTGCGGCTGGAGGCGAGCCGCACCTTGCCGGGTTCCGGCCTCGGTCTCAGCTTGGCGTCCGCCGTCGCGACCCTGCATGGCGGCGAGCTCCGGCTCGGCGATGCCAGGCCGGGGCTGGTCGCGACGCTGGTGCTGCCGGCTGGTGCCGGCGTGCCCGCGAAGCTTGCGGCGCCGGCGCAGGATGTGCCACAGAAGGCCGCATGACCTCATCCGCGCCGGGAAACGCGGACGGGCAGATGCTGGCCGAACGTTTCGTTGCCGGCCCACATGTCCGTGCGCCCGACAAAGCCGAACAGCGCCTCAACGAATGGCTCGCCGAGCTCGAGCCGTCCTTGGCCGCCTCGCTCCACCAGCTGCTCGCCGGCGGCTGGCCGCGAACCATCCTGCTCGGGATTGCCGAGTGCTCGCCCTATCTGTTCGATCTCGTCCGCGCCGACGGCCATCGCCTGGACCGTCTCTTGCGCTGCGAGCCGCAGGCGCACCTTTCCGAGTTGATCGCCCGCACCGGCCGCGAGGTGTTTGCTGCTTCCAGCGAAGCCGAGGTGATGAGCCTGCTGCGGCGGCTGAAATCCGAGGCGGCGCTCTTGATCGCGCTGTGCGACATCGGCGGCGTGTGGCCGGTGATGCAGGTGACGGCGGGGCTGACCGACGTCGCGGTGTCCTCGGTGCAGATGGCGCTGCGGTATCTGCTGCGCCTGGAGACGGTGCGCGGCCGGCTCGCGCCCGTCGATGCCGACGATCCGGAGCAGGGCAGCGGCCTGTTCGTGCTCGCGATGGGCAAGATGGGGGCGGGCGAGCTCAACTATTCGAGCGACATCGACCTGATCGTGTTTTTCGATCCCGAGATCAACTCGCTGGCGCGCGACATCGAGCCGCAGCCGTTCTTCGTCCGCGTGACGCAAGCGATGGCGCGGCTGCTGCAGAGCCGCACCGCGGACGGCTATGTGTTCCGCGTCGATCTCCGGCTGCGGCCGGATCCGGCCTCGACGCAGGTGGCGATGTCGACCGAGGCGGCGCTGCATTACTACGAGCGCGAGGGCCGCACCTGGGAACGCGCCGCGATGATCAAGGCGCGGGTCTGTGCCGGCGACGTCGTCGCGGGCGAGGCGATGCTGGCGGAGCTGTCGCCGTTCGTATGGCGCAAGCATCTCGACTTCCAGGCGCTGACCGACGTCCACGACATGAAGCGGCAGATGCAGGTCTATCGCGGCCACAGCGAGATCGCGGTCGAAGGCCACAACGTCAAGGTCGGGCGCGGCGGCATCCGCGAGATCGAGTTCTTTGCCCAGACTCAGCAGTTGATCGCCGGCGGCCGTCATCCCGAGCTGCGCGTCCGTCCGACGTTGCAGGCGCTCGACGTGCTCACCGCCAGCAAGTGGATCACGGAGCAGGCGCGCGACGAGCTCACCACGGCCTATGAGTTCCTGCGCCGGGTCGAGCACCGGCTGCAGATGATGGCGGACGAGCAGATCCACAGCCTGCCCGACGATGTCGAGGGCGTGAGCCGCTTCGCAAGCTTCTTCGGCTACGACAGCCGCGAGCGGTTCGCGACCGATCTGCTGTTCCATCTGGACGTCGTGCAGGGACATTACGCCAGGCTGTTCGAGGGCGATCCCACCGGCACCGTCAGCCTGCCGGCGGTGAACTACGGCGCCGGTCCCGACGAGCCGCGCCTGATGGAGCATCTTGCCGGATTGGGCTTCCGCGATCCGGTGATGGTCGCCAAGACCCTGCAGCAATGGCTGGCGGGCGAGTACCGTGTGTTCCGCACGGATGCGACGCGCACCGCGTTCACCGATTTCCTGCCCGCGCTGATCGATGGCCTCGCGCATGCCGACGAGCCGGATCGCGCCGTCGTGGCCTTCGACCGCTTCCTGCAGGCGCTGCAACTCGGCGGCCGCCTGATCACCCTGCTCGGGCAGAACCGCGATCTCGTGGCGCTCGTCGCGCTCGTGCTCGGGGCGGCGCCCCGGCTCGGCGACATGCTGGCGCGGCAGCCGCGGCTGATGGACGGCCTGATCGATCCGCGCTTCTTCGGCGCGATCCCCGACCGACGCGAATTGTCAGAGCGGCTGGCATCGACGCTGCAGGATGCCGGGACCTATGAGGAGTTTCTCGATCGTCTCAGGCTGTTCGGCCAGGAGAGCCTGTTCCTGATCGGCACGCGCATCCTCTCCGGCACGGTGTCGGCGCAGCAGGCCGGCACCGCCTTCGCCGACGTCGCCGAGGGCATCGTGCACACCGTGCATGATCTCGTGACGGAGCGCTTCGCCGCCCAGCACGGCCGCATCAAGGGCCAGGAGACCGCGATCGTCGCGATGGGGCGGCTCGGCGCGCGCGAAATGACGGCTTCGTCCGATCTCGACCTGATCCTGCTCTACGACTTCGACGGCGATGCGCCGGATTCCGACGGCGAGCGCTCGCTGCAGGGCGCGCACTACTTCGCGCGCTTCACCCAGCGGCTGATCTCGGCCTTCACCTCGCGCACCAATTACGGCGTGCTCTACGATATCGACATGCGGCTGCGGCCGTCGGGCCGCGCCGGCCCGCTGGCCTCGCACATCGACTCCTTTGCGCATTACCAGGAGCAGGAGGCGTGGACCTGGGAGCACATGGCGCTGACGCGGGCGCGGGTGATCTCGGCGTCGCCGGCGTTTCGGGCCCGGATCGAAGAGATCATCCAGGCCGCGCTGCAGCGTCCGCGCGACAGGAGCGCGATCGCGCGCGACGTCGCCGACATGCGCCGCGCGATCGCGGCCGAGAAGGGCGAGGCCGATCTGTGGGACCTCAAGCACGCCGCCGGCGGCATGGTCGACATCGACTTCGTCGCGCAATATCTGCAGCTCGTCCATGCCGCGACGACGCCGGAGATTCTCGATGTCAGCACGCTTGCGGTGCTCGACAATGCCGAGCGGCTCGGCGTGCTGCCGCGCGCTGAAGCCGTGATCCTGCGTCAGGCCGCGCGGCTGTATCACGATCTGACGCAGATCGTCCGGCTGTGCGTCAGCGACAAGTTCAAGCCGGATCAGGCCGGCGAGGACCTGCTGCGGGTGATGGCCCGGGCGGGCGACGCGCCGGATTTCTCGGCGCTCGAGGCGCGGCTGCGCGAAACGCAGACCGAGGTGCGGCGCGTGTTCACCGCACTCGTGGAGGGATGACCCGACCAGCCGCGCGGTAGGACGGCCGGCCGCCTATGCCTTTTCCTTGGCGACCGCGGCATCTTTCAGCCGGCCGATCGCTTCCTTCACCGCCGGGTCGAGGCCGGCGCCGCCGGCGTCGTGGTGCGCATAGATCGTCTTGAGCATGCGCGGATCCCAGAACTTCTTGATGTGCTCGGCGACGCCGGCGACCTCCTTCTCCTGTCCCTGGCTCTGGAAGAACTTGCCGATCTGGTTGGCCATGTAGACGAGGCGCTCGGAGGGGTTATGCGACATGGGTGTTGTCCGTCTGTGTTGATCGCGCGCCGGTCTCGGCGCTCGCGACGATCCGTTCGGGATGGGTGAAGATTTCGAAGCCGTCGTTGCGGGCCACCGCAATCAGCGTGATGCCGGCGGCCTCGGCCATGCGAATGGCGAGCGCGGTCGGGGCGGAGACCGCGACCATGATGGGTGCGCCCATGGCAGCAGCCTTCTGCACCAGTTCGACCGAGACGCGGCTCGTCAGGATCACGATGCCCTCGCTCGCCGCACAGCGCGTTTGCGCGAGGTGGCCAGCGAGCTTGTCGAGCGCGTTGTGGCGGCCGACATCCTCGCGCAAGCCGACGATGCCGCGCGCGGGAGTCCAGAACGCCGCGGCATGCACCGCGCGGGTCTCGTGATTGAGCTTCTGCAGCGGCTCGATGGCCTCAAGCGCCGCCATGACGTCGCGCGGAGCGAAACGCCGGCCGTCCGGGACATGCGCCGCCGGCCGCACCGCTTCGCTGATCGAATCGATGCCGCACAGGCCGCAGCCGGTGGGACCGGCGATGTTGCGGCGGCGCTCGGCGAGACGCTCGGCGAGGGCGTCGGGCAGCCACATCCTGAGCTCGATGCCGTCATCCAGCTCGACGACGTCAAGCGAGATGATGTCGTCGCGGCTCGTGACGAGACCTTCGTTCAGGCTGAAGCCGATGGCGAAGTCGCGGAGGTCCTGCGGCGTCGCCATCATGACGGCCTGGGTGCCGCCATTGTAGGTCAGTGCGACCGCGGTCTCCTCCGGCACGCGGCGGTGGCCCTCGGTGAGGGCTCCGTCGCGCCAGACCAGACGATCCGCGATGCGCACTGCATCGGTCATGCTACTCCGCCGCCTCCACGACCGGGGCGATGCGGCGCGAGTTGCGGGCCTGCTCGTCATAGGCTTTCTGCCAGTCCGACGGTCCGTTGGACTGCGACACCTGCACCGCCGTGACCTTGTACTCCGGACAGTTGGTGGCCCAGTCCGAATAGTCCGTGGTGATGACGTTGGCCTGGGTCAGCGGATGGTGGAAGGTGGTGTAGACCACGCCGGGGGCGACGCGCTCGGAGATCCGCGCGTGCAGCGTGGTCTCGCCGGCGCGGCTGGTCAGCCGCACCCAGTCGCCGTCGCGGATGCCGCGCTGCTCGGCATCGTGCGGATGGATCTCCAACACGTCCTCGCCATGCCACACCACATTCTCGGTGCGCCGCGTCTGGGCGCCGACATTGTACTGCGACAGGATGCGCCCCGTGGTGAGCAGGAGCGGGAAGCGCGGGCCGGTGCGTTCGTCGGTCGCGACATACTCCGTGACCACGAACTTGCCCTTGCCGCGGACGAAGCCGTCGACATGCATGATCGGCGAACCCTCGGGATTCTTCTCGTTGCAGGGCCACTGCACCGATCCCATCTCCTCGAGCTTCTGATAGGAGACGCCGGCGAAGGTCGGCGTCAGCGCCGCGATCTCGTCCATGATCTCGGACGGGTGGTTGTACTTCATCTCGAAGCCCATCGCCTTGGCGAGACCGATCGTCACCTCCCAGTCGGCCATGCCGTTGAGCGGGGTCATCACCTTGCGCACCCGCTGGATGCGGCGCTCGGCGTTGGTGAAGGTGCCGTCCTTCTCGAGGAAGGTCGAGCCCGGCAGGAACACGTGGGCGTAGTTGGCGGTCTCGTTCAGGAACAGGTCCTGCACGATGACGCATTCCATCGACGACAGCGCCTGCACCACATGCGTGGTGTTGGGATCCGACTGCAGGATGTCCTCGCCCTGCACGTAGAGGCCCATGAAGGTGCCTTCGATCGCGGAGTCGAACATGTTCGGGATGCGCAGGCCCGGCTCAGGGTTGAGCTTGACGTTCCACATCGCCTCGAACTGGTCGCGCACCGCGTCGCCCGAGATGTGGCGGTAGCCCGGCAGTTCGTGCGGGAACGAGCCCATGTCGCACGAGCCCTGCACGTTGTTCTGGCCGCGCAGCGGGTTTACGCCGACGCCGCGGCGGCCGATATTGCCGGTCGCCATCGCGAGGTTGGCGATCGCGATCACCGTGGTCGAGCCCTGGCTGTGCTCGGTCACGCCGAGGCCGTAGTAGATCGCGCCGTTGCCGCCGGTGGCGTAGAGCCGGGCGGCGCCGCGGATCGCTTCCGCATCGACGCCGGAGATCTTGGCAATCGCTTCGGGGCTGTTCTTCTCCAGCGAAACGAACTCGGCCCAGTCCTGGAACTCGCTCCAATCGCAGCGCTCGCGCACGAAGGTCTCGTTGACGAGGCCTTCGGTGACGATCACATGGGCCAGCGCAGTCAGGATCGCGACGTTGGTGCCGGGCAGCAGCGGCAGGTGATAGTCGGCCTTGATATGCGCCGACTTCACCAGGTCGATCTTGCGCGGATCGACCACGATCAGCTTGGCGCCCTGGCGCAGCCGCTTCTTCATGCGCGAGCCGAACACCGGATGCGCATCGGTCGGGTTGGCGCCGATCACCATGATGACGTCGGAATCCTCGACCGAGTCGAAGTCCTGCGTACCGGCGGAGGTGCCGAAGGTGGTGGCAAGGCCGTAGCCGGTCGGCGAGTGGCAGACGCGGGCGCAGGTGTCGACATTGTTGTTGCCGAAGCCGGCGCGGATCAGCTTCTGCACCAGATAGGTCTCTTCGTTGGTGCAGCGCGACGAGGTGATGCCGCCGATCGCGTCGCGGCCGTATTTGGCCTGGATGCCGCGCAGCTTGTCGGCGGCGAACTTGAAGGCCTCGTCATAGGAGACCTCGCGCCAGGGCTGGTCGATGGTCTCGCGGATCATCGGCTTGAGGATGCGTTCCTTGTGGGTCGCATAGCCATAGGCGAAGCGGCCCTTGACGCAGGAATGGCCGCGATTGGCCTTGCCATCCTTGTACGGCACCATGCGCACGACTTCCTCGCCGCGCATCTCCGCCTTGAAGGCGCAGCCGACGCCGCAATAGGCGCAGGTGGTGACCGCCGAATGCTCCGGCTGGCCGATCTCGATCACGCTCTTCTCGGTAAGCGTCGCAGTCGGGCAGGCCTGCACGCAAGCGCCGCACGACACGCATTCCGAACCGAGGAAGCTCTCGCTCATGCCCGGCGACACCCGGCTGTCGAAGCCGCGGCCGGAGATGGTCAGCGCGAACGTGCCTTGCACTTCCTCGCAGGCGCGGACGCAGCGCGAGCAGACGATGCACTTGGAGGGATCGTAGGTGAAATAGGGGTTCGACTCGTCCTTCGGCAGCCAGGCCGGATTGGCCTCGCCGCAGGCGTCGGCGAACACGTGGTTCTCACCCTGGTTGCCGTAGCGCACGTCGCGCAGGCCAACCGCGCCGGCCATGTCCTGCAGCTCGCAATCGCCATTGGCAGCGCAGGTCAGACAGTCGAGCGGATGGTCGGAGATGTAGAGCTCCATCACGCCCTTGCGCAGCTTCTTCAGCCGCTCGGTCTGGGTGTGGACGACGAGGCCCGCGGCCACCGGCGTGGTGCAGGAGGCCGGGGTGCCGGCGCGGCCTTCGACCTCGACGAGGCAGAGGCGACACGAGCCGAACGCGTCGACCATGTCGGTCGCGCACAGCTTCGGGATCTGCGTTCCGGCCTCCATGGCCGCGCGCATGATCGAGGTGCCCTCGGGAACGGTGATGCTCTGGCCGTCGATGGTGAGCGTGACCATCTTTTCGGACTTGGAGAGCGGTGTGCCGTAATCGGTTTCGTGGATGAGCGACATGGTCGGTGTCCTTGTTCCCGATATCTTATTCCGCAGCCTGCAAGCGCGGCTGCTGGGGGCCGAAATCTTCGCGGAAGTGCTTCAGCGCCGAGAGCACAGGGTAGGGCGTGAAGCCGCCGAGTGCACAGAGCGATCCGAGCTTCATGGTGCCGCAGAGGTCTTCGACCAGGGCGATGTTTTCGGCGACGCGCTCGCCGCGGCGGATCTTGTCGATGGTCTCGGCGCCGCGCGTCGAGCCGATACGGCACGGCGTGCACTTGCCGCAGGATTCGATGGCGCAGAACTCCATCGCGAAGCGGGCCTGCTTCGACATGTCGACGCTGTCGTCGAACACGACGATGCCGCCATGGCCGATCAGGCCGTCCTTGGCGGCGAACGCCTCGTAGTCGAACGGCGTGTCGAACAGGGCGCGGGGGAAGTAGGCGCCGAGCGGGCCTCCGACCTGCACGGCACGGACCGGGCGGCCGGTGAAGGTGCCGCCGCCGATGTCGTCGACCAACTCGCCCAGCGTGATGCCGAACGCGGTCTCGAACAGGCCGCCGAACTTGACGTTGCCGGCGATCTGGATCGGCATCGTGCCGCGCGAGCGTCCCATGCCGAAATCGGCATAGGCCTTGGCGCCCTCATCGAGGATGAAGGGGATGGCGGCGAACGACAGCAGGTTGTTCACGACGGTCGGCTTGCCGAACAGGCCATGATGGGCGGGCAGCGGCGGCTTGGCGCGGACGATGCCGCGCTTGCCCTCCAGGCTCTCCATCAGCGCGGTCTCTTCGCCGCAGACATAGGCGCCGGCGCCGGTGCGCACCTCCAACTCGAACGTGGCGTTGGAGCCCGCAATCTTGTCGCCGAGCAGGCCGGCCTTCCTGGCGATCTCGATCGCCTTGGTCATGGTCGCGATCGCGTGCGGATATTCCGAGCGCGTGTAGATGTAGCCCTTGGTGGCGCCCACCGCGATGCCGCAGATGGTCATGCCTTCGATCAGCACGAAGGGATCGCCTTCCATCAGCATGCGGTCGGCGAAGGTGCCGCTGTCGCCCTCGTCGGCGTTGCAGATGACGTATTTGCGGTCGGCCGCGGTCTGCGCCACCGTCTTCCATTTGATGCCGGTCGGGAAGCCTGCGCCGCCGCGGCCGCGCAGGCCCGAGGTCGTGACCTCGGCGATCACAGCATCGGGCGTCAGCGTCAGGGCGCGGGTCAGGCCCTTGTAGCCGCCATGGGCGCGGTAGTCGTCGAGCGACAGCGGATCGATGATGCCGCAGCGGGCGAAGGTGAGGCGGGTCTGCCGCTTCAGCCACGGGATCTCCTCGGTCAGGCCGAGCGAGAGCTTGTGCGGCTTGTCGGCGACGATCGCATCGAGCAGGGACGGCACGTCGTCTGCCGTCACCGGTCCGAAGCCGAAGCGGCCCTGCGCCGTCTCCAGCTCGACCAGCGGCTCGAGCCAGTACAACCCACGCGAGCCGTTGCGTACGACTTCAATATCGACCTTCCGCTCCAGCGCCGCCTTGTGCAGCGCGTGGGCAACCTCATCGGCGCCGACGGCGAGGGCGCCGGCATCACACGGGACAAAAAGACGCACGCTCATCGCTGGGCCTCCGAGACGAGAGCATCGATCCGGGCTTCGTCGAGCCGGCCCACCAGGCGGCCATCGAGCATGGCCGACGGCGCGGTTGCGCACAGGCCGAGACAGTAGATCGGCTCGAGCGTGACGCGCTCATCGGCCGTGGTGTTGCCGATGGAGATGCCGAGCTTCGCTTCGGCGCGCGCCGCGAGCGCATCGCCGCCGGCGGCCTGGCAGGCCTCGGCGCGGCACAGCTTCAGCACGTGACGACCGGCCTTCTTGGCCCGGAAATCATGGTAGAACGTGAACACGCCGTAAACCTCGGCGCGCGAGAGGTTCAGAGCGGATGCGATCATCGGAATGGCATCCTCCGGCACATGGCCGAACGTCTCCTGCAACGCATGGAGGATGGGCAAGGTTGCTCCCTCCATCCCGCTATGTTGGGCGATGATTTCGGCGCCGCGCGCCGCCTCCCACGTCTCGTACACCGGCGTCATCCTGATCCCGATTCTGCGTTGCAAGCGTTTCGCACATCCAAATTGGAATTGCTCAAGATATCAATAAAGCAGTCCCGTGCTGCGATAGCGAAACGCAATCGAGAGATAGCTAGAAGTTGACGAAAAACGGGCGCTCGCGCGACCGGCTTGCGGCCGCGTTTTACCGTGTCCGGGCCCTCCGCGCCGTGATAGGTTTCTCCGTGGCCCGCACCGCCGAAAACGTGCGGAACTGGGCCCTTCAACCGCTGGAAGGCCGACCTCTTGATTGACAAGCTCGAACTGCTGCTGGCGCTGGCCAAGGAGCGTCATTTCGGCCGCGCGGCCGAGGCCTGCGGCGTGACCCAGCCGACGATGTCGACCAGCATCAAGCAGCTCGAGGAGATCCTCGGCGTCATGCTGGTGCAGCGCGGTTCCAGGTTCCAGGGCTTTACGCCGGAGGGTGAGCGCACGCTCGACTGGGCGCGCCGCATCGTCGGCGACTTCCGCGCGATGCGCCAGGAGATCAACGGGCTCAAGGACAAGCTATCGGGCGAGATCCGGATCGCGGCGGTGCCGACGGTGCTCGGCATGGTGGCGTCGCTGACGACGCCGTTCCGCGCCAAGCATCCGGAGGTCCGGTTCCGCATCATGTCGTGCACGTCGGCCGACGTGCTGGGGCTGCTGGAGAACCTGGAGGTCGACGCCGGGCTGACCTACATCGAGAACGAGCCGATCGGCCGTGTCAGAACCATCCCGCTCTACAACGAGAGCTACCGGCTGCTGACCGCGCCCGACGCGATGTTCGGCGATCGCGATCAGGTGACCTGGCAGGAGGTCGGGCAGGTGCCGCTGTGCCTCCTGACCCCGGACATGCAGAACCGCCGCATCATCGACCGCGCTCTGAAGGCCGCCGGCAACGAGGTGACGCCGACGCTGACGTCGAACTCGCTGCTGGTGCTGTACACCCATGTCAAGACCGGCCGCTGGGCCAGCGTGATGCCGGCCAAGCTCGCCGAAACGCTCGGCCTCGCCGACAAGGTGCGCTCGATCCCGATCGTCGATCCCGTCATCAACTACCAGATCGGCCTGGTCATCCCGCAGCGTGACCCGATGACCCCGCTGATCGCGGCGCTGGTCCAGATCGCCCGCGAGGTCGCGCCCAGCCTGCAGGCGTGAGGCGCGCGTCCGCGGAGTTGCCGCTGGCGCAGCGCTGCGCTCGCCAGGATGGCGCACACTGTCTCCTCTCGTCATTGCGAGCGCAGAGTAGCCATCCAGGTTGCTGCGGTGGCGACGGCCGGCGTCGTCGCCGACCTCGCCGGCGTCATCGGCAGACTTCGGGCTCTCATGCGGTCGCTGAACTCTGACCTTGCGCGTGGCGCGTGGCCTTCAACTCATAATGCGCGGCATGGCCGTCATAGCGGCTGAGCAGCTTCCGCGCCGCGGCCGGGACCACCGCCGCGTCATGCGCCGGACCCGCGAAGCGAACCACCGCCGTCGGATCGGCGAAGGTCATGATCGTCACGAATTCGACCTCGTCTTCGAGCGGCCTGCGCAGCAGCTCGATGCTCAGAAATCCCTCGATCTTCCGATCGATGATCCCTGGAAAGATCGTTGACCGCAGCAGGTCCTCATAGGCATCGGCATCCGCCGCCCTGGTCCAGCCGTGCCAGATCCGCTTCAGCATCGCGATGCTCCCTTGGGTACGATGATGGTCACCGAACCCTTGCACGGGCGTCGAGCGTCGGACTTGGTGAAAGTTGCGGTCCGCGCGGCGAACTCGCGGAGCGGCTAGCTCCGCTCAGTATGCAGCAAATTGCTCCCGCATGATCTTCTCCTCCTGCCGGATCCGCAAGGTCAGTGGCACGGCATAGATGATCAGGCCGGCCACGAGCGTGAGATAGGCGTGCAGGGTCAGCGCGTAGCCGATCAGCTCGGGCAGGATGTTGAGGAAGTAGTTCGGGTGGCGCACGATCCGGAACAGCGGATGGGTCACCAGCGCGTGGTCGCGCGCGAGCATCAGCTTGACGGTCCAGAGGCGGCCGAGCAATTGCGACACCACAAGCAGCATCACCGCGCCGAACAGATAGATTACGAACCCGATGATGCTGACGGCGTCGAGCGGCGCATCCCGGACGAGGCCCTCGGCCGTCGCGGCGAGATAGAAAGCGACATGTGCGATGGCCAACCAGCGCGACACGGATGCGCCGTATTCGGTTGCGCCGTCGGCGCGCAGCCGTTTTTCGTTGCGGATCGAGACGCCCAGCATGGCAAAGCGATAGGCGAAGGCGGCAACGATGAAGGCAATGATCACGCGCAGTACTCCAGATCTTGGAGCAACTGCCTTAGTTGCTGACCTGCAGGTGCGTCAATACCACGTTCCGCCAATGTTGCTGACTAGGCACGAAGCGACGTCATGATGCCGTCATCCGCCTGCGTCCTGCGTCGGCGTTGCATGTCCGAAGGGCAAGCCGATCGCATGGGCATCATCCGCCACGCGAGAGCGCTGTCATGCCTGTGGGGCCTGATCCTGAAGTGCAATCTCTTTGAGATGTGAATCCGATTTGATGATGTTGCCGTAGGGTGGGGCAAAGTGCCCACGCTACGGCAGTACGGCCGCCGCGCTCACGCCGCCACCGAGATGCTCGCCGTGGCCTTGTACGCGTCGCGGGGCAGGGTCACGCGGACGACGGTGCCGTGCTCCAGCCGCGAGCGCAGCCGCATCGAGCCGCCGTGCAACTGGGCCAGCGAGCGGGCGATGGCGAGGCCGAGGCCGGAGCCGTGATAGGTCTTGGTCATCTGGCTCTCGACCTGCTCGAACGGGCGGCCGAGGCGCGCCAGCGACTGCGCAGGGATGCCGATGCCGGTGTCGGCGATGATGAGCACGACCTTGTCCTCGAACACGCGACTCCGCATCGTGACACGGCCGCCTTCGGGGGTGAACTTCACCGCGTTCGACAGCAGGTTGACCATGATCTGCTTGGTGGCGCGACGGTCGGCGACGACCGGGATGCTGCCTCCGATGTCGGCGTCGAGCACGAGGCTCTTGTCCAGGGCGCGACCGGAGACGACGCGCAGCGATTCCGCCAGCGTCTTGGCGAGGTCGAGCGGCTCCATGTCGAGCTTCATGCGGCCGGCCTCGATCTTCGACATGTCGAGGATGTCGTTGATCACCTCGAGCAGATATTGACCCGAGGTCAGGATGTCGTGGCAGTACTCCTGGTACTTCTCCGAGCCGAGCGAGCCGAACATGCCGCTGCCCATGATCTCGGAGAAGCCGATGATGGCGTTGAGCGGCGTGCGCAGCTCGTGGCTCATATTGGCGAGGAATTTCGACTTGGTCTGGTTGGCTTCCTCGGCGCGGGTCTTTTCCTGCGAGTACTTCTCGGCGAGGTCGGCGAGCTCGATCGCCTGGCGCTCCAGCGCGCTCTGCGACCGCTGCAGGTCGATCACGGTGGCACGCAGGCGCAGGTCGTTGTCGATGAGCTTCTGCTCGTGCTCCTTGATGCGGGTGATGTCGGTGCCGACCGAGACGTAGCCGCCGTCCTTGGTGCGGCGCTCGCTGATGTGCAGCCAGCTGCCGTCGTCGAGCTGGGCCTCGAAGGTGCGCCCGCCCGGCGCCTGCTGGCTGTGGTCGTGCAGCCGGGTGCGGATCTCCGGCATCTTGCCGACCTCGATGACGGTCTCATAGGAGGTGCCGGGGATCACGGCGGAGTCCGGCAGCTTGTGCAGCTTCTGGAAATGCGAGTTGCACAGCACCAGCCGGTTGTTGGCGTCCCACAGCACGAAGGCTTCCGAGATCGTCTCGATCGCGTCGCGCAGGCGCAGGTCGGCCTCGACGGTCTTCTCGACCAGGCTCTTCTGCTCGGTGACGTCGACCGCGATGCCGATCAGGTGCAGGCCGGAATCGGAGGTGCCCTGGCTGAGCTCGCAGCGCACCCGCAGCCAGATCCAGTGGCCCTCGGTGTGGCGCATCCGGAAGCTCTGGTCGATCTGGTGGATGTCGCCGGCGACGAGCTGGTCGGCGATCTCGAACAGGTCGATGTCATCGGAGTTCACCAGCGCGTTGACCTCGCCGAAGGTGAGGAGGTCGGTGCGGTTCTCCAGGCCGAGCATCGCGAACATCGAGTTCGACCAGAAGATGCGCCCGCGCGACAGGTCCCAGTCCCACAGCCCGCAGCGGCCGCGATTGAGCGCGGTGTCGATGCGGCCGCGCACGGCGTCGTTGATCAGGTCGCCCTCGCGGGCGCGGGTCGACTGCCAGTGGAAGGCGAAGCCCAGGATCAGCACGACGAAGCCCGTCGTCGCCGACAGGGTCACCGAGAGCGCGGCGTCCGAGCCCCAGATCGGCTCGAGCTTCTCCTGGATCACGACGACGCGGCCGGGCAGCGCCTTGATCAACTGCGACACCGCGAAGGCCGGACGGCCGTTCGGCAAGGTGATCTCGGTGACCGCGCCCTGCAGGCCGGGCGTGGCCAAGAGCTGCGCGGTCGAGATCAAATCGAGGATGCGGTCGTTCTCGCCGAGCGCGGCGTCGACCGGAACCCGGGCCAGGATGCGGTGGTCGGCGCCGGTGACGATCACGTGGCGTCCGGCCGCCGCTCCCCAGGCGGGGATCAGGTCGGGCAGCAGGCTCTGCAGATGCTCGATGTGGGCGATGCGGTCCGGGCGCGTCGCCAGATGACCGATGCGGTCGGCGAGCAGGTCGGAGATCGCGGCCAGGTCGCGCTTGGTCGCGCCGCGCTTCTGACGGCTCTGGTCGAGCACCTGGACGAAGGCGCCGAGACAGATCGTGACGAGAAAGGCGATGATCAAAGTAGGGACAGCACGACGCAATACCGGCTCAGCAGTCAGCAGCCTTTGATAGGCCGGTTTCGCGATCGATTGCGCCAACCCCTTGATGGAATCAGAAGATTGGACGCACGCGTTCGCGGCATGCGCACGCGCCATGCTGTAGACCCCCGAAACTTCTTGGATACCCGAATTTCGAAAGAGCCCCAGCCGCTTCCGAATCAAGTTGATTTGAATCCAGATTTCTCGGGCTGTCGAGAGTCAACGATTTGGCAAAAGCTAATAAATCTTATCCAATGCGGAATTGCCATGGCGAAAAGCCGGCAGAGTGAGTCCGAAGCGGGAACGCAGCATGACGTTCAGGCTTCAGCCGTGCGGCGGCTCGGCGTGACTGATGACGCGCTTGACGCTCGGGAAGGCGCGACGCACCCCGCGCTCGATGTGGTCGACGTTGTCGTGCACCTTCAGCACGCTCATCGACGGCGCCGCGCGGCAGTGGAAGTTGACGATCTCGCCGGCCTCGGTGTTGCGGACGCGGACATTGTGCACGTCGTACATGTCGGTCTCGGCGGCGAGACGCTGCAGGGCGGCGGCGATCTCGGCGATCCGCTGCGCAGGCGCGTCGACGCCGAACGGCAGCTCGGGCTCGAGCGGCTCGATATGGGTGTCGACCTCGACGTCGGCGCCGAATTCGTCGCGGATGCTGCGTTCCAGCTCGTGCGCGATCGCATGCGCCGCGAACAGGCTCATGTCGCCGTCCACCTCGAGGTCGATCGCGACGATCAGGCGGCCGCCGACGTCGTGGACGGTGACGTGATGGATCGCGAGGCCGGAATTGCGCGCGATCACCATGATGCGCTCGCGCACGCTCTCATTGCTGAGCGCGACCGGCACCGTCGTGAAGGTGACGTCGGCGCCGGACAGGCTGGCATCGACCGCTGCCTGCGCATCGCGCTTGATCTCGTGCACGCGGTCGATCGGGTAGGTGCGCGGCACCTGCACCGTGGCGTCGACAAAATGCGTTGCGCCGACGAGCCGGACCCGCAGCCGCTCGACATCGACGACGCCGTTGATCGAACGGATCGCGGCGCGCGCCTTTTCGGCCGCGCCCTCTGGTGCACGGTCGAGCAGTGTTTCTACGGTGGAGCGCGCCAGCCGCAGGCCGAGCACCGAGATCATCAGGGCGACCGCGACCGCGGCGGCGGAATCCCCCCACCAGAACCCGAACGCGGTGAGGACCAGGCCTGCGATGACGGCGATCGAGCCGAGCACGTCGGAGGCGAAATGCAGCGCGTCGGCGGCGAGCGCCTGGCTGTGGGTCTCGTGCGCGGCGCGGTGCAGCGCGCGGGCGCGCCAGAAGTTGACGGCGATGTCGACCAGCAGCACCACGAACGGAATCGCCGACAGCGACGGCGGCGGCGCCGCCTCGCGCAGCCGGCTGACAGATTCCACCAGCACGCCGCCGGCCAGCACGTAGAGCAGGGCGATGACGCCGAGCGCCGACAGGCTCTCCAGCTTGCCATGGCCGTAATGATGCTCGTCGTCGGCCGGCCGGTCCGATACCCGAACCACCATCCAGGTGATCACGGTGGCGACGACGTCGACGGCGCTGTGCAGGGCCTCGGAGACGAGCGCGAGGCTGCCGATCAGGACGCCGACGATGAACTTCGCCGCGGCCATGCTGGCGCTCGCCGCGATCGAGATCGCGGCGACACGGGTTTTCCCGGAATCGACATGGGAGGCGGCGTCTCTCATGGCGGCGGATGTAGCAGCCGAGGCCGCACCATGAAAGCCGGGATCGCGCGGTCCATGTGCGTGGACCGCGCGCTGTTTCGAGTGCTTCTAAATCTCAGAAGGTTGCGTTCACAAGGTCACCACGATCTTGCCGAGATGCTTGTTCGCCTCCATGTGGGCGAACGCCGCGCCAATGTCGTCGAAGGCGAAGACGCGGTCGATCGGCAGCCGCAGCGTGCGCTGCGCGACCGCGCCCCAGATGTCCTTCTTCACTTCGTCGAAGATCGTACGGATCTCCTCGATCGAACGGGTGCGGAAGGTGACGCCGACATAGGTGATGCGGCGCGCCGCGTGCAGGTCGAAGTTGAAGTCGGCATGGGTGCCGCCGAGCCGGCCGACATTGACGATGCGGCCGAGGACCTTGGTCGCGGCGAGGTTCTGATTGGCGACCTTGCCGGACACCTGGTCGATGATCAGATCGACGCCCTCGCTGTTGGTCGCCTGCAGCACCTGATCGACCCAGGCGGGATCGCTGGAGTCGATGGCGAGATCGGCGCCGAACTCCTTGAGCCGTCCGCGGCGCATCGCATCGGTCGAGGAGCCCACCACCAGCGAGGCGCCCTTGAGCTTGGCGATCTGCATCGCCATCAGGCCGACGCCGGAGCTCGCACCCTGCACCAGCACGCGCTGGCCCGGCTGCAAAGCGCCGTTGGTGACGACGGCGTTGTGCATCGTGGTCAACGCGATCGGCAGCGTGGCGGCCTCGTCGAAATTCATGTTCGACGGCGCGTGGAACAGACGGCCGTGGTCGGCGAGAGTGTATTCGGCGAACGCCGCGCTGCCCGAGCCCATCACCTTGTCGCCGATCTTCACGCCCCTGGCGTCGGGACCGAGCTCGGCGACCTCGCCGGCCCATTCCATGCCGAGCACCGTGCCGACGCCGCCGGCGGCGCCATGCACATGCCCCTTCGTCATGCCGAGATCGGCGCGATTGAGGCCGCAGGCGCGCACGCGGACCAGGACCTGCGTGCCCTTCGGCGTGGGCTTGGCGATATCGGTGATCGCGGCGCCCTGGGCGCCGTAGACATAGGCTTTCATCGCGAGGAATCCTATCGGTCAGAATGAGCGGCGACCTTACTGTGCTGCTGTTCTCAGCGCACCGCCTAACAGGCGGCGCGCTGCTCCGACAAGACTCCCTGGGGGATGAACCGGTTCCGCTGACCGGGCTGGACGCGTCAGGCGGCGACGGGAGCTTCCGCTTCGTCGAAGGCGCTGGAGACGTCGCGCATGCTGATGACGCCGGCGAGCGCGAAGTCGACGATGACCGGGAGGTGGCGGATGTGATGCACGTTCATCAGATGCCGCACGTGCTCGAGCGTGTCCTCAGTGCTGCAGGAGATCAGCCGCTGCGGCGAGATCAACTGCGAGACCTTCATGGTGACGCCGGCGGCGCCGTGCTCGGCGATGGCGCGCACCACGTCGCGCTCGGTGAACATGCCGGCGGCGGTGTTGCCTTCCGTGCGGACGACGTCCTTCACGACGAGGGCGCTGACATTGCTGGCGCGCATCAACTGCGCCGCGACGCCGACGGTCTCATTCATTCGCACCGTGATCACGCGCGCCGTCTTGTTGCGCAGGATGTCTCCGACTTTCATGGCACCCTCCCGTTTGTTGTCTTGAACAGAAGGAAGTCTGGTATACGTTATGCCAGAAGTCAATTGGGATCTTGATGTTTTCTGGGCAGATGTCTGGAAAATAAGGTCAGCGATGCTGTCAAATGTATGCTCGGATTGGCATCTGGCATGCACGGCGCGCCAAAAGAAAAAAAGAAAAGGAGGCGCATGGGGATGCGCCTCCTGCAGTCGCGGGAAGAAGCGGGTGATTTACGCCGTGGTGCGAACGTCCTGCGCCGCAGGCTGGGTGACCGCCGCCTCCTTGCCGAGGATGAAGGCGCGGCGCAGCGGCTTGATCACGAACAGCGCCATCAGCGCCGCCGTCGCGTTCAGCGCAACGCCGATCACGAACACGGCCTGCCAGCCATACTTGGCGGAGACGAGGCTCGCGAGCGGGACCAGGAGCGAGGCGGTGCCCTTCGCGGTGTAGAGCATGCCGTTGTTGGTCGCGGCATATTTGCTGCCGAACGTATCGCCCGAGGTCGCCGGGAACAGGCTGTAGATCTCGCCGAACACGCCGAAATAGACCGCGGTCGCGAGCACGAACACGATCGGGTTGTGGCCGTAATTCGCCAGCGTCAGCAGCATCAAAGCGGCGGTGCCGAAGGCGATGAACATGGTGTGCTCGCGGCCGATCGTATCCGAGATCCAGCCGAACACCGGACGGCCGAAGCCGTCGAAGATTCGATCGAGCGAGATCGCAAACGTCAGTGCCGCCATCTGGAAGCCGGCGAGCGACACCGGCTCGTTGGCGATCTTGAAGTCGTGCGCGATCGGGGCGATCTGGGCTGCGGTCATCAGGCCGCCGGAGGCCACCATCACGAACACCAGATACATGATCCAGAAGATCGGCGTGCGCAGCACCTGCGGCGGCGTGTAGTCGATCTTGCTCTGCGGCAGGTTGAGCTGCTTCTTGCGCGCAGGCGCGGCGTGGGTCGGCGGCCGCAGGAAGATCGCGAGCACGAACACGATCAGGCCCTGGCCGATGCCGAAGGTGAAGAAGGCGCTCTGATAGCCGCTCGAGGCGATCATGCTGGCGATCGGCACGACGGTGAGCGCGGCGCCCGCGCCGAAGCCGGCGGCGGTGGCGCCGGCGGCGAGGCCGCGGCGGTCGGGAAACCATTTCAGCGCATTGCCGACGCAGGTGCCGTAGACCGCACCGGCGCCGATGCCGCCGATGACGGCGCCGGCGTAGAGCAGGGTGAGCGAGTCGGCGTAGGAGTTCAGCACCCATGCCAGCGAGATCATGACGGCACCGAACATGATGACGAGGCGCGGGCCGTATTTGTCGACGAACCAGGCCTCGACCGGCACGAGCCAGGTTTCGGTGACGACGAAGATCGTGAAGGCCAGTTGGATCGCCGTGCGACCCCAGTGAAACTTCGCGTCGATCGGATCGACGAACAGTGTCCAGCCATATTGCAGGTTGGCGATCATCGCCATGCAGATGATGCCCATCGCGAGCTGGAGCCAGCGGAAGCCGCTGGACTGTGCCTGGACAGGCGGTGTCGCCTCTGTGCTGGAAACCATGTGTCCTCCCTAACGCGCTCTCTTGGAGGATGCCGCTGCGAGCGCGCTCCTCATCTGCGCACGAAGTCATTCTGGTATAATATATTCCAGTCTGCAATATGGCCTGCGACACAGGGTGCGACATGTTGCTTTGCAACGAGACCGAAATCGTCCGCCAAGCAAAAGAAAACGCTCGGCAAAATGCCGAGCGTCGTCAATCTGGAAGCGTTCTTTTTTATTTTTGTTGCAGCGCGAAGGGGCGCGTCAGAGCGTCGATTTCTGCACCACGACCCTCCGCCAGGGCTTGAGCACCGCGATCGCGAGGATCGATGCCAGGATGTTGGCGCCGGCCGCGATGATGAAGACGCGGTCCCAATTGCCTGACGACTGCTGCATGTAGTTCGCGATCGGCACCAGCAGCGCTGCCGTGCCCTTGGCGGTGTACAGCAGGCCGGCATTGGTGGTGGCGAACTTGGTGCCGAACGTGTCGGTGCAGGTCGAGGGGAACAGCGAGTAGATCTCGCCCCAGGCGAAGAACACGAAGCCGGACAGGATCACGAACCACACCGGATCGTGGCCCAGCATGTACAGCGCCCAGATGCCGATGCCTTCCATGCCGAAGGCGATGAACATCGTGTTCTCGCGGCCGATCATGTCCGAGATCCAGCCGAAGAACGGACGCGTCAGGCCGTTCAGAACGCGGTCGATGGTCGCTGCGAACGTCACCGCCGTCATGGTCATGCCGATCAGCGTCACCGGAATGTTGTCGACCTTCCAGTCGCCGGCGATCGGCTTGAGGTTGGCCGTCACCATCAGGCCGCCGGCGCCGACGATCACGAACATGAAGTACATCAGCCAGAAGATCGGCTGACGGATCACTTCGGTCGGGTTGTAGTTGCGGCGGCTCTGGACGAGGTTGGTGTTCTGAGTGACCGCGGGCACCTGGCCTTCCTTGGGCGCGAACAGGAAGAAGGCGAGGATGACGATGATGATGCCCTGGCCGAGACCGAAATACAGGAAGGTGGTCTGGAAGCCGGAGTCGCGGATCATGGCCTGGATCGGCGCGACGGTGAGCGCCGAGCCGGCGCCGAAGCCGGCCGCGGTGATGCCGGCCGCGAGGCCGCGCTTGTCGGGAAACCATTTCAGCGCGTTGCCGACGCAGGTGCCGTAGACGCCGCCGGCGCCGATGCCCGCGATGATCATGCCGAGATAGTAGCCGTTGAGCGAGGTGGCGTAGGCGTTGATCATCCAGCCGATCGCGCAGAGCACGCCGCCGACGAGCACGACGATGCGCGGGCCGTATTTGTCGACGAACCAGCCCTCGACCGGCACGAGCCAGGTTTCGAACAGCACGAACAGGGTGAAGGCCCACTGGATCGACGCGCGATCCCAGCCGAAGGTCTTGGCGATATCCGGGACGAAGAAGGTCCAGCCATATTGATAGTTGGCGATCATCACCATCGCCAGGACGCCAACCGCGAGCTGCGTCCAGCGATAGGCGTCGCTTACTCTTGCAGATGCGGGCGCCCCCGCGTGAGCCAAGTCCGTCATGTTTCCTCCAGGCTGTCTATTCTTGTCCTAACAGCTATGCGGAGTTTGGTATATGATATGCCAATAAACAAGCGGATTCATCGAGCCCGTGCCCGCTGCTAGGCCAGCGATCGATGAAAAAAGCCTGCAGAAGCAAGGCAAATCGTTGCAGCGACAATACGACGCAGCAGAGGATATTTGTAGTTCAACTATCGGAGCAAGGGCGAGTTTATGTGGCGAGCGCCCGCAACCGGTTGTAGCCCTGCTGGATCGCCGACCAGAACAGCGCGATCAACCCGAGTGCCATGATGGTGCCGACCAGCCCGTTGGAGAAGAAGATCGCGAGCGATCCCTGGGATCCCAGCAGTGACTGCCGGAAGGCCTCCTCGGCCTTGTCGCCGAGCACGATGGCGAGCACCAGCGGCGCGAGCGGATAGCCGCACTTCTTGAACAGATAGCCGAGCACGCCGAACACCAGCATCAGCACCACGTCGAACGTGCTCGAGTGCACCGAATAGGCGCCGATGGCACAGAGCACGAGGATGAGCGGTGCGATGATGCTGAAGGGAATGCGCAGGATCGCCGCGAAGACCGGAACGCAGGTCAGCACGACGAGCAGGCCGGCGAGGTTGCCGAGATACATCGAGGCGATCAGGCCCCAGACGAATTCCTTCTGCTCGACGAACAGCATCGGGCCGGGCTGCAGGCCCCAGATCAAGAGGCCGCCGAGCAGCACCGCCGCCGTGGGGGAGCCGGGCACGCCGAGCGACAGCATCGGCAGCAGCGCCGCCGTGCCTGCCGCATGGGCTGCCGTCTCCGGAGCGACGACGCCTTCGATCTCGCCATGGCCGAAATTCTTGCCGCGCTTGGAAAGGCGCTTGGCGATGCCGTAGCTCATGAACGAGGCCGGCGTGGCGCCGGCGGGGGTGATGCCCATCCAGCAGCCGATCAGGCAGGAGCGCAGCGACGTGACCCAATAGGCCGGCATCTCCTTCCAGGTGTGCAGCACGACACGCAGATTGATCTGCGCATTGCCGCCGCGGAAACTCAGGCCTTCCTCCATCGTGAGCAGGATCTCGCCGATGCCGAACAGCCCGATCACGGCGATCAGGAAGTCGAAGCCGTTGAGCAGTTCAGTGACGCCGAAGGTGAGGCGGAGCTGGCCGGTGATGGAATCCAGGCCGACAGCCGCGAGTGCGAAGCCGATCATCATCGCCGCAATCGTCTTGAAGGGTGGCTCCTTGCTCAGGCCGACGAAGCTGCAGAAGGCGAGAAAATAGACGGCGAATTTCTCGGCCGGGCCGAACTGAAGCGCGAAGCCAGCGACCAGCGGCGCGATCAGCGTGATCATGATGACCGCGAACAGCGCGCCGACGAAGGACGAGGTGAACGCTGCCGTGAGCGCCTCGCCCGCCTTGCCCTGCTGCGCCATCGGGTAGCCGTCGAAGGTGGTGGCGACCGACCATGGTTCGCCGGGGATGTTGAACAGGATCGAGGTGATGGCGCCGCCGAACAGCGCGCCCCAATAGATGCAGGACAGCATGATGATCGCCGAGGTCGGCGGCATGCTGAAGGTCAGCGGCAGCAGGATCGCGACGCCGTTGGCGCCGCCCAGTCCCGGCAGCACGCCGATGATCACCCCGAGCACGATGCCGAGGATCATCACCATGATGTTGAACGGTTGGAGGGCGACTGCGAAGCCGTGAAACAGATTGGCGAGTTCTTCCATGCCAGCTTGGTCCTGCAACCCTCAGCGGATGAGTTTTCTTGTTAGAGTCCGAGCCAATCCTCGATCGGCCCCTTGGGGAGGGGGACCATGAACCAGCGCTCGAAGATCAGATAGGTCACGACCGGCATGCCGATCGCGACCGCTTCCACCGTGAGCCAGCCATATTTGCCGAGCCACCGCATGAACCAGGCGATGAAGATCATGGACGCGAGGTAGAGGCCAATGAAGGGCAGGGCGCCGACATAGATCGCCGTCGGCACCACCACGCTCATGACCTGGCGGAGCTGGCCCCATTCGGCGAAGACGCGGCCGTCGTCCTCGCGCAGCGTGTTGCGGACATTCATCGCGCTGGCCGCGACGATGAGCAGGCCGACATAGAACGGAAAGAATCCAGCCCGCGGCCCCTCAGCGCCCCAATTGATTCCCGCCTTCACGCTGCCGATGATCACGATGATCCCGAACAGCGCGATGGCGAGCGTGACGCCGGCCTCGACCGCCTTGTGGCTGGGGCCGGCCGATCCACCGTGACTTCTCATGCGAGCCGCTCAGTTCGAGGCCAGGAAGCCGGCTTCCTTCATCAGGAGCTCGTGCCGCTTCTCTTCGGTCTCGACCCATTTGGCGTAGTCCGCACCGGTCATGAAGGTGGTGTTGAAGGCGCCGGTCTTCATGAACTCCTGCCATTCCGGCGTCTCTCGCACCTTCCTGAACAGGTCGACGTAGTATTCGATCTGGTCCTTGGTGGCCCGCGGCGACATGAAGATGCCGCGCAGCATCAGATATTCGATGTCGAGCCCCTGCGACTTGCAGGTCGGGATGTCCTTCCAGGCCTTGCCGTCGGTGATCGGCTCGTCAAAGCCCATCGGCTTGTCGTCGAACACGCAGAGCGGCCTGACCTTGCCGCCGCGCCACTGCGCCACCGCTTCGATCGGATTGTTGACGGTGGAATCGATGTGGTTGCCGACCAGTTGGACGGCCACTTCGCCACCGCCCTTGTAGGGGATGTAGGTGAACTTCGCGCCGGTCGCCTTCTCCATGGCTACCGTGATGATCTGGTCTTCCTGCTTCGAGCCGGTGCCGCCCATCTTGAGGGTGCCGCCGGCCTGCTTGACCGCATCGACGTAGTCCTTGGCGGTGGTGTAGGGCTTCTCGGCATTGACCCAGAGCACGAACTCGTCGAGCGCCAGCATCGCGACGGGAGTGAGGTCCTTCCAGTTGAACGGAATGCCGGTCGCGAGCGGCGTCGTGAACAGGTTCGACAGCGTGATGATGATCTTGTGGGGATTGCCGGCCGACGCCTTGACGTCGAGGAAGCCTTCGCCGCCGGCGCCACCGGACTTGTTGATCACGACCAGCGGCTGCTTCATCAGGTTGTGCTTGGTGACGATGCCCTGGATCGTCCGGGCCATCTGATCGGCACCGCCGCCGGTGCCAGCCGGAACGATGAACTCGACCGGCCGGACAGGCTCCCATCCCGCCAGAGCCGGGATATGCCCTGCCATCAGGGCGATGCCAGCCATAACGGCCACGCGCACGGAACGCTTCATCGACGCTTTCTCCCCTTCATTCCCGAGAGCGCACGGCTTCTTCCGGCCGCTGTGCCCAATCGAACCACCGACCTGTCGAGCCCGCCGGTGTCATCCCCACCGTGACCAGCTTCAGGCCGTCGCCAGCCCCGGACTTCCTTGCCATGCCCATGCAGCCAAAAGTTGTGTTGGCAGCCGGGATCAGGCAGCAAGAGGAGCATCCGCAGCAAATCGACCGATTTGATTTTGGTATGAAGAGGTGACCGACCGCAATTGAGGAGATCGGGTGGGACGCCCACGGGGCCAATATGTCGCAGGTCGCGTGGGGGTCGCAAAAGCAAAAGCCCCGGAGATCCGGGGCTCTTGGTTGGGCTTCGAGGGTTGCCTGCGCGCGCGAAGCGCGCCGAGCCTCAGAGGCCGAAATAGGGCAGGTCGCCGTTGCGGTTGGCGGCGCGGGCGCTGGTCATCAGCACGCGGTCGAGGGTCGCCAGCAGGCGGCCGAACAGCGACACGGGCTGGACGAGGGGGAGGGCGACGGTCTTGGCCATGGTTTGTCTCCTTCAGTGAGGCGGTATGACGTTCTGACTGAGGAGAATTTACGTATACCAGATGCCAGATACAACGGATTATATTGCATGGCGGTATGAGCGTTTTGCGATGCAGCAGGAATGTGACGATTTGGATTTTCAATCGAAATTTGACTTCGCATGCAGAAAGAGCCGCCCAATGGGGAGCTCTGAGCAGTTGAAGGGTAATTAGATACGCATTCGCGGCTATGCGACGGCTTGCCTGCCCCGGCTGGCTCGCCCACGACGATCCGGGATCGCGGCCACTGCTGGACACCTCCCAGGTGCGCTCCGATCGCGTGCTCCGCGTGCAACGCGAGGGAACAATGGCGCGGGGCCAGGGAACCGTGCCGCCCGGGCCGCAGTTACCCTGCAATCGCACGGAGCGGCATGACCGGATGTTGATCGTTCAGTTCGGCGCGCTGTATCTCTTCTAGAAACGTATCATCGGCGAAGGAAAGGCCATGCGCGCCTTGATCCTGGCACTGTCCCTCCTAGCGATCGCCGGAAGCGCGCAGGTCGCTCACGCTGGTCTGAGCAGCACACCTCGTGAAGCGTCGGCACCCGCCGATACCGTGATCGCTGCCCAGGACGCCAATCAGCAGGCCGAGAACCAGATCGGCCTCACCAAGGCGAAGCGTCGCGCGGTGCAACGAGGGCTGACCAGGCTCGGGTTCGGCACCAAGATCAACGGGACGTTCGACGAACAGACCCGCGCCGCCCTCGCCCATTGGCAGGAGGAGCGCGGCTACCCCACGACCGGCTTCCTCAATGCCGCCCAGCACAAGGTCCTGATGGACGCGGCCGCCGAGGCTGCCAAATCCGACCGCCAAGCCCGTCGCAGCACGGGACGCGCGCGACATCAGCGCAATGTCGGAGGTCCCATCGGCGCGATCGGCGGTGCGATGCACCGCGTGGTGGGCGGAATTTTCGGCAGGTAAGCGTTCAACCTCGAAAGAGCTGGAGGACGGCCATCGCAACCTGGCACGTTGTAGGACGGTTGTGACCACGATTCGCCGGGCGAACTCATGTTACCAGAGCATGCGCATGGCGGCGTGGATGTCGGGGGATGAAGCAGATCGGATCAACTTGCTTTGACCACTACGAGTCCTCCCACCCCTTGCGGGATGCGGCCTGGCCGGCCGCCGGATACGAAGAGGCTGTCGCATCTTCGGCAGATGTCTGCTGTGGCTCTCAACGACACCGTCGCAATCAATGACCTCTGGGCCCGAAATGGGCCAAGCACGTCACTTCACGTCGCCCAGGTCGGCGGCCCGGCCGAGCCGAGAGTCACCGCTATCAGTCGTTGCGTCGTTGCGCGCACGCGGCAGATAGATCGTGACCGTGGTTCCCTTGCGGAGCTCACTCTCGATCACCGCGACACCGCCGCATTGTTTGGCAAATCTATAAACGCTGGCGAGACCGAGCCCGGTGCCTTTGCCCGGCTCTTTGGTCGTGAACAAGGGCTCGAATGCAACCGCGAGGATTTCAGGCGGCATGCCCGGGCCCGTGTCGGAAACCGCGACTGCCACGTAATCGCCCGAGAGATTGTCGTGCTCGCTGTGCAGCGTCCTATTCATCGTCGATATTTGCACGGTGCCTTCCGCGGTCATGGCATCGCGCGCATTGACGACCAGGTTGATGATCGCCATCTCCAGTTGGGTTGCGTCGCCGCGTACGGGCCAAGCCTCCGATGCGAGGTTGAAGATCAGCTTGCCGATTGTGCCCAGCGACTGCTCCAGCACTCCCTCCATGGCAAGGATCGCCTGATTGATGTCGATGATCGTCACTGCCGACGGCTCTTGGCGTGCGAAGGCCATAAGGGAGCGGACGAGCTGCTGGCCCCGTTTGGCACTAGCCAGGGCATTATTGATACGCAATCGCGAGCGGGGATCATCGATCCGCTCCTCGAGCATATCCAAGTTTCCTAGGATCGGGGTGAGCAGATTTCCGAAATCGTGGGCGATGGTGGCGGCCATCTGGCCAATCGCTTCCAGCTTCTGTGATCGCCGGAGCGACTCCTCGATTTGCGCTTTTTGGTGCTGCGCCTCGTCGCGCTCGACCTCGCGCTGGTTGATCAATTGGGAAGCCGTTGTCAGAGCGTGACCTAGCTCGTTCACCTCCCGAATTTCGACCGTCGGGACATCAATCTTCCTGGACAGTCCCAGCGCAAGCGCCGGGGTCGTCATCGCGCGGATCGAGCGGACGATTCGCCTGCTGATACTTGCCGCCAACAACGCACCGAGCAACAGCACGAGGACCGCGGTAGCGCTCTGGATCATCAGTGCCCATCGCAGATTCGTCGTATAGACGCTCTTGGGAACGCCGAATGCGATCATCCAGCCCGTGATCGACGACCGGTGGTATCCGCCGATGACTGCGATACCTTCCAGCGTCGGGGTCTCGTAGATGCCCTCCTGCGCCCTCGACGTCTGGCGTTGGAATTCAGGCGTTCCCTGCTGGCCGATGAACAGTTCCGGATCTTTGGTCCGGGCGACGATAGTCCCGCCGGTGTCGAGGATCGCCACGATCCAGCCCTCCGGTATCTTCTGCCGCTCCAAGATTACGGCAACATTCGCGGGAAGAATGCCCATCACAAGCGCATACGCGACCTTCCCGTCCCGAAACACGGGCACACCGACGGCGATTTGAGGCTGTCTCGATGTGGCTCCGATATAAAAATCGGAAATCGCAGGTCGGCCGGACTCGAAGATGGTGCGGACCAGGCCTGGGATGCTGGTTCTGGGCAACGGCTGACCGTAGGGGACCATCGTGCTGACCAGGAGTTGTCCGGCCGCGTCCGCGATGACAATTACATTGCCTGTCAGCCACTGCAGCAGTTCGCGCGAGTGCTCGTGAAAGGCGGCAAGATCACCGGACTGCAGGTAGGGTGACTTTGCAAGCACCCGCAAGCTCGACTGGACGCTGAGCAGCTCGCGGTCGACCGCCTGCATCAGCGCGCGTGTTGTGGCCACGGTATTGCGTTCTGCATTGTCGCGTGCCGCAATATACGAGTCGGTGATCAGGTAGCCGGCGACCAGCATTGCCGGAACCGTGCAGACCACGAGGAGCAACCCCAACCAGAACCGAATGGATCGACCACGGTTTTCGACAGGAGGTACGCGCCTGGACATGAACTCTTCACCGATAGAGTTTTGGAAAGAACCTCGCGACAGCCCACCATGCAAAACCCTATGAGCCTAAGGCGGGTTCTATTTGATTTGAGTCAAACGCCTACGATGAGAACCCGGGCCAACGCCCCGCCTCCAGGTATGGGATCGGGAATTTTCGCCGCCTCATGCCTGCCCTCAAGCTGAGGGGAGACCATCGTGTCGGTTCAAAGCAGAACTCTGGAAGGGGCCTTCGCTACTACAATGTGGGATGCTAGCGAAATGTCTCAGATGGGTCTTGGTCGTGTAAAAACGGCCTTGCGGACGTCCGTCCTGACCACGAGGACGCGGGCGTTTCTCAGGCTGTGAT